>CAMDFD010000012.1 GCA_945897365.1 Bordetella parapertussis | reverse complement strand
GAGTATCCGCAAGTGATTCGTCGCGTTGTAGCCAAAGACGAGAATGGCAAACGCTTGACCTTTCTGACCAACAACTTTGCGCTCAGCCCCGAGATGATTGCCGCACTCTATCGACAGCGATGGCAGGTCGAGTTGTTCTTCAAATGGATCAAGCAACACCTTCGAATCAAGACCTTTCTGGGTACCAGCGAGAACGCAGTCAAGACGCAAATTTGGATCGCGGTCTGCACTTACGTGCTGATCGCGATACTCAAAAAACGTTTGAAACTGCCCAACAGTCTTCACGAAATTTTACAAATCCTGAGTTTGACTATGTTTGAAACAACACCAATAAATCAACTACTTAACCCGCCCCACGAAAATTCAAGTATCGATTTCGAGCAAAATCAGCTTGATCTCCTATGAGAAACGTTGGGACACCCATTAGACAGCTCTTGTCAAGTGAGTACAACAAGTCATGGCGACCTTGGTCGCCAATCTTTTACAGTTTCTTGCCCATTCACAGCAATCTGATCACGCCCGTTTCTTCAAGTCTTGGTTGCGACGAATCGCACCAGACACCCATTTGGATCTAGCTTGTGGCTCTACAATCTTTGCCAACAGCCCTAGCGGCGTTGCCGCCCCAGAAGAACATAGGTGCCGCCATGCGTCCAAGGAGTTATCACAGTTCTGTGGTTACCGATACTCAGGCACCAATCCTTACGTGGTTCACATGACGGGCGATCCGTATTTACTGCAAAATGGCGACGACGCTCTGGCGATCCATTCACAACTGTTGTGGTTTGATTCCAGTCCCAACAATGGTTTCGCCAGTCGTCGTCATTGATCATGCGAAACAACGATCCATTTGAAATGGCTCCCGTTGTTTCAATATGTGATAGCAAGCACGCGCTAATTTGTGAGCCAATGCCTTGACGGCTAGCGCGGTATTTGCTTTTGCTTTCTTTCGTTCGTAAAAGCGCTTGGCTTGCGGGCAAAAACGTGTCGAGTAGACGGCTGCCTCTACAAAGGCCCACGCCAGATATTTATTCCCATTCTTGGGGTTACCTTGGCCTTTCTTCTTGCCGTTGCTGGTGTACTCACTGCTCACGCATCGCGCATATGATGCATAGTTTCCAGGACCTGCAAACCGGTCAATCGGACCTGTCTCAAGATATATCATGGTCGCTAACACGGTACCAATGCCGGGCACAGTCATGAGGCGCTTGAAGTCATCTTCTTGGGCAACCTTGTTCTGCAGGCGCTTTTCCAACTCAGCGATTTGTAGTTGGAGAACTTCGATGATCGCCACGTGGGCTTGCAGAGAGAGAGTGATATCAGCATGCAGTCCTAGTGCGGGAAGATCAGCGATTGTCAGACGTTTTACCTGGTTACTTGTGAGGCGCTTGCCTGTCGTGCGTGATAGTATGGTTTCAATACTCAGAATCTGCGTCGTGCGGGTCTGAATCAATTGCATGCGCTTTCTGGCAAGGTCTCTGACTGCCCGCTGCTCTGGCGCAAGGATGGTTCCTGTGGGTAGTATGCCGAGTCGCAGCAAATGCGCTAAATGTCTGGCATCAGTTTCATCGCCACTGTGCTTAAGGCCGTCGTACGTATGCGTCCGGGGAACACATCTTGTCAGAGAGCCTGACTAGGCGGTTGTGATTGCCGGCTGCCAGCGATGTGGCAACAACTCTTCGATCTGGCTGGCTTTCTGCGTCGGCAGTCGAGTCAGAACATCTTTGATGTAGGCATAGGGGTCATGCCCGTTCATCTTGGCAGACTGGATCAAGCTCATGACCGCAGCTGCGCGTTTGCCTGCACGCAAAGAGCCTGCGAACAACCAATTCGAGCGTCCGATGGCAATGGGCCGGATCTGATTCTCAATCCAATTGTTATCAATGGGCAACTGACCGTCATCGAGGTAGCGCGTGAGCGCCTGCCATCGCTTCAAGGTGTAGTCCAACGCCCGCGCTGTGGCCGAGCCATCAGTGATTTTTATTCGCTGCAGTCGCATCCATTCGAAGAGCGCATCCGCGATCGGTCGCGCCCGCAATTGTCGTAATTCTTGTCGTTTATCGTTGTCCAACGCCTTGGCTTCTCGCTCAACGTCATAGAGCCGACCGATCAAACCCAAGGCATACTCCGCAATCTGACTTTTATTGGCCACATGCAGTTCAAAGAATTTACGTCGCGCATGCGCCATGCAACCCACTTCGGTCACGCCATTATTGATCGTGGCTTTATAGCCGCTAAAGTCATCGCAAACAAGGCTGCCGCGCCACTTGCCTACAAAGTTGCGCGCATTTTGGCCGGAGCGGCCCTCCGCAAAGTCGTAGATCACAGCTTTCAGGTCCTCGTGCACGCCTGGGGCATAGGCCCAGATATAGGCACGATGGGTTTTCTTATTGCCTGGCTTGAGCATCTGCACAGGCGTCTCATCGGCATGCAGCACCCGATGCGTCAGCACGATATCTTTAAGTGCATCGACTAATGGTTGTAGACGCACCCCACAGACGCCAACCCACTGGGCGAGTGTTGAGCGAGGTAAGTCCACGCCTGCTCGAGCAAAGATGCTTTCTTGTCTGTACAGCGGCAAGTGATCTGCGTACTTGGATACGAGCACTTGTGCCAGCAACCCAGAGGTAGCGATACCTTTGTCAATAATCTGTGCGGGCACAGGGGCTTGTGTCAGTGTCTTGCAATCGGTACAAGCCCATTTGCCTCGGATATGTCGCTCAACAGTCGCCACACCTGGTGTGTAATCGAGCTTCTCGCTCACATCCTCACCGATGCGCTTGAGCTGGCAGCCGCAGCGACAGCGTGTGGAGTCTGGCTCGTGCCGGAATTCAATGCGGGGAAGGCTTGCAGGCAGTGCGGTGCGCTTAGGCTGAAGGCGCACGCGCTCAACAGGCTCAGGCGTCGCAAGCGCCTCGATCTCTGACTCCATGGCGGCGATATCGGCATCGAGTGTTTCTTCGAGCAAGCTTGCCTGCGCAGGATCCAGTCGCTCGCTATGTTGGCCAAACTTCCAACGCTTGGTCACTGCGATTTCGTGCGTGAGCTGATCGATCTTGGTTTGACGATACACAAGCTCTTTCTTGTGTTGATCAATTTCAACACGGCTCGCAGCGATGACTTGTCTATGCTCTTCATTTTGCAACATCAAACTCATCGCAAGCTCACGCAGTGCTTGCGGATTCATGTGCTCGAGAGTTTGTGTGGTAACCATGCAGACAGTATTTCACAGTCGTAGCGATACCGTAATAATAGGATTCCCCAATTGATTTTTATGCTGAATGTCGAGCAAAATTCAAGCTCAATAGATCACTGCTAAGTGCTACAAGACCTTGATGATTCCTGCCTCTCCGAGGCGATGCCAAGGCAGTCCAAGTACCAAGGCATCGAACTGTACACGAGTGATTTTTAACTGGGTGACAGTCTCAGAGTTAGGCCAAACAAAGTGCCCTTGGTGCAGACGTCGAGCGGCTAACCAGATCCCAATCCCGTCATGAACGAGTACCTTCATTCGGGTTGCTCGACGATTGGTAAACAGATATGCGTGATTGGGATATGCTGCACCAAAGACCTTCACCACGCGTGCCAGAGCCGTATCTGTTCCTGCTCGCATATCCATCGGCTCGGTTGCAATCCACACTGCGTCAATCCGTATCATTGAGAGATCTCTCGCAACCAAGCCAAACAAGAATGACTTGCCTGCAGCGGCCATTTGACCTTGACCGTCGTGCTTCCCTTCTGAACTTCGATCTCAATACATTGCCCAGCGGACTTAGGCGTAAGCTGTGCAGCAGGGAAGTTAACAGGCAAGAACGCTGGCGCAGATCCTGAAGAAACCGTACCATTAATACTTTGCGGGCTTTGCCGATGCTTGCCAACATAATTTGGATCAGCATCTTGTATCCATCTGCGCAACAGGTTGGCATTCAATCCATGGCTCAGAGCAACAGAAGCAATTGATACATGAGGCTGACGAGCCTCAGCCACAACCCTAGATTTGAATTCACGGCTGTAATGTTGTCTTGTACGCACTGGGGGTGGACTTGTATGGTCCATAGTGAACATGTCTCCACCTATTTCTAAGTGGAGACATGTTCACTTAAAGATCACTCAGGGGCAATATGTGTTCCCCGGACGCATACCGTCGTACTTCTTAATTGCCGTCGTGTTGGCCAAGTGAACGGTGTAGCCAGCTTCTTGCAAACCATCAACAAGCCAGTACCAATTAAAGGTGGATTCAACGACGATACCGCTAAGTTCATCTCGATGCGGTTCGAGTAACGCAAGAATCTTCGTCAGATCGTTTGGAAGTCGCTTCTCAGCAACAACTTTGTCGGTTTCGTCAATCACAGTGACCACGCTATTATTAGAATGCAGGTCAATTCCGCTATATTTCATTTTCAGCCTCCGGCAGTTAAAGGGTTTGCACAAACTCACTTTAACTGCGACTGCGCCTAGTACGCAGGGAGGCTGGCTAGATGATTTTCACTACTGATTCCAACTTAGTCATTTTTTCTTCTTCAAAGCCAAAGCAATTTTGTAAAAAAAGATCCTTTAAAGTCAGTATCGTTGCCATTGCCCAAACAAATTGTAGATCTGATCCATATAGTCTTCACGCCAACTGGATACCACGATGATGCGTTCAGATTTTGGATCAACGCCAACACGTTGTCCACCGTATCCCACCCACCAATAACTTTCAGCAGCGCTAAAGTTACCAATAAATGTTTGGTAGCCATAGCTCTTAAAATTAGGGGCTAAATTTGTGTTGTTCGAAATCTGTGAACTGGTCGCTGCGCGCATAAAATCTCTCATGCATGCATCATGACCTTTAAGTTGATCTATGGTCCACATGGCCAGTCTGGCCCAATCCCTAGCATGTGCCGTAAAACCAGCCTGCGCTATCGCTCGACCATTCTTGTCAAGCAGCCAACTGGCACCTCTTTCAGACCCAACTTTGCTCCAAATATTTGCTTCAAATTGTTTAATGAACCCACCCCGAGCTTCTACGACACTTTCCAATGCCAAGGTATCAATTCCTAGATAACTGAAGGATTGTCCGCTCTTAATAGGTCCAAAAAATCCTTTGCCTCGCACACCATAATCTCTTACATATTCTTGACCTGTATACACTTGATACGCCATGCGCATCCAACCGTCGTTGTGAGACTCACCGACTCTAATTGCTTTTGGAGCGCCACTGGCCATTTTCAATATATCGCGAACAGTTGCTTCGGCATACACAGTTCCATTGAGCTCTGGACTAAGTTCAGCAGCCACTCGGTCAATGCTGTCAATGTTTCCTTTACAAAGAGCTGTGCCTAAAGTGTAAGCGGTCAGGCTTTTGCTCATTGACCAACTCATAAACCAACGATCTGCAGCTGCAGGTCGGTTGTATTGCTCATAAATAATATTCCCACGCTCAACTAATACGATGCTTAATAAGCTGGTATTTTGAGCCAACTGTTGCGCTTGATCCGCTACGCGCTGTTGGTCAGAAGTCAGGTTGCCACGGGTAAGTTCACGCACTGGACCAATGGGTTTCAATCGATATCTGTGGCTAACTTCCGCGTTAAAGCCAGTAGCTTGAGAAAATGCAGAAACAGTCGCTTCATTTGCGAGTGACAGACTTGACGATAGAAAAAGCATTAAAAAAATTAAGATAAAATTTTTACGCAATTGAGTTCTCGATAATTTCATTCATTGACTTGAGCATGCGAAACATTTGTGCACACAATAAATCTTAAAAGAACTTGACTCTTCCTAATTTCCTAGGGGGATTACCAGGCTCAATAATGAGTGCTTCACCCTCAGCCAGCAATCTAACTAAGGACAACTCTTTGCTTAGAGTCCCAGGCAAGAACGTGACCGCGTGACCTACGAATACATTATTTTTCCTAGTTGGAGTTTTTGTAAAAAATCCGCTACTGGGGACTGAACTGAGCTCTCTGTCTAGTTTCGATTGAAATACTCCTGGTTGAACCAACAACCATTCAACAGTCGTAAATCTATCAAATGCCAACTTTGCCGTTTCTTCGCATCGACAAAAACCACTTGAATAAACCTCTCCAATTGGGATGTCGAGTTCTTTTATTCTCTGACCAATACGTCTACTTTGTTCTCTTCCCTCATCATTCAGTTGACGTGATCCAGAAGAGCAATCTTTAGGACGTTCGCTTGGCGGATTAAACTTAGATGAATCACTACCAGGGGTGATGGCATGTCTAAAAAAAATGTTCAGACCGCCTTGCTTGAGTCGATCTATAAGCACTTGATCTTGTGCCCACGCTACATTTGTAAATAGGAGGAATAAAATAACGAGAAGTTTTTTCACTGTATGCCTAAATAAAAAACATTTACAAGAAGTGTGAAACCTTTCTGCAATCCTACCGAAGGATACTGCTGACTTTAGCGGCAGTACATCCCAGCAATCCCCCTTACAACTGCTTGACATCTCTCATGGGTCAACCCACAGCAACAGCGAGGTAAACGATTTTTTCAAAGAAGAATTTTAACTAGAACTTACACCTGTTCTAAGAGCAAGTTTTGCCAACATTGACCCATTAACCATCTCGCAGTGCAGCATAAAATAATGGAAATCGCCCCGTTTAAACTCTATTCTGTTGGCACCGGTTGAATACTGACCGTGCGAAATGAGTACAACAAACCACCCAACATAATTACATTTAATGGTATCAAAGTACGTCGAGCACTCTTTGATAAATGCCAATCTAGGCCATGCGGTGTGGCTAAATAGACAAGAAATAGTATGACCCCATACACCCCAACAAACTGGATAATTGCTTTCTGACTTCGCCAAGCCTTCCTTTTTAGCAATAGAAAGGAGGTATAAAGTGCGAAATAGATGCCGCTAACTTTTAAAAATACAAACAATATTCTAGACAGCTCATCCCAAGACGTTAAGCGTTTAAGAATGCGCTTGATTATTCCTGTTGTTGCAAGATCATTATTTATATTGGCCTGCAAGACAGGCCATTTCCATAAGACGAAATAAGCAGTTAGCGATACCAGTGCAATGATTAGACTAATTCTTTTATCTTCTGTATTTATGAACATCACGGCAATTAATATCAGCGCGATGACAAGTCCTTCGTTTTTTAGTAACAGAAGTATTAAAAAAAATAAGGTATAAGTGATCGCAGTAAGAATGGTACTCTGACTTCCCTGCCGCTTATCACCTTTAGAATCAATAATTAACAATAAAATTGCACAGCCATAAATTGCTAGGAGCGCGTCCATATAGCCATTAAAAAGATATGATTTACATATCACCGCGATTCCCAGCAGAAAGAAAGTCATCAGCATTCTTCCTAAAATTCTAGAACAAATTAGCAAGGGCGGAATAAGTAGGAAAAGAACAGCCGCTTTTGGAAAAACCTCATTCCAGTGCCCAACTGCCTGGCCTAATAGGGCTGCAAGTGCGCCAAACAGAGCTGGATAATCATTGTGACTCCAAACAGCATAGTTATCTAATTGAGCGTACAGCGAACCATCAATAAAGATTCGCTTTGCGTGAAATAGCCATATTGAGCGAGCATCCCACGCTGGAGAGCCTACTCCTAGCGTAAAAATGACGCCAAAAACTAGAAATAAAATGAGCGGGAATTCTCTAGATGCCTTCCTCAACACAAATAGGATGGTGGCAGTCATGATGGCAAAAGCTAGGATGGCGACCCATTGACTAGGGCGGCCTATGGCCCATGTCATGCTAGATCCCAAAATGGTCCCGCTCAAGACTATGGACGGAATCAGAGAACCTTGATCGATATTTTTACTTACACTCATATAAATTGACCACGCCATCCTCATCTATTTTTGAGCACCCTATCTTTTTAGGCGAATTCTTTAAATACAAAATAATCTGAGAGTCTCCAATTTTGGACGGATATGCAAACTCAGTAACTCGCTGAAGTAAGTACGGATCTGAATAGAATTCAGGCCCTAATGCGAAAACATCAACTGAGTACCTTTCGATTAGCTTTTTTGCAGATATAACCTCTGGCGGCAATGAGTCATTTTCCCCGGCCTTTTTAGCAAAAGGCGATCCATGAATAAAGCTTTTTGACATAGTGCAGTTAATCAGTGATTCGCCAATTTTGTAGTACTCATGAATCCCCGCTATAACAATGAGTAGTATAAAAAAATTGAATGCAATTTTATTTTTCTTCATTACAAACTATTTTTAAAAAAATTTATTGTCACCTTTAGGCCATCTTCAAGATCTACCTTTGGCTCCCAGCCAAGCTTGGCTTTGGCTAAGGTGATGTCGGGTTGGGACTGTTTTGGGTCATCCGATGGCAGTGGTGCAAAGAACAATTTGGATTTGCTATTGGACAAACGCAGAATCATTTCAGCCAGTTGCAGCATTATGAACTCGCCTAGGTTACCCGTATTGACAGGACCCGTAAAGCCCGCTCCGCCGGTCACCAAGACTCTAATGGCAACGCGGCTATGCCATACTTAACCTGGAGTGGGTTGCATGACTCAATACGGACGCCTTCTATTTTAATCGGCTGCATGCCACCTGACGAGGCTGCCATGAACTAGTGCAGACAAAAACAAGTGAGACTCTTGAAAGCGAAGTCTATGCTTTAACCAACCAGCCTCCGCAAAATTAACAGGTTTCTCCATTCGCTGACATTCCTGAATTGAAGGACGCGAGTTTACGCACCAACCTACCCTGCTCAACCCGATAAATCACATCGCAATGTTTTAAAGCACTTGGTCGGTGTGAAACCATCACGATCGTAAGTTCCGGTTTAAGTCTGGCCAGTGACTGCGTGATGGCTTCTTCCGTTGCTGGGTCTAACGCGCTGGTGGCCTCATCAAGTACCAGTAGGCTGGCTCTTTTGTATAAGGCACGTGCAATACCAATACGCTGACGTTGGCCGCCTGAAAGCCTGACACCATGCTCACCCACCAAGGTATCAGCACCTTGTGGCAACGAACCTATGAACTCAGACAACTGCGCCAGACTCATGACCTGCGCGATGCGATCATGATCAATGGCTTCAGGTGAAACACCGAACGCTATATTGCTGGCAATCGACGCGTCTGAGAGAAAAATATGTTGCGGTACATGCGCAATTTGGCGGCGCCAAGCAACTGCTGCTCTATCATCACGGCTAGCGTGGCAAGGTTTGCCGTCAACGAGTAACTGCCCACCGTTTGGCTCAAGCAAACCCATCAGTAGGTCAAGCAATGTGCTCTTGCCCGTGCCCGAGGTACCAAAAAGACCAACAGTCTGACCTTTGAAAATTTTTAAGTTCAGGTGTCTCAACACATTGGGCATACCAGCCTGGTAAGCAAACCCAACATCGATCAATTCAACCGTATTTTCAAATACCACTGCGTTCGATGGATCAGATTCAACGCGTCGAATTGATTTCGAGGCCGAAGCGTCTGGCACTTCCAATTGCAACCACTGACCCACCATGTGCAAAGTATGCGTCATGCCCCGTATGCTGGTCCAGCCTGCATAGATCTGCTGCATCATGGGCAACATTCGCTGGGCTGACAACACCAAAACACCCAACATGGGCACAAGGCTTGTAAATGCCGCAGCACCCGCCGCTGAGCCTATAGTCTGTGTCGCATAAAACACGGCAAGCGCAGCGAGCAGCAGTGTACCCAGGCCTTCGACAAGGTATCTCGGGCTGGTAGTGATGACGGCGTTATGGCTTTGGGCATTTCTAAACGCATCGTCTACTTGCCGAAATGCATTGACGAAATAGTCCTGCGTACCATCAATATAAATATCGCGAATGCCACCAACGCCCTCTTGCAGCAATTGATAACGCTTGGCACTGACTTGAGACATACGTGCACTATTGGCTTTCAGCCGCTGGCGACAGCCCCGGTAAATGAGGAGATACACAAGGCCAAACCCAATCAGTGCCGTGCTCGCCAACAGCGGATTAAGCCATAGTAGTACGCCCGCAATCGCTAAAACCATGACCAGACTAGTCAACATTTGCAAGCCTGTCATCAACACCGAGATCACCACCATCTGCACCCGGTTCGCAATCACATCAATGATTTCACTCGAGTTCTTGGTCAAGTGAAAAGAATACGGTTGCAACAAAATACGCTTAAAAATATCTTGCCCAATGGCACCCCCCACTTGATAGGCGTAGCGTGAACAACTTGCAGACAGCCACCATCGAACCAGCGAAGCCATGAGCACCATGGCGCCAAATATCATGCCTAGCAGCGAGATAACAAACACGGATGGCTGAACTGAACCCAGCTCCAAGGGCTGTAGCCACTGCCCCACCACTGGCCCGTGACCCATCGCTTGTGGGTCAGTCAGGACGACCAAAAATGGCAGTAGTGATCCAATCGACAGCACCTCACTGACAGATGCCAAAAGTGACAAAGCCATCAGCCCCCAGAACCGTCTGCGCCAGGGTCTGCCGATTGCCTGCCACAGCACACCCAGATCTGCACCAAACCCATCATCGATATTGATGGCCTGCTTGACTTTGTTTATCTTGGTCGGATCCTCAATCATGGTTGCGTCGGCGAGGTAGCATCACAAAATTTTCACTTCTGCGCAACGACTTGGTACAAAAACTTCGGTCCGCGCAACAAAAGTTTCTTAACGCAATTCCAGGCAGCCTGTCGATGGCTGACTGGCGGAAACTTATCAATCCATCGCCAATACGAAAAAAATGACAAGCCTTCACGCTTGCGCAAGTATCTAGGCATCCAGAACCAAGCGATCAGCATGCCTTTGATACGATCCATACGCGGCGTACCCCGCAGTTGCTCTGGCGGCAGGTTCGGTGTGGGGGTCTGCTCATAAAGCCAAGAAACGATCTTGGAGTTGGTGTTCACAGCATCGTGTAGACACCGTAATTGCGTCCGATCCAATGTGATGCTGTCGGGAAGCTCATTTGCGAGCGCCAACAGCGCATCCCGAATTCGCTGCGGTGCTGCGACACGGTTTGCACACTCCGCGAATCGATCGATATCCATACGCTCAGTTCGTTTAAGAACGGCAACAGTATCGAACACCCATCGCGCGTCATAGGTCAGCGTTTTAGTCAGTACGCCGTGGGCAATGATATGCGCCAGATGATGCTCAACGCAGGGAACAAGAAACGTCTGTGAAGCAAATGTTTGCGGCACTGCATGTTTGACGATGATGTCGACCAAATCTTGGCCTAGCGCCCAGTCGTGCACATACCAATGAGTATCTATTTCTAGGTTCTCAGGCGAGAGCATGGTCACAGAACGAAAATCAGAACTCTTAATCTGATAACCAAGGCTATTTAAGATCGTAAGTGCCTGAACAGGGCGCAGATGGAGATTAGGAATCAACACGTCCACATCTGTCATGGGGCGTGCACCCAGGCCTTCGTTTACATAGGCAATTGAAGGAAGACCTTTAAGGCCAATCATTGGGGCAAATCCAGCCCGATCAAATACGGCTTGCACTTGACCAAGCCGATGCAGCATTAAATGATTGCGGCAGAAGGTGTGTTTGTACATCCCAACAACCTTATTGATCGACGCCGTGCTCATGACTTCCATGGGAACCGAGCGGTACAACAGAGGTAAAACCCTGAGTTGCTCAGCAGACAGCACATCATCAATCAGTGCTTGATCCAGTTTTTTAAAACGAGGCTGCCTGAATGCGGGCTTATCAGCTTTATCACTGAAGCACAGCTCCAGCAAAACTGTCTGTAACGCTGGATTGGCATGACCAAAAACTAAACTCATGACAATTAACTCCTAGTCATTGGACGACCAGTTACACCTCGCCTAGCCAAATGGCGACGAATCAACTCGATGTAAGAGGTTTCAGATGTGGTGTCAGTCAGTGTGTGATTACGGCCATGGATGCGCCTTAAAAAAAGCACGTGATCTATCTTGACCCATGTTGGCGCGAACATCATGGCACGAGAGATGAAGTCAATAAACTCGCCCGAGGACAAAAGGGAGTCAAATTTACCGACCTGCTCTAGCAACGTACGGCGTATAACAACAGAACCAGGCAAAGCGGCAGCCTGCGGCTTGGGCAAGTGGTATTTTGCCTTTTGTTCTTGGCTCAGACTGTCGCAATAAAAATGCTCAGCCCAGCCCGAGATAATATCCGGTTGTCGAGCTTCGATAGTAGACATCAGGATTTCCATTCTGCCTGCAGACCAAAGATCATCGTGATCTAGAAAGTGCACATAATCGCCAGTGACCGCCTCCAAGCATCGATTACGAGCTGCCGCAACACCACGGTTACTCGGCTGGCGCAGAAACAGAATTCGAGCATCAGAGATACCGGCAACTCTATCGACAGTCTCATCTGTTGAACCATCGTCAACGATGATGATCTCATCAGTAGCACTGAGCTGAGAAAGTGTAGAACCTACGCTTTGCTCGATGTAAGCAGCGGCGTTGTAGGCTGGGATGATGACGCTGTGCTTCATGCTTGGCGTGCTAACTTGGCACGGATAAGGCGCAAAAGCTCTGGGTGGGACTGCTTAGTGCGCGCGGAAGCGTTGCGGTCGTGTACGTTGCGGTGAAGAACCACGTGCTCAATAATGGTTTCTATCAAACCAGATTCCCGCGCTCGGTTAAACCAATCCACGTCATCCCAGCCGAACTTAAGCGACTCTTGCAGTATGCCAACACTCAGGAAAACTGTCCGTTGCAGTAGTAAGCCTCCAAATACAAAAGCCTTCTGTGGTTGCTTTGCCCATTCCTGCCTAAACCAATTCGGCGGGTTGAGTGGGTTTTGCAGTTCAAACTGTTGGTACCCGAGCACATAATCAGCATTTGACTCACGCAAGACTTGAAATTGAACGCGCCACTTATCTGGCATCCAACGATCGTCCTGATCGACAAAACCAAGATACTCATATCTTGCTAACGCTGCACCTCGATTACGAGCAGCAGCCACACCTCGATTCTCTGGGTGCTGCTCGACTCTGATTTGCGGGTATAGACCAGCAAGTTTCTGGCAAATCTTTACACCATTGTCTGCCGACCCATCATCGACCACGATGATTTCCCATTTTGGTGGAAGTTTTTGCTGCTCGACAATACTTTGAATCGCTGCTTGCACAAAAGCAGCGCCGTTATAGAGTGGCAAAACAACCGACAGACCATCATTCATACGTATCCGCCTTGGACAGCCAGCAGTGCCTGTTGCAATCCCTCGATTCCAGGCTTGATCTTATGGGTTCGATACGGAATAGCCTGATGCAACTTCTTTGATAACTTCAGTGTGGCATCCACTCGAAAAGGGATTTGTTGAATGGTGCTCATGCAACTATGCAGGTACGGATGCCGATGTGGGTCAGACAGGATTGAATTAGCCTTCGGGTTGTACACCTCGGTAGATTGGACCAACGACACACCTAATATTGAAGACAACGTTGTTTGTAACAACATCGTGCCGCCGAGTTCATAAGGCTTGTCTAACATCACTAATTTCCCGGTCAACTGGTCGGTGCGCCAGATCTGCCAAGATGCGGCCTTGTAGTTATTGCTAGAACTGCTATCCCGCAATACAGGGCTAGTTGGATGAAGTTTAAGGGTTCGGTAAACCGACCAACATTTGGGCTTGTCTTCACGCATATCGAGTAACACATAGTCATCACCATTAGTCAGCATGCCCCTCTCTATGGCATAAGCTGTGAGCGTTGACTTGCCTGAACCACCTGGACCCAAGATCAGGGTGCCTTGATCGGGTGCTTCGGGTGTTGCCAGAGATGCACCGTGCATCAACACACATGATTGACTGAGTGCAAACAGGTGAATAAAATCTTTAAACGGGCAGAAGATTTCCCCGGGGGGCAGGAGCTCTGGTCTTGAGTAGGCAAAAAGACCAACCCTATTTTTTAAGTCAAACACCTTAATTAACTGTTGACCATCAACTTTGACTATAAATTGTTGGTCATATTCAGAACCCGAGAGTTGCTGCAGCGATGTAGGTTTCCCCTTTAAAAGGGGCTGCAGATATTTATCAAAGAGAACATCAGACTGTTCAAGGACGTAAATTGTGAAGCCCAGGGTCAATTCCGAAGGCACATCCCTTAATGAACTAGTTTGTAAAGGTAGATTTGAAAAATCATCAAAATGATCTAACGCGGGTGATGTAAGCGCGCCAACACTGAATGCGGTGCCCATTGCTAAACTAGTACACTCGGGCGCGATTAACAAGGTGATACGTAACGGACCAAACTGAAACGCTTGACCTTCAAATGCGTCGAGACGAGCACGACCTAGCAAATAGACAGCCAACTCGTCAAAGCGACTGGGCTTACCAGTTGAATCAACACTTGGCTCACCACCCGCTTGGAAAACAACATCAGGCTTTGTGTGGCCAGCCCGCATCGGTGCTCGCATCATGTATCGGATCTAACAACAGCATTTCTTCCATGTCGGTAAAAACATCGATCAAAAATGGCTCATTGCTTATGCCAAGTTCGATATTTGGTGCCAAGGCATTATCCGGCAGTGATTGTTGCTGTACCAGTAATTGCTCATCAACAAGGTACGTCACAAAGTCTTTAAAGCACGTAACCTGCATACCCTCCCAAGTATTACCATCGAGCAGCGCAGCAGGAGTGATACCTTGGATAAGCGCTTGCCAGCAGGCCACGGTCTCATGCCGCATGTTGTAGTAACGTCCAGTAGCAAGGTTGATAACGATCAAATCATCATCAACGGCTTCGGCAATGCATGACGGGGAATTTAAACGGTAACTAATTTCAAGCATACATAAAGCCTCACCGAGTTCTGCGGCAATCGCTAAGATATCAAACAAAAAGACATCCGACGGCAAAAGTTAGTTAAGATTGATGGAAAATCCATTGTAGAGCCCAAAAAGACTCACCCAAATTCTTTAATTGAGTTAGATACTACAGCAGATTCGTACCACGGTCTTCTAAGCATTTTTTATATAAAACCTATTCAAATCAGTGTGCGGCGTAATTAAGCTAACGGTTGAGCTTGCAGGCAAATACCATGATCATAATGATCGTAACGGCTCAGAGTCTCGAACTATAGCTACCCATCTCGAGTACGTTTTGTTTTAACAAGCTCCCGGGCGTGACCCAGCAGCACTGGCTGGAGATATTCATCAGCCTGAACCCGATCATGACACAAGTTATCGGCACCAATCCAACGCACTAATACTGGCTTTAAAAACCGCCGAATCTGAATGCCACTGCGTTGTACTCGCAACTCCCATTCGCAATCCTCCGCCAACCTAAGAGATTCTTTGATAGGATACTTCTCAAATATATCTCTTGCCATCGCCATGGCACCAAATTGCGTCCAAAAGATGGGCACATCCTTCATAGGCTCAAGTACCCAGTCAGGCCACGCCAGCCCGTGCTCCATGCGATGATAAAGCTGCCCCTGAACCACTGCGCCTCGATCTGTGGCGTTGAGCTCATTTAACATTGTCTCGAACGCACCTGGCAGCCACACGTCATCTGAGTCTAGCCACATCACAACAGCCCCAGCTGAATTAGAAAGACCAGCAGCCCGAGCTGCTCCAACGCCCCGATTTATATTTAGTTTCACTACCCGAAGAGGAGCCCCCAAGTCAATAAAGGCATTGAGAACCCTAGACGTGTCATCTGTAGAGCCATCATCGACGACCACGACTTCCAAATTTTCATGTACTCGCCATGGAATTGAATCAAGACAACGGGCAAGACGATGCGCTCTGTTATACGTAGGGACAATTACAGAAACTTCCATGGGAGTCGTCACACTTTATTTCCATGCTTGCACATTAAAGAATCAACAGCCAAAATCTCGTCCACTCATTTAACCACTTTATCTGCTCATAGTAGATCGTAAACACTACGGGGGTGCAGCGCAAATTGACAGCCTGTAACAGCCGATCATCGCCCAATGGATCTGTTGCTACCAAATCGGGAAAGGCTCTCTTAGACGAGACGCTGAGCCGACCAAGTCACACCATCGATCGAGTTCGGTCTAAGCTTCTGTGTACTGTCTGAACTAGTTAAGACCAAGCGCGACAACAATGTTATTGACTGGTTTGAGAAACGCAAACCGCATGAGCTTTACACCAGCGCCATGACTTGGGGTGAGTTAAACCGTGGCTCGAGCTTGGTCGCAGATGACGGTACAAGCTGAAGCCAACGGCAAACACATGGCAGCATTTGACTCGATCATTGCAGCGACTGCGCGAGCGAACGACTGCAAACTGGTGACACGCAATGTTCGGGATTTTGCGCAGGCCGGTGTTGAGATCGTTAATCCTTGGTTGAGCTGATCGCTCACGGCTAGCCTTCCCTCAAGACCCCTTGCGCCATTGCCTCATCATCGGGTGTGGGCCAATTGGTGACTGCAGTCCAGAATGTCGAAAAAGCATTCAGCTTCAAGCTCATAGGCCTTTGATCGACTTTGCACTCCAGAGCTTTAGGACTTGAAAAGTGTCAGAAATCATGTCCTACTTTTACCAGTCAGGAGATATTGCCATGCAGACCCTCGCCAAACAAGTCTTGGAGCACGCCGCCGGAGCGCCGGAGGGCACACCTTTGGTCGCCAAAGAGCTGCTGCATTTAGGCAATCGTGCAGCCGTGGATCAAGTGCTGTCCCGCCTGGTGCAGCGTGGCACCCAATTGCGTGCCGGCCGCGGCATCTATGTATTGCCCATCGAAAGCCGCTTCGGCACCCGCGCGCCGTCGGCCGTCAAGATGGTCGACGGCTTGGCAAAGCAGCGTGGCGAGACTATCGTGTCGCACGGCGCCGCTGCCGCCAACGCGCTGGGCCTGACCACGCAGATCCCACTGCGAGCGGTCTATCTCACGTCCGGCCCCAGCCGCCGCTTACAATTGGGCGCTCAGATGGTCGAGTTCCGACACGTGCCAATTTGGCAACTGATTTTTCCTGGGCGGGCTGCGGGCGAGGTAGTGCGGGCACTAGCTTGGCTTGGCCCGGAAAAAGCCGGGGAAGCGATCCAGAAGCTGCGCGCCAAACTGCCACCGTCCGAACTGAAAGAAGTCGCTTCGGCGCGGTCGCGCCTGCCGACGTGGATGGCCCAAGAGGTCAGCGCCCTGGTGGCCTATGGTTGAATTCTTCCAACTCCCCACCGCCGAACGCCTGCACGACGTGACGAGATAGGTTGCTGCCGGCTTCGCCGCCATCTTGGACAAAGCTCTTACACGCGCCGTTGCCGACCACAAGAGTGTGTTTTTTGCAGAAAAGAACACGCACGGCGACGCCATCGATTATCACGCAGCCGTCTCAGGTGGGCTCCAGCTTGCCATGAAGCCGTGCTTGCCCTGGTACTTGCCGCAAGTTCATCCGTGCAGTCAGGCACCCTCGAAAAAAGCTCTCAAATTCCCCGGCGGTCCCTTAACCAGATATTGAAAGACCTCCTCAATGCTGGATTGAATGCGGAACAAAGCGTGTCGCGTATTGACAACAGCTACACGCTCGGCTATTATTCGTATATCTATTGTGTATTCAATCAAAGGAGAAAACCATGCGCGACGCCGCTATTAATCTACGAGCACTGCCCGAGCAGCGAGACTTGATTGATCACGCTGCAACTTTGCTGGGCAAGAACCGTTCAGACTTCATGCTCGAGGCCGCCTGCGACAAAGCGCAGGCGGTAGTACTTGACCAAGTGTTCTTCAGCCTAAATACCGAAAAGTTCCAGCAGTTCACGGCAATGCTCGACGCCCCGCCCAGCCATAATCCAGGGCTTGAGCGCCTCATGTCCGTGGCAGCTCCGTGGGCCACAGTCAAGGCATGAACTTGAAACTCAACGCACCTCAGCCGCTCGCGGCCATCCACATTTTGGACGAATTTGAGTGCGGCGAGGCCGTTCTCGACGAGTGGCTCAAGCGCCGCGCAATGACCAACCAAATGAGCGGTGCCAGCCGCACGTTTGTCGTGACAGACCAAGATAGCCTTGTTTACGGCTACTACGCCATGGCCGCAGGCGCTGCCTCGCACCAGATGGCAACCAGCTCGGTGCGCAGGAATATGCCTGATCCAGTTCCGGTGATGGTGCTGGCTCGACTGGCGGTTGATCATCGAGTACAGGGTCGAAAGCTTGGCGCATCCCTCCTGCAAGACGCCGTTAATCGGGCAGTTGTGGTGTCTCAGAACGCCGGTGTCCGAGCATTGCTGGTTCATGCGCTTCACAACCAAGCCAAGGCGTTCTACGAGCGCTATGGTTTTCAGTCGTCGCCGTTGCATCCGATGACACTGATGCTGAGATTGAATACCAGCAAGCCATAACATTACCCCTAATTACAATATCCAATTTTCAAGCGCTAAATTTGGAACCCTTTTAAACTCTCGCAAATTGTTGGTTACTAATATGAGACCCTGGCTAATGGCATGAGCTGCAATATGAATATCATTCTCACCAATGATTTCACCCTTCTTCTCTAGGGCTGCTTTGATTTGACCATAGTGTTGTGATGCCTTGGCTTCATAGGGGAGCACGTCGAGATGGCTAACAAACTCTTCAATTGCCTCTAAATTTTTATCGATGTTTAGACTTTTTTCTGCGCCATAAATCAACTCAGATAAGGTAATGCTAGAAATCGCCATGCGACTGGCGTTCGTATTAAAAATTTCCAGCACCTCCTTAGGTCTGCGCTTTAGAACATAATTGACAATCTTAGTGTCAAGTAAATACTTGAGCATTACAAGCTTTCCCTCTCAACTGGTTTTTGTACTCCGCGCTCATTCATGAAGTCATCAGATACTAAGGGGCCATTTAAGAAAAAGTTATCCCATGTATTTTCAATCGGTGTAATGATCCGATCCCGACCTCGAATACGTACGATGACCTTTTTCACTTCGTCAGGCAAACGGGCTTCAGCAGGCATTCTGACAGCCTGGCTTCGATTGTTGGTAAACACAGTGGTAATAAATATTGTCATCACTTACTCCCATGTATATAGCATTAGTATATAGCATTTCGGTGAACACACAGTTGGACATCGTTATTGGTGGTACAGAGGCGACCCGTTTCAAACCAACCCTCATAGCTCCTGGATGATGCCGGGGTATCAGTGAGGAAAGATTCAGGTTAAGCGAGCACTGCCAAGCCATGCTTGTGAACTATATACAGCAGTTTGAGGGCCATACCACTGGGCTTTTTAGTCCCTGCCTCCCACTTTTGAACCGTTGATTCGCTCGTATTCAGATACATGGCAAAAATCGGCTGGCTGACCTTGGCCTCTTCGCGGATTCTCTTGATTTGCTTCGCCTCGTAAATAGGCGTCTTGACGAGGCAGGTCTCATCGAATTCACGCATTGTTGCCTTGTCAATGGCGCCCACACTGTGCAAGGCCAGGGCAGATTCATAGATAGCCTCGAAGGCATCGGTTTTAAACTTTTTTTTCATCGTCATGACAAATCTCCACAAGAAGTTTTCCCTCAATCAACTTCGTCAACTGAAACCTCGTCAACCCTTCATACCCCTTTGCAAGCGTTCTGAACATCACCAACTCGGCATCATCGATATTGTCTCGCCATCCTTCTTTGCAAACAGATATTCATAAATCCAATACTGACCACCCTTGGCGAGGATGATTGAGCGATTCTGGTTCTTGTTGAGCTTCTTCTTATAGACTCCGCCGCCCAAGTCAACCGCCTGCCCAGCCATGACTTCCTGAATAGCTTCGCACAAGTCGGCATCCGAAATTTGTGCGTTTTTGGCGTTTTTACTGAACTTCTTTGTCTTGAACGCTCTCGACTTTGCTTTAGTAGGCATGAAGAAGTCTAGCACCCAGTGCTATCCACGTCAATCATCGAGCGCATTTCACCAACACTCACTGCCCGGCCATTAATAATTGCAGATAACACGTTCAATGTGTCACCACGTCTTCGTCTTGCAGACTGCCGCGCCATTGGCCACGGGACCCCTCGACCACGATCTTTTCCTGACTTCTGCCATTTAGTGCGTAAAAAATGGTTCCAGCAGATCAATCAATAACGGGTTCGCTAATTCTCGCGCATTCATTTGCATGACATGAGTCTTGCCGGTGCGCTCATCGAGGAGATGAGCCTCGTGAACTTTCAACAGCTGTTTGCGAACCTGCTCAACATGTGTGTGCCAGAGATCATGGTAATAGTCCACAACGTCTTGATCAGAGAGTTCGCTTTTCGCGATATTGGTGACGTACCTGTTCAGACCCTTTTCGGCAATGAGATCTGTTACGAGCAGTTTTTGACGCTCGCTAATTTTTTTCATAGATCAACACTCTATTGCCTAAACTAATCCCCTAGAAGGCAGATCTGCTTAGATCTGCTTAGATCCGCGCGGATGGTTTTGGGCATAGGGATTCAAGGCGAAATTGCTGTTGATTGGAATCAACATGATAACCCATCGCTCGGTAACCCCGTTGTCGCTTTTCCCACATCCTGTAGAGTTGCGGATGGTCCAGTTCAACGTAGTCATAAATCAAGATGTCGCTCTTGTTTGCGTGGTCACGATGAAGACGGCCGGCGTATTGCTGCAGCGTCCCTGACCATGAGATCGGCAGGGTCAGGATCAGAGTGTCCAACGGCGCATGATCGAAACCCTCGCCGACCAGTTGGGCGCTGGCCAACAGTATGTGCGGGGCGTCCACCGGCAACTGCGCCAAGGCCTTGATGATCGCCTGGCGTTCCTTTACCTTCATGCGGCCGTGCAGCATGAAGCAAGGGTACTCGACATTTGCCAATTGCGTGTGCAACAGGTCAAGGTGTTCTGTCCTTTTGGTAAGCAACAGCACCTTCCGCCCGTTCTTCAAGGCATTGGTCGCGTCGGAGACGATACGTGCGTTTCGATCATCGTCCTCAGCCAGCAGCCGGATGACCTCTTGAATGCTGGCGTGTGGCGGAATGGGCGGGGTCGGAAGATGGCGAATCCGGACCGTCAGCTGATCCGGGACGTGTGCCGGGCGCTTGGCGATATGCCTGACGGGACCCGACTGCATAAAGATGATCGGGTGGTGCCCGTTGCTGCGAACGGGAGTAGCGCTGAGCCCGAGGACGAAGCGGGCAGTAGCTTGCTTCAAGACCGCTTCGAATGTTTCTGCGGTTAGATGATGTGCCTCGTCAATGATCACCTGCCCGTATTGGCTGAACAATTCAGGAAGATCGTCGCGACGCGCCAGGCTTTGAATGACTGCAATATCGAGCATGCCGGTGGGTTTCTTTTTCCCGGCACCGATCAGGCCAATTTTTTGCTCGTCCAGTTCGACGAAACTGCCAAGCCGCTCCTGCCATTGCCGCATCAGGTCGGCGCGGTGGACAATCACCAAGGTACTGACCTTTCTTTTAGCGATAACGGCCGCTGCGGTGACCGTCTTTCCAAATGCGGTGGGTGCAATGAGCATGCCGAAATCATGTTTTGTGACAGCTTCGAGTGCTTCCTGCTGATCCGGGCGCAGCACGCCGTTTAACGTCGCGTTCATTCGTTGCCCCATCGAACGCGCGTCGTCTAAACGGAGCTCAATTTGATTTACGGCAAGCAATGCCTCGACATCGGTCAGGCAACCTCGCGGCAACGACAGAAATTTTTCGTGGTTTTCTGCGCGGCTGATGATCCGGGGGGTATTCCATGTGGACCTGAGCGTGGCCTGAAGTTTGTAGAAGTCCGGATTTTGGAACGCCGCAATCCGTATTAGCCGGTTCATCAAGGGTTGCGGCAAGCCGGCCTTCTCGATGAACAATTGGGAGGCGATTGTCGCCTTAACCGCTTTCGGCATGATACCGTTGAGTTTGACATCAGGCTTGGCCGGTCGTACCCATGGGGCGTCAGCATTCTCTTCCGGCACCTCGGCATAAGCGATGTCGAGCGGATGGCGGTCTCCAACCAGTTTGGTCAACGCAGTTTCGATACGGCTTTGCGGAAGTGGCTTGATGTTTTCCAGGAACGCCCACTGGTCGGGGAGCTGCTGCAAGTTCGCGTCGACAAAGACGCTGCGTCCAAGTTCACGGGGCTCCTTTTGTAACGGTAAGGCGATCAGGTTGCCAAACCCGCCTTTCGGCATGCTGTCCTGATTCGGGAACAGGCGGTCGTACGATTTAAGGGCCAACTGCCTAGTGCGGGCGCAGGTCGCGCTGATCAGCGCCGCCCCTAGCCGCCGCGCATCCCTTGCCGGCGTCGCGTTCGCAAAAAATAGCCAAAGATGTGCACCCGAGCCAGAGCGCGAGATTTCCAATGCTGCGGGGAGATCATTGTCGAGACAGGTTTGCAGGACCGCACGGGCGTCTTCGCGCCAATCCGCTTCATCAAAATCGATGGCGAGAAAATAGCATCGGTTGTCGATAAGAAGTGGATACACGCCGGCGGTGATCTCGCCCCTGAGATGCTGGCGAATGATGCTGTCGGTAACGGGCGCATAAAGGCTATGACTGCACTCGCTACATTTTATGGTCGGCAATTTGCAAATGCCCGGTCGCCATTTGTTGGCGCAGAGGGGCGAATACCCATGCTTTCCCGTCGTCTTGCTTATCCAGCGAACTGGATAGATATCCTCCCTCCCGCGAAAGAGTCGTCGGAAGAGTTTGACCTTCGCATTGGGTGACAACTCATTGGCATTGGGTTGCAGCGCGGAATCGCCAACGGAGCTAATGTCGGAATTTGATGGTTGCGGCACCGCGATACCGTGTTGTGCAAGCAAGGCCTTCAGCAAGCTATTCTCAGCACGTAACTGGATGAGTTCAGCTTCGGTCTTTGACATACACGGCTCGTTTTAAGATGATGGAAACAAACTAACCGCAGGCCGAAGATGGATAGTTTTCACTTTTTTGAACGTAGACAGGAATCAAGTCCTCAGGGGGGGCGGGATGCGGGTCAGCGTGCTATTGCGCGTCATAATCAAGCCCAGGGTAACTCAGACATCCTAAGCCTGAGAAGCTCGGCCTGCTGGATAAATTTCTTTTCATCGGTCTTTTGCAAACGCATTAGGTTGTGCAGCTTCCAGCGGATGCCTGGAAGGAGTTCAAGATGCTCAATCCCAAGCAGCGACCAATCTGGCGTACCTACAACAAGAGAGAGTAAGAAACTTCGCTCATGATGATCCAAACCCTTGCGGAGTTGGTTTATCAAGCTATCTCGCGCATTGAGTAGCGCTTCGAGTGGAACCGGTTCCGCCGTCATCCCTTGAAAACTGTGCTCGTAGTCGTGCCGAATGTCTCGCAGCGACGTGAATAAGACTTCATGGATCGGTCGATTGCAGCAGGCCAAATAGACCACGAACGCGCGATCTGCGTCAGCAGGCACGCGGTTTCAAGATAAATCGGATTCATCACTTGAGCACCAAAAGGCCATCGGCTGAGCGAAACACCCAAGGGCGATCACTGCCCGTTGGCAGCGTAGCCGGGTCGAGCTTGACCGCCCAGGGCAGCGACGCCTCGCGGCCGAGTTGCAGACACAGCCGCACGGTCTTGACGCTCTTGCAGTGCTGTAATAATTCGCGCAGCACGTCTGCTCGCAAACTGTAGGCTCCCTCTACGAGTTCGCGTGCTTCCTGTAAAGGCTGGCGCACGCCGACATCGCTCAACAGTTCCAGCAGTGCGCGCTCCGGCGTCGAGACCTGCGCAGCACCACCACGATTTTCGAAGGGACCAACATGTAGCATGGCGCCCGGCTGTTCATCGAATAGGCGCTTGCGGTGGTACTCGGCCGGGAATCGCTCGGTAAACCACCCTGGCAGACGGCCAGCCGTCCAGCCGCAAAGATGCAGCACAGGTCGCTGGGACACGTACTGACGCAGGCCGTACCAGTCGAGCGCAGACTTGCCACCCACATGTAGGCCATCAAACCTACGCTGCAACAGCAGCAGGCTAGGATGCAGAGCCAAGGTGTCATTTGGGCGGTAGTACACGCCGCGAGCCAGGCGTGTGAGCCAACCCGCACGGACGTAGTGAACGGCCAAGTCTGCAGAGATACCCAACGCCGTTAGGTCCTTTGAAGTTAGCGGCGTTCCCGACGCCAACTGGGTATAGAGCGTATTTATTTTGCTTGCGCTAATCGTATTCATACTACGATTTTAACAACTTTTCCAAATCAAGTAAATTTAAAATAATACGACTAATCGTAGCCTAGCTACGACAAAACAAATTTATATAAACGATCGCCTTCAACATCCAGCGTTGTTTAACGACTCTGCTTTGGGTTTTCCGAGTAACCTCAATGCCAACTGCGTATTTCACGGAACGAGACCGCTGATTGCTGAAACCCGACTGAAGGAGGTTAAACATGCTGACGCATGATGAATTGATCAAAAAAATGATGAAGGATCCAGCCGTACGTACCGAGTACGATCGTATCGAACGCGAAGAAATGCCCATGCTGGACACTATGGCATATGAGCTTAACGTAACTTACGATTTTGAATAGCTACAGTTTTGTGTAGCTTTATGTGTAAGTGTAAACTCTGTGCCTAACAAAAACAAGCACTTACAAGAAGTGTGAAACTTTTGTGTAAGTAAAATATTATTATAAATCAATGACTTAGGTTTAAAAACTACTCCCACTCAATCGTAGCAGGTGGCTTACTCGACACATCATAAACAACGCGATTAATCCCCCGCACTTCATTAATAATCCGCGAGGATACTTTAGCCAGCAATGGATAAGGCAAAGGTGCCCAATCCGCAGTCATGAAATCCGAGGTCTGCACCGCGCGCAACGCCACGACATAATCATAGGTCCGGCCATCGCCCATCACGCCCACCGACTTGACCGGCAAGAACACAGCAAACGCTTGCGAGGTCAGGTCATACCATGACTGCTTGGTCTCTGGGTCGATGGTGTTGCGCAGTTCCTCGATAAAGATCGCGTCCGCGCGGCGCAGGAGATTCGCAAACTCGGTATTGACCGCCCCCAGGATGCGTACGCCCAAGCCAGGACCTGGGAAGGGATGACGATAGACCATACCATGAGGCAAACCAAGGGCTACGCCTAGCTTGCGCACTTCGTCTTTAAACAGCTCGCGCAAGGGCTCAAGCAATTTGAGATTCAAGGTATCCGGCAAACCACCAACGTTGTGATGAGATTTAATCGCAACAGCTTTGCCTGTTTTGGCACCCGCAGACTCGATCACATCAGGATAAATCGTGCCTTGCGCGAGCCATTTGGCTTTTTTGAGCTTGCCTGCCTCAGCTTGGAATACCTCGACAAACTCGCGACCAATAATTTTACGTTTTGCTTCGGGGTCTGAGACGCCGACGAGCTTGCCCATGAACTGTTCGGTCGCATCCACGTGAATAATACGCACGCCCATGTTTTGAGCAAAGGTCTCCATGACCTGCTTGCCCTCGTCGAGGCGCAATAGACCGTGATCGACAAACACGCAGGTCAGACGGTCACCAATCGCTTTGTGAATCAGCGCGGCGGCGACGGAAGAGTCCACGCCACCTGACAGACCCAGGATGACCTCATCCTCTCCCACCTGCTCTCTAATACGCGCGACAGCCTCATCAACATATGTCGGCATGGTCCAGTCACCCACACAAGCGCAGATGTCGTGGACAAAACGATTGAGCAAGTCCTGACCCTTAACCGTGTGGGTCACCTCTGGGTGAAACTGCACCGCATAAAAGCCGCGCGCCTCGTCCGCCATCCCTGCAATCGGGCAAGAGGTAGTCGTGGCCATGACTTTAAAGCCCTCAGGCAAGCGCGTCACCTGATCGCCATGACTCATCCAAACCTTGAGCATGCCGTGGCCTTCGGCTGTGGTGAAATCCTCGATCCCGTTGAGCAAACGCGTATGACCGCGGGCACGCACCTCGGCATAACCAAACTCGCGGTGATCAGAAAAGTTGACCTCGCCACCTAACTGCTGCGCCATTGCCTGCATGCCATAGCAAATGCCGAGGACTGGCACACCCGACTCAAACACGGCATGCGGGACCTTGAGTGAGTCATCGTCGTACACCGACGCATGACTGCCGGACAGAATGATGCCCTTAAGCCCTTGTGCAAGCTGGTTTTGCAAAAAAGCGGCATCCACATCACCGGGGTGCAATTCGCAATAGACCCCTGCCTCTCGCACACGACGTGCGATCAGTTGGGTGACTTGTGAACCGTAATCAAGGATGAGAATGCGCTGATGCATGAGGGGTAAACCTATTATTCTTTGAGAGGAACTATTCGGCGCGGTAGTTGGGCGCTTCTTTGGTGATTTGCACGTCGTGTACGTGAGACTCGCGCATACCGGCTGCGGTGATCTGGACGAACTGGGGCTTGGTGCGCATCTCTTCGATCGAGGCACAACCGCAGTAGCCCATCGACGCACGCACGCCACCCACCAGCTGGAAAATAATCGCCAAGACACTGCCCTTGTACGGGACACGTCCCTCGATCCCTTCGGGTACGAGTTTGTCTGCGTTGTTAGCAGGATCCTGGAAGTAGCGGTCGGCAGAGCCGTCCGTCATCGCACCCAAGCTACCCATGCCGCGATAGGACTTGTAGGAGCGGCCTTGGAACAACACGACCTCACCAGGAGCCTCTTCGGTGCCGGCAAACATGCCACCCATCATGACGGAGGACGCACCGGCCGCGATGGCCTTGGCCACATCGCCTGAGAATCGAACACCACCATCGGCGATCAGCGGTACACCTGTGCCCTCGAGGGCTTTGGAGACATCTGAGATCGCTGTAATCTGAGGCACACCGACACCCGCCACTACGCGCGTGGTACAGATCGAACCTGGGCCAATACCCACCTTGACCGCATCCGCACCGGCGTTGAGCAAGGCGCGTGCGGCATCCGCTGTCGCAATATTGCCGCCGATGACTTCGATTTTTGGATAGTTGGTTTTAACCCAGCGCACACGCTCGATCACGCCTGCGGAGTGACCGTGGGCGGTATCCACCACAATCACATCGACGCCCGCGGCAACGAGTTTTTCAACGCGCTCTTCGGTGCCATCACCGACACCCACAGCGGCACCCACTCGCAACTGGCCGTGACTGTCTTTGCATGCGGCAGGATGTTCGGTGTTTTTAACGATGTCTTTGACTGTGGCCAAGCCACGCAACTCAAAGGCATCGTTGACGATCAGCACACGCTCAAGACGATGCTTATGCATTAATGTTTGAGCCTCAGAGAGGGTCGTGCCCTCTTTCATCGTAATCAAACGGTCCTGCGGTGTCATGACCGTCGCAATCAGTGCGTCGAGACGATCCTCAAAACGCAAATCGCGATTGGTGACAATGCCAACAAGCTTGCCACCCTGCACGACTGGCAAACCGGAAATACCGTGCTGACGCTGCAGGGCGATCGCATCGCGCACTTTCATGTCAGGCCGCAGAGTGATTGGGTCACTCACAATACCGAACTCATGACGCTTGACACGCGCCACCTCATGCGCCTGCTGATCGGCAGTGAGGTTTTTGTGGATAATGCCGATCCCACCCTCTTGGGCCATCGCGATAGCGAGACGAGACTCGGTCACGGTGTCCATCGCTGCAGAGACGAGCGGAATATTGAGGGAAATGTTTCGTGTGAGGCGTGTGACCAGCGAAGTGTCGCGAGGCAGTACCTGCGAAAAGGCAGGAACCAGCAAAACATCGTCGAAGGTGAGCGCAGTTTGGATAAGACGCATGAAAAGCTCCGGGCGCAAAGCGTGATTATACGATGGTAGAACCACGACTTTTAGGGTCAAACTGCAATTCAGACTATTACGGCATTAACCTATATGAACACGCGCGTTTTGAAAGAAACGCATCCACGGCGTGTAGGCACCCTTTGCATCCTTGGGGCCCCAGGACTCAGGCGCCCAAGACATCATGACGTTGCGGGTCACACGCTCGGGGTGCGGCATCATCACCGTGAACCGTCCATCCGCAGTCGTCACGGCCGTCAAACCACCGGGACTTCCGTTTGGATTGAGAGGATAGGTTTCGGTTGCTTGGCCGCGATGGTCAACATATCTGAGCGCACTCAACACCTTGTTGGCGTCGCCTTGGCGAGCAAAATTAGCAAAACCCTCGCCATGAGCCACAGCAACGGGAATGTGTGCGCCTGTCATCCCCTTGAAAAAGAGCGAAGGTGATTCCAGCACCTCAACCATTGAGAAGCGCGCCTCGTATTTTTCGGAAACGTTACGGGTGAAACGCGGCCAGTCTTGTGCACCAGGAATCATCGGCGCGAGAGCCGCCATCATCTGGCAACCATTACACACGCCGAGGGCAAACGTATCTGAGCGCGCGAAATACTGGGCAAACTGATCAGAAAGCTGTGTATTGAACAAAATACTGCGTGCCCAACCCTCGCCTGCTCCTAAAACGTCTCCGTAACTAAAGCCGCCTACAGCCACTAAACCCTGAAAGCCTGACAAGTCAGCCGAACCGGATTGCAAGTCTGTCATATGCACATCCCAGGCTTCGAACCCGGAACGATCAAACGCCCAGGCCATCTCTACCTGGCTGTTACAGCCCTGCTCCCGCAAAATTGCCACGCGGGGACGAGCGCCCGTGTTAATAAATGGTGCTGCAATGTTTTCCTGAGGATCGAATCCGACGATCGGGGTCATACCTGGATCGGTGGTATCGGACCAGGCCTCAAACTCTGCCTGCGCGCAGGCGGGATTGTCGCGTAAGCTAGAAATCCGGTAGCTGACATCACTCCAGATTTTCCCTAGCTCAGCACGTGGCTTGCCCCAGATCTTTTTACCATCACGAAAGATTTCAATTTCATCCCGAGGATTGAGTGCACCAATCACATGTGAATGTGCAGAAAGCCCTGCGGCACGCAACACCTGCATGACCGCATCGCGCTCTGCGCTGGGCACCTGAAGCACCGCACCGAGCTCTTCATTGAACAAGGCTTTGATTGTGAGTTCTTTGCGTTGGACTTCAACCTGGGCTGCTCTGATATTGTAGGCATCCCAGTCCTCGGCATTTGCGTCGATCGTCAACATATCGAGGTTAAGGGAGACACCCGTATGACCCGCAAACGCCATTTCGCACACGGTCGCAAACAAACCTCCGTCTGAGCGATCGTGATAGGCCAACAACACCCCCGACTCTGCCAGCGCACGAATCGTCACAAAGAAGGTTCTCAGCGTCTCAGCATCGTCCGCGTCGGGCGTTTGTTCACCGACTTGATTGATGACCTGAGTCAAAATCGATCCGCCCATGCGTTTTTTTCCAAAACCTAAATCGATGAGAATCAGTACAGTGGGCCCAACGTTGGTGCGCAACTGCGGGGTCAGGGTCTGTCGCACATCTTGAACAGGCGCAAAAGCGGTCACGATGAGAGAAACGGGCGAGATCACCTGACGCTTGGCATGTTCCTCGGTCCAGCTGGTCTGCATGGACAGAGAGTCTTTGCCCACCGGAATGGACAACCCGACGCTCTGACACAGTTGACTGACCGCAGACACCGTATCAAAGAGCGCAGCGTCCTGCCCGGGCGCACCACACGCCGCCATCCAGTTCGCCGACAACTTGATGTCCTCGATCCGCGCGACATCGGCGGCTGCGAGGTTCGTCAAGGCTTCGGCGACCGCCATCCGTCCTGAGGCGGCAGCATCGATCGTGGCAAGCGGGGTACGTTCACCCATGGCCATGGCCTCGCCACGCGTACCATCATGGTCCGACAAGGTCACCGCACAATCGGCCACGGCAACCTGCCAGGGGCCCACAAGCTGATCGCGACTCGACAGGCCACCCACCGTGCGGTCACCAATCGTGATGAGAAAGCTTTTGTTGGCAACGGTTGGGTGCTGCAGCACACGCGTCGCGGCGTCTTCGAGAGAAATGACCGTCAAATCGAGTGCCGAAGTTTGCGGCTCAGTACGTTTGACCTCACGGGTCATGCGCGGAGGTTTACCTAAAATCACATCGATGGGCACATCCACGGGGCGCAAACCGTTCTGAGGCGCCAGCGCATCGAGACCCGGCAAGCCTTCGCCTTGAGCGACTTTTAACTGACGCTCTTCGGTGGCCACACCAATCACAGCAAACGGACAGCGCTCGCGCTCGGCGATCCTTTGAAAACGCGGCAAGTCCTTGGGTAAGACCGAAAGTACATAGCGCTCTTGGGACTCGTTGCTCCAAATCTCTGCGGGCGACATGCCGGACTCTTCGAGGTGCACACGATTGAGCTCAAAGGTCGCGCCTCGGCCTGCGTCATTGACAAGCTCTGGAAAAGCATTTGATAAACCACCTGCCCCGACATCATGGATCGCCACAATCGGATTGTTTGCACCTTGCTGCCAGCATCGATCAATCACCTCTTGGCAACGACGCTCGATTTCAGGGTTTCCACGTTGTACGGAATCAAAATCTAAGGCTGCGGTATTGGTGCCAACCGCCATGCTGGAGGCAGCACTCCCACCCATGCCGATCCGCAAACCGGGGCCACCAAGCTGAATCAGCAGAGAGCCCGGTTCAATGCGGTCTTTTTTAGTACAGCCCTCATCAATACTGCCCAGGCCGCCCGCGATCATGATGGGCTTGTGATAGCCCCAGCGCGTTTGACCCGCAGTCTGCTCAAAGGAGCGGAAATACCCCAGCAAATTGGGACGACCAAATTCGTTATTAAAGGCCGCTGCACCCAAAGGCCCCTCAATCATGATGGACAAAGGCGACGCAATCCGATCAGGTGCCCCGTGATGATCTGCCTCCCAACTGCGGGGCGCATCCTCGAATCTCAGGTGGGAAACCGTAAAGCCTGCCAGGCCCGCTTTGGGCTTGGAACCTCGTCCCGTCGCACCCTCGTCGCGGATTTCTCCACCCGCTCCCGTCGAGGCGCCTTCAAAAGGTGCGATCGCGGTTGGATGGTTATGGGTCTCGACCTTCATTACCGTATGGACGGTTTTACGCTCTATTCCATACACCGCAGCATGGCCTTCATTGCCAGCCGCCGCTTGAAAGCGCTGCGCCTCACCGCCCTCCATGATGGCGGCGTTGTCCGAGTAGGCCACCACTGTGCCTAAAGGCTGGGCCGCGTGAGTTTCACGAATCATGCCAAACAGGGTTTTGGACTCCGGCTGACCATCAATCACCCACTGGGCATTGAAAATCTTGTGTCGACAATGCTCGCTATTGGCCTGCGCGAACATCATGAGCTCGACATCGGTTGGGTCTCGGCCAAGCTCGGTAAATGAATGTGTCAAATAATCAATTTCATCCTCAGACAGGGCCAGACCTAGCTGCGTGTTCGCGTCCAAAAGCGCGGCCTTGCCCTGCGCCATCACCGCCACGGTCTGCATCGGCTTGCCGGGGAGAGAGCGAAACAATACCTCTGGATCAAAATGCGCATCGACGACTGTTTCAGTCATCCGGTCATGCAGGCAACTCGCCGCCTGAGCCAACATCTCAGCATCCAGACGTTTACTTTTAAGCCAGCCCCGCTCAGGGGTCAGGGTGTACTCGATCCCGCGCTCGATCCGTCGGACTCCGAGCAGACCGCAATTGTGTGCGATATCGGTTGCCTTGCTCGCCCAGGAAGAAATCGTGCCCAGTCGCGGAATGACGCGCAGCACAATCGCACCATCCGCCACTGAAGACCGATCGTGAGGCACTCCATAGTCCAGCAACTGGGTCAAACGTGCTTTTGTAGTGGCATCCGGGGACTCTTCGCACCAGACAAAATGCTCATATCGGGCATTCACCCCAGAAATAGGCAGACCAAGAGCACGTAACTTTGAAAGCAAGCGTTCTTGGCGAAAACTGGACAACACGGAGGAGCCGGGGATAAGCAGAATATGTGACACGTTGACGACCAGGAGGCTACATAGGGGAAAACACGCATTTTAGCGTCCTGCGGCGCATTTAGGGATGATCACCCCTAAGTTCGTTGCTATGATAGTTAACAATTAAGAAACCCTTGGAGACAAAAATGTCCATTACACGTCGCAAACTATTAACTGGCATGGGTGCAGGCGCTATTACCTTGGCCTCGCCTCTTAACAGCGCTTGGGCACAATCCAAGGCTGAATTCACCTACAAGTACGCCAATAACCTACCCTTGACCCACCCCATGAATATTCGGGCAAAGGAAATGGCGGAAGCAGTTTTGAAAGAAACAAATGGTCGCGTTGAAATTCGTATTTTCCCCAGCAGCCAACTCGGTTCAGATACCGACATGCTGAGCCAAGTTCGAAGCGGCGGTGTTGAGTTTTTCACTTTGTCAGGCCTGATCTTGGCCACGCTCGTCCCAGCGTCTTCCATTACTGGCATTGGCTTTGCCTTTGGTAACTACAACGACGTGTGGAAAGCCCTTGATGGTGATTTGGGCGCGCATGTTCGCAAGGAAATCAATAAAGCCAACCTCGTCGTCATGGACAAAATCTGGGACAATGGCTTTAGACAGATTACCTCTTCGACCAAGCCCATCCAAACTGCCGCCGATCTCAAGGGATTTAAGATTCGTGTGCCTGTGTCTCCGTTGTGGACTTCGATGTTCAAGGCGTTTGATTCAGCACCCGCCTCTATCAACTTCAACGAAGTTTATAGTGCACTCCAAACCAAGATCGTTGATGGTCAAGAAAATCCACTCGCCATCATTGATACTGCAAAACTCAATGAAGTCCAAAAATTTTGCTCAATCACAAACCATATGTGGGATGGTTTTTGGTTCTTGGCTAACAAACGTGCCTGGGAGAGATTGCCAGAAAACCTCAGAGCAATCGTTGCAAAAAATATTAATGCGGCCGGTATGAAAGAACGCGAGGATGTTGCAGGCATGAACGCGACTCTGCAAAAAGGATTAACCGCAAAAGGCATGATCTTTAATCAGACAACTCCGGACTCCTTCCGCGATCGTCTGCGCGCTGGCGGCTTTTACACAGAATGGAAGACAAAACTCGGAAACGATGCTTGGTCCATGCTGGAGCGTTATAGCGGTAAGCTGGCCTAATGGTTGTAGCTTAAAGCAAAGTCACGACTCAAGCTTGAGAGGTTCGGGCGCCCTTTGTGTGGCGCCCGAATTTTTACTGATACTGCATTAAGACCTTTTGCATTACCCGGAGTTTTCATGACAACCGAAGTCGCGCCCCAACCAGTCCCAGTTATTTCACGACTGATTAAACCGCTCGAGGTGCTCAGCGCAGCTTTGCTTGTTACGATCATCGTTCTCCTTTTTGTGGGTGTCGTCGCACGCTACATTTTTTCTCTTCCGATCGTTTGGATCGATGAGGTGGTGTCACTTTCATTTCTCTGGCTGGCCATGCTCGGCACAGCCATTGCCATGCATCGCAATGAGCATCTAAGACTCAGTTTATTTTTGGACATGATGCCCAAAAAAATACAAGGCTTTGTGCATGCATTGGCGCTCGTTGCGATCGTCGCGTTTCTTTTAGCGCTTATTCAACCCGCCTTCATTTATGCACAAGAAGAATGGTTTGTGAAGTCACCCGCACTGAACATACCCAATACATACAGAGTTTCCGCACTTGCCTTTGGCATTGTGGCCATGCTTGGCATACTCGTCACCTACGCTGCCCGTACAGTGAGCCTGCGTAACCTTGCTGCAGCCGTGGCGGTTGTAATTGTATTGACGGCCATCTGCTGGTTAAGCTCAAGCGCGCTCATTGAAATAGGTTATTACAACATCGCTATTTTCATGGTTGTTTTGGTCTCTCTTTGTCTTGTTGCAGGCGTACCGATTGGCTTTTGTTTTGGCATTGGGGCGCTGAGTTATTTAGCCTTCGCGACCAACGTACCACTCATGGTGATTATTGGTCGCATGGATGAAGGAATGTCGAGTTTGATTTTGGTATCAGTGCCCATTTTTGTTCTGCTCGGATGCGTACTCGACGCGACAGGCATGGGTAAAGCCATCGTGGACTTTTTAGCTTCATTACTTGGACACATTAAAGCGGGCATGTCCTACGTTCTTTTAGGTTCATTATTTATTGTTTCTGGCATCTCAGGCTCTAAGGTCTCAGATATGGCGACGATTGCACCTGCCCTATTTCCAGAAATGAAACGTCGCGGTCATCAACCCAAAGAAATGATTGCACTGCTCGCAACGGGCGCCGCGATGGCCGACACCGTACCGCCAAGCATCGTATTAATTGTTCTTGGCTCGGTCGCCGGAGTCTCGATTGCAGGGCTTTTTCAAAGCGGCGTCATCATTGCGATGGTGCTGCTGATCGCTCTGGCTATTTTGGCAAGATGGAAGGCGCGCCATGAAATCATGGATCAAGTCAAACGTTCAAGCAGTTCTGTTATTGGGCGGACCCTTTTAATAGCTGCTCCAGCACTGGTTCTGCCATTTTTAATACGCAGTGCCGTTGGTGGTGGCGTTGCAACCGCAACAGAGGTATCCACCATTGCCGTACTCTACGCCATGGTGATCGGTCAGATTTTATATGGCGGTTTAGGCTGGAAAAAAATCTACAGCATGCTGGTAGAAACCGCGGCACTAAGCGGTGCAATATTATTAATTCTAGGCACGGCCTCTGCGATGGCCTGGGCGATTACCCAAAGTGGCGTCGTACAAAATCTTTCACAATTTTTAACCACTCTGCCAGGCGGCGTCGTCACCTTCATGATTGTCACGATCCTGATCTTTTTGATCTTGGGTTGTTTGCTTGAAGGACTCCCCGCCATTTTAATTTTGGCACCCATTATGTTTCCGATCGCCAGAAAACTCGGGATACACGATATCCATTATTCAATGGTCGTTGTGACCGCAATGAATATTGGACTGATGATGCCTCCGATTGGCATCGGATTTTTTGTCGCCTGTCGCATTGGCAACACCTCGCCAGACGAAGTGATGGGCGCCATCTGGCCTTATATTATGGCTTTGATCGCAGGTCTTATCCTGATTGCGGCAATACCTTGGTTATCGACAGTCGCGCTGTAGCATGCTGACGGTGTGAAATGAGAAAAGGCTGCCAAATGAGGCAGCCTTTTTTTTAGAGCGGATACTTTTTTCGTTAGGCTTACTTTTTACGGACAGGTGGCAAGTCCGTGCAATGCCCTTCGGCCGCCTCTGCTGCGAGGCCGATTGACTCGCCAAGCGTGGGGTGTGGGTGAATCGTTTTACCAATATCCACAGCATCAGCGCCCATCTCAATCGCCAGAGCAACCTCACCGATCAAATCACCTGCATGGGTCCCCACAATCCCACCACCCAAAATCTTGTGGGTCGTGGCATCAAACAACAGTTTCGTAAATCCTTCATCACGGCCGTTGGCGATCGCGCGCCCCGAAGCCGCCCAGGGAAACACGCCCTTGGTGATGGCGATGCCTTCTTGCTTGGCTTGATCCTCGGTCAATCCTACCCACGCGATCTCAGGATCGGTATAGGCCACAGAAGGAATGACACGTGCATCAAAATAACTCTTTTGACCTGCTGCAGCCTCAGCGGCGACATGCCCCTCATGCACAGCTTTGTGGGCAAGCATAGGTTGGCCAACAATATCGCCAATCGCGAAAATATTGGGCACGTTGGTCCGCATCTGTCGATCAACCTCGATGAAACCGCGGTCGGTGACCACGACACCCGCACGGTCGGCCGCAATCTTTTTACCATTGGGTGTCCGACCAACGGCTTGCAACACCAAGTCATAGCGCTGAGGCTCTTTAGGCGCGCCCTCGCCTTCAAACGTCACATAAATGCCGTCTTTTTTAGCGACGGCACCGACCGTTTTCGTCTTGAGCATCAAATTGTCAAAACGATGGCCGTTCATTTTTTGCCAGACTTTGACGAGATCGCGGTCCGCGCCCTGCATCAAACCGTCCTGCATCTCAACGACATCGAGACGTGAGCCGAGCGCGGAATAGACCGTCCCCATTTCAAGTCCGATAATGCCGCCGCCCACGATCAACATTTTTTTGGGAATACTGCGCAACAGTAAGGCGCCTGTCGAGTCCACCACACGCTCATCCTCAGGCATGAAAGGTAGTTTGACGGACTGACTCCCGGCTGCAATGATCGCCTGACCGAACGCGATGGTTTGCACACCCTTGTCCGTTTTGACGCTGAGGTGGTTCGCCGTCACAAACTCGCCCAACCCTTGAATAACCGTGACTTTGCGGGCCTTGGCCATGCCGGCTAAACCGCCCGTCAATTTACCAATCACGCCGTCTTTGAACGCGCGCAACTTATCCAGATCGATCTTGGGCTTTGCAAAAGAAATACCGTGAGCTTCGAGTGCCTGGGCTTCCTCCAACACAGCGGCGGTATGCAGCAAGGCCTTGGAGGGAATACAACCCACATTCAAACACACGCCACCCAGCGTGGCGTAACGCTCAACGAGCACAACGTTCAAACCGAGGTCGGCAGCCCGGAAGGCTGCGGAATAACCACCGGGTCCCGCACCGAGCACCAGCAAGTCACACTGCAGATCGACTTTTCCTGAAAAGCTAGCCGGGGCAGGCAAGGTCGCGGGTGCACGCTCGGGCGTGGCAGCAACGGCTGGCGCCGCAGGCGGGGTCGTGACCGACACAGAGGCTGGCGCTGGGGCTGGTGCCGAAGCTGTAGCCGGGGTGGAAGCCGAAGTGGCTGCCGGAGCGGGTGTAGAAGCTGGAGCCGTGGCTGAGCCAGCCGCCATTTTCATGATGACCGAGCCTTGCTTGACCTTGTCTCCGACCTTTACAGAAATACTTTGAATCACACCCGCTTGAGCACTCGGGATCTCCATCGAAGCCTTATCGGACTCGACAGTGATTAAACCTTGATCTGCCTTGACTGCGTCTCCGACTTTGACGAGGAGCTCAATGACTTCAACAGTATCGAAATCACCAATATCGGGAACGACCACATCGATTGGATTGCTCATGGCAACTCCTTAAAGCGCAATACGGCGGAAGTCCGCCAAGAGGCTGCCAAGGTAGGCATTGAAACGGGCAGCTGCCGCGCCATCGATCACACGATGATCATAGGAGAGCGAAAGCGGCAAGGTCAGCTGTGGCACAAAGGCCTGTCCGTCCCAGACCGGCTTCATATAAGAGCGGGATACGCCCAAGATCGCAAGCTCGGGAGCATTAATAATAGGAGTGAAATGGGTGCCACCAATGCCACCAAGTGAGGAAATGGAGAAGCAGCCACCCTGCATTTCACCGGGTGAAAGCTTTCCGTCGCGGGCTTTTTTGGCGAGTTCGCTGCTCTCATTAGCGAGCTCGATGATGCCTTTTTTGTCTGCATCACGAATCACGGGTACGACAAGTCCATTAGGAGTATCCGCCGCGAAGCCAATATGAAAATATTGTTTCATGATCAATTGATCGCCATCAAGCGAGGCATTGAATTCGGGGAATTTTTTAAGGGCGGCCACGCACGCCTTGATTAGGAACGCGAGCATCGTGACCTTGACACCGGACTTTTCGTTCTCTTTGTTGAGCGTGAGGCGCAAGGCTTCGAGTTCAGTGATGTTGGCTTCGTCATTATTCGTGACGTGCGGAATCATGACCCAATTGCGATGCAGATTCGCGCCGGAAATTTTCTTGATCCGCGACAGTGGCTTGGGTGTGACCTCACCAAATTTCGTGAAATCGATTTTGGGCCAGGGTAAAAGGTCAAGCCCCCCCATGGAGGCGCCACCGGACGCGCCGCTAGATGCGCCTGATCCACCCGCTGCACCGGCCAAGGCCTGTTTCACGAAATTCTGCACATCTTCTTGGAGGATACGTTGCTTGTTTCCCGTACCCGTCACAAGATTTAAATCAACGCCCAATTCACGGGCAAATTTGCGCACAGACGGTGAGGCATGCGCCATACCACCCGTTGACACGGGCATTTCTAGCTTGCCTGCTGCAGGTGCAGTGGACTGCGTAGTCGCCGGATCGGGGGCCGCCACCGACACGCTGGCAGCGGATGCGGCTGCAGAAGCGGGTGCAAGTGCAGAAGCAGCGACAGGTGCAGGTGAAGGGACAGCGGCAGGTGCGGCGGCAGGTGCAACTGCGGGCGCGGCTGCGGCTGCTGCGGGTGCAGGCGCAGCGCCTGCGGCAGCGGCTTCAACGTGCATCATCACGCTGCCCTGCTTGACCTTGTCGCCCACCTTGACTTCAATCGACTTGACCACACCACCGATCGAGGTGGGAATCTCCATCGAAGCCTTGTCGGACTCGACGGTAATCAAGCTTTGTTCTGCTTTAACGGTATCGCCGACTTTGATCAGGATCTCGATCACCTCGACGGTGTCGAAATCCCCAATGTCCGGAACTTGAATAGCTGTGACGTTGCTCATGTCAGATCTCTTTATCAGGCGTATTGAGGATTAGCTTTGTTTGGATTGATACCGTATTTCTTGATGGCGGCAGCCACTTGACTCACAGGAACCTTGCCATCGTCCGCCAACGCGCGCAGCGTTGCCAATACAACGAAGTGACGATCCACTTCGAAATGCTCGCGCAACTTGGAACGGAAATCCGAACGCCCGAAACCATCTGTTCCCAATACTTTGTAGTCGCGACCGCGAGGCATAAAGGGACGTACCTGATCTGCAAACAATTTCATGTAGTCGGTTGAAGCAATGATCGGACCTTCGGTCTTTTCGAGCAAGTTTGATACAAAAGGTGTTTGAGACTTGCCGGTTGGGTGCAACATATTGTGACGCTCACAATCCAAACCATCGCGTCGCAACTCAGTAAAGCTCGTCACGCTCCAAATGTCGGCCGACACGCCCCAATCTTTTTCCAACAACTCAGCGGCAGCCATCACCTCGCGCAAAATCGTACCGGAACCCAGCAGTTGAGCACGCAATTTATTTTTACCGCCTTTTTTCAGGCGATACATGCCCTTGATGATGCCCTCTTCGTCGCCCTTTTTCAAACCGGGCTGCGCATAGTTTTCGTTCATCACGGTCAGGTAAAAGAACACGTTTTCCTGGTCTTCGACCATGCGCTTTAAACCATGCTGGATGATGACCGCCAACTCGTGCGCAAAGGTGGGATCGTAGGAAACGCAATTGGGAATTGTCGAGGAGAAAATATGGCTATGGCCGTCTTCGTGCTGGAGTCCTTCACCGTTGAGCGTTGTACGACCTGCGGTACCACCGAGCAAGAAACCTCTGGCTTGCATATCACCCGCTGCCCAGGCCAGATCACCAATGCGCTGGAAACCAAACATCGAGTAGTAGATATAAAACGGGATCATGATGCGGTTGTTCGTCGAGTACGACGTCGCAGCGGCGATCCAAGAACTAAACGCACCCGCTTCGTTAATCCCCTCTTGGAGGAGTTGTCCATCGGCGGCTTCGCGATAGTACATCACCTGGTCTTTATCGACGGGGGTGTACTTTTGACCTTCAGGGGCGTAAATACCAATCTGACGGAACAAGCCCTCCATACCAAAGGTACGGGACTCGTCTGCCAAAATTGGCACCACACGTGGACCTAGATCCTTGTCACGCAGGACTTGATTGAGCACGCGCACAAACGCTTGTGTGGTCGAGATTTCGCGGCCTTCGGCCGTTGGATCTAGGACCGGTCTCAAGACCTCAAGGGCAGGCGCTTTGAGCGTCTCGTCGGCGCGAGTACGGCGCTTGGGCAAATAGCCGCCCAAGGCTTTACGACGCTCGTGCAAGTACAGCATTTCGGGAGAGTCTTCGGCAGGTTTGAAGTATGGGACTTCCTCAATCTTGCTGTCTGGAATCGGGATGTTGTAGCGATCGCGAAACTCTCGGATGGTGTCCGTATCGAGCTTCTTTTGTTGATGTGATGGGTTTTTGGCCTGAACCATATGTCCCACGCCATAACCTTTGATGGTTTTGGCCAAGATCACCGTAGGTTGCCCTGTGTGTTTGGTCGCGGCAGAAAATGCGGCATACACTTTGTGCGGGTCGTGACCACCACGATTGAGGCGCCAAACGTCCTCATCGCTCATGCGTGAAACCATCTCAAGCAGCTTAGGATGCTTGCCAAAGAAATGCTCGCGTACGAATTTACCGTCGTTGGCTTTATAGGCCTGGTATTCGCCGTCGACAGTGTCTTCCATGATCTTGCGCAGGATGCCTTCTTTGTCGCTGGCCAACAAAGGATCCCAGTAGCCACCCCAGATCATTTTGATCACATTCCAACCACTGCCCCGGAAGTCGCCCTCTAGCTCTTGAATGATTTTGCCATTACCGCGCACAGGACCATCTAGTCGCTGCAAGTTGCAATTGATCACAAAAATAAGGTTGTCGAGCTTTTCACGCGAGGCCAAGCTGATCGCACCCAGTGACTCGGGCTCATCCATCTCGCCATCACCGCAAAACACCCAGACCTTGCGCTGACTCGTGTCTGCGATGCCGCGCGCATGAAGGTACTTGAGAAAGCGTGCCTGGTAGATCGCCATCAACGGGCCCAGACCCATAGAGACCGTTGGAAACTGCCAGAACTCGGGCATCAACTTGGGGTGGGGATAGGATGACAAGCCTTTGCCATCAACTTCTTGACGGAAATGATCCAGTTGCTCTTCGGTCAAGCGACCCTCAAGATAAGCACGTCCATAGACGCCCGGTGAAGAGTGTCCTTGGAAATACACCAAGTCTCCGCCTCGCTCAGGGGTATCCGCATGCCAAAAATGATTTTGACCGCAACCGATCATCGTGGCCAGAGAGGCAAAGGAGGCGATGTGGCCACCGAGGTCTCCGCCATCAGGCGGGTTGTGCTTGTTGGCCTTGACGACCATCGCCATGGCATTCCAACGGATGATGCTGCGAATACGTGCTTCGAGTTCAAGGTTGCCAGGCTGTGTGGGCTCTAAACCAACGGGAATCGTGTTGAGATAAGCAGTATTAGGAGAAAAAGGAATATGGGCACCAGAGCGGCGTGCCAAATCTGTCAGGCGCTCTAAGAGAAAATGCGCACGCTCTGGACCTTCGCGGTCCAACACGGCTGCCAACGCGTCTAGCCATTCTTGCGTTTCCAGCGAATCGACGTCGTTCGCGGCATTGAAACCGGCAGCTTGTGGTGCCATGTGAATCTCCTGATTCGTAGGTTCTTTTAAGTAAGAGCCTAACTGTTTTTTGGGTATTTGCCGCATTCTAGGTATAACTTTTGGTTGCAGCAACAAAAATTTCACAAGGCGGGAAGTATTTTCGCATTATGAAACGAATAAGGGCAATCCCTTGCCATAACCTGACTAAAATGCACTATCCATCCATTAGCGTGAAATATGTCCGCCCCCCCAAAGTCTGTCATTGCTGCGCCCTTTATAGATCAGGCTCGCCTTCGCCGGCGTCGCTGGTATTGGGTCACGCCAATGCTGATCCTGATCCTGTATGCGTGCGTGATGGGCGCCTTCTTTTGGCTTCAACGCATCCAGGATGGCAGCGTGATGTTTATCACGATCGATCAGGAGATGCGCCAACACCGCTTGATTTGGGTGGTCATTGCACTCTCGGTGGTGATTGTGATTGCGCTGCTGATTTTATTGCGCTACACGAGATATCGCTCAGAAGCCGAGGCCGCGTTAATCGCGGAGACGGGCTTTAGACGTGCCATGGAAAATTCCATGTCAACAGGGATGCGCGTGTTAGATCTCGAAGGACGTATCGCTTATGTCAATCCGGCGTTTTGCCGAATGATTGGGTGGAATGAAGCGGACCTTATCGGCAGGCTTCCGCCCTTTCCCTACTGGGTACCTGGGATGCACGACTCGCATATTCAAACGTTGGAAAGCGTGTTGGCGGGAAAAGCACCGAGCAGTGGCTTAGAGCTCGAAGCGCAACGTCGAGACGGTTCGCGTTTCAACGCGCGCATGTATGTCTCGCCACTCCTTGATCCACACAGCAACCAAATCGGCTGGATGACCTCCATGACCGACATTACAGAACCTAAGCGAATCAGAGAGGCGCTGACTGCAGCCCACGAGCGTTTTATGACGGTTCTTGAAGGTCTAGACGATGCCATCTCGGTCACCGCGGATACGAATGACGGTCTCGAGCTCTTGTTTGCCAATCGTACTTACCGACGATTGTTTGGCGCGCAAACCAATGGTCATGATGAATTGCTAGCGGGTCGCCGTGGTCGATATACCGACGAGTCTGTTGAGATTTTTTCAGCCTCAGTACAGAGATGGTTTGAAGTCCAGCACCGCATGCTGGCCTGGACAGACGGGCGACGCGTCAGGCTGCAGGTCGCCCGTGACATCACGGAACGTCGTCAGCACGAAGAAACCTCCCGCATTCAACAAGAAAAGATTCAAATTACCAGTCGCCTGACCACCATGGGTGAAATGGCTTCTTCGTTAGCCCACGAACTGAACCAACCCCTTACCGCGATCGCCAACTACAGCATGGGCGCAGTCGCCATGGTGAAATCCGGTAATGCCAAAATGGAAACCCTGTTGCCTGCTTTGGAAAAAGCAGCCGCTCAAGCGCAGCGCGCGGGCAAAATCATCAGCCGTATCCGGGACTTTGTGAAACGCAGCGAACCACGTCGTCAGGCGATCCAGATTCAAACCGTGATGGATAACGCCATCAGTCTTGCCGAAATTCATTCCCGCAAACGCCAAGTGGCGATCAGTCACAAGGTGCCCGAGAACTTACCAGACGTATTTGCCGATCCGATTCTGATTGAACAAGTGTTATTGAACTTGCTTAAAAATGGCTTGGAATCGATGGAGCACAGCGCGGTTGAAACCCTGGTCGTCGCCGTCACGCTGCATGACAATCAAATCGAAGTCGCCGTCACGGATCGTGGCCACGGCCTTTCGGACCCAGAGCGCCTGTTTGAGCCCTTCTTTAGCACTAAAACCGAGGGGCTTGGCATGGGTTTGAATATTTGCCGCACTATTATCGAGTCTCATCATGGTCGCCTTTGGGCGGTCAGCAATCCAGAAGGCGGAACAACTTTTCGCTTTACACTGCCTTGTGTTTCAAGCCTTGAAGCGCAAAAGCACCTTCAGTCCGAGGAGTTAATCACATGAATGCACCCCAAACCGCGAGCACCGTTTACATCGTTGATGATGACGAAGCCGTCAGGGACTCTTTGCGTTGGCTGCTCGAAGCCAACAACTATCGGGTTCGGGCGTTTCCAAGCGGTGAAAGCTTTTTGGCTGAGTATGACGAGAAACGTCCAGGTGTCCTGATCGTGGATGTGCGTATGCCTGGCATGAGTGGTTTAGAGTTACAAGAGCAACTGATCGCTCGTAAATCAACCATGCCAATCGTCTTTATTACTGGACATGGTGACGTGCCAATGGCTGTGTCCACCATCAAAAAAGGGGCGATCGACTTTCTCGAGAAACCCTTTGATGAAACCGACCTGCGTGAAATCGTTGGACGGATGTTCGAACAAGCCAATGAAAGGCTCTCGCAAGCACAAGCCCAGCGCGCGCATGAGGCCATGCTGGCACGCCTGACCGCCCGTGAACAACAGGTACTCGAGCGCATCGTTGCAGGACGACTCAACAAACAGATCGCCGACGACCTAGGTATCAGCATCAAAACAGTCGAAGCGCATCGAGCCAACATCATGGAAAAACTACAAGTGACCACGGTCGCTGACCTGATGAAAGTCGCCCTCAGCAAACCCGAGATCTCCGCATGACGGCACGTGTCATTGATGGCGTTAAGCTCGCGGCCTCGATACGCGAAGAAGTTGCTCAGCGTGCGGCGGCCTTGACTGCCGCAGGCACAAAGCCTGGCCTAGCGGTCATCTTGGTCGGTCAAGACCCGGCCTCGAAAGTGTATGTAAAAAACAAAGTGGCCGCCTGTGAAAAGGCAGGTTTGCACTCAGTCCTCGAACAATATACTTCCGACATGACCCAGGAGGCATTGCTTGAGCGTGTACGCGCGCTCAACGCTGACCCTTCTATTCACGGGATCTTGGTGCAATTGCCTTTACCTGCGCACATTGACGCGCACCTCGTGATCGAAACCATCGCCGCAAACAAAGACGTCGATGGCTTTCACATTAGCAATGCCGGCTTGCTCATGATCGGCAAGCCGCTCTTTAGACCCTGCACACCCTACGGTGTCATGAAAATGCTCGAGTCCGAACAGGTTTCTTTGAGGGGCGCAGTCTCTGTGGTGATTGGCGCAAGCAATATCGTTGGAAAACCGATGGCCATGCTGCTGCAAAGCGCAGGCGCCACGGTGACGATTTGCAACTCCAAAACAAAAGACCTGGGCTGGCATACTCGCCATGCGGATATTCTGGTTGTCGCGACAGGCAAGCCTAAAATGATTGATGCGAGCATGGTCAAAGCTGGGGCGATTGTGATTGATGTCGGCATTAACCGCGAGGCAGATGGAAAGCTCTGTGGTGATGTTGATTTTGAAAGCGTGAAAACTGTCGCCGGAGCCATCACGCCCGTGCCTGGCGGTGTAGGACCCATGACGATCGCGATGTTATTGGTCAATACGGTCGAGGCCGCTGAACGCGCTCAACAAAGGTAAGCTACAAACATGAATCCTCTTCTCGTCCCAATGGATACATTGGTCGATTACGCATCGATCACTCCGAACCACGTCAGCCAAGCCATCGAGCAGCTCTTGGCCAAAGCGCGTACCGCGATCGATGTTGCTGCCGATCCCTCGCTTGCTCCGTCTTGGGACGCCATCGTGACGCCGCTTGATGATGCCTCAGAGCCATTGTGGCGCGCGTGGTCGATCGCCGGCCACTTGAATGCGGTGGTCAACACCCCAGAGTTACGCGATGTCTACAACAAGATACTCGGACCGATCAGTGAGTTTTCTACCTGGGTCGGCTTGCACGAAGGCCTCTACAAGCAGTATCAGCGCTTGCGCGACGCCGAGGCGTTTCCAACATGGTCTGCAGCTCGTCGTCGGGTCATTGACCTTGCGTTGCGCGATTTCAAACTCAGTGGCGTAGAATTGCAAGGCGAGGCGCGGGCACTTTATGCCGCCAACTCAGATCGTCAATCTCAAGTTTCCCAAAAGTTTTCTGAAAACGTCCTGGATGCGACGGATCGCTGGTCGCTCGTCATCGAAGACCTCAAACGTCTAGACGGCATCCCCGAAGACACTCTGGCTTCGCTCAAGGACCCTGCGGCTGATCGCTGGACGCTCAACCTCAAAATGCCTTGCTATTTACCGGTGATTCAATACGCGCACGATCGCGAATTGCGTCGCACGCTCTATCATGCCTATGCAACGCGCGCCTCAGATCAGGGCGATACGAGCTTGGACAATTCTCCGTTGATCGAAGAAGCCCTGTCTTTGCGTGCCGAAGAATCCCAGCTCCTGGGTTTTCAGCATTTTGCTGACCTGCGTCTGCAAACACGCATGGCCGACAGTGCCGAAGAAGTCATGGACTTTTTGCGCCAGCTCGCCAAACGCGCAAAACCTTTCGCCGAACGGGATCTCACCGAGCTCAAAGCGTTTGCCAACAGTGAACTGGGATTGACCGAATTACACCCATGGGATGTCCCCTATGCTTCTGAACGACTGCGTGAAGCACGCTACGCGTACTCAGAAGATGAAGTCAAGCAGTACTTTACCGAGCCTCGCGTCTTGAGTGGACTATTTGAAGTCGTTGAGACCTTGTTCGGCGTCAAACTAGTGCCCTACACACTGAACGGATGGCATGAGGATGTTCGCGCAGCAACTGTTCTGAATCACTCAGGTGAAATCCTGGGTTATCTGATGTTGGATTTATACGCCCGATCCGGAAAGCAAGGCGGCGCTTGGGTCGATAGCGAACGCAACCGTCGTAAACGCTTGTCAACAGTTCAAACGCCCGTGATTTATTTGACGTGCAATTTTGCCCGTCCTCAAGGTGATCGCCCTGCGTTGCTCACGCATGATGACGTCATCACACTTTTTCATGAGAGTGGTCATGCCTTGCACGCGTTGCTCTCTGAGGTGGACGAGCCCGGTGTTTCAGCTTTTGCGGCCGTTGAGTGGGACGCCATCGAGCTTCCTTCGCAGTTTATGGAAAACTTTTGTTGGGAGTGGCAGGTGCTTCAGCGCTTGACCGCACACATCGACTCGAATGAACCGCTGCCTAAAGACCTTTACGATCGAATGAAAGCCGCACGCAATTTCCAAAGCGGTATGCAAACCGTGCGTCAAATCGAGTTTTCACTGTTTGACATTCAGTTGCATAATCGTCGTCAAGGTCTATCGATTGCCGAGGTTCTCACACAACTCGATCAAGTCCGAGAGGAAGTCGCGGTGATACGCCCTCCTAGCTGGCATCGGTTCCCGCATAGTTTTTCACACCTTTTCGCGGGTGGTTACGGTGCGGGCTATTACAGTTACAAATGGGCTGAAGTCTTGTCTGCAGATGCCTTTGAAGCCTTTGAAGAGGCGGCAGCGCGCAGTGCAGTTTCTGCCCATCAAGCCTCGGAAAGTCTTGGCACGCTCGATCCAGAGACTGGAATGAAGTTTCGTCGTGAAGTGCTGGCGGTGGGTGGCACACGCCCTGCGGCCGAGTCCTTCAGTGCCTTTCGCGGTCGCCCCCCAAAGATGGATGCACTGCTGCGTCATAGCGGTATGCTCGAAGAGTCTATGCAATGATCAGGCGTGCTCTGTTGGGCCTGATGGCCTTGAGCATCATGTTTTTAGTCGGATGTTCAGATCCCAATCAAAAATGGTCTCTCTATGATGTGTCCGGACATTTACCAGACTTAAGGTTTTCTCTCTCTGGTGAAGGCAATAAAACCATCACGCAACAGGATCTCAAAGACAAAACAGTCCTGATGTTTTTTGGCTATGCCAGCTGCCCTGATATCTGTCCGACGACGATGGCGCAGCTCACTGAGGTGTTAGAAAAACTAGGCGACGACGCCAAAGACGTGCGTATCATTTTTGTTAGTGTCGATCCACACCGGGATACTCCTGATGTCCTGCAAGCCTACGTCAATGCCTTTAACAAGAATGCGATTGGTTTAACGGGTAACGAAAAACAGATTGCCGCTCTTGCACGCCGCTATCGTGTTGCCTATCAAATTGAAAAACCCAAGCCGGGTGACGATGCCAAAATCTACGATGTGACACATAGCCGTGGCGTCTTTATTTTTGATAAGACGGGGCGTGCACGCTTGCTTGCACCCGATACGGAGAAGGTGGATGTAGTGACTCAGGACTTGCGTCAACTGCTTTTGATGGGCCGATAACCGGCCGCTTTGATCGCAAGCTCTACTTGCTGAGCATCATGCGCACCTGAAATCGTGACGGTATGGGTGGGGACATCGCATAAAACACTCGCCTCGGGCGCCACACTGTGTACACTGACTGTAATGGTCTTGACGCAGTGATTGCATGTCATATCACTAACTTGGAATGATGTCATGAGCATGATCCTTCATATTTAATGGCATCTAAATCGTTTGATGATTTCAACATGGTAGTGCAAATCTCCCCCAAGGTGACAGAACGCCACATTGAACTGGCGATCAAGGGGATGACCTGTGCATCCTGTGTGCTGCGGGTAGAAAAGGCGCTTGAAAAAGTACCAGGCGTGGCTCAGGCGCACGTTAATCTGGCGACACATCGTGCATCGCTCAGTTTGAGTTCTTCGGTCCAAGAGCCGCAGTCGCTGATCAATGATTTGCTTGATGCCTCAGAAAAAGCGGGGTACGAAGCCTCCTTGATTGACGGTGCTCAAGCCACAGAGGATGGACTTGCGGCTGAGCAAGAACAAGAGGCTCATGCGCTCAATCGCGCATTGACACTCGCGCTGATTTTGACTTTGCCTGTTTTTGTCCTAGAGATGGGCGCGCATCTGTTTCCCGCCATCCACCACTTGATTCACGACACAATCGGCCTGCAACGCAGCTGGTGGTTGCAAGCACTGCTCACCACCCTAATTCTGGTGGGGCCTGGACGCAGTTTTTTTACCAAAGGCTTTCCAGCGCTTTGGCGGCTCGGTCCAGACATGAACTCTCTGGTCGCCTTGGGCGCCTCAAGCGCTTGGCTTTACTCCATAGTGACGACCTTTAAGCCGGAATGGTTGCCCGAAGGGGCTCGACACGTCTATTTTGAAGCGGCTGCGGTGATCGTCACACTCATTCTGTTGGGGCGACTCCTCGAAACACGTGCGCGTGGACGAACGGGCACAGCAATTAAACATCTCATCGGGTTACAACCTAGGCAAGCTCGCGTCATGGTCATGGGTGTGGCGACAGATATCAATATCGACTTGGTCAAACCTGGCGATCTGATTTTGGTGCGTCCCGGAGAAAAAGTGGCGACCGATGGCGTCGTGACGGAAGGACAAGCGTATGTGGATGAATCTATGATTACGGGTGAACCGATCCCTGTCACCAAGCACCTCGGTGAGCGCGTCACGGCGGGTACACTCAACACGACAACAAGTTTTACCTACCGCACCACCCACACCGGGGCACAAACGGTTCTAGCCCGCATTATTCGCATGGTTGAAACGGCGCAAGGCGCGAAACTTCCGATTCAAGCTGTCGTGGATCGGGTCACGGCGCGTTTTGTGCCGATCATCATGCTGTGCGCATTGCTGACTTTTTTAACCTGGCTGGCCCTTGGACCCACCCCCAGCCTCAGTGATGCGCTCGTCAATGCGGTTGCCGTACTGATCATTGCCTGCCCTTGCGCAATGGGACTGGCCACGCCGACCTCGATTATGGTGGGAACGGGTCGGGCCGCGGAGTTGGGCGTTTTATTTCGACAAGGTGAGGCACTACAACGACTACGCGATGTCACGGTGATCGCTTTTGACAAGACCGGTACGTTGACTCAGGGACGGCCTACGCTGACCGACCTGGTCGTTTTAGATCCTCACTATGACCGCGCGATGGTGCTTGCCTGGACTGCCGCCATGCAACTGCACTCTGAACACCCTATCGCTCAAGCGATTGTCGCGGCTGCGAATACAGAAAGGCTGGCGTTGCCCGCCGCGCGTGATTTCAAGGCCACCACAGGTGCAGGGGTGGCGTCCACGGTTGGAAACAAATCTCTGTTGTCAGGTGCGCAACACTTTATGCAGATGCATGGGATCAGCACTGAGACACATAGCGCACTGACCGAACAATGGGCTGCACAAGGCAAAACGCCTATTTATCTTGCCGTCGATGGTCAACTGGCCGCAATGATGGCGGTTTCTGACCCAATCAAACCAAGCGCGGCGTTGGCAATCAGCGCACTCAAACAGCTTGGTCTAAAGACCGTGATGATCACTGGAGATCATCCTCTCACAGCACAAGCAGTCGCGGCACAACTCGGCATCGACGAAGTGCATGCACAAGTTTTACCCGAGGGAAAGGTCGCTCTATTGCTGCAATTACGCGCCCAACATCAAACCATTGCTTTCGTGGGCGATGGGATCAACGATGCCCCTGCTCTCGCGACCGCCGATGTGGGCATCGCCATCGGCACTGGGACCGACGTCGCGATTGAGGCTGCATCCGTTGTGCTGATGTCCGACAACCTGATGGGGGTCGCCACCGCCGTCAAGCTGTCACGCCATACCTTGAAAAATATTCATCAAAATCTTTTCTGGGCCTTTGCCTACAACGTCGCGCTCGTCCCGGTTGCGGCAGGAGTGCTTTATCCGAGTTATGGCATACAGTTGTCACCGGTTTTTGCGGCAGGCGCGATGGCCTGCTCCAGTGTTTTTGTGGTGGTCAACGCCCTAAGACTCAAGCGCATCCAACCGGCAAGCTAGTGGCTTTGCCGGGATCTTGCGTATTGTTAGGGCTGCCAAGTCGTTGTCAGCGCAGCAGGATCTGGACGCTGGGCAGGTGGCAGCTTGACGCTTGGTGTACCGACTGCAAGAAAACCGACAAAACGGTAATCCAAGGTATCCAAACCAAGCGCCTCAGGCACCTCGTCGGTATAAGTCCCTAAACCTGTACTCCAGTAGGTCGAAAAGCCCATCATGTGCGCAGCGTTTTGAATATTCATTACTGCGGCGCCCATAGAAAGAGTTTGTTCGATCTCGGGGACTTTTTCGTTATCGTGAGAAATCTTGTAGGCCAACCCAATCAGCAAAGGCACGGAAGACAACCATTTGCGTGTACTTTGTTCCTTTTGCTCAGTGACCTCCCGACCTGAGCGGCGGGTCGCACCGATCGCTAGATCAGTCAAGGCACCAATGTTTTGCTGTTCGATTAAAACAAAACGCCATGCCCGCAAAGCAGAATGGTCGGGGGCGCATACAGCTGTCGCGAGCAATTGCTGCAACTGCTCGGCATTGGGGCCAGGCGCCTGCACGAGCTTTTGTGAACGGCGTGAAGTGATGAGTTGAACGCAAGCAGAGGACATAGTTTTTCAGCTAAAAGAAAATGAGGACGAGTATAAGTATAAAAAAACCCTGCACCACTTACGCGATACAGGGTTTTGATGACATGCGCCTGAAATATCAGACGCTAGTCAGTGCAGAATTACAGCACTTGAATGTTGGTCGCTGATGGGCCTTTTGCGCCCTGACCAATTTCAAAGCTGACTTTCTGATTTTCTTCGAGGGTTTTGTAACCACTCGAACGAATTTCTGAATAGTGAGCGAACAAATCTTTGCCGCCGCCGTCAGGCATAATAAAACCATAACCTTTTTCGGCGTTGAACCACTTCACGACACCAGTTGCCATTTCGAACTTCCTTGATAAATATAAAAATCGGGCAAAAACGCCCAGCGTGCTAGATGATCAAGGAAGGGATAGACACCACTGCTTACCATTAAGGGCGACAGCCTAGGTACAAAAACCGCGTCGCTTGAGAATCTTGCCTTCTGAGTTTACGTGCGAAACTTGCCACAGTCAAACAATTATTCCCAAAAAAGCAACAAATTATGTAATTAGTCACTTTTCTCTGGATAATCACACAAAAAACAACAAAAAAAGTGATTTGTTTATTTTTTTGGTAAAAAATCAAAAAAAAACACTGCTAAGCTAGCTCTAAACTTTAGTTATTCCCTGAATAACGAGGTTTCATCCATGAAAGTGATCGTTTTAGGTGCCGGCGTCATCGGCACGACAACCGCGTACTACCTGGCAAAAGCCGGTGCCGACGTGACCGTTGTCGATCGCCAGCCTTGCGCCGCGAACGAAACGAGCTTTGCCAATGCGGGCCAAGTCTCGCCCGGGTATTCATCGCCTTGGGCCGCACCAGGCATTCCACTCAAAGCCATCAAATGGATGTTCGAAAAGCATGCCCCTCTTGCGATTCGTCTAGACGGCAGTTTATGGCAACTGAAATGGATGGCCAGCATGTTGCGCCAATGCACAGCCAAACGTTATGTCATCAACAAGGAACGCATGATGCGGGTGGCTGAGTACAGTCGCCACTGCCTCGACGCTCTGCGCGTTGATACGGGCATTCAATACGAACAACGGACCTCGGGCACGCTACAACTCTTTCGCACGCAGGCACAATTTGATGCGGCCAGCCGTGACATCGAGGTGCTCAAAGAATGTGGTGTCCCCTACGAGCTCCTGCAGCAACACGAACTGACCGCTGTTGAGCCTGGCTTAAAAAATGCCAGCCATTTACTGGTGGGCGGCTTGAGACTGCCCAACGATGAAACAGGCGACTGCAACCTCTTTACCACCCGACTCGCGGCGATGGCAGAAACGCTCGGCGTCAAGTTCCTCTATGGCAAAGACATTCATCAACTGATCAACGAAGGCAACGAAATCAAGGGCGTGCGCGTGGGCCGCGAGACGCTTGTCGCGGATCGCTATGTCGTAGCGCTAGGCAGCTATTCGCGTGACCTGCTGGGACCTCTAAACATCGACCTGCCCGTCTACCCCGTCAAAGGCTACTCCCTCACGGTCCCCCTCATCGACGAAAGTCTGGCACCCCAGTCAACCGTGCTGGACGAAAGTTTCAAGGTTGCCGTGACGCGGTTTGACAAACGTATCAGGGTGGGAGGCATGGCCGAACTCAGTGGCTTTGATCTCAGGCTCAATCCACAGCGACGCGCAACGCTTGAAAAAGTTGTCACGGATTTGTTTCCAGGTGGCGATGTCAACAAGGCTTCATTTTGGACAGGTTTACGTCCGATGACCCCTGATAGCACGCCAATTATTGGCGCAAGCCCACTGCGTAATCTTTTTATCAATACGGGCCACGGCACCTTGGGCTGGACCATGGCCTGTGGATCGGGCAAGCTGATTGCGGATATTTTGACTGGCAAAAGTCCAGAAATCAGCACCGAAGGTCTTGCGGTCAGTCGCTATCATGCAGCACACTCTGGTATTGCTGCGCGCGCCATCGCATTACCCGCTTAGGAGCCGCACAAACCCAACGATTGGTATATGACTGCGAATGACACGACCCTCGAAAGCCTTAATTGATCTGGCGGCGCTGCGCCAAAATTACCTCACAGCACAAACCCTGCACGGCGGCCGCGCACTCGCTGTGGTCAAAGCGAATGCTTATGGGCATGGCGCTGTGCATTGCGCACATGCGCTCGCTGACATCGCGGATGGCTTTGCCGTCGCGTTTATGGCCGAAGCACTCGAGTTGAGACAAGCGGGCATTACCCGCCCCATACTCATACTCGAGGGTTGTTTTGACACGGCCGAACTGCTGGCGGCCCACAACCATCAAATATGGTGTGCAGTGCATCAAGCCGCTCAGATTGACATGATTCAAGCCAGTGCGCTGGCCCCCGCGAGCTTACATGTATGGCTTAAAGTCGACTCAGGTATGCATCGCGCGGGCTTCGCCCTCGACGAAGTCACCCAGGCCTATCAACGCCTGGCCTCATGCACTGCTGTCGCCTCCATCACCCTGATGTCGCACTTTGCCCGCGCGGACGAACCCGACGAGGATGCCACTGCAGCACAAATCCGGGCTTTTGAAATGGCCACGCAAGACTTACCTGGCGAACGCAGTCTTTGCAACTCTGCCGGCGTTTTAGCCTGGCCTGATGCCAGACGAGACTGGGCTCGGCCCGGCGTGCTGCTCTATGGTGCAAGCCCTCTACCCGCGGCGTTCTCAGCAAAACATCCTGAGCAAAAGCTTTTACCCGTCATGACCTTACAAAGCGAGGTCTTTGCTGTCAGAACACTACAACCTGGTGAAGCCTTGGGCTACGGAGGCACTTTTATCGCTGAACGTCCAACCCGCGTGGGACTGGTCGCGATGGGTTATGCAGATGGATACCCGCGAGGCGTCCCCACCGGCACCCCGGTCGCCATCGACGGCAAGCCCTCGAGGATCGTTGGCCGTGTCTCGATGGATATGCTCAACGTTGATTTAACAGAGCTCCCCGAGGCAGGTTTGGGGAGTCGCGTCGAGCTCTGGGGTCGACACGTGGATATCAACGACGTCGCGCAACGTGCAAATACGATTGCCTATGAGCTCTTATGCAACGTAAAACGTGTTCCGCGCGAATATATATACAAATAGCAGTTTAGAATCTGGCTCAACGGCTTTGCGTCATTTAAAACTGTGCCATGCAACTCGCTACTTGGAACGTCAACTCTCTCAAGGTTCGCCTGCCTCAAGTCATCGATTGGCTGTCCGCTAATCCAGTCGATGCTTTATGTCTGCAGGAGCTCAAACTCGATCACGATAAGTTTCCACTAGAAGCTTTTACGGAAATTGGGTATCACGCCGCTTGGACCGGTCAAAAAACCTATAACGGTGTCGCAGTGATTTCTCGCCAGCCTGGTGTAGAAGTCGTGCGAAATATCCCTGGCTTCGAAGACCCGCAGCAACGTGTGGTTGCCGTCACCCTGCCCTTTGGTGATCGGACGATTCGCGTGATTTGTGCCTATTGTCCCAACGGACAAGCCGTCGACAGTGAAAAGTACGCGTATAAGCTTTCCTGGTACGAGGCACTCGAGCACTGGCTCGCCCACGAAAAAGAAAGTCATGAGTATGTGGCTATTCTGGGGGACTACAACATTGCACCCGCTGATGAGGACGTCCACGACCCAGCAAAATGGGTGGGACAAATTTTAGTTTCTCCAGCTGAGCGCGCTGCACTGACATCGCTCCTCAATTTGGGCTTTCACGATGCTTTTCGCCTCTTTGAACAAGCTCCAAAATCCTTTAGCTGGTGGGATTACAGGATGAATGGATTTAAACGTAATGCAGGCTTACGGATCGACCATGTGCTGTTGTCGGACTCCCTGGTGCCACACTGCACAGCATGCGTGATCGATAAAGGACCACGCGCACATGAGCAGCCTTCGGATCATGCTCCAGTCATTGCCACCCTAAAAGTCTGAGCCCCCTTTCGCGAGAGAACCTTAGCCATGTCCAAGACCCTAGCCCTCCCTCTTGATCACACTGTCATCAATGTGCACTTTGACATGGATCGCGCCCAAGCTGTTTTTGAATCTCTCGGATTCCAACTGACACCAAGAGGCAGACACTCTCTGGGCTCCATCAATCATCTGATTGTCCTGAAAGATGATTATGTCGAGATCGTAGGTTTACCAACGGGTACGGACCTCTTGCGAAAAGAGGTCCTTGATACCCCGATCGGCATTGACGGTTTGGTTTTTCAAACCCAAAGTGCTGACAATACGTATGCGTCATTGCACAAAGCAAAACTTCCCGTCCAAGCGGTCCAAGCGTTTTCTCGACCAGTTGACCTCGAGGGGATGACGTATTTGGCGAGCTTTCGCACCACTCGCTTTGCGCCCGCTACTTATCCGGCCGGTCGCGTGTATTTTTGTCAACACCTCACGCCCGAGCTTGTTTGGCGCAAAGAGTGGCAAGCGCACGCGAACCAAGCTAGTCGTACCTCGGCCTTTTTAATCGTCGCCAACAAGCCTGCGCAAGAAGCAAAAAAATACCTGGCTGCCTCACAAGGCAAGCTGATAAAGGGCGTATACGGCGAGTATCGAATTCGAGGTCAACACTATGAGCTGGTTTTCGTGACGCCAAAACAATATGCTGAATGTTATGGCGCACTTGCCTGTCAGCAATCCCCGCAAGGCGAAATGCGAGAGAGTTTTTTTGGAGCTATCGCCTTGCACACCCATGATCTGGAGAGTGTTAAAAGCCGGCTCATATTGACGCAACAACGCTTTCCAGAAATTCAGTGGCGTGAACAGCCTGGACGTCTCACGGTCTCGATCCCTTTCTTTAACACACTGCTCGACTTTGTTCAGTAGGTGTTGAAATGCGTTGAAATGCATTGAAATACCTTGAAATACCTTGAAATAACAATCGATTTAAACAAGAGGATTTAAACCATGTTACGCATCTGGGGCCGCATTACTTCTATTAATGTCCGCAAAGCCGTCTGGACTGCACAAGAACTCGGACTGGAGTTTGAACGGATCGATGCGGGCGGCGCCTTTGGCATCACTAAAACGCCTGAGTACATCGCGATGAACCCCAACTCTGTCGTACCAACCCTGGTGGATGGCGAATTCACGTTGTGGGAGTCCAACGTGGTCGTCCGCTATTTGTGCGCAAAACATGCGTTGGGACATTTATACCCCGTCGACTTGCAGGAGCGCTTTAACGCCGAGCGCTGGATGGACTGGCAACAAACGACGTTTAGTCCCTCGGGGCGAGATGCCTTTTGGCAGCTCATCCGCATCCCTGAGCCTGAGCGTGACATGAAGAAAGTCGCGGCCTCCATCGACAGCACCGAGATTTTGCTTGACCGCTTCGAAGCCCATCTGAGCACGACCGAGTATGTCGCCGGCAGCAAGCTCACCATGGCCGATATCCCAATGGCCTGCGAAATCCATCGCTGGTTTGGTCTCAATATTCCTTCGAAGACCCGCCCTTATATTGAAGCTTGGTACGCCAAGATGCTGGCGCGTCCAGGCTCCAAAAACGTTTTTACCTTGCCACTCTCCTAAGTCAAACAGGCAAGTACAAACAGGCAAGTACTGGCGCTTGCTGCTGATTTTAGGCATACTTGGCGAGTTGGCTAGGTTCAACATCAAAACAATAATCGGAGTAGACAATGTCATTGACTCAATACTCAGCGCGAGCTGCGGCCTTTGTTCTCGCCATGTGCTTTGCAGCACCTTCTTTTGCCCAGTCATACCCCAACCGAGACATTACCTTTATCGTGCCTTACGGGCCTGGAGGATCGACAGACCCGATCTCTAGACAGTTTGCTGGCCAACTCGCCAAAGAACTCAACGTCACGATTAACGTTGAAAACAAGCCGGGAGGGTCTGCCACCCTTGGCACCGGACAAGTGATTCGTTCCAAGCCAGATGGATATACGATTGGCCTGACCTCAAACAGCGCGCTGGCTTATCAACCACTCGTCAATAAAACACTGACGTGGAAAAGCCCTGATGACTATCAATCGATTGTCTCGCTGGTCGATCTGCCTGCCATCATTACCGTTAAGGCAGACTCTCCCTACAAAACATTTGAAGACTTGCTCAACGCCGCCCGCAAAAATCCAGGCAAGGTTCGCGTCGCGGTTTCTGGCTACCGCACAGCACCGGATCTCGTCATACAAGAGCTCAACAAGGTTGCGAAAATCAGACTTGCAACGGTCCCGTTCACGGGTGGCGGCGCTGAAGCACTGGTTGCCCTGCTAGGGGGGCGCGTCGAAGCCGTCTCAGGCTATGCCCCCACTGTCCGCGCGCATGTCGCAGCAGGCACGGTGCGTGTTTTAGCCTCTTTTTCCAAGGAAAAATACGCAATTTTTCCTAACGCTGAATCCGTGGTTCAGGCTGGCTACAACGTCACGCTCCCTGCGGACTACAGCATCGTAGGACCTAAAGGCATGCCCAAAGAAGTCTTGGATAAACTCTTGCCTGCTTCGCTCAAGGTCGCGAACAGTAAAGAATTTGCGGAGTTTGCCACCAAGATGGGCTTGGTACTGGATGTCCGCGATGCCAAAGGCATGGCTCAAGAGATGATCGATTATAAAAAGACGTTTAGTGACTTGATTGAGTTCATGAACAAAAAGGAGTAATACGCCTCCACCCAATCTACAGCACCTTGACTCAACCTATAACACTGCGCACAACGATACCTTCTGTCATCGTTGTGCGCATTTTAATTTTTTCGGAATCGGTTGAACAATAAACACACAAAAGTTCCAAAAAAAATAATACTTGCATATAAAAAGGCGGTTGTGAAGCCTTCGATGATGGCATATTGGGTGGCTTGATTCGATGCCAATTCTAATAATGCCTTATGCGCTTGTGAGGGGAAATTCATGCTGAATATTGTTTCAAAAAAACCAATCCCTAGCAGGCTGCCCATATTGAGCGCGACAGGCAATAGCGCACTCGCCTCACCACGCTTGAGCTCCGGTAGACTCATCATGATGCATCGATTATTAGGAGGGTTAAACAGCGCGCATACGATGCCAAAACTGAGCATGAACCCGCAAAAGAACCAAATATTGAGTTGCTCAAGGACGCCCACATAAAGCGCGCAGATGAATGCGCCCATCCCAAACGCAAAGAGAACAAGAGAGCGTGCGTCCATCCGGTCGGCCAAACGTCCAGCCCAAACGCCAGTCGGAGCGAAGGACAAGGGGAAAATCAGCATGAAAACCCCGCTCATGAGCGCCGACATCCCCATACTCAACTCAAGATAAAACGGCATCAAAAAACGTACACCACTACTGACGAACTGAAACAAAAACAACGTCATTAATGCCAACAAAAACCCGTGGTGTTGAAACAAATTTATCCAATGCGTTCCTGAGCGCTTGGGGAGGATATTTTGAAGCGGTTTTTCTCTCGGCAGATGCAGATATGCCATCGCAAACAACAATACAAATATCGGAATGGTTGCTAAAAAAATCCACTGCCACACAAAATAGTGAGAAAGTAAGCCACCGACGGGCAGGCCTGCGATCATGCCCATGCCCGCCCCAAAAGAAAGCATGCCATAGCCCCACCCAAGCCGCTTTTGTTCGATCCACGCTGGAATCATTGCGTAGCTGACAGCCACAAGCGCGCCCATTCCCACACCCTGAATAAAGCGACTCGTCCAAAGCATGGGTAAATGCGTCGATAAACCACTCAACAAGGTCCCTAGGCACGACAGTAATGTGCCGTAGAGAAAGACCGTGCGTAAGCCATAGCGCACACCCATTCGTCCTGCAGGCAAAAACGTCAGGGTTGCAGCCAAAAGATACGCCATCACAACGAAGGAAATTTCCATCGACGACGCGCCCATTTCTCTTGCCATATCAGGCAAGGCGACACCGACTAGAAAAGCTTCAAATTGAAAAGTAAAGGCGGCAAATGCCACACAACTCACCGTCCATTTTTCATGCACGGGGATCGGGCTGGGTTGCGTGATGTGTGAGCGACTCGATTCAGACATCAGACTCACCTGTCATCGGCGATCTGGTGAATGATCCCCTCAAGGGGACGAGCCGCCTGAACACAGGTTTTAGTACTAAAACAGAAACTGTCCATACAGACAACACTGTCCTCGCTGGTGAAGACGGTCTCGATCCGCATACTCTCTGGTCTGGCAGTGTTCATGTGCTCTAACAGCACATGAAGCAATAACGCCTTGTCACGATCAGAGCCTGTTTTCAACCTCAGTGTCTCGTCCGGCATGGCGATACGCTGACGATCATTGAAAATCGATTCGCTCGCAGTGATATTTTTGACAACATCGATCGCATCCTGAGGGGTCTCCAGCGCATGCGCAAGCGCTAGGCAGAACGGCTGATGGCGCGCACTCCAAAGATAGGGACGTAAATCATGGACTGCAAGCGTACGATATGAATAAAGAACAGGCAAAAGTTCAGGATCTCGCTGAGCAAACAGATACTGTCGCGTATGCTCGAGCGACTGCGCATCGCGTAACGCTCTCAATGCGGGCGCAAAGGATGAGACTTCTTTTGTTTGAACTAGTTTTGATCGTCCAGCGCTCAATTGACTTAACCGTACACCAAAAAAACGATCGAGCTGCTCAACAATCTCAGTCACATGTTCTGGAGCAATATCGCTTTCCCCCGTCTGCAGATCAAAGCTACCCGTGACGCAAACGATACGCTCCATGTCTTTGAAGTAAAAATCGAATGCTTGTTGAGGTTGTCCATCGAATTGCTGCGTGACGAGCTCGGACCAGTCTTGGTTGCAAAAGAGTTTATTTTTACCGTAAAACCACCAAGCTTCGCCTGTGTGCGTCCATCCAAAAGCGGTGTAATGCGAAGCGCTCGTTAAGGCAATCACATTGGCCATGCTGGCCCCCGGCATGGTCATCGCTAAGGCAGAAAAAATTGCGACCTCGTCCAGACATGAGGTCAACCCCATGGGTGGGCTGGACTTTCGACCTAATAACCGCTTGTTCGCCAAGACGACATCAACATTCAAATAGAAAATGGCTGGAAAATAACCTAGCTTGATTCGCGCCAGGAGGGGTTCTATTGCCTCACGGGGCATGGCGCCCGAGCTTAACCTCTGTTGAAAGTGCGCATCGATTGAGTCGAGCGCCCGATCGACCGACTCGCCTCCCAGGCGTCGTCTCTCATCAGAAAGAATGAGCTCACCATATATTTGAGCGAGTTCGTTCGGATGTAGGTGCTTAAAGTGCCGGTTTAGCTGCCTTTGAATCGCTTTGATATATTTGAGAGGATCTTCGCCTCCACTACTTTCAGCCTCTTCGGCTGCAAGCTTTGCTTGAATCCGAGCACTGAAAGCCCAGAGTTTTTCTGACAAAAGATTGCCCAGAACAAGGGGCAGCAGCACGCGGGTATCCGCAAAGCTGTCAAAAATATTAGGCGCAATCGCTGAGTCAAGAGTGCCCATTAATCAGCCACCCCTATCAGAGCGAACTCCTCGAAAGCATTCAGCATCCGGGTGCGCCCATGTGCGATGGGCCCCGCAGACATACTAAATTATTCTTTATCTTGCTCATTTAGTTTCAAGTTCATTGACAACTCTCACTTCTACTTTAACGCGATTTGGTAAAGTCTGACACTGTTCATGTTTTATTCACTTTCTGGAGTCGCTCTTGTCCTCAACTACCTCCAATAGTCCTGTCGCCGTTGTGACGGGTGGCGCCCGCGGGATTGGTCTTGCAATCGCCCAATGGTTTCTTGCACATGACTATAGAGTCGCGCTGTTAGATGTCGAGACTAGCACTCTAAAAGCGACAGAAGCTGAGCTCAATAGCCCTTCCCGCGTATTGGCCCTCTTCTGTGATATTTCAAAACCTGAGCAAGTACAAACTGCCATCGATCTGATCGCAGCAAAATTTGGCCGCATCGACGCACTGGTCAACAATGCTGGAGTCGCGGTGTTTAAACCTCTGACTGAAACAACATTTGAAGAGTTTCGTTACGTGATGGGCACCAACTTGGACGGCGCATTTTTATGCTCTCAAGCGTGTATTCCCTATATGAAAAAGAATGGTAGCGGCTCGATTGTCAATATCGCATCGATTTCTGGTTTGCGTGCCAGCACGCTGCGTGTCGCTTACGGCACAAGTAAAGCCGCCATCATTCACCTCACCAAGCAACAAGCCGTCGAACTCGGCACGATTGGCATTCGCGCCAACGTGGTCGCGCCGGGTCCCGTCGATACCGAAATGGCCAAACTCGTTCACAGTGTGGCGATTCGCTCGGACTATTACGACACGATTCCGATGAATCGTTATGGCACGCCCGAAGAAATCGCTGAGGCAGTCGGTTTTCTATGCAGTCCAGCCGCCTCCTTCATCAATGGCCAATGTATCGCGGTCGATGGTGGTTTTGATGCCTCAGGTGTGGGCATCCCCACGCTACGCAAGAGCCAAGACGGCTCTATCTAAGGAGATTTCAATGAAACAACCTTATATCGTTGGCTGGGGACATACCCAGTTCGGCAAGCTCGACAACATGGATTTCGATCAACTGATCCGTGAGGCTGCACTGCCTGCTATTGCAAGCGCAGGCCTGGAGCCCAGTGATATCGATGCCATTTTTGTCGGTCACTTTAACGCTGGCTTTGTGCAACAAGACTTCAGTGGCGCGCTCATGAGCATCGCCATCCCTGAGTTCCGTCATACGCCATCGGTGCGGATGGAAAATGCTTGCGCGACAGGGTCAGCTGCGATCTGGGCAGCCCTCGACGCCTTGGCAAGCGGTCGCATCCGACGTGCACTGGTCGTGGGTATGGAAAAGATGAACACCCTGCCCAACAAAGAGATTGGCGACATCTTGCTCAAGGCTTCTTACGTCAAAGAAGAAGGACATACAGAGGGTGGTTTTGCAGGCGTGTTTGGTCAGATCGCGAGTCAGTACTTTGAACGCTTTGGGGATCAGTCCGATGCGCTCGCAGCGATTTCTGCTAAAAATCACGCCAACGGCATGCACAATCCTTATGCTCATATGCGTCGCGATTTAGGTTTTGATTTTTGCCGCAATCCTTCAGAAAAAAATCCCTTTGTCGCGGGCCCTCTCAAGCGCTCCGATTGCTCGTTGGTCTCTGATGGCGCTGCAGCTTTAGTGTTGTCGAATGAACCTCTGGCTGGCGCCAAAGTGCCTGCGGTGCGTTGGCGCTCGCGCACCCAGGTCAATGAGTTTCTGCCTCTCTCACGTCGCGATGCGACACGCTTTGAGGGTGCGACGCTGGCTTGGCAAAAAGGCCTTGCGGACGCAGGTGCCAGCCTCGATGATTTAAAGTTTGTGGAAACCCATGACTGTTTCACGATCGCCGAAATGCTTGAATACGAAGCCATGGGCTTGGCCCCTCACGGCCAAGGCGCTCGCGTCATTCTGGATGGCGTCACGACAAAACAAGGCAAACTCCCCGTCAACCCCTCGGGCGGTTTAAAGTCCAAAGGGCATCCTATTGGTGCGACCGGTGTGTCCCAGCATGTCATGGCGGCGATGCAGCTGTCTGGTACGGCTGGCGACATGCAAATCCCGGGCGCGCATGCAGGCGCGGTCTTTAACATGGGTGGCGCGGCTGTCGCCAACTACCTGAGCGTGCTGGAGTCGACGTGAACGCAGCACAGTCGATGAATCTTGGGCGCTTGTTGACACATACCGCCCGCTTGTATCCGCAACACACTGCTCTAATTCAAGGCGAACAGTGCTGGACTTGGGCGCAGATCAATCAACGCGTCAACGCCATGGTCAGCGCCTTACGCGCGCTTGGCATCAAAAAAGGCGATCGCTTACTCTTGCAGTCCAGAAACAACCTGCAAACGTTTGAAAATTGTTGGGTGGCCTTTAAGCTTGGCTGCGTCTGGGTCCCCACAAACTTTCGTCTGACGCCGCCCGAGGTGGCCTATCTGGGCGCCTCAAGCGGTGCCGTCGCGATGATTGTCGAGGATTGTTTTCAGGCGCATACGGACACGGTGCTGGCGGCTTCAGACACGCTCAAACACATCATTGTGATTGGTCAGCCGCGCGCGGGTGAGTTTTCTTATGAAACGCTGATCTCACAACATCTTGACGCCGTCGATGCAGAGGAGACTGTTGCCTATGACGATCCACTCTGGTTTTTTTATACCTCGGGCACCACGGGAAAACCTAAAGCAGGTATTTTGACGCACGGGCAAATGGCCTTTGTGGTCAACAACCACCTGGCTGATTTAATCCCTGGCACCACCGAGCAAGACTGCTCGATCGCCGTCGCCCCGCTCTCGCACGGCGCGGGCATCCATGCGCTACTGAATGTCGCCCGTGGTGCGGCGACGGTCTTGATGCCCAGCGAAAAGCTCGACCCTGCGCAATTTTGGCAGGCGGTGGAACGTCACCGTGTGACGAATATGTTCACCGTGCCGACGATCATCAAAATGCTAGTCGAACATCCTGCCGTGGATGAATATGATCACAGCACCTTGCAGTTCGTGATTTATGCCGGAGCCCCGATGTATCGGGCCGATCAAAAACTGGCCTTGCAAAAACTTGGCAAGGTATTGGTGCAGTACTTTGGGCTGGGAGAGGTCACTGGCAACATCACCGTCCTGCCCCGCGAGATGCACAGTGCGGAGGATACTGATCCAAATGCCAATATTGGCTCCTGCGGTAGGCCTCGCGTGGGGATGGAAGTCGCGATCCTGAACGATCGACTTGAGCCTGTCGAGACGGGTGAAATCGGAGAGATTTGCTGTCGCGGTCCCGCCGTCTTTGCCGGTTATCACGGCAATCCCGAAGCGACCGCCAAAGCGTTGCGCGGTGGTTGGTTTCATACGGGTGATCTGGGTCGTCTGGACGAACGCGGCTTGCTCTACATTACCGGTCGCGAGTCAGACATGTACATCTCGGGCGGCTCCAACGTCTACCCTCGCGAGGTAGAGGAAGTCTTACTCACCCACCCCGGTGTCGCGGAAATCGCAATTTTGGGGATCCCTGATGAAAAATGGGGTGAAGTCGGCGTTGCCGTAGTCGTGCGACGTGAAGGTGCAAACGCGGTTGAAGCGGCTGAATTACTCGGTCATCTCGAAGGACGTTGTGCCAAGTACCGCTGGCCCAGACATTTTGTATTTTGGGAAACCATGCCCAAATCCGGCTATGGAAAAATTGTTAAAAAAGATATCAAGGTCTTGTTGATCGAGCGCGGCGACATTACGCTGCCTCCCGCTTGAGCACAACCCGACGTTAGAGCACTACTCGACACCGCTTTCAGCCTTTACCCCTTTCTCATGCAACCACATATTGTTTTTCTCACTCCGATGGCACCGTCCACCATTGAGGTGGTTCGCGCCTTGACGCCACCCTCTTTTACGATTGCCTTTGCGAAAACAAACGAACAAGCCGAGCATCTTGGTTTGGTGCGCAATGCCGAGGTCATCATGGCGGCCGGCACTTTTGTGACCGCTGACATGATTGCTCAGGCGCCACGCTTGAAACTCATTCAAAAATGGGGCATTGGCGTCGACAAAATCGATCTCGAGGCAGCACGACGGGCAGGCGTGACGGTCGCGATCACGGCTGGCGCGACCTCCATCCCGGTTTCTGAACATACGCTGATGCTGATGCTGGCCACTTCACGTCGCCTCCCCTTGGCGCACCGAAGTTTGCAAGAGGGCAAATGGATCGCCTCGGATTTGCGCACAGTCTGCTCCAAGCTTGACGGCAAAACAGTCGGACTGTTCGGCTTTGGCAATATCGCACGTTTTGTGGCTAAACGCCTGAGTGGCTTTGACGTCAACCTCATTTACCACAGCCGCACAAAACTCGACCCCGCTATTGAGCAACAATTCAACGTGCGATACGTCGATTTTGATACCTTGTTGGCGCAAAGCGACATCTTGAGCCTGCACGCGCCGCTCACTGAGCAGACCAAGCATCTCTTTAATGCCAAGACCTTTAACAAAATGAAACGCGGCGCGATGCTGATCAATACCGCCCGAGGCGAATTGATTGACGAGGCTGCGCTTGTCGAGGCACTGCGTTCGGGTCAGCTTTCCAGTGCGGGGCTCGATACTTTTGAAGGCGAGCCACCTCGCGCCGATCATCCCTTGCTCCACATGGATCAGGTTGTGGCGACGCCGCATTCTGCGGGAGGTGTGTATGACAATGTCCCGCATATCGTTGGTCATATGTTTCGAAATATTGAGCTCTATTTCAAGCAACACGCTTTGGATCCGGCCGACCTCATCGTGGCACCCCAAAGCTAGAGTAAGATTCCTATAGAAAAAAACAGGAGATTATGGTGAGCGGCAAGTTTTCAACTCAATTCGAGCCCCTAAAGGGAAAAGTCAGTCCTGAGGAATGGGAGACGCGTGTGACGCTGGCCGCATGCTATCGCTTGATGGACAAGTACGGCATGACTGACATGATTTACAACCACATCACGGCCCGTATTCCCGGCACCGAGGACTTGTTGATCAATCTCTACGGGTTGCTCTACAAGGAAATCACTGCGTCTAGCTTGGTGCGCATCACCGTCGAAGGTGAAATTGTGCGTAAGCCCGATACAGACTACGGAATCAATAAAAGCGGCTACGTTATCCATGGTTGTATTCACACAGCGCGTCCTGATATCGGCTGCGTGATTCACACGCATACCCGCGCAGGGATGGCCGTGGCTTCGATGGATTGTGGATTGTTGCCGATGACACAAACCTCAAGCCGCTTTAACAACCATATTGGTTATCACGACTTTAATGGCCCAGCGATCGATCTCGCCGAGCGCGAGAGTCTTGTTAAAGACCTGGGCCCGCATAACGCCCTGATTCTTCGCAACCATGGTTTGCTCACCAGTGGCGCCTCTGTGCCTCAGGCCTTTAACTTGATGTATCAGCTCGAGATGTCCTGTCGGGCGCAGGTCGACGCCATGGCGGCGGGGACTGCCCTCTCTCTTCCCCCAAAAGAAATTTTGGAGAAATCCGCACACCTGTATCAACCAGGTGTGCGTCGACCCTACGGCGAGTTGGAGTGGCATGCCATGCTCAGGTTGTTAGACGCTGAGCCGGGAGGCTACCCACTTTACACGTTGTGATGAAGCGGATAAGCGGGTGTTGATTCAGCGGGCGTCGTTTCAGCGGGCGTTGTTTTAGCGGGCGTCGTGCGAGTGGATTTGCAAGGCTTCCAAAAAGCGCGACACCATATTGTAGCCACCGATCGTCGCCGTCAGTTCGACGATCAAACGGTCGCTCAACAGCGCCTTGACTCCCGCAAAGACCTCCGGGGAGACTTGAATGTTTTTGGTCATCGCGTCTGCGTAGGCAAGCACGGCACGCTGCGTAGGATCGAATTGCTTGGATGACTCCCAGCTCGTTAAATCGTCTAGCTGAGCCTGTGTCACCCCTTCACGCAAGGCGAACGGGGCATGCTGCTCCGCCTCATAAGGCGCACCATTGACGATCGCAATGCGCATAATGACAAGCTCACGCAACGCGCCCGGCAAAGAGTTTTGCTGACGAATCGCTGTGAAATAATTGAGCCAACCGCTTGCAATCGGGGGGCTATGCAGCAGCATTTGATAAACATGCAGAACACTCCCTCGCTCGGCAGTGATGCGGTCGACCAAAGGTTTTGCTTCGGGATTGTTTAAGTCTGCGTAAGGGATGCGGGCCATAAGATGATCTCAAATGTTAGGGTTTGTCGGTGAGTCGATTTTTTCGGCTGCCAGCGCACGCTTTTGTGCAGCCAAATGCGCAGCCAAGCGAGCAGCGAGTTTGGCTTCGTGTTTAGCCTGACGCTTTTCAACCCATGTCTGAATTTCAACATAAAAAACCGGTACGAGTGCAACAGCCAAACACGTCGAGGCGATCATGCCGCTAAACACGGTGATACCAATCGAGACGCGGGCAGCGGCGCCAGCACCAGAAGCCGTCAAGAGAGGCACCACACCAAGAATGAACGCGATTGAGGTCATCACAATGGGTCGGAAGCGCTCATGCGAGGCTTTGAGGGCGGCTTCGACCGCGTTGAGTCCTTTCTTCTGTTCTTCGAGTGCGACTTCGACAATCAAAATCGCATTTTTAGAGGCGAGCGCAATCATCAGCACCAAACCAATCTGTACATAAATATTATTGGCGAGGCCCGTCGCAAACAGAGCAATGACCGTCCCGACCAGCGCCAGTGGCACAGCCAAAATCACGGAGATCGGTGCCGACCAAGACTCATATTGTGCGGCAAGCACTAAGTAGACAAGAAGAATCGACAGTGCAAATACCAAGACAACGGTGTTTCCCACCAACTTTTCTTGGTAGGACATCGCGGTCCACTCAAAACTCGCAGATTCAGGCAGGGTCGACGTCGCCAAACCCTCAAGTGCTTTGATGACCTGTCCTGAGCTAAATCCCTCTGCTGCTGCGCCGAGAATCGCCGCGGTCGGATAAATGTTGTACTGGGAAGCAATCGCCGGCCCTGTGGTTTCCGTGATCTCGATGAAAGACCCCAGAGGAACCATGTTGCCGGATTTATTTTTCACATACAGACGCTCAATCTGATCCGCGCTCACGCGACTTTTTCCATCGGCCTGCAAAAACACCTGGTAGGTTTGACCGTACTTAAAGAACTGGTTCACATAGGTCGAGCCAATCGAGGATTGCAACACATCATAGGCGTCGCCCAGAGAGACCCCGAGTGTCTCGGCTCTTGAGGGGTTGAAGGTGAGCTTGAGTTGAGGCACATTATTTCTAAAGGGCGTGAAAACCACCATGATTTCAGGAAGAGCACGCACTTTTTGCAGGAAATCTTGAGTGATTTGCTCGAGCTTTTTAAAATCGTTGCTGCCGTCGATCAGCTGCAATTGCATCTGGAAACCACCAGATAAACCTAAACCGGGAATTGCGGGGGGTAACAAAACGTTCGCACTGACTTCTTGGATGGCCTTGAGCGCTTGGCTCATTCCGATATAGATTGATTTGAGATCTTCGCCCTTACCGCGCGCTTCCCAGGGTTTTAAGATGACGTACATCACACCCGTATTGGACTGCGAGCTATTATTGCTCATCGCGTTGACGCCACCAATCGACACGACTTGTTGCACACCAGGGACCTTTTCAATCGCCGTGACAACCTTTGCCATGCCTGCTTGTGTGCGCGACAAGGCTGCCGCATCAGGCAGTTGCACGGCAACCACCAGATAGCCTTGATCCTCATTAGGAATAAACCCAGTCGGCAAGCGAATCAATCCGACAATGGCGCCCACAATCAACACGAGACCCACCAAAGAAGTGATTTTGTGATGGTTCATCAGGTGATGCATCAACCTGGCATACCAAGCGGAAATCTTTTCAAAGACCTGATCGAATTTGACAAAAAACCAATTCTTTTTTGCCCCAGGTAATTTGGGGGTGATGAATTGCGCCGCTTGTGTCGGCTTGAGTGTCACCGCGTTAATACCGCTAATGAGGGCCGTCGCCGCGATCACGAGCGCAAACTGTCGATACATCTGTCCCGTGATCCCCGCAATAAATGAAGCGGGCAAAAATACGGCCATCAATACCAACGTGATACCGATGATCGGACCCAGCAATTCAGTCATGGCATTAATCGCCCCCTGACGAGGCGTCTGGCCGAGTTCAACTTTTTTGGCGACCCCCTCCACGACGACGATCGCATCATCAACCACGATCCCGATACACAAGACAATCGCAAAGAGTGTCAACAAATTGATCGAAAATCCCATGGCGGCCATACATGCGAAGGCACCAATAATCGTGACAGGCACGGTCGTCGCAGGTACAAGCGTCGCGCGCCAGTCCTGCAAAAACAACATGATGACCAACAGCACCAAGATTCCTGCTTCGAAGAGGGTGTGATAAACCTCCTTGATCGAAGCCGTCACAAACATCGTGGTGTCAAAGGGGACTTCCCACTTGATCTCTTTTGGAAAGGTCTTGGAGATTTTTTCCATCTCGGCTCTCACAGCCTTGGCGACATCAATCGCGTTCGCTGCGGGAAGTTGATAGATCGCAATACCGCCGGCCGGTTTATCCCCTAGACGGAAAAATTGACTGTAGTTCTGGCTGCCCATCTCGACACGCGCGACGTCTTTTAAGCGCGTCAACTCGCCTTGATCGTTGGTCTTGAGCAAAATCTGCTCAAATTGTTCCGGCGTTTCAAGCGCGCTAGTGACATTCAGTGTCAGCTGAAAATCCTGACCCATCGGAACGGGCGGTGCACCCACCTGCCCTGCCGCCAACATCACGTTTTGGCGACTAATCGCCGCCGACACATCGGCCGGCGACAAATTACGCATCTTGAGTTGTGCAGGATCGAGCCAGATCCGCATACTGTAGTTGCCCACGCCAAAAACGTTGGCGGCGGCAACGCCTGGAATGCGCGCCAGGCGATTTTGCAATTGCAAGTTCGCAAAGTTACTCAGGAACAGGGCATCGTGCTCAGGATTGCTCGAGGTGAGCGTGACAAACTGCAAAATAGAGGTTGACTGCACCTTGGTGGTCACACCTTGCTTTTGCACAGCTTGCGGTAAGGCCGCTAAGGCGATGGCCACACGGTTTTGCACCGTCACTTGGGCCATATTAGGATCGGTGCCCACCTCAAAGGTGACTGTCAGCGCGTAGCGACCATCGTTAGTCGAGTCAGACTGCATGTAGAGCATATTCTCTACACCATTCACTTGATTTTCAATGTTGCTGGCGACTAACCGCTGCACCAGACTGGCACTGGCGCCCGGCCACATGGTGGTGACCTGCACCGTCGGGGGTGTCATCGGCGGGTATTGCGCGATCGGCAAGCCGAAAATAGAGACCGCACCGATCAGCATCGTGATCAGTGCGATCACATTACCAAGCACCGGACGTTCGATAAAAAATTTAGAAAGCATGGGGAATCCTGTTGCCTGACTATTGACGTGCAGGCAACGGCGCAAGCGTCGAGAGTTCTGGATTGACAACCAACCCGTCTCTAACGTTGATGAAACCGTTGATAATGACTGATTCCTTCACAGTCAAGCCACCCGTGACCTCGACCAAGGGGGGGAATCTCTGACCACGCTTGATATTGCGACGTGAGACTTTTTTGCTTTCGTCCATCACAAACACATAATCGCCTTGCTGGTCTGTCAGCACACTACTATTTGGAATCAACACTGCAAGTCTCGGCTCACCATACTCCACACGGACTTTTGCGTACAAACCGGGCAGCATACTGAATTTGCTGTTGGGCAGCTCCGCGCGAAGCTGTAAGGAACCCGTACTGGTGCTGAGAAGATTCGCAGCAAAGTCCAAGGTCCCCGTGTGTGGATACCCCTCCTCACCTTGCAGCTGGACGTGGACAGGGAGCTTGTTGACTTGAGATTTACGGTCGTTTTCATTGACGAACTGTTTTTGGTATTTGAGCAAATCGCGTTCGTTAATAGAAAAATAAACGTAAATAGGATCGATTTTTTGGATCGTCGCAAGCTTCACGCCCTGAGGGCTCGCCCCCAGGTAGTTCCCCACATCGATGAGATGTCGTCCCATCAGCCCATCGAAGGGGGCACGGACTTCGGTATAGCCATAGTTGATTTGAGCGAGTTTTAAATTGGCCTCGGCCTGCAAATACTGTGACGTCGCTTTATCGACAGCCGACTGTGAGGTTGCATTGTCTTTGAGCAAGGCCTGTTGACGCCTAATTTCAATCTTGGTCTCTTCGAAAATCGCTTTTGTCAAATTGACTTGTTGGGCGTATTGCTCTTGTTCGATCACAAAAAGCAGTTGATCTTTTTTAACTGGCGCACCGTCTTGAAAGGCAATCTTGGTCAGATACCCAGGAACGCGTGCTTCTAAATCAACGGACAAATAGGCGGACACATTGCCATCGAAAATTTCAAAGCTGCGAACGTCCTGGGAGATCGGCTTGGCCACTGTCACCGCAGGAGGAGGCGGACTGACTTTGGGAGGCGCTTTTTTATCGCAAGCAGTTAGAAACAAGAGTGCCATCACAGCAGCCACCGCAGTCACCGCAGACAATAATTGTCTCGCATTCATTGTATGTATCATCATGCTCATTGAATCTTCTCGGTAGACTTCACTAAACGAGGTTCGGCGGGATTGGTCAAGGCATCCCCCCAGTTGGTGCGAGCCTGCATCTGTCCGACCATCGCGGCGGGTAACGCAGGCGTTGCCAAGGTCCCGTTCCACCCACCCCCAAGTGCTTTGAAGGCTGCGACATAGCCCAACAGGTTGTTGGTTTGTGACTGCACCAGACTATTTTGCACTTGCAAGAGCTGCTGCTGAGCGACAATCACGGTGTTGTAATCATTTTGACCCGACTTGTAGCGATCGAGCGCCAGTGCAGCCGCACGCTGAGCGGCCGTCGCAGATTTTTTAAGATCTCCAGTAGAACTGCTTGTCGTTGAAATCGAAATCAATGCTTGCTCAACCTCTTTTTGGGCTTGCAGCACCTGATTTTGATAGGCTAGAACACTGCTCTGAAAAACGGCATCTTGGACACGTATCTGATCGACGATTGCGCCGCGATAAAACAGTGGAAAGACAAAACTCCCGCCAATCGATGTCGTGCGGTTATCCCACGAAAATAGACTGGACTGATTGAGGTTATTCATTGAGACATTTTGAAAGCCAAAATATCCGCTGAGCGAAAAACTAGGATACAAGGCCGCCGTATTGACGCCGATCAAGGCGGACTGGGCTGCCGCGGCGTATTCGGCCTGCAACACATCGGGACGACGACGCAGCAAATCCTTGGGAATGCCAACCTGCAATGACTGAGGGGGCTGCAAGCGACTCTCTGTCTGGCCATAGGTTTTTTCATAAAAGTCGGGTAATTCTCCCAACAGGATACTCATGGCAAATTCAGCATTTTTGAGCGCGGCAATCAGGGTCGGAATGTCAGCTTTCGTCTGTTCGTATTGCGACTGGGCCTGACTGAGATCCAGCAAAGACGTCGCGCCATTTTTAAAGCGCGAGGAGGCGATCCTTAAACTCTCGGCCTGCAGGGCGAGGTTCGTGCGCGCGACACGCAGCAATGCTTGGTAATTACGAATCGTGATGTAGGTATTGGCAACATCGGCAGCCAAGGAGACATCGGCTGCGTAATACGCTGCAGTGGTTGAGAACAATGAAGACACCGTACTTTCGATACCGCGCCGGTACTTACCCCAAAAGTCGATTTCCCAGTTGGCCTGAACCACTAAATTTTGGGTCGTAGACAAGGAGGACGCATTGAGAAACTGCGTCAAGGCATTGGGTTGATCGGCACGCGTGACTCCGCCGGCCAAAGCGACTGTGGGTAGCAGGCTGGCATCCGCCACGCCGAGTTGTGAACGCGCCTCGTAAATACGGATTGCCGCACGCTGCAGAGAAAGATTGTCTTTGGCTGCGCGCGCGAGTAAATCGGTCAGCGTAGGATCATCAAAGCCCGCCCACCAATGCACAGGATTTGGCGCCGTTTCTAAGGGAGCAGGAATGGCCTCTGTGAAAGCCGTTTTTTGAGGCTGGCTAAAGGCAGGCTGAAGCTTGGCTTCTGGCGCCTGAAAATCGGGCCCGACCATACAACCGGAAACAGAAATGGCCCCACAAACAATTAAAAAATGTCTTAGGAGCCACTTTTTACAAATAAAGTGATGAGTTGAAAGCATCTTTGGATTTTAAAGTAGTTTGACCTACTTCGTCGATGCTTTCAAACAACAACAATCAATCTACCGTTGCGCCTGAAATTTTCACAATTTCCGCCCAATTTTTCATGTCTTCTTTATGGATACGGGCAAACGCGGCGGGACCCGGATCGGCTGCGGGCGTGATGCCCTGTGTGTCTGTCAACCAAGTCTTAAACGCGGGGGTTGAGACAATTTTCACAATCTCAGCACTCATTTTGGCGGAAATATCGGCCGGAAGCTTTGCCGGTCCAAATAAGCCATACCAAGTCGTACTCACAAAACCTGGCAATTTGCAGGCCTCAGCCACGGTGGGAACGTCTGGCAAAGCCGCTAAACGGGTGGGACTCGTGACCGCCAAGGCGATGGTTCGACCGCCCTTGACGGAAGCGATCGCAGGCGCACTCTGGTTAAAGAACAGGTCCACATCACCGCCGAGCAAGGCCGTCATTGCCGGTCCCTGACCACGGTATGGCACGTGCACCATACTTACCTTGGCTGCGCTCGCAAACTGCGCGCCCGCCAAATGGGTCGAGGCACCGTTGCCTGTTGAACCATAATTCAAGGTACCGGGCTTGTTGCGCATCAATTTGAGCAAGTCACCACAGGTCTTGATCTCAGGATGCTTTTTGGGATTAATCAACAACACGTTAGGAACATCACCCAAAATCGCGATACGCGTGAAGTCCTTTTCAACATCAAAGCTTAGCTTTTTATAGAGCGCTGGGTTGATCGCATGTGTACCCGCAGTCCCAAACAAGTAGGTATAACCATCAGGTTGCGCACGCGCCACCAGATCTGAAGCAATATTGCCACCCGCACCAGTTTTTGCATCCACAACGACCGGAACATTCCAGGCGGCTGTCAGGGCCACGCCGATCTTACGGGCATAAATGTCCACGCCGGAACCGTTTGGAAAGCCACCCACGATCGTAATGGACCGCGTGGGCCATTTATCGGCTTGCGCAACGGCGGCAGTACAAGCGGCAGCTGCAATGAGGGCGAGAGTTGTTTTGGTAAAGATATGACGCATAGTGTTCTCCTTAACGCTGTGTGCCCTGCCCCGAGATCCGGCGGCAGTGGTTTAAAGATGCTTCGATCAGATTATCACTGGCTTCTGGGGTACGGAAAGCTGAATGCGCCGATAACGTGACGTTTTCAACCTTGGTAAAGGGGTGGTCTTTGGGCAGGGGTTCGATTTCAAAGACATCAAGGCCCGCATGAGCAATCTTGCCAGAGTCCAAGGCATCGACCAAGGCTTTTTCATCAATCACCGCTCCACGGGCGGTGTTCACCAGTATCACGCCGTCCTTCATTTGGGCAATACGCTCGCGCGAGATGAATCCCTTGGTTTCGTCGTTGAGCAATAAATGCAGAGAAATCACTTGGCTATGTGACAAGAGATCCTCAAGCGACACGAATTTAACGCCTGGGTAAGACTTCGGCGTGCGATTCCAGGCAATCACCTGCATGCCAGCGCCAAGTGCCAAACGCGCCATTTCTGCGGCAATGCCGCCAAAACCGATCAAACCGAGCGTTTTACCTGTGAGCTGAACCGCTTCGGTACGCAACCAGTTGCCGGTGCGCATCTCGCGATCCATCCGGGCAAAGCCCTTGGCAGAGGCCCACATCAAGGCAAAGGCGCACTCAGCAACAGCGGTGTCTCCATAACCCTTGATAATGTGTACCTCGATGCCAATCTCGGCCAACTCCTCGGGGTTCATATACGAACGGGCGCCAGTCCCCAGAAATACGACATGCTTGAGACCCTTGCATTGTTTCGCGATCGAGGTCGGTACCGCAGTGTGATCCACGATCAAAATTTCCGCATCCCCCATCACGGCTGGAATCTGCTCAGGCGTGATGTCGACCTGACGATTGACCACCAGCGCAATATCGTCAGCACGGTGCAAGCGCTCAGCCACGTCACCCAACGTCGCGCTTGCATCAATAAAAACAGCTTTCATGAGAGTGCATTCCCGAGAAAAATAGAAATCAGATCATACCGGAGTGCGTCAAGACGCAAACAGTCCTTGATGCTACGATGTTTTTACTCAAAAACACAAATAAACCACATCATGCACCCTCTAGAGCACGTTGTCATCATTGGAGCTGGCATCATTGGTGCGACCAGCGCCTATCAATGCCTCAATGCAGGCATGCGTGTCACCCTCGTCGAGCCAGAGCAGCCTGGCGATGAGCAGGCTGCAAGCTTTGGCAATGCGGGATGGCTCTCCTCTCACTCCGTGCTCCCACCGGCGGCCCCCGGGGCATGGAAACATGTTCCGACCTGGTTAACAGACCCTCTAGGACCCCTTGCGATTCGCTGGAAATACTTTCCAAGAGCCTTGCCCTGGCTCACGCGCTATCTGAATGCCGCCTCCAATTACACCAAAATCGAACGCACAGCCGTTGCCTTGCGCAGTCTTTTGGCGGGAGCCCCGGCGCTGCATCAAGAAATGGCGGAACAAGCTGGCGTGGGCCACTTAATCGTCCGAACCGGTCTTTTGCATGCCTATTTATCCAAAGAACACTTTGCGCAGGACGCGAAAGCCTGGGATATACGTAAAAAAGAAGGCATCCTCTGGAAAGAGCTCAACGCGGCTGAGCTCGCCGAGCTCGAACCTGACTTGGATCGACGCTATACCTTTGGTGTTCTGGTGCCCGAAACAGGCAGTTGTCGAAATCCGGGGGCTTATACCGCAGCGCTGATTGCCCATGCACAAGCCCGCGGCGCGCAACTGATTCGCGCGCGCGCGACCGGCTTTCGCATGGAAAATGGTGCCCTTCAAGCCGTCATCACCGACACGGGTGAAATCCCTTGTGATAAAGCTGTCATTGCGATCGGAGCTCGCTCTAAAGAGCTTGCGCGCCTAGCGGGAGACAAGGTTTCCCTGGAGTCCGAGCGTGGCTACCATGCCGTCGTGGCTACCCCCGAAGCAGGACCGCGCATCCCGACAATGTTTGCGGACCGTAAAGTGATCGTCACCAGTATGGAACGAGGCTTGCGTGTCGCTGGCCAGGTCGAGATCGCACAAACAGACGACACGCCCGACTGGCGACGCGCCGAGATATTGCGCAAGCACCTGGTCGCGCTGTACCCAAAACTCCCGGCAGACTTACCCACCGAGCGCATCACGATATGGATGGGACGGCGACCCAGCACCCCCGACGGACTGCCTTGTATTGGTCTCGCCTCGGGTTGTGCGGATATCATTCACGCCTACGGTCATGGTCATGTCGGACTCGTGGGTTCGGCGCGAACGGGACGGCTTGTTGCCCAACTTGCTACGGGCACCCCGCCAGAAATTTCTCTAGCCCCCTTTAGCCCACAACGTTTCCAATCCCAAACGCCATGAAAACCCCTGAACTCTTCGACGACAGCGAGGATACTGAGTTCACCCCTCAAGAGCGGGCGAGCGCGGCGAAACGCAGTACCTGGGTGAGCGTGGTGGTCAATATCCTGCTCTGTACGGCTCAAATACTGATAGGGATTTTCGCGAAATCTCAAGCTTTGATCGCCGACGGCATTCACTCGCTCTCGGACCTCATCGGCGATTTCGTTGTGCTGTTTGCCAACCACCATAGTCAAAAAGACGCCGACCAAGAGCATCCCTATGGGCATCAGCGTTTTGAGACTGCGGCTTCGATGGTGTTGGGTGCCTTGCTGATCATCGTTGCGCTAGGCATGCTTTGGGCCGCCTTTGAAAAACTTAAAAACCCCGAAGATATCCCCACCGTCCATGGTGCAGCGCTTTGGATCGTAGGCATTGCCCTCGTGACAAAAGAGCTGCTGTTTCGCTACATGCTCAAGATCGCCAAGCGCGTCAAGTCGAGCATGCTGGTGGCCAATGCCTGGCACGCCCGCTCTGATGCTGCCTCGTCCCTGGTGGTTGCCGTGGGGATTATTGGAAACCTCGCGGGCTATCCGATTCTCGATCCAATCGCTGCGCTGTTTGTGGGGCTCATGATCGGAAAAATGGGCTGGACCTTTGGCGCCAGCGCCTTTCACGATCTGATGGATCGTTCTGCAGACGAACAAGAAGTTGCGGCGATTTCGGCCACACTCCTAGAGACGCCAGGCGTGCTCGGTGTCCATGATGTGCGGACTCGAAAGATGGGCGATATGATTTTGGTTGATGCCCATATCGAAGTCGATGCGTACCTCACCGTCGAGGTCGGTCATGATATTGGTTTGGCGGCACGACATGCCGTCATGCAGAGACATCGCGTTTTGAATTTACTGACACACATCGATCCCGTTACCTCGCGGACGGATCAGAACATCAAGGAAACCTGATTGATGGCCTCCCAACACCCAGCTTCAATGACGCTGTTCGAAAAAATTTGGCGTAAGCATCTTGTTGTTGAGCGCTCTACCGGGCCTTCTCTGTTGTATATCGATCGTCACTTGATTCACGAAGGGTCTTTTCACGCCTTCAGTGCCTTACGCGAACGCGGCTTATCCCTGCGCAATCCCGCTCAAATCTTCGGTGTCGCGGACCATTATGTGCCGACCATTAGCCGTCATCCTAAAGACGCGTCGACGCCGGAAATCACTGAGATGATCACGCGTTTTGAAACCAATATGCAATGGAGTGGTGCCAACTACTTTCCGATTCATGATGCGCGGCAAGGCATTATTCATGTCATGGGCCCGGAGCAAGGCATCACGCTTCCTGGCATGACCCTGACGTGTAGCGACAGCCATACCTCGACGCACGGAGCGTTCGGCGCCCTTGCGTTCGGCATCGGACAATCTGAAAGTACGCATGTGCTGGCGACCCAGTCGCTCTGGCAGGCCAAGCCCTTGAACCTGCGTGTCGAACTCAAGGGTGTACGACAGGCAGGCGTCACGGGCAAAGACATCATTCTCGCGGTGATCGCGCACATTGGCTCCTCTGGTGCGACAGGTCATGCGCTCGAGTTCACGGGCCCAGCACTGAGTGCGCTCAGTCTCGAGGATCGCCTCACCATGTGCAATATGACCATTGAGGCGGGTGCCCGCTTTGGCATCATGGCACCGGACGATCTGGTCTTTGATTATCTGCATGGTCGCCCTTTTGCCCCCAAGCAAAGCGATTGGGATCGCGCGCTTGTGCAATGGCGCCAACTTTATTCTGATCACGACTGCGGCTGGGATAAAGAAATCACGATCGACCTTGACACCTTAGCCCCCATGGTGACCTGGGGGACCAGCCCAGAAGCCGCCCTACCCATTACCGGCATGATTCCAGATCCAGCACAGGTCTCTGACTCTGCCCTGCGCCAATCTATGATCGACGCCCTTGACTATATGGCCTTGACCCCGGGCACCCCCCTCAATACCGTTCACATCGACCGGGTTTTTATCGGCTCCTGCACGAATGCCCGACTCTCTGACCTACGCAGTGCCGCCCAGATCCTAAAAGGCTGTCGATCCAAAGTTCCCGGTATCGTTGTTCCAGGCTCTACACAGGTCAAAAAAGCCGCTGAACAAGAAGGTCTCGATCAAATATTCAAGGACGCAGGACTCGAGTGGCGCGAACCTGGCTGTTCGATGTGCGTGGGAATCAATGGAGATACCGCACCCGCGGGAGAGCGTATCGCCTCGACCTCCAACCGCAACTTCGTCGGCCGCCAAGGTCCGGGCGTCAAAACACACCTCATGAGCCCAGCCATGGTCGCCGCGGCTGCGATCTCTGGCCATCTCACCGATGTTCGTCCATTGCTCTCAAGGATTTCCGGATGACTCCCTTTATAAGCCTGGATGGTCTGGCGGCACCTCTTGAAGGCCGCAACGTCGATACGGATCAAATTATCCCTGCGCGCTTCCTCAAAAAGCGTCGTGGCGAGTATGCGGACTATTTGTTTTATGACTTGCGCTTTGATGCTGAGCAACGTCCTCGTGAAGATTTCGTCTTGAATCACGCTGTTTTTCAAGGCGCGAATGTGTTGGTGTGCGACGAAAACTTTGGCTGTGGCTCCTCGCGCGAGGCGGCTGTCTATGCGATGGTTGATTTCGGCATCAAGTCAATTTTGGCCCCAAGTTTCGGCGATATTTTTTATAATAATTGTTTGAAAAATGGGGTGCTTCCTATCGTATTGCCAACCGATACGCTCAAGGCGTTACGTCTTGCGTTGACGCAAGCGGCTCAAAACAATACACCCCTCGCTGAGCGCCAAGCCGGTCTCAGCATCACGATTGATTTAAAAAACTGCACCGTCGCGTGTGGCTATTTTAAGCAACCGTTGCACTTTAAAATCGATCCCTTCTGGCAAGAATGCCTGATGAAAGGCGTCGATGAAATTGCCCTGACTTTGGGTTATAGCGACCAGATCCAACGGTACGAACAAAAAGCAAGAGAGAATCAACCATGGCTAGCACCATAAATCAGACGATGTCACTTCCACTGAGTGGTCTGCGCGTAATCGAACTGGGCCAGTTGATCGCAGGCCCTTTCGCCTCGAAAATTCTCGCTGAATTTGGTGCGGATGTGATCAAAATCGAACCGCCTAAAACAGGTGACCCTCTGCGGACTTGGCGCCTCTTGCACGAGGGGACGTCGGTCTGGTGGGCCGCGCACGCCCGTAACAAACGTTCAGTGACGCTTGATTTGCGCCAGCCCGAGGGACAAGAGGTCATCCGTAAACTGGCTGCCGATGCCGACATTTTGATTGAAAACTTCCGCCCCGGCGCCATGGAAAAATGGGGTTTGGGTTTCAAGGATCTGCATGCGCTCAATCCAAAGCTCATCATGCTGCGTGTCTCCGGCTACGGTCAATCTGGCCCCTATCGAGACCGTCCGGGGTTTGGCGTGATCGGAGAAGCCATGGGAGGCTTACGCTACTTAAGCGGTGAACCAGGACGTCCTCCTGTCAGGGTTGGGGTATCGATCGGCGACACCTTATCCGGACTGCACGGCGTGATCGGCGTCATGATGGCGCTGAGACATCGTGAGCAGCAAGGCGGTGTGGGACAGGAGGTCGACGTCGCGCTCTATGAGTCAGTCTTTAATATGATGGAAAGTCTCTTGCCCGAGTACTCAAAATTTGGTGTGGTGCGACAGCCCTCTGGTGCAAGCATGCCTGGGATCGTGCCGACCAATGCTTATTTGTGCCACGATGGTCGTTACGCCTTGATCGCTGGCAACGGCGACAGCATCTACAAAAGGCTCATGGAGGCCATCGGTCGCGAAGACTTGGCGACCGAGCCAACTCTTGCCAACAACGTGGGACGTGCTGCACATGCAGAGCGTATCGATGCCGCGATTTCAGCCTACACCGAGCAACATCCCCTGGACTTTGTGCTGGAGGCGATGAACAAGGCTGGCGTACCCGCTGGCAAAAGCTACGATGCCGCAGACATCGCGCAAGACCCGCACTATCAGGCTCGCGATATGATTTTGGATGCGACCCTGCCCGATGGATCCGTGGTGCAAGTGCCGGGCATTGTGCCCAAGCTCAGTCAAACTCCCGGACAAATTACCCGTACGGCACCTGAACTAGGCCAACACACTGCCGAGGTCCTCGAGGAACTAGGCATCGGTGCCGAGCAACAGGCTGACTGGAAAGAGCGCGGCATTATCTAAGCCACTGACACTTTATTAAGCTAGATGACTTAAACATACAAACACATACACAGACACATAGCACATCATGACGCAAATTATCCGACCCAGAATTTACATGCAAGAAGTCGCCACGCGCGATGGCTTTCAAAACGAGGCTCAGTTTATCGAAACCGAAGATAAGGTTCGCGTGATCGATGCCTTGAGTCAATGTGGCTTTGCCAAGATTGAAGTCACCTCCTTTACCTCTCCCAAAGCCATTCCGGCCCTACGCGACGCAGAACGCGTCATGCACGAAATCACGCGTCAACCCGGTGTGGAATACACTGTACTCGTGCCCAACGTACGCGGTGCTGAGCGCGCGCTGTCGTGCGGTATCGATGAAGCCAATCTCGTGATGTCCATGAGCGAAACCCACAATCGCTCAAATCTGCGCATGACGAGAGAGCAGTCTTTTACTCAATTAGAGCAAGTGGTCTCGGCTATTTCTGGTAGCGCCGTCGCAATCAATATATCGCTATCGACAACGTTCGGCTGCCCGATGGAAGGCGATGTCAGCGAAGATGAAGTCATGCGCTGGGTTGAGCGCTTTGCCAACCTAGGCGTCAAACGCGCGACGCTTTGCGACACCACGGGCATGGCCTACCCTTCGCAAGTCCGTTCGATTGCGACACGCGCAAAAGCACTCTTTCCTGACATGGTTTTTACCCTGCATTTCCACAACACACGCTCGATGGCCCAGGCCAATGTCCTCGCTGCCATCAGCGCTGGGATCGACCGCTTTGATGCCTCGTTGGGTGGAATCGGGGGATGCCCCTACGCGCCTGGTGCCAGTGGCAATGCCTGCACGGAAGACATGGTTCACATGCTTGAGCTCGAGGGCTTTGACACCCGCATCGATCTCGATCGACTCTTGAAGGTCTCCGCGATGCTGCCTGGTCTAATCGGTCACGATGTGCCGAGCCAGTTACTCAAGGCGGGCGCAAGAAACACGCTGCATCCCGCCCCGGCCTATGCTGCCGACATTGGCAAGCCCGTTTAAGGGCTCGCAGTCGACTTAAACGATATGAACTTCGAACTCACCGAGGCCGGCGATCTGACCCACGAGTTTGTCACCTTTGACGACCGCACCCACGCCCTCAGGCGTACCGGTAAAAATAAGGTCTCCGGCCTTGAGTTCGAATAAACCTGAGAGATAGGAAATACTCTCAGGAATATTCCAAATCATTTGTGACAAATCGCTGGTCTGTTTTTGCTGACCATTCACATGCAGTGAAATATTGCCCTGCGCCAAAACACCCGTTGCAGACTTTGGGTGAAGTGGACCAATCGGTCCTGACTGATCAAAGCCCTTGCCCACTTCCCAAGGCCTGCCTTGTTTTTTTGCCTCACCTTGCAAATCACGACGCGTCATATCGAGACCCAAGGCGTAACCAAAGACGCATTCGTTTGCTTTGTCCACAGGGATGTCACGACCACCCCGGTCAAGCGCAACAACCAACTCCATCTCGTAATGCAAATTTGAAGTTTTAACTGGATAAGGCATCTTGCCCGCTTGACCTGCTGGAATAGGAATCAAGGCATCGGCAGGCTTACAGAAAAAAAACGGATCTTCACGGCCCGTAAAACCCATCTCTTTGGCATGCTCGGCATAGTTGCGGCCCACACAATACACACGACGCACTGGAAAAAGCTTACTACTGCCCACGACGGGCAAGCCGATGGTTGCCTGCGGCTCGAATACAAAGTCAGACATGTTGATTGACGTCCTGAAAGTTTGGATATGAAAAATTAAGACTTTTTTTCTGGCAAGGGCGCAAGCGTGATCACCGGGGCGGGTTCACCCAATCCAGCAACAGGAGCGCTGTCGAAGTAGTCGTCGAGGCTATCGCGACCAGGCTGTAAAATCGATGCCTCATGAGGCAAGCCAGAACTGACGGAGTTTGGCGACTGTGGTGCGCTCATCACATTGTCCTGAGTATTGGCCTGAGTATTGGCCTGAGCATCCAAGGCGGACTCTCTATCCCAATTCGTTGGAAAACCGCTTTCCGAGAGATAGGCCAACCCTTCAGCGTGCAGGACACCCGGATCATCTGCCGTATCAGCAATCGGCAAGAACGAAGTCGAAGCCAGTACGGGGAGCGCAGCACTCACTGCTGTTGCCATACGCCACTGCGCAGCAGCGTCGTTTGGACGATCAAGCTTGTCGTACAGACTCCCTAGCAAAGCATGAACCCGAGCATCTGCACGTTTTGACAAACTACGCGATAAATAATTTTCTGCTTGTCCCCAAATCTGACCAACCAGACATAAATGACCGATCGCGGCCAATAAGTCAGGGTCATTGGGACGTGTTGGCACCCAGGCCTCGGCTTTTTCGAGTCGTCGTTTGACTTGAGAGGGCTCAGCGCGCGAATAAGCGGCTAGCAAGCGCGGATCAAAAGAGAGTGGAATGGACTGCTCTAGGGTTTTAGAAGCATCGTCCAAGAGTCCATTGGCTTCAAACGCAGCCGAACCGGCCAAGGCAACGTCGGTCAGGGTACGCTCCTCGGACTTTAAGTTTTTCCAAAAAGCTTTCCAATCACCCGAATACGTCGTTTCGCGCAAGTGCGCAGCGGCAGCCGCCTCAATCATGTGTCGGGCTTCCGAGTCGTGCAAGGCTCCACGGCGATTGAGCGTGCGCGCAAGCGTAAAGACCTGCTCGTTGCGATCGAGCTGCTTGTAAGCCCTGAGCAATAGGCGCAGGGTATGGATGTGGCGCGCACCACTTTCTTGCAAGGGCAGGAGTTCTTCGAGTGCTTGCGCAGCCATGCCTTGATCTAAATACAGATCCGCCGCTGCGGTTGCAATCGCTTCTTTGAGGGCTTGATCATCGGAAGCCTTTTCTTTGGCAAGCGTAATCATATGATCGCGTCGACCAAACTCGCCAAGCGCATGGGCAGCTCTGGCTGCAGACAAAGCCGCCAACACCTGACGGCTCGCATCCTTGCTACGACCAAAAAGCTTGGTCAGATCTTTTTCTGCGTGGGAGTACCGTCCCTCCAATAACTCAGTCCAGCCCTGTTCGAGCAGCTCTTGGTCTCGTCGAACACGACGTCGCGAACTCCAGCCGCGCACACGTAATGGAATCGCACTGAGCCATGCGGCTAAGCGTATGAGCCAATACACCATTACAAACAAAGCCAGCAAAGACACGACGGCTAACGCCAACGAGACCTGAACGCGCCAGTCATTGACGAGAATTAAAACGTGACCGGTATTTTCTCTCAGGACAACAGCCAATAATACGGCAGCGGTCAATAATACGAGCGTCCAAAACCAAGTCCGCATAATTATTGTCCGCCCGCGGGACCAGGCTCTGAAGAGCGCACCGACTCAAGAGCAGACAAACTGTCTTTGATGCTTGGCAAGCTAACCGCGATTTGTATGGCCGCCAACTCCTGAACCAGACGAAGTGCTGCGATCGTATCAGTTGCCTTGGGATCGAAACGAGAAACCAAGCTCTGCTGAACTTGAGCAAGCTCCGCTCGCCAGACAGGTGCCTGATTCATCAAAAGCGCCATCTGCGCCGTCAACACACGCGTACGTAGATTCGCCCGCAACAGTGCCCCCTGCTCAGGTGACATCATGAGCGCGTTGGCGTCACTGACGCGCTGGATGCTCACCACCCCAGCGAATTCACGCGCCACCATTGCAGCAGCAGACTTTGACCACAAGAGGGATTGATCAAGCGCACGTTGCCACCACGGCTGTTGCGTAGAAGGCAACGCAGGGGATGGTGCTTGAGCAGTCCCGGAGGGCGTGGGTACGCTCTGGACTGACGGTGCCTCGTTCGCGATCACGGGCGCCGCCGCATCCGGCAAAAGCAAAGGCGCACGCGCCACCAAGGCACTGAGCGTCTCAAGCCGGCTGGACAATTGCGTGATGTCGATCAATGGAACCGATCTCAACCGATCGAGATCAAGACTGATCGCACGCTGCACCCCGGCAAAGCGGGCACGGTCAGCACGCGCTAATAAAGACTGGGCAGCCTCGAGGGTCACAATCGCATTGTTGACGTTACCTGCCAAGCGGAGTTGTTGATTGGCCGTCGTTAAGAGACGGTCAACATCATTGGCGAGTATGACATCCTCCATGCCCTTGTTTGCACCCGCCCAAATTTGTTCCAAGGCGGCATACTGGCTCTTGGCCTCGAGCTGTGCTTGTTCGAGCTGAGCGATACGACGGGCTTGGGACTGCGCCTGCCCTAGGGCCTGCGTTGAGTCCTGGCGGGCCTCATTGAGCTGGGAGGTCAGCCCCTGAACCTGCTTGGCGAACTCGCGACCGGTCTGTTCAAAACGTTTTTGCAAAAACCAAGTACCACCGGCCGCAACAAGCGCGACCAGCAAAAATATGATGGCAAGCAAAATCGGCCATGAAGGACCACTCGTGCGCTTTTTACCTTTCAGTAATGCAGCACTTGGCTGTGGGGGGCTAGGAGTATGGGCTTCAGTCATACGCCAATTGTAGCCGTAGCGCTAGAAAAAATCGTTCAAACTTGCGTACTTGGCGCCTGAACACGAGAAATCTGCTCGAATCTTGTCAAAATGACCTCGTCTTCGGGGCTGGCCACCACACACTTCATCGTCGTGAAACCGCTGTTGAAATGCGGTTCTAACAACTTAAAAAGAAGAGGTTTGAGTCGTTCGTGTGTCAGTACGAACGAACTCTCGGCAAACCATCCCAACAGGCCCAAGGCTTCGAGATTTTTGTAAAGAGCCTCTATACCATGCGCACTCGTCAACAACCATGTGGGAAGTGCATTTTGGCGGCTCAGTGCGGCTAAATGCTCATTTAACAAAGTGGGCCATTGTGCGGACTGGCGTTGATAGGCCTGATGCAGCACAACGTTGGCGCCACGCTGGCTCAAACGTTGACTCAACCAATCACGACCGTCTTGTCCCCGCACAATCAACACGCGTTCGACAGGATGTTCAAGCGCAAACAAGATTGGCCATAATGACTCCGAATCCTGCGCAAGCTCAGAGGCGGGATGAAGGACGTCAAGGCCGTCACCAAACACTCTGCGTATCGCACTGGCTGTCACTGGCCCCATACAGGCGACTCGCGTGGACAGCGGCCAAGCTGCGATCCCTGCGCTGAGCAACTGACTGTGATAGCCCGTCACAGCGGCTCGACTGACGAACACCACCAAATCAAAAAGCTCCGGACGGGGACACTCTCCGGTGATTGCGACTACTTCACGGATATCCAAAGCAGGACACTCCAACACAGACCAACCGCGTCGAAGCAGTTCGCGCATCACGATCGTATTGCGACCCGCAGGTCGCGTCAGAATCGCAGTATGTTGAGGCTGCGCCATGGGGTATCAGGAGGACTCGGACAAACGCGCCAAGAGCTCACCTGCTCCTTGCGCCAATAAGGCTTGGGCGACAGTGGATCCCAAAAGCTCCGCTTGAGCCGAAGGCCCTGTAAGCTCAGCACGATAAATCGTTTGACCGTCTGGCGTTGCGACCAAAGCTTGCAACTTGAGCTGCGTACCTTCGAGCTGTGCGTAGGCTGCTAGGGGCACCTGACACGAGCCACCGAGGGCTCGGGAAACTGCGCGCTCGGCAAGCGCGCACACCGTTGTGTCCGGACAAGAGAGTGGTGCCAGCAGCTCTCGGAGATCCGAGCGTGACGCCAAAATTTCTATCCCGAGCGCGCCTTGTCCTGCGGCAGGAAGCGAAGCCTCCGTTGTCATCCTAGAGCGAATGCGGTGACCCAGACCCAAGCGCTCCAGTCCCGCTGCGGCAAGAATAATGGCAGCATATTGACCGCTATCGAGCTTGCCCAGACGCGTATCCAAATTCCCTCGCAAGGCATGAATCACGAGCGCAGGGAATCGTGCTTTGAGCTGCGCTTCGCGTCGCAAACTTGAGGTACCGACGATCGCGCCAGGTGGCAAGTCAGACAAAGCGACGTAATCATTGGATACAAAAGCGTCTCGACAGTCCGCACGCGCCAGAACCGTTGAAAGCTCAAAGGGAGCTTCCATATCGACGGGAACGTCCTTGAGCGAATGCACCGCCAAATCGGCGCGTCCATCCAATAACGCATATTCGAGCTCTTTAATAAAGAGCCCTTTACCACCTACTTTTGAAAGACTCCGATCAAGGATCTGATCGCCGCGCGTGCTGAGCTTGAGTAATTCAACCTGCATCTGTGGATAAATCGAGAGTAAGCGCGACTGCACATGTTCGGCCTGCCACAACGCAAGGCGGCTGGCACGGGTTGCTATCACTAGTTTTCTAGAGGCCACTCGATCACTCTCAGCGCAAATAATTCAAGAGAATCGTCAGTGCAATTCCAATCACGCCGAGCAATCCGAGCCACTGCAATATGGTCAAGCTGCGCTTGGGCTTATTGTTTTCCATCATTTGTCCTGTCATTCATCCATGCAAAATTTGAATTCAAACATCTACGCATCCGATTTGAACACGGACTGCCGATTTATTCAGCAAAGCGATGAATACCGCTTGATTTGGAATAACTCTTTAGAAAATAAAACGCCGGCACGTCTGAGACACGCCGGCGCTTTAAGCAGAGCAACTGTCAGTTAGAGCATTGTTTTTTTACAATACTGACTTGAGAAGCTTGCCCATTTCAGAGGGATTTTTCGTCGTACGAATGCCACATGCTTCCATGATTTCAAGCTTGGCGTCTGCTGTATCTGCTCCGCCAGAAATCAAGGCGCCAGCGTGACCCATGCGCTTACCAGCCGGTGCGGTGACACCTGCGATAAAGCCAACCATCGGCTTCTTCATGTTCTCTTTGGCCCACAAAGCCGCATTGACTTCGTCAGGACCACCGATTTCACCGATCATGATCACGGCATCGGTGTCAGGATCTTCGTTGAACAATTTGAGCACATCAATATGCTTCAGACCATTGATGGGATCACCACCAATGCCCACTGCGCTGGATTGTCCGAGGCCCAGCTCAGTGACCTGTGCTACGGCTTCGTAGGTCAGGGTGCCTGAACGGCTGACAATACCGATGCGACCCTTGCGATGGATGTGTCCGGGCATGATGCCAATTTTGATTTCGTCTGGCGTAATCAACCCTGGGCAATTGGGTCCAAGCAGCAAAGTCTTGCTGTTCATTTTTGCCATACGATCTTTGATTTCGAGCAGGTCGCGAACAGGAATACCTTCGGTGATACAAATCACCAAATCCAATTCGGCTTCAATGCCTTCCCAGATTGCGGCGGCAGCGCCCGCAGGCGGGACATAAATCACGGAAACATTGGCACCCGTTTCGGCTTTTGCGTCTTTAACTGACGCGAAAATCGGGATACCTTCGAAATTTTCACCCGCCTTTTTGGGATGAACGCCGGCAACAAAGGCGGCTTGTCCATTCGCATAGGCACGCGAAGTACGGGTGTGGAACTGACCGGTTTTACCGGTAATCCCTTGGGTGATGACTTTAGTATCTTTGTTGATCAGAATCGACATTTCAGAATCCCTGGCAGAATTATTTGGCTGCTGCGACGACGCGGGTGGCCGCATCGGCCATCGTGTCAGCGCTGATGATAGGCAGGCCAGAATCGGCCAACATTTTCTTGCCCAACTCTTCGTTGGTACCCTTCATACGCACCACAAGAGGCACGCTGAGGTTGACCGCCTTGCACGCGATGATGATGCCCTCGGCAATCACATCGCAACGCATAATACCGCCAAAAATATTGACCAAAATTGCTTTGGTGCCCTTGTTTGCAAGCATGATCTTGAAGGCTTCGGTGACACGCTCTGCCGTGGCACTGCCGCCCACATCCAGAAAGTTCGCGGGTTCACCGCCGAACAGTTTGATGGTGTCCATCGTCGCCATCGCAAGACCTGCGCCGTTGACCAAACAACCAATATTGCCATCGAGCTGAATATAAGCGAGCTCATGCTTGCTGGCTTCGATCTCGGCGGGGTCCTCTTCGTCCAAGTCGCGATACGCGACGATCTCTGGATGACGGAACAAAGCGTTAGGATCAAAGTTGAACTTGGCGTCGAGTGCGATGATATCGCCCGAACCCGTCAAAATCAGAGGATTGATTTCAGCCAGTGAAGCATCCGTTTCCCAGTAGGCTTTGTAGAGTTTTTGAAACTCTGCGCATGCCTTGGCAATAGAAGCCTCAGGCACACCAATACCACGCGCGAGATCTGCGGCTTCTTTGTCTGTCAGGCCCTGACCAGGATCCACAAACACTTTGAGAATTTTTTCAGGGTGCTTTTCGGCAACTTCTTCAACATCCATGCCACCTTCGCTCGATGCCATCACGCAGACACGCTGTGTCCCACGATCTGTCACGATCCCGACGTAGTATTCCTTTTTGATGTCTGCGCCCTCTTCGACCAATAGGCGACGCACTTTTTGACCCTGGGGGCTTGTCTGATGCGTGATCAGCTGCATACCCAAGATGTCAGACGAGATCTGGCGCACTTCGTCGATCGATCGCGCGAGCTTGACGCCACCGCCCTTACCTCGACCACCTGCGTGAATCTGCGCTTTGACCACCCAAACGGGGCCACCGAGTTTTTTAGCAGCGTCTACGGCCTCGTCCACGGTAAACGCGGGAAAGCCTTGAGGAACAACTACGCCAAACTTCCGAAGCAATTCTTTGCCTTGATACTCATGGATTTTCATGGGAATCCTGTCCGTCCAAAAAAACTAAAAAAAACGATTGCCTGGGAAACTACACACCAGGGCCCGGGGGTGTTGCCTTTGGATCTACATACCACTGCGGATAATGTTCTTTGGTCACTTCGCCATCGGGTCGCCAGGCATAGCATCCTCCCATTTGGAAGGGCCTGCGGCCCGCTGACTCAGCCTCTGCGCGCTTTTGACCCGCCATGCTTTGAACCGCCGCGGTCGGCAGCACTGAAGCGAGCTCGGTCATATGCGTACAGCCCGCAGTGCGAGCAAAACGTTCTTTGATCTGCTGACGAAAGCTTTTCAGCAAATTCATTCCAACGAGATCTTGGTACGCTTCAGAAACCGCCGTACAGGAAGTCCCAAAGGGCGAGGCGTCATACATTGCGAACGCTTCTTTAATTTCAAAGCTAGTGTCTATCGTGATACGCAAATGCAAATGATGAACCGGCTGGCCTACAGGATGAACCGTGCCATTGCGCTTGGTGTAAGAATAAGATTTGTTGTCAATCAGTTCGGCCTCAATATCCCAGAGACCATCATCTCGCTCGAAGGAATGAACCTGTATCGAACGGTTGTGCATCGGTTTGCGAGAACTGGCTGGCGCTGGAAGCGGCATACTAGGTTGGGCGGTCAATTGACACATTGCAACAAAGATTAAAAGTATAGCGCACCTAGTGGATATGACCTAGCGAAGTGCCTGATGACGCCCCATAACGCCTTACAACGCCTTACAACGCGCATTAACCATGTAGTGAACATGGTCTAAAGGTGGATTTCAGCCTACTCCTCTTCGATGTTCTGACCTAAGGAACCCGTTTGCTTGAGTACGCGATGGATCACTTCCATCGAAAACCCTCGTGACGCTAAGAATCGTCCCTGCTTCGCATACTCTGCTTGCGACAGCTGTGAAGATGTATGCGAGGAATGCCTCAATGCAGATTTTTTGCTCGAAAATTTCCGGGCCCAAACCGCCTGAGCACGCTCAAACTCAGTGGCCTTAAGGTCTAAATGCACGGCCGCGACGGCTTCGGAATTCATCCCATGTTGCTTGAGGTCTCGAACAATCCGTGCAGCCCCCTGCTCAGGGGCTTTACGATGCACCCATCCCTGAGTAAATCGCGCATCTGACTGCCATCCCTCACGCGTGAGCGCGTCTAGAACCTCGGCTAAGGACTCTGCGCTCTCAGCATGGGGTGTGAGTTTGCGCTCAAGTTCTTGTCTGCTGTGCTCTCGGCGCGACAGCAAACCCACGGCTCTGGCCTTGAGGGACAGACCAGGCCGTGGTGCTGCAGGCTTGGGACCTACTTCAAACTCTTCATCATCCGCGTCTCTAGACACGATTTCTCTCATTGGCGTGCATTAGGTGACACGTTAAAACTTACAGATCTTCTTCGGGCTCGGGCTCAGGCTCAGAGGCGACAAGCTTGCTCGCTTTCGCGGAGCTTGCTTTGGTTGTTGCTGCAGCGGCGGCCGCAGGAGCACCACCTACGCGAGGCACGACCCCTAATTTTTCGCGTACACGATTTTCAATTTCAATCGCCATCGCAGGGCGTTCACGCAGAAAATCACGCACATTGTCGCGGCCCTGACCAATCCGCTCACCGTTATAGCTAAACCATGCACCCGCTTTGTCGACAATCCCGGCCGTCACACCCAAATCAAGAATTTCACCCTCGCGGGAGATGCCTGCGCCATACATAATGTCGAATTCGGCTTGTTTGAATGGAGGTGCAATCTTGTTTTTAACGACTTTGACGCGCGTTTCGTTACCGACAACCTCATCACCCTTTTTGATGGCGCCGATACGGCGGATATCCAAACGCACCGATGCGTAAAACTTCAGTGCATTACCGCCTGTCGTCGTCTCGGGGCTGCCAAACATCACACCAATTTTCATGCGAATTTGGTTGATAAAGATCACCATGCAATTGGTGCGCTTGATACTCGCAGTCAATTTGCGCAGCGCTTGACTCATCAGTCTCGCTTGGAGACCGGGTAGGGAATCACCCATCTCACCTTCGATCTCAGCTTTAGGCACCAGAGCAGCCACAGAGTCGATCACAATCAGATCAACAGAACCCGAGCGCACCAGCGCGTCCGTGATTTCGAGGGCTTGTTCGCCAGTGTCAGGCTGGGAAATCAATAAGTCTGTGAGGTTGACGCCTAGTTTGGAGGCGTATTGCACATCTAGGGCATGCTCTGCATCAATAAAAGCGCAGGTACCGCCAACTTTTTGCATTTCGGCGATCACTTGCAGGGTCAGGGTCGTCTTTCCAGAGGACTCGGGACCGTAGATCTCAACCACACGCCCGCGAGGCAGGCCGCCAACGCCAAGCGCGATATCTAACCCTAAAGAACCTGTGGACACCACCTGAATGTCGTGCTCGACCTCATTATCGCCGTAACGCATGATCGAGCCCTTGCCAAATTGCTTTTCGATCTGGGAGAGTGCAGCAGCGAGTGCCTTGCCTTTTTCAGCGGCGCCGGCCTTGAGGGTTTTATCATCCATGTAAATTCCTTGAGTTGTGAGCTAAAGCTGAAAAACTGATGCTGAAATTATTGCATTCAATTGTACTGTATAAATAAACAGTATGACAATTTTTTCCTGCTCTCCTCGCCATTTTATTTTTCATATGACTAGGGTTTGTACGCATTTATGCAACATCCCATAGCGAGGATGCAAGGGGCTATGCAAGAATAGACTTAATTCTTCCCTTGTTGTTTATCAGAAAGACCCACCAGCCCCTGCACCCATGCGAATCCTGATTGCTGAAGATGACAGCATTTTGGCCGACGGCCTGACCCGCTCTCTGCGCCTAAACGGCTATGCCGTGGACGCTGTCAACGACGGAATCGCTGCCGACTCTGCGCTCAGATCGCAGGAGTTTGACCTCCTCATTTTAGATCTGGGTCTGCCACGGATGTCCGGCTTGGAGGTCTTGAGCAACTTACGCAGTAAAAACTCTCATCTGCCTGTCCTCATTCTCACTGCAGCCGATAGTGTGGAGCAAAGAGTCAAAGGGCTTGATCTGGGGGCGGATGATTACATGGCCAAACCGTTCTCCCTCTCTGAGCTTGAAGCGCGTATTCGGGCGCTCGTGCGCCGAGGGGCTGGAGGAGGCTCTACGATTCTTAAGCACGGCAAACTGGAATTTGATCAGACAGGTCGAGTCGCCATGGTGGATCAGCATGCGCTCGAGCTCTCAGCCAGAGAAGTCAGTCTGCTCGAAATTTTGCTCACGCGCAGCGGGCGTATGGTGAGCAAAACACAAATCGTTGATCACTTGTGCGAATGGGGTGAAGAGGTCAGCTCCAATGCCATCGAGGTCTACGTGCATCGCCTGCGTAAAAAACTCGAACCTAGCGGCGTCAAAATCGCAACAGTTCGGGGGCTCGGCTACTGTCTTGAGCGAGACACGAGTGCGCCATGAGTCACCTTTGGCGTGGTCTGTACGACGTCAAATGTTTATGTGGCGCTAGTCTATGGCATTGAAACACGCCCCCGTCAATCTCGAAGCACTGGCCATACTCCAAACTGGAGCGGAAAAATCGACGGCCGAATCCTCAAGACGCTCGCTGCTCGGAGAGATTTTGGACTGGATGCTTGCGCCACTTTTCTTGCTGTGGCCGATGAGCATTGCCATTACCTATGTCGTGGCTCAAAATCTGGCCAACACTCCTTATGACCTCAACTTGGCCAACGCACTACAAGTCTTGGGTCAGCAAGTAGAAATGACAGACGACGTCGTCGCGCTTCGTATGTCGCCCTCCGCACGTCTCGCATTGCGCATCAGAGAAAATGACGGCGTTTTTTGGAAAGCGATCGGTCCAAACGGTGATTTGTTGGGAGGCGATGGAGAACTCCCTACCCCAGAACGCACGCCAAGCGATCTGCCTAATACGATTTATTACGATAACCATGCGCTTCGCGACTTTGAAATTCGTATCGCATATACCTGGAGGGATCTCAGCACGAGAGGCATCGGTCCTGTGCTCTTGGTCGCAGCGGAGTCCGTGGATCGTCGCACACAGCTGGCCAATGACATCATCAAAGGCGTGATCATTCCACAGTTTATTGTCTTGCCGATCGCGGTGTTACTTGTTTGGTTTGGGTTATCGCGAGGCGTAGCACCCATCAATGCCTTGCAAAAAAGGTTACGCGCGCGAAGACCCGATGATCTGTCTCCCATTGACGAGCGTCAGGCGCCCTCAGAAATCGGTCCGCTGATCAAGGCAATGAATGATTTACTCAGCCGACTGGAAGCCACATTATTGGCGCAGAGACGCTTTGTCGCGGATGCAGCTCATCAGCTCAAAACTCCCTTGGCAGGTTTGCGAACACAAGCGGAACTCGCCATGCGCGAGGAACCCACTGCAAACACGCAAGCAAGCCTAGAACAAATTATTGCGGGTACGGCGCGCGCGACGCGCCTGGTCAATCAGCTCCTTTTGATGGCGAATGCTGAAAACCCGAACACGACAGAAATGCCGCCGACTGACTTAACGTATTTGGCTAGGGAACAGATACAGAAGTGGGTGCATGTCGCGCTTGGGCAAGGTATCGACTTAGGTTTTGATGGGCCTGAACACCCCCTCTATATCAAAGGGCAGAATCTGCTTTTAAGTGAAGCCCTGAACAATCTGATCGATAACGCTATTCGCTATACGCCAGCACCCGGTCACATCACAGTGAGCTTGTACGAACAACGCGACGAAATTGTGCTCGCAGTCGAAGATTCGGGACCCGGTATTGCCGTCGATGAGCGCGAACGCGTGTTTGACAGGTTTTATCGTGTCTTGGGTTCGGGTGTTGATGGGAGCGGTCTCGGTCTGGCGATCGTGCGCGAGATCGCACAACGTCATCAGGCCCGCGTCATCGTGACAGAATCCCACCATGTCAGGATCGACTCATCCGCCACGGGCGCACGTGTTGAAATTCACTTTTCCGCCATGCTGCAGCGCACACAAGCAGTGCTTGACAGATCGGGTTAACCCTTTATTGAAGTTCTGAAAAAGCGCGATTTTTGTCAATCTGCAACAGTTACTGTTGCTAGTGATTTTTTGTCAGAAAGCCGTCAGCAATCGGCCTTAAAGTGCGATCACCTAAACGCACGTATAACAAATTCGCTTTAAAGCGCATACACATCAGTAGGGAGACTCGGGTTGCTGCCATTTCTCAATATTCTGCAATTGCTCTTGTACATCGGGCTACTCGCCCTTGTCGGTCAAGGCATTTTGTTTTTGATTGCTGGCGCAAAACGTGAAACAAATTTGTTTTATCAACTTTTTCAGGTCGTGAATAAGCCTTGGCTTAAGTTAGCGGCATTGATCTCCCCCAAACAAATCGCCACGCGTCACCACGCGTTCGTGGCGTTTTGTTTAGTGGCTGCGCTCTATCTCGCAGTCACGGTTGCAAAAATCGAGCATTGTGTTTCGATAGGGATGGTGGGCTGTAAATGAAACTTGATCTGAATTGGCAAAAATACAAATGGTGTGCGATCACACTGATTGTTTTTGGGCAGCGGAAACGTGCCATCAGTATGTTCGAGGATATGCTTCGCGACTACCCCGAAGATCGCTATGCTTTAGGTAGTATCGCCCACCTCAAGGCGGAGCTTGGTGACAAGAGCGGTGCGGTTGAAGGCTACCGGAGCTTGGTTAAACATTCCGATGCACCCGTCTATGCCTGGTTCAACCTCGGCTTTCTTTTGCAAGAGCTTGAACAACCTGTCGAAGCTGAGCGCGCTTTTAGGCATTCGCTAGAGCTCGATCCAAAGTTAGATCAAGCATGGTATGGCCTCGGTTTGACACTGATTCAACAAAGACGCTTAGAAGAGGCCGTTGTGGCTCTCGAGCGCAACACCAAACTTCAACCTATGAGTCCATACGCGTGGTATCAACTCGCCCGTGTGCATGTTGACCGTCAACAACCAGACGAAGCGACCAAAATTATTCAGCATTTGAAAGGTTTTGAACCAAAATTCGCGCGTCAACTCGAGCGAGAAACAGGACTCACCGGCTAAATCGTTTTTTTGTTTTATGTTTTTTGTTTTTTCTTTTAGTTTTTTTTCTTTGTGTTTTAAAAATCGATCCAGGGGAACCTGGCCTGATAACGATGAGGAGACGTAACCGTGCAACTGACCGAAAAACATAGGGTGTACTGGCAAAAAAACCTACGCATCACTTCAATTTTGTTGCTGATCTGGTTTGTTGTCACTTTTGTGGTGGGCTACTACGCCCGTGAACTCGACTTTACCTTTTTTGGCTGGCCCTTTAGTTTTTGGATGGGCTCACAGGGCTCTCTGGTGGTGTATTGCCTGATTATTGGGTTCTATGCCAGATACATGAACAAGCTTGACGAAGAAGCTGGCGTCAGCGAAGACGAGGAGGAATAACATGGCTGGAATGACACCTGAAGAAGGCGGCATGTTCGCTTCAAACACCACGAACGCGGCATTCAAAAAATCACTCAACAAAGTCTATACCTGGTACACAGGCGGATTTATTGTTTTTGTGATCGCTCTTGCGATCGCTGAGCAAATGGGTCTGAGTCGCGCGTGGATCGGCTACATCTTTTTGGCAGCGACTGTTCTCCTATACGCTGGTATTGGAATCATGAGCCGCACAAACGATGCTGCTGAGTATTACGTTGCTGGACGACGTGTGCCGGCGCTCTACAACGGCATGGCAACGGGCGCTGACTGGATGTCGGCCGCATCGTTTATCGGTATGGCCGGAACGCTCTACCTGACGGGTTATAGCGGCCTAGCTTTCATTATGGGCTGGACGGGTGGCTACTGTTTGGTGGCATTGTTCTTGGCGCCTTATCTGCGAAAGTTTGGTCAGTTCACCATTCCAGACTTTCTGGGTGAGCGCTATGACGGTAATCTCCCACGCCTGTTGGGCATTATTGCCGCGATTCTGTGCTCGTTCACCTACGTTGTCGCTCAGATTTACGGCGTCGGTTTGATTACGACACGTTTGGCGGGTGTGCCGTTTGAAATTGGCATTTTCTTAGGCCTTGGCGGCATTTTGGTGTGCTCGTTCCTCGGTGGGATGCGTGCAGTGACTTGGACTCAAGTTGCTCAGTACATCATTCTGATCATTGCATACATGATTCCGGTCGTTTGGCTCTCTGTTAAACAAACAGGAGTGCCCATTCCGCAGGCAATCTATGGCTATCAACTTGAAAAAGTGACTGCCAAAGAAGCAGAGCTGCTGAAAGATCCAAAAGAACTTGAAGTCATTGCGATCTTTAAAAAGCGTGCTGAAGAAGCCGATGCCAAGCTGAAAAATATTCCAGCTTCGATGGCCAAGGCAAAAGCAGATGCAGAAAAGTCACTTGCTGACCTGAAAGCTGCGAATGCACCTAAAGCACAAGTCGATGCTGCAGAAAAAGCATTGGCAGCGGTGCCAAAAACGGAAGCTGCGGCCAAAGCCCTCTGGACTGGTGAAAAAGCAGCAAATAATGCTCGCGCTGTTCCTTTAGGTGGTATGCCGCGACATGCACAACAGTTTGCTGGTGATCCGAATGGAACAGATGCGCAAAAAGTTGCGTACGACACCTCGCGTCGTAACTTCCTAGCGTTAATTTTCTGCTTGATGGTCGGTACAGCAGCGCTTCCGCACATCCTGATGCGCTACTACACAACGCCTTCCGTTAAACAAGCGCGTGAGTCAGTCACTTGGTCATTATTTTTCATCTTCCTGTTGTATTTCACTGCGCCAGCGCTTGCTGTGTTGGTGAAGTACGAGGTCTTCCATGTCCTTGTTGGTACGCCATTCGACAAGCTACCCGCGTGGATTGCGCAATGGGCATCCGTTGATGCTACCTTGTTGTCTGTTGTTGACATTAACAAAGATGGCATTCTGCAATTAGGTGAAATGCGTATCGGTGGCGATATCGTTGTGTTAGCAACACCAGAAATCGGTGGTTTACCGTACGTGATTTCTGGCATGGTTGCAGCAGGCGGTTTAGCAGCAGCACTCTCCACAGCAGACGGCTTGCTGTTGACGATTGCCAACGCTTTGTCCCACGACCTGTACTTCAAGATGATTAATCCCAACGCGCCGACAGCACGACGCGTGATGATTTCGAAAATCTTGTTGCTCGTTGTTGCACTGGCTGCCGCCTATGTTGCCTCGCAAAAACCAGCTGACATATTATTCCTGGTTTCTGCTGCATTCTCTTTTGCTGCGGCGGCGTTCTTCCCTGCCCTGACCTTGGGGATTTTCTGGAAGCGTGCGAATAAGTACGGTGCAGTGGTCGGTATGACTTGCGGTTTGGGAATTACCTTTTATTACATGGTGACGACTCAACCTTGGCTGCGCGGTATATTTGGCGTCACCTCCCCCATCGAGCTCTGGTATGGTATTTTGCCAATCTCGGCCGGTGTCTTTGGCGTGCCGCTCGGCTTTGCACTGATCATCATTGTGAGCTTGCTGACCCCAGCGCCTCGCAAAGAAATCCAAGACTTGGTGGATCATGTGCGCTACCCCACACTGCGTGGCGATGCAGCACGTTCATAAAAATCAGTTCCCCGCCGTCTGAGACTGCTGCGCTCAAACGGCTTTTAAGCCCCTTCGGGGGCTTTTTTTTATTTCAACGTTTATGAGTCTATAAAAAGGCTAGGCAGCCGTTGGGAGCGAAAGCTTGCGCCGGATCATGCGCAGAACAGAACCGAGCAGGGGAATTTTTTCGTAAACCTGCTGGGCTGCATCCCAATAGTCGCGATGCAAAACAATCAAGCCCTGATCGTTTAACTCAAACTGTGTACAACCAGATATTTGCTGCGCTTGACCGCGACACACGAAAAGAAAATCCCATGTCATAAACGCTTGGCGCTCATCGACTACCTTCGTCGAGATGACAAAACGTGGATGCTCAAGCGTATCGAACATGTGCTGGTACACCGCCCGCACTGAAGCTAAGCCCGTGAGATGATTAAAAGGATCAACAAACTCGGCATCTGGGGCATAAATCTCTCCCACACGCTCCAGCGTCTCTGGGCTAAGCGTTTGAAACCAATGTGCAATGTCTGAAAAGCGCGTGCTCATGGCTGACACCTTTAAAGCTTGGTAATTTTGTGCAAAAGAGGAAACCGCAAGCAATCCGGGAGAAAACTGATCCAACGTAACGCACCTGCAAAACCGCGGGGGAAACGAATTTCGAAATCGCCGCGCTCGAAACCAGCCACAATCGCCTTGGCAGCCTCGGCAGGCTTCATCAAACCAGGCATTTCAAAATCATTACCCGCAGTCATCGGTGTTTCAACAAAACCAGGGTTGATCAGGTAAACGGAAATCCCTTTAGGCTCAAGCTCAAAGTAAAGCGTCTGCGCCATATTATTCAACGCGGCTTTGGTTGCACCGTATATCACGGCTTTTGGCAAACCGGTATACGCAGAAATACTCGCAATGACGGCCAATCCGCCCTCACCTCTTTTTAAAAAATAAGGGACTAAAACAGACACGCCTCGGTAAACACCCACCACATTCAAATCAAAACTCTTTTGTACTTGATCCAGATCCAGCTCCCAACTGTGGGTCGGATCGTAGCGCGCGGCACCAAAGACCACCAAATCGACATGTCCCATCGCAGCAAGGGTACGCTCGAAGGCCTCTGGCCATGCGAGCGGGTCACCCGCATCAAATGCCACGACATGCGCATTAGGATGAGGGTGAGCAAGCTCGAGCAAGGCCTCTTGCCTGCGCGCGGACACGGTCACCATTGCGCCTGCCGCCAATAAAGACTGAGCTAAAGCCGCTCCAATCCCGCTAGAGGCACCGACTAACCAGACGCGTTTCCCGGCCCAGCTTTTGATCGGCGGGTTGAGCGGTCGCATCACGAAGGGCTACCGGGCGTGCGCTTGCGGAAAAATAAAGTGACCTCGCCTAAATCAATGCCAAACTTGGACATGACGGAGCGATTCATCATCGAGGCATCATCCATCTGCCACATCCAATCGTCGAAATTCACCAAATACTCTTTACCATCGACGGGCAAACGCAGCACATAGGTCCAATGCAACGCATTACCAGCAACTCTCCCCGTCGCGACACCCACCACATCATCTGCCGTACCCTGCCACGATCCGTCAGCTTGCCGTTTGAGGGTCCAGACGCGTCGTTGTTTTTCACCATCGGAGTAGGTAAACCGCTCGTCGAGAATCCCCTCATCTCTGCTTTTCCATTCGGTCAAGATTTCGACATGAAAGCGACGCGCGACTTCGCCGTTACGCTTTTGAAAAATCCCCCAGGCATCAATGGTACCGGTAAAAAAACTTGATAACTCAAGCTTAGGCGTTTCTTTAGCGTATTGATCAACATCAACGCTCCCGCACGCTGTCATGAGCGCAGCGGTCACGGAGGCAATAAGTGCTTTGAATTTCATGATTAAGACTCCTTGGGCTCTGACACCAGTAATGACTGCTTGCCACTAAGCTCAGGCAGTAACACCAAGATGGCGATGCCTTTAAACACAATGGGTAGAAAAACATAGAGCGCCGTTAACCCAATCGTGGTCTGAAACTGTCCCGGAACATAGCCAAACACATTTAGGCTCGGCAACGCAAGACCGGCAGCGAGGGCCAGGGCAAACTTACTAATCAGCACCCAGATCCCGAAATAAAGCCCAGTACTTTTGCGATGTTGCTCAGGAATCGCGTCGGCAAGCATGGCTGGGGGTATGGCGACATCCGCACCGAGCGCGCTACCCGCCATGAAACAGATCACACCATAAGCAACAATATCACCGCCCTCTATGAAGCCCGCGCAGAGTAAGGATGCTGTCGCAAGCACACTTCCCAGCATCCAAGCACGCGTCTTGCCAACGCGATCGGAGAGCGCGACCCAAAGCGGTAAAGTCAGCATGCCAGCAAGAAAGTAAATCCCCAGGAACATGCCAGCATGCTGAGGTGCTTGCACGACATCATCGATAAAAAATAAAACCAGCGTCGCTGGAATCGCGACAGAGATTGCATTAAATAAATAAAACCACATCACACGACGAACCGCAGGAGGTTTGAGTGCCACGCGCCAGCCATCTAATGTGCCTGTGGCGGACACCTTTGGCGAAGGGGCCCAACGCAAAGTCGAAAACAAGCCTACAAACAACACTCCGACAAAAACCCAGGCAAACCATTGATAGCCCTGTCTAGCCCCCCACTCTGCCACCCACACTGTCGGCAAGACCGAGGCGATCACCACGCCAATCAAACCAAAAGCTTCGCGCCAGGCTGTCACGCGAGAGCGCTGAGACACCTCATCTGTCAGTCTGGCACCCCAAGTCAAGTAGCAAATACTTAATAAACTATGCGCAAAATACACAAGCAATAAACTCAGCGCCAACCAACCAAGCAGACCAAGTTTGGACCATTCGGGCGGAGTAAATAGCAAGACAAATCCAACCGCCAGGAGGACCCCAGAGACCACCATCAAGAGCGACCAACCATGACGCTTGCGCTGAAATGTATCGACAACACGTCCAAGGAAGGGATCCTGAACGGTATCAAACATACGTGTCAGAAATAAAACCGCGCCCAGCGCAGCAAGATCGACACCCAAACCATCACCATAGAATTTTGGGGAAATCATATAGATCGGCAACATGGCCATTGCCAAGGGCAAGCCCAACATCGCATAGGCAAGAAGACCCGTCGTCCTCACTCCTTTTCTCCGAGTAGAGCTTGGCGAAGATTCGGCTCGCTGGTGCGAGGATCAAGCCAAACCCCAAAAAAACTCCGCGCCAACGCGTCGTCGATACGGCCCGTTTCAATGTCCTGCTGATAAAAAGTCGCTCCCTCACCGGGGCGATAAACGCCCGTTAACGTGACACCTTTGGTCACACTCGGCAACACTTGTGAAAGCGCCGGCCCCCACTCAGGACGTTCATCCACGGGGGCACCAAGCTTTCGCATTTCATCCAACGATGCCTGAACCAAGCGATCACCCGCAATCGTACGCTCATAGGTCAGCGACAGCACAAAGGGTTTGTTGGGAGCAAAGCGACCGTCAGGCGCATAGAGACGGGCTTCATAGATCGACCAACCAAAACGTTTGAACATCCCCTGTCCGACTTGTTGCGCACCCGGTAAAAAAGGCGTGAATACCGTGGCCGCGATAGCAGTCGACAAGGTCAAACTCAAAAAAATTGAAATCAAGATTTTGCGCATAATGTCCACTGTTTAACATCCGTTCGAGCTTGGCGGAATCCCACTTCGCAATAGGCAAGATACATTCTCCAGATACGGATAAAGGCATCGTCATAGCCTTGTTCACGAATCTGGCTGAGCGAAGACTCGAAGCGCTGTGCCCAGCGTTTCAAGGTTTCTGCGTAGTCTTGTCCAAAAGACAGCACCTCAAGCGACTGCAGACCCGCCGACTCACATTCCTTTTTAAACCTTGAGGGACTTGGCAACATGCCACCCGGGAAAATAAATTGTTGAATAAAATCCGTCCCGCGACGGTAGGCATCAAAACGATCCTCTGTGATATCGATGGTTTGCACAACCACTCTGCCGCCGGGTTTGAGGCAACGTGCCAACATCTGAAAATAACTAGGCCAATGCAACAAGCCTACCGCCTCGAACATTTCAATCGAGACAATGTGGTCAAACTGCTCGGGCACATCGCGATAATCCTGTAGGCGCAAATGCACGCGATCACTCAGACCCGCGTCTTGCATGCGTTGTGTGGCCCACTCAAGTTGAGCGTCGGATAAAGTGATCCCCACGACATTCAGACCACGCCGAGCGGCGCGTTCGGCAAAGCCTCCCCAACCACAACCCACTTCAAGAATCGTCTGACCAGGTTGAGCCTGAATTTGATCAAGAATCCGGTCATACTTTGCATCTTGTGCCAATTCGAGATCTTTTGACTGATCGCCCTGAAACCAGCCAGACGAATACGTCATTGAAGGATCAAGCCACAGCCGATAAAAAGGATTACCAACATCGTAGTGGCTGAGAATATTGCGTCGACTCCCCGCACGACTATTGTCCTTGAGGACCCAGTGCGACAAGCGCTTGAGTAGTAAGGCCCACCAATGTCCATCGACCGCCTCGGAGATCTGCTCGTTACGAATGGCTAGCGTAAACAAAGCCACCAGATCGGGCGAGTCGATCCAGCCTCGGCGCAAGCTTTCGGCAAAACCAACGTCCCCTTGGCGCATCATCAGTCCAGCCGCACGCCAGTCGTTCACCCTAAGCTCTGCGTGAAGGACCAACCCGGAAGGGTCAGAGGCATTTTGTCCCAGCATCATCTCAATGCCTGCGGGATCGATGAGTTTGAGAGAGCCATAGGAAATTCGGCTCAATAAATTCACAAAAAGTCTACCCGCCCATGGCGTTTTAGCCATGACACCAGAGAGACGACTTTCTTTCAACCTCATGAGGAAACCTTTGTATTGTGAGTGACTTCGTCCTTGGGTAAAGGTGGCAGCGAGTGATATTTCGCGCCTTTACGCCAAAGCTTGAATGCCTGTATATGAATCCGAAGCATGACACCAAAGGTCATCATTGGCATCGATAAGAGGCAGAGAAATAAACCACTGTTTGAGAATGCTTGCGCTTGAACGACGATCGCCGTTTTCAAGAGTGGTTGAGACAGTTCATTCGAAACGAAATAATCGATCGCCATCCGTTCTTGAACGCCGTGACGACTAGACTTAAAGCGATAAGCGCCTTCGACATCACAAAAGGGGGAGACATGGAATACCTTTTGGCACTCCAAGAGCGTGTGTTCTTCGATGGGCTCGAAGCCAGGCGCACTCAAGATATATTGATGTCGTTGACCAAAAGTATTGTTGACCTCAGCTAATAAAACACGCAAGTGACCCTGCGTGTCATGCACATGCCAAAAACTCACAGGATTGAAAACATAACCAAATACCCGAGGAAAGCATTGCAACCAGACTGCGCCGAGCTCAATCCTGGCACCACTCGCTCTGAGTGCCTCGGACAACCATGTCATCAAATGAGTACCATCACGCGCGCCATGATCACGGCTGTGGAAACTCACGATACGTTTTTTATCGATGCCAAAAAGCCAGCTATTAAAAGCGCTCAGTGTAGATAACTGATCGATCCGCAAACGAATACAGAAGACGCGGTATACAAACCTGTGAACAAAAGGCCTCAGTCGTGCATGCATCACACGACCGCGACAAAGTTCGAGCAAGGTCTCACGCATAGACGGGCACCCAAGGAATCTCCACCTCAAAATCTCTAACGACTCGCAAAGCCGACTTCAACCCATCCTCATGAAAGCCATAACCTGACCAGGCGCCACAAAACCAAGAACGCTTGACACCCTGAATCTCCGGCAAGCGGCGTTGCGCTTGTTCCGCCTCCATGTTCATCACGGGATGTTCATAATCAAACGAACGTAACACCAAGTCTGGGTTGGGCTCTTGATTGGGGTTCAACGTCACAATCACAGGCGTTTTAAAGGGCAAGGGCTGTAACTGATTTAATAAATAACTCACCGCTACGGGGCGCTGCTGACCCTCTCCGGGAGAAGACATGTAATTCCACGCAGACCAGACTTTCTGTCGACGAGGTAAGAGTTGGGTATCGAGATGAAGAATCGCTTGATTAGGCTGATAACGAAAACTCTGTAGTACCTCTCTTTCTTGCGCACTAGCATCGCCCAATAAGGCGAGTGTGGTTGGGGCATGACATGCAAAAATCACAGCATCGAAATGCTCGATTCCTTGCGCGGAGCGAATCACTACCTGTTCGCCCTCACGCTCTACTTTGTAAACAGGGCAATTTAAGCGTGCGTCACTGAGCTCGGCCACCAGCGCTTTGACGTATTCGCGCGAACCGCCCACGACGGTCTTCCATTTCGGTCTATCCTCAATTTGCAGTAAACGATGGTTGAGACAAAACGACAGAAAGGTGGAGGCAGGAAAACCCAAAATATCTTTCACGGATGAAGACCAGATCGCTGCGGCCATCGGCAGGAGGTACCAATCGCGCATGGCCTCGCCAAAACGCTCGCGATCAAGAAGCTCGCCAAGCGTCAGCGATTGCTCTCGACACTGATCCAAGTAACGTTGCGCATTGCGGTTAAAACGCAAGATATCCCGAAGCATCCATAAGAACTTCGGTTTAAACGCGTTGCTGGGCTGCGCAAACACAGTGCTTAGATTGGTCCCCGCCCATTCGATATCGGGTTGAGAAATCGATACACCAAAAGACATATCACTTGAGTGAACCGGGATATTCAGATGAGAAAAAAGCTGAATTAAATTAGGGTAAGTCAGATCGTTATGCACTAAAAAACCCGTATCAACCGGGTGTGTCATGCCCTCGATCGAAACATCAACGGTATTGGAGTGCCCCCCAAAATACGCACCCGCCTCGAACAGTGTGATGTGTGAGTGGTTTCTCAACAACCAGGCAGAAGCGAGCCCGGAGATACCCGCACCGATCACGGCAATCCGGCTCTGGCGAGGGATCCTTAACAACGCGTTCATACGCCAAGCTCGCTCGACACGACAGCTGCACGCTCAGTCGCCGCTAACGGCTGCGGTCCAAGCAAGGCAAGACGCAACTGAGGGCTGCGTGTGCGCTCATCTAACCAGATGGCACTAAACATACGGACGAATTCTGGATCTTGAATATGTCCGAGTGATTGCGTCGCAGAGAAAAACTGGACACCACTTTCGGGTACAAACCATCCTAATAAACGATCTCCAAGAGCGACGTTTGGAATCATGCCGTACAACGCCTCGGACCATGCTGAGCGGTGATTCTCACTCAACTCAAATAATCTGGCGATTTCATCGATTGAAGTCGAGACAATTTGCTGACCTGTCAAGGCCCGCAAATATTGAAGATCCAGTAAAAAAGGCTGGGTACTGTCAAAAGCGCCAGTCTGGGTCAACAATCGCGCGCGGTAAAAACGAAACACACTCCAACTAAAGATGCCCTCGCCGCACAATTGCCAAAGCGCATCGCAGTGTTGGCTAAAAGCCTCTGGTAATCCGCTGGCGCTTGTTGCTTGGCGAGAATGGTCGTTCGTTGTGAGGGGCATAATTGAACTTTAAAGGTTTAAAAATAACTATTGAGAGATATTTTTAATATATTAGTATGTTTTTAGACCAAATAGTAATATTATGAACTATTCAGATTAAATTCAATTCAACAAGCCGATGACAGTCAGCCCACAGACCATTCGCAGTAATAAACTCACTTTTAAGCAACAACAGCTTAAATTCCGTGAGAACGCAATTTTGGATGCGGTCAATAGACTCCTCGCTCAAAAGGGCTTTGATCTGATGACCATGGACGAAGTCGCCGCGGACGTTGGCATCGCCAAAGCAAGTCTCTACAAGCACTTTGAATCAAAAGAAGCCTTGGCAGCGGCGTCCATGACGCGTCTGCTCGAAGAAACCATGGCGATCGCCGACGGCATGGCCTCAAAGCTGTCTGCGCTCGACAAGCTGAAATCGCTCGTCAGATGGGCGATTAAATTGCACTTGAGTGGCACGATGCCACTGCTGCCCTCGACACGCTCTAGTATTCAGCAAGCCCTGCTCAACAATCCGCCGTATATGGCCCAACTCAGCACACTCACTGAAAAACTGGGTGAATGGATTGGACAAGCCCAAGACGCAGGCAGTTTGTCTCCCTCGCTTCCTGGTGAGGTCATTCTCTATACTATTTTTGCCCGCTCTTGCGACCCCGTCGCAGATTTTCTCAAAATGGGTGGCGCCTTTTCTGATGAGGATATTGTCGAACTCCTCATTCACACGACGTTTGAAGGCATGTTAGGCGGGACGTAGCCTCTGCAGCAAATTTGCCACACTGACATCAGCTAGAATCCTCTCCTTTGGCTGGGTAAGTTATGTGGTTTAAAAATCTAAAGCTGTTTCGTCTCTCAAACACCTGGAACTGGACAGCCGAGCAAATCGACGCCCTTTTGTCTAAAGAGCAGTTTGTCTCACCTGGCGCAGCGACGCCAACGGCTTCTGGTTGGACGCCTCCGAGAGAAGATGACGTACGCTTCGCCTATCGCGTCGATCGCCAAATTCTCTGCGCCTTTCGCTCTGAAAAAAAACTCTTGCCCGCGTCGGTGATCAATCAGTTTGTCAAACAGCGCGCCCTCGAGCTCGAAGAGCAGCAAGGCTTTAAACCTGGACGTAAACAGCTCAAAGATTTAAAAGAGGAAGTCACTAACGCGCTCATTCCACGTGCGTTTAGTTTGACACGCGATACACGCGTCTGGATTGACCCTCTTCATCACTGGCTCGTCATCGATACAGCGTCAACATCCAAAGCCGAGGAAATCTTGTCAGCACTTGGCAAGGCCATCTACCCTTTCCCTGTAGAACCCATCCAAGTCACATTAAGCCCGGCAGTCGCCATGACTCAATGGATTACGAGCGGTGAGGCACCTGCCAATTTCAGCATCGATCAGGATGCGGAACTCAGGGCAGGTGGCGATAAAGCCGCGACAATCCGCTATGTCAAACATGCCCTTGACATTGCCGATATTGAAAAACACATCCAGTCCGGCAAACAATGCACGCGTCTCGCACTCACCTGGCATGACAAGGTCTCTTTTGTCCTGACCGACACGCTTGATATCAAACGTGTCGCCCCGCAAGACATACTCGACGAAGCCGATCAGCTCGCACCTGCGAACGAAGCGGAAAAATTCGATGGCGAGTTTACCTTGATGACCGCTGAGCTCAATCAACTGTTAACCGGCTTGCTTGAGGCACTCGAAGAAAAAACACTGACAACAAAGGCCGCCTGAGCGTTGCGGCGAGGCACTTAGGAGATCGACATGGATTTGATGATTCAAAGCAAGCTGGCACAAGCTGTCGAAGGAGGCGTATTGCTCGACGTAACCGCTGACGACTTGACTGTCCGTGCCTATGTCGTGATTTCAAAGATCGATTTTTCGGTCGTTGAAAAGCTCATACCTGCCGAGGTCTTTGAAAGCGGAGTTCAAATTCACGTGGCAGGTATTCAACGCAATACGGATATCGCCGAGGAGGTGATTCAAATCTTAGAAAACATGTCACCGCAAGATATCGTCGTCTATCTTTGCGAGGACGCACTCACCTACGGAGAGTGTCTCTCGGTCCTCGGCATTAAGCACTAATCCCAAGGCTCTGCGATGAGGACCTTGGTGATTGATTAGTTTGTATTTTTAGTCGGACCTTTGACCCCGCGTGTGAAAAACAAGGCAACGACGCCAATCGCCATCACAACCAGAGAGATATGCACGGCGCCCTTACTCACTGCGTAGGTCACGCTCGAATACGTCAAGTATGCGCAAGTCAAGACAAACAAAATCGGCGTCAAGGGATAGAGAGGCACTTTGAAAGGACGGTCTGCGTTGGGATCTTTCACACGCATGACAAAGACTGAAATACCCACCAAAAATAAAAAGAACCAAAAGACTGGGGCAGTAAATTCCACCATCACACCGAAACCATCCGTCTGGAAAATACCAAAAATAACCAGAGCAAGACAAATCGTGGATTGGACTAAATAGCCACGAATCGGAGAACCTCGACCCCCTTCCCAATGACCCATAAAGCGCAGTGCGGGCCAATCTTTTCCTAAAGCGTAGTTGGTTCGGGCGCCCACGATCATGGTCGCGTTGATACTGGTCAAGGCAGCGACAGCAACAAAGATGCCTAGCGTACGTTCGCCCCAGGGACCAAACGCTTTGCCCATCAGATCTGCAGCCACCGCACTACTCTTTGACAGTCCTTCTAAACCGAGTCCGGCCAGCAAAGCAATATTGACTAAGAGGTAAATCAGCGTCAGGATCAGAATACTCAGGAGGATCACAGGCACAATCGCGCGGCGACCACCGCGCACTTCGGCAGAAATATAGGCAGCCTCGTTCCATCCACCATAGGTCAGCAAGACAAAGACCATGGCCAGACCAAACATCCCTAAGCTAGGCGTCGAGGAAAAAAATGCGGGTGATGCGGGTGCGTCTCCTGAGATGTAAAAACCAGCAATCGCCACCAATATTAATCCCGTCACCTCAATGATGGTCAGTAGGGTCTGGACCCAAGACGACGCAGAGATACCAATCAAGTTAATCAGGGTGAGCGCCACCACCACACCAACCGCCCAGATCGCCGGGGAGTAAGGTCCGAGATTGATCGCCTTGGTCATGTAATCGCCAAACACAAAAGCAAGAAGCGCGATCGAACCCGTATTAATGACCGTTGCCTTGGCCCACGCGTACAAAAAAGAAACATCTTTGCCAAAAGCACGCGCTAAAAAATGATAGTCGCCGCCTGCATGTGGATACGTTGTCGCAAGCTCTGCATAACAAAGCGCACCTGCAAGAGAAATGAGGCCACCCAGAAACCAGGCCACTAACAGCCATCCCGCATCACCGGTGACACCTGCCACCATCGAGGGAGTTTTAAAAATACCTGCCCCAATGACAATCCCCACAATAATCGCGATCGCACTAAACGCGGTCAGGCGTTGCGTTGGTTCATTCACTGTCGATGTTGGCTGAGTCATAGAGGCATAAAAAGGAAATAGTTTCGTGATGTGTCGCACAAAGTCACGCCACAACCAGTGCATGAAGCACGGATTGTGGCGGAGAAAGGCAATAGATAGATTTAAGAACGAATCACTTAGTTACGTGTACCAGTGATTTCGTAAAGATTAGAAGTTTCAAGGACATTTCCAGCGAAGGTATTACCTTTTAAGTTCACATCGGCAATACGTGACTGTCCACCTTGGTCGATAAAGCTGAACTTCAAGCGATTACCCACCAAAGAAGGTCCAAGAAGGGGTTGTGCTTTGCCGTCGATCGACAGTGTGCCACCCACGCGTTGATAACGCTGGGTAATATCGAGGTTGGCTGACTTGCCCCCTTCGATGCCTTTGATCGTCCACTTGCCCGCGGCATTGCCAGGAACAACCCAGTAATAGCCTTGGGTATAACCGTTACCAATCAAAGCATCCGCTTCCCAATCACCCATATGGAACGAGTTTGTCACCACGCGCGTGCCAGGCGCCATTTTGAGGATGGTGGGACGCAGCTTGAGGTTCAGGTCGGGCAACAGATACATGGTCAGGACGTTGGCTTTAGAAAAATCCTCGACGAAGATATCGCCATTGATAATTTTGACCTTATCAGCCACACCTGCACGAGCGGCGTTACGGGTCGCAAGATCAGCCATATCTTTGTTGAACTCAATACCAACCGAAGTTGCACCGAAATTTTTGGCTGCTGCGATCGCGATCTTGCCATCTCCCGAGCCGAGGTCATAGACCAAATCGCCAGGTTTGACATTTGCCATTTTGAGCATGGCCTCTGCTACTGCATCATTGGTCGGGACCCAGATCACATCTTTACCGCTCTGACCGACTGAAGGCTTGTACTTTTCATCGCCCATCTTGGGAGAGCCCGTACCCTGTGCGAAAGAAGTTGCAACAGACATACTTGCAACGAGTGATGCTGCCATTAAAGCCAGACGAAAACGCATGAATAACCTCTTGGATGTAATGTTAAAAGCAAGAAAAGGTAAACGAAAGTCTTTACTTCGATTGTTCGCAAAAAGCGTAGCATCCGGCAGCAGAAATTCCTAGTGCGACTGTCCCTAGTTTGGAAATTGTGCGCTGCAATATGAATTTCTATATTCCTCTCTGCAGGACGCACACTGAGAAAAATCAGCGCATGAGGAAAAAACGCTTTTTAGGAGACATCTGGCTCCTCACCAATCCAGGAAATACGCAAGAGGTTCGTCGAACCCGGCACACCAAAGGGGGTGCCGGCGATGATCAATAGTGCCTGACCGGGCATACCAAAACCATATTTTTTAGCAGCAAGATTCGCGTGTAATACGATTTCTTCTGCGCTATCGACATCAGCAGCCTGAATAGAGTGCACACCCCAGACAAGTGATAAGCGACGTGCTGCAGCGGCAACGGGTGTCATGCTCAGGATGGGCGCGCGCGGGCGCTCGTGCGCAACGCGCAAAGTTGTCGCACCTGAGGAGGTATAGGCAACAGTGGCTGCCACCGGTAAGGTTTCAGTAATCGTGCGGATCGCCGCGGAGATTGCGTCGCGGGCATCATTTTTCCGTCTTGAATGCACGGCATCCATGGTCACGCGCTGTAGGGGATCTCGCTCGGTGCTGAGCAAAATCCTTTCCATCATTGTCACCGCCTCGATGGGATAAGCCCCGGAGGCAGACTCTGCCGAGAGCATCACGGCATCCACACCATCATAGACCGCAGTCGCCACGTCACTCACCTCAGCACGGGTAGGCACCGGAGAGGTAATCATCGACTCAAGCATTTGAGTCGCGACAATCACGGGTTTCCCAGCTTCGCGACAGGCACGAACGATCCGCTTTTGAAGCACAGGGACCTCCTCGGGAGGCAACTCCACGCCCAAGTCTCCACGCGCGACCATCACACCATCAGAGTTCGCCACGATCGCCTCGAGCGAATCAATGGCAGAGGGTTTTTCAAGCTTGGCCATAATCCAGGCACGATTGCCCACGATTTCACGCAACTCGATAATGTCCTCCGGGCGCTGCACAAAGGACAAGGCAATCCAGTCAACACCGATGCTCAGTCCGAAATCAAGATCTTCACGATCTTTGGCGGTCATGGCAGACATGGGCAAAATCGCACCGGGTACGTTGACACCTTTGCGATCTGAGATGACGCCTGCATTGAGGGCTTGGACTTCTGCATGTTCTTTTGTGCAGGACAGCACACGCAGACGGACCTTGCCATCATCGATCAACAAGTCGTCGCCGGGACGAATTGCAGCAAAAATCTCAGGGTGCAGCAATGGCACGCGGTTGATATCGCCAGGAGTCGGGTCCAGATCTAGGCGAATCTTTTGTCCCGTTGCTAGGGCCAGTTTGCCATCAACGATCTTTCCGAGGCGCAATTTTGGACCCTGCAAGTCCATCAAAATCCCGACAGGGCGGCCTAAATCGGCCTCAATCTGACGGATGGCGTCATAGCGCAATTTGTGGTCAGCATGCGTTCCATGACTGAAATTTAGACGAAAAACATCCACGCCCGCCTCAAAAAGCTGGCGAATCATAGCGGGATCGCTACTTGCAGGCCCTAGGGTCGCGACAATCTTGGTATTGCGGTGGCGGTGCGAAATCGCATCAAGTTTCATCTTTTAACCTTATCTAATTTAGATACGATCACGCATTGCGCGATCGCATGTCATCATTTAACCTAGTTCTTAACGTAAGCGCAATCAATCTGTTTACTTTCAGAGTCGCTTAATCACCACAAGATTCACGATCATTTCACGGAGTTAGATTATGACTGTCACTACCCTCGCCCCTTTGACTGATTTGCGTGTCAACGGGGAACGCCTTTGGAAATCCTTGATGGAACTCGCCGCAATAGGGGCCACCAAAAAAGGTGGGGTATGCCGACTGGCTTTGACAGATCTAGATCGCCAAGGCCGTGACTATTTTGTGGCCCAGGCCAAGGCCGCAGGTTGCACCATCCGGATTGACGCTGTGGGTAATATTTTTGCACGCCGGGCAGGCCGAAACAACAACTTGCCGGCCGTGATGACCGGAAGCCATATTGATACCCAGCCAACCGGTGGCAAATTTGATGGTAACTATGGGGTATTGGCAGGCATTGAGGTCTTTCACACCTTAAACGATGCTGGCATTGAGACCGAAGCGCCTCTCGAGGTCGTCGTCTGGACCAATGAGGAAGGCTCTCGCTTTGTCCCTGTGATGATGGGTTCGGGTGCCTTTATCGGGGAGTTCGAAACAGACTTTATCCTCGCGCAAAAAGACCGCGATGGCATTTCAGTCGGCGAAGCCCTCAAGTCAATCGGCTACAACGGTACGGACAAAATCGATCCTAAGAAAATCGGCGCCTATTTTGAGTCGCACATCGAGCAAGGCCCCGTCCTCGAGGCGCATGACATTACGATTGGTGTGGTCACGGGCGCACTGGGACAACGCTGGTTTGATGTCGTCATCACCGGCTCCGAAGCCCATGCGGGCCCAACCCCCATGGCCTTACGTCATGATGCCCTTCTCGCGGCCTCACACATGATTCAATTGATCAACCAAACTGCATTGGATCATGCACCGAACGCACGCGGCACCGTGGGCATGTTGGACAACTACCCCAACTCGCGCAACGTCATCCCTGGCACCGTCAAAATGTCTGTCGATTTCCGCGCGGATAGCGATGAGACGTTGACGCGTATGGTTGAAAACCTTCATACCAAAGCAAAGGAGATCGCAACAAAAGGCAAGGTCACCATCGATATCACGCAAGTCGTCTATTTTCCACCTCAAGCCTTTGCCAAAGAGCTTGTGAATGCTGTGCGCAATGGCGCTCAAAAGATTGGCCTATCAGAAATGAATGTAGTGAGCGGCGCTGGACATGATGCCGTGTATCTGGCTCGGGTTGCTCCCACAGCGATGATTTTTGTTCCTTGCAAAGATGGCATCAGTCATAACGAGATTGAAGATGCCAAGCCTGAGCATCTTGAGGCGGGTTGTAACGTGTTGTTGCATGCGATGCTCGAAAGAGCCGGTACCTGACGCACTGAAAGCACGGGGGTCTTGCTAGTCATGACCCACAAAAAAGGCCCGATGATTCGGGCCTTTTAAAGTTTCAGTTCATTTAAAAGCAAGTTACTTGACAAGCCGCGCCTCGAAACTCGCTTTGATCTTAAGCAGATGCTCAGGCAAACCAAAGGAAAGCTTTTCAAACAGTTCGTCGTGGAGTTTGAACTCCTGTTGCCATGCGACCACATCAATCGAGGTAATAGTGTTGTATTTTTCCTGAGAAAAATCCATCCCTTCCCAGTCAATATCCGCAAACTCTGGGGTAATGCCAAAAGCGTGCTCGTTACCCTGAGCTTGGCCTTCGATACGACCCAACATCCACTTTAGGACGCGCGTGTTTTCACTGAAACCTGGCCAGACAAACTTGCCATTTTCATCGGTGCGGAACCAGTTGACGCAGAAAATCTTGGGCAACTTGGCGCCTGAGGTTTGCAAGAAATTACCCAAGGACAACCAGTGTTCAAAGTACTCAGCCATGTTGTAGCCGCAGAAAGGCAGCATGGCGAAAGGATCACGACGCACGACACCTTGTTGGCCAACAGCAGCAGCCGTCGTCTCAGAACCCATGGTCGCGGCCATGTACACACCTTCAGCCCAGTCACGTGCCTCTGTGACCAAGGGAACCGTGGTGGAACGACGACCACCAAAGATGAACGCATCGATCACGACACCTTCTGGGTTGTCCCACTCAGGATCCAATACCGGGTTTTGCGTAGCGGAAACTGTGAAGCGGGCATTCGGATGTGCGGCTTTGATGCCTTTTTCCTTCGCTTGCTCTGGTGTCCAGTCGCGACCTTGCCAATCGATCAAGTGGGCGGGAGGAATCTTAGTCATCCCTTCCCACCAGACGTCACCATCATCGGTCAAGGCGACGTTAGTGAAAATCGTATCCCGCTTGAGCGTCGCCATACAGTTGAAATTAGACTGCTCGTTCGTACCAGGCGCGACACCAAAATAGCCTGCCTCTGGGTTGATCGCGCGCAGATTGCCTTTGGCATCAGGCTTGATCCAAGCAATATCGTCACCAATCGTGGTGATTTTCCAACCCTGCTGGGCTAAACCAGCGGGTGGGATCAACATCGCAAAGTTGGTTTTGCCACAGGCCGAAGGAAATGCCGCTGCGACGTGATATTTTTTACCCCAGGGTGCTTGCACACCAAGAATCAACATGTGTTCGGCCAACCAGCCAGGACTCTTTTCGCTGGCTTCGCTGCGGCCCATGGTCGAAGCAATACGCAAGGCGAAACATTTTTTGCCTAACAAAGCGTTGCCGCCATAGCCCGAGCCGTAGGACCAAATTTCACGGGTCTCGGGAAAATGAACAATGTATTTAGTTGGGTTACAGGGCCACAGTACGTCCGTTTGACCAGCCGCCAAGGGTGCACCTACCGTGTGCACACAGGGTACAAACGCTCCATCCGACCCCAACACGTCATAAACCTTTTTACCCATGCGCGTCATCATGCGCATATTGACAACGACATACGGTGAATCAGAAAGCTCGATACCAATCTGCGCGATGGGTGAGCCAAGCGGGCCCATTGAAAATGGTACGACGTAAAGCGTACGTCCAGCCATGGAGCCCTCAAACAGCTCGCCCAACTTGGTGCGCATCTCGGCAGGTGCAATCCAATTGTTGGTCGGACCTGCTTCTTCTTTTTTGGCGCTACAAATGAATGTACGGTCCTCGACTCGGGCGACATCATCCGGTGCCGAGCGGGCCAAAAATGAATTGGGTCGCTTTGCCTCGTTAAGCTTAATGAGCATGCCGGACTTGACCATTTCCGCACACAAGCGGTCATACTCCTCCTGAGAGCCGTCACACCAGACAATACTGGCAGGCTTGACCTTGGCGGCGATAGAGGCGACCCATTGTTTAAGGCCTTCGTGACGGACGTAAGCAGGAGCGTTAAGTGGCAGATTCATGTAAATGTTTCTTTTTAAACACTGAGTTCAAACTTCGGTAACATGAAATAGTAGCACCGGATCTGCTTGAGAGAAAATCAAACCCCCTCTCATAAACAGGAACTAACACCTCGATAGAGTGCTTAAATCGGTCGCAAGAAACGTCCAAATAAAAGTTTTTTTAGTTTTTAGGCTTGTTTTAAAGCGTTTTTTGGATATGCAACAAAATTTCAGCTGCATGCTAGCGATTGATCGAGAACGTGTATATTGGAAGTCACAAATCCGAACTAAAAAAACCAACCTAGCCTAGCAATACTTGGTCTTAGGAGACAACTGTGAGCTTAACCTTCGAAAAACTGCATCCAAGCTTTATGGGGCTGGCCAGTCCGATTGATTTGTGCGCTTTGCACGACCAGAAAGTTCTGGAACAAATCAGAAACGCGATGAGTCAGTTTGGGGTTCTAGTTTTTCGAGATCAGCATTTTACGAATGAAGAACAGATTGAGTTTGCCAGACGCCTGGATGGTGAGCTTCATGCAAAGACGTCGTCGTCTGTCCTGTCAAAAAATCGCTTTGGCAACGAGGCACTCACTGATATTTCTAATGTCGGCGGAGATGGCAACATTTTGGAGGCGCAAGACCGACGTCGTATGAACGGTATCAGCAACCGTATCTGGCATACGGATGCGTCCTTTGAAAACCCTTGCGGCCGCTACTCGATGTTATTTGCCCGCAATATTCCCCCTGTGAGGGCCGACACTGAATTTGCTGACATGCGTGCAGCCTACGACGCACTGAGTGACGAGCTCAAACAGACCATCGCACCTCTTCATGCCTATCACTCGATTGTTTATTCTAGGCACACGATGGGATTTGATTTTTCACCTGAAGAGCAAGCAAAGCTTCCGGGCGCTACACATCCTTTGGTGCGTCAAGTCGAGGGCTCGGATCGCAAAGCGCTGTATCTTGCCTCGCATGCGGCGCGTATCGTGGAGTGGGAGATTCCCGAAGGGCGTTTATTGCTCAAGGACTTGATCGAGCACGCGACGCAACGGGAGTTTTTAAACTCACATCAATGGAAGCTTGGCGACTTGGTGATCTGGGATAACCGAACCACCATGCACAGAGCTCGGCCCTTCGATGACAAAAAATATAAAAGAGAACTGACTCGGGTCACGACCCTGGATTTGCCGCGTCAGGCCCTTGCTGCGAGTATCGCAGCGTAGGCGAGAACATACGGCTTAAGTACCAACTTTAAAGCCGGACTTCATTTTGCGTAGCATCGCAATCACGCTTTGAGCGACGATTCGGCCAGTTTTAGGATTTTCTGAAGGAATATTTTCCATCGTCATCGTGAACTTGGCAGAATCCGAGTCCACCGCGATGGTGTGCGTATTGCGAACCACGGCTGGATCGGCCCAGATTTCCAAAAGTGTATTTTCTGGACCCACACCCGCTAGCGCTAACGCGACCACGACATTCAAGTTCGCTGGAAAGCCTTTAGCGGCGTCACGTGCATTACCCTCGAACACCTTTTTCGCTTCGGTCAAGCCCTCGATATTGATGTTATTTTCAATTAAATGCGGCGCGCCTGCCAAGCCCTTGGGGGGTTTGCGTGTCACCATGCGGACAGAATGGATCTTGCCCTCAGCGGCAGCGATCATCGCATCGAGGCCAATCAGAGCACCGGTCGGGACGTGAATGACCCCGCCCTGCTCTTTGGCCATCGCAATCAGCTCTGGATGAAACAGCAATGCACCGACGGACAAGACGATGACTTGTTTTTGTGCGTTGAGAAACGGTGTGGCGATTTCTGACAAGAGCGCAGCAGGTGCGCACTCGATCACGAGATCGGCTTCTTTTTCCAACTCAGCAATGTTCAGAACCTTGACGGGGTGCGCAAGCGTGCCGACAAACTCTTTGGCTTTGTCATGATTTTTAGCAGAGACCGCCGTCAACTCTACACCTGGCACACCGCCTTTAGCCAAGGTCGTCGCAATGGATTTCCCAATCGCGCCTAAACCGGCGATCGCGATCCGTAGATTCTGTTTTTGAACTGCTTGCGTCATGATAATGAACCGAAAAGTGAGATGAATACGAGAATTGAGTGATTATAGTGAAATCGAATGCTCAACCGTTTGCACGGTTCATATTGATAAAGCTGACTTGGCCTGTGCAGAAACGACCAGCTGGCGACCATAAATCACTTGATCGCGCATGGCATGTTCCCACACTTGTCGAACGCTCTCGATTTGCGCCTTGTCAAAGCGACGCTTGGCATAGCCTTTGGCCACCCAACCCAGCAAATATTCCCAACCATGACGAGGTTTCTTCTCATCGACCTCGTGGACTTGCATATCCTTGAAACCATTCAAGCCAAGCAAAAGCCAGAGTTGAAACACCCCCAGAGACAACCAAGGCATATGCGGCTCAGGCGACTCGTTTTGTTTGAACCACGAATAAGACCGAGGAAAACCCTGAATCAAATGGTTGACTCTAGCACCAGTGTAATTAGGGTTGGGAATAGACAAAATAAACATCCCGTCATCTTTTAAGTGTTTACGAACACTTTGTAAGAAAAGACCTGGATTTTGAAGGTAACCCATGGCTTCGCAGCATACGATCGCATCATATTGTTCCAAGTCACTCGGCAGACCTTGGTTAAAGTCGGCCACCATAAACTGATGATAGCCAGCGGGCGCTCCCTCAAAAAGATCTATCCCATGCAACTCAACATCTGGGCCAAGAGCGTAGGGCAACCACCCGTCACCGCAGCAGATATCAAGGACTTTTTTGGGAGCAGCCGCAGTCAAAGCCCTAGCAACAGATGTGCGATACGCTTTTTCATGCGTCATGAGAGGTTTAGATAACATTTAATTCTCGTCAACTAGAGGTAAAAGCTAGAAAACTATTAGCTCGCCAAAGCCTTCATTTCAGCATATAGATCGGCTTTCCCTTCGAAACCAATACCAACAAGCTCAGGCAAGGTCACAATGCTATTTTCAACCCGAGCACCATCCGGAAACCCTCCATAGGGTTGAAACAGATCTGGATAGCTTTCATTTCCACCAAGTCCCAAACCTGCGGCAATGGCCAGAGACATTTGATGACCACCATGCGGCACACAACGCGTCGGAGACCAGTCGTACTCACGCAGCATATCCAGAGTGCGAAGATATTCGACCAAACCATAACTCAGCGCGCAATCAAACTGCAGCCAATCGCGATCGCGTCGCATACCGCCATAACGAATTAAATTGCGTGCGTCCTGCATAGAAAAAAGGTTTTCACCGGTCGCCATCGAATTTTCGTAATGATTGCCGAGCTCGGCCTGTAATTCGTAGTCGAGCGGATCACCTGCCTCTTCGTACCAGAACAAGTTGTATTGCGCGAGTTCTTTGCCATAAGCAATGGCGGTTTTCAGATCAAAGCGACCGTTGGCGTCCACAGCAAGACGCTGACCAGGGCCCAAAAGCTTGAGCACCGCTTCGATGCGCTTGCAATCTTCGGCCAAGGATGCCCCGCCAATTTTTTTCTTGACGACCGAATAGCCGCGATCCAGATAACTCTGCATTTCGCGCGTGAGGCCCTCGAGTCCTTGTCCCGGCCAGTAGTAGCCCCCGGCAGCATAAACAAAAACTTTTCGATTGGGCTGACCGTTGCCGTATCGGTCCGCAAGCATCTGGTAAAGCGGGACACCTTCGATCTTGGCCACGGCATCCCAGATTGCCATATCGATGGTTCCGATCGCCACCGAACGCTCGCCATGACCGCCTGGCTTTTCGTTATTCATCATCGTGGCCCAGATTTTGTGCGGACACAAAATGCCTCGCTCATCCAGCAAGGTATCGGGTGCAGCCTCGAGCACGCGAGGAATAAAACGTTCACGCATGAGCGCGCCTTGTCCATAGCGACCGTTTGAGTTGAAGCCATAGCCAATCACAGGCTTGCCATCACGGATCACGTCCGTCACGACCGCAACTAGACTCAAGGTCATCTTGGAAAAGTCGATGTAGGCGTTTCGGATATTGGACTTGATCGGGCGAGTAGATTCGCGAATTTCAACAATTTTCATTTTAAATAGTAGTTTTAAGATTGAACTGTAACAACCTGACGGTCATACTCATCGGAATTAGATTGTATTAGGTAAAACTTAGCAATTTAATGTTGCTCTCGTTGACTCCAGTCATACTCTCCATAACAAAATACTTACTGGTGAGGTGACAAGATAACATTCTGCTGGTCGTCTGCATCAGCGCGCACTTCGATGGCAACCACGCGATCATTAGAAACGTTCGTGGGTTGATGCCAGACATTTGCTGGAATAAAAATGAAATCCCCAGCTTTGTTATCGACGACGACTTCACCCTTCTCGCCGATCAGCGTTCTCGCATTCCCTTCGATAATATAAATGACAGTTTCCGTATCCTTGTGCATATGACGCAGTCCCTTCATACCTGGTGGGAGGATGATACGGTTCATAGAAAGTTGTTGAGAACCAGCGGATGCAGTTGAGATTCCCGGATAAATCTGAACCTGTTGGCGAGTAATAATCGGTGAATGGGATCGAACTGTTGTGACCCCACCACTGTTGGGTGCTACAAATTTTTCGTTGGAAGCCAAAGTAGCTTCTTTCGGATTCACCTCATGAGCTTTAGACAAGGATGAGGCAGCTATCGCGAACCCAATACCCAGACAATATCCGTAGCGCAAGATGATGTTTTTTAGAATTGAAATGTTCATAAATTGATACTCCTTTCATAACTTGCAAACCATGTGAACAATGCAAAGCTGAATACGTGTGTGAGGGTACTCGACCACAATCGCGTCAGGTAAGCCTTTAAGCCCATTTATGTTCGGTCAGCACTAAGACTGAAAACTTTGCGCCCCCATTGTTAGACATCCAAAGCCCCACATGATGGGGTAAACAGCTTCTCCATCTGCGTGAGCCGAGTTTGGTTCTTATGCAACAGTTGAGGTGCAAACGTTCCGTCGCGGTCAAGAGGCGTTTCGATCTCGACATCGCCGTGCTGGCTTTTTAACCGTTTGGATGTTGTGCCGTTAACGTGGTGTGAATTCTGACAAGCTAATCGTAGCAGACCCACCTCTAGCTTGAGCATCAAATGCAAAGTAGAGTTTCCCGTTGGGACCATGCAAAGCTGTTGCCATTCCACCGCTAGAGCTTACTTGCCCAGATAGTTCGGCCCTACCAGTATCAACAAACTTTCCATCAGATCCTTTTATGAGCATGGCGGTGGAATTATTATCGTCAGTCCATTGCCCTTCACTAATAAAGATATCAGTCCGTCCATCTCTATTAAGATCTATGATGACTGGTGTATAAGAAACATTACTATTGGTTTGATAACCAATAAGAATATCGGAAGTCACATCAATAAATTGACCACCACCATTGTTTTTCAGAAACTGAATTTTTGAGTTAACTGGCCATTGCGAGCCGTTCCAGTTCTCCCGAGTAAAGACCAAGACATCCATTAATCCATCCTCATTAAAGTCAAACGCTTTAGAGCGAACGTTATGTCCAATATCGCCAAGTAGAGGTCCTGGAGGTGTAGAGACTCGAGACAAACTGTATCCTCCACTGCCGTCAGCTTCTAGTCGCATCAATACTGAGTTATTGACACGATCATTTCCGAAATCAACGATAAATGCGGTCGTAGTCCCATCATTAAGAAAATCTGCCATGGCAACACCGGATCCTCCAGCATATGAAGTGAAGCCATGCGACGTCAATCCACTAGGTCCGCCCAAATAAACCCTAGACGAATCACCATACCCAACAGCAAAAACATCCATATAACCATCCCGGTTGATATCGCCAGCCGAAACGCCATGTTGCCAACCAACCAAGCTTTCAATGGCGGTCTTTTCCAAATATCCACCTTTATTTATTAGCTGATAAGCATTTACATTAAAGGTCATGTCTGCATAGGCGCTCAAAAAGATATCCATGCGGCCATCATTATTGAAATCACCCACCGCTATATCGCCAACACCTTCGACTTGATCTGCATTGTTAGGAAGCCACTGACTGGTTAAATTAACAAACTGTCCATTGCTCCAACCTAGTATTGAAATCTTAGTATTTTTATAATTTTCAGGTGTGTTTGGTTGAGTTTCAAAGCCTACAACAAGAAGTTCATCCACACCATCGTCATTTAAATCTATGGGATATAAATAATGGACAGCCAGAGAATATCCAGGAGCGGAACTAAAACTATAAGTCGCTGCTAATGCGGGTGTTTCAAATGAACC
>CAMDFD010000011.1 GCA_945897365.1 Bordetella parapertussis | reverse complement strand
GCACGCTCTTCGGGAGCGGCATCAATCTGCGCGTAGCCTTTTGCTTCGCCACCAAACTTCTTGGACAAAACTGTTGTGATCGCTGCGGTCAACGTCGTTTTGCCGTGGTCAACGTGGCCGATTGTGCCGACGTTAACGTGTGGTTTGGTACGTTCAAACTTGCCTTTTGCCATGGCTGACTCCTGACCTGAGTTGAAGCTATTGTGAAATTAAAACGAAAATCTTCTGGTGCCCATGACGCGGATCGAACGCGTGACCTCTCCCTTACCAAGGGAGTGCTCTACCACTGAGCCACATGGGCGCATTCGCCGGGCACGCCCCACGAACCTAAAAAATCGGTATTACTTACTAGGCCTTAACTACTTGGGCACTTTTACTGAATACTTTTTACTTCTTTTGTCTAAGAAGGCTTGCAAACTTTTAACCACCTGCACATTCCGCTGGAGCGGGTGAAGGGAATCGAACCCTCGTCGTAAGCTTGGAAGGCTTCTGCTCTACCATTGAGCTACACCCGCCCGGATCAAGTCTGCGTCCGTTTAAACAGTCGCCCCTTGGTGGAGAAGGTTGGATTCGAACCAACGTAGGCGCAAGGCCAACAGATTTACAGTCTGCCCCCTTTAACCACTCGGGCACCTCTCCACAAGAGAACCAACGATTATGAACGAACAATTCCCTATTGTCAAGAGCTTAGGCACGCTATATGACGCACTTTATACGGCGAAGCGACGTCATGACGTAAGCTTTTCGGCTAAAAATACCTTTTCCACTAAAAATTATTTTGTTTTTTTTAGTGGGGCAATTTAAATCCCGCTTTTTCTTGCTCATCGATTTGAGCAAGCAGATTTATCTCCCAGGCTAAATACTGTCTAGCTGCGACTTTATTGCCATCGTGCCTATCGTGCACGAAGAACAAATAGTCAATACATTTGTCGTCTGGCGGGCTATTAGGGGTATTTTCAACGGGCAAATGTGCAGCTTCCCAATCTGTTGTCTTTTGCGTGTTGATGTAAATTGTTTTTACTCCCAGCTCTTTTAAATCAATCGCTGCGAGGCTTGCGATCGTTTTTTCCTCCGCAAGCAAAATGACGGTTTGTTCTTTTATCTTTTCAGCGATCTGATGAAGTTGTGGCCTAATTGACCAGATCGCCGACTTGATATGTCCAGCGCGATACAGCATGCTAGGTCTCAAATCGATTAATAATGCACCGGCTTTTAAATGCTTTTCTATTTCCTCTGCCAGCAACTCTATTGAATCAAGAGTTTGTGTTTCTATTTGCGCTTGGTTTTGCTGATGGTTTGTCGCTTCAAAAGCATCGTCCCACACTGAAACATCCCAACCTAACATGGCGAGCCAAGAGGCCATCGCTGGCGCACGAACTCCCTCATGATCAACGAGAACTAACCTTGCTCCTCTAATCCCAACATACTGATCCGTTGCTTGAACAAGCTGACCTCCCGGGCAGTGCTGTGCGTCGTGCACCGTACCTTGGGCATACTCTTCGGGGGTTCGTACATCACAAATAAAAGTCGTACGCTGCTCATCCTGCTGCCATTGCTTGACGACTGCGCCATCTACAAACTTAACGCCATGATTTTGTGCCAGTGCGCGCGCACGTGATTTGCGCTGAGCAAGGGTATTTTGCTCAATATTAAGTGCGTGTTTCTTCGTTTGACCATGGTCGAGTTTAAGATCGGCAAGATACCAACCTTGTGTACCATTTTCGAGTGCAAGAACTTTATTTGGTATGCCAAGATTAATCAGCGTTTGTGCACCGATAATGCTTCGGGTACGGCCTGCACAATTGATGACAATCGTCGTGTTTGGATTTGACACGAGGTCATCTATTCGCAAGGGCAACTCACCGTTTGGACAGCATATTGCTGTCGGAATGCTCATTTTTTTAAACTCAGTAAAAGGCCTGCCGTCCAATACAACTAAATCTTCTTTATTCTGAATTTTTTGATCTAATTCTATTGCAGAAATTCGAGGTGTATTGAACGCGTGCTCTGCAAGTTCACCGAAGGCTTTGCTTGGCAAGTTTACGCCAGCAAATACCTCATATCCTGCTTTTTTCCAAGCAGGCATGCCACCATCTAAAATATGAAGCTTGTTGTAACCCATTGCTGATAGTCTTTTTATTGCTTTAAGACTCAACGCTCCATCATCATCTCCAATGACTACCATCCGCACTTGTTTACGAGGCACAAGTCTTTGGGCTTCGCTTTCTAATTTGCTATAAGGAACTGAAACGATATAAAACAAGTGCTCTTCACCATATTGTCCATGCTCTCGCACATCAATCGTTGCGATTTCATGTCCATCGTGAAGCCATTGTTTTAGTGTGACTGAATCAATAAGCGTTGGGTTTTGGTTTGTCATTGAAGCTCTTCTTTGAGTTGCATTTTTTCAATGAGAGCAGAACAGTGATCCCAGCCATGAAAATCAATCACCAACTGTCCTCGTCCTTTTGTACCCACTTTTAGCGTAACTTTTGTCCCCAGCTGATCTGAGAGGGTTTCTTCAAGGCGGGCTACATCTCTTAAATTGTTTTTTACACTTTGTTTAACTTTTGGGCGCGCTTCTGTTACTGCTCTTGTTACGAGTTTTTCTGCCTCTCTTACGGAGAGTCTTTTTGCGATAATTTGGTTTGCCAACTGAATTTGAGTCGCGCTATCAACAGCAAGTAACGCGCGCGCATGACCCATATCAATATCGCCCGCCAACAACATTGTCTGAAGCGGTGAGGCTAAATTTAATAATCTTAATAAATTACTCGTAGCAGACCTTGATCGACCAATTGCTGTTGCAGCTTGTTCGTGTGTCAGTCCGAACTCATCGAGTAGTCGCTTGACACCTTGAGCCTCTTCAAGTGGATTGAGATCTTCGCGCTGTATGTTTTCAATCAACGCCATCGCTGCAGCATGCTCGTCCGCAACCTCTCGAACAAGGACGGGGACTTCCGTAAGGCCGGCCATTTGAGCGGCCCTAAAGCGTCTTTCACCTGCAATAATTTCGTAACGACCTTTTGTTTCATCAAGAGGACGCACCAAAATTGGTTGCATAATACCTTGGGCTCGAATGGAGTCAGCAAGCTCTGCCAATGCACCTTCATCCATGCGCGTTCTGGGTTGATATTTTCCTGCTTGTAATTTTGTTACTGACAGTACGTTTGGCGGAGATGTGGTGCTTTCATTTTTTCCTAGTTGACTTAATCCTGGTGCATCCGCACCAAGCAATGCTTCGAGTCCGCGACCAAGGCCTTTAGGTTTTTTCGTCACCATTTTTGTTCCTGTATTTATTCTGTTGTCGTTCTTAGGCGCTCGATGACTTCGGCACCGAATGCCATATAGGCTTGCGCTCCACGTGACGCAGGGTCATAGATTACGCCGGGCATGCCATGGCTGGGCGCTTCTGCAAGTCTGACATTACGAGGAACGACTGTTTTGAAAACTTTGTCCCCAAAATGTGCCTCGAGCTGTGCTGATACTTGTTGTTGCAATGTGACTCGTGGATCGAACATGACTCGTAACAAACCAATCAGGCTTAATGCTGGATTGATATTCCTGTGAACACGTTTAATTGTATTCACGAGATCTGATAAACCTTCTAAGGCAAAATATTCGCATTGCATTGGAATGATGACGCCATGCGCTGCAGCGAGGCCGTTTAATGTCAGCAATGATAACGTGGGAGGACAGTCAATCAAAACAAAATCATAATCACTGGCAACGTGATCAATAGCTTGTTTCAATTGCAACTCTCGTTGATCCATACCGACTAGATCGATCTCGGCGCCAGATAGCTCTCTATTCGCAGGAAGTACATCATATCCACCTGTTTTAGAGAGTATTCTCGCCTCTTCGATTGTGGCTGTGCCGATTAAAACATCATATAAATTATGCGCAAGGGTGCTTTTGTCTATACCGCTTCCCATTGTTGCATTGCCTTGTGGGTCTAGATCAATCAGTAATACACGCTGCTTATGTTTTGCTAGCCCGGCAGCAAGATTAATGGCTGTTGTGGTTTTTCCAACGCCGCCTTTTTGATTTGCTATACAAAATACGCGTGTCGTACGCGGTGTTTGAGCAGTCATTGTGTTCCTTTTTGTTTCATCCATACCAGACATCTCTGGGCACTTAATTGCGGTACTTTTAATGTTTCGATTTCCTCGACATACCAGTTGCTTTCTGTTTCTAGGGTCGTGATTTCTTCATGGGGTATTTTTCCTTTCATCGCCAACAATATCCCATTTTTTTCGACAGTTTCTCCTGCAAGCTCTGCAAAGTCTTGCAGCGTCGCGAATGCTCTTGATGTCACAACTTCGAATTTATTGTCTTGTATCAGCTCGACTCTTTGGTGTAGTACTTTTAAATTTTCCAATTCAAGCACTCCACTTACTTGCCGCACAAACGCCATTTTTTTTTCTACGGTGTCGACGCACGTTACCAACGCTTCTGGAATCATTGTCGCGATGATGACACCTGGTAAGCCAGCACCTGATCCGACATCTAGCACCTTTTTTTTATCTAGTTTTTTTTGCTGAAAGAAGTTATTTAAAGGTTTTATGATGGCCAAGCTGTCGAAAATATGCTGTACCAATGCTTGTTCGGGATCTCGTATTGCCGTCAAGTTATAGGTTTTATTCCATTTTAATAATTGACTTAAATATTCAAGCATTCTTTCTTGTTGTTGTTTTGTTGGCTCTAGACTCAGTGTATGACAGGCCTTTTCTAACTGTCCTTCAAAAGATGCCGATAAAATGTTCGTTGCCATTAAATAATTTTGTTTGTTTGACTGTAATAGTGTCGCTTCAGATGAATCATTAGTAGTGATATGGCGGCTGGCGTCATGCCTGAAATTCTCGATGCCTGCCCTACCGTTTCTGGTTTATGTGCTCTTAGTTTTTGACGCACTTCGAACGATAGGCTTGTCACTTCGTCAAAGTCTATTGACTCGGGAATGATTTGAGACTCATGCGCTTGTTGACGATCTATTTCTTCTTGTTGCCGAGCAATATATCCTTCGTATTTGATCTGGATTTCTACTTGTTCAGCACACTCGCCTGGCGGTAGCCCCAGTGGCATTTCAACCTGATCATTGAATTGCATGCTCATTAAGTTTTGATACGAAACGTTAGGTCTCTTAAGCAAATCTGACAGTAAGTACTCACGTGCAATTTCTTGTCCCAGTGCACTTTCAGCAGCATCCGCTGTCAGCATTCTTGGATTGACCCAAGTGCTTCGCAATCTTTGCATTTCTTTTTCAACAGACTCGCGTTTTTCATTGAACGTTTTCCATCGCAAATCATCGACTAAATTGAATTGGCGTCCAAGCTCCGTTAATCGCCAATCCGCATTGTCCTCTCTAAGGCTCAAGCGATACTCAGCTCTTGAGGTAAACATTCTATAGGGCTCTGTCACACCCTTTGTAACCAAATCATCTACTAACACGCCTATATACGCCTGACTACGTGTTATTAATAACGGGCCCTTTTCTCTTGAAAATTGGGCCGCATTAATTCCCGCAAGAAGTCCCTGCGCTGCAGCCTCTTCGTAACCTGTAGTTCCGTTTATTTGACCTGCAAAAAATAGACCTTGAATAGATTTTGTTTCCAAGGAAGACTTTAATTCTCTTGGATCAAAATAGTCATACTCAATGGCATAACCTGGACGAACGATGTGTGCTTGCTCAAGGCCTTTGAGTGAACGGATTAGCTCTAGTTGAACATCAAATGGTAGTGATGTTGACACTCCATTTGGATAGACCTCATGAGTATCTAACCCCTCTGGCTCCAAAAAAACCTGATGTGCGTTTTTATCTGCAAACCTGTGGACCTTATCTTCGATTGAGGGGCAATAGCGCGGCCCAACCCCCTCAATCACTCCGCTATACATCGGAGATCGATCAAGCCCTCCTCGAATAATGTCATGCGTTTTTTCATTAGTATGGGTAACCCAGCATGAAATTTGTTTAGGGTGAAGCAAAGTGCTTCCAAGATAAGAAAACACGGGAACGGGGGCTAAATCTCCAGGCTGTTCTTCAAGAATACTGTAATTGATAGATCGACCGTCAATCCTCGGTGGGGTCCCGGTTTTGAGCCTACCCTGGGGCAACTTCATTTCCTTAAGTCGCTGGCCTAAAGAAGTCGCCGATGGATCTCCCGCCCTGCCTGCAGCATAGTTTTCAAGCCCTACGTGCACTAAACCATTCAAAAATGTTCCGGCGGTTAAAACTACAGCCTTCGCTCGAAATGCAACACCCGTTTGCGTAACAGCTCCAACTACTTTTTCTCCTTCTAAAAGCAAATCATCCACGGACTGTTGAAATAACCACAGGTTTTCTTGATTTTCTAACCGTGTTCTTATCGCCTTTCTATAGAGCACCCTGTCCGCTTGGGCTCGTGTGGCACGAACAGCAGGTCCTTTTGAACTATTTAATATTTTGAATTGAATTCCCGCTTCATCGGTTGCAATAGCCATTGCGCCACCAAAAGCATCAACCTCTTTGACTAAGTGTCCTTTTCCAATCCCACCAATTGAAGGATTACAGGACATCTGCCCTAAGGTTTCGATGTTGTGCGTTAAAAGCAGCGTACTCGCTCCACTTCTGGCAGACGCCAAGGCAGCCTCAGTTCCAGCATGGCCGCCACCAACCACAATAACATCGAAGATTTTCGGATAGTTCATTTTCATCGTCCATCTAGTCGATAGCATTATAAGCTGTCATGTGTTTCACGTGGAACATTGTCTGCAATGACACGTTTGATAAATTGGAAAAAACTATCCAGAAAAATTACTATGTTCCACGTGGAACAAAAAACAAGAAGCCACATCAAAAAAAGAAAGCAAGAGCGCTGTGGATAAGTGTGGGAAAAAAGCTGTGGATAAGTTCAAATAACATAATCAAACAAAAGGGATAACACTGTTAATAAAATGTTAACAAGATGTCAATAAAGATAAATAAGGACGTAATCAATGGCTCTCAAAACGTTTTACGACATATAAATAAAGAGGACCCGTAAGCAAAACAACGCCAACCATTCTAGAAACTTGAAATGCGGTCACAAAGGGAACACCTAGTTGAAGAACTTTAGCAGTAATAGCCATTTCTGCAATGCCTCCAGGAGCAACACTGACCGCCAAAGAAGGTAGTGGTAAGTCGGTCATTAAAGACAATAACGCAGCATAGCCAAATGCTAAGGCAAGGGCTGATAAACTATAAATAACAACAGTCATAAGAAAACGAGGAGCTTTATTAAAGAAGCCAGGACGAAAACGATCACCCAAAGACCATCCGATACAAAGTTGAGCAACTAATGAAAGCTCGACAGGGACACGAGAAAAATGTATTTCGTTTATCGTAAAAAGCATAGCGACAAACATAGGCCCAAGAACCCAAGCATTTGGTATTTTTAGTAAGTGAGCAATGATGCCACCGCCAAATGTAAAAAGCGCAATTCCAAAAAGCCCGAATACATCGAAAGCTTTTAACTCAAGGAGAGAACTGTCAACACCAGATACCTGAAACAATTGACAAGCAAAAGGAACCGTTAAAACAACAATAACAACACGAATAGTGTGAGCGCTTGCTACCAGATCCTGCCTTACTCCATAACGTTCTGCCAAAATAGCCATTTCATTTGCACCTCCGATCGCAGAAGAAAACCATGCAGTTTTAATGTCAACGTGACCAAATTTATGCAAAAGATATGTGCCATAAACAGCTAATAAAAGAGCAAAGAAAAAACCAGCAATCATTGCAAACCAATGGCTAGAAACGACAGCTACAACTTGAGGGGTGAAAAAAAGACCAAGGGTTAAACCGATTACCCATTGTCCAAAATTACGTAGCGTTGAAGCACTACTAACAGGAATAGATAAAAGTCTGAGACTTGCAATAGCTAGAAGTGGTCCAAGTGTCCATGGCAAAGGAATACCAATCCATTGAGCAAGCAAAGCGCCACAAAGGGATGCAACAAAACCTATCAGCAACTTCCAAATCAGTTTCACAAACCCACAACCATAAAAAAATGCGTATTATCGGAAAAATACATACATATAAGTCAAAGATTACAACATGCTGATCCAATCAAAACTGCCAAATGTAGGAACCACAATTTTCACAACCATGAGCAAAATAGCCGTGGACTACAACGCAATTAACCTTGGGCAAGGGTTTCCAGATTTCAATGCAGATGAACAGTTGCTAACTCTAGTCCATCAAGCAATGCTTGATGGACACAACCAATACCCCTTAATGACAGGCATCAGTGAACTGAGAGAGGTCATCAGTAATAAAGTAAAAAAATTATATGGAAAGACTTACGAACCGAATCAAGAAATAACAATAACGAGTGGAGCAACTGAAGCCATCATGTCAGCTATTTTGGCAACTGTACATCCCGGGGATGAGGTCATTGTTATTGAACCAAGTTATGACTGCTATGTACCTTCAATTAGATTAGCGGGTGGACAGCCTGTCTTTGTAGAGATGACACCACCAACAGAAACAAAACAATTCTTCAGTGTGAATTGGAACAAAATTAAAGATTTTGTAACCAGTAAGACAAGAATGATAATCGTCAATTCTCCACACAATCCAACTGGCTCAATTTTTAATAATGAAGATCTAGACGCCATTGAATCTATCGTAAGCAATACAAACATAATCGTTTTATCTGATGAGGTTTATGAGCATATTGTTTTTGACGGTAAAAAACATCTTAGCTTAGCCTCACGTCCATTACTTGCTGATCGAACTTTTGTTATTTCTTCATTTGGCAAGACAACACATACAACAGGATGGAAGATTGGCTATTGTTGTGCACCAAAAGCGTTAACAGCAGAATTGAGAAAAGTGCATCAGTTTGTCGTATTTACAGTACCGTCTCCCTTTCAACATGGATTAGCTGCCTATACTAAAGATCCGAATACCTATCAAAACTTGTCTGATTTTTATCAGAAAAAAAGAAACAAGTTGATAACAGGGTTGAAAGAAACAAAACTTAAACCTCTAACGAGCCCAGGTACTTATTTCTTACTTGCGGATTACAGCCAAATATCAGAAAAAAAAGAGTCAGAATTCTCAATTTGGCTTGCTCAAAACCTTGGAGTCGTCGTCATACCTGTCTCGGCTTTTTATGCTGAACCAGAAAGCATTTCAGCAAATCATCAACTCGTTCGATTTTGCTTTGCAAAAAAGGACACCACCCTTGATGCAGCAATAGACAGATTGAAAAAGATTTCCTGATGAATGAATTTAAACACGGAAATCAAACAATAAAAACAAGCTAGATTTTTTTAAAAAAAGGAGACCTTCTCAATTCTTTTTTCTTTATATCTTTTGTTTTATATATAAAGACTAATGGATAAGACAGCGTGTGTATAAGTGGAACAAGTCAACTTAATACACTAATATCAAAGACTTAACGATAAAAAAATCTGTGCATAAACTCTGTTTGAATTTGTGGAGCAAAGTGAACAACATTTGAATTTTCTCAAAGCTTTGTTGTTGTTCAAGGTTCATACAAAAAGTATTCACAAGACGTTGCCCCTTGTTATCCACAACGAAAAAAAATAAAAATTTTTTGTTAAAAGATGTAAGTAAGACTAAAAAACAACATCCTCACACTATTTCCCAATACAGAAGCTTGAAAAAATCTTTCCTAAAAGATCATCTGCTGACATGTTTCCAACAATAGAACCTAGTTGCTCATGAGACAAACGTAATTCCTCTGCAAATAGATCCAATATTCGATCATCTTGGCTAGCATGAGATTGCGCAATTGCAAGATGTCTTGCCGCGGACTCGAGTGCATCAACGTGACGTTGTCTTGCAAGCCAAGGTGTTTCCTGACCTGGTTGCCAGCCAGCCAATTGAAGGAGTCGAGCTGTTAATAAATCAAGACCAAGACCTGTTTTAGCAGATATAAAAATTGAATCAATTTGAGTGAATGAAGAATCTACTAAAAGATCTGCCTTGTTGAAAACAGTTAAAAGAACGCTTTTTGGTGAACGATGATGGGCAATTTTTTCATCAAGCTCAAGGTCATGAGAGCGCGCATCTTTTAAATTTAAAACAACATCTGCCTTTGCTATTTCAGACCAACTTCTTTCAATACCCATAGATTCAATTGTGTCATTGGTATCTCTTAAGCCTGCAGTATCAACGATCGTAATAGGTACGCCTTTGATATGAATAAGTTGAGAAACCTTATCACGTGTGGTGCCCGCAATGTCAGTAACAATCGCAAGATCCTCACCAGCGAGAGCATTTAATAAGCTAGATTTACCTACGTTTGGCTCACCCGCTAAAACAACATGGAGGCCCTCTCTAAGAACCATTCCTTGTTTGGATTGAGTGAGAACGGTTTGTAGCTGTTGTTGAATTTTGAATAAGCGCTCATGGGTATGAAATTTTTCTAAAAATTCAATTTCTTCTTCTGGAAAATCTAGTGTGGCCTCAACTAATAAGCGTAATTGAACAATAGAGTTTGCAAGAGAATTAACCTGATTTGAAAACACACCAGAAAAAGAAGACATCGCCGCGCGGGCCGCGGCTTCAGAAGAAGCATCAATGAGATCAGCAATGGCTTCTGCTTGTGCAAGGTCGATTTTATTGTTTAAAAAAGCACGTAACGTAAACTCTCCAGGATTCGCCAGACGAACCCCGAAGCTTGTCCCTACGTACAGACATTGTTTTAGTAATGATTGCATGACAGCGGGGCCACCATGGCCTTGCATTTCAAGAACATCTTCACCAGTATAAGAATGGGGTGCTGAAAAATAAAGAGCAATTCCCTGATCAAGTGCAACTCCATCGTGATTATTAAATACACAATAGTGTGCATGTCTTGGTGTTAAATGAAGGCCAAGCAAAGCAAAAATAAAAGGCCCCAACTGGGGCCCTGAAACTCGAATGATGCCAATGCCGCCCCTTCCCGGGGCGGTAGCAATGGCAACGATAGGGGCGTTATTTTGCATAGTGCCTATGCGAAATGGCAAAAGATGGATATAGAAAAATTAGCGATGGGCCGCCGCAGCGATGGCAGCGATTTGACGCATCACATACCATTGTTGAGCAATTGATAAGATGTTGTTGACGCACCAGTACAAAACAAGTCCTGATGGGAAAAAGAACATCATTGCACCAAACACCAAAGGCATGAACATCATAACCTTAGCCTGCATTGGATCAGGTGGCGTTGGATTCAGTCGCATTTGAATAAACATCGTGCCCATCATGATGACAGGTAAGATGAAATAGGGATCTTGTACCGCCAAATCTTTAATCCACCAAATCCAAGGAGCCCCACGTAACTCTACGCTTGAGCCTAATACATAGTAGAGAGAGATAAAAACAGGGATTTGAATCAAGATAGGCAAACAACCACCTAGAGGATTTATTTTCTCGGTGCGATACATCTCCATCATGGCGGTATTCAGTTTTTGACGATCATCGCCAAACTTTTCTTTTAACGCTTGTAGCCTCGGCGCAACTAATTTCATTTTTGCCATGGAGCGATAACTTGCGGCAGAAAGAGGATAAAAAGCAGCTTTGATCAATATCGTTAAAACGACGATCGTCCAACCCCAATTGCCAAGAATTGTATAAAGCCATGTCATCAAGGCGAACAGAGGCTTTGCAATGATCGTAAGCAAACCATAATCTACAACAAGGTCAAGACCAGGTGCGACTTCTTCTAGCCCCTCTTGATCTTGAGGACCGACCCAGAGCTTGGCAGGGATGTTGAGTTGACTGCCTGGCGCAATTGTGCCGACTGGTTCAATACTACGAATAGCAAAAAGGTTTTTTTGCAGTTCCGTCATCTCGTAACTACGGTTCTTTCCCTGAGGTGGAACCCAGGCCGTGACAAAATAGTGCTGAACCATCGCAAACCAGCCATTATCGGCATCTTTAATATAGGTAGCTTTACGTTTTTCAATCTCAGAAAAGGAAACTTTTTGAAACTTCTCTTGTTCTGAATAAATAGCAGGACCGGTGAAACTGACAGGGCCAGACATAAAACTTGGCGTTGAGTTTTCGCTTGCTGGGTCTTTACTATCGCGAGTGATTTGGAGATAAACAGAAGGAGAAATTGGTTGAGCCGTTGTATTTTCGATTTGATGGTCAACTAAAATTTCGTAACTACCGCGCTTTAGTGTGAATGTTTTAGTGAGTTTCACACCACTTGATTCAGAGGCAAACTTGATGATAAGTTGATCACCGCTGAGCTCACGCTGATCAGTGATTAAAGTGAAGGGAGCGAGATGCGTGGGATACAAGCTACCAGCAGGCGCGCCAGTTAGGCCCGATTGGACAATATAGACTTGTCCGCCACGGTTGTTGAGCAAGACAAAAGGCTGGTCCTTTTCCTCTCGACTTGGAAAGGCAAGAAGATCTGCGCGAACAAGCTGAGCTCCGATTAAATCAAAGCTGATGTTAAGGACATCTGTTTTAAAGTCCACCGTTTGGGCTTGAGTCGCTGCTGTGGTGGTAAGACCCGGAACATTGCTAGAAACAGAGCCTGTAGTAGGCGCAACGGGTGCGCTCGGTATGCTTGCTGGAGGATTGCTTGTATCCGCTGTCGAGGCGCCTGGTGTAGCAGCTGGCGCAGGAGTTGAAGAGGGCGGGGTCCCACCGAGTAAGGAAGGATTACCTTGGTGGATTTGCCAGTTATTCCATAGCATCAGCAGGGAAAACGAGAAAATCATGAGTAAGATGGTGCGTCGGATATCCATTCTTGCCTAAATAAAAAAGCTCACCAGAGAAGGGTGGCAGTTTAGCGTTAATCAGAGCGGTTGCGGTGCTGACATGCCGAATCGGTTTGTTTCAGATCAGGATGATGCGCCGTTGACTTGGGCACTGGGTCGAGACCTCCTTGGCACCAAGGATGACAACGGGAAATACGTTTTAAAGCTAATAACAGGCCCGTAAAGGGACCTCTCACCTCAATTGCCTCGATGGCATAGTTGGAGCAACTCGGCGTAAAGCGACATGAATGCCCAAGCCACGGGCTAAGTAAAAATTGATATGCCTTGATTGGAGTAATCAAGATTTTTTTAAGCCAATGCATCATTGTTGCGCTCGCAAAAAATGCGCATCGACCTCTTTGCGCGCCGCGAGCTTGATTTCGGTGAGGGACATCGAAACGATGCGTTTGTGTAGACGAACAACGAAGTCATTGGGCGGTAAATCTAAACGCTTGGTACGAAACGCTTCCCTAACAACGCGTTTTAATGCGTTTCGCGTACTGGCGTGATGGGCAAAACGTTTGGCCATAATGAGACCAAGACGGGCGCACAAAGGTTCAGAAGGTGAGTCTGAAGAGGTGTTTGCACGTAAGTGAGCGGTTACTACAAAAAAAGCTCCACGGGCAATACGACGGCCTGAAAGGGCCGCAGCAAACTCGGTCGGGCGGTGCAAGCGCGCCGCCGCGGGATACGTGGCGCGAGACATCACAGAGCGAAGGAGCGAGGGTGAGGTCGGTGTAACCATGCCCTCGCAACAAGCCGTATTAGACGGCTAAACGCTTGCGGCCTTTGGCGCGGCGAGCGTTGATGACAGCGCGACCACCACGAGTTTTCATCCGAACACGAAAACCGTGCGTGCGCTTGCGGCGGGTGACGGAGGGTTGGTAAGTACGTTTCATGATTAAGGGCCCAACAAAGAGCGAAAAAGTTTAGGAATAACTTAAAAAGCCCTCCATTTCATCAAAAAACACGAGATAAGTCAAATGTTTACAGAAACCAATCCGTAAAAATACGGAATGACCCTGTGGATAACTTGTGCCCCGACAGGGTAGAATCGAGGTTTGAACAGTGAGTGACATGAACGAGTTTTGGCAATCCTGCATCTCTCATTTAGAGCAGGACTTTCCCCCACAGCAAATCAGCGCATGGATTCGTCCGCTGGTACCCCTCGCCTTTGATAAAACAAAGGCGCAGTTGCGTGTGTCTGCGCCAAACAGATTTAAATTGGATTGGGTGAAGAAAAATTTCTCACACCAAATAGAGGCGTTTGCATCGACTTGGTTTGCTCAGCCTGTACAAGTCCTGTTTGAATTACCCGCATCACCAACTGAACGACCACGTGCGCCAATAAGTGGAAGCGTTATTAGTACTCCATACGGGAATGAAGCAGATGTGTCCAAAATAGCAAGTTTCAGACAAGCAGAAACGAATGTTGTTCAGGAAATAACGCGGGTCGCGGCGACCACTACTCCAGTCGATGATAAGTCAAGGCTTAATGTAGATTTAACGTTTGATAACTTTGTAACAGGAAAGGCGAATCAACTCGCACGAGCAGCCGCACTTCAAGTTGCTGAAAATCCTGGGACGTCATACAACCCACTTTTTTTATACGGCGGCGTAGGTCTCGGGAAAACACATCTTATCCATGCAATAGGCAATGCAATGGTTGCTGCCGGGCACAGCGTAAGAGTGCGTTATGTTCATGCTGATCAATATGTCTCGGATGTCGTAAAAGCCTATCAACGCAAAGCCTTTGATGACTTTAAGCGTTATTACCATTCTTTAGACCTCTTGTTGATAGACGACATTCAATTCTTTTCAGGTAAAAACAGAACACAAGAAGAGTTCTTTTACGCTTTTGAAGCAATGGTCGCACAGCGCAAGCAAATTATTATTACAAGCGACACATATCCTAAAGAGCTGGCGGGTATTGATAGTCGGTTGATCTCAAGATTTGACTCTGGCTTGACCGTCGCCATCGAGCCGCCTGAGCTCGAAATGCGTGTTGCAATTTTGTTGCGAAAAGCAGAACAAGAGGGCCTCACGATGCCCGAAGAGGTCGCTTTTTTCATAGCGAAACATTTGCGCAGCAACGTCCGAGAGCTTGAGGGTGCCCTCAAGAAAGTTGTCGCGTACGCAAGATTTCATGGCAGAGATGTGGCCAATGTCGACATTTGTAAGGATGCGCTGAAAGACTTGCTTTCGGTATCAAGCGGACAAGTCACGGTTGAAAATATACAAAAGACAGTTGCTGATTTTTATAAAATTAAAGTCGCCGATATGTACTCAAAGCGACGGCCTGCCAACATAGCAATGCCGCGACAGGTTGCGATGTACTTAGCAAAAGAACTGACGCAAAAAAGCTTGCCTGACATTGGAGATATGTTTGGTGGGCGAGATCACACAACAGTTTTACACGCAGTGAGAAAAATTACCGATTTGCGTGCGAAACAAGCAGACCTTAATCATACGCTGCATGTGCTCGAACAAACTCTAAAGGGATAATTCATGCAACTTGTACAAACCCCCCGTGATGCGCTTATAAAGCCGTTATCGATCGTCGCCGGAATCGTTGAACGTAGACATACTTTGCCAATTTTGGCGAATATATTGTTGCGCAAAGAGGCAGATCGGGTTTCATTCATCGCGACGGATCTTGAGGTTCAGATTACGACGCATGCGAACTTCGGCGTTGGGCAAGATACCGAGTCCCTGACTGTTGCGGCGCGCAAGTTTGTGGATATTTTGCGCGCGTTGCCCGACACGGGAGACGTAAAGCTCTCAACGGCAAGTGGAAAACTTGCGATTCAGTCAGGTAAAAGCCGTTTTTCTTTACAGACGCTTGCTGCGACTGAGTTTCCGACAATGACCCAGCCAGATCGCTGGGATGTGTCAATTACGATGACACGTAAAACGCTGAAGCACCTTTTTAATATGGTGCATTTTGCGATGGCGCAACAAGATATTCGCTATTACCTGAACGGGATGTTGATGGTCTTCGAGCCCGGACTTTTGCGCGCAGTCGCGACTGATGGACATCGATTGGCGCACAGCTCCACGGCGGTCGAAGGCGTCACGCTCAAGCATGAGATCATTATTCCGCGCAAAACAGTGTTGGAAATGCAGCGCCTTCTTGATGATAGTGAAGAGCCCGTCACGATCGATGTCGCGCCCGGCCAAATACGTTTTTCATTTGGACATGTCGAACTGGTATCAAAATTGGTTGAAGGCAAGTTTCCCGATTTCAATCGGGTCATTCCAACAAATTACACCCGCCATTTCGATGTCTCTCGCGAGATCCTCCAAGGCAGTCTTCAGCGCGCAGCGATTTTGACAACGGATAAATTTAGAAGTGTCCGACTTCAACTAAATCAGCATGTGCTAAAAATTTCCTCGACCAATGCCGAGCAAGAAGAGGCGCAAGAAGAAATTGATATTGATTATGGTCACGAAGCTCTTGATGTTGGTTTTAACGTGAGCTATTTGCTGGACTTTCTAGCTAACGTCAAAGCAGAAACGATTCGCTGGTCAATCATGCCCGATGCGAACGCTTCAGCCCTTATCACTTTGCTCGATGACGAATCGTTTAAATACGTCGTCATGCCAATGCGGATCTAAATATGTCAGATAATAATCAAGTACCAGATCAAACCCCCGAAGATCTTGATGCCTATGGCGCAGACTCGATCAAGATGCTCAAAGGTCTGGAGGCTGTGCGTAAGCGTCCGGGCATGTATATCGGTGATACGTCTGACGGCACTGGTCTACATCACATGGTGTTTGAGGTCGTTGATAACGCGATCGACGAAGCATTGGCTGGTCATTGTGACGACATCGTGGTCACAATTCATGGCGATAACTCCATCTCGGTGACGGATAATGGCCGAGGTATTCCGACAGACATTCATAAGGATGATGAGTTTGGTCGCAGCGCCGCAGAAATCGTTCTGACAGAGCTGCATGCGGGCGGAAAATTTGATCAAAACTCCTATAAGGTTTCCGGCGGTCTTCATGGCGTCGGAGTCTCTTGCGTCAACGCGTTGTCTTCTTGGCTGCGCTTGACGATTCGTCGCAATGGTCAAGTTCATGAGATGGAGTTTCGCCAGGGCGAGCGTGTTCAGCCCTTAACGGTAACGGGCAAAACAGAAAAGCGCGGAACAGAGGTTCATTTTCTGGCGGATACGACGATTTTTAATAACGTCGAGTATCACTACGAGATTCTATCTAAGCGTTTGCGCGAACTTTCGTTTTTAAATAATGGCGTCAAAATCAGACTGATTGATCAGCGCCAAGGCAAAGAAGAAAATTTCGCGTTTTTGGGTGGTGTAAAAGGCTTTGTCGAGTACATCAATCGTTCCAAGACGGTGTTGCATCCAAATGTATTTTCTGTCGCGACAGAATCCAATGCGGGCGGGACACTCGTCGGTGTTGAGGTCGCGATGCAGTGGAACGATGGCTACAACGAGCAGGTGCTTTGCTTTACTAATAACATTCCACAACGCGATGGTGGTACGCATTTGACCGGTTTGCGCGCAGCAATGACGCGAATCTTGAACAAATTCATTGCGGATAATGAACTCGCCAAGCGCGCCAAAGTTGAAACAACGGGCGATGACATGCGTGAAGGTTTAACGTGTGTGCTTTCCGTTAAGGTGCCCGAGCCTAAATTCAGTAGCCAGACGAAAGACAAACTGGTCTCAAGTGAAGTGCGACCTGCGGTAGAAGAGGCTGTAGCACGTACGCTCGAGTCGTGGCTGTTGGAAAACCCGATCGATGCAAAAGCCTTGTGCGCAAAAATTGTAGAGGCCGCGCGCGCGCGCGAAGCTGCACGCAAAGCGCGCGAAATGACGCGTCGTAAAAGCGTGCTCGAAGGTGCAGGCTTGCCAGGTAAGCTTGCGGATTGCCAAGAAAAAGATCCCGCATTGTGTGAGCTTTATATCGTCGAGGGTGACTCTGCGGGAGGCTCCGCCAAACAAGGGCGTGATCGAAAATTTCAGGCGATTTTGCCTTTGCGCGGTAAGGTGTTGAACGTTGAAAAAGCACGATTCGACAAACTGATCGCAAGTGAGCAAATCACGACACTTATTACAGCATTGGGAACGAGCATAGGTCCTGACTTTAATGTGGACAAATTGCGCTATCACCGCATCATTATCATGACCGACGCGGACGTTGACGGCGCGCACATTCGAACTTTGCTCTTGACGTTGTTGTATCGTCAAATGCCCGAGCTGGTTCAGCGCGGATATATCTATATTGCTCAGCCACCTCTATACAAAGTGAAGTCAGGCAAAGATGAGCGCTACCTGAAAGACGAGGTAGAAGAAGCCAGTTACATGTTGCAGGTGTCTTTAAAGGAGGCTTCGCTCGTTCCTCAGGCAGGTGCAGAGGCCATTAAAGGTGATGCGCTTGCTGAGTTGGCGAAGCAGTATGTGATGGCGGATGGCGTGATTGCGAGACTGAGCCGATTTATGGATGAGTCGACATTGTCAGCGATCGTTGGTGGTGCGACCGTTGAACTTGATTCAACCGAAAACGCGGAGGCCTCTGCCGCGCGGTTGCAGGCGGCACTCGAAGATCCTTTGCTGCCAAATCAGGTGGATGTGGTTTCCGAATATCACCAAGGTTCAGAAAGATTCCGTTTGATTGTTCGTCGCAAGCATCATGGTAATGTGCGCGTCACCGTGTTGGATTCAGATTTTGTGAATGGCGCGGATTACGGAGTGTTGGCTCGCGCGGCGGCGACCTTTCAGGGCTTGGTCGGCAAGGGTGCTGTCGTGGCACGCGGTGAAGGTGAAAAACGTAAAGAATCCATGGTGGCGGATTTCCGCGAAGCGATGCAATGGTTGCGTAGCGAAGCGGATCGCAATGTCAGCAAGCAGCGCTACAAGGGCTTGGGTGAGATGAATCCAGAACAATTGTGGGAAACCACGATGGATCCTAAGGTGCGTCGCTTGTTGCGTGTGCAGATCGAGGATGCGCTCGCCGCAGATGAGATTTTCACTACACTCATGGGCGACAATGTTGAGCCTCGCCGTGCTTTTATTGAAACGCATGCATTGCAAGCGGCGAATCTGGACGTGTAACAAATAAGGCTAGCGCGCGATGACGATTTCAAGTTTTTTGTGTCCGACGACCCTCTATATGGGCGAGGGGTCTTATAAAAAAATCTCTGAAATCGTCCGCAAGCTTCAATGCCAGCGTTTGTTTATTGCGGTGGATGGTGCGTTGATTGAAAGCGACTTTTTTATGCACATCAAAAAGTTGCTGATCGCCGAGAGTGTCGAGATCGCCTCCTTTACGGAAATCGAACCCGATCCGAGTGCGCAGACAGTAGAAAAAGCGTATGCCGTTTGCCAAGGGCACAAGGCAACCGCGCTTTTAGCGATCGGTGGAGGAAGCACCATAGATGTCGCCAAGGCTGTTGGAATTTTGGCGACAAACGGCGGTCGGATCCACGACTATGAAGGCATCGAAAAATTTGCTCGTGCGCCTCTTCCTTTAATAGCCATTCCCACTACAGCTGGAACGGGCTCGGAGGTTTCGGGTTCATGTGTGATTTCGGATACCGAAAAGAATCTCAAGATGTCGATACGACATGCTTCACTGAATCCCGCCGCGTTCGCTATTTTGGATCCGTTGGCCCTGCGAACAGTTCCGGGATCTGTGGCTGCCCATTCAGGCATTGACGCCTTTGTGCATGCTTTCGAATCGTATGTTTCCCGTCAAGCCAACCTTATGACCGATGCGATTAATTTGCAGGCGATCGCATTGCTTTCGGCAAACATTAGGCAGTTTGTCGCAAATCGTGAAAATCTAGAAGCGGGACTCAATATGTTGGTGGGCTCGGCTCTGGCAGGCATTACATTTGGGCAGACGGGCCTAGGTAATGTGCACTGCATGGCCCGGTTCGTTGGCGCACGCTTTCATTTATCTCATGGCTTGTCTAACGCAGTATGTTTGCCTCACGTCGCACAGTTCAACATGCTCGCGAGCCCTGAAAAGTTCGCACGCGTAGCGGTCGCGATGGGCCGACCGGTCGAGCGCCTGCCTACTCTGGATGCCGCACAAACGGCCGTTGAGGCTATTCGCCAACTCTGTACGGATCTGGGGATACCCGGTCGCTTGCGAGATGTGGGTGCTACGCCCGACACGTTTGCTGAAATGTCTGAGCAATGTTTGGCCGCCAATTACAACCGATGGAACCCACGCCACACGACGGCTGCAGACTTTAATGCTTTGTTCGAGCGCGCCTATTAGCACTAAGGGATTTACCAGCCTGAGCCTGCTTCCCACATGACCGGCACTTGTTGAGCACGTGCGCGCTTGAGCAAGTCTAAAAGAGGGAAAGAGCGTTGTTTCAGGCCAACGGGCAGCGCCAATGCATCTTTGGGCAAATCGCTGTCCTCATCTTCATGTTCATCTTTGTTTTGATGTTGGTTAGGCTCTGCCGCAATGGCGTGATCAAGATTAAAAATAGCGGCGTCGAGTTGCTCAGGCATAAAAACACCACGCGTAAGCAAGTCTTTGTCATCGGTTTTTCCAATGATCGTCAGTAATGGTTTGGCATGTTGCGCCAACATCAAAATATCCGCACCGGCTTTACTACTAAAGGTAACAAGCATAAAGGCCTCCCTTGTTGACCGCTGAATGTATGGCTTATTTCCATAGTACTACCCCTTAAGTGATAAGGGACACGGTGTGCTCAAGGTTGTGAGACCGTAGGTCTAGACATAATTCAGGCTATGATTTGACTCTTCTCATTGCTACAGTCCACGCCCATGCTCCTCGAGCAACAAAACACACTTATTTCCCGTATCCAGGCTGCGGTGACCGCAGTGTTGCCCGATGCAACGCCCTCCATTTTGCTTGAACGCCCCAAGGTTGCTGCACATGGTGACTTAGCGACGAATGTCGCCATGCAATTGGCAAAACCGGCCAAACGTAATCCACGCGAGCTTGCTGAGGCAATTCTAGCGGTGTTGATGGAAGACCCTCAAGCGCGCAGTTTGATTGACCAGGCCGAGCTTGCCGGACCAGGATTTATAAACTTTCGTTTGACACACGTTGCTCGAACCGTAGTCATGGAATCGATTGCCCAACAAGGCCAAGCATTTGGTCGCGCGCCACGCAAAGCACAAAAAGTGTTGGTGGAGTTTGTCTCGGCCAATCCTACGGGGCCTTTGCATGTGGGTCACGCGCGTCAGGCGGCTTTGGGTGACGCATTGTGTCGCTTGTTTGATGCGAGTGGTTTTGAGGTGAGCCGAGAGTTTTATTACAATGATGCTGGGAATCAGATTCAAAATCTGGCGATCAGTGTGCAGGCGCGTGGACAGGGCATCGAGCCGAATTCTTCGCAGTACCCCGCAGATGGTTATCGCGGAGATTACATCGCGGATGTCGCGCGAGACTTTTCAGCCAAAGCGACTGTGAGCGCGAGTGACGGCGAGCCCGTATTGGCAAACGGTGATTTGAGCGATCTCGATAATATTCGCCGTTTTGCTGTGACATATTTGCGTCGAGAGCAGGATTTGGACTTGCAGGCCTTTGGCCTTGCTTTTGATCATTATTACCTAGAGAGTTCCCTCTATACCTCGGGTCGAGTGGAGGATACGGTTAATCAGTTGATCGCGAGCGGCCATACCTATGAAAGCGAAGGTGCGTTATGGTTACGCACGACGGAGCTTGGCACGGGCGATGATAAAGACCGTGTGATGCGCAAATCCGAAGGTGGCTATACATACTTTGTCCCGGATGTGGCCTACCACGTCACGAAATGGCAGCGTGGTTTTACGCGTGCGATCAATATTCAGGGCAGCGATCATCATGGAACGGTCGCGCGCGTTCGGGCTGGTTTGCAAGCCTTGTCGCTGGGGATTCCTGCAGAGTACCCCTCCTACATTTTGCACAAAATGGTCAAAGTGGTGCGCGGTGGTGAAGAGGTAAAAATTTCAAAGCGTGCGGGAAGTTACGTCACCTTGAGAGACTTAATTGAATGGGTTGGACGCGACGCTGTTCGTTTCTTTTTGATTCAGCGTCGCGCTGATACCGAGTTTGTGTTTGACGTAGACTTAGCGCGCTCACAGAGTGAAGAGAATCCGGTTTATTACATCCAGTATGCGCATGCAAGGATTTGCTCGATGCTGGCGACAGCAGGCTTAAATACTTCTGAATTGCATGCGGCATCAACGGCGTTGTTAGTGGCGCCCTCGGAACTTGCCTTAATGCAGCGCTTGGCGGAGTTTCCAGCACTGGTGACGCAGGCGGCCGTTGAACTATCTCCGCATTTGGTCGCCTTTTGGTTACGTGACTGTGCTTCTGACTTTCATGCTTGGTACAACGCAGAGCGCGTGCTGGTCGACGATATTGCCCTCAAACACGCGCGTTTGCGTTTGGCTGATGCGACTCGCCAAGTGATCGCGAATGGTCTCGAGCTTTTGGGTGTTTCGGCGCCAGAACGGATGTAAGATCCGATTATGGCAAAACGCAAATCATCCGGTGGTAGTACGATCTACGGTGTGCTCGCAGGCCTATTAATTGGCTTGGGATTGGCTGCGGGTGTCGCTTACTACGTGATCAAGGCGCCAATGCCTTTTATGGATAAGGCCAGTCGTTCGCCTGACGCCCCAGGCTCGCCTGATCCAAGAAATGCACCGGATCCTAATGCTGCTCTAGGGAGCCGAGAGGTCGGACCTGTCACAGCACCGAGCTCCCCCGACCAGCCGACCGGTCAAGCGAGCGTGATCGGCACAGGTCAAGGTGCGCCGTCTGCAGCAGGGGCAACGAATAAAGGTGGGGATACTTTGGGCTCGCTGATTGCGACCTTGACGCCAGCGCCGAATGCCACCTCTCGACCATCACAATCTGCCCCGGTTGTTTCGTCGCCTCCCGCAAATGGAGCTTCTTCAACGCCGCCAAAGGCGAGTGGACCTTATTTTCTGCAGGTGGGTTCTTTTAGGGTACTAGAGGATGCCGAAGCCTTGCGCGCCAAAATAATTTTGATGGGTATGCCCGTTGAAATTCAGCGGGCCGAAGTGAATGGTTTACAGGTTAATCGCGTGCGTGTCGGACCGTTTGCGCGTATTGATGATATGAATCAAACCCGCATCCGACTCGGTCAGGAAAAAATTCCAACCGCCGTAGTCCGGCAGTAAAGTATTTGCTCACTTAGGATGAATTGTTATGACACAAAAGATCTTTTCACATTTCGCTGTAATGTTGTTTGCAGTGTCGAGCTTGATGTTTTCGGCGGATAGCGTTGCACAAGGCGCAGCCGTCGCAAAGGGAAAATTTATTGAGGTGACCCCCGCTCAAGCAACGGAGCCAGGCAAAGTTGAAGTGCTCGAATTCTTTGCCTATGGCTGCGGACACTGTGCGGCGATAGAGCCATTGATAGAAAAATGGATCAAAGCGCAATCTGCCAACGTAGTGGTGCGTGGCGTTCCGGTTGCTTTCAATGCAGGCATGAAGCCTTTGCAGCGTTTGTATTATGCACTCGAAGCCTTAAACCGTGTTGATTTACACCCCAAAGTTTTTAAAGCAATCCATCAGGAAAAAAAACGCTTATTCACAAAAGCCGAAATCAAGGGCTGGATAACGACGCAAGGTGTGGATGCCGAGAAATTTGAGGCTGCATATGAGTCTTTTGGTGTTTCATCCAAAGCGAATCGGGCAGATCAACTTGTAACGGCGTATCGTATTCAAGGGACACCCTCGGTCGCTGTGGGCGGACGTTTTGTGACCTCGCCTTCAGAGGCAGGTGGATATCAGCAGACGCTTGACGTGGCCAGTGATTTGATTCGTCAGGTCAGGGGTAAATAAAGAGAAAGCCTTTGTCTTTAGACATACAAGGCCTCCCGTTACTTTTTGATTTTCGCCAAGGCTCGTTTTAAATCGTTGGTTAAATCATCGACTGACTCAAGACCGATATGCAAACGAATGAGTGCATGCTCGTGGTGTTTCCAGTATTGATGCGAAGATAGGCTGCCTGGTTCGACCCATTGCACGAGGCTTTCATAGCCGCCCCAGGAAAAACCGATGCCAAACAGTTCAAGTGCATCGACGAAAGGTTTGGCGGCTTCTGGTGTGCAATTGAGCTCGATGGAAAGCATGCCGTTTGAGCCCGAGCAGTCCCGTTGCCATAGCGCATGGCCTGCGTCTTTGTGCCAGGCGGGATGGTAAATGTTTAAAACCTCAGGCTGAGCGTCCAGAAACTTGCAGACCTCAAGTGCGTTTCGTGCGTGCTGAGGCATGCGCACGGCCATGGTTTTTACCCCACGCAAGGCAAGCCATGCATCATCTGCACTCACAGAATTACCCATTGCATATTGGGCTGAATGGATGCGTGCGGCAAGCTTTTGATCCTTGACCACGACAGCGCCAAGCATGACGTCAGAGTGTCCCGCAACGTATTTGGTGCCGGCTACGATGGAGACATCAGCGCCAAGCATGAGTGGTCGATAGATGTAGCCAGAGCCCCAGGTGTTATCGGTGGCGAGGATGAGGCCGTGCGTTTTGGCTTGAGAGGCAAGCGCGGGCATATCGAGCATTTCGTAAAGCAACGAGCCGGGGGACTCGACATAAATCATTTTTGTATTGGGTTGAACGAGCTGAGCAATATCGTCTCGTTCGGCGGAAAAGTAGGTCACTGAAATCCCGAAACCTTTAAGCAGGGTACGGTCAAGATTTCGTACGGGACCGTATACACAATCGGCCACTAGCACATGGTCGCCTGTTTGAAGTAAGCCCAGAAAAGCGATGTTGATGGCTGCCATGCCGGAGGGTGCGAGCACGCAATAGCTCCCGCCTTCGAGCTGCATAAACACATCTTCGAGTGCCCGGTGTGTATCCATCCCGGAGCGACCATAGGTAATGGCGCGTTCACCGGCCAGTCTGCGCGTCATCGCTCGATCAAGTGCGGCTAGGTTTTCAAAACGGACCGTACTGGTACGCATGGAAGGTAGACTGACTGGAGCGGTGCCTGTCTCGGGGTCGAAGGGGGCGCTACCGATATGGAGTAGTCGAGTATCTAGATGATGAGTGGTCAAGGCACGTCCTTTAGGTTCTGACGAAACGAATAATGCCATCTGCGCAAAGTTCACGGGAGAGCTTGCCCTCAAAAAGTAGAGCATGCAAGTGCGCGATGGCCTCACCCATTGCGAAGGTAGTTTGGTGTAAGTCTAACTTACGCTTAAAAAGGACGGGCAGGATATCGGTGGTCGATTGCGGTGTGACACAGGCTTCGAGCACCTCCGCGAGTCGGTCGGCATGGTGTTGGTGTTGTTGAGCGATGCGCTCGTGTAGGCCTTTAAAGGGCTTGCCATGGGAGGGCAAGATCAGTGTGTCTGCGGGAAGATGTTGGAAGTGATTCAGAGAGTTTAAATAGAGCGGCAGTGGATTGCCAAGGGGCTCGTAGTCAAACACGCTGACATTGGTTGAAATACGTGGGAGCACCATGTCGCCTGAGATGAGGACATTTTTATCCGGACAAAATAGGGAGATGTGTTCGGGCGCGTGACCGTATCCCACGATTGCTTGCCAAGCGGATCCGCCAATATGGATGGATTGACCATCTAAAATTCGCGCATAGGAGGCGGGCATATTTGGGACGAGATTGGGATAGTAGGAGGCGCGTGCACGGATCTGAGCGAGCGACTCAGGGTCGGTCATGCCATGGCTGCCCAGATGCCGCGCGGCGCTTTCGCCACCGGTAGCACCCGTGCTTTGCCCGACTGTCCAAAGCTTGGCGGTCATGTAGTCTGTCATGCTCATATGAAGTGGTGCATGCCAGCGTTCACACAGCCAGCTTGCCAGGCCGACATGGTCAGGATGCATATGAGTAACGATGATCCGAAGAACGGGAAGTCCCTCAAGCTGTGTGGCGAAAATGTCCTCCCAGAGGACTTTGACCTCGTCGCGGCTAATGCCGCAGTCGATAATCGTCCAGCCTTCTTTGCCGTCGATCTTGTCACGTAAGAGCCAAAGATTGATGTGGTCAAGCGCGAAAGGCAGCGGCATACGAATCCAGCGCACACCTGGCGCGAGTTCCATGGTTTTGCCTGGTTCGGGCAAGGTGTCTGCAAAGGGATATTGCAGTTGATGCTCGAGCGGGTTCATGTTTTGTTGTCTCCAAGCTTGACGGTTTGTTCGGACCATCATAATTTACGTTAAGGTTAGCCTAAATGTGAACGTGTTTTTTTTGAGAGCTTCGTCATGCCAAGTATCGAGTCGAAAATAAATGGTCGTTCGACCGAGTTTGCAGCCAATGCGAGCGCCATGCGGGACAAAATCACCGAACTTAAGGCCGTATTGGAAAAAATCGTTCAGGGGGGGCCTGAAGCGGCGCGTCAGAAACATCTTGCGCGAGGTAAGCTGTTGCCAAGAGATCGCGTCGAGCAATTGCTTGATCCTGGAACGCCTTTTCTGGAGCTTTCGCCGCTCGCGGCATATGGCATGTACAACGATGAGGCGCCTGGAGCAGGGATTATCACTGGCTTGGGTCGAGTCTCGGGCATCGAATGTGTCATCGTCTGTAATGACGCGACAGTCAAGGGCGGAACGTACTACCCCATGACCGTCAAGAAACATTTGCGTGCGCAGGAAATCGCCTCGCAAAACCACCTGCCCTGCATTTATTTAGTTGACTCTGGTGGCGCAAATTTGCCACAACAAGAAGACGTGTTCGCGGATAGGGAGCACTTTGGGCGCATATTTTTTAATCAAGCGAATATGTCGGCCCAAGGGATCGCGCAAATTGCCGTTGTGATGGGCTCATGTACAGCAGGGGGCGCATATGTGCCCGCGATGAGTGATGAGTCCATCATCGTACGAGATCAAGGCACAATCTTTCTGGGTGGGCCTCCGTTAGTCAAAGCCGCAACGGGTGAACAAGTCAGTGCCGAAGATCTGGGTGGAGGCGATGTACATACAAGATTGTCAGGCGTCGCAGATCATCTCGCCGCGAATGATCATCATGCGTTACAACTCGCGCGCAAAGCAGTGCAACATCTCAATCGACAAAAGCCTAGGCAGTTGCAGCTACGCGAGACTCGCGAACCTTTATATGAGGGTGAGGAGCTGAACGGCATCATCCCGGCGGACACGCGTAAATCTTACGATGTGAGGGAGATTATTGCGCGCTTGGTGGATGGTTCAGAGTTTGAGGAATTTAAAGCCCGATATGGAACAACTCTGGTCACGGGCTTTGCGCATTTGCACGGCATGCCTGTCGGGATCATCGCGAATAATGGTATTTTGTTTTCAGAATCAGCGCAAAAAGGCGCGCATTTCATCGAGTTGTGCGCACAAAGAAAAATCCCACTCATATTTTTACAAAATATCACTGGCTTCATGGTGGGCCGTAAATATGAAAATGAAGGCATCGCGCGCCACGGAGCAAAGCTAGTCACTGCAGTCGCTACTGCGGCGGTACCGAAATTGACGGTGATCATTGGAGGCTCGTTTGGAGCAGGTAACTATGGGATGTGTGGAAGAGCGTATTCACCCAGGTTTCTTTTTATGTGGCCAAATGCCCGCATTTCTGTGATGGGAGGTGAGCAGGCTGCGAGTGTGTTGGCGACGATTCGCAGAGAGGGCGTCGAAGCCAAAGGTCAAGCCTGGTCGATGGAGCAAGAGCAGGCGTTCAAAGCACCGATTTTGGAACAGTTCGAGAAAGAGGGGCATCCCTTTTATGCGAGCGCGAGGCTGTGGGATGATGGTGTGATTAAACCTGCGGACACACGGCGAATTTTGGGATTGGCTTTGTCCGCGGCGTTGAATGTCGAAATTCCAGAGACGCGCTTTGGCGTATTTCGTATGTAATGACATACACAGGAACAAAACGTGTTTACAACAATACTCATCGCTAATCGTGGCGAAATCGCATGCCGTGTCGCGTCAACGGCGCGCAAGCTTGGCATTAAAACAGTCGCGGTCTATTCGGATGCGGACGCACAAGCCAAGCATGTTGCGAGTTGTGATGTCGCAGTTCGAATTGGAAACGCGCCGGCGAATGAAAGTTATTTAAAAAGCAAATCGATTTTGGATGTTGCACGTGAGCATGGAGCGCAGGCAATCCATCCTGGATATGGATTTTTGTCAGAGAATGAAGACTTTGCAAAAGCTTGTGCACAAGAGGGCGTGACGTTTGTAGGACCTCCTCCAGGGGCCATTGCGGCGATGGGAAGCAAGTCAGCAGCAAAAAATTTAATGGCAAAAGCGGGTGTGCCACTTGTTCCGGGATATCACGGGGAAAATCAAGAGGTACAGTTTTTACGTCAGCAGGCCGATAGTATCGGCTATCCAGTATTGATCAAAGCCAGTGCGGGCGGTGGTGGCAAGGGCATGCGAGTGGTGGAGTCGTGTGCGGATTTCGATGCCGCGCTTGCCTCTTGTCAGCGGGAGTCGCGTGCGAGTTTTGGTGATGACCGTGTGCTGATTGAACGGTATTTGCAGAAGCCGCGACATATCGAGATACAGGTGTTTGCCGACGCGTTCGGCCAATGTATTTATCTGTTTGAAAGGGATTGCTCCATACAGAGACGACACCAGAAAGTGATCGAGGAGGCGCCTGCGCCGAATATGTCAGAAGACATGCGGCGTGAAATGGGTGAGGCAGCGGTGGCCGCCGCTCGCGCAGTGAACTATGTCGGCGCGGGAACGGTAGAGTTTATTGTCGAGCCGAATGGAACGTTTTATTTTATGGAGATGAATACGCGTCTGCAGGTTGAGCATCCTGTGACTGAAATGATCACAGGTCTTGATTTGGTCGAGTGGCAGTTGCGCGTGGCGGCCGGCGAACCCCTGCCGTTGACACAAAAGCAGATTCAACAAGTGGGCCATGCCATCGAGGTGCGTATTTATGCTGAAAATACAGAGAAAGGATTTTTGCCTTCAGTCGGTCGTTTGACGCATCTTCAACTACCCGAGCATGTTGCCTTTGCGAATGGGGTGGTGCGCGTAGATGGTGGTGTGCGTTGTGGAGATGACATCTCGCCCTACTACGATCCAATGATCGCGAAGCTCATTGTTTGGGGTGCGACGCGCGAGTTGGCCCTTGCCCTGATGCGGCAGGCGCTTGCCGAGACGCAAATAGTCGGTGTGCACACGAATGTAAACTTTCTTTCTAGACTGATTGCCGATGATTCGTTTGCACACGCGGATCTCGATACAGGGCTGATTGAGCGCAGGCGCGAAACATTATTGCCGCCGCCAAAAGAAAGCGCAGATGATGTCTTGGCTTGTGCAGTCGCGGCGGTATTGTCTGAGGAGTCTGCTGAGAGGGCACCCCTGGCGTTACAGAGGTCAATTCCGATCGATCCTTGGTCGATTCAGGATGGGTGGAGGCTGAATGGAGATTACAGACGTCGATTTGTGTGGTTGGATGGACAGACGCCCAGAACGGTCGATCTTTTGGGTATTCGGGGCGATAAGCGTCTTGATATCGATGGGCGGATTAGCGATTTTTGCTGGTCAGCTGAGCGCATGCCAAGCGGCGCGTATGTGTTGGCACTTCGGTTGAGCGGCGTGCGTCGATTGGCGACGGTTCAAAAGCAGGGTGAACGCGTTGATGTGTTTATCGAGGGAGTGCATACGATGTTGTGTCTGCAAGATCCGCTTAGCCAGGCTTTGCATAAAGAAGTGGGTCAGACGGGAGGTTTGACGGCGCCCATGCCAGGAAAAATTATTGCGGTGCATGTCACAGAGGGTCAGGCTGTTAGACAAGGCGATGCGCTGTTAGTCATGGAAGCCATGAAAATGGAGCATGCGGTCATCGCGCCTCTAGACGGCGTTGTGAAAGAAATATTTTATGGTGTTGGCGAGCAGGTAAGCGAAGGGGCTACCCTCGTCGGGTTGTCATAAGCGATGCGTTTGTTGCAGATCATTACATTTCATTCGCAAAACTACTAGTAAAATAAGAACGTTGTCGTCCGATTATTTAATCAGGGAGTAACTTTATGTTTTTAAAATCGCTAGCTAAATTTCTAGGTGCTGCCGCTCTCGTTGCTGCGGTCGCAGCCCCCGCGCAGGCTCAGCAGTTTTTCCGTATTGGCACCGGCGGCACGGCAGGAACGTACTACCCAGTCGGTGGCATGATCGCCAACCTCGTCACCCAACCAGGAAAGCTTATCGCTTCTGCGGTCGCTAGCAATGGTTCGGTCGCAAACGTCAACGGTATTGCGGGCGGTTCGCTTGAGTCTGGTTTTAGCCAGTCGGATGTCGCTTACTGGGCATACTCAGGCACGGGTACATTTGCGGGTAGGACCAAGGCGACAGACCTGAGACTGATCGCAACCCTTTATCCTGAAAGCATCCATTTGGTTGTGCGTAAAGGTTCGGGGATTAAATCCGTCGCCGATTTGCGCGGCAAGCGTGTTTCCATGGACGAGCCTGGTTCAGGCACCTTGGTCGATGTGCGCTTGATCATGGGTGCTTATGGCATGACGGACAAGGACGTCAAGGCCGAATACATGAAGCCCAACCAGGCCGGTGACAAAATGAAGGATGGCGGCTTGGATGCCTTCTTTATCGTCGCGGGTGCCCCCGTTGCGGCGGTTGCTGAGCTTGTTTCAAGCGGTGCAGGCGTAGAGTTGGTTTCAATCGCAGGTCCTGAAATCGACAAGTTGCGTTCGACACAGCGCTTTTTTACACCCGATGTGATTCCTGCGGGTACATATCAAGGCGTTGGCGAAGTCAAAACCATCGCTGTGAATGCGCAGTGGATCACGTCTGCGAAGCAACCAGAAGCGGTTGTTTATGAAATCGTGAAGGCGGTTTACTCTGATGCTGCTCAAAAGGCATTAGCCGCTGGCCATTCCAAAGGCAAGCTGATTACTTTGCCTAATGCCGTGATGGGTGCTGGCATCCCCTTTCATCCTGGGGCAGAGAAGTTTTACAAAGAAAAAGGCCTATTGAAATAAGAGGCGAAGGTGTCATGCGCTTGATGCACGTGACACCCGACAAGATTTTAAGTGCCTAAGGCGGTGAGCGCACATGCGAGACACCGCCTTTTATTTTGATCGTCACGATCATCCGTTTATCACGAGTCCGTTATGCAATTAGATGAAAAGAAAGCTCAGGCACTCACAGAACAATTTGATCCCGAAATACGGTTTCGACCGCTCGCCGCGAGCGCGACCTGGATTGTTTCCATCCTGTTGGTATCGCTGTCAATCTTTCACTATTACACGGCGGGTTTTGGTTTGTTGCGTGAGTCGACACATCGCGGGGTTCACCTCGCTTTTGTGTTGAGTCTTATTTTTTTGGTGTTTGGTTTTAACAAGCGGGCGTATAAGCGTGAGCCCAAATCGACGTGGCTGTCACCGGGTGGCATCCCCTTGTTTGATTGGTTGATCGCGCTAGCGTTGGCGCTCACGGTTTTGTACATCCCTTATATTTTTGAAGAACTGGCCTTCAAGGTGGGCAATCCAGACAAAATCGATGTCTTTATGGGCACGATCCTATTAGTAGGCTTGCTTGAAGGCACGCGTCGCGCGATGGGTTGGCCGCTGCCTATCATTGCGATTATTTTCATGATTTACGCCATGTTTGGTCAGGAGTTTCCGGGCTTGCTCAAGCACGCGGGAAATAGTTGGTCACAGATCGTGAATCACCTGTATCTCACCAGCCAAGGTGTCTACGGTGTCGCAATCGGCGTAGTAGCTACGTATGTTTTTCATTTTGTGTTGTTTGGCGTGTTAGCCACGCGTATCGGTCTGGGTCAATTATTTCTTGATGTGGCCTCCGCGATTGCAGGACGCTATGCAGGTGGGCCTGCAAAGGTCTCCGTATTTGGTTCGGCGATGTTTGGTATGTTGTCAGGCTCGTCGATTGCCAATGCCGTCACGGTGGGCTCACTGACGATTCCCGCGATGATTCGCGTGGGTTATCCACGGCATTTTGCCGCGGGTGTTGAGGCCGCTTCGAGTACCGGAGGGCAGATTACGCCACCGATCATGGGCGCTGCGGCATTTTTGATGATCGAATTTTTAAACATTCCTTATCGCGATATTGCGTTGGCCGCGACTTTCCCCGCTTTTTTGTATTTCTTTGGCATGTTCATGCAGGTGCATTTCGAGGCTAAGCGTCAAAATTTGCGTGGCTTGACCGAAGAGGAGATGCCGAAGTTAAAAGAATCATTTCGCAAGCGCTGGCCAACACTGATCCCGTTGGTGGTTTTGATTGGCGTGCTCGTGAGTGGCCGAACGCCTTATCTTGCCGCGTTCGCCGGCATCACGGCGTGTATCGTGGTGGGGTTGCTCAACCCTGTTCAGCGCCTGCGATGGCGTGATCTTTACGACGCCTTTGAAACGGGTGCCAAGTATGCCTTGGCGGTAGGCGCCGCTGCAGGTACGGTAGGCATCGTGATTGGTGTGGTGACGTTGACGGGTGTTGGTTTTAAAGTGTCTTTCATTGTGATTGCTGCTTCTCAGGCGATCGCGGGTGCTGCGGCAGCGATTTTGCCAGATTTTTTGGTGAATATGCAGACCTTGACGTTGATTGCGGCACTCATGATCACTGGTCTGGTGTGTATTTTGATGGGATGTGGGATTCCGACGACGGCAAACTACATCATCATGGTTGCGGTCGCGGCGCCTACGCTTGTGCAGCTGGGTGTTCAGCCATTAGCGGCACATATGTTTGTGTTTTATTTTGGCATTTTGGCGGATCTCACGCCCCCGGTTGCCTTGGCGGCCTATGCGGCGGCGGGCATGGCGGGCAGTGATCCGTTTAAAACAGGGAATACGGCGTTTATGTTGGGCATTAGCAAACTGTTAGTGCCATTTGTGTTTATCTTTTCACCCTCTTTATTGCTGGTCCTCAAGGGGTTCACGTGGGAGGAGTTTTTCATCACGCTTAGCGGAGCCATGATCGGGTTGGTGTTTTTGTCCGCCGCCTTTTCAGGATATTTTTTGACGCACATGAAGGCCTGGGAGCGCTGGACCTTTGCTGTGGCCGCGTTGTTATTCATCGCGCCTGGATGGCAAAGCGGCTTGGCAGGCCTCGTGTTGGCCTTGCCCGCAGTGTTGGCACAGTTTGTCAGGCGTTCGGCGCCTGCGGCAGCTGCATGATTTTTAAGGTCATTGAAGATAGCGTTTGTTGTTTTCTATGTTTAAGGGTAAAGTTATTTCACACGTGGGGTCTGACAGACCCCGGTTAAAACAGGAGCCGTAGCTGCCATGTTCGATATCCTGGTTTACCTGTTTGAGAACTATTACACCCCCGAGGCCTGTCCGTCGGCCGACGTGCTAGCTAAACGGCTCGCCGCCGCCGGCTTTGAGCATACTGATATCGATGAGGCGTTGGGTTGGCTGGTTGGTTTGGCCGAAACGACAGAGCAGTGTGTAGATCTAGCCCAGACGCCTGGCGATGGCTTCCGTGCTTACGCTGATTACGAGTTGCAACATCTTGGCTCTCAAGCAATAGGTTTCATTACCTTTCTTGAGACCACAGAGGCTCTTTCTCCTGCTCTGCGTGAAATCGTCATTGACCGCGCCATGGCGACGACAGACGGTCCCGTGTCGCTCCAAAAGATCAAAATCATCGCGTTGATGGTGTTGTGGAGCCAGGAATCTGAGGTCGACCACTTGATTCTTGAAGAGCTCCTGCGCGACGATGGTGACCGGCTGTTGCACTGACTTGCCCCAGGTTCAGCCGGCCTACATTGGTCGCTTCGCACCGAGTCCGAGTGGTCCGCTGCATGCGGGTTCTGCAGTTGCGGCGTTAGCGAGCTATGTCGATGCCAAGGCACATCAAGGTGTTTGGCACGTCAGAATGGAAGATTTGGATACCCCTCGCAATGTACCGGGGGCAGATCGTGTCATTTTGCAACAGCTTAAGGCACTTGGGATGCAGTGGGACGGTGAGGTTTTGTATCAATCTCGTCGATTAAGTCGTTATCAGCACGCATTTGACACTCTTTCGTCGCTAAGCCTCGTTTATCCCTGTGGGTGCACTCGGCGTGAAATCGCGGATTCGGTGTTGCGGATACAAGGACCTTTTCCTGAGGGCGAGCGCCCTTATCCAGGAACATGTCGCTCAGGGCTGTCAAAAGGACGTCTGGCGCTCTCGTGGAGGCTGCGCGTAGCAGAGGGGCAGGTCGTCTTTCACGATCGCTGGCTGGGCCCAATGACCCAGAATGTGAACCAAAGGGTGGGAGATTTTGTCTTACGACGTTCAGATGGGATTTGGGCCTATCAATTAGCGGTTGTCGTCGACGATGCGGAACAAGGCGTCACGCACGTGGTCCGTGGCGAAGATTTATTAAGTAGTACAGCCAGGCAAGTGATGTTGGGCGAGATGTTGGGCCTGTTTCGGCCAGAGTATCTGCACGTTCCTCTTGTGACGGATAATGTAGGGCAGAAGTTGTCTAAACAAAATGGCGCCGAAGCTCTCGATTTAAGCGATCCACTCGGTGTTTTGAAGGGTGCGTGGGCTGCTTTGGGCTTTGATCCCTTGCCTGTTGAGGATGTTAGGAGCTTTTGGGCCGCGGCGATCCCCGTTTGGGGGCAAGGCCTGAGTCGTGCTAACTTGCACGGCATTAATCACCGCTTTTATGATCCGCACTAGACTGAATCCATATTTTGGATCGGATTTTGCATGTTGCTTTATAAGAGCCGTTTTTGGAAAAGAATGACTAAGACATTAATTATTGCTGAGAAACCTTCTGTTGCCCTTGATATATCACGGGCATTAGGAGGCTTTACGCGTGAAGGCGACTATTTTGAAAGTGACACATTCGTCTTGTCTTCAAGCGTCGGTCACCTGCTGAGTCTGATCGCGCCCAACGATCCGGTCAAGGGCAAATGGAGCTTCACGCATTTGCCTGTTATTCCACCACAGTTTGAGTTGAATCCGAGCGACAAAAAGTCGGCAGAGCGTCTGAAAATGTTGGTGCGACTGATCAAACGCAAGGATGTCAGCGCACTCATCAATGCGTGTGACGCGGGGCGAGAGGGCGAACTGATTTTCCGCTACATCGAACAATATGCAGGTCAGAAAAAACCTGTGCAACGCTTGTGGTTGCAGTCTATGACGCAGGACGCGATTCGAGATGCTTTTGAAAATTTGCTTCCGGACTCCAAGATGAAGCCGCTCGAGGCGGCAGCGCGCTCGCGTGCCGAAGCGGATTGGCTAGTGGGCATCAATGGCACGCGTGCCATGACCGCCTTTAATAGTAAGGATGGCGGATTTTTTAAAACCCCAGTGGGACGTGTGCAAACACCGACCTTAGCAATCGTGTTTGAACGCGAAGAAAAAATTCGACGTTTTGAGCCACGCAACTATTGGGAAGTGAGAGCGACCTTCGTCGCCGCGGCAGGCTTGTATGAGGGTCGTTGGTTTGACCCCCACTTTAAGAAAGATGCCGAAGACCCTTCCAAGCACGAGTCGAGGCTTTGGGTTGAGGCGGCGGCCAAGAGTGTGGTGGCGGCATGTCGCGCTCAGCCTGGAGTGGTCACAGAGGTTGCCAAACCCAAAACCGAGGCCGCACCTGCGCTGTTTGACTTAACGTCTCTGCAGAGAGAGGCGAACGGACGGTTCGGGTTTTCCGCTAAGGCAACGCTTTCATTGGCGCAGAGCCTGTATGAGCGCCACAAGGCGTTGACCTACCCAAGAACAGACTCCAAACATTTGCCTGAAGACTATATCAATACGGTGCGTGCCACGATTGAAGGGATTGCCGAGGGTGAGGGTGTCGCGCGGCACTTGGCGCCCCATGCTAAAACGATTGGCAAGAATGGCTGGGTCAAACCCAATAAACGGATCTTTGATAACAAGAAAGTGTCGGATCACTTTGCGATTATTCCGACTCTGCAAATTCCTAAAGAATTGAGTGAAGCCGAGGCGAAGTTATATGACTTGGTAGTCAAGCGCTTCTTGGCGATTTTCTTTCCGTCAGCAGAATACCGTATGACGACACGGACCACGACGGTGCAGGCGCATCAGTTTAAAACTGAAGGTAAAGTGCTAGTTTCACCAGGTTGGCTGGCTGTCTATGGTCGCGAGGTACAGGAAGAAGACGCCACGCTGGTGGCAGTCGTTGAAGGCGAGGCCGTGCGTACTGAAGATATAGATGCAATCGCATTGGTCACTAAACCTCCTGCGCGCTACAACGAAGGTACATTGCTGTCCGCGATGGAGAATGCCGGCAAGCTTGTCGACGATGACGACTTTGCGCAGGCGATGGCCGCTCGGGGTCTCGGTACGCCTGCGACGCGCGCCTCAATCATCGAAGGTTTACTAAACGAAACGTATCTGCGGCGCGAAGGCCGTGATTTGGTCCCCACCGCGAAAGCGCGTCAACTGATGACGTTGCTAAACGGACTGGATGTTAAAGAACTGACGTCGCCAGAGTTGACGGGAGAGTGGGAGCACAAGCTCCAGCAGATCGAACAAGGCGAGCTTGAGCGTGACGCGTTTATGCGTGAAATTGCGCAAATGACGCAAGTCATCGTCAAACGCGCGAAAGAATATGATCGCGATACTGTTCCAGGTGACTATGTCACATTGTCGACACCGTGCCCGAAGTGTGGTGCGATCGTCAAAGAAAACTATCGCCGTTACGCATGCACAAGTTGTGACTTTTCAATCGGTAAACATCCGGGTGGACGAACGTTTGAGCCTGCGGAAGTCGAAACACTCATTACGGATAAGCGCATCGGTCCTATGCAGGGTTTTATTAGCAAAATGGGCCGACCATTTGCCGCGATCTTAAAGCTTGATCCTGATTCAAAGCTAGAGTTCGATTTTGGTCAGCGTGATGAGGAGTCTAATGAACCGGTTGATTTTTCCGGACACGCACCGTTGGGCGCATGTCCCAAATGCTCAGCGCAGGTGTTTGAGCATGGCATGAGTTATATCTGCGAAAAATCTGTGGGCCCTGAACGTAACTGTGACTTCCGCTCGGGCAAGGTGATCTTGCAACAAGAGATTAGCGCGGAGCAAATGTCCAAGTTGTTGACTACAGGCAAAACAGACCTGATAGAAGGATTTGTTTCAAGCCGGACAAATCGCAAGTTCAAGGCGTATCTCGCGCGAGGCGAGAGTGGAAAGGTCAGCTTTGAGTTTGAAGCCCGTCCTGAAAAACCGGGCCGTAAAACAGCTTCAAAAACAACGGGCAAAACCGCTACAAAAACGGCCACTAAAACAGCAACTAAAACAGCGGCTAAAACAGCCGTAAAAAAAGCGGCTAAGAAAGTAACAAAAACGACCGTGACCAAAACCGCTGCCAAAAAAGCTGTCAAAAAAGCGGTCAAAAAAGTCGCAAAAAAAGCGACTAAGAAGGTAGCGACGAAAGTTGCTCTTGATGAATAAATAGGGAATCAAGATGAACGCGCAGACAGAAGTAAAACGGATGACAGTCCCGCAATTGTTGGCCTGCAAAGGACAACGCAAGATTGTTGCGTTGACCGCATATAGCGTGCCAACGGCACGAGTGATTGATGATTATGTGGACTTTATTTTGATTGGTGACTCGACGGCCATGGTGGCCTATGGATTGCCCAACACCTTGTCGATTTCGCTCGAACAAATCGGTCATCACACGGCGGCGGTCGTTCGAGGCACTAAACGCGCATGCATCGTGGCCGACTTGCCTTTTGGCAGCTATCAAGAGTCTTTGGGTCAGGCATTTCGCAGCGCAGGATTTTTGTTGAGCCAGGGTGCCGATGCCGTCAAGTTAGAAGGCGGCGAGGTGATGGCTGAGACCGTGGAGTATTTAGTGCGTCGTGGCATTCCTGTTCTGGCGCACGTTGGTCTGATGCCACAGTATGTCAATACGATGGGTGGTTATTTGTCTCAGGGAAAAACACCTGACTCAGCAGCGCGGATTTTGGCGGATGCCCAAGCGCTGGAAAAAGCAGGCGCGTTCGGTGTCGTTCTTGAAGGAGTCGCTGAGGCGCTCGGTGCTGAGATCACTTCAAAACTATCCATCCCTACGATTGGGATTGGAGCGTCGCCTTCTTGCGACGGCCAGATTTTGGTCACCGATGATATGCTTGGGTTGAGTGGTAATCGCGTGCCTAAGTTCGTCAAGCGCTATGCGGATTTGGATACGATTATGCGAAACGCTGTTCAGCAATATGCCGATGAGGTGCGGGGCGGTAAGTTTCCCGAAGCACAACATTGTTTTGGTGTTAAACGCACCTGATTTTTTGACGTTCGATTTATGACAACAACAGAAAAGCCCTGGCATATTGTCAGGCGTTCCAAAGTGCACGGCAACGGCGTGTTCGCTGCGCGCAATATTCCCGAAGGCACGCGTATTATCGAGTACGGTGGCAAGACGATCAGCGCAAAAGAAGCGGATCGTCGCCATCCAACAAATCCTGAGGATCCCTTTCATACATTCTTTTTTTCCTTGAGTTCCGGCAAAGTGATTGACGGGAATGATGAGGGCAATGAGGCGCGCTGGATCAATCATTCATGCGAGCCTAATTGCGAGAGCACCGAGGGTAAGGGTGGCAAGCGTGTTCATATCGTCGCCAAGCGGGATATCAAGCGCGGCGAGGAATTAAACTATGACTACGGCCTGGTGATTGATGATGAAAAGCTAACTAAAAAGCTTAAGGCGCAGTATGCGTGCAGGTGTGGCGCAACCGCTTGCCGTTTTACGATGCTGGGAGTGCCAGAGAAAAAAAGCCGTAAAAAATTAGCTTAGTTGCCACCAAGCGAAGCCAAGCGCACTTGTCGCGCCAAGTGTGAGCATCGTGCGTAGTCTGAACACCCAGAGCGGGATGAGAGTGGGCATATTGCGCATTAATATGCCATCCAGAACCCATTGAAGTGCCAAGCCGCCAATCAGCATGCGTAAGCCGATGGTGGGCTCGGTCATGATTGCAGCCCACCCAATCAGGGCAGGTACAACACTCCAGACAAACATCGTAGAGCGGAGTACTGAGGGTGTGGCATGGACAGCCATCCCCCACCAGAGCGCACCAACAAAGCTAAGAATGATCGCACCGTACATGATCAATGCCATCAAGGCGAGCAATGGATCGAGACCGCTCGAAAGCTCCGTCGCGAGGGCGAGTCCCCAAAAGGGCAACAAGCCCAATAATCCAGGCAAAAGGGCTGCGGCGGGGATGCGAGCAGGCGGTGTGGTGTGGGTGGAATTGAGAAGATCAGACATAATTGCAATATTACCAATTGAGTTAAAAAATGGTTGGGTGAAACGTGACTGAGCTTCGGGAACTTGCGCGACGGGCGTTAGGACAAACAACGTGGGCAGACAAGGCCGCCCTTTTGGATGCGATCGGGACAGATGCCCCGGTCGACACAGCCCGTATTTTTCAGACGCATGAGCCTATTCCGGGGCGACCTTCCGTGGAGCTAGTCCCGCCTGCGGGTTTACGCCTGCGCAGTGTCCATACGCTCGAAGGGCGCGCAATTTTGCTGCATGCCTTAGCCCACATTGAATTTAATGCGATTAATTTAGCGCTGGATGTGGTGTGGCGATTTCCCGATATGCCTGAGACTTTTTATCGGCAATGGCTAGGCGTTGCGATCGAGGAGTCCAAGCACTTTCAAATGCTGGAGTCGCACCTAAATACGTTGGGGTATCGCTATGGTGATTTTCCCGCACATGACGGGCTTTGGGAGATGGCTGAGCGTACGCAAGACGATGTGTTGGCCCGTTTGGCGCTTGTGCCTCGGACGCTGGAGGCGCGAGGATTGGATGCGTCGCCAGCTGTTCGTCATAAGCTCGCGAGCGGGGGTGACGCCAAGGGTGCAGGCATCATCGATGTGATCCTGCGCGATGAGATTGGGCACGTAGCGATCGGTAATTATTGGTATCGCTGGTTGTGCACGGAACGCGGGCGTGAGCCGATTCAAACCTATGCCGAGCTTGCAAGACAATATCGGGCGCCAACACTCAAGGGACCTTTTAATATCGAGGCACGGTTGGCCGCTGGGTTTGAGCCTGAGGAAATTGTCGCACTACAAAAAGAAAACGAGCGCCCGTAAGAAGGCGCTCGTGGACAAACAGAATAACGCGTTTAGCTGGCTTTGATATGCCGATTCAATGCGCTCAGAACGGCCTTGAAAGATGCCGTGACGATATCGCGATCGATGCCGACACCGAATCCCGTCACACCCTCTTCGATACGCGCTTCGACATAACAGGCCGCACGGGTGTCTGTACCCATACCGATGGCGTGTTCGTGATAATCCATGATGCGCACAGGAATACCGAGACAGTCGACAAACGCCGAGATCGCGCCATCGCCTGAGCCGGTCAAGGTGCGTCGCTCACCACCGACATCAAACTCCGCCTCGATCGTGAACAGCTTACCTTCGGCGGCACTTGGATCGCCTGTGATGCGATGCTTAATCAGCTTCCATGGTTCGGTTTGAGTCAAATATTCAATATTGAAAATGCTGTAAACATCGGTGGCAGTGACTTCGCGACCCGTCTCATCCGTCACGCGTTGAATCGCGCGGCTGAATTCGATTTGTAAGCGACGTGGCAGTGCCAAGCCATGCTCTTGCTCGAGCAAGTAGGAAACGCCACCTTTGCCGGATTGGCTATTCACGCGGATAACCGCATCGTAGCTACGACCGAGGTCGGCAGGATCGATGGGTAAATAAGGCACTTCCCAAATTGCATCTGCTTTTTGAACCGCGAACCCTTTTTTGATTGCGTCCTGGTGCGAGCCCGAGAAGGCCGTAAACACGAGGTCTCCCGCATAGGGATGGCGAGGGTGCACGGGTAATTGATTACAAAATTCCACGCAGCGACGCACTTCGTCGATGTCAGAAAAATCCAAGCCCGGATGGATGCCTTGGGTGTAGAGGTTTAAGGCCAGGGTGACGAGATCAACGTTACCGGTCCGCTCGCCATTACCAAACAAACATCCCTCGACGCGATCTGCACCGGCCATTAAGCCGAGTTCGGCGGCAGCTACAGCGGTGCCGCGATCATTATGCGGGTGCAAGCTGATGAGGATGCTATCGCGCTTGTTCAGGTTGTTGTGCATGTATTCGATTTGATCGGCATACATGTTGGGCGTGGTCGCCTCAATGGTTGCGGGCAAGTTGAAAATGATTTTGCGCTGAGGTGTGGGTTTCCACGTGTCGGTCACGGCATTGCAGACCTCGAGCGCGAAGTCGGGTTCGGTGGTGCTAAAGACTTCTGGGGAGTATTCGTACAACCATTCTGTTTGCGGGTATTTGGCCATGCAGGCCATGACGCATTTGGTGCCTTCAACAGCGACCTGCTTGACCTCTTCGCGATTCATATTGAAGACGATGCGGCGAAAACCGGGTGCGCAAGCGTTATACAAGTGAATCATGGCGCGTCTGGCGCCCGCAGCAGCCTCGACCGTGCGTTCGATGAGTTCGGGGCGAGCTTGTGTCAAGGCGATGATTGTGACGTCATCGGGGATGAGTTTGTCATCAACAAGTTTACGCACAAAGTCAAAGTCTGTCTGCGATGCGGAGGGGAATCCCACTTCGATTTCTTTGAAACCAATTTTGATGAGCATGTCGAAAAAACGCAGTTTGCGTTCGACGCTCATGGGCTCGATCAATGACTGATTGCCATCGCGCAGGTCCGTACTCATCCAGATTGGCGGATGGGTAATCCGCTTGGTGGGCCAGGTGCGTTTAGAAAAATCATGTTCGAAGGGTTTGAACGGAATGTATTTTGTAGCGGGATTCGAAAGCATGTTTAACCTCAAGTCTGTTTTACAGATGCCGTGTGTAGGGAGCATCGCAATAATCTGTTGCTGGCTTTTGATCAGCGTCCGTTTGTGCCGGACTTAATACAGGGAGTTTGTTGGGGTAATGCGAGTGGCCAAGGGCTGCCGGACTGCCACGGGACGCTAGGTCCGGCAACCGATCGCTAGTAGTAGCGGCAGTAGGCTGAGTGTGGATACGCGCGCTAACAAGCCATCGCCCTTTGGGGCGATGTTGGTTAAACGAGGACAGGCAGAGCCTGAAATGTATGCATACATACCCATAAGAGGAACATAAATACAAGTTAAATGCAAGCCTTAAACGTTTTGAAGCGCGTGTATCTGCTCGTTAAAGCAACAGTTTGCTTGGGCTTAGGCGAGGAGGGTTGGCTCGCGATGACCACTGCGGTCCAAGGGTGCTGTCTCAGAGTGTGTGGGCATTGGGGACTCTTTTGGGGTGAGAGCCAACTCTAGCTCAAGTTTTTGCGCGCGTGCTAAGTCGAGTTTGCGCGGCCGTCCAGTGCGCAGTTGGGTAAGAGAAGTTTGGAGATTGCCCACGGTAATGGGTGTAGACTTGTCTCTCCAGACCCAATCGAGTACGTCGAGGGCTTCGGGACTGAGGCCCGCGCAGAGCTTGCGGACCTCGCTCAAAGGAACCAAGGCTGCACGACCGCGTTTGACGCTGCCGCGCAACCAGCTCATCAGTGCACTGATGACAAATAGCGCCAACAATGCCGCAATCAGCCACCAAAAGAAGTGTTGGTATTGCATGACAAAATCGATTACGGTTTTGCCAAGTATTTCGTTGAGCCCAGAAATACGCAGGCCAAATTCAAGCCAACCCTTGCCCCGTGCAAGAATGCCTTGAACGAAATAAAGGAGTAGGGCCAGCACACTCAGGGTCACAACCAGGCGAATAATCAGCCGTGGAAGACCTAGGCGCAACAACGTATTGCCCAGAAGATAGACATCTTTTCGGATATTTGCGGTGTTTGGTGTGTTCCTCATGCAAAATATTGTACCTATGACTCGCAATTTTCTCGAACTTCGTCTTGGTCAGAGCCTGACACTGACCCCGGCACTGCAACAGTCCATCCGACTCCTGCAGCTGTCGACACTCGATCTAGAGGCTGAGGTGGCGAAGGCTCTCGCGGAAAACCCCTTGCTGGAGCAGGAGGGAGAGGGCCTACAGGATCCGGGAGCCTTGGGCTCTACAGTAGGGGTAGGCGAGGCTTTCGAACGCGCTGAGCCCCCTTCTGGGGAGGCGCAAGGGGATCTTGAGGCACAAACGGGTTCTTTTTCAGAAGATGATGCCCCCCCCACGCGGGATCGACTGGAGTTTTCAACGGAATCGCGTCATTCGAGGGATGACGAGCTGACTGAGCGCCCGGAAGCTGCCCGCGAGAGTAATTTACGGGAGTATTTGCTCGGCCAATTAGGGACAACGCGACTGAGTGAGCGGGATGCCGCGCTCGTAGGCTTGCTTATTGAAGAGCTTAATGATGATGGTTTTTTAGCCTCTCCACTTGAGGATATTGTCGCGTGGATGAATCCAGATTTGGGCTTGGAAGTTGATGATTTTCGAATGGCGCTCAAGTTTTTGCAGTCTTTTGACCCGCCCGGCATTGGGGCGCGAGACTTAGCGGAATGTCTGGATCTGCAATTGCAATTTGCCGATCCTGAGCGCCTACCAGAGGTACTGGATACCGAGCTTCTGGCGCTGGCGCGTCGTCTGTGTCAGCACCACCTCACTATTTTGGCGACGGGCAACATGACAAAGCTTCGAGAAGCGATGCATTGTGAGGCCGATCAATTGCGACGCGCGCACACATTGATTGTGCGATTGAATCCGCGGCCCGGTAGCCCATGGAATAAGCCTGCTGCTGACTTTGCCGTGCCGGATGTGATTGTTCGCAAAACACGCAAGGGCTGGGAGGCTCAGCTCAACGACGCGGTGATGCCAAAATTGCGCGTGAACGCGTTGTATGCCGAGGCGCTAGGGAGTCCGCGTGGCGGAGCAAATAGTGCTTTGCATGGGCAGTTACAGGAAGCGCGCTGGATGATACGTAATGTTGCACAACGCTTTGAGACGATTTTGCGAGTCTCTCAAGTCATCGTGGCGCACCAACAAGGGTTTTTTACTAAAGGGTGGGAGGCGGTCAGGCCTCTTACACTTAAGGATGTGGCGCTAGAACTAGGCATGCACGAATCAACCATCTCTCGTGCAACAACGCAAAAGTATATGGTGACGCCTTTTGGAACGTTGGAGTTAAAGCGATTTTTCAGCACGGGCTTGTCCACCGAGGGTCGGGAGGCGACGTCTTCGACGGCCGTTCAGACGCGCATTCAGGCGTTGATCCGTCAAGAAGACCGGACGCGGCCCTTTTCGGATAGTCAATTGGCGACTTTGCTGGACAAGGATGGCATTTCGATTGCCCGGCGAACAGTAGCAAAATACCGCGAACAGATGAGAATACCGACTGCGCCGTTGCGGAAATCCCAGGCGGGGGCGGGCTAGGCTAGCCGCCCGCGATATTGGCCGTACCGCGATCCGGGCAATCAGCGACTTTACCCCAGGCATTGTTAGGTCCGCAGTATTTCGTTTGTGCAGCGTCGATGCAGCCAGGCCGTCTGAAAAATCCTACACTGCTGCATTGTGTCAGTTCTTTTTTAAGGGCGTCTCGCCAGCTGTAAAGTGGTGCAGGTGTTGTCACAGGGCGAGTCAAAGGCGAACGAGAGTCGGACGTACGGACATCGACAGTGCGAACACCGTCGGGATCTCTGGCGCGATCGCGGCGCTCATCATCGTTTTCCTGTGATTCATCATCCTCGTCTTCGTCGTCATCGCCCTCTTTTTTGTGAGAGTTTGCATCTTCACGCGAAGCAATCACGGCTTCGATCGTCCATTCGACCGGTGCCATTTCTCGAGGCACACCGAGTGTGCCGTCTATCCGAGGCTGAGGAGGTTGGGGTGCCAAGGGATTGCCATCCGCATCGAGGACTTGACCCCGAGCCTGCGTCGCATTGCTAGGCGAGGCGATCGACTCGGGCGCCTGCTCTACGAGCCATAGGCCGAGTTGTCGACCGCCTTGCCAAGAGGCAACAAGTGCAAGCAACAGGAAGAAGATGAGAGCGCGCCAGGACATAAGGATCTATGGGTTGCGTGGAGTCAGACTTTGTCAGAAAACACTTGGCCACCATGCTCACGCATTGCATGAAAACGAATCGCTGGATGGCGTTCTTCGGCTACCCGAAGTTGCGCCGTCGACGAGACAAGGAAAGCCGGTGCTTCAACAACATCATAGGCGATATGGGAGGCGTTCGCATCGATGAATTTACGTAGTTCTTTTGGATCTTCGGCGGTAATCCAGCGAGCCATGTTGTAGCGAGAGGGCATCAGACGGGCCTCAGCACCATATTCGGCCTGCAGCCGGTGAGCCACGACCTCGAATTGGAGTTGTCCGACTGCGCCAAGCAGCATCGCTCCACCTGCGGCAATAGGTTTAAAGACTTGGATGGCGCCTTCTTCGCCAAGCTGCAGGAGCCCAGTTCGGAGTTGTTTGATGCGAAGAGGGTCTTTGGTTTCAACGGCCTGGAAAAGCTCGGGAGCAAAAAACGGCAGACCGGTGAAATGCAAGGCCTCACCTTCTGTCAAGACGTCACCTAAGTGGAGAATGCCGTGGTTCGGGATACCAATGACATCACCGGCATAGGCTTCATCGACAAGTTCACGGCGTTGTGACAAGAAAGATACAACGTTGTTGGGACGGATTTCTTTGCTGTTGCGAGAGACCTTGAGGCGCATACCGCGCTCAAATTTACCTGAACTCACTCGAACAAAAGCAACACGGTCGCGGTGCGCGGGGTCCATGTTGGCCTGGACTTTGAATACGACACCTGTAAATTTGGGTTCTTCGGGATGAACGACGCGCTCAAGGGCTTGGCGTGAGCCAGGAGGAGGCGCCTGATCAACTAAGGCATCCAAGACTTCTTGAACGCCGAAATTATTAATGGCGGAGCCGAAAAAGACAGGGGTTTGTTTGCCAGCCAAAAAAGCATCGTGGTCGAAGGTTGGGGCCGCAGCTTGAATGAGCTCGATCTCACCCTTGGCTTGTTCAAAGGCTGAACCGAATCGCTTGGCGATTTCAGGGTTGTCTAGCCCGTCAATAAAGTCATCTGTGCTGTCGTTGCGACGCTCTTGTCCGGGCCGGAAAAGGCGCATGCGGTCACGCTGAATATCGAACACGCCACCGAAGGCTTTGCCCATCCCAACAGGCCAGGAGAAGGGGACGGCATCCATACCAATGTGCTGTTCGATTTCAGAGAGCAACTCGAGCGGATCGCGAACCTCTCGGTCCATCTTGTTAATAAAGGTGATGATGGGGGTATTTCGTGCTCGACAAACTTGAAGCAGACGTATCGTTTGTGGTTCGACACCGTTTGCGGCATCAATCACCATGAGTGCGGCGTCCACGGCGGTGAGCACCCGGTAGGTGTCTTCGGAGAAGTCCTGGTGTCCCGGCGTGTCGAGTAAATTGATGACGCAGTCGCGGTACTCCATTTGCATCACGGAGGAGGCAACGGAAATTCCGCGTTGTTTTTCAATTTCCATCCAGTCCGAGGACGCATGGCGAGAGGCCTTGCGCGCCTTGACGCTGCCGGCGATCTGGATCGCACCCGCGAAAAGCAAAAGCTTTTCGGTGAGAGTCGTTTTACCGGCGTCAGGGTGGGAAATAATGGCGAACGTTCTGCGTCGCGCAACTTCAGCTTGAATACTCATGGTGACGAATTTTACAGGCTGGACGGACCAGCCTGTGAGCGGGTAAGTTACTTGTTAAAGAGCGCGGGGCGGCGAGGTCGGTTAGCTTGACCTGGGCCGCTAGGACCCGAGCCTGTGCGAACGGGACCGCCAGAGCCTGAGCGGGCTGGGGCGTGACCCGTTGGCGCGCTTCGGCCACTGCCCTGCCCTTCGCGACGGGGTGCTTGTCCGGCGCTTTGGCCAGGACGCGCGGGACGCGGCGCGCCAGTGCCTGACGAACCGGCCGGGCGTGAGGAACGCTGAGGGGGGCGGCGCGGACCGTCGCGACGACCTTCGGCACGTGCATCATCGTCTGCGCTATGCGAGGAGGCAGGCGACGCCGTCCAGCCAGTTGGGGCGGGAAGTTGGGGAATCTGCTTTTTAATGATGCGTTCGATCGCTTTGAGGTACTTGATCTCGCTCGAATCCACCAAAGAGACGGCTGAGCCGGCGGCACCTGCGCGACCAGTGCGGCCGATGCGATGCACGTAGTCTTCGGGTACGTTGGGCAATTCGAAATTCACAACTTGAGGCAGTTGGTCGATATCAAGGCCGCGTGCCGCAATATCAGTCGCAACGAGCACGGCGACTTTGCCCTTTTTGAAATCATCCAGCGCACGGGTGCGCGCGGCCTGACTCTTGTTGCCATGAATGGCCGAGGCGGATAAGCCGTCTTTGACAAGCTTTTCTGCCAAGCGGTTCGCGCCGTGCTTGGTGCGGGTAAAGACGAGCACTTGGTGCCAGCCACTTTCGCGAATGATGTGGCTGAGAATGTCACGCTTGTGGGCCTGATCCACCATGTGTACGGTTTGATCGACACGTTCGGCGGTCGTATTACGTGCTGCGACCGAAACCTCGGAGGCATTGTTTAGGACGCCTTTTGAGAGTTCGCGGATTTCGTCGGAGAACGTGGCCGAAAACAGCAGGTTTTGCCGCTGACGGGGTAACAAAGCAAGAATTTTGCGAATGTCGCGAATAAAGCCCATATCGAGCATGCGATCGGCTTCGTCCAAAACGAGAATCTCGACACCGGACAGGTCAACGTTGCGCTGCTGGCAATGATCCAGCAGGCGTCCGGGCGTCGCCACCAGGATGTCGATAGGCTTGCGCAGTGCGGAGGTCTGGGGATTGATGTTGACACCACCAAAAATCACCATAGAGGAAATTTTGGTATGGACACCGTAGGTTTTGACGGATTCTTCGACCTGCGCGGTCAATTCGCGGGTCGGAGTGAGAATCAGGACACGTGGGCGGCCAGGCTTGCGCAGCTCAAGGGGCTTGGCAAGCAGCATGTGCAGAATGGGCAAGGTGAAACCAGCGGTTTTACCCGTGCCGGTTTGTGCGGCAGCCAGTAAGTCTCCACCCGCGAGAACGCGGGGAATGGCTTGTGCCTGGATAGGGGTGGGTACGGTATAGCCGGCATCGGCAATCGCACGCATAAGAGGATCAGCCAACCCGAGGTCAGCGAAAGTAGTCGTAGTAGACAAGAGAACAGCTCCATCGTCATGCCGGTCCGCAAAAAAATGTGGACTCCAATCGGGGCAGCCGAACAGGGAGTAAAAACGCCTTGGAGGCGAGCGCCCACAGAGTTGGGGCTTAGCGAGGTACGAGGACTGGAACGTTGTACCGTGCCGATATTGTACGCTAAGTAAGGGGAATTGGGGCGCTCGATTAAAGCACTAGCCTAAGCGAGCGACGTTGATAAAAGGCTCGCCTCGCGCATAGTGCCCAATATTTTCAAGGAATTTATCAGCCATCCGCTGAAGAATCGCGTCCGAAAAACCTGCGGTATGCGGGGTCGCAATAACGTTAGGCATATCCCACAGTGGTGAGTCGGTGGGCAAGGGCTCTTGCGCAAATACGTCCAGGTAAGCACCGGCCAAGCGGTCATTTTTAAGCGCATCAATCATCGCAGGTTCGTCGATGACGGCGCCACGTGAAATATTGACGATATGCGCAGAATGTTTCATCAGACTGAGCGCGTTGGCACTGACGAGATTGGTCGTTTGCGCGGTTAATGGACAGGCTAAAACCAACCAGTCAGTTTCTGGAAGAATACTGTTGAACTGATCAAATGACACGACGCGTGTGTCGGGAATCGTCGATGAAGCGAACTGGCGCACAACGATAATGTTCAGGCCGATCGCTTTAAGCCATCCTGCTAGTTTTTGACCAATCGGACCCCAGCCTACAATCGTAGCCGTCTGTCCTTCGAGATCTGGAGGAAGCCCGACCTTGAAGAAGGGTGCCCAAACGTGAGCCCGTTGCGCAGCAGCAAGTTGAGGAAAGCGACGCGACAGCGAGAGTAATCCAGTCAAGGCCGTTTGCGCCACGAGACTCGCACTCGCCCCGGAGGAGCTCGTGACGGTGAGGCCTTTGGCCATCAGGTCTAGAAAAATTTGGCGATCCACGCCGGCCGAGTGAATGTGTACCCATTTGAGCGCTTTAGAGCCCATCAGCGCATCATAGACATATTGTGTCGAGGGAATGATTTTCTGTTTGGTGGAAGATGACGTGATGTCGCGCGAGACAAAACAAAAATCGGCGTCCGCAGTGCCTTCGTGCATTTGCTGGGCGGTCACGCGAACGTAACCACCGGTGCCTAAAATCGCGGTGAGTTTAGGGGCAAGCTCCTCGGCGGTTTTATCTGAGAGCAGGATGCGCGGAGGATGATTGAGTTTTTGAATGGACACGGTGATGACCTTGTTTAGTTGCGATAGGAGGTGTCGGTGCGATCAAGCTTGCGCAGCAACGCGGGCCACTCCATCACACCATAGGGACGACGCGTACCGGGCTGATAGTTGTTCCACGTTTCATCCAATACTTTTTGGGAAACCTTGGACATAGGAGAGTTGCAAGACATCGCGCCGATTTGGGCTCGGCAGGAAAGTTCGAGCCGATGCATCCAGTTGAACGCTTCGCCAATGGTACGTCCTACAGTCAAAGCGCCGTGGTTACGCAAAATCATGGCTTCGCTGTTGCCCAAGTCTCTACACAAAGACTCTTGTTCGGCTTCGTCCAATACGACGCCTTCATAATTGTGATAACTGATTTTAAGAAAACGCATCGCGGTCTGCGTCAAGGGCAACAGTCCGCACTCAAGCGAGGATACGGCCATGGAGGCCCAGCTGTGAGTATGAATCACACAACCTACCTCTGGACGTGCGTGGTGGACGGCACTGTGAATAACAGCGCCGGCTTTATTGATGCCGTAATTGAGATCACCGAAATCTGGTTTGGTAATGATGTTGCCGTGGTGGTCAACTTTCAGAAGGCTTGAGGCGGTGATTTCCTCATACATCAAACCATAGGCATTGATGAGGTAGGTTCCTTCCTCGCCAGGTACGCGAGCGGAGATGTGATTGGCGATCATATCCGCCATACCGTACATTTCCACGAGGCGATAACAGGCTGCTAGATCAACGCGGGTTTGCCACTCAGCATCCGAGACCTTACCTTTGAGAGAGGGAATCTGAAGTACGCCTTCTTTTGACATGAAATGTGCCTCTAAAGTTTTCGATTAAAAATAGCGTTATGCTTAATATCAAAGCAGTTAATTTGTGTCGATACCAGAGAATATAGATGAAAACGTTGCCCTTTGTCGCCCTAGTGGCTGTTGTCGGGACGCTCGCTGGTTGTCAGGGGAGTGCGGTGTACTACCATCGTGATCCAACGCGTCAGATTGTCGTACTCGACAAGCGGGAGATCAGCATCATTTCTTTGGGCCAAGACAAGTGGGAGGCCTTTGGCGGGGAACAAGAGGGACTCATCGGAACTGACGAGGACAAGCAAAAAGCCCGTCAAATCGAAGCGATCGAAAAGGCGACCGGTTGTCGCGTTGTCTCGACAGAGTTTCCTGAAAAAAATAACAGTAAAAAACTCTTGATTCACGCGACAGTCGATTGTTCAAAGCAGCCCGGTCGCTAAAGCCCTGTGATCTGAGCGCGTCTATTCGCCCAGCCCAATTCCTTTGCCGGCACGCACGATTTTACTCATTCGTTCATCTCTTTCTGCTGAGTTTTGTTCGCTCAAACCGCGCGCCACGCCCGCACGATCCGCAGCATCGCGATTCTGACTGATTTTCCATTTAGCCTGAACTCGCGTGATCGTGAGTTCGATACCCACGATCGCATTGAGCATTTTTTCAATGTACTCTGGGGGAGCATCCGAGACCTGCCATGTGCTCTTGCGCATTTTTTCCATCGATGCAGTGAGGTCCCCGACGATTCTTCGCTTGACTACCTCGTCATGCGTAACAGAGAGGTGGCCATAAACGTGCACAACAGCGTAGTTGTAGGTAGGCACGACCTGATGGTGGACTTGCTTCGATGGATACCAGTTGGGCGTGATGTAGGACTCGGGTCCTTGAAAAACCACTAAGGTCTCTTGTTTCGTGAAGTCACTTTTCCAAACAGGGTTTCCTTTGGCCACATGGCCGATAAGTTTGCCGCCAGCGGCAAGCGGACCATCGAGCAGAAATGGAATGTGGTTGGCTTCGAGTACGCCTTCGTGTTGCGTCACGAGCACGCCGAGAGGATAGGCCTTGAGTAAAGACGTTAAAGACTCAAGATCTTGTTGCTCAAAGTGTTTGGGTAAGTACATGATTAGCCGCCTGCGATCGCATCACCATAGGGCGACATGATTTCTGTGCAACCCATATTCATGTCTCCACTGCGCATGACGCCTGCTGGGCAAGCAAAGGAATAAGGATAAATGTTACGACGTGTTTGAATGACTGGCATTTCTTTTTCGAGTGCGGCAATCACGTCGGCGGGGAGTGTTTGATCAGCAGTGATTTTCCCGCTGCCACTGACATCGATACGCGGGGTATGGAAGGCCTCCTCAAGGTCGAGACCATGATCCATCATGAACGAGCTCAACTGCATGACGGCACCAAGAATTTTACGACCTCCTGAAGCACCTATCGCAAAACGGCGACCTTGTGCATCCTCGCCAATGACAGGTGAGTAGTTGGCCAAGCAACGTTTGTTAGGGCCAAGAGAGTTGGGTTTGCCGGGTTCAGGATCGAACCACATGATGCCGTTATTGAGCAACATACCTGTGGAGGGTGACACGACACGTGATCCGAAAATAGAGAGCAAGGTTTGGGTCACGGCACACATGTTGCCCTCACGGTCGACCACGCTAAAGTGGGTTGTCGATCCAGGTGCTTTCGGAGACTCGTGGTCACCCATATTTTCAAAGCGTAGTTTGAACGCGGCATCGAGTGCGCGGGCAAAGCCGGCGTAGGTTGCCGCATCGGGTTTGCCTTTTGTCGGTGATAACTCACGCGAGAGTATTTCTAGGGCTTTACCAAATGTCGGACCGCCGGTAAGCCCAGGCGTTGCATACACGCGACCGCCGCGATAGTTGATCGTGAGTGGCTCGACGATCGACGCTTGATAGTCGTGCAAGTCTTGTACGCTCAGACAGCCACCTTTAGCACGTACATCTTTTGCAAGTTGTGCGGCGATGTCACCTTTATAAAAAGCGTCCGCACCGCCTTCGGCGATTTGCAAGAGTGTTTGCGCAAAAGCTTTTTGATTCAAATGTTTTTCGGTCAGCGAGGTCCATTCGCCCGCGATTGGCCAGTGACCATCGTCTAGAAACATCTTGGCGGTGTCAGGATCTTTGCTCAGAACGCGAGCATTAGCCGCGGTGACAAGCGTTGTGTACCAGTCTACCAATAAGCCCGCGTCGGCGAGCTTAGCGGCAGGGGTGACGAGGTCTTTCCAAGGCATGCGTCCAAAATGTGTGTGGGCGAGATCCATACCTGCAACCGCGCCAGGTACAGCAACCGCTGTTGCACCCATGACGTTGCGATCTTCGACAACAGAAGGCCAGGGAAATAAATCGGAGGACTTGCCTGCTCCACTCAGCGGGTAGTCCGCCGGATTGAGCTCACGTGGTGATTTACAACCAAAATCAATAACGTATGCTTTGCCTTCTTTGGCACGCCACAACACCATGGTGCCACCTGCGGCAGGGCCGCTCATCCAAGGTTCAACGACACCAATGGCAAAGGAGGTCGCGATGGCAGCATCGACCGCATCGCCGCCCGCGTCAAGGACTGCGGCGCCGACTTCGGCCGCGCGTCGGTGCTGTGCAGCGACAACGCCTGCCTTGGTCGCGACAACAGTTTTACGAACAATTTGCGAGCTAGAAAAATTTTCAAGCATGATTTAGCCGTTTTGTTTGACGTAGCGGACAATGTCAGCATGGGTAGCGAACCAAATATCTGGCAGGCTTCGCATATAGCGGGAAAGTTCCTCCAGGATCCAAATGCGCGATCTGTAACCAATCACATGAGGATGCATGGTGAGTTGAAATAAACCACCCTCTTCGTATGCTGCATCGAATTCTTTTTTGAAAATAGCAAAAACGTCTGAAGGAGGGGTGTAAGGTCGAAGGCCAGAAAATCGGTTCATGCCAAAATACACTGCATCATCACGAATCCACTCAACGGGTAACTCTACAACGCCGGTTTCTTTACCGTCGAGGAGTAGTTCGTAGCAGTCCACATCTGCCATGAGTGATGAGTCATAGATCAAACCCATATCGCGAGTCAGCGCTAACGTGTTCGGGCTGAAATCCCAAGACGGTGTGCGCATACCAACAGGTCGGACACCAGAAATTTTTTCCAACACATCTGCGCTGCGTAGCATCAAATCTTTTTCAGCTTCATAGGGCAGAACAGAGTTGCGTTCGTGAATCCACCCGTGAATACCGATTTCGTGTCCTTGCGCAGCTAAGTCACGTTGTTCGTTTGGGTAAAGAAGAGCGGTGACTGCAGGCACATAGAAACTGGCTTTTATGTCATATCGCTGAAGAATATTGACAATCCTAGGGACGCCTTGGCGATTGCCGTACTGACCTTGTGAGAGTTTTCCAATTGATTCTCCCCCTTCTCGTAATTCGTTCGTCTCGTGATCTGAGTCAAAGGAAAGTGCAACGGCGCAGCGTGCGCCATTAGGCCAAACTTTTGGTCGAAGCGTGCGTCCTGCGCGAACGCGCTCAACAATTGCACGCCAATGGGGTTCTGGCCATTGCCAGGGCTCTAGTTGTTGTGAAGTCATTTCTTTGCACCCGCATTCACGTTGCGCGCGATTTGCTGTGCTGAGATGGCTTCTTTTGCAACAAAATTAGCGAAATCAGCAGGTTTCATCCCAACGCCCTCAAGCCCGAGAGTATCGAATTGTTTCATGACGCCAGGGTCTGCCAAGGTTTTGCCAATACTCTCATACACACGCGCTACGATGGGAGAGGGAACACCTGCGGGCATCCAGAGACCAAACCAGTTGACGACGTCATATCCATTCAGCCCTTGTTCTTGAAGTGTTGGTACGTCGGGCATTCCTTTCCACCGCTTGGTGCCAGTGATGGCAAGCGCTCGCAGCTTTCCACTCTTAACGTGTTGCAAAGCAATCTGAGTGCCCACAAAGAACATGTCGACACGTCCTGCCATCAAGTCATTGGTCGCTTCTGCAACGCCTTTATACGGAACTGGCAAGATGTCTGTTCCCGTCATGGTTTTCATGACTTCGGCAGGAATGTGGCTCGCAGTGCCAAGACCCGCATGCGCATAAGTCAGTTTGCCAGGGTCTTTTTTGGCAAGTGCAACCAACTCTTTTAGATTCTTGGCAGGAAAGTCTGCGGGAACAACTAACACTTGCCCAAAGTTTTGCGTGACTAAGGAAACGTGTGTGAAATCTTTCACCACATCGTAGGTCACGTTCTCGTTAAAAGGAGGAATATTCGTGTGCGATGCGGTTGTAAACAACCACGTATAACCATCCGCAGGAAGTTTCGCGACATAAGCGGTTCCGACCAGACCACCCGCACCAAGTCGGTTTTCAACAATGATTGACTGACCAAGGGACGCTGATAATTTTGGTGCGAGCATTCGCATAATTAAATCCGGTGGTCCACCTGGCGGTGAGGGCACCACAACTCGAATGGGTTTGGTTGGGTAGTTTGAGGCCGCACTAGCGGAGGACGTGTTCTGAGAGATGGCGGGTGTCGATACTGTCAAAAACAATCCAATCGCGGTTGCGCGAAGAATGTTTTTCAATGACGTTGAAATGCGTGCGTCAACATCGACCATATTCTTTAACATTTTCATGATAGTGTCCTTGCGGATGAGGCGGTTCGATTTATGTAAGTGTAATGGTGGTATTTGTCGAAGACGATTTAATGATGGCTTCAAGTACAGCAGCATTCAGAACTGCGTCACCCTCTGGCGTCACGAGGGGGGTTTTGTTTTTGATACAAGAAGCAAAATGTTCGAGCTCGGCCCGTTCAGTGCTCGTAGCCGGAAAACTTGTTGTGACGGGCTTTTGTTTCTGGGTCACATTATTGCGATCAATCATACAGACCGTAAGATCCCAGGTGTGCAGATGTTCAATATCGCCGACCTGAACCCAACCATTTGAGCCAAAGATTTGCATTCTCCACGTTTCCGCTGTTGCGATGACGGTACCGAGATAGCCAGTGGTTCCACCCGCAAAGTGCAGCAACACTGAGGTCGTATCATCAGATCCGAAGTCTTGAGCGATGCGATAACTTTGTGCAGTGACACGATCGATCGGTCCGGCAAGATACATCATGGCATCGATCACATGCACACCGCGTCCAGTCATGCCCCCGGCGGGAGACTCGTCACCTTCGTGGCGCCAGTGGCCGCGAGGAAATCTGTATGCGCTTGGTCCGCAGAAATTGCCTTCAATATGCAAGAGCTTTCCAAGTCGCCCATCGTCAAGCATGCGACGAATTTCTTGCAGAGCGGGTTGAAAGCGCCAGTTATAGCCAACCCCTAAAACAATATTATTTTTAGCCGCTGCATCGGCTGCCCGCTTAGTACTTGCATGATCTAAACCAAGAGGTTTTTCGCAAAATACATGTTTGCCAGCGTTTGCCGCGGCAACAATTTGCTCGGTGTGCATCGAATGTGGCGTGGCGAGTACAACAGCGTCAATAGTCGGATCGGCCAAGATTGCTTCATAGCGATCAGTCATTCGAATATTGTATTTTGTCGCAAACTCTTGGGCTTTAGCAGGCGTGCGCGTAGATCCGGCCACAAATTGAATGTCCTGACTCAGACCCTGCACACTCTTTACCAGATTCTGTCCCCAAGTACCCATGCCAATGATTGCTGCATTGATCATTATTTTTCTCCAATATATGGAATGTTATTCCCGCGCAGAGCTTGTCTAAAGATGCTTTCCGGGTGCTGTCAGCCAATTACTAATAAAAGCGGATAGGTGACAATAAAGAATAAATGTGGTTTGATCAAGCACTATGAAACATAAAACTTTTGAGGACTGTCATGAGCTTGCGAAACTTTTTTAGTCGAGTGTTGCCACTAATAACAATTGCGCTACTTAGTTTCGGCGCGAACGCTCAAAACTGGCCAACTAAATCCATTCGGTTAGTGATTCCATTTGCACCAGGTGGTGGAACGGACATTTTGGCTCGCGTCATTGCACCCAGGTTGTCAGAAATCTTAGGGCAGTCAATTGTTGTGGATAACAAGCCCGGTGCTTCAAGCATCATTGGTTCACAAATTGTGGTTCAAGCCCCCGCAGATGGCTACACCTTGATGATGGTGGACTCTTCAATTTTAGTCAATCCAGGTTTACGCGCCAATCTTCCCTACGATACATTAAAGGCCTTTACCCCCATTAGTCATTTGGCGGAGGGGCCCGTTATTCTTGTTGTTCATCCTGCTGTGCCCGCAAAAACAATATCTGAGCTCGTCGCATTAGCAAAGGCTAAGCCGGGCGAGTTGTTTTATGGGTCAGGAGGAAACGGGGCCTCTACCCACCTTGCGGGCGAGCTTTTTAAAATGGCGGCTGGTGTCAATATTGGTCACGCGCCCTTTAAAGGAACTGGCGAAGCAATGGCCGCAGTGATGGCGGGACAAGTGCCGATGACGTTTACGGGTATTAGTTCAGCTAAACAACCTGTGGATGCGGGAAGATTGCGTGCACTGGCTTTAACGGGAGCCCGTCGTCACCCAGCCATGCCAGAGGTGCCAACGTTTGCAGAGGCCGGAATTAAGGGCGTGGATGCGAGTAGTCATTGGGGGCTGTTGGGTCCTGCAGGCATGCCAGCGGATATTGTTGAAAAGTTAAGCAGCGCGGTGAATAAAGTGCTCGCAGAAACGGCTGTGCAGTCACGCGTTGCGGGATTGGGCTTTGATGTCAAAGGTGGAAAGCCAAGTGACTATGCAACACTCATGCAAGTCGAGATTGAAAAGTGGCGCAAAGTCATTCAGACCGCTGGTATTAACATCAATTAAATAAGGAAGACTGATGCAGCATGAAATGACGCGCGATGGATTAAAGCTCGCCTATTACGTAGATGACTTCACAGATCCGTGGACCAAGCCTGAGACAGTATTTTTACTGCATGCCGCGATGGGTAATTCGCAGCGTTGGTTTAGTTGGGTACCGAAGCTCGCGCGTCACTATCGTGTCATTCGCATGGATTTACGTGGGCATGGGCAGTCATCGATTCCTCGTCCAGAGCAAGACTTTTCGCTTCAACAGCTTGTCGATGATGCAGCCGCTTTGATGGATCAACTCGGTATCGACAAGGCACATATTGTTGGCAACTCAGCGGGAGGTTACGTTGCACAACAGCTGACATTGCAGCATCCTGAGCGAGTAAAAACTTTATCGCTTTATGGGGCAACGCCAGGACTTAAACATAGTCATGCTCCAACATGGATTCCTAAAATTAAAGAAATTGGATTGAAAAAGTTTTTATCGGATACGATTTGTGAGCGCTTCGACGAGACTGCTGATCCGGCGCTAGTCTCTTGGTTCATTGAGCAAGCCGGTTCGAACGATCCGACTTTTATTGCTCGCTTTGTTCTTCATATGTGCACGCATGATTTTATGGAAGAGCTTACTGGCATTCAATGTCCGACATTGATTGTTGCTGCCGGAAAAGAATCCATCGGTCATGCAGACGCTTATGAAGAAATGCACAAGCGGATAAAAGACTCAGAGCTTGTGTATGTTGATACTGCGGGACACAATATCTGCGATGGTTATGCCGCACATTGTTCAGAGGTGTTGTTAAGTTTTTTAGCGCGTCATGCCTAAGGGCTGAGCGGATAGCCAGGTCAATACATTCGATGTAAAAAGATTTGTGCGGGTCACTGGAAAAAAATGTCCGCCATGTTCAAATACATGCAGGTCTGCATGCTTGAGCATGGTGGAGAGCTCTTGTTGTAAAAACGATGGCACGATCAAATCGTCTCGCGCACCCAAGACTAGTTTTGGGACGCTGATGCGATGAACATCAGCGCTACGATCAAAGGCAATCAGTGCGTCCAATCGCTCAGCAATAATGTGTTGTGCTTCGGCTGTGAGGGGTGCATTTGCTCGCGAGTTTTCTAATACGCTCCAGTTGTTGTTGAGCCAATTCGCATCGTGCCCCATAAAGACGGATGAACAGGCATAACCGACAGGGTCTTTAAAGAGCATCTCACGGCGCATCGAAAATAGTTCCTGTCTGTGTCGACTGGATTTGCCCCAGGTCGCGCTAAAGATACAGGCACGTACGCGCGCGGGTGCAAGTAATGCCATTGTCTGTGCGATACAGCCTCCGGTTGAGTGTCCCACGATGATTGCTTGATCCACGCCACAGTCATCCAGGACAGAAAAACAGTCTTGCGCAAGCTGATCAATCGTACAGGGCGCAGTGCCGCGAGAGCTTTTGGCGATCCCGCGCTGGTCAAGCCGAATGACGCGGTAGTGTGCCGCGAATGCAGGCACACAAGGATTCCAAAAATTTGCTGTGCCACCTAAGCCGCTGATGAGTAAAAGCGCGGGCCCAGTTCCGTCATCAAGAACATTTAAACAAGCAGCATCGGAAAGTGCCACCGTTCGGCTTCGAGTAGAGCTCATTGGAGTTGACATGGTGTGCGCTTTAAAAATCACCTATGCTGCGTAGTATCGTGTAAAAACAGGCACTTGCCAACCTAGGATTCAAGATGAGACAGAAATTTGACCTGTTGCAGCGCAGCGATGAGTGACGGCAACCAGATCATCATTCCGCCCTCGTTTATCGCATTGTTTGTTGAACCAGGACGCAGCAAACCGAGTGCGACGCGAGAGCATATCTACGAACGATACGATTTATGTGAGGATTTGGCCAATCTGTTGACGGAGCAGGCGACGAACAAGCTGTGGGAGCTTGGGATCACCGAAGCCGATGTTCTAGAAAGAATCCACCAAGGGCTTGGGGATGTGGATATTGGTTTGTCTGCGGCTCAAGCGCAGTGGGTGATCTCGCGGCTTGCGGAGATCCTTGGCTGGCAGGAGATGTACCCGCCGAGCCAAGGCGAAGTTCGTCAAAAACCTTAGGCGTTGTTTTCTTCTTGGTAACGCTTGATGCCTCTCAAGATTTCTTGATGCGCTTCGTCGATGCCGTCCCAGCCTTTGACCTTGACCCACTTACCATTTTCAAGATCTTTGTAATGCTCAAAAAAGTGCTGAATGGCGTTCAGGCGCATGGGATGAATGTCTGACGCTTGTTTCCAGTGGCTGTATATCGGGAGGATCTTGTCTTCGGGAACGGCCAGGAGCTTGGCGTCTTCTCCGCCTTCGTCTTCCATATTGAGGATACCCAAGGCGCGGCAACGTACGATTACACCAGGGATAACGGGAAAGGGCGTGATGACTAAAACGTCTACCGGATCACCATCACCTGCGATGGTTTTGGGGATATAGCCATAGTTGCAGGGGTAGTGCATCGATGTGCCCATAAAGCGATCGACAAATAACTCACCAGATTCCTTGTCCACCTCGTATTTAATCGGGTCAGCATTCATTGAGATTTCAATGATGACGTTAAATGACTCGGGAATGTTCTTGCCCGGGCTGACTTTGTCGAGACTCATTATGACTCCGTAGAAACAAGGTGAATTAGTAAATACCCTAATCTTAACAAAAATAGATAAAATCGCCCTTGTTCGTCGTATTCTGTCGAATGTTAGAGATACTTGCTTTATGACGACTTGGTGCGCAAGCCTCCCATGGAGGAGTGCTCTATATATATAAAAAGAGACAAATCCTTAATGCCTTAATGGAGTTCATCGAATGAGTAACGTCACACTGGGCCTTTACTTTGCCCTCGGCTGCGGAGTGCTAGCAGTTTTATATGGTTTTTTTGTTCGTTCCTGGATCCTCCAGCAGGCCACAGGAAATGCACGCATGGTCGAAATCGCGGAGGCGATTCAGCAGGGGGCAAGCGCGTATCTCTCAAGGCAATACAAAACGATCGCGGTCGTTGGAGTGATACTAACAATCCTAATCGCAATATTTATCGATAACCTGACCGCGGTGGGGTTCGTGATCGGAGCCGTTTTGTCTGGGGCCTGCGGTTTTATAGGGATGAATGTTTCCGTTCGGGCTAACGTACGAACAGCCGAGGCGGCGACCAAGGGCATGAACGAGGCGCTCAATGTTGCTTTTAAGGGCGGTGCGATTACCGGCATGCTCGTGGTGGGACTTGGAATGCTGGGTGTCGGTTTGTTTTATCTCTATTTGCATACAACCGGCAAAGAGCAAAGCATGTCTGTCATTCTCCACCCTCTGATCGGGCTTGCGTTTGGCTCTTCACTGATTTCGATTTTCGCTCGACTGGGTGGTGGTATTTTCACTAAAGGCGCAGATGTGGGTGCTGACCTAGTTGGAAAGGTCGAGGCAGGCATTCCCGAGGACGACCCTCGTAACCCTGCTGTGATCGCAGATAACGTTGGTGATAATGTTGGCGATTGCGCGGGTATGGCTGCCGATCTGTTTGAAACTTATGCGGTGACCTTAATCGCGACGATGGTGCTAGGCGCCTTGATGATCAAGGGTGCCACTGCAGAGGCAGTTGTGTATCCCCTGGTGTTGGGCGGGATATCCATCATCGCATCGATCATCGGCTGCTCTTTTGTTAAAGCCACTCCAGGCATGAAAAATGTGATGCCGGCGCTTTACAAGGGCCTAGTCATTGCAGGTGTCATTTCACTGGTCGCGTTTTATTTCGCAACCAACTGGATGTTGCCCGACAATATCCTTGCAGATGTCGGTTTTGCAACGGGTGGAAAACTACGGCTTTTTGGTGCGACAGTTGTGGGCCTCGTGCTGACAGCGTTGCTAGTGTGGATCACGGAGTATTACACCGGGACAGACTATGCACCGGTTAAGCATATCGCTAAAGCATCTAGTCAGGGTCACGGCACGAATATGATCGCAGGCCTTGGCGTTTCGATGCGCTCGACTGCTTGGCCTGTTTTGTTTGTCTGCGCTGCCATCTACTCAGCCTATTGGCTCGGAGGCATTTATGGCATCGCGATCGCTGCGACCTCTATGCTTTCGATGGCAGGCATTGTGGTGGCACTTGATGCCTATGGCCCGATTACGGATAACGCAGGTGGTATCGCGGAGATGGCAGGACTGCCACAGTCTGTGCGTGATATTACAGATCCGTTGGATGCTGTAGGCAATACGACAAAGGCGGTGACAAAAGGCTATGCCATTGGTTCTGCCGGTTTAGCAGCGCTCGTGTTGTTCGCTGACTATACACACGCACTTGAGGCCAAAGGTCTAAAGGTGACGTTTGATTTGTCAGACCATCGTGTGATCATCGGCCTATTCATCGGCGGATTGATTCCGTATTTGTTCGGAGCGATGGCGATGGAAGCGGTCGGACGTTGCGCAGGTGCCGTTGTTGAAGAGGTGCGTCGTCAGTTTCGCGACATCAAAGGCATTATGGAGGGCACTGCCAAGCCTGAGTACGACAAGGCGGTAGACATGCTGACGACGGCAGCGATTAAAGAAATGATCATCCCCTCTTTATTGCCGGTTGTCGCGCCGATTGCGGTTGGTTTGATTCTTGGACCAGAAGCCTTAGGCGGATTGTTGATGGGTACTATCGTCACAGGTCTATTTGTCGCAATCTCTATGTGTACAGGCGGAGGCGCTTGGGATAACGCCAAAAAGTATATCGAAGAAGGACACTATGGCGGTAAAGGATCGGAGACGCACAAGGCCGCGATTACGGGTGACACCGTTGGGGATCCTTACAAAGACACTGCGGGTCCAGCGATTAATCCTCTCATTAAAATCATCAATATCGTTGCTTTGTTGATTGTTCCTTTAATGATTTAAATCTGTTGATATAGGCCCTAAATCTTTAGTGTGGTTTTATAGACTTAGACAGGGCTTGCTTGTCGAACAAGTAGCCCTGATAAGGAAATAACTCCAGAGCAAACAGGCGCGCTTATGGTGCGCCTGTTTCTGCTTATGGATAAACCGGTAATATTAAAATAAGGATCGAGAGCAAAATAAAAGGGACAAAATCGCTCATGACGCTTCTTAATTATTTCTACACATTGAGCATGTGTATAGCCTTATGCCTTTCACCCCTATCTTATGCTTACGCACTTGGTGTCGGCGACTATATAAAAATTGACAAGCTCGTGACAGTGGAGGGACAGCAACTCGCTACATCTGACCTCAAAGGTAAATATTTAGTCGTACAAGTTTGGGCCACCTGGTGCCCGTATTGCCATCGTCAAAATAACAACCTTAAAGAGCTTGTGCGACGCACGCAGGGCGGCAATCTCCAGGTCATTGGTTTGTCGGTCGACAAAAGGGAAGAGACCGTTCAGAACTATGTAAAAAATCATGAGATCAATTTTTCTGTCGCGATGATGACCCCCGAGCTTGATCGGGCGATTGGCAAGCGCCGTGGCATCCCCGAGTTGTATGTGGTTGACCCCTCCGGCCGTATCTTACAAAAAGATGTCGGTCAGATGGTGGATCTCGATATTTTTGAACTCGCGCGCTTTAATCGTCGCTGAACGTCTTACTCGTTTTGGATAGAAAGGTAAACGTTATAGGCATTCATGCGGTTTGCCATTCTAAAAAGTGGGATCTTTTCATAGCGCGACCAATCTGTCGCCGCATAGGCTTCGTCAAAGGGTTCGAGGTCACGTGCGGCTTGTTCCATGGCTTTGCGAACAAAAATCAGATAGTCGCGCGTAAACTGTAAGTCTTCTTTCGTCGAGGTCGAAGAGGGCCCATGCCCCGGCACAATCACTTTCGCCTGACGCGCTAATAGCTTGTCCAAAGACTTGATCCAACCCAGGCTATCGGCATTGCCTACATAAGGGATGCGACCTCGAAAAACTAGATCGCCGGCGAAGAGGACCCCCTCGGAGGGGAAATAGATCGCCAGATCATCGGGCGTATGCGCAGGCCCCATTTTGATCAACTCAACGTCAAGTCCGGATAGTGTTAGGCGAGTGTCCTGGCTAATCCAGGTGGAAGCTGACACAAGACGTGTGTCGGCGTTCACCCAAGGGGCGAGCTCGGTGCGAGAGGCTTGAAGGCGGAGCTGAGCGGTGTCTGAACTCAAGTATTCTTTCGCGCTTTCTTGCGCGATGACGGTCGCGCCAATATCGATGAAGCTCTGCAGGCCGTAAATATGGTCAGCGTGGTAGTGTGTCACGATGACAAACTGAATAGGCTTGTTGGTGAGTTTTCGAATCTCGGCGATGAGTTGTTTACCAAGCGCAGGCGAGCCAAGCGCGTCAATGACAATCACGCCGGTTGGGCCGATGACCACGCCGGCATTAGAAATAAAATTTTTGTTAAGAGGCGACCCAAGGGCTGAAACACCCTCGGCGTAATAAGCATTCTTGCTGACGGGTGTGAGTGTTAAGACTCGCTCGGATGCTTGACTAAGCGTCGCATACAGCATGAATACCGCAGTAAGTATGCACAAGAGCAAACGGCTAAAGTGCATCGGCGTATTCATAGCAATGAACGCTAAGGCTTGATGTAGGCGAATTTATGTTGCGCTTGTAAGTCTGCAATACGGGCGACGCCTGAAGGGGTGAAGTTTGCCTCAAGAAGAAATTGCTCTTTTTTAAGGTTTCTATTTTTGAGGGTGATTTCACATACTTCGAAGGTGACTCCTCGAGAAACGAGGGCGGCGACGAGCGGCGCATATTCAGCTTTTGATTTTTTATCTGTAGCGCCATCCATCACAATATCTACGCCATTGGCATGCATAACAACGGTAATCTTTGTTTTGGGGGCGACATCGAGATGATTGCGGATATTTCTTAGACCTTTCAGTCCTTGGGATTGTGCATCATCAACGTGATACAGCACTTTGTTACCCTCTTGAGTAGGCGCTTGTTGAGCGCTTGCTGTCCAAGGTGCGATGCTCAAGGCAAGGAATACTGTCACTGCAGAAAAAAAAGTTTTCATGATTTATCCAGCCATGCCAGGGTTATTTGCAGCACCTTTAATAACAGGAAGGTTGGGTGTTTTGGCTGCAACGGTTTTAATTTGACGCAGATATGCGGCCATGACATCCCAGATGGGCTCACCGCCTGCATCACGTGCGGCTTCAGAAACGGGGGCCCAGCCCGCGACTTTATATGATTTCGAAGCCTCGATGGGTTTATCACCGATGCGCATGTCTGAAATCCGGTTGCCGGCAGAGGCGTTGGGATCGATGGTGTATTGCATGCCACCCACGCGCACCATGTCTCCGCCTTGCTGATAGTAGGGGTCTGGATTAAAGAGGTTGTCAGCGACATCTTCGAGCACCGTCTTGATCATCTCGCCGCTCATGGGAGCCATCGTTGTGTAGGGATAGGTGATGGCAGTCTGATCAAGCAAGTGCTCCATCGTGATGTCCTGACCGGGCAAAAGCGAGGTGCCCCATCTGAAGCCAGGCGAGAAAGCGATCTCCGCGCCTTTCATCTGGATCAAACCATCCACAATCAATTGATCGAAGGTACCGTTGAAATTGCCGCGACGATATAGAGTGCCCTCAGCAGTCGCAAGTTTTTCGTTGAGCTTGGCTTCGTAAGGGGCACGGATTTTGGTGATGAGTGCATCCATCGGCTTGTCCGCAGGGATGAGATCTGCGAAGACAGGTAAGAGGCGATATCTGAAGTCAGAGACTTTACCGTTTTTGACATCGAAATCGAGCACGCCCAAAAACTTGCTGTTCGAGCCCGCGTTGGTGACGAGCGTGACGCCACCTGGATTAGTGACTTTGACGGGGGCGGGTACGCCATCATGTGTGTGACCGCCCATAATGGCGTCAATCCCGCGCACGCGACTGGCCATCTTGAGGTCGACATCCATGCCATTGTGAGACAACACCACTACAACGTGCGCCCCTTTGGAGCGCGCAAGGTTGACGGTCTTTTGCATGTTCTCTTCGTCGATACCAAAGGACCAGTTTTCCACCAGGTAGCGAGGGTTGGCGATCGGCGTGTAGGGGAAAGCTTGTCCGATGATTGCGACAGGGATTCCATTGATTTCTTTCATGACAAAGGCATCAAAGACGGGATCTTCAAAATCCGTCGTCTTGATGTTTTGCGCGACAAAATTGACTTTGCCGGCGAAGTCTTTTTCGACGATTTCCTTGACGCGTTCTTCGCCGAGCGTCATTTCCCAGTGAGCGGTCATAATGTCCACACCAAGAGCCAGACAGGCGTCCACCATGTCTTGACCTTTAGTCCAGAGCGCGGTGCCAGACCCTTGCCAAGTATCGCCGCCATCCAATAGAAGAGCGCCGGGACGACTTGCACGCACTTGTTTGACCAGCGTCGCCATATGCGCAAAACCACCCACCTTGCCGTATTGCAAGGCGGCTTTGTCAAAGTCGAGATAGGTTAATGCATGGGCTTCGCGCGTTCCAGGCTTGATGCCATAGAACTTGAGGAAAGCATCGCCCACCAAATGTGGAGGCTTACCAAACTGCGGGCCAAAACCTAAATTGACGTTTGGTTCGCGAAAGTAAATGGGTTTGAGTTGTGCGTGACAATCGGTAAAGTGCATCAGATGTACGTTACCGAACTTTGGCAAGTCATACAAAGACGATGCCGCCTGTGCACGACTTGCGCCTGATCCGAGCGAGAGACCCGCAGCTGATGCGATGGCCATTAGCTGGACAAATTCACGACGACTCATACCCATGTTGTGCTTCCTTACAGCGTAGTGCTTTGATTCTAAAATTATTTATTAACAGGAGAGGCTGGATCCAACAACAGCGCCATCACGTCTTTCATTTGCTGTTCTGTCAGCAAGTTGAAATGCGCCATGCGGGGCATGTTGCTACAAGCGTTGTAGGCCTTGGAGTTGCTGATACGGTTCCAGGTATAAACCAGAATGGGTTCGCTGTTGCCGCGCATTTTTCCGTAATTCAGCAACGAAGGACCGATCGTGCCATAGGAAATTTCTTCCTTGGTAACCTGATGGCAGTTGTAGCAACCTCCGCCATTAACTGTTTTGAGTGTATCGCTCCAAGTTGCGCCTCGGCCACTTTGAGCGACTTTTTCACCGGCTTTCCAGTCACCCAGATACTTGCCATCCGAAGGCGGCTTGATGGCGGCAAGTGCCGCTTTTTGAAGTGCTTCGGCTTTCTTTTGGCCCTCGGCGCTGGCGCGGAATTTTTCATCCGAACATAAGGCCTGGAACTCATCTTGTTTGATGCGATCCATTTTTGCGATGCCTTGCTCGCGGAAACTGCGCTCCATCATTGCTTGCACGGCGGGATCAACTTGCTGTGCAAAGCTTGTTGTTGCGGCAGTCAGCATCAGGGCTGCGGTAGAGAAGCCGAGGCTAAGTTTTGTCAATGTTGTTTTCATTTGTGTGCTCCCTCGAATTAGCGCTTCAAACCAGGTGTCTGGATAGTTCCGCCATTGGCTTTGTTTGCCATAAAGACAGACAGTGCGACGGTGACGTCGGAGCCATAGATCGGAAACGGCATACGCTGCTGACGATAACAGTCGTTGAGGCGTCGCTGCATGGTCCAAAAGGTTCCGCTAGAAACGCGATAAGCTGGCCAGGTGCCCCAGCCTTCTTCCGCCCCTTTCGCCTTGGTTAGGTTTGGTAAATCCTGCATGCGAATACGCTTGTCGTCGACAGCGTGGCACGATGCGCAAGAGAAATCCATGGGGCCTCCTTGAAGATAGAAAATCTTCTCGCCAAGCGCCAACATTTCTTTTTCCTTGGGGTGCGCGACAGGGGCGTTGACTTTCATGCCCTTTGATTGCGTGACAATGTATGCCACAACGGCCTCAAGATCTTTACGCACACCTTTACCAAAAGAACCTTTTACGATCTCTGCTTCGGGGATGCCTTGAAGCGTGTCCATGCAAGTCATCAGACGCGACTCAAGATCTTGCACGCGATCGGTGTCTTTAAAGTAGCGAGGTAGTTGCGCTGAGGCACCCTTGACCACGCCAGGCCCAAGACCCAGATCACATTTCTCGAGACTTACCTTTTTAGGACCTGCGGACTTGGCCCAAAGCTCTTCGCCCTCAGCTTCGTAGAGTTCGGCTGGATTACCGTCTGCAAGCATTCGGCGATACTCGGCGAGCTGATCTGAAGCAGATTGAGCCAAAGCGATCGATGTTGTGCCGATCAGGCCAGAGAGTAGTCCTGCAAAAATGTACCGTTTCATGGAGCGTCTCCTGTTAGTCAGTCCAAATGGTTCGCTGTACGCTAGCCATCCGATGCGGACTTATTTATTATTTAATATCGGTTTTGTCTGTGCGAGTTTCGCCCTTGTTATCAACCCAAGTGACAGTCATGGAGTCGCCTTTTTTGGCTGATCCTTTGAGCTTGAAGTGTAAGAAAGGGTCTTTTGAAACGGCGGGGCCAAATTGTGCACCGAAAACAACTTTGTCACCAACTTTTGCTTCGATTGTTGAAATAAACCATGCAGGGATGAGCTTTCCTTCTGGATTTTTACGTTGACCTGTTTCCATGTCATGCTTCATCAAGACACGCACGTCGACGATGCCGTCTTTCTCTGTCGCGCGAATACGCATTGGGCTTGCCATAATTGATTCTCCTAGACTTTCTGAGCCCTCATTCAGGGCTATATTGTTTTAATGAAATGGGGTCTTTCACGAATGGAGCGTTGAATTAACCGCCGCAACCACCGAGGGTGACTTTGACCTCTTTCGAACTCATCAACCATTTACCGTCAACTTTGGCTAAAGCGTAAACATTTGAAGTTTGTCCCATTTTCACGCGTGAAGAAGCAAAGGCATCGGCGCCGGCTGGTACGATAAACATGGCGGCCAAGGCGCTCGGGTTCTTTTCAACCAAGATTGCCATTTCAGTTGCTTTCAATGTTGTTTCCACTCCAACTGGAACGACTGCGCCGTTCTCAGCGATGTCTGGTGCGCGAAGAGTGACCGCGTCTGATTGTTGTGGCGCACCGCCGCCAAGCACCTTCACGACATCATCGATTGTTTTTGCTTCAAAGGCAGCCTTATTCCATGAGGCTGCCTCAGCTTCGGTCATCAACCCAGCGCTGGCCATCAGGCCAACCAGAGCGGTCATTTGCAGAAGTCTGCGTCGTTGTACGTTCATAATTTTCCTTTGCGGATAGAAATTTGTAAAAATTATTTTGATTAAGGGTGAATATGTTGAGGCGCTTAAGTGCCTGTCAGCATCCATTGCACTAGACGGTTGATTTCAGCATCTGGAACTTGAGGGTGGGGCGGCATGGGAATCATGCCCCAGGCGCCAGAGCCCCCATTTTTAACTTTAGCACTCAGCTTGGCAAGGACATCTTGGCCTTTATATTTTTTGGCTATATCTACATTGGATGGGCCAACACCTTTTGCTGCAGGGGCGTGGCAGGCGGCACAGTTATTCTTTGTAAAAGACTGTTGTAAGGCAGCTGTGTCTGCATTCGCGGCAGCAGGCTTAGCTGGGGCTGCCTGATTGGGCGCGGCAGCAGTTTTCACTGTCGTGACGCTCGCGACATAGTTAGTACCTGGAAGTGCTTTGAGAGGCGGTTTCGTCGAGTCTGAGCCGCGATAAGGTCCGAACGTACGATCTTGTTCTGCCAAGTTATTGTGTGCATTACGTGCGAAATCAGGAAGGGCCGAAGTGATTTTTACTTCGGTCACGCAATTTGTCATGCACGCTGTTGCTTTGACATCAGGTGTGCCGGTGATTGTCCACATGCCGTGTTTGTCTGTCATACCGTTACGGTTAGGCATGCGCTTTTGTACCTCGGCAATATTTTTATCACTGAGGGTAAAGTCTTCCGGTACGATTTCTCCAAGCGCCAACATGTAGGCGACCAAGGCATAGGTATCATCCGCAGATAAAGACCGAGGCGCATTCCAAGGCATCGCACGATAGATGTAGTCATACAGTGTGGAGACTGTCGGGACTTTCATCAGGGTGGTGCGTTGAGGCTGATTCGGTGATGTGAGCGAAGCGGTGCGGCCTGTTTCGATATCTTTGGCGGTTGTTCCGCCCACGAGAGGCGTGAACACTTCATTAGACTCGCCAAAAGTACCATGGCAACTCGCGCACTGCGCATCCCAAAGCTGTTGGCCTTGGTCTGCCGTACCTGAGCCTTTAGGTAAACCCTTAAAGTCCGGTCTGACATCAATATCCCAGGCTTTGATTTCCGCAGGTTTTGCGATACGACCAATACCTGCAAACTCGGCAACATTTTGAGCTTGAACCAAGCCGCTTGCCAACGCGAGGGCAGCAAGGCTGGTAATTGTTTTAACCAACTTGAACATTGCTGACTTCTCCATTTGTGTCGACTTTCCAAGATTGAATGGCATTGTTGTGATAAATGGACCGCGTGCCGCGCACCTCTCTAAGCATGCGAATCGGGGGTTGTACATAGCCTGTTTCATCAATGGCGCGCGATTGCAAGATTGCCGGCTTACCATCCCATACCCAGTTGATGTTAAAGCGAGTCAGGGCTTTGCTCAGGATGGGAGATTCCATGCGTGCTTCCCGCCAGTTGCGACCACCATCGACAGACACATCGACACGTTTAATTTTGCCGCGCCCCGACCAGGCGATACCGCTGATGTTGTAAAAACCTGTGGTGAGGAGTTGCTGACCTCCTGACGGGGTCGTGATGACAGATTTACATTCTTGAATCGTGGTGTATTGCCGATGCATTCCATCAGGCATCAGATCAACGTAGTGAATCGCCTCGTCCTTGGCGCCGTAGGGCATATCGCCAACTTCTAACCGGCGTAGCCATTTGACCGAGCTCACGCCCTGTACGCCCGGAACAACCAAGCGCAAGGGATAGCCGTTTTCAGGACGCAACATCTCCCCGTTCATTGCCCAGGCAACGATGACGTCGTCGCGCGCGAGCTCCATTGGAATCGTGCGTGTCATGCCTGAGCCATCACCGCCTTCTGCCAATACATACTTACCTTTGGTGAAGTCTGCGCCGACCATGTCGAGTAAAAGAGACAAGGGGATACCTGTGAACTCACAACAGGAAATCATGCCATGTGTGTACTGAACGGTGGGAACCGCCACGTTGCCCCACTCCATGCCCGTGTTAGCACCGCACTCAATAAAGTGAATACGCGACACGGAAGGCAGACGCATCAGATCTTCCATCGTGAAAACCATGTCTTTTTTCACAAGACCATTGATCATCAAACGGTGCAGAGCTGGGTCAATGTCAACCCAACCCTGATGGTGGCGCTCAAAGTGCAAGCCGCTTGGCGTAATCATGCCAAAGAGGCCTTGGAGTGGTGTAAATGAAACAGAGGCCGCAGAAACGCGGGTCAAACCAGGCGACTCCCTGCGCTGCAGATTGGCCTCGTATTTTGAAGGCATGCCGTAAGGCTTGGCGGCAACAGGTTGGCCAAGCGTGGTTTGCCAAGGTTGCTTTTGCAATATGGCTGGGTCACCCTCTGAGGCGCGAGCGTCTGTTGCAAGGCTCGTGGTAGCAACACCTGCCGCCATTGCAGCAAAAAAACTATTTCGCAAAAATCCTCGGCGCGTATCGTCCATGCCTTGCTCAGTGAGTGCAGAGGCAAAGTCCTGCGATAAAAAATTTTCGGGTGCTTTTTGGAGCTTGCCGGGTTGGAGCTCTAGGTTTTTCGGATTCAGCATCGTGCGTGTTCGCCTGAAACTTTGGTTGGAATATAGGTGTTACCCATTAGCGACATTATTATATTACTTTGTTATAAATAAAGATCATAAAGTAATAACAAATTACTTAATTTTTACAATTAAATACACTGAGGCATACCCTAATATAGATAGCAAAGATGAGAAGCCAGTATGGACAGCCAAAAAGCATATAGCCTTAGTTATATTTAGGAGAGCAGGATGAATTTTGATCATATCCGTGACGCCGAAGCATTGAGCGATGTTTCACTGCGCACCCGCAGAGAGTTTTTACGCAACACTTCGGTCATTGGAGTGGGCCTCGGCTTTGCTTCAGTTGCTCAACCAAGCTTTGCTCAGGTAATACAAACCGATTTCACGGGTATCAAAGCAGGTGAAGAAACGATCAAAGATGGCGATACTGAGCTTTTTGCCTATGTGGCAAAACCTACGGGCAGTGCAGACAAGTTGCCCGTTGTCATCATTGCAAGTGAAATTTTTGGCGTTCATGAGCATATTGCAGATGTGGCAAGACGCTTCGCGAAGTTAGGTTACCTCGCGATTGCACCAGAATTCTTTACACGAGCGGGCGATCCAACTGCGCTGGGCACAATGGCGGAAATTATGTCCCAAATTGTTGCAAAAACGCCAGATAAGCAAGTCATGGGCGACATTGAAATAGCGCTCAAGTGGGCGGGTCAGCACGGCGGCAATTTGGATAGAGTAGGCATCACGGGATTCTGTTGGGGTGGACGTATCACGTGGCTTGCGTGTGCAAATCTTCCACAAATTCGTGCGGGTGTTGCATGGTACGGACGCCTTGTGGGTGAAAAGAGTGAAAACTTTCCAGCCCATCCCGTTGATTTAGCCCTACAAATGAAAGCCCCTGTATTAGGCTTGTACGGCGGAAAGGATACTGGGATTAGTTTAGAAACGGTCGAGCAAATGAAGGCCGCTTTGGCTGCAGCAAAAGGTAACAAGGCCGCTGCTGCTAGCAAATTTGAAATTTACCCAGATGCACCGCACGCCTTTCACGCAGACTATCGTGCAACGTACCAACCTGGACCGGCAAAGGATGGGTGGGGAAAATGTATAGAATGGTTAAAACAAAATGGTATTTAGAAAAATCAGATAACGGTGTTAAAACGTTAAAAATATAATTTTTAGGAGTCAAACAATGCGAAAAAAACTTTCATATTCCCTCTTGCTGACTGGCTTGATCGGGATTGCCACAAGTGGGGTCACACACGCTCAGGACATTCAAGCCCAACGTTTATATAACCAGAGCCTTGCTGCAACCTGTGCGAATTGTCATGGAACAAATGGCGTGAGCGTGCCTGGCGTGACTGTGCCGATGATTAATCATCTGCCTGAGACCGTCATGTACGAACTGCTGATGGCCTATAAGACGGGTAAGAGAACGGGGACCATCATGCATCAACTTGCAAAAGGGTATACCGACGAACAACTCAAAACGATTGCTAGCGTTCTTGGCAAGAAAAACTAAAGGGGCAATATTATGAATCGTCGTCATTTTCTTGGACAGAGCGCCGCAGTCGCTGGCTTAGCTTTTGGCTTAAATGGTCAAGCAAGTGCCAGCTCTCTGAAATCAGCTCAAATTGTTGTCGTGGGCGCCGGTTACGGTGGCGCGACCGCCGCGAAATATTTGCGTATGTTTTCAAACAATACGGCTCAGGTCACGCTCATCGAACCAAATCCCGAGTTTATTTCTTGCCCACTCTCTAATCTGGTTGTGGGCGGCTCACAAAAACTCAGCGCACTTTCAGTTCCGTACTCAGGCCTTGGAAAAAATCATGGCGTGAAAATGGTGAAAGACATGGTTGCGAGCATTGATCGACAAAAGAAAACCGTTCAACTCGCCTCGGGCCAGACGGTGAAGTACGACAAGCTTGTGTTGTCACCCGGGATCGGCTTGATGATGGATAAAATCGAAGGCCTCGATGCCGCTAATAAAGCGGGTGTGACCCTGCAGGCGTGGAAAGCTGGACCAGAGACTGTTGCCCTGCATAAGCAAATCTCTGAGATGAAAGATGGGGGCGTGTATGCCTTGAGCATCCCGCTCGCGCCGTATCGCTGCCCTCCAGGGCCGTATGAACGTGTGTGTCAGGTCGCAAACTATCTAAAGAAAAACAAACCTAAATCAAAAGTGTTGGTGTTTGACGCGAACCAAGATGTGACATCCAAAGGCAAGTTATTTAAAGACGCTTGGGCAAATCTTTACCCAGGCATCATTCAATATATGCCAGAGCACAATGTGACGGCGATTGACGCTAAAACACGTACTATTAAGTTTGAGGTGCAGGAAGATGTAAAGGCCGATGTACTCAATATTTTGCCTCCAATGCGTGCAGGTGATTTGATCGTGAAGGCAGGATTAGCGGATTCAAATGCTCGTTGGTCAAACGTCAATTTCTTAAACTTTGAATCTGTCGTTGCCAAAGATATTCATATCATTGGGGATTCAATTCAGGTCGCGCCCCTGATGCCGAAGTCAGGTCATATGGCGAATCAGCATGCAAAGGTCACTGCCGCTGCAATCATCGCAGAGTTGAGTAATTTTGCTATTAATCCTCAACCAGTCCTGACCAATACTTGCTATAGCTTTGTTAACGAAACAGACGTTGTGCACGTTGCGAGCGTTCACCAATACGTTGCCGCAGAGAAGACGTTTAAAACCGTTCCTGGCTCGGGTGGTTTGTCGCCAGCAGCCACTGCACTTGAGGGAACATATGCTTGGGGTTGGGCCAAAAATATCTGGGCAGATAGTCTGGTTTAAATCGTATCGCCGCAAAGGTAATAGCCGAAAGGAAAAAAGCTGTCAGGTAAACCTGACAGCTTTTTTTAATCATGGTGCCGGAGAAAGGAATCGAACCCTCGACCTTCTCATTACAAGTGAGCTGCTCTACCAACTGAGCTACTCCGGCAAGCAGGCTTTAGGCCCAAAACTTTAACAACGGACGGAATTATAAATGATTTGTTGAAAACGTTCTTGAGCCTTCAATTATTTGACGATAGAAAGTTTTGGGCGCGTCTTATCAGTCGGCTGTTGAGCATCTGGTTCAGGCAAAAGACCTGTGTCTGATACGCCTTGGGAGTCGATATTCGTTGTGGGTTCTGAGGGCATAGAAGGCTCGACTTCAAACCCCATGCCAGCCCCTGTCTCACGGGCAAAGATTGCGCTGACTGCTGCGATCGGAACATACAAATGTTCGGTCACGCCATTGAAGCGCGCTTGAAACTCAATCGCTTCGTTACCAATGACAAGTCGATTCGTGGCTAACGCGCCAATATTAAGCGTGATTTGACCATCTCGAACATGTGCAAGCGGCACCAAAGTGTTGGCATCAACCTGCACAACAATCTGGGGGGTGTAGCCATTGTCCGTACACCACTCGTGCAAAGCACGAAGCATGTACGGTTTGGTCGAGGTTTCAGCCATGGTGGTGGCGCTTAGCGGCGCATGACCTTTTCTGAGGGGGTCAGTGCTTCGATGTAAGCGGGTCTTGAAAAAATACGCTCGCCGTATTTTTGGATAGGTGCTGCAGTTTTGGGTAGCTCGATACCATAGTGGTCAAGGCGCCAAAGGAGGGGCGCCATCGCGACGTCGAGCATTGAAAACTCTTCGCCCAGCATGTACTTATTTTTGAGCAGTAACGGCGCAAGTTGGGACAAACGGTCACGTACAGCAGCTCTTGAAATGTTTAGACGCTTTTCGTCACCACGGATGGCACGGTCTTCGAGTGCTGCGACGTGAATAAACAGCTCTTTTTCGAAGTTGTACAAAAACAGACGCGTACGCGCACGCATGACAGGATCAGCAGGCATCAACTGGGGATGAGGAAAACGCTCATCAATATATTCGTTGATGATGTTGGACTCATACAATATCAAATCGCGTTCAACCAAGATGGGAACTTGGCCGTAGGGATTCATGACAGAGATATCTTCGGGCTTGTTGAACAAGTCGATGTCACGGATTTCAAAATCCATGCCCTTTTCGAACAACACAAAGCGGCAGCGATGTGAGAAAGGGCAGGTGGTGCCGGAGTAAAGGACCATCATGATGGATTTCCGTCCTAAAAATTAATACAGATAATAAAAGCAAAAAGCCAACGTCTACGTCGAGCAGACGCTGGCCCCAATAAAACCAATTACTTGACGTGCTTCCAAAACGAAGCGTTCAGGCGCCAGGCAATAATAAAAAAGACACCGAGGAACAGCAATACCCAAACTCCGATCTGCTTGCGTTTTTGTTGAATAGGCTCAGACATCCAAGTCATAAAACCCGTTAGGTCAGCCATGTCGCGGTCGTAAGCCGCAGCGCGTTGTGGGTCAAGGGGCTTGAACTTATGCTCAACCTTAGGCTTTCCGGTGTAGTTTGCAAGGGCCTCGACTTTGTTGGTCACGTATCCGGCCGAGTCATAGGTCGTCTCGATGCGTTCCCAACCAGCAGGCTTGCCTGCTTGCGCAACAGTTTTATGGGTCGTGATCACGGACATTTCGCGAGGACCCTGACGCTCCCATAGAACATGTGGCATACCAGCGCTTGGGAAAGCGAGGTTGTCCCAGCCAGTGATTTTGCTCGTATCGCGATAGAACGTACGCATGTACGTGTAGATATAGTCTGAGCCGGTAGGCCCTGCGTTGATGGATTTGGCGCGTGCCATCAAGGATAGATCTGGAGGGGCAGCACCAAACCAGGCTTTACCGTCCTTGACAGAGACGGAGCCCATCATCAAGTCACCGACTTTTTCTCCCGTGAACAGCAAGCTTTCACGGATTTGTTGGTCGGTCAGGCCGATGTCCTTGAGTTTGTTATAGCGCATAGCGGAGGCGCTATGACAGTTCAGGCAGTAATTCACAAACAACTTCGCACCATTTTGGAGAGAAGCAAGGTCGTTGATGCGATCGGGTGCGCGCTCAAGCGGAAAGTTTCCGCCTGCAGCGTTAGCACCGGTGCATGTGATCATTAGGGCAAGAGCACAAAGCAGCTTCTTGATCATGGTCATTCCGTAAATAAAGTTAAGCTCAATGTGCGTGAAATGTGACACGGTCGGGGACCGGCTTGAACGTTCCAAGGCGACTCCAGACAGGCATCAACAAGAAGAACGCCAAATAAATCAGTGTTCCGATCTGAGACATCAGGTTAAAGATGTCCGTTGGAGCCTGCGTACCTAAGTAGCCAAGCACGATAAAGTTTACAAAGAAAATACCGTACAAGACTTTGTGCCAGTCTGGGCGATAACGAATCGACTTTACCGGGCTGTAGTCAAGCCAAGGCAGAAAAAACAACAAGACGACGGAGCCGCCCATCGCGACCACGCCCCAGAACTTTGCGTCGATTGTGCGCAGCAGGACGGCAACAATGATCAACACGACTGGGACGATGATTTTAGCGAGACCTTTGGTCTTGAAGAACATGACAATCGCAGCCAGTACAGACGCGCCTGCAAGGACCCAGGTGAAGTCGTCGGTTGTAGCACGCAGCATCGAGTAGAACGGCGTGAAATACCAGACAGGGGCAATATGCAGCGGTGTCTTGAGTGGATCGGCGGGTAGGAAGTTATTGAACTCCAGGAAGTATCCACCCATCTCCGGGGCAAAGAAGATAATCGCCATGAAGATGATGAAAAAGCCTGTGACACCAAGAATGTCGTGAACGGTGTAGTAAGGATGGAAAGGAATGCCATCCAATGGGCGACCGAACTTATCCTTCTTTGCTTTGATGTCCACACCGTCAGGATTGTTTGAGCCAACTTCGTGCAAAGCAATCACGTGGGCAGCGACCAATCCCAAAAGCACCAAAGGAATGGCGACGACATGGAAAGCAAAGAAACGATTGAGCGTTGCATCGGACACCACGTAGTCGCCACGAATCCAGATAGACAACTCAGGACCGATGAAAGGAATCGCGGAAAACAGATTTACGATGACCTGCGCACCCCAAAAGGACATTTGACCCCAGGGCAGGAGGTAGCCGAAAAAGGCTTCAGCCATCAGGCACAAGAAAATACCGACGCCAAAAATCCAGACGAGTTCGCGTGGTTTGCGGTAGGAGCCGTAAATTAGCGCACGAGTCATGTGGAGGTAGACAACGACAAAAAACATCGATGCGCCTGTCGAGTGCATGTAGCGGATGAACCATCCGCCCGGTACTTCACGCATGATGTATTCGACCGACTGAAATGCGTACTGGGCGTCGGGCTTGTAGTGCATGACTAGGAAAATGCCGGTCACAATCTGCAGCACGAGTACGAGCAGAGAGAGTGAGCCAAAGAAATACCAAAAATTAAAATTTTTGGGTGCGTAGTACTCGGACAAATGCGCTTTATAGGTCGACGTCAGCGGAAAGCGACGGTCTATCCATCCTAGCAGTCCGGTCGTTTCGACGGATTTTTCGTCAGCCATGAAACGGCTCCTTTACTTTAATCAGTGTCGCGATATGCGGTGTTAATCAAAGACCAATTAGGCCTTGTTGTCTTCGTCAACACCGATAATGATGCGGGTGTCGCTCAGGTATTGATAAGGTGGGACTTCTAGGTTGTCAGGCGCAGGCTTGTTTTTGTATACACGACCGGCGATATCGAACGTCGAGCCATGACAAGGGCATAAAAAGCCGCCATCCCAATTATCGGGCAAGCTAGGCTGAGGGCCTGTTTGAAATTTTGGCGTTGGTGCGCAACCTAGGTGCGAGCAGATACCGACAGCCACAAACATTTCGGGCTTACGCGAGCGCCATTCGTTTTTCGCATAGACCGGCGTAAAGCCAGGGCGCGTGGAGTTTGGGTCTGCGAGAAACGGGTCATTTTGCTTGAGCGTACCGAGCTGCTCTTTGGTGCGATGTAGTACCCAGACAGGTTTGCCACGCCACTCAACCGTGCGCATTTCACCTGGAGGGATGGTGCTGATGTCGATTTCGACAGGCGCACCCGCAGCGCGAGCTTTTTCAGACGGCGCAAACGTACTTATGAAGGGAACAGCTAAAGCAGCTCCGGCGACACCACCAACGGCACAGGTTGTGCCGATCCAGAAGCGGCGCGAAGGGTCGGAGGGCAGGGTTGGGGGAACCGCGCCATCGTCGTCATGCACAATCGAATCCTGACTCATCTTCCTATCCTTATTGCAGCCAACGCGGCTGAGCGCACGCGTTGCAGACTGGTTTACACCTAACTTGTTACAAAATTTCTAACCTCTTATTATAGCCCCACCAACTACACACTTCCATCAGGGGAATCAAGAAATGAGTCAAGCGCGTGGGTTTTTAAAAGAATTTCGAGCATTTGCCGTCCGGGGCAATGTTGTTGACCTCGCCATTGGCGTGATCGTGGGCGCAGCATTTAGCAAAATCGTTGATTCTTTGGTCAAGGATATTGTGATGCCGCTCGTGAATTTCATGGTGGGTGGCGCGATGGATTTCAGTAACAAATTCTTTGTTTTATCCCGCCCAGCCAATTATGTGGGGCCTGAAACCTATGCCGACTTGACCAAGGCGGGTGCGACGGTGTTCGCTTGGGGCAACTTTGTCACCATCGTGATTAACTTTATTTTGTTGGCTTTAGTAATTTTTTGGATGGTTAAGGTGATCAATAAAGCGCGGAGCAAAATGGAACTTGAGGCTGAAGCAGTAACGCCTCCGATACCTGAAGATGTGTTGCTTTTGCGTGAAATTCGCGACTCTTTAAAGAAATAAATCGAAAGGCGCCTTGCCGCGGGATCAGACCGGATTGTCGATGTCGACGAAATCTACCCGGATGCCAAACTCCTTTTCGATCGCAGAACCGAGCGCTTGGACGCCATAGCGCTCGGTGACATGATGCCCCGCACAGATAAAGCCAACAGCCGACTCTCGGGCGAGATGGACGGTTTGTTCGGAAATCTCGCCAGTGATGAACACTTGGGCACCTGCGTCAATGGCGTTTTCCAGCATGCTTTGAGCGGCGCCTGTGCACCATGCTAAGCGTTTGGCGGGCATGCTAGCGTCTCCGATCACTTGAGGCGAACGTCCCAGCGCCAGTTCAACTTTTGCGGCAACCTCACCGAGTGTCGTTTTTCCGGGCATTTCACCTAGCCAGACAAGTCCGTTGGGACCCGAGGTATAGGGTTCAGGTGTCAGCCCGAGGACGCGGGCGAGTTGTGCGTTGTTACCGAGTTGCGGGTGTGCGTCCAATGGCAAATGGTAAGCAATAAGATTGATGTCTTTTGCCAGTAAGGTGGCAAGTCTTTTTTTGCGTGTGCCACGGACCCGAGGATCCTCACCTTTCCAAAACCATCCGTGATGCACAAGAACGGCGTCGGCGCCGCGCACGCTGGCGACGTCCAGAAGCGCCTGACTCGCTGTCACGCCCGTGATGAGGTAAGAGACCGATGATTTGCCTTCAACCTGTAATCCGTTTGGGCAGTAGTCATTGAAGGAGGCTGCACCAAGCGTGGTGTCAAGCCATGTACACAGGTCATGGGTTGTGATGGATTTCAATGAGTGGGTGAGGAGGTTGCGGCTGTGCCAGTCTGTTCTTCGTTCGCGCCAGGTGGGTGGGCAACAAATAGGTTTTCCGCTTGCGTCAGGAGTGGACGGCGCACTAGAGGGCTCAGGTGGTAAAAAACTTCCTGAAGACGCGCTAGGTCCTCATCTTCGGTATAAAACCAGCTGACGGGCATTTTTAAAATCTCGGCGACGCGACACATGAGCTCGTAGTCTGGGGAGTGTTTGCCCCGCTCATACTGGTTCATTCGGGCGCTTGCGGACATGGGGTCAATCCCGGCAAGTTTGCCAAGTTTTTCTTGCGACAGGCCGGCACGAAGGCGGGCTTGTTTGAGACGGTGAGCGAGCACAATGGTCCCTTTGGAGTTCTTGCAGCTTGAATATAAAAATAATTCGGTGAATGCACAAGAGGTAAAGCTTGAAACAAACACCAAAAAATTAAACTCTAAAACGCCAAAAGATATACCTTTCCGCAGACAATCACAACTAATTTATTGGAAGATGATCTCCCCTTTGTTCGTACATCGGTGCGGAATGATTGAATGATCTCAGCAAGATACGTACGCTTTTTAGGCTATAAAGTACTTTTTAGCAGAAAATCGAGTAAAGACCCATTTTTAACTTGTGGAATCGGTTGTGTCTGTTTTTGGTTCTGTAGGGCGGGCTTTGATGGCTCGAGCCAACAAAATGCCGACTTCATACAGTACACATAAAGGTACGGCGAGTAAGAATTGACTGACGACATCGGGTGGCGTGACGACGGCTGCGATAATAAATGCGCCGACGATGACATAACCACGGGCTTGTTGAAGTTGTGCAATCGTGACAATGCCCGTACGAACCAAAAGAATCACGGCAACGGGCACCTCAAACGTGATGCCAAAGGCCAAGAACATGGTCATGACAAAGCCGAGGTAGGCTTCGATATCAGGAGCAGGCGTAATGGACTGTGGCGCAAAGGTTGCGATAAAGCTGAAGATAGTTTTGAAGACAACGAAATAACAAAAGGCCATACCCGCTAAAAATAGCAGCGAACTCGACACAATCAAAGGCAAAGCTAAGCGTTGTTCGTGTCGGTAAAGGCCGGGCGCAACAAAGGCCCAAACTTGATAAAGCACGACAGGCAGTGACACGACAAACGCCGCCATCATCGTAACCTTGACGGGGACCATAAAGGGGGTAATCACGCCGGTGGCAATCATGCGTGTGCCTTCGGGCAGAGAGGCAAGCATTGGGGCCGCAAGCAAATCATAGATAAAGGAGGCGCCGGGGTAAATGAAGAGCGCAATAAAAACAACGAGCATCGTACCGACCGCGCGCAACAGGCGTGAACGCAACTCGACGAGGTGAGACATAAAGCTGTCACCGCTTTGCTCGGCTTCTTGGGGTTTTTCTGCAGTACTCAAGATTTTGATCCGGGCGAAGACTCTGGGATGGCTGCGACCTGGGCAGGCTGCATTTGTGCAAGCGCATCAGGGGTGGGCAAGGCCGCAACTGGGCTAGAGGCTGGAGGCGTTGACCCCGCGACCGTATCGGGGTTGGCGAGGGGAGACTTCAGTTCGTTGAGCGTGGACATAGTTGACTGCTCGAAGGCCGCAAGTGGCTGGCGAAGGGCAGTTTCGGTGTTTTGCAAACTCGATTGAACGCTTTGCGCAGCATCTTGCATTTGATCTTTGAGTTTGCGCAAATCATCGAGCTCGACCTCGCGCTGAATGTCGGTTTTGACATCGCTGACATAGCGCTGGGCGCGACCAACAAGGTGGCCAATGGTGCGAGCAACTTTAGGCAAGCGCTCGGGACCGATGACCACCAACGCAATCACACCGATCACGAGTAGTTCTGTAAAGCTGATATCAAACATAGTGATCGTGGGGCGGGGTAAGCTCAGCTAAGGCAATGACAAGCAAGGGGACAAGCAACGCACTCAATGTGTGCTGGTCTTTTCTTTGGCTTGGACATCGATCGTTTCGTTTGAAGCGACACGTTGTGCGGGAGCAGCTTCGGCGGCAGCCGTCGTTGCCTCGGCTTCTTTAGCGTTTGGGTCCTTCATGCCTTCTTTGAAACCTTTGATCGCGCCACCAAGGTCCGCACCAATGTTGCGAATCTTTTTGGTGCCAAACACCAGTGCCACGATAACTAGGACAATTAACCAATGCCAGATACTAAATGCGCCCATGACGGTTCTCCGATTCAGGCTACGGTGGGTGCAGGCCCTTTCCAGGGACGGCTTCCACCATAAATATGAAAGTGTAGGTGCAAAACCTCTTGACCACCCTCGACACCGGAGTTGGTCATCAGACGAAAACCGCCGGATGGTCCGGGATTGCAACCGTTGTCGAGTGCGATTTGAGGCACCTTAGACAGCATTCTACCTAACCAAACGGCATCTTCGGGATTAATCTCTTGCATTGAGACAATATGTCGCTTGGGAATCATTAATAAATGCACCGGCGCGGCGGGATTGATGTCATGAAAAACTAGACAATCGTCGTCTTCATAGACAATTTTGGCAGGTAATTCGCCGCGTACGATTTTGCAAAATATGCAGTGTTCACTCATGGAATCTTAAGATCCTAAGGGGTTTTGAAACGCGAAGCTTTTTCCTGTAAGCCAGAAATACCTTCGCGACGTGCCAATTCTGCCACGACTTGCTCGGGACGAAGCCCATTTTCAGTCAGTACAACCAAGCAATGAAACCAGAGGTCCGCCATTTCGGACACGATACGCTCCGGCTGCTTGTCTTTGGCCGCTATCACAAGCTCTGTGGCCTCTTCACCTATTTTTTTGAGGGCCGCATCAGGCCCTTTGGAAAACAGTTTGGCGACATAGGAGGCAGACGGATCGCCACCCCGGCTAGGTAAACGTGTTTCCAGCAGATCGGCAATCCGCGCTAGCACCAATTCGGCGGCCTCTGGAGTCAGGTGTTCTTGGTTCATTTGTAGATGAGCTCCGGGTCTTTGAGGACGGGATCAACAATCACCCATTTTGAGCCTGGGTTTGTTTCTTGGTCGGCACTGTTGTCTAGTCGTCGGTAAAAGCAACTTGCGCGTCCCGTATGACAGGCGATGGCGCCGAGTTGTTCAACCTTGAGGAGCAAAACATCGCCATCGCAATCCAAGCGCAACTCTAGAAGGCGTTGTATGTGTCCTGATTCTTCGCCTTTGCGCCACAGACGATTTCGAGAGCGCGACCAAAATACGGCACGCCCCGTGGCCACGGTCTCGGTGAGCGACTCCGCGTTCATCCAGGCGACCATTAAAATTTGGCCGGTCTGCGCATCTTGTGAAATCGCGGGGATGAGACCTTGCGCATCAAAACGTACCTCTTCTAGCCAGGCAGGTCGCTGTGGTGTCGTCATGTCAGTCAATCCTGACAGGGATGCCCTGACGCGCCATGAATGCTTTGGCTTGTCCGACGGTGTATTCACCGTAATGGAAAATACTCGCGGCGAGTACCGCACTGGCACCCCCTAGGGTGACGCCATCTGCAAGATGTTGCAGATTACCTACGCCGCCTGAAGCAATCACTGGCACAGAAACGGCATTTGAAACTTGGCGTGTCAACTCGAGATCAAAGCCTGACTTTGTGCCATCGCGATCCATGCTGGTTAATAGAATTTCGCCGGCGCCATACTCCGCCATTTTGCGAGCCCAGGCCACCGCGTCGAGACCCGTACCGCGACGACCACCATGCGTGAACACTTCCCAGCGAGGCGTTTCGCTATCAGTCACGCGGCGCGCATCGATGGCAACCACGATACATTGTGAGCCGTGATAATCAGAGGCTGCACGCACTAGATCAGGATTGGCAACAGCGGCGCTGTTCATGGAAACTTTGTCAGCACCCGCATTTAATAGGCGTTGGATATCACTGACCTGGCGCACTCCGCCGCCGACTGTCAGGGGGATAAAAACCTGCGAAGCGACTTGTTCGATGATGGGTAGGATTAAATCGCGGCCGTCACTTGTCGCGGTGATATCCAGAAATGTCAGCTCATCTGCGCCTTGTTCGTTGTAACGATGTGCAATCTCGACGGGATCGCCGGCATCCATCAACTGGACAAAATTGACACCCTTTACCACGCGACCCGCGGTCACATCGAGACAAGGAATGATTCGACGTGTCAGTTCGCTCAGTGTGTTGGGCGCGAGCAGGCTTGTCATGGCGCAAGTTCATCAGCGCGTTTTTGCGCCGCTTCGAAATCGAGCGTACCTTCGTAAATACTACGCCCAAGAATGGCACCTTCGACGCCTTCTTCTTCGACTGCGCAGAGCGCATCGATATCACGCATGTCCGTTACGCCACCCGATGCGATGACGGGGATGCGAACATGCTGGGCCAGGCGAACGGTGGCTTCGATATTGACACCCGAGAGCATGCCATCGCGACCAATATCGGTATAAATGATGGCTTCGCAACCATAGTCTTCGAATTTTTTGGCGAGATCGCTGACATCATGTTTGGTGAGCTTGCTCCAGCCGTCTGTCGCGACTTTCCCGTCGCGTGCATCGAGGCCAACAATGATATTGCCTGGAAAAGCACCGCAAGCATCGTGAAGGAAGCCAGGATTTTTGACGGCGGCTGTACCGATGATCACGTAGGAAATACCGAAGTCCAAATAGCGTTCGATGGTGTCGAGATCGCGAATGCCACCGCCGATTTGGACAGGAATATCGTCCCCCACTGCGTTTACGATCGCTTTGATGAGCGCTTCATTTTTCGGCTTGCCAGCAACGGCTCCATTGAGGTCGACCAGGTGCAGGCGACGTGCGCCGCGTTCCAGCCAATGCGTAGCCATGGCCGTAGGGTCTTCGGAGAAGATCGTTGCATCATCGAGGTCGCCTTGGCGAAGTCTGACACATTGTCCGTCTTTGAGATCAATTGCGGGGATCAGCAGCATATCGTTTGTGATCAGTCACTTTTAAGTTGTTAAGGTTGCCAGTCTACAAAATTCCGGTAGAGACGCAAACCATGTTCGGCACTTTTCTCGGGGTGAAACTGTACGGCAAAAATATTGTCCTGAGCGACTGCGCAAGCAAAAGGACCCCCATAATTGCTTTCACCGACCGTCAGGGCGTGGTCAGCCGGTAAAGCATAATAGCTGTGGACAAAATAAAAAGGCGTGGCATCGGGAATACCCGACCAAAGCTTATGCGCACGCACCTGATGTACAGGATTCCACCCCATATGCGGGACTTTAAGTCGATCTGCGTGATCGTTCGCCTCAGTTGTGGGCGCGTCAAATGCGGGCCCCTTGAAACGACGAACTTCGCCTTTGAACAGGCCAAGGCTTATTGTGTTGCCTTCTTCGCTGCGCTCGAACAGCATTTGTTCGCCGACGCATACACCTAACAGAGGCTTGGTTGCCGCTGCGCGTATGACCGCCTCTCGCAGACCCGCTTCGTCTAGCGTGCGAATGCAGTCCGCCATCGCACCTTGTCCAGGAAAAACGACACGATCCGCGGCCGCTATCTCAGCCGCGAGCTTGCACAAACGGATATCCGCCTCAGGTGCTGCGTGCCGCAACGCGCGCTCGACAGAGTGATAGTTCCCCATGCCGTAATCGACAATGGCAATCGAAGTCATGACTTACAGCACGCCTTTGGTGGATGGCACGACACCTGCGCTGCGCGGATCGAGCTCGAGAGCCATGCGAAGCGCACGACCCGTTGCTTTGAAGATGGTTTCGCATTGGTGGTGCGCATTGACACCGCGCAAGTTGTCGATGTGTAACGTTATGAGGGCATGGTTGACCAAGCCTTGAAAAAACTCAATGGTCAAATCGACATCAAAATCACCTACGCGCGCACGTGTGAACGGGACATGGAATTGCAAACCCGGACGGCCTGAAAAGTCCACAACCACGCGGGAAAGCGCCTCGTCGAGAGGGACATAGGCATGTCCATAACGACGAATACCCGCCTTGTCACCCACGGCTTTGGCGATGGCCATGCCGAGCGTGATGCCGACATCTTCGACGGTGTGGTGTGCATCGATGTCGAGATCGCCTTCGGCGTGGATCTCAAGGTCGATCAGACCATGGCGCGCGATCTGGTCCAGCATGTGGTCTAAAAATGGCACCCCAGTGTTGAGGGCCTGTTTGCCAGTGCCGTCTAGATTGACCGCGACGCGGATGCGCGTTTCATTGGTATTGCGGATAATTTCTGCGGTACGCATGATATGTACTCTGATGTACTGAGATCTTAGGAAAGTCTATTGTATGTTGGTCAGACGATAACGGGCACTCGCGGCATGGGCTTGGAGACCTTCGCCAAGCGCCAGTTCGTTTGCCACTTTGCCTAGAGTTTGCGCGCCTGCGGCTGAGACATGAATCAAACTAGAGCGTTTTTGAAAATCATACACGCCTAAGGGTGAGGAAAAGCGCGCAGTTCGGGAAGTCGGCAGAACGTGATTGGGCCCTGCGCAATAGTCCCCAAGCGCTTCGGAACTATGGCGCCCCATGAAAATGGCACCCGCGTGGCGTAACAAAGGCAACCATTCATCAGAGTTTTCGCAGGACACTTCGAGGTGTTCGGGTGCAATGTTGTTACTGATTTCGCAGGCTTCTTGGAGGTCGCGCACCAAAATCAAGGCGCCGCGATCACGTAAGCTTGTGCGGATAATGTCCGCGCGCGGCATGGTGGGTAGCAGTCTTTCAATCGAGGCTTGAACCTCGTCGAGGTATTTTGCGTCTGGGCAAAGCAGAATCGCTTGGGCCAGTTCATCGTGCTCGGCTTGCGAAAACAAATCCATTGCAATCCAATCCGCAGGCGTTTGGCCGTCACAAATGACCAAAATCTCGCTTGGTCCGGCAATCATGTCGATCCCGACCGTTCCAAAAACGCGTCTTTTGGCAGCGGCGACATAGGCATTGCCAGGCCCGACGATTTTGTCGACGGCAGGGATGGTCGCCGTGCCGTAGGCGAGCGCCCCAACAGCCTGCGCGCCACCAATGGCAAAGCAGCGATCCACACCCGCGATGGCCGCAGCAGCCAGTACCATGGCATTGCGCTGTCCACCAGGAGTAGGTGTCACCATGATGACTTCGCTCACGCCTGCGACTTTTGCAGGGATGGCGTTCATCAGGACAGAGGAGGGGTAGGATGCTTTCCCGCCAGGCACGTAGAGACCGACCCTGTCTAGCGGAGTGATTTTCTGACCTAGACGGGTGCCATCGGCTTCGGTGTAGGACCAGCTTTCTTGACGTTGATGCACGTGATAAGCACGTACGCGTTCGGCTGCGATTTCAAGCGCTTGTCGTTGAGCAGCGGGCAGGTTGGCGAGTGCCGACTCCCAGTCGCAACGAGGTATTTCAAGCGCGGCAACCGAGTCAACGTCGACTTTGTCGAATTGACGTGTGTAACCAAGCAGGGCCTTGTCGCCCTCAAGGCGCACCCGTTGAAGGATGCTGGCGGCGGCCGCATCGATCGCGTCATCTTGCTCGGCATCAAAAGCCAGTAGCTTGGAGAGTGTTGTTTGAAACTCAGGATCGCGTGAGTCCAGTCGTGTGATTGTGCGCATCATCAAAGAGCCCCTCATTTGAAGGGGTCATCAAAACAAGTAGGTCTCTATCATGCCACAGAGCTTGCGCTTGCACGCTCAAAGGCATCTAGTAAGGGCTGTAATTCGGCGTGGCGGGTTTTAAGGGCCGCACGGTTGACCACCAATCTGGAGGAAATGGGCATGATGTCCTCAACGGCGACCAGGTCGTTGGCTTTCAAGGTATTGCCAGTGGACACTAGATCGACGATCGCATCAGCCAAGCCAACAAGAGGCGCGAGCTCCATTGAGCCGTAAAGTTTGATTAGGTCTACGTAAACGCCCTTGGCAGCGAAGTGTTCGCGTGCCGCAGCCGTATATTTGGTCGCGACACGTAAGCGCGCACCCTGTTTAACTGCTGCAGCGTAGTCAAAACCATTGCGAACAGCAACGGCTAGACGACATTTTGCGATATTCAGGTCAATCGGCTGGTACAGGCCGCCGGGGTGTTGAGCGGTGTGTTCAATCAGCACGTCTTTACCGGCAATTCCGAGGTCTGCGGCACCGTATTCGACATAAGTGGGGACGTCAGAGGCGCGAACAATAATGAGCCGTAATCCCGGATCGCTAGTCCCAATGATGAGTTTGCGAGATTTTTCGGGATCTTCGCTGACCGTGATACCGGCCGCCTTCAACAGAGGCAAGGTTTCTTCGAAAATGCGTCCCTTGGACAATGCCAAGGTCAGAGGGCGCGCGCGTACGTCTATGCTCATAAGGGTTCCTTTAGCTGGATATTCTTTCGATATGAGCACCGAGAGCTCTGAGTTTGTGTTCCATGCGTTCGTAGCCCCGGTCGAGATGATAAATCCGCTCGACTAAGGTTTCGCCTTCGGCAGCAAGTCCTGCAATGACCAAACTAGCCGAAGCCCTCAGGTCGGTTGCCATGACGGTTGCGCCGGAAAGGCGTGTTACACCGCGAACGACGGCAGTGTGACCGTCGATATCAATATTGGCACCCAAGCGTAATAGTTCTTGTACGTGCATAAAACGATTTTCAAAAATCGTTTCAGCAATCACCGAGGTTCCCTCGGCAATGGTGTTTAGCGCCATGAGTTGCGCTTGCATGTCAGTCGCAAAGCCAGGGTATTCGTGAGTGCGAAAGTCGACCGCTTTGGGGCGCTTGCGCATGCTTGCTTGGATCCAGTCTTTGCCTGACTCAATTGTGAGGCCCGCCTCTAGAAGCTTTGATATCGTGGCACCCATTGTTTCGGGTGCGGCACGGCGCAGCACAATCTCACCGCCTGCCGCACCTACAGCGCATAAAAAGCTACCAGCCTCGATGCGATCCGGGATCACATCATGGGTGGCACCATGTAAAGCCGGTACACCGTCGATGACGATCCTGTCTGTACCATGTCCCTTGATACGCGCACCCATTTTGATTAATAACTCGGCGAGATCGACCACTTCGGGCTCACGCGCGGCATTTTCCAAAATGGTTTGACCGTCGGCCAGTACGGCCGCCATCATCAGGTTTTCTGTACCTGTGACGGTGACCATGTCAGTACGTACGACTGCACCTTTGAGTTTTTTGGCTTTGGCCACGACAAAGCCATGTTCGATTTTGATGTCCGCACCTAGTGCCGCAAGACCCTGGATATGTTGGTCTACAGGACGCTGACCGATCGCACAGCCGCCAGGCAGACTGACACGTGCTTCGCCGAAGCGGGCCAAGAGAGGACCGAGCACCAGAATCGAAGCGCGCATAGTTTTAACGAGTTCATAGGGCGCTTCAAGAGCCGTCAGTTGATCGGCAGTGATGCTGACCGTATCGTCACTCGCTCTCTCGCAACGCACACCTAATTGCCCCAGGAGCTTGAGTGTCGTCGCAATATCATTAAGCTTTGGAACGTTTGAGAGTGTGACGGTATCCGCGGTCAATAGTCCAGCGCATAAAATCGGCAGGGCGGCATTTTTAGCGCCCGAAATATTGATTTCGCCTTTGAGCGCATACCCGCCTTGAATGCGAAGCTTGTCCATTTAGCGCTTTCCGTTGAACTCTTCGGGCGTCAAAGTACGCATTGAAAGAGCATGAATTTCTTGTTTCATTCGGTCACCGAGGACGCCGTAGACAAGTTGATGGCGGGCAATCGGACGCTTACCCGCAAAGGCGGTGCTGACGATCAGGGCTTCGAAGTGTGAGCCATCACCTGTGACCTCGAGGTGTTCGCAAGGCAACCCGGCAGCAATGTAGGTGCGGATGTCTTCTGGAGTGGGCAACATGTTTAAGTCTGTCCTTGGTCTAAGTATGTATTCATTTAAATCAGGTTCTAAGTTTGTAACCGGTGCTAAGCAGGCGTAGGGCAAAAAATGTCAGTGCAATGAAAACTCCGCCAACGACCGCCAGGCTTTGCCAGGGTGATACATCTGCGATACCAAAAAATCCATAGCGAAAGCCGTCGATCGTATAGAAAAGGGGGTTCCAGTGAGAAACATGTTGCCAGAATGGTGGCAAAGTGTGGACCGAGTAAAAAACGCCGGACAAAAAAGTCGCAGGCATGATGAGAAAGTTTTGGAATGCCGCGAGTTGGTCAAATTTTTCAGAGGTCAGGCCCGCAATGAGGCCGAGAATAGCCATGATGCCGCATGACAGCACGGCGAAGACAAAAGCCCAAAGGGGCTCCTTGATGCCGAGCGGCACAAAATACAAAGAGACTAACCATACGCAGCCGCCAACCGCGATGCCGCGCAAAATGCCCGCAATCATATAGGCACTGAAGAACTCGCGATGCGAAATCGGTGGGAGCAGCACAAACACTAAGTTACCTGTCACTCGACTTTGAATCAAGGAAGAGGAGGGGTTGGCAAAGGCGTTTTGCAACATGCTCATCATCATCAGGCCGGGGATGAGAAAAGCGGTGTAAGGCACGGTTCCGTAGACTTGAATACGATCTTGCAGAACCTGGGCGAAAATCACGAGATACAAGAGCGCCGTAATGACGGGTGCTGCGATTGTTTGGAATCCAACCTTCCAAAAGCGCAGGAGCTCCTTGCCCAATAAGGTAGGAAAGCCGGAGCCAGCGCCTGCGCGTGCGGTGAGTAATGCGCGTGTCATGCTTGCGCCTCTAGTGAATGATGGTCTGGTGTATTCATGATGTGCACGAAGGCTTCTTCTAGGCTTCCGCCTGTGCGTGCGAGTAGCGCTTGTGTCGATTCGAGCGCAACGATACGTCCGCGTTTGAGCATTGCGATTCGACCGCAAAGCGCTTCGGCTTCTTCGAGGTAGTGGGTCGTGAGCATGATGGTATGCCCTTCGCGATTGAGTCGGGAAATAAACTCCCACAAGCTGCGGCGCAGGTCGACATCCACACCCGCAGTCGGTTCGTCAAGCACGATGACGGGTGGACGATGCACAAGTGCTTGCGCGACGAGGACTCGACGCTTCATGCCGCCCGAGAGGGCACGCATATTTTCATCGGCTTTATCCGAGAGGCCGAGGTGAGCGAGAATTTCGTCTATCCAATCGTCGTTGTTACGGAAACCAAAATAACCAGACTGAATACGTAACGTTTCACGGACCGTGAAAAAAGGATCGTAAACGAGCTCTTGTGGCACGACGCCTAGAGAGCGTCGCGCAGCTTGATAATCAGTGACAACGTCGTGACCACAGACGCTTGCTTGTCCGGAAGTGGCGCGACAGAGCCCGGCTAAAACCGAAATCAGCGTCGTTTTGCCTGCGCCATTCGGTCCAAGCAAACCAAAAATTTCACCGTGCTCTATATTAAGCGAGACGTCGTTCAGGGCTTGAAACCCCGGACCCTGCGGCTTTTTAAACAGCCCGCCCCAGCCTGTGGCACGAGGAGGGAATATTTTTGAAATGTGTTGGAGCGATACGGCGGACATGGTGATTATTGAGCTCGCTGGTTAAGCGCGGCAATCAGTCCATCAATGCCGTTTTGATTAATCTGTTGGGTGAATTGGTTACGATAATTTTCAATTAACCAGACATTTTCGACATTAATGTCGTAAATTTTCCAGCCTTGAGGTGTTTTTTCAAGCCGGTAGTCAAGCGCAAAGGGTTGGGAGTTAGCGCGCTGAAAAACCTGGACCTTGACGACAACGTCATTGGCATTGTCATCGCCACGAAACGGCAGCGTTTTGATGCTGGTGTCATCGCTTACGCGTGTGAACGCACCGCTGTAGGTTCGAGCGAGGGTTCCACGAAAGGCAAGGCTAAGTGCCTTTTTTTGCTCAGGCGTGGCTTCGCGCCAATTGCGTCCCGCGGCCAAGCGCGTGGTTTTTTCAAAGTTAACGTAGGGCAAAATCATTTCGTCTACGATTTGATTAATACGCTTGACATCCCCGCCGCGCGCGGAGGTGTCAGCTTTGAGTGCGTTCAGCACTTGATCCGCAACCTGTTGAACGAACTCGTTCGGCGAAGCCATCGGATCGGGTTTTTGTTGTGCATGAACACCTGCGGCTAGACTAAGGCCCAGAAGCAAAAAGAGATTAAATCGTGCGATGAATGAGAGCATGAGGAGGAGTCCCTTTAGTTTTTAGATGGAATACCAAGCGCTTTGCGATCTGCCGGCGCGTCTTCTTCATCTTCGTAATTGGGGAGATTTTCAGCCTCGGCCAAGGGGCCGTTGACTTGAACCGAACGTCGCTTTAAGTAGGCATCGCGAATAAAACTGTAACGATCTAAGGCGGTACGATCCAGGGTGTCGGTGATGTCAAGAAGTGCCTCACGACGCTGGACAACTTCGAGCCCATAGAGCGAGTTGCGCACAGAAATATCACTGATCATGTGACCCCAGCCTACTTGGTTGACGTATGCGTCCGCGATGAGGCCTGTGCCATCACGCGCAGTGCTTGAACCAATTAAGGGCAACACGAGGTAAGGACCTGAACTGATGCCCCATACGCCCAAGGTGACGCCAAAATCGTTGGGGATACGTTTAGCTCCCGTTGTGCTGGCAAGATCCAGGCAACCACCTAAACCTAACGTAGAGTTCAGCATGAAACGACCAAACGTGTTGATAGCATCGGTATGACGGCCTTGTAGGGAACTATTCATGCCTGCCCAAATATCCCCGAGATTTAAGTAAATGTTGCGTATGCAAGTTCGCACGGGCTGCGGGGTGACAAAGGCGTACGCTTGTGCAACGGGCTTGAAGATGGCTTTGTCAATCGTGTCGTTGAATTGAAAAACCGCACGATTGGAGCTCTCCCAGGGATCAGCTGCGATGGGAGTGGTCACCGGCTGAGTCGCACAGCCTCCCAGAACAAGCAAAAGTCCGATCAGTAGAGTTTTAGAAAAATAGAGCGTGTTCATGGTTGTAACCGAGTTCAGTTTTGGGGCTTGTCCGACGTGCTTGGTGGCGGTTTCTGGCTTCCCTGCTTTTCTGCAGTGTTAAAGAGAAACTGACTAATCAGGCTCTCAAGAACAATGGCGCTTTGGGTATATTGGATCATGCCATTGTCGGGAAGGTTCGTTTCGTCGCCTCCCGCCTCGAGGCCGATGTATTGCTCACCCAACAAGCCGGAGGTCAAAATTTTGGCTGAGGAGTCGAGAGGAAATAGGAAACCTTTTTCCATATCGATGCGCACGACGGCCTGGTAAGTTTTGGTGTCCAAGGCGATGGAAGAAACGCGTCCAACAACAACACCTGCGCTCTTAACTGGTGCTCTGGCTTTGAGCCCACCGATATTGTCGAACTTGGCCGAGAGGGTATAGCTTGGGGAGAAGGAAAAGCTGCTTAAATTTGCGGCTCGCAAAGCTAAAAACGCGAGAGCGACACCACCAAGCAGTACGAATAGTCCTACCCACCAGTCAGTTTTTTCAGTAGACATTTTTATTCCAAAGTCAGTTGCTGAACATTAATGCGGTCAGCAAAAAATCAAGTCCCAGTACGGCCAGCGAACCGGCGACAACGGTACGGGTAGTTGCGCGTGCGACTCCTTCGGGGGTTGGACGGCACTGCCAACCCTCATAAAGAGCGATTAAGGTCACTGCCACACCAAACACGATACTTTTAATCACGCCATTCATGATGTCTTTCCAGACGTCGACGCCGCTTTGCATCTGGGACCAGAACGCACCCGTATCGATGCCGATCATCAGCACACCGACGACCCAGCCGCCTAGAATGCCCACCATGGAAAAAACAGCCGCTAGAATCGGCATGGCGATCACGCCACCCCAAAAACGCGGAGCCAAGACGCGGCGCACAGGGTCGACTGCCATGACCTCCATCGCGGCCAGTTGCTCGCCTGCCTTCATGAGGCCGATTTCGGCGGTCAGTGAGGTGCCCGCACGCCCAGCAAACAAAAGGGCTGTGACAACGGGTCCTAGTTCGCGGGTCAGGGAAAGTGCCACAAGTAGGCCGAGCGCTTCTTCGGAACCGTAGCGGTTCAGTGTGTAGTAGCCCTGCAACCCTAGGACGAAGCCAACAAAGAGCCCAGAGACAGCGATGATCAGCAGGGAGTAGTTGCCGATAAAGTGTATTTGTTGCGCGACCAAGCGAGGACGTGAAAAAACGATGCCGCTGCGCTGAAGGAGTAGCCAGAAAAAACGCGCAAACGTTCCGAGACCGCTGACACGCGTTCGTATCCCGCGACCGATGGAGGTAAGAGAGGTATTCAAGCTCATCTCTTGGTCTCTTGGTTGACTAGCCACGCTTCGAACTTGGGGGTGCTGGGATAGTCAAAGGGGACGGGGCCGTCGGGGTGGCCTTTGAGGAACTGTTGAACGTAGGGGTCCGTCGAGGTGCCAAGGGTTTTGGGAGTGCCATGTGCCTTAATGACACCCTGACCAACGAGATAGACATGGTCTGCGATCGCAAATGACTCTGTGATGTCGTGGGTAATCACCACAGAAGCACAGCCTAGTCTATCTGAGAGGTTGCGGATGAGGCGGGCCGTAATGCCCAGAGAGATCGGGTCAAGTCCGGCAAAAGGTTCGTCATATAAAACGAGCTCTGGCTCAAGAACAACCGCGCGCGCGAGTGCGACGCGTCGCGCCATGCCGCCAGAAATTTCAGAAACGCGTAGATGCGCCGCAGTACGCAAACCAACGGCTTCGAGCGTGTCGAGAACGCGAGTGAGAAGCTCGGAAGGCGAGAGTCTCGCGTGTTCTCGCAAAGGAAAGGCCACGTTTTCAAAGACATTGAGATCGGTAAAAAGAGCGCCTTGTTGAAACAACACGCCCATTTTTTGCCTCAGTCCCTGAAGCGCTGGGCTGTTTACCTTGCTTAGATCTTGGTCAAACAAGGTGACGCATCCAGCTTGTGCTTTGATTTGACCTGTTGCGGCGCGAAGCAGCGTGGTTTTGCCCGACCCTGAGCCCCCCATCAAGGCGACGACCTGTCCTCGCCGAACGTCCAGAGAGATGTCGCGAAGAATAGTGACATCTCCATACCCCAACGCCACGCCTGACAGGCGCAGCACTAAATCATCTGGAGCGGTGGAAAGCGAGGGCATCGAGAACCGTTTAGGTCATGGCTAACAGGCCAAGGCAGGCAAGGGTATGCCCGGATGCGTCATTGTAGCGCCCTGCGTCCTAAATCGTGCCTGAATGAGCAGGACTTTATCCAGTCGGATAAAGTCCTTTGACAAACTTAGCGCGGAAGTTCGCTCGAGCCCATCAGAAACTCATCGACAGAGCGCGCGCATTGGCGCCCTTCGCGGATCGCCCACACGACGAGGGATTGACCGCGACGCATATCTCCGGCGGCAAAAACCTTGTCGACATTGCTTTTATAGTCATCTGTATTGGCCCGTGCGTTTCCGCGAGGATCTTGATCAATACCAAAGGCTGTCAGCACATTACTGACCGGGGCAACAAAACCCATCGCCAACAACACTAGGTCGGCTTGAATGTCGAACTCAGAGCCCTTGATCTCTTGCATGCGCATTTGACCTGTGGTTTCGTCTTTGATCCATTCGACCTTAGCGGCGACGAGTTTTTCAAGCTTGCCGTTTTTACCTGAAAGCGACTTGCTAGTGATAGCCCAGTCGCGCTCAGCGCCCTCTTCGTGTGAAGAGGAGGTGCGCAGCTTAGCCGGCCAATAGGGCCAAGTCATCGCTTTGTTTTCGTTTTCAGGGGGACGGGGCATCAGCTCAATTTGGGTGACAGACTTGGCGCCATGGCGGTTGCTAGTGCCCACGCAGTCCGAACCTGTATCACCACCACCGATGACCACGACATGCTTGCCTTTCGCAAGGACTTGAGTACTCAGTTTATCGCCAGCAACCACTTTGTTTTGGGGGCGTAAAAAGTCCATGGCATACATCACGCCATCAAGCTCACGACCAGGGATAGGTAAATCGCGCGGTGTCTCACATCCGCCTGTCAGCACGATCGCATCAAATTCTTTTTTAAGTGCTTCGGGTGTTTTGACGGTGAGACCTTTTTCAGACGTATCGCCAGCTTGACCCACGTAATGCGAGGCCTTGAAGGTGACACCTTCAGCTTCCATTTGTGCAATACGCTGATCAATAAGATGTTTTTCTAATTTGAAGTCAGGAATGCCATAGCGCAATAGGCCGCCGATTCGGTCGTTCTTTTCGAAAACGGTCACGTCGTGTCCGACGCGCGCCAATTGTTGAGCACAGGCAAGGCCTGCGGGTCCCGAACCGATCACTGCGACTTTTTTACCTGTTTTCTGTACGGGAATTTGGGGGGTGACCCAGCCTTGTTCCCAGCCCTTGTCGATAATGGCGTGCTCAATTGATTTGATGCCGACAGCATCGTCGTTGATGTTGAGGGTACAGGCGGCTTCGCAAGGCGCGGGACAAATTCGACCTGTGAACTCAGGAAAATTATTGGTCGAATGCAAAACATCCAAGGCGCCACGCCAGTTTTGGCGATAGACCAAATCATTCCAATCGGGAATGATGTTGTTGACAGGGCAGCCGCTATTACAAAAAGGAATGCCGCAGTCCATGCAACGCGCAGCTTGTTTCCCGGCTTGATCGTCGCTCAGGTGCAGAACAAATTCTTTCCAGTGCTTGAGTCGGTTCGCGGGCGGCTCGGAAGCCTCTTGTAAGCGTTTGACTTCGAGAAATCCAGTAATTTTTCCCATGATGATTCCTTAAGCTGCTTTGGGCTGAGGGTTGGCGGCGCGCCACATTTCGCCGAGGGCGCGCTTGTAGTCGACAGGCATGACTTTGATGAATTTCCCGCGGGCACTGTCCCAGTTGCTGACGAGATCGCGCGCACGGAAACTGCCGGTGTAGCGGAAATGATTTTCTACGAGGCGTTTCAAAATCATCTCGTCGGTCTCGCGCTCGCCGCCTCGAGTCATGCTGTGCCAAATATCAATGCCCTGCTCCTTCGATTGCGCAGCTGTGGAAAGCACGGGCTCAAGCGCAACCATTGACATATTGCAACGCTCGGCGAAAGTGCCCTCAGGATCCCAGAGGTAAGCTACTCCACCAGACATTCCTGCAGCAAAGTTACGACCGGTCTCGCCCAGTACGACAACAGTGCCGCCAGTCATGTATTCACAGCCATGGTCTCCAGTGCCCTCGACGACTGCGGCAGCGCCTGAGTTGCGAACAGCGAAGCGTTCTCCGCCAACGCCGTTAAAGTAGGCCTCGCCCCCGGTTGCGCCATATAAAACAGTATTGCCGACAATAATATGATCTGGACCAAAGCCTCTAAAATCATTGGGTGAACGAACAATAATACGACCACCAGATAGGCCCTTGCCGACGTAGTCGTTGCCTTCGCCAACAAGGTCTAGCGTGATACCGCGTGCCAAGAAGGCACCAAAGCTTTGGCCGGCAGTGCCGTTGCACTGAATGTGAATCGTATCGTCGGGCAAGCCTTCATCGCCATAACGCGTAGCGACTCGGCCAGACAGCATGGCGCCAATCGTACGGTTGCGGTTACGAACCGGCACAATAAAGGAGACTTTTTCACCGCGCTCAAGCGCCGGCAGGCTGCGCTCAATGAGCTGATGATCGAGCGCGACATCGAGGCCGTGATCTTGGCCTTCGGTGTGTCTGCGCGGGCTGTCCGTCGTGGGTTGATAAAACACGCGTGCGAAATCCAAACCATTGGCTTTCCAATGTTCGATGCCCGAACGGGTGTCGAGCAAGTCAGCGCGACCAACCAACTCGTCAAAGCTGCTGATGCCAAGCTGAGCCATGATTTCGCGCACTTCTTCGGCAACAAAGAAGAAGTAGTTCACAACGTGTTCCGGTTTGCCTTGGAATTTTTGGCGCAAAACGGGGTCTTGCGTCGCAACGCCCACTGGGCAGGTATTGAGGTGGCATTTACGCATCATGATGCAACCCTCAACAACTAGAGGCGCAGTTGCAAAGCCAAATTCATCCGCACCAAGCAGTGCACCAATAACGACGTCGCGACCTGTTTTCATTTGACCATCGGCTTGCACGCGAATGCGGCTGCGCAATTGGTTGAGCATCAGGGTTTGTTGTGTCTCGGCAAGGCCGAGCTCCCAAGGGGTGCCCGCGTGCTTGATCGATGATACAGGTGACGCGCCTGTTCCGCCATCATGGCCGGAGATCGTGACATGATCGGCTTTGGCTTTTGCAACACCGGCAGCAACAGTACCTACGCCAACCTCTGATACAAGTTTGACAGAAATCGAGGCGCGAGCATTGACGTTTTTGAGATCATGAATGAGTTGTGCCAAATCCTCGATCGAATAAATGTCATGGTGAGGCGGGGGCGAGATCAGGCCTACACCCGGAACCGAACAGCGGAGTTTGGCAATGTACTCGGAAACCTTGTGACCCGGTAGCTGACCGCCTTCGCCGGGCTTGGCACCCTGTGCCATTTTGATTTGGATCTGGTCTGCACTGGAGAGGTATTCGGCACTGACACCGAAGCGACCTGAAGCGACCTGCTTAATCTTGGAGCGCATGGAGTCGCCCTCTTGCAAGTGAACATCGGCAGCAATACGATCCGCACCGAGTTCGCTTGCCAGCGTTGCACCTGCTTTGATCCCGCTCTTGCCAGTGCGAAGCTCGTTGCGATAGCGTAATTCGTCTTCGCCACCTTCGCCGGTATTCGATTTGCCACCAATACGATTCATGGCAACAGCCAACACGGAATGTGCCTCTGTCGAGATCGAACCAAGAGACATCGCGCCAGTCGCAAAGCGCTTGACGATTTCTTTTGCGGGTTCAACTTGCTCAAGAGGAATGGCGCGTGCTGGATCAACCTTGAACTCGAAGAGGCCACGCAAGGTCATATGACGTCGACTCTGGTCATTGATGAGTTGCGCGTACTCTTTGTAGGTACGGTAGTTATTGTCGCGGGTCGCGTGTTGTAGTTTGGCGATGGAGTCAGGCGTCCACATATGATCTTCGCCGCGCACGCGGAAGGCATACTCGCCGCCTGTTTCAAGCGCATTAGCCAAGACGGGGTCGTTACTAAAGGCTGCGCGATGCGTGCGGAGAGCTTCTTCGGCAACTTCAAAAATACCGATGCCTTCGATTGTGCTGGTTGTGCCTGAAAAATATTTATTCACCAGGACTGTGCGTAAGCCAACGGCTTCGAAAATCTGCGCACCACAGTATGACATGTAGGTAGAAATGCCCATTTTGGACATCACTTTGTTCAAGCCCTTACCGATAGCTTTGACGTAATTTTTGATGGCTTTCTCGGCGTCCTTGCTGATTGCAGCAATGCTTTCGATGGCGAGAAACGGGTGTATGGCTTCGGCACCATAGCCGCCAAGCAGAGCGAAGTGGTGAACCTCGCGAGCAGAACCTGTTTCAACGACGAGACCCGTGTTGGTGCGAAGGCCTTCTCTGATTAAGTGCTGATGGATCGCCGAGGTTGCGAGCAATGCCGGAATAGCGACATGATAGCTATCGACATTTCGGTCAGTCAAAATCAGCACGGTATAGCCGCTTTTAACAGCATCGACCGCCCGCGCACAAAGTGCCGCGAGACGTGCTTCGATGCCATCCGGACCCCAAGCGGCGGGATAGCTAATGTTGAGTTCGAAGCTGCGGAATTTGTTACCCGTCAACTCGGAGATGCCGCGAATCCTAGCCATCTCTTTGTCATCGAGAACGGGCTGATTGACTTCGAGGCGAAGCGGCGGGTTGACGTTGTTGATATCTAACAGGTTTGGCTTGGGTCCGATGAAAGAGACCAGCGACATGACCATTTGTTCGCGGATTGGATCAATCGGCGGATTGGTCACCTGCGCAAAGAGTTGGCGGAAATAGTTGTAAAAAGGTTTGGCGCGGCTTGACAAGACAGCGAGTGGTGCATCGTTGCCCATCGAGCCGATGGCTTCTTCGCCTGTTTCAGCCATCACTTCAAGAATAAATTTGAAATCTTCTTGAGTCCAGCCAAAGGCTTGCTGGCGATCAAGCAAGCTTGTCGTCACGGCAGGTAAGTGTTGAGTCGCAGGCGAAGGCAAGGACTCGAGCTTGACGCGCAGACGATCGATCCACTGGCGGTAGGGGCGAGAGTTGGCGAGTTGAGACTTGATTTCAGCGTCGTCGATGATGCGGCCTTGCTCAAGGTCAATCAGGAACATCTTGCCTGGTTGCAAGCGCCACTTTTTGACGATTTTGTTTTCAGGGATGGGCAGGGTGCCGGCTTCGGACGCCATGATGACCATGTCATCATCAGTAATGAGATAGCGTGCGGGGCGAAGGCCATTACGATCCAAGGTCGCACCAATTTGGCGACCGTCGGTAAAGGCCACTGCGGCAGGGCCATCCCATGGCTCCATCATTGCTGCGTGGTACTCGTAGAACGCACGGCGGCTTGGATCCATGTGGGTGTGCTGCTCCCACGCCTCGGGAATCATCATCATCATGGCGTGGGCGAGGGAATAACCCGAATTCACCAACAGCTCGAGGCAGTTGTCGAAGGTGGCTGTGTCAGATTGACCTTCGTAAACGATGGGGTAAAGTTTTTTGAGATCGTCACCCAACACGGCGGATTGCATCATGCCTTCGCGGGCGCGAAGCCAGTTGAAGTTACCTTTTACAGTATTGATTTCGCCATTGTGGGCGATCATGCGGTAAGGGTGGGCGAGTGGCCAAGCTGGAAACGTATTTGTGGAAAAGCGTTGGTGCACGAGGGCAACCGCGGAAACAGTGAGGGGGTCTGCTAAATCACGGTAGTAACATCCCACTTGGTCTGCTAAGAGCAGGCCTTTATAGACGATCGTGCGTACCGAGGCGGAAGGCACGAAATACTCTTTGCCATGCGCTAAGCCCATGGCTTGAATGGCATGGCTAGCGGTCTTGCGAATCACATAGAGCTTGCGTTCTAGCGCATCTGGAACCATGACGTCAGCGCCGCGGCCGATAAAGAGCTGGCGAATAACGGGCTCGCAGGCTCGAACAGCCGGCGACATGGGCATCTCTGCATCGACCGGGACGTCGCGCCAACCGAGGACAACTTGACCTTCGGCCCGCACAGAGCGTTCGAGCTCTTGTTCACAGGCAAGACGGGAAGCGATTTCTTTGGGTAAAAACACCATCGCAACGCCGTATTCGCCTGGGGCGGGAAGCATGATCCCTTGTTTGGCCAAATCTTGACGATAGAAAGCATCGGGGATCTGAATTAGGATTCCTGCACCATCTCCCATGAGTTTGTCGGCGCCAACGGCACCCCGGTGATCGAGATTTTCAAGGATTTTGAGGCCTTGCTCAATAATGGCGTGACTTTTTTGTCCCTTGATATGTGCAACAAAGCCAACACCACAAGCGTCATGCTCGTGCGATGGGTGATAGAGCCCCTGGGCTTTCGGGAGGCCTACGGTCGGCCTAGAGGAGGCCTGAGTGGCAATTGAAGGATGAAAACTAAGAGGGAAAGTCGACATATCGTGCTCCAGGGACTGGTCTGCGATGTTGCAGCGCAAGAGCGAAACAATACCCGCGAATATCGTCCTGTGCAAGAGAATAAATTAGGGTGCGTCCCCATTTATTAAGGAATAAAAGGTATCTAAAAAATAAATGGGGACGGATCAGTTCTTTTTTGGTCGGCCCCGGTTGCCAGGGTTCACGCGACGCGTGGCGATTTTTTGTAATTCAGAGATAAAGGACTCGTCCCCAAGCGCCCATTGTCCGTTCAAGCAAAAGGAAATGCGTTTGTCCGCGACGGGAGGTAAACCTTCGAAAAGGCGCATCCGGTAATTGGCTTGCCGGTCAAAAGGCGTGTTGCCACATAGCCAGTAATCAGGATGGGGCTGTAACCACGATATTGCTTGTGAGACAGTACCCGTATGGACGCGAGCAGAAGACCAAGGCCATGATTCCGCATCTTCAACCAGGTTTTCGCGAACAGGCTGTCGCTCAAGCCAAATAAGGGCGGGCAGGACCCACAAGCCTGGTTGGGGAATGGTCGCGTGATAGCGACCTGAAAACACGCCGCCGATCTTGAGTTGCGCAGCAAGCTTGCGACCAAGGGCCTGAACCAGGGAAGGTAAACTTTTATCGTCGGTGGGTGTTGCGAGAAGGTACAGGGCGCGAGGCGTGATTGACCAACCATGAATCGAAGCATTGCAAAGGGGCGCCGCCTCACCCAACCAGGCCGTCATTTTTTTGTAGCGTTGATCAAGAAGATTCTGATCGAGTTGTTGCGCAGATTCAGAAAACTGGATCGAAACCAGTTGGGCGTAACCCGCAGCATAAAGACGGGGCTGTCGGGCCATGGTGAGAAAAAGCCCGAAACTAGGGCTTTTTTAACCTATAAAAAAGATTAGGCTCGCTCACGATATACAGATTGCCGGCATCATCCGTAGCGATACCCTCTGGCCGTGGCATTGGTTTTGCGCCTTTTGGGGAAAGCGAAAGCATGCCTCTTCCCTCACCGGAGTCTCCATCAAGCTGGACGATCATTTGCGATTCTTCGCTTAGCAAAAAAACACGTCCGTTGGTCGGATCGGCTTCGACAGAGGAAAGATCTGTCGCAAAAGGAACCTCGTCTAGCCAGAAACTAATGTTTTCGATGCGCAAGCCGCGTGAGTCGGGCGCCTGCAAGTAATTGAGTCCACTGACGCGATAAAGGGTACGCGGGCTGTGTTCTTTGGAAATATAAAGACGATCGCGCTTGAGATCGTAGCCTAAACCATTAAAACCTTGATTGGCATCCTCGCCCTCGCCAAAGCGCAAAAGTAGAGAAAAAGCACGAGTGACATCGAGGGATTGTGGCGACGAAGGAATCTCGGTCAACACGACACGGTTGCGCTTGCCGTTGACCAGTGCCACGCGGTTACCGCCCATCCAGGCAATGCCATTGATGTCTGACATCCCTTTGACGGGGTAGGTCGCTAAAAGTTGACCGTCAGTAGAAAGCGCGACAATGGCCGTAGGCCGATTGACCACACCCCAAAGCCGCTTTTGCAAAGGGTCGTAGGTCAGTCCCGCAAACTTACCCTCTAGTCCTTGAACAGGGCGGGGTTGGTCAGGCGGCGCGAAACCCGTGAGGGTATTTCCACCTTGAGCCGTAATTTTCTTTTCCCACTCGGCTTGCTTGGCTGCCAAACCGGAAATCCAGCGATAAGCCACTTGCTCAGCGTGGTAATAGCGCACGCCGATATAAGTCGCCCAGCCCACAGCGATGATCAGTAGGCAGGCAAGCAATATTTTGGAAAGAAACTTGACTAAGTCGGACATACCCGAATCCAGGGACAAACAAAACCGCCTCAGACTAAAAAAGGGCGTCTGAAATACGTTCTCAGATTAACACTCTGAAGGGTATTAAGGAACTTTCGTTGCCGAAATCCGTCATATTGGCACTCAGGGCGTTCGAGTGCTAAAATTAGGCAATGGATGACGCCTCAAAAAGGAGTCTTTCTTCATGACAAATACGGCAGCTTTAACCTTGCAACCTAGTCAACTCGCAATGGCCATTTCGAACCCAGGCTCGCTTGGAACGATTGAGGCCTATATTTCAACAGTCAATCGCCTGCCTGTGCTGACGCCAGAGCAGGAGAGCGGTCTTGCCCGAAGGCTTCGTGACGATCAGGACATCGCTGCGGCGCGTGAGCTTGTGCTCTCCCATTTACGCTTGGTGGTGTCCGTCGCTCGGCAGTATCTGGGCTACGGTTTGCCGCACGCGGATCTGATCCAAGAAGGCAACGTAGGCCTGATGAAGGCCGTCAAGCGCTTCGACCCGGAGCGTGGTGTCAGGCTCGTTTCCTTCGCCGTGCATTGGATCAAGGCAGAAATTCACGAATATATCGTCCGCAATTGGCGGATGGTCAAGGTCGCAACCACGAAAGCGCAACGAAAGTTATTTTTTAATTTGCGCAGTATGCGTCCTGATGGGCAGACGCTGGATTCCAAACAGGTTGATGAGATCGCAGCGCATTTAAATGTGCGCACCGAGGACGTGCGCGAAATGGAGGTTCGCCTCTCTGGTCGCGAAATGTCACTTGAAAATCAAGACGACGATGAAGATGCGTACGCACCGATTGCGTATTTGTCCGATGAGGGGCATGACGATCCGACACAGGTGCTTGCGCGCAGGGACGAAGACCTGATGCGCGGAGCCGGATTGGATCGTGCCTTGGAGGCGCTGGATCCTCGATCGCGTCGCATTGTTCAGGCGCGCTGGTTACAGGACGATAGTGGCGCTACGCTGCACGAGTTGGCAGAGGAGTTTGGCGTGTCGGCAGAGCGTATTCGTCAAATCGAAGTTGCAGCCATGAAAAAAATGCGTTTGGCCTTGACGAACTAAAGTCAAAAACCGGCAACATCACGTACCATAGGGTTCTGTTGGCAGGCCATGCCTGCCAAGCATTCGGAATCAATGGGTATGGACATCAACTCCTTTGTGTTTGGACTCACGGGCCTTTTGGCGCTCGTGTGTTTTATGCCGCCACTTGCCGGGCGCGTCAAGCTCCCATATTCGGTTTTTCTTGCGATCGCAGGCTGTGTGTTGGGTTATGTTTCCCACGTACACCAATGGGCGCCGCCCGTCCTTGGCGAGTTTCTGACTATTCTCAGTACTTTTGAAATATCGTCTGAAACATTTCTGGTTGTATTTTTACCGATCTTGCTCTTTGAAGCGGCACTCGCGATGAATGTGCGTAGGCTGCTGGATGATTTAGGCCCTATTTTAATGATGGCTGTGGTGGCCGTCATCATCAGCACGGTATTGGTTGGCGTGGTCTTATCCAGCATCTCCGGTTTTAGTCTGGTGGTTTGTTTGCTACTGGGCGCGATTGTCGCAACGACAGACCCTGCCGCAGTGATCGGAATTTTCAAAGAGGTCGGCGCGCCTGCGAGACTCAACACGCTGGTCGAAGGCGAAAGTTTGTTGAACGATGCAGCGGCCATCGCGTTGTACGCGGCGCTGATGGGCGTGTTGTCTCACACAGCAGAGCTGAGCTTTGGCGCACTCTCGCAAAACTTTCTTTATCTCTTTATTGGCGGCGGTCTGACGGGATTCGTGCTAGCGCGACTAGCCTGTTTATCGTTTCCTCTGATGCGTGGTTGGCCCGCCGCAGAGATTTCTTTGACGATCTCTGTCGCCTATTTGTCCTACTTTATCTCTGAACATTATCTTCAAGTTTCTGGTGTCGTGGCGACAGTGGTGGCAGGTTTGGTGGTGGGTTCGACCGGCCGCACGAGAATGGCACCATCAACGTTCGTGACACTCTCTCAGTCGTGGCATCAGTTTGGTTTTTGGGCGAATTCGCTGATCTTTTTGTTTGCGGCGATGCTGATTCCCAAAGTCATGCAGAATGCGACATGGATACATCTTTTTTATGTTTTCCTCGTGTTTGGCGCGACACTTTTGGCGCGCGCGATCGTTGTGTTTGGTCTTGTGCCGATCCTCTCTTTTTCAGGCATCGGTGCGCGCATTGGCACGAGATTTAGAGTGGTGCTGTGGTGGGGCGGACTGCGCGGCGCATTGTCTCTCGCGCTTGCGCTAGCCGTCACCGAACGTACAAGCTTACCTGCGGAGGCGCGAGAATTTATCGCGATTACGGTCACAGGCTTTGTGTTGGCAACCCTCTTTATCAATGGGTTGACCTTACAGCCTTTGATCAAGATGTTGGGCCTGAATTTACTGACCAAAAAAGAGCGCGCATTAAGGAATCAAGCTGTCATGGTCGCGACAGCGATGATTCAACAAGAGACCGATGAAATTGCCCGAGCCGAGCATGTTTCTGGCGCAGCGCGTGATCATGTTTATGCGGCCTTTAACAAAAACATCGAAGAAGGCAGTGAGCTGCATATCGAGCATTTTTCGATCAAAGAACGTGTTGATCTTGGTCTTACGATTCTGGCAAGACAAGAGTACGAGCGGTATTTTGATGTGTTGAAGCATCAGATTATTGATCGCAACATGGCGGAGCGATTACTGGGTCGAGCAGAGCGTCTAGAGGAGTCCGTTCGCTTACGGGGCGTGCGGGGGTTTGAAGCGAGTACCGCACGATCAATGCGTTATCCCCGCCGCTTCAGGCAAGCGATGCGTGTTTACGAAGTGCTTGGTGTGCAACGCTGGTTGGCGCACGAATTAAGCCAGCGTTTTGTCGCCTTGATGTGCATGCGCTCCATTTCACAACAGTTGCTGGACTTTATCGCAAAAAAACTCCCTGACATTCTGGGCCCTGAAGCTTGTGAAAAAATCACTGCGTTGCATACGCAACGTCTGTCCATGATTCGTGAAGCACTGCATGCCTTGGAGCTTCAGTACCCGACTTATTCGCTGTGGATGCAAGAGCACTATTTGGGGCGCATCGCGCGTCGCCTTGAGCGCGAGCGCTATGGCGAGATGTTTGACCAATCGCTTATTAGCGGCGAGGTCTTTGAAAGTCTGTCGGACCAAGTGACAAAGCGCTGGGCGTTTCTTGATAAAGATGCTTCTCTTGATATAGAAATGGGTTCGGCGGAGCTTGTTGCGCGCGTGCCTTTGTTGATGGGTTTGTCCGAGCAGGCGCAACGCGCGGTCAGTCGCATACTTAAGCCTCGTCTGTTTTTGCCTGATCAGCTGATTTGGGGGAAAAAAGCCCCCCCATTTGGCTTGTATATCGTCGCCTCCGGCGCAGTCACCATTTTATTGCCGGACGGCACGCACGTTGAGCTGGGTTCGGGAGAGTTTTTCGGAGAAATGTACCTACTAGATCATGACGTGCCAGAAGATTTTGAGGTGCGCTCATTGGGCTACACCAAGGTGCTGTGTTTGCCTGCGGGAGACTTTGATGAGTTGCTCAGGCAGGACCCTGCCATTAAGGCCGCGATTGAGCTGGTGGCCAAGCAGCGCATGCGCGCACTCGAAGTTTGGCGCGCCCATCACACGACTAATCCGCCGCCCGACGCCATAGATCCTCAGCAATCACAATCGATGCCTCAAGGGTAAAAGCGTCTTCTTTTAGCATTTGATAGAGAGTCTCTATCTCGAGAAGTTGGATTTCCATCACTTCTCCGTCGCGGTTTTTGGGGGTGACATGGTCGGCTAAAACACATTCGCAGGTGAGTACGGCCTCCGTTTGAAAGCCTTCGGGCAGTTGACGTCGCATATGTGCGATGGTTCTTAGAGGAGTGCGCGCCACAATGTCGGGCGCATCCAGACCGGCTTCTTCGTCAGACTCGCGAACGAGGGCGAAGTCAGCATCCTCAAGGTTGCCAACAAGTCCGCCCACAAGCGTATCCCACATCCCAGGATCTGTGGCTTTGGTCAGGGACCTTCGGGCCACCCAGAGCCGGTGATCTGTGGACCAACCGCTGAGGTGGACTGCGCGTGTGGTCAGTCCCAAAGGGCGCATGACGCCACGCTCGATCGCGCCGACCCGCTTTGCGGGGGCGTTGCCCTGTCCGGTAGGGGCGGACCAGACGTCCAGCAGCTCGTTACGCCAGCCTGGTGTACAACCGGCGGTTTTTAGGGTGAGCGCGATTTCGGCGAGACAGGCGTCAAGCTCGGCACCCAGCGGCAGTTTTTCCCCAAAATAGGCTGCAGTTGCGGTGAGTCTCACGCTTTTAAGGTTTGAGAGAGCCTGTGCCGCAGCTGGAAAAAGCCAGCCACAGCGTTGGCCCCCGATGACTAAGGGTAGAGAGCCCGTGATGGGTTCTTGGGTGGCACGCTCTAAAAAGCCATTTAAAAGAGTTTTGAGGTGATGTCTGCTGGGGAAAAAAGCTGACTTTTGCATGTTGAGCATATGCCTGATGTAGAAAAGGGATTGTAGTGCAGCATTCAAGTCGCGGCTGCGCTACAATCACCTCCGTTTCTTTGCGATACGCGCTAATCCTTGGGAAAAAATTCCGCCTACGGTTAGCCATACAATAATTCTGCGCAAGGTGGTCGTTCAAATCAGGCATTGCCTAGTGTTTGTTCCGATTCATCTACGTGCGTTGTGTTTTAGAGGTCAGCATGAAGAAGTTGAGAGGGTTACTGGGCGCCTGTGCCATGCTTTTCGCAGGCATCGCGAGTGCGCAAGTACAAGACATGCCCGGCGGGCCGCGCGTCAATCAGCTCAATCTCCCCGAGGGAGTGAACCAGATCGCGCGTGATGTAGCTTGGCTGCATTGGTTCATGTTGATCATCTGTCTGGTGATCTTCGTGGCCGTGTTTGGTGTCATGTTTTACTCAATCTGGGCCCATCGCAAATCACGCGGCGCCAAGTCAGCGACATTTCATGAGCACATGGGCGTAGAGGTTGCCTGGACTGTGGTGCCTTTCATCATTGTGATCGCTATGGCTTTACCTGCGACCCGTACCGTTGTAGCGATGAAGGACACGAGCGGAGCGGATCTGACTGTCAAGGTCACCGGATACCAGTGGAAGTGGGGCTACGAGTACATTGACGGTCCTGCGACGGGTGTCAAAATTCTGTCCAATTTGTCCACGCCTCGCGCGCAGATCGAGAATAAAGAGCCGAAAGGACCGTTTTACCTGATGGAAGTGGATAACCCACTGGTCGTTCCTGTGGGTAAAAAAATCCGTGTGGCAGTCACAGCGGCTGATGTGATCCATTCCTGGATGGTGCCTGATTTGGCTGTTAAACAGGACGCGATCCCGGGCTTTGTTCGTAACACTTGGTTCCACGCTGACAAAATCGGTGAGTACCGTGGTCAGTGCGCCGAGTTGTGCGGTAAAGACCATGCTTTTATGCCAATCGTCGTTAAGGTTGTTTCTGAGGAAGATTACGCAAAATGGGCGGCTGAGCAGAAAAAACTGTTGCTTGCTGCAGCGGATGATCCTAAAAAAGAGTGGACCGCACCTGAGCTGATTTCGCGTGGCGAAAAAGTCTATGCATCTAACTGCGTGGCTTGTCACCAAGGGAGCGGCAAAGGCGTCGTGGGCGCTTTCCCAGCCTTGGATGCAAGTGCAGTGGTCATGGGTCCCAAGGCTGCCAACATCGATATTTTGTTGAAAGGCAAGCCCGGCACGGCGATGGCCTCTTACGCACAACTTAGTGATGTTGAAATTGCAGCAGTGATTACGTATACACGTGCTTCCTGGACAAACGCAGGTAAGGGTAAAGACCCTGTTGTTACCCCTGCCGACGTCAAGGCTGCTCGCTAAGTTTGTTTTTTTTGGCGGTATTAGTTTAGTCAAACAGTTCAATTCGAATAGATCGCTGCACTCACCGACAAAGCGGGTGCGGCCTAAGCAGGATAGGAGTTCGCCATGAGTAGCATTCCAGCAGATCACATCGGTGGCCACGGCCATGACCACGACCATGCACACGACCACGACCACGACCATCACCATGGTCCTTCGTTGCACGGGTGGCGCCGTTGGTTGTTTGCGACGAACCACAAAGACATCGGCACGATGTATTTGATTTTCTCTTTCGTGATGCTTCTTGAGGGCGGTGCCTTAGCCCTGCTGCTGCGCACGGAGTTGTTCGAGCCAGGTCTGCAGTTTTTCCGTCCTGAACTCTTTAACCAGTTCACGACAATGCACGGTCTGATTATGGTGTTCGGTGCGATCATGCCGGCCTTCGTTGGTTTCGCCAACTGGATGGTGCCTCTGCAAATTGGCGCATCTGATATGGCTTTTGCTCGGATGAACAACTTTAGTTTCTGGTTATTGCCGGTCGCTGCGACTCTGTTGACGGCTTCCTTCTTTGTGCCAGGTGGCGCAACGGCTGCGGGTTGGACACTTTATGCGCCTCTGACTGCGCAGATGGGTCCCGGCATGGATCTCGCGATTTTTGCGATTCACCTCATGGGTGCTTCCTCGATCATGGGTGCGATCAATATCGTGGTCACGATTTTGAACATGCGCGCGCCTGGCATGACATTGATGAAGATGCCTTTGTTTTGCTGGACGTGGTTGATTACAGCTTACCTGCTGATTGCTGTGATGCCCGTGTTGGCTGCGGCAATCACCATGGTGTTGACTGATCGTCATTTCGGCACGGGCTTCTTTAACGCCGCTGTGGGTGGCGATCCAGTCTTGTACCAGCACATTTTCTGGTTCTTCGGTCACCCCGAGGTGTACATCATGATTCTGCCGGCCTTCGGCATTGTCTCTGCCATTATTCCTGCTTTTGCTCGCAAACAATTGTTTGGCTATGCATCGATGGTGTATGCCACGGCTTCGATCGCTATCTTGTCTTTCATTGTTTGGGCGCACCACATGTTTGCCACAGGTATGCCTGTGACGGCGCAGTTGTACTTCATGTATGCCACGATGTTGATTTCGATCCCAACTGGCGTCAAAGTATTTAACTGGGTTGCTACGATGTGGCGCGGTTCCATGACGTTCGAAACGCCCATGTTGTTTGCCATTGGCTTTATCTTTGTGTTTACGATTGGTGGCTTTACGGGCTTGATCTTGTCTATGGCGCCGATCGATATTCAGGTGCATGACACGTATTACGTAGTGGCGCACTTCCATTACGTGTTGGTTGCGGGTTCTTTGTTCGCCTTGTTTGCGGGCACGTATTACTGGTTGCCTAAATGGTCGGGCTACATGTATGACGAGCGCCTAGGTAAGTGGCATTTCTGGATGAGCATGATCTCGTTCAACATTACCTTTTTCCCTATGCACTTTATGGGTCTCGCAGGGATGCCACGTCGCTACTCGGATTATGCTGCGCAGTTCACAGACTTCCACCAGATTGCTACCCTTGGCGCATTTTGGTTCGGCTTCTCACAGCTGCTGTTCCTCTACATCATCTTGAAAGCCTATGCTGGTAAGGGTGAGCGCGCACCGGCCAAGCCATGGGAAGGCGCTGAGGGACTTGAGTGGACAGTTCCATCACCAGCTCCGTTCCATACGTTTGAGACCCCACCACAGGTCAAATAGGATTTTCGATGACCCCAGAACAACGTCGCAAGAATAAGCGGGCCGGACTGATTTTTCTGGTGCTTGTCCTTGTGATGTTTGGATGGACAATTGGCAGACAGTTTTATATGCATTACTTTTCCTGAATCAGGTGAGGAGGTAGGCACATGAGTCAGGATTTAAAAGAGTTATCACAGCGAAAACTGAATTTTTTCCAAACCCTTAAGGCACTTTTATGGGCGATGTTCGGTGTTCGGAAAAGTCAGGGATCGCAGGAAGATATCGCGAAGGTCAATCCGGTGTACCTCGCGATTGCTGGTTTGCTGTTCGGAGTGATATTTGTGGTGAGCCTTGTAATGATTGTCCAGTGGGCAGTCGCAAGTCTCAGCTAGAAAAATTTGATTATTTGTAGTCTGGAGAACAATATGAGTGCATCCCACTCTGCTCACGTTAAAGAGGCGCCCTATTACTACGTGCCCGCGGATTCATCGCACCCAGTCAGTGCCAGTCTCACTTTGCTGGTCGTCATGCTGGGCGCTACAGCTTGGGTCAATGGCATACAAGCCGGCATGTGGGCTGTCTTTGCTGGTCTGCTGGGTCTGTTCGTGGTGCTGTACAAGTGGTTCGGTGATGCTATTCGTGAGTCTGAAGCCGGCTTGAACAGCAAGCGAATCGATGCCTCGTATCGCTGGAGCATGAGCTGGTTTATTTTCTCCGAAGTCATGTTCTTTGCGGCATTTTTCGGCGCGCTTTGGTACACGCGTGTCGTCACGATGCCATGGCTGGGCGACTTGGATCACAAGCAATTATTGTGGCCAGAGTTTAATGCGGTCTGGCCAAATCTCGGACCTGCAGGCGTGGTTGAGGCGTTCGAAACCATGGGTCCTTTCTGGTTGCCGACGATTAATACGGCGTTGTTGTTAACCTCGGGCGTTACGTTGACGATTTCACATCATGCTTTGCGTGAAAATCATCGCAGCAAATCTATTTTCTGGCTGTTTGCCACGATTGTGCTTGGCTTTGTCTTTGTCGCCTGTCAAGCTTACGAATACTTCTATGCCTACTCTTCCTTGAATCTTCGCTTTGATTCAGGCGCATACGGTTCATTGTTTTACATGCTGACGGGTTTTCACGGCTTTCACGTATTGCTTGGCGCCACAATGTTGGCGGTCATCTGGATACGTATGCTGAAAGGTCATTTCACGGCCGACAATCATTTTGGGTTTGAAGGTGCTGCATGGTACTGGCACTTTGTTGACGTTGTCTGGCTTGGGCTGTACATCTTCGTGTATTGGTTCTAAGGTATTCCTTTCGCGGCATGAAAGATGTCGCTTAGTAAAAAAAGGGCCAGCATGAAGCTGGCCCGATTTTTTTAATGAAGGGTCTTAGCGTTTGAAGCCTGTTGTTTCAATCCAGCCCATCCAATGGGAAAATAACAAAAAAAGAAAAAGTGCAACGGAAAGTCCAATGCGGACAGTCAGGGCATTGACGGTTTTATTTGATGTCCCTTTGTCTCGCATGAGGTAGAACAGCGCTGAGCCTAAGCTGCCTAAAATGCCAACAAACGCAAGAATCACTAAATAACGCATGACAGCCCCCCTCTTAAAGTCGAGATTATCGCAGACATGAAGCATGCTACCTCTAATAGACTGACCTGGTTGGCCTTAATACTACTAGGGGTAGTGGCCGTGGTCTGTATCATGTTGGGCCGATGGCAGCTTGAGCGTGCGGAGCAACGCAGAGAGGTGGCCGCTACTCTCGAGGCAGGCAGGCGTGCGCCTCCCGTTAGCTTGGTGCCTGACGTCGCCGATTCTGAATTGCGCGCGTGGAGACCCGCCCAAGCCGAAGGTCGCTGGCGGAGCGAATGGAGTGTCTTGCTCGATAATCGAAATCTTGAGGGTCGGCCTGGCCTATGGCTAGCGATGCCGTTGATGCTGGACAAGGATACGGCTGTCCTTGTGCTGAGAGGATGGTTTGAAAGACCTCTTGCAAATCGTCCAGTGACGAATATTTCAACGACAAACTTGCCCGTTAAAATTGAGGGTGAGCTGGCCGTTCGTGTGCCTAGACTCTTTGAGCTCTGGACGAGTGAAGCAAATGCCGCAGTGAATCTACCGAAAGGGTGGACAGGGAATCTTCAGCCGCTCTCGAACGAAATTGACCCTAAACTGCTGCCTCGATTGCAAAATCTCGATTTAGCTATATACGCGCAGCTGACAGGGATTAAGTTTTTGCCGATGGTACTGATGCAGACCGCAGGCGGTGACTCGGATGGTTTAAAGCGAGTTTGGCCAGAGCCTTCTGTTGATGCAGATAAAAACGTGGGCTATGCAATGCAGTGGTTTGGCTTTGCGGGCATTGTGCTCATCGCATTTTTAGTGGTGGTTTGGAGGCGTCTCAGGCGTCAGCAATCACCGTAATCTTGTGCTGATATTCTTGGCCTGCTCAGGATTCGCTGTAAAGTGCTACCTAGATAACCGAAGATGATTGAAAGATGGAATTGCTGTGACTGAATCGTCCACTAACATAAAAACAGGCATCCAACAGGGGGCTGAACAAAAGAAGCTTCGCTCCAAGATGCCTCTCATCATCATCATGTTGATGAGCTTAGCACCAGTAGTTGCGGCACTCCTTGTGTATTTCAATCCGGGATTACGGCCAGAAGGGAGCTCGGCTTATGGCGAGCTTGTGCAACCTCAGCGTCCCATGCCGACCGCTAAGGACCTGCCCTTAACGACGCTGGATGGCAAGCCCTTTGATTTAAGTTCTCTTAAGGGTAAGTGGATCATGATGGCTGCCGATGGCGCCGCATGTCCTGACGCATGCGCGCGAAAGCTCTACATCATCAGAAATACCCATGCGAGTCAAGGCAAGCATGTCGAGCGGCTGGCACGCGTCTGGTTTATCACCGATGACGCACCCGTTCCGGAAAAAGTGCTCGAGGCCTACAAGGGCGCAGTCATGGTTCGCGTGAACCCAGTCGTGCTCAAACAATTCTTGTTGGGTGGCGCGCCAGGATCGGTCACTCCGGAGCAGGCCCGTCAAGGCCTCTCGACACCGATATGGGTGATCGACCCCTTAGGTAATTTGATGTTGCAATACCCTGCTGTAGCGGATCCAGAAATGTTCCGCAAGGATATTCGTAAGCTCATCCAGAACTCGAGGATTGGGTAAATGAAGCAGGTTGAAGTACCCCAAAGTCGCTATCGAAAGCTCGTTTTTTTGACATGGTTTTTGACATTGGACCTCATTATGTTTGGCGCATTTGTGCGCTTGACTGACTCGGGGCTAGGGTGTCCAGACTGGCCCGGCTGTTATGGCAGTGTGACGCCGATAGGTGCGATTGAGTCCATCAGACAGGCGGTGCAAGTCATGCCTGACGGTCCCGTGACCTTACCGAAGGCGTGGATTGAAATGATCCATCGCTATGTGGGTGCGTTGCTGGGTTTTCTGATTATTATGATTTCTTGGATGGCTTGGCGCCACCGCGAAAAATTTGAATACTCGCCCAAGTTGGCTATTTTTACCTTGGCTGCGGTGTGCTTGCAGGGTGCGTTCGGTGCATGGACTGTGACGATGAAGCTCATGCCCCTGATTGTGACAGCGCACCTCTTGGGAGGCATGGCGCTCTTGGCGCTGATGACCTGGCTGGCAGCGCGTGAGCGTCCGTACCCAGCCGTCAAGCCAACATCGCTGCGCTATAAGCCCTGGGTTGCTTTGGGTCTTGCGTTATTGTTCGTGCAGATTGCACTTGGTGGTTGGGTGAGTACGAACTACGCAGCCTTAGCTTGTATGGACTTCCCAAAGTGTAATGGCAGCTGGTATCCCCCCATGGATCTAAAGAGTGGTTTTTCGCTGGTTCGTGGCTTGGGAGAAATGCCCGGTGGTGAAATGATTTCGCAAACGGCACTGACGGGTATTCATTGGGTACACCGTAACTTTGCTTTTGTGATTTTTGCGTTTATGGGCCTGTTGAGCTGGAGGCTTATGTCGGATCCTGGGCTCAAGGGTCCTTCGCACCTTGTTTTGGCTTTGCTGGTCGCGCAGTTGTTTACCGGACTGACAACGATTTTCTTCCAATGGCCCTTGTTGATTGCTGTTTTACATAACGGTGGTGCGGCAGGGTTGGTCTTGGCGACTGTGACACTGCTGTTTCGCCTTGGTCATACCTCCAGAGCCTCTTCGGCCCATCGGTTTAGTTGAGGGCTAAAGCGAGTGGGGTCCACTGATGTCCGCCGCTCAGTCGAGCTTGCCATTACAATGGTGTACGTTTCAATAAAATAGTCATCATGTCTAGTTTGACTGCTACATCCCCGAGCCTTTTACGACAGTATCTCGTGCTGACGAAACCGCGCGTGACGCAGCTCGCTGTGTTTTGCGCTGTGATCGGCATGTTTCTGGCTACACCCACATTGCCTGATATGCAAAAGGTTATCGCCGGCACCCTTGGCATCTGGTTATTGGCCGCCGCCGCTTTTGCAGTCAATTGTTTGATTGAGCAGCGGGTTGATGCACGTATGTTGCGTACCGCTCGCCGCGCGACGGCGACGGGGTCGATTTCATCCGCGCAGGTGATACTTTTTTCGGGTGCCCTAGGCGGGATCGGAATGTTTGTGTTGTATCGCTGGGTCAATCCACTCACGATGTGGCTGACTTTTGCGACGTTTGTCGGGTATGCCGTCATTTACACTGTCATCCTCAAGCCGCGTACGCCGCAGAACATTGTGATCGGTGGTTTGTCGGGTGCAATGCCTCCCGCGCTAGGCTGGGCGGCCGTCGCGGATGCTGTGCCTGCCGAAGCCTGGTTGCTCGTGTTGATTATTTTTATTTGGACGCCTCCGCACTTTTGGGCGCTCGCGTTATACAGGACGCGTGATTACGAAAACTCCGGTCTGCCCATGTTGCCCGTGACCCATGGTCAGCAGTTTACGCGGCTGCATATTTTGCTCTATAGCATTGCATTGATGGCGACGACGGCTTTGCCTTTTGTCATTGGGATGAGCGGCTGGCTTTATTTTTTATGTGCCATGGTGCTCGGCGCATTGTTTGTTTGGTATGCATGGAAACTCTATCGTCAATATAGTGATGAGCTGTCGCGTAAGCTCTTTCGGTTTTCGATTTTGTATCTTTCCCTGTTGTTTGCCGCCTTGCTGGTCGATCATTGGCTGATCGTGGTTGCGCGTTAAATGAGAGTCACCCTATTTGCCTTGTTTTTGTGGTTGCTCACGGCGTGCAGTGATGGCGCTGGGGTCAAATTTAAAGGCAGCGATATCGCAGGAACCAAACTCGGTCAGAATTGGACGTTGGTCGGCATGGATGGCAAGACCTACACGCCCGCCAATTTTCAAGGCAAAGTCACCTTGGTGTTTTTTGGTTTTACGCAATGTCCTGACGTTTGTCCGACGGCTTTGGCTGAGCTGACCCAGGTGATGAAGTTGTTGGGCGAACGTGCCTCACAGGTTCAGGTGTTGATGATTTCTGTAGACCCCGAACGGGATACGACGGATGTCCTGCGCGCCTACATCTCCGGTTTTGATCCGCGATTTCTTGGGTTAACTGGATCACCCCAACAGATCAAGGCAGCAGCGGGGTCATTTAAAGCCTATTACGCTAAAGCCGCTGGCCCCAAAGGGTCTTACTCGATGGATCACAGTTCGTCGTTTTATTTGCTGGATAAAAAAGGTGACGCGCGAGTGATGTTAAGCAGCACGGTCGGCGCAGCGGCGGTGGCGCATGACATCGAGCTGCTCTTGCGCTAAGTCTTTTTTGACTGTTCAGAGAAAGATGCTTGCCAGCCGAGCAGTGCGGTTTGGGCTTTTTCAGAGAGCTGCGAGACCTCGAGTTGAGACCGTCTCTCGATAATCATCAAGGCGTAGGGCGTCGCGAGGCTCGAAGCCTCTTGGCATAGCCGCAGCTCTTCACCTACAGAAGGACTGCGTTGTCGCCAAAAGTTGATGGCGGCTTCTATTTCGGGGAGGGTGATGAAACGTTGCATCCCACTATTGTCCCAGAATATCGATTGGACTTCCAAAAAAACCTAAAATTAAAACGACTGCGCCGAGTCCGCCCGATGTGTCAGGATGCGAGTAATATGTCAGGGTTCTCCCTCGTAATGGGCTCCTGATGACAACGAATCCAAACAATCCTTTTGTGCTGCCTGGTCTGGGTCAGACTGGTGAGATGGGGTCTAATCCGTTGTTCGCCAGTCTTGAAATGATGCGTCAGACTTTTAGCGCATTGTCAGGGACGAATGGATTGGCTAAAGGGCTTGCGATGCAAGCGACGCTTGATCCAGCCGAGCTTGAAAAGAAAATTAATGAACTCAAATCCGTTGAGAGTTGGCTCAAGCTGAACTTATCGATGTTGAGCAGCACGATCCAAGGAATGGAGGTCCAACGCGCAACCATCACGACCTTGCAGCAGTTTATGTCTGCCAATCGCGACAACGCTCAGGCGAACTGGCAGCATGCCCCGTCCACGGCGCCAGCGCAGACCTCCGCACCAGAGTCTCAGACTCCATCCGCAGCAAAATTAAAGATACCTGAGGTTTCGAATACCGAGGGTGCGCAAGCGTGGTGGAATATGCTGACGCAACAGTTTGGTCAGCTAGCTGCGGCCACGACAGCAAGTATGCCTGCCGCGCCAGGGGCCAAAACGGCGGCTCGCCCACGCAGCAATACAAAAAAAACTGTGACCCGTTCTCCAGCAAAGAAATAAAGAACCCATTTTGATATTTCGATTCCTTGATACCGCATTCGCATCAAATATAAAAATATGCTCAACATCGTGATTCTCGCAGCCGGTCAAGGCAAGCGCATGCAGTCCAACCTTCCTAAAGTGCTTCACCCGATTGCTGGTCGTGCAATGTTGTCGCACGTATTGGATGCAGCCGAGTCGCTTGGTGCCCAAGGGATCGCTGTCGTAGTGGGGCATGGCGCAGAACAAGTGCAGAAAGCCTATGCGGAACATCCTGGATTGCAGTTTGCCTTGCAGCAGCCCCAACTGGGGACGGGACATGCTGTATTACAAGCCGTCCCACTTCTGAAGGAGGATGGCGATCACGATGTGACCATCGTTCTTTATGGCGATGTGCCACTAGTCCAGCCAGAAACCTTGCGTGCACTGTTGTCTGCGCGCGGAGAAGGCTTGGCTGTTTTGACGGAAATCCTCACGGATCCAACAGGCTATGGTCGCATTGTGCGTGATGCGCAGGAGCAGGTTTGTGCCATCGTTGAGCACAAAGATGCGAATGCAGAACAGAGAGCAATCAATGAGGTCAATACGGGAATTGTGGCGGCGCCGACACGTATGCTTAAAGCATGGCTTTCTCGGCTGACCAATCAAAACGCGCAAGGCGAGTACTACCTGACAGATATTATTGGCATGGCGGTTGCGGATGGCTTGTCTGTCAATGTCGCGCACCCTGCGGCTGGGTTTGAAACGCTGGGTGTCAATAGTCGCGCTCAACAAGCGCAGCTCGAGCGACTCTGGCAAATGGAGTTGGCGAGGCGTCAGCTTGAGGCAGGTGTGACCTTGGCCGATCCCGCGCGCATGGATGTCCGTGGGACGCTGACGTGTGGACCAGATGTATTCATTGATGTGGGCTGTGTATTTGAAGGGATCGTGACCTTGGGAGAGGGTGTAAGGATTGGCCCGCATTGCGTACTTCGGAATGTGACCCTCGGCGCGCGCACGCGCATCGAAGCCTTTAGTCATTTAGATCAGACGCAGGTGGGGGCGGAGGCACAGATTGGTCCCTACGCGCGCTTGCGACCCGGGGCAGTATTGTCAGACCAGACGCATGTCGGTAACTTTGTGGAAATTAAAAACTCCGTGATTGGTAAAGAAAGCAAAGCCAATCATTTGGCCTATATCGGTGATACGGATGTGGGTGAACGGGTCAATATTGGTGCGGGAACTATTACGTGTAATTACGATGGGGCCAATAAGCATCGCACCACGATTGAAGACGACGCTTTTATTGGTTCTGATACCCAATTGGTGGCGCCTGTTCGTGTGGGACGTGGTGCAACGGTTGGGGCGGGCACGACGCTGACGCGTGATGCACCCGCACATCAGCTGACGGTGACGCGCACGAAGCAGACCTCGATTGAGGGTTGGAAGCGCCCCGTTAAAAAAGTCAAAGTATGAGCGAAGTCAAAGTAGACAAGCCAGGCGAGGCCATTGAGGGTTTGCCGCCTAAAAGGCGTGCCCTGGCAGCGTTGGCGCTAGCACTCGGACTCATGTTGGCGGTGTTGGATGCCACCATGATTAATGTGGGTTTGCCTTCTATCGCAGAGAGTCTCAACGAATCTGCCTCGAATATTGTGTGGGTGGTCAATGCCTACAGCCTCACTGTCGCAATGACCTTGTTGCCGATGGCAGCGATGGGTGAGCGGATCGGTTTTAAGCGTTTGTTTTACTATGGGTTGGTGACCTTTATTTTGGCGGCACTTGCGAGCGCGCTCGCGCCAAATTTACCTGTTTTGCTGATCAGTCGAATTTTTCAAGGGCTCGGTGGCTCCGCGATCATGTGTTTATTTGGCGCACTTGTACGTCATATTTATCCACCTCATTTGATCGGTCGCGGCATTGGACTCAATGCGTTGACTGTTGCAGTGTCCTCCGTCCTGGGACCCACGATCGGGTCATTTATTTTGTCAGTGGCGACATGGCATTGGATCTTTTTCTTTAGTGTGCCGATGGGGCTACTGACCTTGTTAGGCGTTCGCTACTTGCCTGATGTAGCACCAATCCAGTCCCGCTTTGATTGGCAAGCGGCCATGCTGAGCATGACCACAATTGGTTTGTTTATTCTTGGCATCGATTATTTGCTTGAAGCGACTTGGCATGGCATCGCACTGATTGCGATTTCCATTCTGATTGGAACGGCCTTAGTCCGTCGTTCGAGCAAGCAAGCGGCACCGCTGGTACCGGTAGATTTGTTTCGGATTCCTGCCTTGCGTTATGCACTTGCGGCATCGGCCAGCACCTTTGCAGGTCAGATGGCGACCTTGGTGTCGCTACCGTTTTATTTGCAAATTACGCTTGAGCGTTCGCAATTGTCCGTAGGATTGTTAATGGCAGGTTGGCCTGCTGGCGCTGGGGTCATTGCATTGATTGCCGGCCGTTTGTCTGATCGTTATTCGGTGGCCTTGCTAAGTGGTTTGGGTGCGGGAACAATGGCATTTGGTTTGCTATGCGTGGTCTTGATGCCTGTATCGATTGCGGATGGGTGGTTATTCACCGCGATGCTCATTTCAGGGGTGGGATTTGGATTTTTTCAGACACCCAATAATCGTGTGTTGATTGGTTCTGCGCCACGTCATAGAGCGGGCGCACTGGGCGGTTTGCAGGCGACAACAAGGGTCTTTAGTCAGAGCTTTGGTGCGGCGGTTGTGTCGTTAGTCTTTAGCCTGGGTTTAATCTGGGGGCCGATGCTTGGGCTCTTAGTCGCGATTTTCTTTTCGCTGGTCGCTGTGACAGTGAATATCGTTCGCCATTACTCTGTACCCAACAGTAAATTGGGGATTTAAAAGCGCGCTTTACATCCGCTTTACACCCACTTTACTCCCATGACGTTATACAATAAAATACAGTTGTATGCATTTCAACGAATATATTCGGCGTTGGCAGAGGTCAGGCCAGCCACTAACAAGCGTGGAGACAAATAATGAGTGAATATGACGTGATCGTAGTTGGCGCAGGAAACGCCGCTCTTGCCTCAGCCGTATCTGCAAAAGAAAACGGTGCCCAGCGCGTTCTAGTGCTGGAAAAAGCACCTCGTGAAATGCGCGGCGGCAACACGCACTGGAGCGGTGGTGTGTTACGTTTCGCTTTTGATGATCCCCGGGAAATTGGTCCTCTATTACCGGGCGTTGAGCAAGAATACGAAGATTTTTATTCAGGCATTCAGCCTTACACCAAAGAGGATTTCCACGGCGATCTGATGCGTGTAACCTCTGGGCAGACCGATCCGGAGTTGTCACAACTTCTCGTCAATAGCTCTAAGGACACCGTGTTCTGGATGAGTACGGTCGGTAAGATCCCGATGGAGCCGTCCATTACCTTGACGGGTGTTCGAAAGGGTAATCGCATTGTATGGGCGCGTGGTTTGGTTGTGCGTGCTGAGCACGAAGGCGTTGGACTTTCGCGTAGCTGGTTTGCAACCTGCGAGCGTATGGGCATTGAAGTTCGTTATGGTGCTGCAGTCGTCGGCCTTCTTCAAAACGAACAGGGTTCTGTGGATGGCGTGAGAGTGCGCGAGGAGAGCGGTATCTCTGAGCTGCACGCAAAAGCGGTTGTGCTAGGTTGTGGTGGCTTTGAGGCAAACGTGCAGATGCGCACGCAGCACATCGGACCCTTGGTCGGTGCAGCAAAGGTTCGTGGCACACCGCATAATCAGGGCGATGGACTCCGTATGGCGATGGGTCTCGGTGCGATGCCTTGGGGGCAGTGGAGTGGCTGTCATGCCACGCCGATCTCCGCAGACTGGGGTAATTTTGCACCGAGGGAGATGACCGATAAAAGTAACCGTTTGAGTTACTTGTATGGCGTCATGATTAATCGTTTAGGCCGCCGTTTTGTAGACGAAGGTGCCGATGGCGCTATGTTTACCTATGCAAAGTATGGTCGCGCTGTGCTGGCCGAACCCGGCGCCAAGGCATATCAATTGTTTGACTCTCAAGTCGTCCATCTGCTTGAGCCAAGATATTCAACGAGTGATCCAATCACCTCAGACACCATCGAGGGATTGATTGAGCAGCTTGACATTGATGACAAGAAGCAAGCGCTCAAGACAGTGTTGGAGTACAACGCTGCAGCTAAACATGCTTCTGAGGGCTTCGATCCCTCACAAAAGGATGGGCTGTCGACCAGTGGTTTAGCTTTAGAGAAAACCAATTGGGCAACCAAGCTGGAAAAAGGTCCGTTTTATGCCTATAGCGCAACTGGTGGTATCACCTTTACTTTTGGTGGACTGCGTGTGGACGAACAAACGCGTGTCATCGGTACAGACTGGCGTCCAATAAAGGGTCTTTATGCGTGTGGTGAAATGATTGGCGGCCTTTTTTATGATAATTATCCTGCTGGAACGGGACTCGTTTCCGGCGCGACCTTTGGCCGAATTGCGGGTCGAATGGCGGCTTCTTTGAGCAGTGTTCAGGTAAAAGTAAAAGCAGCCTAAGGGTGCAAAAGGGGATTCATGATGGGAAAGTCTGAGCAAGGCCTGACGTTAATTAACCGGCTGGCAGCCTTAATTTGTAATTTTGATACCGGTCTGATTAACGAGCAGGCGATCAGTCTGTCCCGTGCAGCCATTATTGACACGCTTGGTGTGACGCTTGCGGGTGTTGGGGAGCCTTGCGTCGCAAACCTGCTCAAGACGCCTGGCATTGCCACTGCCCCTGGTCAATCGACAGTATTTGGTACTGATAAAAAGACGTCGGCACTGGATGCTGCGTTCATCAATGGTGTGGGCTCCCATGCACATGACTACGATGACTTTAGCCAGCCGATGGGGGGGCATCAGTCTGCACCACTGGTCGCACCGTTGTTTGCGTTAGCTGAAGAGCGTGGAAAGTCAGGATTGCAGTTGATCCAGTCTTACGTGGTGGGTATTGAAACTGAAATTCGAATTGCACGCGCCGTGAATTTTCACCACTACGATCTAGGTTGGCATCCAACAGCCACACTTGGGATCTTTGGTGCGGTCGCTGCGTGTGGTCACCTCATCGGTCTGAGCGAGGAAAAAATGTCGGTGGCGCTTGCGATCGCAGCGTCATTCTCTTCCGGACTGAAATCGAACTTTGGGACGATGGTCAAACCACTGCATGTCGGACAAACAGGGCGTAACGGCCTCTTGGCAGTTTTGCTTGCCGAGTCTGGTTACGACGCAAATCCTGAAACCTTCGAACACAAGCAGGGCTTTTTGAACGTGTTTAACGGGCGTGGTAATTACGACGCAGAACTGATGTTTGAGAATTGGGCGAATCCTCTTGAGGTGCTGAGCACTGAAATGGGCTTGAAGCAGTTTCCTTGCTGCGGCAGTACCCATCCAGCCATCACCATGATGCTTCAGTTGCGCAAAGAACATACGATTGATCTTGAACAGATTAAGAGCGTTGAGATTCTGGTGCACAAGAGAAGACTCCCTCACACGTACAACCCAAACCCAATGACGCCGCTTGAGGCGAAGTTTTCTGTGCAGTACGCCGTGTCTCGTGCGCTTGTGTCGGGAGCGGTACGTCTGGGTGATTTTGAGGGAGAGGCGCATTTCGACAAAAAAGTGCGCGAGATCATGGCCAAAACGACGGCCGGGCCACATCCTGATATGGCAGACGACTCGCCAGAACAGTTTGGGGCCGAGGTGAGCATTACGATGCAAGACGGTCAGGTCCTGATGCGTAAAATTAGTAATCTTGTGGGACGTGGTATTTCTTACCCGATGACAAACGAAGAAATATGGGAAAAGTTTAACGACTGCGCAGAAACGGGTGGTATGCCACGTGCGGATATTCCTCCCCTATTTGAGCGGCTCGAAACGCTTGAAAAAGCGCCAGATATTCGAACGGTAGCGCGTTTGATGCTCAAGAGAGCGTTGCCTGGTCAGGGTGCGCCCGCAACGGGTTCTATCGATACCGCTGGAGAAAAAGGTCACCCCAACGTGTTGCAAGAGACCTCATGGGTACCCTAAAGCACCTTGTAGAGATACACCTAATAGCGATGCACCCAGTAGAGATTTCCTGAGAGGGTTAAACCCGATCGCAAGCTTCTGCTCGAGTTTCCCCCGTCAGTGTTTTATTGCTGTCGGGGAAGCAGATGGATATCTGCTGGTCCGAAAGTCACCAGAATATCAGCGCCTGTTCCGAAGTCCTTCTGATGTGTTACGTTCATTGGTACGCCTTGCACGCTGATGGCATATTCAATATGTGGGCCCATATACTGCACATGATCGATCGTCCCGCGTAAGGCGTTGACGTGGTCACGCGAGGCCGCTCCATCAGGTAACTGGATATCGAGGTGCTCCGAGCGCAAGACGGCGATTCGCTCTTCCCCTTCGTGGCCGGTGACGGACTCCTCAAGCGTGAGCGCCGAGCCATCCGGTGCGAACCAGTGTTGACCTTTGTACGTCACTGTAAGAAAGTTAGCAGCACCAATAAATTCAGCAGTAAATTGTTTGTTGGGTCGCCGATAAAGTTTACGCGGTTCGCCCTCTTCGATGATATGACCACTTTCCATGACGATGATCCGGTCCGACATGGAAAGCGCCTCGGCCTGATCGTGCGTCACATAAACCGCGGGAATGGCAAGCTCCTTTTGAATTCTGCTGATCTCGGCTCGCGTGCGATCGCGTAGGCGTGCATCTAAATTAGAGAGGGGTTCGTCAAACAAAAGAACTTTTGGCTTTCCTACGATCGCCCGCGCAAGTGCAACGCGCTGCTGCTGGCCACCAGAGAGCTCTGAGGGCTGACGATCACCCATGCCCGTCAGGCCAACAATATCGAGTGCCCATATGACCGCTTGTTTTGTCTCTGCTGCTGAACCACCACGCGCAACCAGGGGGAAAGCGATATTTTCAGCGACCGACATATGCGGCCAAATAGCGTAAGACTGAAAAACCATCCCAAGATTGCGTTCATGCGGTGGAGCAAAAATATCCTTTTCTGGTTGCGACACGACTTGACCGTCGATTTCAATGATGCCGCCATTGGTCCGCTCTAGACCTGCGATACAGCGCAGCGTCGTTGTCTTACCGCAGCCACTAGGGCCAAGCAAGGTCACGAACTCGCCATCTGCGACGTCGAACGAAATGCCATGAACAATCGTCGTTTTATCGAATGCCTTGATGAGATTACTAACCCGAATTCCCATAATGAATCTTTCCTAGCGATGAGGTGTTATGTTGCTTTAGGTGTCTTGTTGCGTTCGAGAAGCTTGAGCGAGGGCCGGCGTTTGGTCAGCAACATGAGCAGATACATGGAGATGAAAACCACGATCATTCCTACCAGCGAGAGTGAGCTGGCGAGCCCCCAGTTCGCTTGTTCAAAAAAAGACCAAATGGACGTGGACAATACACTTGTCGATGCTGTGTAGAGTAGAACAGCTGAGGCTATCTCTCGAAAAAACGCCATAAATAAGAGAAAGTAAGCACCCTGAAGCGAAGGCATGGCAAGTGGCACTAGGATTTTCTTGATGCCCTGCAGACGTGTCGCGCCTGAGGTCCACGCAGCCTCCTCAAGGCTCTTGTCGATCTGCACCATCCGTCCGCCAACGGTTTCGGTTGCGTAAGACAAAAAGCGTGTAATGAAAGAAATGATCAGTATGGAAAGCGTGCCGTAGATCGGCAAGGGCAGATACGCATAGGCCCACAATAAACCCAGACCGATGACGACACCAGGCACACCAAAGGGCAGGCTAGCAATGAAGTCAAGGGCACGATAGCCTGGCGGGCGGTAGCGTAGGGTGAAATAGCTCACGAACGATGCCAAACCGACGCCGATCATTGCGCCAAGACCTGAAACAATCAACGTATTCCAAAAGGAACGAAGAGTAGAGCTTGATTCGAACAGAAAGACGTAATTGCGCAGCGTGTACGCCCCTTCGAAGGGGTTGGCGCTAAAGTATTTCAGTACCGACACGTACGCGAGGATGATCACAGGCAGAATCAAGGCAAAGAGGATATAGCCCCAACATAAGGTATTGGCAGCCCACTTCCATTTGCCCAGAGAGATGAGCGTGAGTCGACCCGCTTTTCCGGTGGTAACCGTGAGTCGGCTGCCTCGTGCGATGCGTCGTTGCACCCAGATGGCAAAGCCAGTCAATGCACTCAGCGTGAGGCCGATAGCCGCGGCAAGGCCATAGTCGGGTGGTGGAAAGCTGACCAGCAAGTACAGTTGGGTGGCCAACACGGTAATGCGGCCAGGGATACCCATCAAAGCCGGAATTGCAAACTGCTCGATGGAGAGAATAAAGGTCAAGACAAGGCTTGAGGTGATGGAGAAACTCAACAGAGGAAGCGTGATTCTTCGCAAAACATTAAAAGGCGTGGCACCAGCGGCTCTTGCCGCCTCTTCAAAGGTAGCGTCGATTCCTAAAATCGGTCCGCGCATCATCAAATAGACAAAAGGAATCTGATGAAGGACGGTCACGAAAATCATGCCAGATTTTGTATAGGCGTCAACCTTTAGGCTGACAATCCCGAGGCTTTCGAGGACCCCGTTAATCAGGCCTCCTGGCGAACCAATAATGATCCACGCCATTGCAAGAATAAAAGAGGGAAGAAAAAAACTCAGGCTCACTAATGTCGTAACGATTGTGCCACCGCGAAAGTCCGTACGATGCACGACAATGGCAATCGCCGTACCAATGATTGAAGCGATTAATGCTGACGCGAGGCCGATAAATAAAGTCGTGTAAAAAGTTCCGATGACACCGGTAGAAAACAGAGCGATCCAGTTATCAAGCGTCCAGTGCCCTTCAAGCCCTGGCGCCGCGCTGCGCAAACTGCCATAAATTAATGCGCCCAAAGGAATAGCGACAAGTAACGCGACAACTATAAAGGTGATCAGGTAAATGGCACCAAGTATTCGTCCACCGTCAAAGATACTGGCATTGCGAAATATCGGAACCACAGGTGTGCGTGCCACCGGCTCCGACACACTATTCATATTATTCATTTCAACCATCCGAACAGGGTGACGTCAGCCCTGCAAGCCGCGGTGCGGACTTGCAGGACCTTCACAAGCAGCGTTTATTGAATGCCGAAGGTGGTACGCCAGTGATCAACGATTTCTTTTTGCTTTGCGGGAGACAAGAGCGCAAGTCCGTCGGTGGTATTTGGCAAGGAGGCGGTAGCGGGGATGTGAGACATCGGAGGCGCTCCGTTGCGAGTCACAGCTAAACCTGCAAAGTCTTGGAGATAGCGTTGACCTTTTTCACTCATGAGCCAGTTTGCGAGGACTTTACCTGCGTTGATGTTCGGTGCTTTTTCGGCAACAAACATGTATCCCAGTGATAGTGTCGTGCCTGACTTTGGATAAACGACTCCAATGGGCGCACCATCCGCAAGGGCGACGTTGATGGGTAAATCGGTGATTTCGGCTACGTGCACATCGCCTCGGATGACAGCCTGGAGAATGCCACCAGAGCCTTCGAAGAAGCGCACATTATTTGCTTTAAGCTTTGCAGCGGTATCTCCGAGGCCAAGCTTGTCCCAATACGCAACGACGCCTTGAATTGAAACTGAACGCCAGGGTGGATTCATGCCAATCTTGTCTTTCCACTTTGGATCAAATAAGTCTACCCATTCTTTGGGGGCGTCTGCCGGTTTGACACGCTGCTTATTCCAGATAATGGCCTCGCGCGCAGTCTGGACGTTGAATAACATATCCTTGCCTTCGTAATTGACCGCGGGAGGAAAGAATTTGAGTTCAGGAGGCACCCATTTAGCCATCCAGCCAGCTTTCATCCCGTTAAAAATACGTTGATCAGGAAAAGTGATTAACACATCAGCAATGTTTCTTCCAGAGGAAAACTCCGTGCTGAAGCGCTGGATCAGTGGGGCGCTTCCCAAACGGGTCATCTCTATTTTGATCGCGGGATAGGCTTTACGAAATTCGTTTGCCAAGCGCTCTGCACCGGCGGGATTTAGGTTGTGATAAAGCATCACCTTGCCCTCTTTGCGGGCAGCGGCTTCGACGGCGGGCCAGTCGTTCACCTGCGCCATAGAAGTGACGGGTAAGAGTAAAAGTGCGCCACAGAGACTTAAAGCCAACCTTCTAAAACGTGATTTAAGAGTTTGGATACCTGCGCTCTTTGCAGGATCGGGGCAATAGTGGCTTGTCATTTCGTTGTCTCCAGAAGTCAATGGGCCTGGTTAAACTGCGTACCAGTTTTAGTTGTTATGTGATTTTGTGAAGCATAGCGTAATGCGTTATTGAAACACATTGGATTTTTATAAACCCTTCACTTTGCATACAGCATATTTACGAATACGGAGTCGGTTGTCAAGGGATACC
>CAMDFD010000010.1 GCA_945897365.1 Bordetella parapertussis | reverse complement strand
AAGCTCGGCGATGACACCCGTGCGTGGGGTCCGCCGTTTCTCAAGGATCAAGACGGTAACGACACTACCGAAGCTGCCTACTATCTCAGCACGAACCGCAACAAGCGTTCGATTGAAATCGATTTGGCTAGCCCTGAAGGCATCAAACTCGTTAAAGAACTAGCGAAACACTGCGACATCCTGGTTGAAAATTTCAAAGTCGGTGGACTCAAGCAGTACGGTCTCGATTATGAAAGCATGAAGGACGAATACCCACGTTTGATTTATTGCTCCATCACTGGGTTTGGTCAGACCGGTCCGTATGCTGAGCGCCCAGGCTACGACTTTATGATTCAGGGCATGGGCGGCCTGATGAGTATCACGGGTGAACGCGATGATCTCCCGGGCGGAGGTCCTCAAAAGGCGGGCGTTGCAGTGACCGACATTATCACCGGTATGTATGCGTCAGTGGGTATTCTTGCGGCGCTCCAAGAACGTAACCATAGCGGCTTGGGTCAGCATCTGGATATTGCCTTGCTTGACTGTCACATTTCGATGCTGGCCAATCAAAATTTGAACTATATGACGACGGGCCAAGCACCAGTTCGCGCTGGCAATGCTCACCAAAACGTTGTCCCCTATCAGGTATTCAAAACTTCTGATGGCTTTATGATTGTGGCAGTCGGCAACGACTCCCAATACCGTTCCTTTTGTGGCGCAATCGGCATCCCCGAATATGGAACTGACCCAAAGTTTGTGACCAATCGTCAACGTATCCTTCACCGTAATGAATTGATTCCAGTTTTGGAAAAAATCATGGCAACAGGTCAGCGTGATGCGTGGATTGCAAAGCTTGAAGCAGTGGGTGTGCCTTGCGGTCCGATTCAAACGATTGACCAAGTATTTGATCACCCACAGGTCAAAGCCCGTGAAATCTGGAAAAATATTCCGCATCCGACAGGCGGAACTTCGCCTACTACGGCGAGCCCGATAAATTTTTCTGCGACGCCTGTTGAGTACAGTCGGGCAGCACCTATGCTGGGGCAACATACAGATGAGATTTTAAAGGAGTTGCTAGGTCGAACGCCTTAAGAAAGCGTTGCCTATCAATGATCGGCACTACACAATTAAAAAATTAGTATCCTATTTAACTAGAAGTCTATTTACAAATCCGGAGACAAAGATGAAAAAACTACTGATCGGTCTGACCCTAGTGCATGCTGCGCTTGCCACACCCGCATTGGCCAAAGACTACGCCATTGGTGCTGCATTTCCTCTAAGCGGAGCGAATGCCGAATACGGACAGGTCTTTAGCTCAGGTGTAAACCTTGCTATTGAGCATATCAATGCGGACAAAAAATTGTCAGGCAAGCTATCGATCATTTATGAGGATAGCCAAGCACTCCCCGCTCAAGGCGTCATTGCAGCCAATAAACTCGTCAATGTGAGCAAAGTACCCTACATCCTCTCCGCCTTTACAGGTGTTTCAAAGGCTATGGCACCGATCGGTGCACGCACCAAGACTGTGATGGTAAACGGTGGAGGCGTGGGTCCTGATTTAGCGATGCTAGGAGAATATTTCTGGAACACGATTCCTTTGGCGAACTTTGAAGTCACCGCAATGGTGCCTTATCTTGTTAAAGAAAAAGGTTACAAGCGTATCGCCCTGATTTACGTCGATGATCCGCTTGGACAGGCCATCCTAAAAGATCTCACCAAAGAAGTGAAAGCTGCTGGTGGCGATGTGGTGGGCTCATTCTCGATCCCCACCACTGCACAACAGTTCTCTGGCGTCGCTGCGCGTGTGCGTGACACAAAACCTGATGCTGTTTACATCGCGACCTATGGCAATCAACAAGTTCAATTGGTCAAGCAGCTTCGTGACAATGGTGTGAGCCAACCCCTCGCGAGTTATTCGGCCATGTCCTTGCCTTCGATTCTGAGTCTTCCAGAAGCGAAAGGCCTTGTTTACACCAGTCAGCAAGTTTCGTTAGACAAAAACGATCCACTCACCAAGCGCGTTGAAGCAGATTACAAAAAGAAATACGGTAAAGAACCAAATATGTATGTGCTCAACTACTACAACGCCGTATTGACCTTTGCCGACCTCGCTGCAGCACTAGAAAAAGCGGGCAAGCCCGTCACAGGTGAGAATCTATTAGCACAACGCAAAGCCACGAAAAACTTCCAATTCGTGGGCGCAACAGTCTCTTTTGCTGAGGACGGCACTGTCAAGTCACCCATTCAAATCAATGAGATGGTGGGTGATGGCAAGAGCAAAGTGATCTCCGCAGGTAAATAAGCGAGCGAGTCGGTCAACGCGTGGGCTTTGTCCACGCGTCCTTCGGATGTACACATAGGAAACTGCCCCATGCTGTTTGCCCAATTGTTAGCCAATGGGCTGCAAACCGGTGCGCTCTACGCACTGGTTGCGGCCGGGTTCTCGCTGATTTTTGGCATGACCCGTATTTTTCATGCCGCGCATGGCGCGACGTTTACGATAGCTGGCTTTATTTTTTATGAGTGTTACGTCGTATTGGGCTGGGCATGGCCACTTGCGGCCCTCGCCTCGGCAGCAGCAGCGGGTTTGTTTGGTATTCTGCTAGACCGCTGGGTCTATGCCGTCATCCAGCGCCACGAAGGCTCATTCTTTACAGTGTTTGTCGCTTCTTTTGGTGCAGCCATCGTGGTGCAGAACGTCATCTCGATCGTCTTTGGTCGTGGCATGGTGACGGTCAGCACCCCGCTGAGCAAAAGCCTTGAAATCATTCCAGGCCTCTTTATCGCACCAATAGCTGCAGCGATTCTTGTCAGTGCCATCATATCTTTTGCCCTGCTTCAGTGGCTGTTGACACGCACCAATTTAGGTATCGCACTGCGTGCCTTAGGTGAAAATCCCGCCTTGATCGAAGTATACGGTCTGACACCACGCCGCCTTTCTCAATATGTTTTTCTGATCGGTTCAGTCTTAGTCGTTCCAGCTGCCATTTTGACGGCGGCGACCTCAGGCTTAAATCCATCAATGGGCAATCACGTCATGTTAATCAGCATCGCCGCGACAATCGTAGGCGGAGTCGGCAGCTTAAAAGGCGCGGCCGTTGCAGGATTGCTCCTCGGTCTCGCAGAAAACCTTTGCTTAGCTTTTATCGATCCACAGTGGAGCGAAGCCGTCACCTTTGTCATTTTATTCCTGTTCATCCTGTTTCGTCCCGGTGGCGTGTACGGTCGAGCTACGGTTTCTTAAGGAGGGACACAACATGATTGCCTACCTACAAAATATTGCCGTCCTTTTTTGCATCAACGGTATCCTTGCGCTGACGCTGAACTTCATCATGGGCTATGCAGGGATCTTTTCTCTTGCACACGCTGTATTCTTTGGCGTGGGCGCCTATGCAACCGCTTATATTGCGTTGAACTTCTCTGACTCGCTCTTGCTGTGTCTCCTTGCTTCGGCAATGATTTCCGCCGTACTCTCAATGGCGCTCGCACTCCCCGCCTTGCGGGTCCGGGGTGAATACTTTGTCGCCGCTTCGCTTGGTTTGCAAGTCATTGGCGTCACGATTTTTTCGGAATGGAAATCGGTGACGGGTGGTCTCGGCGGCATGATAGGCATTCCAAGGCCTAATTTGTTCGGGTACGTCTTTAATAACGACACGGCTTTTCTTGCACTCGCTCTGGTGATTCTTTTGTTAGTCCTTGCCATCACCGCGCTTTTGGTACGAGGTAGTTTTGGACGAAGCCTGATGGCGATTCGAGATAGCGAATCTGCCGCGCAAACCTATGGCAAGCATGTCAATGCCGTCAAAACACTTTCTGTCGCCGTTTCAGCAGGACTCGCTGGTGTGGCCGGTTCGCTTTATGCGTTTTATATGAGCTTCATTAATCCTGAAAGTTTCATGCTTGAAATGTCGATTTTATTGATGGCGATGGTGATTATTGGTGGAACAGGCACTTTGTTTGGACCCATCGTCGGTGCAGCCCTGTTGATGTCTTTGCCTGCCGCACTGACTTATCTTCCCTTTCTACCCCCCTCTGAGCTTGGTACGATCCAGCAAATCATTTATGGACTCGCGATGGTTCTACTGATGATGTTTAGACCAGGTGGTCTTGTCGGTGGACGGACAAAGGGGAAGGCAGCATGACGACCGCAACTGCATCCACCTCTGTCAACACGGCTGCAAACGTAGCACCTGCGCATCATGCGCCTCAAGAAATTCTTCTTGAGATCCGTGCCATTCATAAAAATTTTGGTGGTCTCCAGGCAATTTCCGATGTCACCATGGACTTGCCAGCTGGCGTCATCACGACCCTTGTCGGCCCGAACGGCGCAGGAAAAACAACACTCTTTAACTTAATTACGGGCCACCTCGTCCCGACAAGCGGAACGGTACACTGGCTCGGCAAGCCGCTCAAAGGCTTTGAACCTTGGCAGATTGCGCGCATGGGGATTGCACGCACATTTCAGGACTTGCGCCTCTTTAACCAAATGACCGTCGAAGAAAACATCATGACGGTGATGGAGCGAAGCAGTTGGCTGTGGCAAGGAGGCAGAGAAGCTGCTGAGCGCAGAGTCACGGAGATTCTTGAGGAAACTCAACTCCGCGATAAACGTAATGAACGTGCGGTGGATCTGGCGTATGCAGAAAGAAAGTTCCTCAGTCTGGCCCGCATCATGGCAAGTGAAGCCAAACTCTGGCTGCTCGACGAACCTGCCTCCGGACTCGACCCACGCTCGTTTGAACGATTCGTATCGCTATTGCGTAACTATGCCAAACGGGGCATCACCATTTGCATCATTGAACACAATCTGGATATCGTGATCCAGCTCTCAGACCGTGTCGCCTTTCTAGATCAGGGCAAACTACTGGCACAGGGCAGCTCACAGGACATTCTCAAAGATCCGCATCTGGCCGCTATTTATTTTGGAGATCGCTCATGAGCCAGGGTCCATTTCTCGAAGCTAAAAATCTACGTGTTGGATATGGTGGCAGACCCGTCCTAGAGGATTTTAATGTCAGCCTCCAATACAACGAAGTCTTATGCTTGATCGGTCACAATGGCGCAGGTAAATCCACACTTCTCAAGGCGTTGTTTGGGCTCGCGCCTCTTGAGCATGGGTCCATCACACTCGAAGGCAAATACATCGTCAAACCCGATCCAAGAGCACTCAGTGCAGCCGGTATCGCGCTAGTGCCTGAGGGTCGTGGCGTGTTTCCTGGATTGACCGTCGCCGAAATTATGAAGCTTGGATTTTGGGCCAACCATATCCCGACCGGCGAACAGTCCGCCCGACTTGAGTGGGTCATGAATGTCCTACCCATGATTAAAAAGTTTTATACGCAACGCGCTGGCACGCTCTCTGGGGGGCAGCAACAAATGGTCTCTCTCGGCCGAGCACTCTTGAGTCAACCTCGCTGCCTGCTCCTCGATGAACCTTCGATCGGTCTTGCGCCTAAATTATTCCAAGACTTGGCGGGACCACTCCGCGCGCTTCAACAAGAGCGCAAAATGTCAATTTTGATTGTGGAACAGAACGTTCGCGAAGCGCTCAAAATTTCTGATCGCGTCATCGTAATGAAATCAGGCCAAATTATTCGTGAAGGTTCACCAGAGGCATTCAGTAACAACACTGAACTCATGGAACTGTATTGATAGCTTGAGCAGGTACCAGCCAAAGCCTCGCATCGCTAAACGGTTCGGAGCGCTGTCTATCGAGCCGAAACCCCGCAGCGTTGACGGAAAAAAGACGACCCCCTGTTTGAGCGAAGCGAGTTAGGGGTCGTCTCCGTCAATGCAAAGGGTCTGAGGGCAGCCTGCAAAGCAGGCCGAGATAGCCAGCGCATTAAGCCCATTGGGCGCTGCGTGGCTTTCTCCTATGAAAAGCAATTAATCCGAAAGCACTTACCCCACCACCACAGGAATCCCAGCAATCTTAGCCGACCATTCCCGAGGCCCAGTCGTATGCACCGAAGTACCCTGAGAATCCACAGCGACCGTCACAGGCATATCCACCACATCAAACTCATAGATCGCTTCCATACCCAGATCTTCAAAGCCAATCACCTTAGCTCCACGAATCGCCTTGGACACCAAATACGCAGCACCACCCACCGCCATCAAATAAGCAGACTTGTGCTGACGAATCGACTCAACCGTAGCAGGACCACGCTCAGCCTTACCAATCATCGCAAATAAGCCTGTTTTCTCGAGCATCATATCGGTGAACTTATCCATACGCGTCGACGTTGTTGGACCTGCAGGTCCTACCACCTCTCCGCCAACAGGATCAACTGGACCCACGTAGTAGATCATCTTGCCGTGGAAATCGACAGGTAAGGGCTCGCCCTTGGCCAGCATATCCTGAATACGCTTGTGTGCCGCATCCCGACCCGTCAGCATTTTGCCGTTGAGCAACAAGGTCTGACCAGGTTTCCAGCTCGCGACTTCTTCGCGTGTCAGCGTGTTTAGATCGACTTGTTTAGACGACTTATAGTCTGGCGCCCAATGCACATCCGGCCAATCCGATAACGAAGGACGCTGCAAGTGCGCGGGGCCTGAACCATCCAGCACAAAGTGTGCGTGACGCGTCGCGGCGCAGTTTGGAATCATGGCCACAGGGAACGAGGCTGCGTGCGTAGCAAAAGTCTCGATTTTTACATCAAGCACCGTCGTCAAGCCACCCAAGCCCTGAGCACCAATACCAAGCGCGTTGACCTTTTGATAGATCTCAATCCGCAACTCTTCGAGCTTGTTGCTCGGCCCACGCTCAAGCAACTCGTACATGTCCAGATCTTCCATCAGCGAGTGCTTAGCCATCAGCACAGCTTTTTCTGCTGTACCGCCCACACCGATCCCAAGCATGCCTGGCGGACACCAGCCAGCGCCCATTGTTGGAACTGTTTTCAAGACCCAGTCCACGATCGAATCGTTTGGATTCAACATCGCGAGCTTGGATTTGTTTTCGGAGCCACCACCCTTCGCCGCAACTTGAACGTCGACTGTGTTGCCCTGGACCAGTTCAACGTTGACGATACAGGGGGTATTGTCCTTGGTGTTTTTACGCAGAAAAATAGGATCATCCAGCACCGAGGCGCGCAAAGGATTTTCCGGATTAAGGTAGCCGCGGCGCACACCCTCATCGCACAACTCCTGAATGCTCCTTTTAGAATTGAAACGCACATCCATACCAATTTTCAAAAAGACATTCACGATGCCGGTGTCCTGGCAAATCGGTCGGCGTCCCTCGGCGCTCATGCGCGAGTTGGTCAAAATCTGCGCGATCGCATCCTTGGCCGCAGGGCTTTCTTCGCGTTCATAGGCGCGTGCAAGATGCTTGATGTAATCCGCCGGATGGTAGTAGCTGATGAACTGGATCGCATCAGCGATGGAATTGACGAAATCTTCTTCTTGAATAGTGATGGACATAGAGAACCCTACCTGTGTTTCGATATGTGAAAAGATATGTGAAAAATTAAAAGATCAGTCAGAGTACAACTCACGCACTCATCACCCTCATTTTCCTTTCCAGACGGGCTTGCGCTTTTCAGCAAACGCCGTCGCGCCCTCGCGGGCATCTTCGGACATGAAAATATGATCAGTCATAGGACGCTGAAGTTTGAACATGTCAGCCACTGGAAAATCGAGCCCTTTGACCACCACATCCTTGACAGTACGAATCGCTAAAGGCCCATTTTCGCAGATTCGGGCAGCTAATTTAATCGCTTCGGACAAGGCCTGGCCGGGGTCAGTGACCACATTCACTAAACCAAGCTGATAGGCGCGCTCGACCGACAACATATCACCCGTCAGCAAAACCTCCATCGCAACATGATAGGGAATCTGGCGCGGTAGTCGCACCAAGCCTCCACCCCCCGCGACCAGTCCACGCTTAACCTCGGGCAAACCGAATTTGGCATTGTTGGCCGCCACAATCAAATCGCAAGCCAACACCATCTCAAAACCACCTGCTACTGCATAGCCTTCAATCGCAGCGATGAGCGGCTTTTTTGGGGGAGCCTCATTCAACCCGCCGAAACCCTTACCCTCCACCGATGAACGCTTGCGCGTCTTGGCAAAGTCCTTCAAGTCCATCCCTGAGCAGAATGTTCCGCCTGCCCCGGTCAGGATCCCGATTTTGACATCGTCCCGGGCGTCCATTTCATCAAAGGCCGCAGAAAGTTGCTGCGCGGTTTCAAAACTGATGGCGTTACGCGCCTCAGGGCGATTGATCGTAATGATCAGGATACCGTCGGTGAAATCCACACTAACCAAACTGGACATGGGGGCTCCTTGAGAAAAGGCGAAATTTTCGCTAAATATGGCTGAATTTCTTAAATCATAGGCGATTCACGCCCAATCAGTCTCCAGAACTCCCCTCTACAGGCGCACACACCTCGCCCCCAAGCTAAAATGAACGCTTATTTCGCCTTTAATGCGTTCAAATTTTCATGATCACCTTTCAGCAAATTATCCTGCGCCTGCAGGAGTACTGGGATCAACAGGGATGCGCCCTGCTCCAGCCTTATGACATGGAGGTAGGCGCCGGCACCTCTCACACCGCCACCTTTCTGCGCGCGATTGGCCCCGAGCCTTGGCGCGCCGCCTACGTCCAGCCCTCGCGCCGCCCAAAAGACGGTCGCTACGGAGAAAATCCAAACCGCTTACAGCACTATTACCAGTATCAGGTTGTCCTCAAGCCCGCTCCGCCAAACATTCTCGACCTCTATATCGGGTCGCTTGAGGCGTTGGGTATCCGCCCGACCGAGCATGACATCCGCTTTGTCGAAGATGACTGGGAAAACCCGACGCTGGGCGCCTGGGGCTTGGGCTGGGAGGTTTGGCTCAATGGGATGGAAGTCACTCAGTTCACCTATTTTCAGCAGGTGGGTGGGTTGGACTGCACCCCGACAACGGGCGAGATCACCTATGGTCTAGAGCGCCTAGCGATGTACCTCCAAGGCGTAGAGAGCGTCTACGACTTAGTCTGGACAGACGGTTCAAACGGGCGCGTGCTCTATCGTGATGTGTTTCACCAAAACGAGGTCGAGCAGTCTACGTACAACTTCGAACACTCCGATGCCGAGACGCTGTTCCGCCACTTTACGGATTTTGAGGTGCTCGCCAAACGCCTGATGGAGGTGCCACTGGCACTGCCTGCCTACGAGGCCACACTCAAAGCCGCCCACACCTTCAATATGCTGGATGCGCGCGGCGCGATCAGCGTCACCGAACGCGCCGCGTATATTGGTCGTATCCGCAACCTGTCTCGTGCGGTCGCGCAGGCCTACTACGAATCCCGTGAAAAATTAGGTTTTCCCATGTTGCACTCAACCAAAGGGACACAGCCATGATCACGCGCCCCTTGCTTGTTGAACTCTTTACCGAAGAGCTTCCTCCCAAAGCCCTGCCAAAGCTTGGTCAGGCTTTTGCCGATGGCCTTTGTGCAGCCTTAGCTCAGCATGGACTGGTTGGTCAAGAAAATACGATCGTCGCTTTTGCCTCTCCTCGACACATGGCAGTCAGACTGACTCAAGTTCATGATGAGGCCCCCGAGCAAGCATTTTCTGAAAAGCTGATGCCCGTCAAAGTCGGCCTCGATGCTTCAGGCGCGGCGACTCCTGCCTTGCTCAAAAAGCTCGCCGCAAAGGGCTGGGAGCAAATGGATGTCAGCCAGCTTGGACGCGAATCCGACGGCAAACAAGACTATCTCGTCGCCAGCGGTACCGCACCTGGCGCCAAACTAGCTGAGGTGTTGCAAGCCGCCATTGAAACGACCCTCGCGGGACTGCCCATTCCCAAGGTCATGAAATACCAGCTCGCCGATGGCCAGACCTCGGTCAAATTTGTCCGCCCTGCGCATGCACTGGTTACGCTATTTGGTGACGAGATTATTCCGGCCCAGATTCTGGGGTTGACCGCGGGTCGTGTGACGCATGGCCATCGCTTTCTACATCCTGGTCCGATTGCGATCACAAGCGCGGACAGCTACGAGACTCAACTTACTCAGACCGGCCGCGTGGTCGCATCCTTTGATGCGCGTCGTAAGCAAATCAAAGCCTTGCTCGACGCACAGGCCTCGCGTCTCAACGCTTCTCTCGGTCAAGATCCAGAAGTCCCTGCTTTATTGGACGAGGTCACCGCGCTTGTCGAAGCGCCTGTCGTCTATGCCGGAACCTTCGAAGAACGTTTTCTTGCTGTGCCTCAAGAATGTCTGATTCTGACCATGCGTCTAAATCAAAAATATTTTCCACTTTTTCACCCCACCACAGGCAAGCTCACCAATCAGTTTTTGATTGTCAGCAATATGCCAACCGATACACCTGCGGCAATCATCGAGGGTAATGAGCGCGTCATCCGCCCACGCTTGGCCGATGCCGAGTTCTTTTTCGAAACAGACCGCAAAAGCACGCTGGCCTCGCGTGTCGACCCGCTCAGCGCAATTGTGTATCACAACAAGCTAGGGACCCAGCTTGAACGCACGACCCGGGTGCAAAAGATCGCCGCCTGGCTGGCGCGAACCCTTGGCGCGAATATCGCCGAATGCGAACGTGCGGCATTGCTGGCTAAAGCCGATCTCAATACCAACATGGTCGGTGAGTTTCCAGAGCTGCAAGGCATCATGGGTGCTTACTATGCACGGGGTGACAACGAGTCCCCTGGTGTGGTCGAAGCACTGGCTGGACAATATCGCATCAGGCTCGACACCCCAGTCAAAACAAATGACCTGACCGCCACGGTGCTATTTATGGCCGAACGCACCGAGACATTGGTGGGCATCTGGGGGATTGGTCTGGCGCCAACAGGTGAGCGCGATCCATTTGGCCTGCGCCGCGCCGCGCTCGGTCTGATCAGTGCCTTTGAGCAACTCACCGCCGGCACTGTGCTAAATATCCAACAAGACGGCCCGCTCACACTGCATGGTCTGTTGCAAGCATCCGCTGACACCTTTGCCGCTGGCGCACTTCAGATCGATACCGTCAATGAAGTGCAAACCTTTATCATCGAGCGACTGCGCAATCAACTCATCACTCACTATGATCGCAATGCTGTAGAAGCCGTGCTGGCGCTTGCGCCACCTCTTCACCAAATTCCTGCCCGCGTGCTGGCGGCCGAAACTTTTGCTCAAAGCCCTGATGCCGCGAGTCTAGCCGCAGCCAACAAACGTATCGGTAATTTGCTGAAAAAAGTCGAAGGCGCCCTACCTGCAGTCAACCCATCTCTGCTGACCGAGCCGGCCGAACAAGCTCTCGCTCAAAGTATCGCGTCAGTGCAACCCGTGGCGCAGAAACAATTCGACTCTGGGGACTACAAAGCAGCCTTGGCGACGCTGGCGCAAACGCGTGCGGCTGTCGACACGTTTTTCAATGACATTATGGTCATGGCCGAGGATCACGCCGTACGCTTGAATCGTCTCGCCCTGCTCGCGCAACTGCATCGCTTAATGAACCAAGTCGCTGATATTTCCAGACTGGCACCATGAAACTCATTATCCTCGACCGTGATGGCGTGATTAACCAGGATAGTCCGGACTACGTCAAAAGTCCGAAAGAATGGCATCCGATCCCAGGCAGTTTGCAAGCAATCGCGCGACTGCACCAGGCTGGCTGGACCGTGGCGATTGCCTCCAATCAGTCAGGTCTTGCGCGAGGTCTGTTCGACATCTCCGCATTGACAGCGATTCATTTGAAATTGCGCAAAGAGCTCGCACAGTTGAGCGGCGCCGTGGATGCGATCTTTGTATGTCCGCATGGGCCTGAGGACGGCTGCGTGTGTCGCAAACCTCTACCCGGGCTGTTTCACGATATCGCCAGACGCTACGATGTCGACCTCAGCGAGGTGCCCACGGTTGGTGATTCGCTGAGAGATATTCAAGCAGGCGCAACTGCCGGTTGCCGTCCTTGGTTGGTGCAAACGGGCAATGGTCCGAAAACCCTCAAACAAGGCAAGCTTCCGCCCAACACGCAGGTCGTTGAAAACTTGGCCGAAGCAGTAGAAAAAATTCTTTCCCATGTTCAATAAACTCGCTCTTGTCACCCGCGCGACACTCTTCACCTTGCTCTTGGTGGTGACGGTGATCCCCTACGCGTTCGCTTGCATGGTCTGGTCGCCCTTACCCTTGCACTGGCGCTACAAACTGACGATGGGCTGGCCAAGAATGGCGATTTGGGGCGCACGCGTGATCTGTGGCGTCAAATGGCAAGTCAAAGGCTGGGAAAATCTCCCGGATGGTCCGGGGATTGTGTTGTCTAAACATCAATCTGCCTGGGAAACACTTTTTTTGCCCGCGTATCTGCCACGCGAGGTCTGCTTCGTCTACAAGCGCGAGTTGCATCGCGTGCCGTTTTTCGGCTGGGGTTTGGCTTTGCTTGCCATGATCCCCATCGACCGCAGCAAAGGCCGCGATGCGTTCGAACAAGTCGTCAAAGTCGGACAGCAACGCTTAGACGAAGGGCGCTGGCCTATTCTATTTCCAGAGGGCACACGCATTGCGCCAGGAAAAACTGGCCGCTTCAAAATGGGCGGCGCCTTGCTTGCCACACGCACGGGTGCGCCGGTGATCCCGATCGCTCTAAACGCCGGTGAGTGTTGGCCACGCAATGCCTTTATCAAAAAACCAGGCTACATCACCGTCTCAATTGGTCCTGCTATTGCATCCGTCGGACTCACGCCCGAGGAACTCAATGAGCGCGTGCAGGCGTGGATTGAAGCCGAAATGCAGCGCCTGAACCCCGAGCGCTATCCACAACAATCATGAGCCAGCTCGAGCTTTTGCTATCAGATGCAGACACACCCAAACCCGGGTGGACCATCGCGCCTGAAACCATTGCGCTCGGTGCTAAATGGCGCATTGTCCGCCATGGTGATCAAGCGATTGGCTTTAGCTTGTTACGCTCACGTCGGCGCAGTATCGGTTTTGTCATTCAGGACGAAGGTCTGCGCGTGACGGCACCGAATTGGGTCACCCTCGGTCAAATTGACGCAGCCGTCATTGAAAAAATGCCTTGGATTCTAGCCAAGTTGCAAGACTGGCAAGCGCGCAAAGAACGTCTCGCAATGTCCCATACGCGCTGGCAATCTGGCGGCGAGCTTCCGTACCTAGGATGTAAGATCATCTTGCGCAGCGGCACGCCTGGCACGCATGTCGCGCATGGTGCGCATGGTGCGGCTTATTTCGAGGGTGACCCTAATGCGCCCGAGCATGGTCAACTGCTATGGCTTGCCTTGCCCAACGATGCTGACATGCACCGCATTCGTGACATGACCCAGGCCTGGTTGCAAACACGCGCGAAAATTTTGTTTGGACAGCGCATCAAACATTTTCTGGATAAGACAGGCCTCACGATTAGCCGTTGGAGGCTCTCGTCTGCCGCAACGCGCTGGGGCTCCTGTACCAGCGATGGAAATATCATGCTCAACTGGCGACTGATTCATTTTTCACCCATGGTGATCGACTATGTGATCGCCCATGAGCTAGCGCATCTAAGAGAAATGAATCACAGCCAGGACTTTTGGTCAGAGGTGCAACAACTCTATCCGGACTATCAACAAGCCAAGAAAATGCTGCAAAAACATACACCCGATCACGTCCCCGATCTCTGAAGGACAACGATAGACTGTTGTTATCATTGATCCATCAGGTTTAAATCATATTCAGAGAGGAACATCCATGAGAATTTTGCACACCATGTTGCGCGTTGGCAACCTTGAACGCTCGATTGAGTTTTATACAAAGGTGCTCGGCATGCGCGTGCTGCGCAGCACCGAGTACCCAAGCGGGCGCTTTACCAATACCTTTGTGGGGTACCAAGATGAAACTGAAGGTTCCGCACTAGAGCTGACCTACAACTGGGATACGTCATCGTATGATCTCGGAACCGGCTATGGCCATATCGCTCTTTCTGTCGACAATGCCTACGAAGCATGCGATCTCGTTCGCGCACGCGGTGGAAAAGTCACCCGCGAAGCAGGTCCGATGAAGCACGGCACAACCGTGATCGCCTTTGTCGAAGATCCAGACGGCTACAAAATCGAGTTGATTCAAAAAAAGACAGCTGCCTGAAGCGATGAAAATCGTCATCGCCCCCGACTCGTTTAAAGAGTCCCTGTCTGCGCCCAAGGTTGCCGCGGCGATCGCGCAGGGGTTGATCCAAGCCGCCCCCGAAGTGCACTGCGTCTGCATTCCGATGGCTGATGGAGGCGAAGGCACGGTCGAAGCGATTTTGGCCGCGACGGGTGGCGAGCCGCGTGTCAATGTTGTCGAAGATGCGCTAGGTCGTCCGATCCAGGCACAGTGGGGTTGGCTCCCTGGCAAGATCGCGATCATCGAAATGGCCTGTGCAGCGGGCTTGGAACATATCGCGGTGGCTGAACGCGACCCCTTGCGAGCCAGCAGTTTTGGTGTTGGTCAACTGATTCGCCACGCGCTGGATCTTGGAGCGAGACACATCGTCCTTGGCTTGGGAGGCTCCGCCACCAACGATGCTGGCGCAGGGATGCTACAGGCGCTTGGTCTGGTGCTTTTGGATGCACAAGGCAATCCGCTTGCACCGGGTGGTGCCGCGCTCACCAAACTCGCGCGCATCGACAGTCACTTTTTAGACGCTAGACTCAAAGACACACAAGTCACCATCGCTTCAGATGTGAACAATCCTCTCTGCGGCCCTAAAGGAGCCTCAGCAATTTTTGGACCTCAAAAAGGTGCGACAGCGGAAAAAGTCCGGATACTTGATGCAGCACTGGAGCACTTCGCGGATCAATGCGCCGACGCACTCGGTGAGGATCATCGTCTGGCACCCGGCGCCGGCGCAGCAGGTGGTTTGGGGTTTGCCGCTCGCGCATGGATGCAAGCTCGTTTTCGTCCGGGAGTAGAGGTCGTCGCTGAGCTGGGCGGACTCGCATCGGCGATTAAGGGTGCACAGTTAGTCATTACCGGCGAAGGTCGGATGGATGCGCAAACGCTACATGGCAAAACACCCATGGGGGTCGCCAAAATCGCCCAAGCTGCGGGCGTACCTGTCATCGCCATCGCAGGCTCGTTAGGAGAGGGCTATCAGGCTTTGTATCAAACCGGGATAGTTGCGGCATTTAGCTTGACTTCAGGCCCAATGTCTCTTGAGCAGGCATGCGCCAATGCTGAACAACTCTTGAAAGACCGCGCGCAAGACGTCCTCAGACTTTGGCTCTCAGCTAGAAACGTCTCAACATGATGGAATGCAGGATTTAGCGCTCACCAGCTTGCCACAGCGCATCGGTGATGCCGATAAAACCGGCAACGGAGACCTGCTCGGCTCGCCAAGTGGGCTCGATACCCAAACCTTCCCAAGGGATCAGCGTCGTCCACTCACTCAGCACACCGCGCAACATTTTGCGGCGCTGAGAAAAGGCACGCTGGACGACTCGCGCAAACAGCGCGTCGCTTTGGGCACGCAATCGTTCGGCCCCCAAGGGAATCATTCGCACAATGGATGACGTCACACGCGGCGGGGGGTCAAAGGCCTCCGGCAAAACATCGAAAAGCTTTTGAATGCGATAGCGATATTGAAGCATGACGGACAAACGGCTGTAATCAGACTCGCCTGCGCGAGCGACCATACGATCCACGACTTCTCTTTGCAGCATGAAGTGTTGGTCCACCACTTGTTCTGCACAACTGACTAGAGCAAAAAGTAGTGGGCTTGAAATATTGTAGGGAAGATTACCAACAATCCGAAACTTGTCGCCAAACTGCGCAAAATCAATTTGAAGCGCATCACCCTCAATAATATTGAGTCGGTCGGAGGAAAAACGATCACGCAGTCGCTGCGCAAGATCGCGATCGATCTCAATCACCGACAAGCGCTCAAGACGCTCAAGAAGCGGTGCGGTCAACGCAGACAAGCCAGGACCGATTTCGACCATGTTGTCAGCCGTTTGTGGAGCAATCACTCGAACGATCGATTCCACCACAGCAGCATCGACCAGAAAATTCTGACCGAAGCGCTTGCGTGCCTGATGATCCTGATTGCTACGGCTGCTCACGAAATGTTAACGTCCTGACTGACGCTGGCTCTTTTCAAGCCTATTGTCGATGAAGGCTTGGCTTCGGACTTGTTGTAGCCAAGTTTCAAACGCAGCGTTTGAGCGCTGTTGGAAAATTTGTTGGCGCGCCTGATTGCGGATGAACTGCTCAGCCATATCCTGCGTACGACGACCATCAACAATAATCAAGTGCCAGCCAAATTGACTCTGCACAGGCTGACTGATCTCACCCTCTTTTAGAGCGTTCATCGCCTTTTCAAAGGGTGGCACAGTTTCGCCCGGATTGAGCCAACCCAACACACCACCCTGAGGGGCCGAGGCGTCATTTGAAAACCGCTTAGCCATATCCGAGAAAGGCTCTCCGCCTTGAACGATACGTTCGCGAATTTGCTCTAGTCGCTTACGCGCGTTTTCGTCGTTCACCACAGCAGTCGTTTTAATCAAAATATGTCTGGCTTGTGTTTGCTGAACAGGCATGGGTCCCTGCGGGACAGGTCCCCCAGGTGTGCCGGGTGCCGGAGCCGCTTGAGGTTGAGGTTTAGGTGCGGGCGGCGCTCCACCTGCTCGACCAATCACTTTGAGAATATGGAAGCCATTCGGACTTTGAATGATATTGCTAATGCGACCATCCTGAACACCGGCAACACCTTTGAGAAACAGATCAGGCCAACCATTTAAGGGGCGCACGCCCATATCGCCGCCACGACTCGCCTCTGGTCCATCCGAGGAGGCTTTCGCGACCTCTTGGAAACTTTCACCCTTGCGCACCCGCGCCAGCAAGCCTTGCGCCTTGGCACGCAAGGTCTTGATTTGCTCTTCGTTCGATCCCTCAGGAACGCGCACTAAGATCTGCGCCAACCCCATAATGGCAGGAGCGGTCGCTTGCGGTTTTGGTGGGGGTGGCGCAGGAGGCGGTGGCGGCGCAGGACGCACTGACATCGGAAGGTTGCCGTCCTTACGCGCTTTTTGTTCGCGTAAAAAAGCATCGACCTCTGCATCTCCAACAAAAATAGTGCTGTCTGCGACTCTTTGCCTCAGTTGCTCGAGCATGATTTCGCGACGAATCATGGATGTGTAATCAGCCCAAACAATCCCTACGCTCTCGATTTGTTTGCGCATCACAGCAACGGTCGTATTGTTGCGCTTGGCAATGATCTCCAGCCCTGACTGCAACATCGCATCCGTAATATCAATGCGCAGTCGTCGTGCTTCTTGTTGCTCGAGCGCTTCGGTGATCAAGCGTTGCAAAATCTGGCCTTCGAGGATAGTCTCGGCAGGTGCCTTAATACCTTGTGCGGCGAGTTCGCGTTTGGTGATCCGAATACGCGCATCTAATTCACGACGCGTAACGACCTCTCGATTGACCACGGCAACAATACCATCTGCATCGCGTTCAACAGGTGCTTTTTGCGCAGCGTTACCTCGTGCGGCAGGCTGAGGCGCACCAAGCTGCGCCGAAGCGATCAGCGCAAAGGAGGTCAGGCCCATGAAGGTCAGCAATGCCAAACAACGCCTAAAGTAAGTCGTGTCCATCATTGTCCTTTTTGTCATGCTCGTCATCATTCGTACCTTTCAAATTTACTTACCCTCGGAGTCGGTGGATTGATCGGCTGATAGTCCGGAATACTGCGACCAATCACGCCCATGGGATTCTGACCCAAATTACCTAAGCCACCAAGTTCGAGCTGAAAAAATACACCTGTATTGGTTTGGTCCACACTCACAACATAACGCTGCAATACGACTCGACCCGTCCAGCAACAATCACCCTTGTACTCTAATCCCATGACGGCCTGCGTGACTTTTGGGATCGCGACAATCCGCGTAGGGTCGATCACGCTAGGGGCTGTCACATTATTCAGCGAATAGTCCAAGCGGCCGATCGAGTACCACTTTTTAGTTAACGGCCACTGGAAAGCTGCACTAAGCTGATTTTGACCCTGAGACTGATAAAGGGAGAGCGGTGGTGGATTAACCTGATAACGATAGGATAATGCAAGAGTGGCAAGCCTTTGTGGGCGCCAGCGACTCGTCAACTGAGCTCGACTGATCTGACTCGCATACGGGTTGTACTGGACCAGAGAGGACAGGTTGATCGTGTCGGTCAAGGCCGCGCTACCACCAAAAAGAAACTGAGACCTTGTATTAGTACGTGGAACCTCTCCGGGCAAGGTGACCTGCTGATCCTCGAAATAGTACTGTTGTGCGATACCGAGTTGGAGTCGTTCAAAGCCAGAACTTGCATCAAGCCATCGCGTGGTCAGCGCAAAAGTTGCTTGGTTTGCGTTGGCGATCCGGTCAAAACCAGCGTAAATATTTTCCTGGAAAGCCGAGGAAAAACTGAAGTCGGCAAGGGTCGTATCGTAAACGGGATACTGCGATTGATTGCGATAAGGGACTCGCAAATAGTAGGCGCGTGGCTCAAGCGTCTGGAGTGCCGCTTTCCCGAAAAAGGAAGTATCCCGCTCAAACGTCATGCCAGAGTCGATCGACATAATGGGCAGCGCGCGACCATTTGAGGGTTGTCCATAGCCAAAAAACTGCTCCAATCCATACCAATTGGTTTGGTACTGCGACAGGCTCATCGCGATTTTTGGGGTGATATACCAACCGGGTCGCACGATCGGGTAAGCGATCGAGTTGTAGGACAAAAGTCGCTGGCCATCAGGGCGAAAGCGCAAACTTCCACCAGGGCCGATTGCGTAACGATTGTCCAGAGGCGCGCGAAACTCGGTAAAAGTATTTAAGCTCTGTACATCGAAGCCGCCAAAATCATAGCGTGCGGCATTGATCGAATACTCAGGTACTTTGTTGTACTGAGGTAGGCCTGAAATCGTTTGAAAGGTCGACACCTGCACGCTGGTACTGAAGTACTGATTGGCCCAACCACCGCCAGCTTGTCGAGGTAAAGCCGTAATAACAGCCTGATTGATTCCTAAGCTCGCGAAATCGTCGAAGTATTTGCTATCAGATACGCCACTCACGTTGTATGCGCCAAAGAAACCGCGACCAAAGCTTTGGCTGTGTTGTGCGCTATACAACCACCGACGCTCGCCTGTTTGAAGATCCTTGTCTAAATATGTACCAGCCATCGTACCGCTGTAGCGACTACCAAGATAGCGGAACTCGCCGCCCCACTGCACCCCACGCTTAGACATCGCGCGCGCTTGCAGGGTCGCATCGTAATTCGGAGCAATATTGAAGTAATAAGGCTGGGTATAGTCAAAGCCCGTATTCGACGTATTGCCGAAGGTTGGCAGCAAGAAGCCGGATTTTCTTTCTTTTTTAAGCGGAAAGGTCAAATAAGGCGAGGCCAAAATCGGTACGTTTTTAAAATAAAGTACACCGTTACGAGCAACGCCCTCGTTGGCGGCATAGTCTAGGTCGAGTTTTTCAGTTTCGATATACCAAGAGGGCTGAGGGCAGGGGCAACCGCTGTAAGTGACGTCCGTGATGCTCATTTGATCGCGGTTGAACACATCGGCCCAAGAACCGGAGCCCGCTCCACCATCATCGAGCCAGAAGTTAGGCTGATCCACACTAGCCGTACCGTCTTCGGAGTTATAAATAATACTGGTACCCGAGAGGACATTGCCATCCCGAATCAAGCGCGCGTTGATTTGTGCGTCCATCACACCTGTGCGCTTGTTGTAATCAATGATATTGGCCTTGAGAACGGCATCCTGACGACGAATCACCGCCTTGCCTTTGAGTTTGGCATTACCGAGTCCATCGCCTTCTATTTGCGCACCCTCAAGAAACGCGGGCATTTCTTTATCGGGCACGGTACTGCGCTCTAGCAGAGGCGAAATGCGCAGCCCAGGGCCTACAATGACCGGGGTCGCAGGCGCAGGAGCAGGTTGAGCATGCACTGCCGCAATCCCTAGCCCCAACAGCCACCAAAGCGAATAAAAGAGTCGCACTTTCTAAAAAGTCACCTTAATACAGATACTTAGCAAAAACGCAGGTTTTTAGCCCCAAAAGAACCTCTAAGATTATGTGTAATCCTGCCGCTATTATAGAGAAGCCCCTCATCTTTGCTGAGATCGTTTGAACTGTCTATTTAATTCACCTTTTCATTCCATTTTTACGATGACTTCAATGACACATTTAGAATCCAGAATGGCAAAACTTGTCGCATGGCTGGGCAATTGTCCTCAGTCTCTGGTACTCGACCTGGCCAGCCTTGTTCCCGCCTCTGGTGATGCAAGCTTTAGGCGCTATTTCCGCATCACGGCGGCGCAGGGAACACTCGTCGTCATGGATGCCCCCCCTCCTCAAGAGGATTGCAAACCTTTCGTCGATGTAGCGTGCAGACTTGCCAACGCAGGACTTAATGTACCCAGGGTGCTTGCGCAAGACCTGACTCAGGGATTTTTACTGTTGACTGACCTGGGTCCCACAACCTACTACGAGCGCATTCAAGCTGGACTCGATGAGGTGAGTTTGCAAAAGATGTATCGAGATGCGCTGGCCGCTTTAGTTCAAATGCAAGGCACCGAGGTGACAGGCTTACCTGTGTATGACGCAACACGACTCAAACAAGAACTGAGTCTGTTTATCGATTGGTACGTCATTGTGCACTGCAAGGTAAACATAACAACGACTGCTTTAGCAGGACTCGACCACGTCTTCGATTTACTCGTCGAACGAAACGCAGCGCAACCTCGTGTGTTCGTGCATCGTGACTTTCACTCCCCTAACCTCATGCTCTGTGAGCGTCCAGAGCACGGTTCCAACCCGGGTGTTTTAGATTTCCAAGATGCCGTATCAGGACCGATCACCTACGACCTGGCTTCATTGGTCATGGACGCGCGCACAACCTGGGAAGAACCTCAACAAATAGATTGGGCGATTCGGTATTGGGAACTAGCTCGTCACAAGGGCTTGCCGGTACCAACAGATTTTGCAGATTTTCACCAAGACTACGAATGGATGGGACTGCAACGCAACCTGCGCATCCTGGGTGTATTTGCCCGGCTGAACCATCGCGACGGTAAGGCCGCCTACTTGGCGCACATGCCGCGCGTCAACCAATATGTGCGGCAAGTCGCGGGGCGTTACCTTGCTTTTAAACCTTTGTTACGCATTCTGGATGAGCTCGACCACGTTCAAACCAAAGTAGGATATACCTTCTGATGCGCGCCATGATTCTCGCCGCTGGGCGCGGTGAACGGATGCGTCCGCTCACCGATATCCTACCCAAACCTTTGATCCCAGTCGCGGGGAAACCACTCATTCAATGGCATATTGAAAAGCTAGCGGCAGCGGGCATCACTGACATTGTTATTAACCATGCTTGGCTGGGTGCATTGCTTGAGCAAACGCTCAAAAATGGTCGTCAATGGGGCGTGGATATCCGCTACTCTGCCGAGACCGTCGCCCTCGAAACTGCAGGCGGTATTGCCAAGGCGCTACCACTTTTGGGAACAGAACCCTTTTTGGTGATCAATGGCGATATCTGGTGCGATTGGGATCCTGCGCAAGCCTTCAACATCGCGGCCACCATGCATCAAAGTACGCAGCAAGCCTGGTTGTTATTGGTTCCCAATCCGGCGCACCATCCAAACGGGGACTTTGGCTTGACGAAGAACGGTCTCGTGACAGATGCAACAACACCCAAACACACCTTCTCCGGCATCGGCGTCTATCAGCCATCGCTGTTCGCGCACACGCCTGCCGGACAACCCGCGAAACTTGCTCCTCTTTTGCGCGAAGCCCTCGCGCTTGAATTTGTGACGGGTCAGCTTTACACAGGCTCTTGGGTTGATGTGGGTACCACTGAGCGTCTCAACACGTTAGAATGGATGCTTAGGAATTGAGGCCCGTATCGCGGAGAAATAAATGGTTATACGTGTGCAAGCTAAACGCGCGATTTTCAAACCCGCGCCCTACGATACCAGCCGAGGCTCGCGTGGCTTGCCCGGTTGGCTCATTCTGTTGATGGTGGGTCTTTTGCTGGGCGGCGGAGGTGTGTTGTTCTTGCAAGCGAGCTATGGTGAAAAGCGCCTATCCGCTGCTGAAACGCAAAAACTGACCGAAGAGCTCAAAAATCTGTCGGTCGAAAAGCAGACGTTACAAACACGTGTGGACGAAGCGCAGAAAGTGCTCGATTCCGAGGTGCGCACACGCGATACCCAAATCGCAGAGCTCACAGGAAAACTGACTCAAGCCGAGAGCATCATCGTCCCTTTGCGCGAGCAGCTCGATATTTTTGCAAAAACGCTCGTGTTTGATCCGCGCTTTGGTCCTATTGGGATCAGCACAAGCCAAATCACCCAACAGAAAAACTCCACCAAGCTTTCCTATTTGGTGTGGTTACTACAAGAAAACGCACAAAGACCTGAGTTTAAAGGCTGGCTTGAGTTGTCGTTTGAGGGTCGCTATGCCAACGGTCGCGTGGAAACCGTGACCCTGCCCCGCATCGAGGTCAAACTCAAACACTACTTACATATCACTGGTACGACTGATTTGCCCGCTGGCTTTACTGTCACGCGCGCAAACGCCAAAGTGATTTCCGAAGATGGCAAGAAACAGGTGACCTGGCGAATCCTTCCTGTTGTGGTCAAGTAAACAAACTCGGCCGCAAAGCTCACCGTGCCCATCCCCAATACCCGCACCGCCGAGAAGCTCTCGGCGACTTCTTACCTGAACGTTAAAACTCTGCTCGCATTCGGACTGCTGATTCATTTCGGGTTTGGGTACTTGCTGACGCTCTCCGTAGACGAAGCGCACTACGTCATGTATGCAGCGATTCCAGCCTGGAGTTATTTCGACCATCCCCCTCTCGTAGGCTGGATTCAGTGGCCCTTGGTGGCACTCAATGCTCCCGACAGCATCATTCGTTTGATTCCACAACTGCTCTGGCTGGCAGTCTGTTTGTTAGCGCGAGGGCTTGCTTTCACTCTGTACGACCGCCAACACGAGCGCTTGTCGCAAGCTGGCGTTGAGCGCGAGGCCGTCGGACTATGGGCGATCGGACTGGTGCTACTCGCACCCCTGATGCATGTGCTGGCCGTTGGTTTGCTGCCCGACAGCTTGTTGATGATTTTAGTACTGCTGTTAATGCAAGTCACACTACAGCTCACAGCGACTCGCCAAGATTCTAAAGACCTTACCAAACGACACGGATGGTCAAGATGGCTCGCGCTTGGTTTTTTGCTCGGTTTGGCTGGGCTTTCAAAATACACAGCCGTCTTACCTGCTCTGGCCGTCATTGTGGCATTGCTTGCGGGACGAGGATTGAGGATCTTGCTGACCCCGGGGCCCTGGCTTGCCTTGATTGTGGCACTCTTACTTATTAGTCCCGTACTCATCTGGAACGCTCAGCATGAGTGGATTTCCTTTGTCTACCAACTCAAACACGGAAGCGGTGGCACTTGGCATGCGCGCAGACTCGCGGCCTTTGCCGGTATTCAACTGGTCGCCTACGGTCCCCTACTTGTCTTTGGGGCATACCTTGCGACCCGTGAAGTTATCCAAAGCAAGCAATGGCGACTTGCACCGCTGCTGTTGTTTTTCTTTATTCCCTTTTTAGTGACAGGTCTCATGTCGGGCGGTGGGGGGAACCTGCCGCACTGGACGGCGCCAGCCTGGCTCGCCATGACGCCTTTTGCAGCACTGGCGTTGGCACAGCGCTGGGCCAGTGGGCGCCGGGCCCTGCTTCTGGCTTTTATACGCGCGCAGGCTGTGATTTGTTTAGTGGCCTTTGCCGCACTTTTTTTTGTCGGTATCCCTGGTCTCTCCGCAGACCACCCTCTTATTCGCAAAAACCCCCTCGCCGATCTTTGGGGTTGGGACGAGGCCGGCCTCAAGGCCCGTGAGCTTGCTCGCATGCATCAATTAAACTCGCTCTCTGTGCGCAACTGGACTTTAGGGAGTCGTCTGGCCTGGTATGCCCGCCCCTTACCTGTCCATGTGTTGGACACCCGTTTTGATCAATTCGACCTCTGGTTTGGTCAAATCCCTCCCAGCACGGACAGTCTTTTTGTAAACTGGTCACAAGTCAAGTTCGACCTTCCGACCAAAGCAGGCGAATTTAAAGAGTGTCGACTGATTGACACCTTTGAGGCTCAACGCTTTGGTCGTGAAGTTTCACGCTTTGATTATTATCACTGCCGTCAATGGGGCACCTCCCGACATGCCCAATAAAGCGATCTTTTCCCCCTTGAAAAATATTTTTAAACAACTTTGGCCCTACATCCGTGTTGCGCTCTCCATTGTCCTGCTTTGGCTCGCAACGCGCAGTATTGACTGGCAAGCCCTGCGAGACACCAACATCGCCATCAATCCACTTTGGTTCGGCTTAGCTTTTGTTTTGCTGGTGCTGACCAATCTGGTGGCCGTTTTGCGTTGGGGCTGGCTGATGCGCAGCGCCAAACTCTACCGCCCCGCCCGCGACTACATCTCTCTTTATTTTGCGGGCGGTTTGATTAATCAAGGGCTCCCCAGCACGCTTGGTGGCGACAGCTACCGCGCTCTCGAGGGTAGTCGCGCCTATCATGTCGGCATCAATACGCATGCGCACTCGCCCCCTCAACAAACGCTGGCTCAAGAGCTTCATCAATCCGTTGATTTACAGCGCGCCCCTCCAAGACTGAGGCTGGGATTTTTTAGTGTCGGACTGGACCGTGCCCTAGGTTTGCTTGGAAACAATATTTTGGGGGCCTTAGGCCTCATCTTGGGTGGCGCGATGCTCGCGCCCTGGGGGCAGTCCTTGGGTTGGTGGATCTTGGGTGCAATGCTCAGCGCCGCAGCCTTGGCCTCTATTTTGCTCAGAGTCTCCACGACAAGAAATTTGATACAACGCCTCTTAAACAAACTCGGCATGCCCAATGCCATGCTTGCACTGAAAGCCGGGCTAGGCTGGCCAAGCGTTGCTCCCCAAGTCATCATTTCCGTTCTGACACATGTGTTGGCGCTTTCGAGTTTTTGGTGCTGCCTCAAGGCTTTCGGGATCGATGCACCCTTTGCTGCCTTGATGATTGGCATGCCTGCCTTGGGCTTGCTCATGATGCTGCCTATCAGCATCTCAGGATGGGGGCTGCGCGAAGCCACACTGTCAGCCACACTCGCACTCTGGGGCATTGACAGTGGGATTACCGTTCTTGCGGCAGTGAGCTTTGGTATTGTGACGCTGGTCACCTATTTGCCGGGTGCCTTGTCACTGTTGAGGCGAAAGCGCGAGGATGCTGAGAACCCAATGCACGCACCCTCCAAACATTATTAAAATGCCCTGCTTATGAGCCTCAGTGTTGACACCATGCGCACCATCGATCACAGGGTCGGTGTACCACTTTGCGCCCTTTTTACGCCCATCGTATGGTTGAGGGACTGGATCGCTCGACTGGTTGGTGGCACATCCACCTCTCCACGCAAGGTCCTTTTTATCGAGCTTTCTGAAATGGGCAGCGCGATCATCGTTGACCCAGCCATGCGCGCAACGCAGGCACGAGGGGCTGAGATTTTCTTTTTGATTTTTAAAAGCAACCGAGCCAGCTTGAGTTTGCTCAATACGGTGCCGCCTGACAACGTCTTTACGATCGACTCAAGCTCCATCATGAGCCTCGCACTCGACACGCTCAAGTTTCTACTGTGGTCACGCGCGCGCAAGATCGATACGGTCATCGATCTAGAGCTTTTTTCGCGCTTTACCGCGCTACTCACAGGCTTAAGCGGTGCGAGACGTCGCGTCGGTTATCACATTTTTCATGGCGAAGGTCTTTGGCGTGGCAACATGTTGACCCATAAAGTCCACTACAACCCGCATATCCATATTGCAAAAAACTTTCTATCGCTGATTCACGCAGCCTTTGCGACGACGCAAGAAACACCCTTTAGCAAAATTAATATTCCTGATTCAGCCATCAACATTGCACAGGCTGTGATCGATCCACAGGTCCGGCTCGATGTCCTCCATCGCATCGAACGACTTGCTGAGAAAGCCCAGTGTTCATTCAAGCTTGACGCACAGCCTCTTTTTCTAGTCAATCCAAATGCCAGCGAACTTTTGGTTCAACGTCGTTGGGCACCTGAGCGTTTTTCAGCCCTGATTGTCGAGCTCCAACGCAAATGGCCTGATAGTTTGATCCTTCTGACCGGTTCACCCGACGAGTTTGAGTATGTTGAAAACGTCCGCCTTGGGGCGCAGGCAAGTCACGCACTCAATTTTGCAGGTCAAGTTTCCTTTGCCGAGCTCCCCGCGCTCTATAGCCTAGCGGATGTCATGGTCACGAATGACTCGGGACCCGGACATTTTTCCTCTGTCACAGACCTGCACACCGTTGTGCTGTTTGGACCCGAAACCCCTGCGCTGTATGGCTCACTCGGCAAATCCATTCCTATCACTGCACAGCTCGCTTGCTCGCCCTGCGTGAGCGCAGCCAATCACCGCAAAACCCCATGCTCTGACAATGTTTGCATGCAAGCGATCTCTGTCGCGCAAGTGATGGAAAAAGTCGCTGTGCAATTCGATGCGGCGCGCGTATGACTCAAGTGCCCAACATGAAGACCGTTCAAGCAAAAGATTTTCTTTGGTGTCTGGTTCCCTTGGCGGTCTGGCTGACGTTGTGGTTGTTTGCTTCTCCCGAACCTCAATTATTTTTGCAGCTCAATCGCGCCGCGCAAGCCTTGCCTGAACTATTTTGGGTGAGTTTTAATATTCTGGGCAACGGCTGGGCTATTTTCGCCCTAGCCTGTCCACTTTTGTTACTCGCGCCACGTCTTCTCCCCGCAGCGCTGGTGGGTGGCGCAATCTCTGGGGTTCTTTCTCATTTCTTTAAACACACGCTTGAGATGCCGCGTCCCGCTGCACTACTGGATCCCGCGAGCTTTCATATCGTGGGTAAAACACTCACGCATTTCTCGATGCCTTCGGGACATACCCTGACCGCTTTTGCGATCCTGACGGCCTTTTATTTTGCGCTAGAGCCTTCTAAGCGCGGTGCGCATTGGTGGTTATTTGTGGCTGCGACTCTGGCCGGTTTAGCGCGTATTGCTGTGGGTGCGCATTGGCCCGCCGACGTCTGCGCAGGTGCGACCATTGGTTTGTTTAGCGGGATTGCAGGCGCCAGACTCACACAAGCCATCCCGGCGCGCGCCTTAGTTCCTCAATCATGGCTCATGCGAATAATTAGTTCAGCGGGTATAGTTGGCGTGGTGATTCTCTTGACGACCACCATTGATTTTCCGCAAGCCAAACCGGTCCAATGGGTCGCGGCGACTATAGCAAGCATCAGCATTGCGTGGTTTACCTGGCGCTCTTTTACCGCGACCAAGTCCGGTCGCTCAGAGAATCAAAACCGTTCGGCCACATAGAAAAAGGCCTGCGCAGCCACGCAGGCCTCCATAACAGCCGTATCCCAGTCTCTTAATTCTGACCTGTTTCAGCCTTGTAGCGAGCCAAGTTTTCAGCGTTTGGTGGATAGAGACCTGGTAAAGCATGGCCCTTTTCAACCTGAGTCATAATCCAGGTCTCAAGTTTCTCCTGGGCCGCTGCGCTCGTCACGACATCATCGAGCATCGCGGCGGGAATCAACACCGCGCCATCGTCGTCCACGACCACGACGTCACCGGGAAACACCGCGACGCCACCACAACCAATCGGCTGCTGCCAATCGACGAAGGTCAAGCCGGCTACCGAAGGGGGAGCCGCGGCACCGGAGCACCAGACAGGCAAACCTGTTCCAAGCACGCCCGCAAGATCACGCACCACGCCGTCTGTCACAAGCGCGGCGACTTTCTTTTTTGCCATGCGTGCGCACAGAATATCGCCAAAAATACCGGCGTCTTGCACACCCATTGAGTCCACCACGGCGATACAACCTTCGGGCATATCTTCGATCGCACCGCGAGTCGATTTAGGTGAGGACCAAGATTCGGGCGTTGCCAAATCCTCACGCGCCGGGACGAAACGCAGTGTGAACGCGCGCGCCACCAGACGCGGCTGACCAGCACGAATCGGTTTGGTACCGCGCATCCAGACATTGCGCAAACCTTTCTTAAGCAAAATCGTCGTCAGCGTTGCGGTGGAAATCCCTGCGAGGATGTCTTTCACCTTGGGATCAAGTTGCATATCTACCATGAGTACTCTCCAGATCACTAAGCGTGTGTGTTTATAAAAGGTTTGAATTCGCGCAGGGTTAGCCCAACGCAGCGAGTTTTTTCTCTTGTCTGGCAATCAGTCGGGCAATGTCCGCCAAGTCGGGTGCGGAGAGTTTGGGACCAGGCTTTCTGACCGCGGCTGAAGCGATCGCACCGCGTTGCGCCAGAATGTGCTTGCGCACAGCCAAGCCCACGCCAGCCTGTTGTTCGTACTTTGCCAAAGGCAAGTAGCAATCAAAAATATCGAACGCGCGCTCGATATTTCCTGCCTTAAAGGCCTTGACCACGTCAACCATCATCTCGGGGTAAGCAAAACCGGTCATCGCGCCATTGGCGCCACGCACCATTTCTTCGGGCAAGAACAAACCGCCGCCATTACCCGTCAAGATGGAAATCTGGCGCAGATCACCCTTTTCGATTGCCTGACGCACGGCCGAGAGCTTGGCCAGTCCGGGGAAATCCTCATGCTTGAGCATGACACAGGTGGGTGAGTTCTTCAGGACACGCAACACCACGCCCGCCGACATCTGCACACCGGTCGAGGTAGGATGATCCTGGAGGCACCAGGGCACATCGGATCCCAAGGTCTCATTGACCATATCGAAATAGCTGCAAATCTGGTCATCGGTGCGCACGGTCGAAGGGGGGGCAATCATCACGCCGGCCGCGCCCATATCCATCACGCTCTTGGTGAGTTCACTCATGGGCGCAAAACCTGCGGAAGAAGCGCCGACCACGACAGGTACTTTGCCTTGAACGCGGGCGAGGACTTGGCGCGTGAACTGGCGCGACTCTTCGGCGGTAAGCTTGGTATTTTCGCCCATGATTCCGAGAATCGTCAGACCGGTGACGCCACGCTCGAGGCAGAAATCCACCATCCGATCGGTACTGGCTAAATCAAGATCTCCGTTGTCCTTGAAAGGTGTGACGGTAATCAGGTAGACGCCTTCGGCTGATTCGTTAAATGTATTGGCTGTCATTGCAGTGATTCCTTGTCTTTTTAACAACCTGAGAGATTCAATCTAACAGGATATCGCGGTGCGCGTTACGTTAGCACAAAGGACGCCCTAGGAATGGTCTACGCACCTAGGGGGGTATCTCGACGCTATCGTTTATGCCTTGGCCAAGCGCTCCAACAAAGCCTGACCGGTCTCTTTTGTTCCGAGCTTGCCACCAATATCTTTGGTTGATTCACCGGCGGCAATCGCTTCTGCCATCGCAGTTTCCATCACTTGTGCAGCGGTCACGAACTGGGGCTTGTTTTGACGTTGACCATACCAATTCAGTAGCATCGCGACAGACCAGACCTGTGAGAAGGGATTCGCGAGGTTTTTGCCAGCGATATCAGGCGCCGAACCATGCGCTGCTTGCGCCATAGCGTAGTGATCTCCCGCATTGATCGAACCCGCCATCCCCAAACTGCCAGAAAGCTCGGAGGTCAAGTCGGACAAAATATCGCCAAACATATTTGTAGTCACCAGAACGTCGTAGCGCTCAGGCGTCCGTACGACATGCGCCATCATGGCATCAACAATAATTTCCTCGATTTGCACCTCAGGAAACTCTTGACCAATCAAGCGGCAAGAATCGATAAACATGCCATCACCGAGTCGCAACACGTTGGCTTTATGCACCACGGTGACATGCTTTCTGCGGGTCATGGCGAGTTCGAACGCTGACCGTGCGATCCGCTCGCAACAGAGGCGAGTGATACGACGCAAGGAGACCACAACATCTGGTGTGATCAGCATTTCGCTGCCACCCGACTCGATATTGCGATCAGCGTAAAAGCCTTCAGTGTTTTCACGTACAACGACGAGATCTAGTGGCTTGTGAGCGGTGCCGCAACCCGGAAAGGTCTTTGCGGGACGAATGTTGGCATACAGATCCAAGCTCTTACGGAAAAACTTTGATGGATTGATTTCACCTTTGGCTTCGTCTTTGAAATCGTAGGTGGCCATCGGACCTAAAATCAAACCATCCGCATTTTTAACAGACTCGAGTAAGCCAGCATGAATCGTGGTGCCGTGCTTTTTAAGGCTCTCGTGACCAGCGATATCGTGCTTAAGCAACACGTCAAGCTTGAATTTTTTAGAAACAAACTCTAACGCGTCGACCGCGACTGAGACTGTTTCCACACCAATGCCATCACCTGGCAGCACAATAATTTTCATAATGGGTCTCTAGGTTAAATGATTAATCATGACAATCAATAAGAGTAAATCAATTTAGTCGTAGGTTTAGCCAAAGCAGGTTAACCAAACTTTAATTCATCGCCTGGGCTGAGCACGGCACGCAGGCGAGTTTCGAACGCCTCTGGCGTCGATGGCACGGAATGACCCGGTGCCGCCAAATAATATTCCCAAAAAGCAGTTGTCATCTGGCTCACCCGCCCCCAAAGCGCTTGATGACCGGATTCAGTGACCTTGATATCGCGACTAAAGTGCAGCGCATCAACAGGTTCGCCCGCAAAACTCATGTGGTCGGCATCACGTAACTTGAGTTGCAGTTTTTTTCCTGCGGGCAAGTTGGCATAGACCCACTCTCGGTTTGTCAGGCTCACGCCGAGCTTGATCGCCTCTCCATCCTTTTTAAACGTCACAAACTGATCGTGATCACCCGTGATGCAAAAAAAAGGAATCGAGACCTGGGACATGGATCGCGCTCGCTCGAGCGAGGTCGCTCCCGGCGAAAACGCAATGGCTGCCTTGATCCGAGGATCCCGCATGCTATTTGCGCCAAGGGGCTGTCCCGCAATCGTTTGGGCTGTGAGCGCGCCATAAGAGTGACCGGCCAAGCCAATCTTTTCTGGATCGATATAGGGGGCGAGTTGTGCAGACTGTAAGCAGTGGTCTAACGCAAAGCTACAGTCGGACACGCGTAAACCATATTGCGGTCCGGCGAGTGCCAGTTGCATATTGGCTTTGAAACTCTGCTTGTCACTGGTTCGCCAAAGAGAATCATCGGTCACAGGATGCGCAAGCGTCACCACAAGGTAGCCTGCTTGACGCCAGGCCTCGCACCAGGCCTCACCATTAGAGACGCCACTTCCCAGGCCGGGCGAGTAAAGAATCATTCCTGTCGGGACCTGTGCCACAGGCAAGCGTGCGCGCAGCTTGATCGAACGGCCTGTTCTAGGGTTTTTGATGGACACGACCGCAGGGTCAGACGCTGTGGCGTTCTCTTTTAGGTCTTGACGGACTTGCGCCATACTGCGACGCGGATCACCCAACACACTCGCGCCCGTGATACCAACAACACCGAGCGCGCCGAGCAAACGCCGTCGCGTCACACTCACATTGCAACCGTTTTAAACTGACCTGGCAAGACGATCTCAAGTACTTCAAAATCATCCGAATGACTAATTTCACGATGGCGAATATGGGGTGGTTGATGCACGCAAGTCCCTTCGACGAGTTTATGCTCGCCGTGACCTTCGTATTCAAAAATGGCCCAGCCCTTGAGCACATAGACAAATTGGAAGTTCAATTCATGGCGATGCCACTCCCCTGTCGCGTTGCAGCCTTTGGTTGCACGGATGACATGCATCACTGCAGCCCCCTTGGTTGAATCAAAGATTCCGAGGTCACGGTAATCAAAATACTCACGTAAACCATCGTGCGTAAAAGGCTTATCCTTCGCGTGTTGAATACTGAATTCCATTGTCTCTTCCCTTTAGTGTATTTTTAAATATAAATATTTCTACAAAACACCTGCCTGTCTGGCCACACGGAGCACATCTGAGAGCGTATCTTCAGGCAAAATCAGGCCTTGCTTGCGATTGTTAAGATCGGCCAACTTTTCCATTTCTCCCGGGTAGTAGACCTGCTCGTGTCCTTCGGCTAACGGCACGTCTTTTAAAGAGCGGATGTAAGCATCGATACGTTGCTCAAAATCGGTTAGTGGCTGAAACGCTGCAACATTCATCGCCACCATAAAGTGACCTGCACCGCTGCGGTTGGTCGGATCATAGGGACCGTGAACGGTATCGAGAAACTGGCTACCTGATAAAACACCAGACAAAATATCCACCATCACGCCCATTACATAGCCCTTGTGGCCCGCCATCGGAAGGATAAAGCCCTCCAAGGCTTCTTTGGGATCCGTGGTGGGACGACCTCGCGCATCGACCGCCCAATAGTCAGGAATCGACTGGCGCCGTTTATTGGCGAGATAAATCTTGCCTCGGGCCACACCTGAGTTGGCCATATCCATGACAACAGGTCCATAGGTACCACCCGGCACTGCGATCGACCAAGGATTGGTGCCGATCTTCTTTTTCAAACCACCCCACGGCGCCATATTGGGTCCTGCATTACTCATCAACATCATGATGCAGCCTTGCTCAGCCGCTATACGCGTGTAGTACATGCATGTACCGAAATGATTGGAATTGCGTATCGAAACAATCCCGACACCGTGCTTACGCGCGCGGGTGACAGCCTCATCGACAGCGCGGCGCGTGATGACCTGACCCACACCATCATGCCCATCCATCACCGCAACCGCACCCGCGTCGACTTCGAGCGTTGTCTGGGTATGCGCTTTCATAGCGCCCGACTCGAGACGCGCGTAATACCAACCTAGTCGCAGCATACCGTGCGACTGGTGTCCCCATAAGTCGGCCTGAACCAAGGTGTCCGCAGCCAGCCAAGCTTCCTGCTCGGGCACACCGATGCTGCGATAGACTGCGGCAGCGAGGGCTTTTACACGCTCGGGATCAAGAGGTTGATTAAGCGTGAACTCTTTTTCGTTCAGATTCATCTTGATCACTTCACCAGCGCCGAATACACCAGCGTTTTATAAAGCATGCGACTTTGAATTTTGTGTGTCGGTCCCTGCGTCAAAATCAGAGCGGTCAGGTTTTCCTTGTAGTCGAGCCAAAAGCTGGTCCCCCAAACGCCAGACCAGAGGGACTCACCGAGAGAGCCGGGAACCCAGCACATGCCCTGATTAAGCCGGACTGCAAAGCCAAGTCCAAAACCGTAACCGGGTCCAGTATTGGCATGGGTCGAGCCCGTCATTCCAACCGTATGTTCAGAGCACATGAATTCGACTGTGCGACGTGATAAGTAGCGCCTGCCATCGAGCTCTCCTCCACGCAACATCATCTGTAAAAATCGCATGTAATCCGCAGCCGTACCAAGCAGACCTGCCCCACCTCGAAGATAGGTACGGCCCACGGGGTTGGTGGTTTGACGATACGCAATGAGCATTTTGGCTTTAAGCGGATCCGAGTCAGGCGCCTCGGCGAGTCTGCCGATCCGCTCAGGCTCCAGCCACCATGAGGTGTCTTTCATGCCAAGAGGCTTAATCAACAATGTATTGAGAATCTCCTCAAGCGTCTTGTTTTCAACGCGTTCGAGCAACAGTCCCAACACATCGACTGCGATCGAATACTCCCAGTGCGTGCCGGGCTGACTCGCGAGTGGGATGGTACCCAGATTTTTGAGCATCTGATCGCCAAGGATGTCTTTCTTGTTGGCTTCAATCTGCAATTCGTCATACAACTTTCTGATCCGGGGTGACTGAGCCCGATCACCATGCACAAATCCGGCGGAGTGTCGCATCAAATCTTGAACCGTGATGGGACGAATCAATGGCACGTCCCCATTGGGCGTCTCAACCTTGAGATCTTTAAGCTCCGGGAGCCAGTTTGTGATGGGGTCATACAAATTAAAACGTCCGCGCTCGACCAACATCATGGCAGCTACCGTCACAAGTGGTTTGGTCATCGAGGCGAGCCGAAAAATCGAATCGCGCGCCATCGGTATCGTACAGGCAGCGTCTTGGTGTCCGTAGGCTTCGAAATGCACGCACTCATCATTGCGCAGCACCATGGTGACGGCACCCGGGAAAATTCCGGTGGCGATCTGCTCCTCGATGGAGAGGCCGAGACGCTCGAGCCTGGACTGCGAAAAACCTTGGCGCACATGCGCTTCGTATTCAGGGCCAGGGCGCGCGGAAGTTGCAGAAGTCGATGTCATAGCGGTCCACTTAAGTCAGTCGGGTTCAGTTACGGCATAATCTTACGTTAAATCAACCCTCTCACCCTCAGGAATCTGTTGTATGCCCAAGCTTCGCCCCACGATCACTGTCGACGAACTCAATCAACGTAGCGGTGAAAACCTCCCTGGCCTGATGGGGGTAGAGATGCTGGAACTCTCTGAGGGGTCGCTTAACAGCCAGATGAAGCTGCGCAAAGTCCATTTCGCCCCCAACACCTATCTGCATGCCGCAAGCGTCATCGCCCTGGCCGATACGACCTGCGGCTACGCCACCATTGCCCACCTGCCCGAGGGTGCGGTGTCTTTTACAACCATTGAGCTCAAAAGCAACCATTTAGGGACTGTTCGAGGCGAAGGCGCTATCATCTGCTGCACCGCAACAGCGCAACACCTCGGCGGCAATACCCAAGTTTGGGACGCAGTCGTCACGGATGCTGCAACAGACAAGAAAATCGCGATTTTCCGTTGCACACAAATGGTACTCTGGCCCAAGAAAGACGCATGAATCTCCAGCCAAGCCTTTAATACTCACACACCACAGCATTATGCACACTCACCTGATCGTCCTGACCGCGCTGCGCGCCGAGCTTGATCATTCGAGCATGCCCTCAGGCGTCCAGGTTTTTTATACAGGCATTGGTAAGATCAATGCCACGATGACTGCGCTGCAAGCGATCGCACACACACGTCCATCACTCATCGTGAACTTTGGTACAGTCGGCGCAGTCAGTGAAGACGTCTCGGGCCTGCTTGAGATCAAGCGCGTGGTGCAACGTGACATGATCGCCGAGCCACTCTCGCCTCGTGGACGTGTCCCCTTTTGTGAACGTCCATACGAATATTTTTCGCACCAAGGCACGCATACTTGCGGCACAGGCGATAGCTTTGTGACCACAAAAGATCCCTGGCTTCAAGAGCAAGGCATCCACGTGGTGGATATGGAACTCTTCGCGATCGCCACGGTCGCCCATGCGCACGGACTGCCGTGGCTCTCGTACAAATATGTGACTGACTTTACGAACGAAGTGTCAGGTCAGGTCTGGCACGAGAAAGTCAACCACGGCGAAGCACTCTTTTTAGAAAAGCTGTTGGAGTTGCATCAAATCACCAAATAACAATACCTAGGAGACAGTATGGAATCCCAAAGCAAAAAAAGAATACTTTTTTCAGCACTATTCGCCAGCACTCTTGGCCTGTTAGGCGCTACATCGTCAGAAGCGCGCGTCACAAAAATTGTGATTGATGAAGTGACGCCGATGGCTAAACCTGCTGTCGATATGATCCGTCCTATTGCCTATGAAACAATCGCTGGACGAGCATTTGGCGAGCTCGATCCCAAGCTGCCGCAAAATGCACTCATTCAAGATATCGAGCTCGCCAAGAGTCCAGATGGCAAGGTTCGATATGTGGCCTCCTTTGTGATACACAAACCCGTCGATCTGAGTCAGGCAAGTGGGTTGCTATGGCACGATGTACCCAATCGCGGTCGTGTCTATCCTTTTTCCCCGAGGGAGCAGGAGCTAGGTGACATTTTTCTAGCAAGTGCCTGGCAAGGTGACAATAGTGGCAACACTCGCGTGCGTCCTGTCAATTCCGCCAAGACAGGTCAGTTCCTTGAAGTGCCCGTCGCACGCCTACCCAATGGTGATCCTGTTACGGGCGAAGTATTTGGGCGTATCGTCAATCGTTCAGGCAAGGCATCACAACCACTGATCGTGCAAAGTAATCCGCTTCCTTACAAGCCAATTTCACTTGACACATCAAAATCAAAACTGACTTCGAGGGGCGGCGAAGGCATGCACGGACAAGTCATGGATGAGATTCGCATCTCCGACTCAGCTTGGGCCTGGGGTAAATGCGATGACAAAACGCCATTTCCTGGCACACCCGATGCTACGCAGATTTGCTTAAAAGACGGCTTTGATCCCAAACGTCTGTACCAGGTCGTTTTTACTGCTGCTGATCCTTATGTTTTAGGAATCGGCTTTGCCGCATGGCGAGATGTAGGTGACTTTTTCAAAAAAGCAACCAAAGATGATTCAGGAACCTCTAACCCAGTTGCTGGCATACCTAAACACAGCATTGGAAGGGGTGTTTCTCAGTCGGGAAATTTTCTAAGAGGCTGGCTTCACCTTGGCTTTAATCAAGCTGAACACGGAGGCATCGTGCATGATGGAATGTGGCCGATCATTGCCGGACGTCGCATCGCGCTGAACTTTCGCTGGGCACAATCCGATGGCGTGCTTGAACTTTATCAAGCAGGCAGTGAAGGACCGCAATGGTGGCTCCCTCATCCAGACCCCATCCGAGGTTTACCTGCTGCAGGTATTCTAGATCGCTGCACTGCATCCAACACCTGTCCCAAAATTATTGAGCATTTCGGTTCTGCCGAGGTTTGGGCGCTCAAGCTCACACCAGAATGGGTGGGTACCGATGGCAAACAAGATCTTCCGCTTCCAAGCACCGTCAGACGGTATTACATTGCCAGCAGTCATCACGGTGGTGGTGCAGGCGGTTTTGACACAAGTCTGCCCGGTGTAGGCTTGCCGAAAACGCCAGCCGTCTGTCCAGGAAATAACTTTGGGGTTGGCATTTTGCCTGCCAATCCTGTCCCGCACACTGAGACGGTCAATGCAATTCGCGTACATTTTCGAGATTGGGTCATGAAAGGTACCGAACCACCACCTAGCCGCTATCCAACACTGGCTCCAAAACCAGGCGAACAAAGTGGCACCCTCGCTTTGGCCAACAAGAAAGATATCGGTTTCCCCACTTTGCCAGGCTTACGTCCCACGGTGCCTGAACCCGATTTCATCATGAGTGTGTTGGATTATGACTGGGGCCCTCAATTCAATGCGTTAGATGTTTCTGGCATCCCGACAAATGCCCCACCACCTGTCAAACAAGTCATAAAAATGTTCGCTCCGAAGGTGAATCTAGATGGCAACGAACTAGGTGGTGTGCCCGTCGTATTGCTCGATGCGCCTCTTGGAACGTATTTAGGATGGAACATCACGGCTGACGGAGTAAAGCCCTTTCATAAACATCAGATTTGTAATTATGTTGGTGGAATGATTCCTTTTGCACGGACTGCGGCTGAGCGTCAAGCAAATCAAGATCCGCGCTTGTCTTTGGAGGAGCGTTATGGCAATCACGAGGGCTATGTCGCAGCTGTGATAAAGGCTTCTGAGCGCGCAACAAAAGAAGGCTTTTTATTACCTGTAGATGCTAACGCGCTGATCCAAAAAGCAAAAGCCAGCAAAGTACTTCGCTAGCCTTTGCTGATAATCAGGATTTTTATAAAACCCAAAAATGATGCGTGCCGTCTCGTCCGAGTTGTTCGACTAAGCCGAACTCCCAGTCGAGATAGCCCTGCATCGCTTCGCGGGCATTGTCTGTCCCCTCATACGGCCGCTTGTAACGATCGAGCGCTGGTGACACCAAATGCGTCGGTCCTTTTTCTAGCGCGAGACTCGCTTCGCGCCATGTCTGCGTGCCTCCCTCCAAGACGAGCACCTCAGCATCACCTCGCGCATGACGCAGCACTTGGGAAAACTCCTCGTATGCAAACCGCGCCATCGCACCATCCGGACAGGTCAGCACATAGCGCGAGGCCTTCGGCAACCGCGTCACGGCTTCTTTGAATTGCGAACGCAACACGTAATGCGCACCAGGAATGTGTCCTTGAATGTATTGCGCATGACGTCCCAGATCGACCACGATTGTGTCCGACTCCGAAGTGGCCCCAGCTAGGCATGCTGCCAAGCGCTCACTATCAATGATGGGAACTTGCGGGAGTGATGGCAGCTCAGACTGCCAAACACCCTTAATACTGAAAGCATTCGCGTCAACACCCTCTAAGACATAGACATCCCATGCCATCTGTGCGAGCCAAGAGGCGGTCATATTGGCGCGCACACCGTCAGAGTCAGTCAACACCAATCTAGCACCGCGTACGGGCGCGACCATCTCGGTTTCTTGTACCAACTGACCACCCGGCATCGAGCGAAAGCCTGATAGGTGGCCCGCCACAAACTCTTCGGGATTGCGGGTGTCAAAAAAATAGGTCGTGCGTTCAACCTGAGTGCGCCAGATTTGTATCTCATCAAGCGTTGCGCGTTTGACGCCCGCGCGATCGGCCACATGTCGCGCACGCTCGGCCGCGCTGTTAATCGTAACCTGCGAAACTTCGGAAAACTTTCTGGTTTGCCCTTTATCCAGAACTTGCTCGGCAAGCGTCCAGCCAATTGTGCCATTGCGCAAGGCAGAAACCTGATTGGGGATACCCGCATTGATTAAGGACTGTGTGCCGATAATGCTGCGCGTACGACCTGCGCAATTCACAATGACGCGCGTCTCGGGTCGCGGAGCCAGCTCGGCGATCCGCAGCACCAACTCAGCGCCTGGGCAGCTAATGGCGGTAGGAATGCTCATCGTGTTGTACTCGTCAAACCGTCGGACATCAACGATCACCACATCGGCTTTCTCATCGATCAGTGCTTTGACTTCCTGTGCGGATAGAGAGGGTGTGTGTTGTCGCGCTTCGACTAACTCGCCAAAGGACTTGCTCGGCACATTGACATCTTTAAAGAGCTCTCCACCCGCAGCGGCCCAAGCACGTACGCCTCCGGCAAACACACTCACGCGGGTAAACCCAAGACTCACCAATCTTTGCGCCGCCCGCATCGCATCCGAATCGTCGAGCGGCACATCACCCTCATCGATTGTCACAAGCCAAGCATCACGCCGCGGTAACTTGCTGTAGGCATCAAGCTCCAATCGTGACAAAGGAAAATTGGCTGCAAACAAAGGATGTGACTGAGCGTGCGGATCTTCCTCGCGCACGTCCAAAAAAGCGATTTCGGTTTTATCCAATAATGCCTGCCGAACAGCCTGATAGTGACACGTTTCAATATTGAGGATGGCAATACTTTGCATTTGAATGAATTCCAAAGTTCAGTCTTTCATCTTTTCTTTCTAATAAGCAATGATATACGGCATTCCGAGGATAGAATGGATCACCCAACCCTCAAAAGGCGGACTCGACCATGGCATTTGCTCTAAATCAATTACGTGTGCCGATTATTCAAGCTCCCATGGCGGGTGGGATCAATACACCGGCACTAGTTGCCGGGGTGACACAGGCAGGCGGCCTGGGCAGCTTTGGCTTTGCCTACAGTGCTCCTCAAAGAATCAGTGATGATCTTGCCGCAGCTAAGCGTCTGACCTCGGGTCCCATTAATGCCAATTTTTTCGTCTTTCAAGAAATCCCCACGCCCAGTGCTGAACTCCAGCACCAGGCTATTACCGCGCTCAAGCGCCTGCAGATCACCCAAGACCTCAGACTAGCCAGCCCCCAACCTCCTTTTATTCCAGACTTAAAGGCCATGCTTGAGCCTGTTTGGCTTCACCGGCCTGCAGTACTGACTTTTCACTTTGGCTTGCCACAACCAGAGATACTGGAGCGCGCACGCTTATCAGGGATCACTGTAGGCGTCACGGCAACCTGTTTAGCCGAAGCCCAAGCGATCGAGGCGGCAGGTGTCGATTTTGTGGTCGCACAAGGGATCGAAGCGGGTGGTCATCGCGGAACCTTTCAGCCCGATACGCTTGATGAGGATACCTCCACCCTTGTACTCGTCAGACAACTCACGGCAGCGCTGCGTATTCCCGTTGTCGCGGCTGGTGGCCTCATGACGGGCAATGACATTGCTCTGGCTCAGGCTGCCGGTGCGGCGGCGGCACAAATGGGCACTGCGTTTCTGGTTTGTGATGAATCAGGAGCAACACCAGCACATAAGCATTTTTTACTCACTAAACCGACCCGGGGGACCGTCTTCACCCACGGCTTTTCCGGCAGGCGTGCGCAAGGCCTGCGCAATGCTTTCATCGATGCCATGCAGGGACAGCCCCATTTGCCTTTCCCCCTGCAGAACACCCTGACAATACCCTTGCGACAAATCGCTGTGCAACATGATGACGGCGAGCATCAAAGCCTCTGGGCCGGACGCGCATATGCCCAGGCTCGGCCCATGAAGGTTCAGCAACTCATGGAAGTCTTAGAACAAGAGTACTTACAACACATCTAAACTAGGGAAAACCCTTAAAAATCGAGTATCTACAACCTGCATCGTTGCAATATTGAAATACATCTGTCCTCCACAAGGCAGTTTCTTTATACTTCTCGCGTGCTGATCTGACGAGTACAGCCATACTGGCTAGCAGAACGTAAGCGCTTAACGCAGGTATTCAGGATGTGGATTGTTCGGATCGCACTAGATAAGCCATACACGTTTATCGTGATGGCTATTCTCATTTTACTTTCTGCACCACTGGCGATCCAGCGCACGCCCGTCGACGTTTTACCTGAAATCGATATTCCAGTGATTAGCGTCATTTGGAATTATCGCGGCCTATCTGCCGAACAAATGGGCAACCGGATTGCCCAAAATCATGAACGCTCCATCACAACGACCGTCAACGACATCGAGCACATCGAGTCGCGCTCACTCGGCGGCATCGCGATCATCAAGATTTACTTTCAACCCAAAGCAAATATTCAAACCGCCATTTCGCAAGTCGTCGCGATTTCGCAATCCGCGCTCAGACAAATGCCTCAGGGCGTCGCGCCACCTCTGATTATCAAGTACACGGCCTCATCAATCCCGGTGATTCAGATTGGCATGTCTAGTAAAACGCTTTCTGAAAAAGAGTTATTCGACGCCGCCCTGAATATCGTACGCCCTCAACTCGTCACTATTCCGGGTATTGCGGTGCCGTTCCCCTACGGTGGTAAAGTGCGCGCCGTTTCGGTCGATATCGACCCAGAGGCTTTACGTGCAAAGGGCATGACCTCCTCGGACGTCATTAACGCCATTACGGCTCAGAACCTCACCCTACCCTCCGGCTCTGCAAAGATCGACGATGTCGAATTCAATATTTCGTTGAACTCCTCACCGACCTCGATTGCCGAGCTCAACAATATCCCCATCAGAACCGTCAACGGTGCAACAACCTACATGCGTGAGGTGGCTCACGTTCGCGATGGATTTTCGCCACAAATCAATATCGTCCGTCAAAACGGTGAGCGCGGCTTAACTCTGACAGCGCTTAAAAATGGTGGCGCATCCACGCTAGATATTGTCCGAGAGGTCAAGGAAAAGATGCCCTCCATCCTACCCTTATTACCCGAGGGCATCGATGTCAGACTGCTAGGCGATCAATCCATCTTTGTCGAGAAAGCCCTGGCAGGCGTGATTCATGAAATATTGATTGCTGGCGGTCTCACCGCACTAATGCTGCTGCTGTTCTTGGGAAACTGGCGTACCACCTCGATCATCGCGATCTCGATTCCGCTCTCAATTTTTACCTCGTTGATCGCTCTGCATCTGCTAGGTGAGACGATCAACATCATGACCCTAGGGGGGTTGGCGCTCGCCGTCGGTATTTTGGTCGATGACGCCACAGTCACCATCGAAAACATCGAACGCCACATCCACATGGGCAAGGATCTTTATCAGGCTGTGCTTGATGGCGCTGGCGAGATCGCGATTCCTACTTTTGTCGCCACGCTCTCGATCTGTATTGTGTTCGTACCGATGTTTTTTCTGGGTGGTGTCGCGCGTTATTTATTCGTGCCGTTGGCCGAGGCGGTCAGCTTCGCGATGCTCGCGTCCTATGTTCTTTCCCGTACGCTCGTGCCTACGCTCGCCTATCTCATGCTTAAGGATGCGGGCAAGCCAGGTCCGGTTGGGCGCTGGATTCACAAGGTTCATGTTCGCTTCAACGCTCGCTTCGAGGTGTTTCGCGAAAGCTACGTGCTGTTACTCGGTCACCTCTTGAGCAACCGTAAAAAATTCATCGCAGGCTTTCTCACTTTTTGTCTCCTATCTTGCAGCATCTTTTTTATTCTCGGCCGCGATTTATTTCCCTTTGTCGATACGAGTCAGATCAAACTTCATATGCGCGCCCCAACGGGCACACGCGTCGAGCGTACTGCGATTCTGGCTGATGAGGTTCAAAAAGTCATTCGAGAGGTCATTCCCGAAAAAGACCTGGAAGGCATTCTTGATAATGTCGGTTTACCCAACAGCGGTATCAACCTGTCTTATAGTAGTTCAGGAACGATTGGCTCATTTGATGCAGACATCATGATTTCACTCAAGCCTGGTCATCGACCAAGCTTGGAGTATATGGACGAACTGATCCCAATCCTGCGCGAGCGCTTTCCGGGCATTGAATTCTTTTATCAATCCGCCGACATCGTGACGCAAATTTTAAATTTCGGCACCCCAGCGGCAATCGACGTGCAGATCGTCGGCAACAACTACCGAGCTAATCATCAACTCGCCGCGAAACTAGTCAGTAAAATTGCAGCGATTCCGGGTGCCGCCGATGTTCATATTCATCAACGACTAGACCAACCCTCCATTGCCTTAAAAATGGATCGGACTCGGATGCAAGGTATGGGTCTGACGCCTCAGGATCTTGCTCAAAACGTCTTGCTACCTTTGTCTGGCAGCGCGCAAACAACGTCTTCGTTTTGGCTGAACCCCGCCAACAATATCAACTATCAGATTCAAGCACAAACACCTCAATATAATATCGACTCACTCGATGACCTGCTCAGACTTCCCGTCGGACCCGCCAATGCGGCGGCTTCAGCCACAGCAGCGACTGCCAACTCAGCCGCTAATCGCGGCACACAGTTGATTGGCAATCTAGTGAGTTCGACACCCACGACTGAATTCGCTATTTTGACGCGCTACAACATTCGTCCCTCCATTAATATTTACGCGAACGTGCGTGGACGTGACCTCGCCGCAGTCGCAATGGATATTCAAGTCGTTATGGACGAGGCCAAATCTGAACTTCCGCGTGGCAGCAGCATGACCATGCGCGGTCAAGTGGAAACCATGAAGCAATCCTATATGGGTTTGGGGATTGGTCTGCTGGGTGCCGTGCTCTTGGTCTACCTGTTGATCGTCGTCAACTTTCAATCGTGGCTTGATCCTTTCATTATCATCGCCGCGCTGATCTCGGCGCTTGCTGGGATTGCCTGGATGTTGGTGATCACCCGTACCAACCTAAGTGTGCCGGCCTTGACGGGCGCCATTATGACGATGGGCGTCGCAACGGCCAATAGCGTTTTGATCATCTCTTTTGCGCGCGAGCGTCTCAAAGACGGGCTCTCGCCACTGGCTGCGGCCCTTGAAGCAGGCGCCACGCGTATCCGGCCTGTTCTGATGACCGCAATGGCGATGATTATCGGTATGATTCCCATGGCGGTCGGCTTTGGACAGGGCTCTGAACAAAATGCCCCACTCGGGCGCACAGTGATTGGTGGCTTGCTTCTTGCGACCGTTTCGACTTTATTATTCGTACCCGTTCTTTTTGCAAGTCTGCATGGCTGGCTTGATCAACGCCGCGCCTCCAAGGAAGCAACAGTATGAAGGACACACTCCACGATTCTCATGGTTTGCCGCTCGGGCACCCCGACAATGCCGAGTCGTCAATCAAACTGAAAAAAACACTGCGCTCAGTGAAATTAGTCGCGGTCTTGATTTTTGCGCTGATGCTCTTGGGTCTTGGTACAACCTTGCGTGAGCGATGGGCCTTTGCTGAGGTCTTGGCCAAACGCGCCGATGAAAGTGGGGTCATGCATGTCCTCGTGGTCAAGCCCATGGTCCCCGACAAGAACAACCCCAATATGCGCCTGGTGCTGCCTGGCACGTTACGCGGCATCAATGAAGCTCAAATTCATTCGCGCGTGACGGGATATATTAAGCAATGGTTTAAAGATCTTGGCGACACTGCTAAGCAAGGTGAAACTCTCGCACTGATCGACACCCCTGAAATCAATCGCCAAGTCGAAGAAGCAGCCGCTAATTTCAAGCTTGCCAAAACAGTCTACGATCGTTGGAGACGACTTCGCGCCGAAGACGCCGTTTCGCAACAGGAAATGGACGAAAAAACGGGCCTCTACCGACAAAGCGAAGCTGTCTTGAATCGCCTGAAACATCTACAGAGTTTTGGCACTGTGATCGCGCCTTTTGAAGGCCGCATCACGCGACGCAACATCAACCTCGGCGACCTCGTGAATGCCGGTAACGTAGGAAACGCACAGGCCATGTTCTCGATGGCGCGCACTGATCGTCTAAGCGTATATGTGTATCTTCCTCAAGACCGCACGTCCCAAGTCAAGGTCGGGGACGAAGTTTCGGTGTATCAGACCAACGCCCCTGAAAAAATCATCAAAGGTCGGATCGCACGTACCGCTGGTGCGATCGACATCAATACGCGAACGTTGCAAGTCGATATCGAGATTCCGAACGAGAACAATGCGTTACTGCCAGGCGCCTACGTAGAAGTCGCGATGCAAATCGCGCTGGGCAATAGCTTGATTGTTCCCACCAACACCTTGATCTTTGGAGCGGGCGGTCCCTTCATCGCCGTGGTCGACAAGGACAAGCGGGCTCAAAAGAAAAAAGTCACGCTTGGTGTCGATTTTGGCAATCAAGTCGAAATTCGAAGCGGGATTACCGCTGACGACCAACTGATTTTGAATCCGATGGATTCTTTGGTGAATGGCCAAGTTGTTGTACCACAGTCTCCTGCGCCGCGCGCGCCCTCGACTCGGCGTGGTTCTTGAGCGCATGATGAAACCAAGTCTAGCCCTCTGCTTGTCGGCACTCCTCATGGTCGGCTGTTCAACCATCGGACCGGACTACGAACGCCCTGCTGTTGAGTTTCCGGAAAACTGGAAAAAACTGCCTGGTGCCAATCCTGCTCTGTGGAAACCTGTCGCGCCGGCTGATGACGTCCCTAAAGAAAAGTGGTGGAAGGCTTTTGGTGATCCGACACTGGATCAACTCATCGACACTTGTCTTGCAAATAACAATACTCTAAGTGCCTCGCTCGCCCGACTCGATCAAGCAATCGCTCAAAGCGAAGCGCGTAGCGCCGCACTGTTGCCGACGGTATCGATCGGAGCCACAGGCGCGCGCACTGAAACCTCGGCCAATCGTCCTGGATCAAGTTACAACACTACCAACCAGTCCACGACTCAGAATAGTTTTCGACCTGTCGCAGTCATGACCTATGAGATCGACTGGTTGGGCAAAGTTCGCCGCGAAGTCGAGGCCTCACGCAGCACGGCCCAACAAGCCGCGGCCGACACGGAAAACGTCAAACTCTTGCTCACCGCTCAACTCGCCAATGCGTATTTTCTTTTGCGTCAATACGATGAGGAAATCCGCGTACTCACTGGCATCGTACAGATTCAGAATAAGCTTCTGGCGCTCATCAAGAAGCGCTATGACATGGGAGCCGCCGGACGCACAGAACTTGCGCAACAAACAGCACTCCCCCAATCGAGCGGCGCACAACTTGAGATCCTGAGGTCATTACGCAACGTTCAAGAAAATCTATTAGCAACCTTGATCGGCACGCCCGCCTCCGCCTTTAGCCTTGCCCCAGGCGGCTTACCGACACGTGTACCTGCCTTCCCAGTCGGAGTACCCTCGACGTTGCTTGAAAGGCGACCTGATGTCGCAGCGGCCGAACGCGCGATGGTCGCCGCCAATGCGCAAATTGGTGTTGCAAAGGCAGCCTTCTTTCCGACATTGATACTCGCACCTGCATTTATTGGAGGAGAGAGTTCAATTTTGAGTTCATTGTTCAATGCTCCCTCGCTGATCTGGTCGATTGGCCTAACAGCCACTCAAACGGTGTTTGATAGTGGCCGTATCAGTGCCAACTATCGCTTTGCGCAAGCGGGCTATCGCGTGACGCTTGCCAACTATCGTCAGTCCGTCATGGTGGCGATACAAGAAACACAAGATGCCATGAGTGCACTCACGCAACTCGATCGTGCCCGCACGATGCAAGACGAAGCCGTACGCAATCTAAACAGAGCTTATCAATTCAGCGCGATCCGTTATCGTGAAGGCCTTGATACTGCTCAAACCTTGGCGTTGATCCAACAAAATCAACTCACTGCCCAACGCGTCAAATGGCAAATACACGGAGGCCAGTTTATCGCCAGCGTGTCTTTAGTCAAGGCTTTGGGTGGAGGCTGGGAAGGACTGACGCTGTCACAACCTTCCCAAGAGAAGCCTTCTTTAGCAACTATTGAAAAAAACTGAAGCGAGACTTATTTTTTTTGTAAGAGTTGTATGCTTTTTTGATCGAGTCGCGTGACATTACCCTGGGTCATTCCTTTGACCAACACATCAACCTGTCGACCTGCTAAAAAAACGTTCGCGGCTGGCGCATTACCCAAGATCAACCCACTCACATTCGCGATTGGTACCGAGAGGCTTTCACCTGGTTTGTAGATACGATCGGCCCTTTTTCCATCTACAGTCTGAAGCGATACCCAACACTCCGCTTTGAAATCTATTCGCAGCGTGGCTTTACCCTCTTGCGCAGGCGGGGCTGTTGGTGCTGAGACAGGTGTAACGGCCGGAGCAGATACTTCCAATGGGAGTGTCGTTGAGACGGAGGCCCCTGAAGGGCTCTGAGCTGTCGCGCTAGAAGCAGTATTGGTTTGGGCAGGCCGTGCTTGAGGAGGCGTAATCGGTACCGCAGTCGAAGTGATACTTGCACTTTCAGCAGGGGTCACCGTTGCGATGTCTTCTTTTCCATCGCTAAAGGGCCACCCTTCGGTGATCGCGAGAACAATCGCGCCAAGTACGAGCACGCCAATGCCGACGTATAGATAACGGGGACTTCTAGAGGAATATGATTTTTTCGGTGCCGAAGTCGCTGCTATGCGATGGAGTTTGGCAACACCCTCGGCCGGCGAGGAGCGCAGACTCTCTGCAGACCCGTTTTCGATCTGCGTCACAAGCGCATTGACCTCTGCTCTGCTGTGAAGTCCTAAATAGAATACATAGGCTTTAATGCTTTGGATATATCTTTGCTCATGATGAAAACTGGTCACCTCACCGGCTTCGATCGCAAGCAATTGAAGTTTGGACAACATTAAACGTCGCGCAACATCCAGGACATCTTTTTGCTGATCTAGCCGCTCACGTGACAACAATCCACCCAATTGCACGCGCAAGGCGACGATAGGGTCCCCCTGCTCAATACTTTGCTGATCAACATTATCCATACATCACCCTATATCACGTGCGAACAGCTTAGAAACAAAACCCTCAGGGCGATCCATCTCATGCAACACAGTGTAATGATTTAAACCCGGAAGAATATGTAAACCCACCTCGCAACCCTGCGTGCGGAGATGCGCGGCTATGCGCTCAGACTCACCAATCCAATCCTTGGGCTCGGCACCTCCAACAATCACCTCATAACCAACCGAAGAGGAAAAAGGGTGACGAAGCGGGCTCAGCACCTCAACATCCTCAGGCTTGAGTCTAATCTCTTCGTTGACGGAAATCTGTAAAACCGGTTCGACATCAAAAACACCGCTGATTAAATATGCCTTTTTAATCTTGTGCTGTTTGAGTTCAAACGCAGCGCCTGTTTGAGCGAGAGTCGCTGCGATGATGTGCGCACCAGCAGAATGCCCAGAAACATAAATTTGCTCAGGATCGATCTGCCAATTCGCCGCTTGGTTTGCGACCCACTCTAAACCGCGCTTGGTTTGACTCACAATTTGCTGAACCGTCACAGCGGGGCACAGGTCGTAATTCATCACCACAACGGAGCAGTCAAGAGGCAAGATTCCATTGACGACGAAACTATAATCTTTTTTATCACGGGCACGCCAGTAACCCCCGTGAAAAAATACCATCAGAGGACGATTAGGATTGCCACAATAAAAGAAATCGGCATTTTCAAGCGGGCCTTCGCCAAAGCGTAAGTCGTAACGTCCAACAAACTTTTCACGAGCCTGCTCGCTCAGACGAGCACCAAGATCACTGAAAAAAACTAATTGTTCAGCCGTCACCGTCGTGCGGGGGTTGTATTGTTTTTCGATCGCGTCATTCATCACATACTCCTCTAGTCTGTCTCGTTCTTATATTTGATATTTCATTCTAAAGCTAGAGCGCGGGTTTATTCCAGGCTCTCTTTCTTCCATCCGCCGCCCAAGGCCTTAAATAAATCAACCCCAGCTTGAAGGCGCACAGATCGGTTCAACACAAAGGCAAGATTTGCTTCGTTTTGAATACGCTGTGCCTCCAGCACATTCAGATAATCAACATACCCCGCCTCGTAGCGCACAGTCGCCAGCTCTTGCGCCTTGGTCGCGGCGGCTACCTGCTCTGTCAGGTAGCGCTCCGTCTCGAAGGTCTGACTCACTGAAACGAGTGCATCACTGACTTCGCCAAAGGCGTTTCTCACAACTTTAACGTAATTACCAAGAACTTCTTGCTGTTGCGCATTAGCAAAATCCAGACGCGCGGTCAGAGAGCCGCCGGAAAACAAGGGCTGAAGCAAACCTAACCCTGCCGACCACACTGCACTCTGCCCCGAGAGAAAGGCGCTAAAGTCGACGCTCTGCGCCCCGAAAACACCCGTCAGTGAAAGCGTCGGAAAGAAATTAGCCGTCGCCACGCCAATACGCGCATTGGCGGCAGTCAGTTCTTGCTCCGCACGATTCACATCTGGACGACTTTCAAGAAGCGTGGAGGGTAAACCCGCGGGAGGAACCGGCGGAACCGGCAAGCCCCGAAGATCGACAGGGGCAAGCGTCAATTGCAATTGGCCCGTCAAGATACCCAACTGATTTTGAACGATCGCCCTTTGACGGGTGAGTTCGGAAAGATTCGCCTCCGAGGCCGCTTTGGCCGCGCGTGCTTGACTGACATCGATCGGCGACACCAGACCGCCATCGAGCTTTGCCTGCGCAATTCGCAAAGAGTTTTCACGGGTTTTCACTGAATTCGTCACTACATCTCGCTGAGCATCCAAAGCACGCAAACGTAAATACGTGTTTGTGACCAACGCAGAGAGTGTCAGTCGAACACTATCCTGCTCATACTGACTTGCAGTCGCGACTGCGGTTGCTGACTCGATATTGCGCCTAACTCGACCCCATACATCAATCTCGTACGAGGTCACTAAGCCGACTTGCGTCGTATTTGTTTGAAAGCCCACACCTGACGGAGAAACAGAGGTTCCAGTGGAGGCGCGCGTACCCGAGGCGGTCATATTCAGCGTCGGATAAAGAGCCGCACCCGCTTGACGCGCGAGCGCCTGCGCTTGACCTAGACGCGCGACGGCAATTTGCACCTCCGCATTGTTCTTTTGGGTACTCGTGACTAAATCATTAAGAACGGAGTCGTTGAACAAAGTCCACCACTCTGTCAGTACGACTTCGTTGGAGGCACTCACCGTTGGCGTGACCGACGATACTGCGCGGAAGCTCTCTGGCAAGGAAACTTGAGGACGCTCATAGTCTGGACCAACTAAGCATCCACTCAGCAGCCCGACTGTCGCTAGCGTCACAGCCAGTCGTACGGAAAAGCGCTTTTGGCTCACGTTAAGAGGCATCATGATTTTTTTCAGTACTCTCATTTTTTTTATTTCGTGAGAGCCAAGTAAAAAACATCGGGACAAAAATAGTCGCGATGAAGGTCGATGCCAGCATCCCGCCAAACACACCTGTACCCATGGACTGACGCGCTGCCGCGCCCGCTCCGGTGGAGATCACCAGAGGAAATACGCCAAGAATAAAAGCCAGAGATGTCATCACAATCGGCCTAAATCTAAGTTGTGCAGCGCTCAGCGCTGCATCCATTGTGCTCATCCCTTGCGCGCGCTTTTGAGAAGCGAACTCCACCACCAAAATAGCATTTTTCGCCGAAAGCCCGATCAACACTAATAGACCAATCTGAAAATAAATATCGTTGGGCATACCGCGTAAATAGACGGCAAGCAAGGCACCGAATAACGCGAAAGGCACGGCCAACAGCACAGCAATAGGAAGCGACCAACGCTCATACTGTGCGGCAAGAATCAAAAATACCATCACAATGCCAAACATAAAAGCCAAACCGGAAGCATCTCCCGTTCGAATCTGCTGATAAGCCTGACCTGCCCAGGCCAACTCATAGCCCGGAGGCAAGGTCGCACGCGCAGCGGCTGCGACAATATTAATGGCATCGCCTGAGCTGACGCCTTGGACAGCGCTCCCCAATACTTTGGCCGCAAGAAAGCCATTAAAGCGCTCGAGTTGTTCGGGGCCCACGACTTGTTTGACGGAAATCAGTGCGGAGACTGGCACCATGCTGCCATTATTGGCACGCACATAAATCTGCCCAAGATCGGTCGGTTCGGTACGGTATTGAGAATCCGCTTGCATCTGTACGCGATAGGTGCGGCCATTCAAGTTGAAGTCATTAACATACAACGCACCCATCGTCGCTTGAAGACTAAGATACACATCCGCCACGGGAATCCCAAGCGACAGTGCTTTAGCCTCATCAACCTCTACATAAATTTGTGGTGCTGTCGGTCTAAAAAAAGTGTTTATACCGGTGAGCTTGGGTTGCTTTTTCAATTCCTCTGCAAAGCTGGTGACGACAGTCGCCAACTCAGTGACCGAGGGCTCTCCCTTAGACTGTACATAGAACTCAAAACCGCCAGCAGAGCCCAAGCCTCTGATCGGCGGAGGATTAAAAACGAGCGCCATGCCATCGGGTAGGCTCATACCGACTCCCGTGAATTTCTTGGCGAGCTCAACGGAAGAAGACGTGCGCTCATCCCAATCCTTGAGGGGGATGAAAATCGTGCCAGCGTTCGCTCTGTTGCCGCCGCCAATAATGTCACGGCCTGCAATCACAAACACGCGCGCCACGCCAGGGTCTTGGACTATACGTTTTCGAAAAGTATCGCCCGTCTGTTCGGTACGCTGCAAACTGGCACCATCCGGCAGCACCAATGCACTAATGAGATAGCCTTGATCCTCGGCTGGAACGAAACCACCCGGGACTAAACGAAACATCGCGACACACCCGATCAAAATCGCTGCGAAAACCGTCGCACCAATCACACGATGACGCAAAGTTTGATCGACGAGTTTTGTATATTGTGTGGTGAACGCCGCAAAGCCGCGGTTGAACCATCCAAATCCTTTGGGTGCATGCATGCCTGGCTTGAGCAACACAGCGCAGAGGGCAGGCGTCAACGTCAAAGCAACAATGCCTGACAAAATGACCGCGAGCGCGACCGTCACGGCAAACTGCTGATAAAGAGTTCCGGCGATCCCGCCCAAGAAAGCCACCGGAATAAATACCGCCGAGAGAACCAGCACGATGGCGACGACCGCTCCCGATACCTCACGCATCGCCTCGTAGGCGGCCTCCTTGGGTGAAAGATTACGTTCGGCCATCAGTCGCTCTACGTTCTCTAGCACGACAATAGCGTCATCAACCACGATACCAATCGACAAGACCATCGCAAACAAAGTCAGCGTGTTGATTGAAAACCCAAATACCCACAAGCCTGCAAAAGTGCCGATGAGGGAAACAGGCACCGCGATCAGCGGGATCAGGGTCGCACGCCAGTTTTGTAAAAACAGATATACCACCAGCCCCACGAGGATCATCGCTTCGAACAAGGTCTTGATCACCTCATTGATAGAAGCCGTCACAAATTTTGTCGTGTCAAACGGAATCACATATTCGATGCCAGGAGGAAATTTTTTCTCAAGCTCCTGCATTTTTTTACGTACACTTTCAGCGACAGCCAAGGCATTTGCGCCCGACTGCAAATAGGTCGCAACCAGTGCGACAGGTTGACCGACTAGCTTGGTGTTGGCATCGTAGTCGGCTGCACCAAGCTCGACGCGGGCGATATCCTTGAGGCGCAGCGTACCGCTCGCACCTTCAGAACGAATCACGATTTCGCCAAATTGTTCAGGCGTGACAAGACGTCCTTTGGCCGTCACCGTGTAGACCAGCTGCTGTCCCAGAGGTGCGGGCTCCTGTCCAATTTTTCCTGCGACGTTTTGTTTATTTTGCGCAGCGATTGCAGCCGCCACATCGGGCGCCGTGATCCCAAGCTGCGCCATGCGATCAGGCTTGAGCCAGATACGCATCGAGTAGTCCTTGGCACCTAAAATTTGTGCGTCACCCACGCCTGGTAAACGCTTGAGCTCATCCACGATATTGACGAGAGCGTAGTTCGAAAGGTAAAGATTCGAAAACTCTTCGTTAGGCGACGTGATCGCCGTCACCAACAAAATATCATTTGAACGTTTTTGAACCGTCACGCCAAACTGACGGACAATATCCGGTAAGCGCGGCTCTGCGATCTTGACCCGGTTGTTCACGTTGACTGTCGCCGTGTCGATATTGGTGCCCACTTCGAAGGTCGCCGTAATCGCTAAAGCACCATTCGATTGGGCGCTCGAATTGAAAAACAATAGATTTTCAACTCCGGACAGTTGCTCTTCAATCGGTCCCGCGACGGTTCGCGTCAGCGTCTCTGCCGAAGCCCCTAGATAGTTCGCCGTAATAATGACGGTTGGCGGTGCGATCTGTGGATATTGCGCAATAGGCAGTCCTCGCGCCGCCATCAAACCTGCGATCACGATGGTGATAGAAATCACCGCTGCAAAAATCGGTCGGCTGATAAAAAAACTCGAGAAACTCATCGGCCATCCTTTTGGGCAGCCACACTCTTTTGCGCATTAGGTGCAGTTGCGCCCGGAGAAGCTTGGTTCAGCGGCACCACCGTGGGTTTGACCACTGACTGGGGACGTATTTTGATGAGCTGATTGGTCACCACCCGATCACCCGCCTTTAAACCTGACAATACGATCCAATTTTTCCCGAGCCATTTGCCGACCTTGATCGGCGTTGAGACGACCTTGTTTTCGGGACCGACCGTCCAGACCGCAAATCCACGTTCACTTTGGATCACGGCCGCTTGAGGCACCAAAAACACATTCTCTTGGAGTCCTGTTGTGATTCGAATGCGCACAAATTGACCGGGCAAAATTTCACTGTTGGGATTGGGAAACTCCGCGCGCATCTGCTGCGTACCGAGCTTTGGATCAATAAAGGTTGATTGAAAGTTAATATTTCCTGACTCGGCATACACACGGCCATTAGGTAGCAATAACTCGACGGCCGAATTTTGTTTGGGGTCGAGTCGACCACTAGGAAGTTGGGCGGTGTCGCTACTGGACAAACCAAAACGTACCCAGATGGGATTGATTTGATAAATCGAAGTCAGCAGACCCGCATCTCCCGTATTGGAGATTAAATTTCCCTCTGAACGAAGCGATCGTCCGGATATACCGCTGACTGGCGCGGTCACGGTGGTCCATTTGAGGTTGAGCTGCGCAGTCTTTAAGGTCGCTTGGGCGATCTCATTGACCGAGGTGGCGTCCTCGAACTCTTTACGACTCACCGCTTGTTTGCTGTAGAGCAATTTTAGACGCTCGGCCTCGCGGGCAGTCTGCTTGGCGCGCGCCTGCGCTTCTTCGAGAGTAATTTTGAAAGACTCGGGATCAATCTGAAACAGCGGTTGACCCGCTTGCACCGGGCTGCCTTCTTCATACAGACGCTTGAGCAAAATACCCCTGACACGGGAGCGCACTTCAGTTTCTTTGGCGCCTTCGGCTTGCGCTGTGACCTCAAGCACATTTGGGATGTTGGTCGGTTGAGCTTCTATGACCGACACGGGCAGCGGCCCCTGTGGACCGGCGGGCTGGGCCTGCAAAGCTCCCACTCCCACTAAACACAATGCCGAAAGTCCTACAACGAACCTACCGAGATGCTGCGCACTGATACATTGCAACGTTTTTGTCGTAAAGCCGAGTACTGATTTGTGTACCGCACCGATCATGTGGGATTCCCATACTTACAGTCAATTTATTGATTCTATACGGGTAAACCCAGATATCTTGGAACGGAGGCCAGATTTCCCTAGAAAATTGGCCCAACGTGTCGAAAAAGCTAAGTAATATTTGTTATAAATTGCGGCAAATCGCTTGCGTGACGTCCGTGCAAGAGGCCAGACCACCGAGGTCGCGTGGGATCACTTTGCCTTGAGACAATGTTAACTCCACCGCGCGCTCGATTCGACCCGCAGCCTCGGTCAAATTCGCATCTTGATGACGATCGCCTAACCAACGCAACATAAAAGATCCTGAGAGCACTGTGGCCAAGGGGCTCGCGATATTTTGACCTGCGATATCAGGGGCCGAGCCATGTGCACCCTGGAACAAACCATGGTGATCGCCCAACTCGCCCGACGGCGCGATCCCCATCCCCCCGACTGTGGCGGCACCTAGGTCGGAAATAATATCTCCGAACATGTTTTCCGCAACAATCACGTCGTAAAACTCCGGGCGCTTGACCAAATGCACCGTGATCGCGTCCACATAGGAATAATCGATCGCCACGTCAGGATAGCTCTGCGCCACTTCGTCGCAAATCGCTCTGAAAAAAGCATAGCTGCGCAAAATATTAGCTTTGTCGCACACTGTCATGCGTCGCTTGTGATCCGAAGGCGCGCCCCCACGCTTGCGCGACAATTCGAACGCAAATTTAGCGATGCGCTCAACGCCCTTGCGTGTCAGCACCAAGGTGTCGGTCGCGACTTCACCGCGCAATAAGACACCTGCACCGCGGCTGGCGTAAAGACCCTCGGTGTTTTCGCGCACGATGACATAGTCAATATCGCCCGCCTGACGATTTTTGAGAGGCGAAAAATCACCCTGATACAGGCGAATAGGCCGTACATTGGCGTACAGATCTAGCTTGAAACGCAACTGCAAATGCAGATCATTACCCACCTCGGTCCCATCAGGATAGGTCACCTCGGGCAAGCCAGCCGCACCATGCAACATGGCATGCGAGGTCTGGCAGGCCGAGTAGGTTTCCTCGGGCAATACAAACCCAGACTTTACGTAATGCGAAGCACCTCCGGGAAACTGATTAAAGTCCATAACGCCCGACCCCAGAGCCTCCTGGAGCACCTTCACCGTTGCGCTGCATACCTCAGGACCGATGCCATCGCCTTCAATCGTTGCAATTTGGTACTTAGCCATCTCTTTCTTGTCTCCCATATTTTTGAGTCCGACCAGAAATGCGTGCTCTGGCCTCTTTGTCTTTTGAACCCTTAGTATATGTTTACAATGATTTGGCGTCAGAATCTAAGTCTTGCACTCTTTTTAGAACCGTTTTCGTCCACAGGAACACGCATGGCCATCAAAATCGATTACGTCTCAGATATCGCTTGCCCCTGGTGTGCGGTAGGCCTTGGTGGACTAGAAATTGCCTTAAAAAATATTGGCGAGGCGATTCCGGTGGAGGTTCATTTCCAACCATTCGAACTCAACCCGCAGATGCCGCCTGGTGGTCAGGAGGTGTTTGAACATCTGACACAAAAGTATGGCAAAACCGTTGCCCAAGTGCGTGCGACACAGGAAGACATCAAGGCCCGGGCAGCGGCGGTTGGCTACCCCTTTCATCCCGAAGGTCGCAAGCACGTCTACAACACCTTTGATGCGCATCGTCTGCTCTACTGGGCGGGGCTCGAGCACGGTCCCGCCGCGCAGCATCGTCTCAAGCGCGAACTCCTGATCACTTACTTTACGTTGGCCGTTGACCTCGACGACCAAAACAACCTGATCGCTGCCGTTGAACGCGCGGAACTTGATGCCATGCGTGCGAAAGCTATTTTAAACAGTCAGGAATTCAAGGCAGAAGTCCGCGCGCAACAGCAAAAATACACTAGCATGGGCATTCACTCGGTGCCCTCGATCATCATCAACGATCAGTATCTACTTCAGGGTGCTCAACCGCCCGAGGCCTTTGAGCAGGCGCTGCGCCAGATCGCCGCTGAAAACGCTGAAAAAGTTTAATTCGTTTTTTTATATTTATTTCCACTTAACAACAACTCGATCACCTAGATTTCGAGTACCTCAGTTCGGAGACATCACATGGACTTACAACTTAAAAATCGCGTCGCCTTGGTGACAGGTGGTTCACAGGGCATCGGTAAAGCCGTCGCCATGAAATTTGCCGAAGAAGGCGCCACGGTTGTCATCGCGGCCCGCGGTCAGGCCCTGCTTGACGAAGTCGCAGCGCAGATTCGTGCCGCCGGCGGCAAGGTCACCGCGATTGCGGCCGACGTCTCACAAGACGCTGAATGCACACGTCTCATACAAGAAGTTTTAAAAGCCCACGGACGCCTAGATATTTTGATTAACAACGCCGGCACCTCCGCGACGGGCGAGTTCGAATCCGTCACAGATGAAAAGTGGCAAGCCGACTTTGATTTGAAGTTATTCGCTGCGATCCGTCTGACCCGTCTGGCCATTCCAGAGATGAAAAAGAACAACTGGGGTCGCATCATTAACGTGACCAATATCGGCGCTAAACAGCCCAAAGAAAAATCCATGCCGACCACGGTCACCCGCGCAGCAGGTCTGGCGATGACCAAAGCCTTGTCAAAAGAATTCGCGCCCAATAATATTTTAGTCAATAGCGTCTGTATCGGCCTGATCCGAGCCGGACAGCACGAGCGCAAAGCCGAAAAAGCCGGTGTCCCCGTCGAACAAATGTACGAAACCATGGGTAAAACCATTCCCCTGGGACGCGTTGGCCGCGCCGAAGAAGTCGCCAATGTCGTGGCCTTTTTTGCCTCCGAGGGTGGCAGCTATGTCACAGGCAGCAGCGTGAATCTGGATGGCGGCTTGTCCGCTGTCATGTAAGCCAGGGAGCGCATACGATGTCCTCTCTCACAACCACTGTCAAAGCCATGGTGTTCGACACGTTCGGCTCGGTCGTCGACTGGCGCGGCAGTATCACCCGAGATTTGACCCGCTGGGGTCAGGAAAATGGCTTTCAAGCCGACTGGACAGCCTTTGCCGTCAAATGGCGCGGCATGTATCAGCCCTCGATGGAAGCCGTGCGGAGCGGCAAGCGGCCTTGGACGATTCTCGATGTTTTACATCGCGAATCGCTCGAAGTCCTCATCAAGGAATTTGGTTTGGATGCGATGACCGAAGCCCAACGTGTGCATGTCAACAAAGTCTGGCACCGACTCGACGGCTGGCCCGATGCGGTGGGTGGTCTGACGCGCCTCAAAAGCAAATACATCATCGCGCCGCTGTCCAACGGTAACATTTCCTTGCTGACCGACATCGCCAAATACACAGGCTTGCCCTGGGACTTGAATCTCTCCACTGAGGTCTTTCACTGCTACAAACCACAGCCACAGTCCTATTTGGGTGTCTGCGCGGCGTTGCAACTTGAACCCGGCGAGGTAATGATGTGTGCCGCCCACAACGATGACCTGCTTGCGGCCCGCAATGTGGGACTCAAGACCGCGTTTTGGCCACGTCCGACCGAGCACGGTCCAGAGCAGAAAACCAATCTAGTCGCGGCCCACGACTGGGATATCGTGGCCAAAGACATACGGGATCTCGCCACCCAGATGGGTGTGTAGGTTTAGCGCCAGATCTGCTGCTCAAGCGTGATCTGGCCTTTTTCCGAAGAAACAAAGAGCTCGCTATCCTGGATATTGACGTGTACCGTCATTGTGCGCTCAGCCCAGGTCGCGAGCTCTTTCGTTTGCTCTGCGGGTAAACAAACTACGTTGAGATTTCGCGTGCGGGCGAGCTTATTTTGAACGGAGTCCCACCAGATTTTGCTAGTGTGTCCGCCGTAGCAATAAATCACCACTTTGGTGGCGCGTCCGCAGGCCTTTAAAATGCGACGTTCGTCTGGCTGACCCACCTCGATCCAAAGATCGATCGCGCCGGTCAGGTCTTTTCGCCAGAGATCCGGCTCGTCCGCATCGCTGATCCCTTTGGTAAAGACCAGATCCTCATGGCCATTCAAGGCGAACGCCAAGAGGCGAACCATCATCCTTTCGTCAGTTTCAGAGGGGTGACGGGCCAACGTGAGGGCATGGCTCTCGTAGTAATGGCGGTCAGAATCCGCCACATTGAGCTCAGCTTTATAGATTGTCGCGCGCAGGGCCATAAGTCGTCTTAAAGTGCAATCTGACGCAAAAGCGTCGTAACAGGAAAAACGGGAAGTTCTGGATTATCCTTCATAACCAACTCTTAAGTGAATTTTCATGACAAACCCACAGATCGACGTGATTGCTCAAACCCTGCTGACAGCTCGCCGCACGCAGACTCCGGCCGATGCCAGCCCCTTTGCAGGCCAATTGCACAGCGTCTCTGAGGCCCTGGCCGTCCAAGACATCGTCCTCACTGCGTTGGCACCACAACAGACACCTCTTTCTCGGCACTGGAAGTCTGGCGGTCCTTCTCGAACCGCTGAGATTTTAAATACAGCCCTGTTAGACACAGGGATGTTGAAAAGTCCCGCCCAGGCGAGCGCCCAGCCGTTCAACCTTCGCCTAATCGAAATTGAGATCGGGTTCAAAACAAAGCATGCTGTCAACCCTGCGCAAGCGCGCGAAATGACACAAGAGCAAGGTCACGCCTTGATCGAAGCTTTTACGGTCACCATTGAGGTGGTCGACTCTCGCTGGAAACAGGGCAACGATACCGAGGCTTTACTCAAACTCGCGGACATGCAATCGCACGGTATCTTGGTCATCGGACAATGGCAACCCTATGGCGAGCAAGAAGCCCGCCGTGACTGGTCCAAACAGCGCTGTACCGTCAAAATTGGCGAGCAATCACCTCTTGAGTTTGTGGGCACACACTCGATGCAAGATCCGCGCTGGGTTATTCCCGCATGGGTTCAGCATGCGACGTCTGGTGGCCAAACCCTAGCTGCTGGTGCCGTGGTGACCACAGGAAGTTGGTCGGGCGTACCTGCCGCGCAAGCGGGGGAGCTTGTCGTCGCGCAATTTGACGGCATTGGCTCCGTCTCTGTCCAACTCTAATCAGGTCCGTGCACGATGCAACCCCTCAAAGGCGTAAAAATTCTCGATTTCAGCACGCTGCTGCCTGGTCCTATGTGCACCTTGATTTTGGCCGATGCCGGTGCCGATATCATCAAAATCGAACGCCCCGAGGGCGACGATATGCGTGCCTACCCACCAAAGCTCGGCGAGGATAGCGTCAACTTTTCTTTGCTCAACCGTGGCAAAAAATCCATCATCGCCAACCTCAAGGATCCAAGCACGCGCGAAAAAATAGAAGCGCTGATCCGCGAAGCGGATGTCATTGTCGAGCAATTCCGTCCGGGCGTGATGGATCGCCTAGGCCTTGGCTTTGAGCAGGTACATGCGTTGAATCCAAAGCTTGTCTATTGTTCGATCACCGGTTTTGGTCAAACGGGCCCTTATGCTCAAATCGCAGCCCATGATATGAACTATCAAGCCAAAACCGGTATGGTCGGACTCGGTGCCGGCGCGGACGGCGCCCCCCAAGTCCCGCCGGTATTGGTCGCGGACCTCGCCGCGGGCGCCTACCCTGCTGTCATGAATATTTTGCTGGGCTTACGCCAGCGTGACCTCACCGGGCAAGGTTGTCATTTAGATGTCTCGATGGCCGACAACTTATTTCCGCTCATGTATTGGGGTCTTGGGCATGGCTGGGCCGCAAACCAGTGGCCCAAAGCGGGTGACGAACTTTTAACGGGCGGTAGCCCACGCTATCAGATCTACCAAACCTCCGATCATCGATACCTGTCAGCGGCGCCCCTTGAGGACAAGTTTTGGCGACGTTTTCTAGAACTCATCGGGGCACCCGAGCTCACTCACCTCGAGCAACCCGCCCTTGTCAAAGCCAGCATCGCTCGCATCCTTGCAGCACACCCCGCCGCGCACTGGATGGCTCTCTTTGAGGGCCAGGATGTCTGTGTCGCTGAAATCGTATCGCTCGAACAAGCGACACAAGACAAACACTTTCAAGAGCGTGGTGTCTTTAAGCGACAACTAAAAACCAGTCATGGTGAGGTACTATCCGCGCTGCCGACCCCATTGAGCACGCATTTTTTGAGTCCTGATACGATGGCGACCAGTCCCAAACTTGGGCAGCACACCGACGATATTTTATGATTCATATTACCGAACTCCGCCTTCCGCTCGAACACACCGAAGACGCCTTGCGTACCGCGGTGATCGAACGGCTCGGCATTATGACCGAACAATTATTATCGTTTGATATTTTTAAACGTAGCTACGACGCACGTAAAAAAAATGCCCTCACCTTTATTTATACGATTGATGCCAAGGTCACAGCGCCCGAGATACTGTTAAAAAAATTGCGCGGTGATCCACATATCAGCCCAACACCCGACACCGATTACAAATTCGTCGCAAACGCAGAGCCAGATAAACAACGAACTCGGCCCAGACCCGTCGTGATCGGTTTTGGCCCATGCGGGATCTTTGCCGCCTTATTGTTGGCGCAGATGGGCTTAAAACCCATTGTGTTAGAACGCGGCAAAGCCGTCCGTGAACGCACGCAGGACACCTGGAAACTCTGGCGAAAAAATATTTTGAATCCTGAGTCAAACGTGCAATTCGGTGAAGGTGGTGCAGGCACGTTCTCAGATGGCAAGCTTTACAGTCAGATCAAAGATCCAAAGTTTTATGGTCGTAAAGTCATCCGGGAGTTTGTCAAAGCAGGCGCTCCCGAAGAAATCCTCTACGTCGCCAAGCCGCATATCGGTACCTTTCGCTTGGTCGGTGTAGTTGAAAAAATGCGCGAAGAAATCATCGCGCTGGGTGGCGAGATTCGCTTTTCTCAAAAAGTGGTGGGGTTTGAGATTGCGCATCAACAGATTCGGGCAGTTCAGCTCGAAAGCGGTGAAACGCTTGCCGCTGACCATGTGATCGTCGCCCTCGGACACAGCGCCCGCGATACCTTTAAAGTCCTGCACGACGCCGGCGTCTTTATGGAAGCCAAACCGTTCTCAGTGGGTTTTCGCATCGAACATCCTCAATCATTGATTGATCGAGCAAGGCTTGGCCCCAATGCAGGCAACAAGCTGATCGGTGCTGCGGACTACAAACTCGTGCATCACGCCAATAATGGTCGCGCCGTCTACAGCTTTTGTATGTGCCCCGGCGGCACCGTCGTCGCAGCGACTTCCGAAACCAATCGTGTCGTCACCAATGGCATGAGTCAATACTCGCGCAATGAGCGTAATGCCAATGCGGGTATTGTGGTGGGTATCACGCCCGCGGACTATCCCGGCGGGCCTCTCGCAGGTCTCGACTTTCAGCGGCAAATCGAATCCCATGCCTATGTCTTGGGTGGTAGCAACTACGAAGCTCCAGGCCAACTTGTTGGTGATTTTTTAATGGGTCGCGCCTCCACTGAACTTGGCAGTGTGATCCCATCCTATAAGCCTGGTGTTCATCTGACTGATTTAGCGACTAGCCTGCCTGCCTATGCCATCGACGCGATCCGCGAAGCCATTCCCGCGTTTGAAAAGCAAATCAAAGGCTTTTCGATGCACGATGCAATATTGACTGGCGTTGAAACCCGAACCTCGTCTCCACTCCGTATGACGCGCGGCACAGACTTCCAAAGCCTCAACGTCAAAGGCCTCTATCCCGCGGGCGAAGGCGCAGGCTATGCCGGCGGGATTCTATCCGCAGGTGTCGATGGCATTCGTGTCGCAGAGGCACTGGCACTGAGCTACGTGTCCGCCTAAATGCACGCCGCATCATGAAACGTGTGACGCGGCGCGCAAGCTTTGACACCACGCTTGGCTACGAATATCCTACTCACTTACGTGAGAGTATCGAGGACTTACCGACAACTCCGGGTATTTATATTTTTCATGGTGCCACGGGCGATCTGCCCTTGTATATCGGAAAAAGTATCAACATCCGTGCGCGCGTCATGTCGCATCTGCGGACTGCCGATGAAGCCCGCATGTTGAAACAGACGGAAAAAATTACCTATCTTCGTACGACAGGTGAAATCGGCGCGCTCCTGCTCGAAGCCAGATTGATCAAAGAACAACAGCCTCTCTTTAATCAAAAGTTACGTCGCACACGTCAAATGTGTTCGCTCAGAGTTCAAGGCGATCAACCTGAGGTGGTTTACTCCAATAAAATCGATTTTTCAAATACGTCAGATCTATATGGTTTGTATGCGAGTCGACATTCCGCGATCGCAGCACTGAAGAACATCGCGGATGAGAAACAACTTTGCTTGAGTGTGCTCGGACTAGAAAAACTCTCTGGAGATCGACCCTGTTTTCGCGCGATGCTCAATCGCTGCGCCGGCGCCTGTCACGGTCAAGAAACTCTCGCTGCACATCGCGCGCGACTGTTGGAGAGTTTGTCGCAAAGTCGCGTGATCTGTTGGCCCTACTCAGGCGCGATTGGACTCATCGAACGTTTGGACGACGACATACAAATCCATGTCGTCAAAAACTGGTTTTATCTGGGCAGTGTCCCGACCATAGAACAAGCGCGGACCTTACACCTGACCGCACCCGGCTTTGATAGTGATGGCTACAAAATTTTATGCAAACCCATTATGAATGGCTCTGCGCAGATCGTTGAGCTTTAGTGCCAGCAGCTCTAATCCCTGCCAGACAGATTGACTACAGCTCCGGCGTCAACGCCACGTTATTGAGTTTATTGAGTGTCTCAGGCCACTGACGCTTTTGAGCGGATTGCAACAACACCCTGCCACAAGGTCAACGTTCGCGTCACGCCGATCAAGTGATGCCGAAAAGTCCCGGCCTTGTGCCAATCCTGTCCGACACCTCGGCCGAGCACCAAGGGCATTACAGGACCAAGATCGGGATCATGCTGCAACCACTCTTCGTCCAGCAAACTGATCGCCCTGGCAAGTTGAGAGGGATCGAGTGTCGGCAGCGGCGTGGTCATGCGTGGTGTCCTAGAGAGTTTTAAATAACTGGGCGAGACAGCACACGACCAGGTCTTGCGCCAGTGGCCTTGCCCTGATCCCAGACTACCGCGCCATTGACGATCACCGTATTGATCCCGCGCGCCATGGCAATCGGGTTGTCATATGTCGCGACTTCGTCGACAGTTTCTTCGTTAAACAACGTCAAGTCTGCGAAGGCGCCTTCTTTCAAGACCCCGCGATCCGTCAAGCCAAAGTTCACGGCCGTCAGACCCGTCATCTTGTGCACTGCTGTTTCAAGCGTGAACAAACCCAGACCGCGTCGGTAGTGACCGAGCACACGAGGAAACGTCGACCACAAGCGCGGATGCGGCGAAGTATCGTGTGGCAGACCATCCGAACCAATCATGGTGGGACCGAACTGCATAATTTTCTGGACATCGCCCTCGTCCATACGGAAATAAATCGCACCGGCAGGCAAGAGTCGCTCGACCGCTTCGGCTAGCGTCACACCCATTTTTTCGGCGATCTTATCGAGATCCTGACCGGCGTATTCAGGCAAGGTTTTTGACCATGTGACGATGACGCGCGCGGAGTTTTCGGCACGACTCATCGACAAGACAGTCGAACCTGCCGCGTAGGGATAACAGTCCAGACAAATCGGCTGCTTGGCCATACTCTTGCGAATAAACTCAAGCGTCTCATCCGAGCGCCCATAATTTTTAGCGCCAATGACTTTGTGGTGCGAAATCACCACCGGCACACCGACTTCGCGACCGATACGAAAGGTTTCTTCGAGGGAGTCCATCACACCGTCGGCTTCATCGCGCATATGCGTGCAATACAAGCCGTTATATTCTTTCAAAGGACGACAAATCTCGATGACTTCCTCGGTCGGTGCCGCGACTGCGGGCTCGTAAAACAAACCTGTCGAGACACCGATTGCGCCGGCCTGCATGGCTTCGACCACAAGCTCTCGCATTTGATCGATTTGAGCGGGTGTCGCGGGCTTTTCTAAATCATCCATGGTCGCGACACGCAAGGTCGTATGACCCACGAGCATCGCGCGATTCGTCGTTGTAGGTTCGGCGCGTAACGCGTCCAGATATTCAGTAAAGCTGCGATATTTAAACCAATGCCCTTCATCATCGAGCAAGTTAAGGGGCGGCGTCACGGGATCTGGAATAGGACGCGGCATTGGCGCCAATGAAACACCGCAATTACCCCCGATGATCGTGGTCACACCTTGGCTGACCTTTGGCGTCATCTCGGGACTCGACAGCATCATTCGATCATCATGGGTATGCGCATCGATAAAACCTGGTGCGGCAACTTGCCCCTTTAAATCGATTTCCTGCTTACCTGTGCAACCCGCGAGATCACCAATTTTGGCGATGCGGTCACCATTAATGCCGATATCGCCCTTAAATCGGTCTGCACCCGTGCCGTCGATCACGAGGGCATTTTTAATCAGCAAATCAAAATGTGTGCTCATTTTTTACAACTCCAGATAGATTGAAACCTGCGGTGCGATTGCGATAACCTCTCACGCTGCGATCTTGGCGCCCTTGTCACCCAGATCCCAAAACAAGCCCGCCATCAACTGCAGCGACTCGCGCGCCACCGAACCGAGCATGTGTTCATTCGGGGCGTGCTGCGAGCAAGCCGCATAGGAATGCGGCACCCAGACAGTCGGCAATGCCAGTATTTTAGAAAACGCGTCGTTGGGCAAAGTACCACCCAGGTTTGGTAGCACATCAACTTCTTTGCCCGTAGTCTGGGTGATAGAAGCTGCAGCCATTTTCACCCAAGCGTTATCAGGATCGAGGCGTGTGGCTTCGGCTGCTTCACCACGACTAGGCTTGGCCTCGACATCGGTAAAGCCATGCGCATCAAGGTGGTCACGGATGTGCTTCAAAAAGTTTGCGTTGTCACTGCCTACGACGTAACGCAACTGACAGAAGGCGACGGCATAACCCGGGATCGCATTAACAGGGGCGTCGGGATTACCCGTTTTAAAGGCCAAGGTTTCAAATGTATTCCAGGCAAAAACACGTTCAGTCGGCGTCAGACCAGGCTCAGCCCAGTCAGGATCGATCTCTGGGTCATTTGGGCCACCCCCAACTTGGATATTGGCCAAAGCGCGACGGACATTGTCTGGCAGGGAACTGGGCAATAATTTTGGCACCAAAATTCGACCTTTTGGATCGACCATTGAGGCGATCGCATGCGCCAGACGGATACCCGGGTTTTTCAGTAAACCGCCCCAGTTGCCGGAGTGGTGAGCACCCTCACGCACATTCAAGCGTAATTCAAAATTGAAGGCGCCCCGGGAACCAAGGAATAGTGTTGGGCGCGATGCGGAGACACGCGGACCATCGGAAGCAAGAAATAAATCGGCCTTGAGCAAATCACCGTGAAGCGCGCACATTTCACGCAAACCAGGCGAACCCATTTCCTCACCCATTTCGATCAGTAAAGTCACGTTGTAGCCCAGCTTGCCCTGACGCGCGGTGATGACTTGCTCGAGCGCGGCGAGGTTGATGGTGTGCTGACCCTTGTTATCTGCCGTGCCACGTCCATACCAGCGATCACCGCGAATACTCAAGGTCCAAGGAGCCAGCCCTTCGTTCCATTGCGGTGCATAGCCGCGCACCACGTCACCATGCCCGTAGGTCAGCACCGTAAAGTTTGCCTCGGGCTCGGTACGACTCGCGACTAAAAAGGGGGCGCCGCCCTCAATGGGATTCGGTACGATTTTGCAAGCAAAGCCAAGCTTCACCAACAGAGGCGACAGTTCTTCAGTGAGATAGGAGGTCAGTACTGGAATTTTTCCTGGCTCCTGACTTTCCGTGGGAATGGCGACCCGGCGCTCCAGGGTGGCCTGAAACTGTCCTTGATCAAAATAGGCGGTGGCTAAATCAATGGCTTGTTGACGGCTCATGGGGGGCTCACAGAAAAAAAGGGTTGCCTTAGCTTAAAGCTTGGCACCCAATCGCACAACCTCGCCTTGGCGGAGAATTAAAAAGTCATTTAAAGTGGATAATAAGTAAAAATAACTCTGAGACAGACAAAACAATCGCATGTCCTCCCGCATCTATCGCGCCGTCACCGTCACTGGCGCGGCTCAAGTGATTGCAAGCGCCGGCGCGCATTATCTCCCCGCCGTCATCGCAATCCCCGCTAGCCGAGATCTCGGACTTGCCCCTGCCATCCTGTTCGCAGGCTTCTCCATCGCCTTAGGCGTATCCGCCCTGGCAGGTCCTCTGGCAGGCAAGATGGTGGATCGCTTTGGCGGCCGCCCCGTTCTGATGCTGTCCAATCTGATCTTCGCTTTGGGTTTGACCTTTCTTGGCTTTGCCGAGGGTATGTGGAGCGTCCTCTTGGGCTACGCAGTCCTTGGGCTCGGTATGGCGACTGGACTCTTCGAAGTCGCTTTTTCGGCCATTGTGCGCCTTTTTGGCAAAAGCTCGCGTAACCCAATTACCGGCGTGACGCTCATTGCCGGCTTTGCCAGTCTTGTGGCGTGGACGGTTTCCGTTTACGTCGAATCCAAATTTGGCTGGAGTGGCGTCTGCTGGTTTTGGGCCTGTATCCATATATTGGTCGGTTTGCCCCTCAATGCCCTTTTGCCCAGTCCGCTCAGCCCAAGCGCCGAACTTGCTCCAAAGGCAGAGACCGCCAAACAAGAGGCCTCTGCTGCCGTATCCGCGGCACCCACACCGATAGAGCCTGCCCCAATTCCCAGCAAATACACCGCCTTTCTACTGGCATTTGTCTTTGCCGCCAACGCCTTTGTCGGCATGGGACTGATGATTCACATGCCCCGGATGCTGGAGGGCATGGGTGTTCCTCTGGCCTTAGCCTTTACCATCGGCTCGTTGGTCGGCCCCTCTCAGGTGCTCGGCCGACTCATTGACTTCTTTTTTATGCGGCGATGGCACCCCCTGGTCAGCACGCGGCTGGCCGCGCTTACCCACCCGATTGGCGGGGCTTTGCTGCTCGTCTTTGGTGCCCCCATCGCGATGGCTTTCGTCGTGCTGCATGGCATTGGAAATGGCATACTGATCATTGCCCGAGGCACCCTACCTCTCGCAATTTTTGGTACAAAGAGCTATGGACAACGACAAGGTTGGCTGATGATGCCCTCTAAGTTCGCGCAGGCCGCAGCGCCGTTTTTATTTGGCCTCGCACTGACCGACTGGGGATCGAATGTGCTTTGGCTTTCTTGGGGCTTGGGTTTAAGCGTGTTTCTCGCGCTGTGCATGCTCTCCACGAGATACCGTCCCACTTAATTGACGACTTTAGAACATGGCAATGAGCGAACAAACTCCTGATACGCAACGAACTGGCCCTTATTCAAAAAACGATTTCAATTTTTTTGAAATGATCACTCTGCGTTGGGCGGATAACGACTCCTACGGTCACATCAATAATGCCCATTACTACTCATTTTTTGACACGGCGGTCGATGGCTTTCTAATGCACCATGCTATGCGTTCGGTCTTGGCAGGTGAATATCAAACGCTCGTGGTCGCTTCAGAGTGTCGGTATTTTCGTCAAGTATCCTCACCCGGAATCATTCAAGTAGGCGTGCGCGTCGGTCGCATGGGTCGCAGCTCGATCGCTTACGAAGTCGCCGTCTTTAATGACGAGTCTGACGAGGCTGCCGCACAAGGACAGTTCGTCCATGTCTGCGTCAACCGCGCATCTCAGCGACCCGTTGCGATTCCAGAAAGCTTTCGCCTCGCGGCGCAAACTTTTTAAATATTCATGTCGGAGATCTTTCAAACATGACAACTGTTGTCACGCAAGAGCAGGCACTTAACGAACGCCACCACTACCGTTTACCCAACGGCACGGACACGTGGATCTCGTCGTATGTCGGTATTAATTCCGTTGAACGGCGCGCAAAAGGCCTGCCCGCTCGCACACCCGAGGCTTTTCCGCCGCCGCTCGAACCGATTGCCTTTCTCGTTAAGCAAGGCGCCAACACTATGATTCCCGGCCACTATCACCAAGCCGATCAGTTTCAGGTTTTCATCTCCGGCGAAGGCAAGTTCGGAATCAAGCCTATAGAAGGCTTGACGGTCCATTACGCCATGGCTTTTACACCCTATGCGCCGATCCATGCCGACCACACCGGCATTGAATACTACACCCTGCGTAATGGTTGGGATCCTGGTGCGCGTTGGATGCCTGAACATCGAGAGGCACTCAAAGGACGTACCAAAGCCTACCGTCACGGCCTTGGTGCGATTCCGGCTCTGATCGGCGATCGCGACGGTCCTAAACAGATCGATGGTGTTTTAACGCAAACGATCGTGGCACCCGAGGACGATGGTCTGCTGTCCACTCTGTTTCAGACCACTGGTGAGGCGTCCATCAGCGGGCCCGCCCCCTCCACCGGTCGAGGTCAATACTGGCTGGTCATGCGCGGTCAATGTCAGATCAACGGGCAGCAAGCATTCGAACGATCGCTGGTCTTTGTCGCGCCGGACCAAGCTGCACCCACCATCAGCGCGGGCGCTGATGGTGTCGCGATCTTGTTGATGCAATTTCCAAAAAGAGACCAGGCCTGATCGGGGCTGGCAGGTGGATCAACGACCTTTGAATTGGGCCGGCCGCTTTTCCATAAAAGCGGCGCGCCCTTCCTTGAAGTCATCGCTGGCGAAACAGATTTTGACCATTTCTTCGGCGCGTGCGAGATCCTGCTCAGCAGAATGTGCACAGACCGTACGAACGATGAACTTACTCGCCGCGACGGTCAAAGGCGCGTTCTCAGCAATCGCCTGTGTGTACTGAGCGACAACGTCATCGATCTGCTCAACCGAACACACTCGCGATACAAAACCCATGCGCAAAGCATCCGCGGCATCAAAGCGGCGCGCAGTCACAAAAATATCCGTGGCGTTGGCCAAACCAATCACATCCACAAAACGTTTGATACCCGTATGTCCATATCCCAAACCCAGGCGTGCGGCAGGCATTCTGAACGTTGAGTGATCCGAACAGATCCGAATATCACAAGCGGCAGCTAGACCCAAGCCACCACCAAAACAAAAACCACGAATTTTTGCAATGATGGGCTTGGAACATTTAAGGGGTGCAATCATCGAATCCGCCACCGCGTCATCGTAGTCTTTTTGCGTTTGGGGTGAGCTGCGCAAGGTATCGAACTGAGAAATATCCGCGCCCGATACGAAAGACTTTTCGCCTTGGCCCGTAATGACGATCACGCGAACCTCAGGATCCGCATCAAAGGCACGAATTGCTTTAGGCAAATCCACCCACATCTGAACAGACATTGCATTCATTTTGGTGGGATTGGAAATTGTAATGGTTCCAACCGCTGCATTTTTGGTAATTAATAACTCAGCCATATCAATCCTTTTGGGTCATCGTTGTCATTATATTTTTAACTCGCCTAGTATCTCTTGCAATAATTCTCAAAGCAACATATAAAACAGGCAGTCCTTTTCAAAACCTAAAAAAACCATGTCCAAAATCCAGGCTTCATCCGCGCTCTCCAATCTTCGTGTTCTCGATATGTCGCGCGTACGCGCAGGTCCGAACTGTGTTCGTCTGCTGGCCGACTTCGGCGCGGATGTCATTCGTATCGAGCCTCCCAAAGGCGTCGATCCCAACGAAGGGATGTTTGCCGGTAATCGTGAAGGAGGTGATTTTCAAAACCTCAACCGTAACAAGCGGGCGATGACCCTCAATCTAAAAAAACCTGGCGCACTGGAAATCATGATGCGTCTCGTCAAAACCGCAGACGTCGTGGTGGAAAACTGGCGCCCCGACATTAAAAAGAAACTCGGTATCGATTACGAGTCTTTGGCCAAGATCAATCCTCGCATTATTTTGGCGAGTATCTCGGGCTTTGGACAAGAAGGTCCTTATGCTTCACGTCCCGGTTTCGATCAGATCATGCAAGGCATGGGTGGCCTGATGTCCGTCACTGGCATTCCAGGCCAAGGGCCCGTTCGTGCGGGTCTCGCCGTGGCTGACATGAGTGCAGGCCTCTACGCCGGCATCGGTATCCTGACGGCGTTGCTGGAGCGTGAGCGCTCAGGCAAGGGCCAATGGGTGCATGCCTCGCTCCTGCACGCCCAAATCGCGATGATGGACTTTCAAGCCGCGCGTTACCTCAATGAGGGTGATGTCGCCGGTCAAGCAGGTAACGATCACCCCACGTCTACGCCCATGGGCTTGTTTGAGGCAAGCGATGGCGCCTTTAACCTTGGCGCCTCAGGCCAAGGCAACTGGGTGAGGTTATGCGAGCTGGTGCAAAAAACAGAGTGGATCGCCGACCCTGACTTTGCAAACGAAAAAACCCGTACAGTGAATCGTACACGCTGTAATAAGCTGTTGAGTGAAGTCTTCAAAAACAATACCGTCGAATATTGGGTTGAAGCGCTCAACAATGCAGGCGTGCCTGCCGGTCCTGTCTATAACGTGCCCCAGATGTTTGCAGACAAGCACATCAAACAAGCAAACATCTCAAAAATGGTCAAAGACAAAGCAGGCAATGAAAAAGGGTTTATCACCCAGCCTGCAACCTTGAGCCGTACCCCTGCCGATGTAGTGACCACTGCGCCTCAGTGGGGTGAGCATACCCAAGAGGTTCTGTCAGAAGTTGGCTATTCGGCCGAGGAAATCGCCAAGTTTCAAGAGCAAGGTGTGGTCTAAAAGCCAATCGTACGAAGCGCAAGCAATCCCTATTATTTTTCGTCAATAATAGGATTGCTCAGTAAACCAACGCCTTCGATTTCGACTTCGATCGTATCGCCATGCTTCATAAACACAGGTGGCTTTCTCGCATAGCCTACTCCTGCCGGGGTACCTGTAATCACGACATCACCTGGCTCAAGCGTCATACATTCGGTAATCAGCACCAACGTCTCCACCACTCCCCACAGAAAGCTCTTGGTGTTGGCATCTTGCATAATCTGACCATTCAGTCGAGACTGAATGCGCAAGCCGTCAGCACCGGGCGGCAGTTCGTCTGGCGTGACGAGCCAAGGCCCAAAACCACCAGTAGAGTCAAAGTTTTTGCCAATCGTCCACTGTGTCGATTTGCGTTGATAGTCGCGCAAGCTTCCATCGTTGAACACGCTATAACCGGCAACATATTCAAGCGCATTTGCGGCGGTAAGATGACGAGCGGTCTTACCCACAACAAAAGCAAGCTCAGCTTCGTAGTCAAACTTATCGGATACTTTAGGACGAATCATTGGCTCCAGGTGACCCACCATTGAGCTGGGTCCACGCATAAAAAAGCTTGGGTTCTCAGGACGCGCGTGACCGCCTTCGGCAGCATGATCGGCATAGTTCAAGCCCAGACATACAATTTTGCTTGGACGATCAATCAGAGGAATGAAACGCACATCCTTGAGAGGCTGCACCACTGCCGACGCGCTTTTAAGTGCTTGCTGCGCACGACCCATCGCACCAGGCGTCGCAATGATTTCCAACAAACTCTTAGGTAATATGGCATCGGTTGCAGCCAAATCCACGAACTCTTGCGAATCTGCTGCTTTGAGTCCGCCTACGCGTTTTTGATTGTTCTGATCTACATAGCTAAATAAACGCATTCTCAATCTCCTTTATTATTTTCAAAATCTTAAATTTAAATTTGAACTTGAACTAAAACTAAATGCCTCAGGACTTATAACCACAACCACGCGCCCACCACGAGACCCAGCGCGATGCGGTACCACGCAAATGCCCGATAGGTGTGTCGAGAGACAAAAACAAGAATGGCGCGCACCACAACCAACGCGCATATAAACGCACTCACAAATCCCACCGCAATCGCCCACAGATCTTGTTGTGTGAGCAAATGCGCATGTTTATAAAAATCGTAGACGGCCGCCGCCAGCATCGTTGGGATAGCCAGAAAGAACGAAAACTCTGTCGCGGTCTTTCGCTGAATACCAGACAGCATACCGGCAATGATGGTGGAGCCTGAACGAGAAGTCCCTGGCACCATGGCGAGACATTGCGCACAGCCCACGATCAACGCTTGTTTCCAGGTGATTTTTTCAAGCGTTTGCACTTGATCCGCAGGTGCCTGCGCACTGTTGACGGGACGACGGCGCTCCACCCAAAGCATAATCAGTCCACCCAGCACCAAGGTCACCACGACAACTCCAGGATGAAAAAACAACGCCTTAATGGCCTTGATAAATAACAAACCAATAATGGCTGAGGGCAAAAAAGCAATCAATAAATTGCGCGTAAAGGCGACTTCGACGGGCTCAAGGCGCAGTGTGCCGTGGACCATCTGAAACAAGCGATGACGGAAAATCCACACCACTGCCAAGATTGAGCCCAGTTGGATAACCACTTCAAAGACTTTGGCCTCGTTTGACTCAAAGCTAATCCAGTCACCAAAGAGAATCAAATGACCTGTACTGGAAATAGGCAAAAACTCGGTGATGCCCTCTACGATGCCTAGAAAAAAAGCTTTCCACAAATAGATTGTTTGCTCGGTCATGCCGACCCTGTCCCTAAACTCGTTTGCTTATGAACGACTATTATCGCCGCAATTAAAGAGATCAACATTCAGTCAAAATTTGGCGTTGCAATCGAGCGCGCAGACACGAATTCACCCTTTTCACTGATTTTGACCAACAATAGCCCGCCCTGACCCACAGAGGTGCCAGTGAAAGCGGAAATATTGACCTGGTGCGTCACCAAAATCATAGGCTTTCGTGGCGAAGTTGCCTTAAGCCTTTGGGCGAGTAGTGCCTTGAGTGCGATCGTTTGCGGACCGGAGTCACTCATGCTCTGAAAAAATGAGCCAAGTTCAGGAACCGTTGTCACAGAACCTAAAGCCAGCAAGGCGGCTGTTTCTTCACAACGACACCACGCACTTGACAGTACAACTGCAGACTCAATACCTTGCTTCTTGAGCCAAACACCGAGTTCTTTGGCTTGTTTGCGACCACGCTCACCCAAATTTCTTTGGGTTGAACAAACCCCAAGTTTCAAGCCCGGCGGATCGCTAAAACCTGGCGCATCTGCGTGGCGAATCATCAAGACATGCTGCCCGTCCGTCAGCGCAGTCAAAAGAGGCGAACTCTGTACGGGCCATGAAAATATGGCCGTACAGACCGATAACAGCATCGTCAATAGTATTTTTTTCATACTCTCACTCATCCAAATTTTCTGAGCTCACGATAAACCCAGAAGGGCGACACTGCCAGAATCACATTTAACATGGAAAAAATGATGCTCGCCTGATAACCGCCTGTCCAGTCATACAACAAACCAGATATCATCGCACCCAAGGCTGCACCTGCGGACATGCAAGCATAGGTCACACCGTAAATAGTGGCCAAGCCTGGGCCTGGGAACAGCTTGGAACACAACCCGGAGATAATGGGCCCTCTCGCACCCTGCGCAATCCCAAAGAACACCACAAACGACATCAAAAACCAGTGGGAGGGAAAATAACTCAATACCAACAAACTTGCCAAGCCGAGTGTCGTGCACATAAATGAGAGTGTCGCGGTGCGCCTCGGGCCCAAGACATCCGCCAAACGTCCCGCTGAACTGACCCCCAAGACAGACAAAATACCCGCAAACCCAAACGCACTAGCGGCCTCGATCGGAGTGAAGCCGGTTGATACCAAATAAGCAATCATCTGCACCAAGACGGTATAGACCACCACCGAGGTAAAAAAGAAGGCCTGCGCCAAGCCCCAGAAGCCAGAGTGTCGCAACGCTGCGCGTAGGGGTGAAGACTTTGGTTGGGCAGGTGCTGTTGTCATCGAAGATGAAACATCTACAGGACGTTGACTTTGACTCTTTTTATCGCGTGCTCCATAGCCAGCACGTATGACCCGCCAAGGCAGCAACATGACGAGTGGCAAAGAAAGGAGCAAGCTGCCACCCATCACTTGATAGGCATCACGCCAACCCACAGCTTGATTCAAATATTGCGCAAAGGGCACCAAGACAAGCGTTCCGGCACCAAAGCCCGCATAAGCAATACCGATCGCGGTACTGGTGCTGTTTGGAAACCATCGGCTAATTAAACTGGCGGACGGCACCATACCAATTGCTGAGATGCCAATGCCACCCGCCACACCAATGCACAAATGAAACTGCCAGAGCTGCGTCAGATTTCCAGCTAAAAAATAGCCTAAACCTAAACTGGCCACACCCAACAGATACACCACGCGTGGGCCCCAGCGATCAAACAGGACACCGACAAAAGGCGCAGACAGCCCATTGGCCACCATGTAGATACTGTAGACGCTTGAAAGCTCGGAGCGACTCCACCCAAATTCCGTCTCAAGCGGCAAGAGAAACGTCACATAGGTATCGCCGATCCCACGCCCAAGCATGTTGAAGACAAAACAAATCAACACCACCACCAATGCCATTTTGGCATCAGGCAACTGCAGCCTAGACCCTGATTGCCACATCAGCGTTGCCTATCCAACCGGTTGGCACTTCATAAAACCAGAACGGCGGCAGATACAAACAATCTCTCCGCGCTGATTAATTCCCCGATGTTCAAACTCGACAATGCCTGCATCCGTTCGCGACTTGCTCAGACGCTTAGACACAATCGTGGTCTCCACATGGATCGTATCGCCATAAAACACGGGACTTGGAAAGCGTGTATCCGTCATACCAAGATTGGCAATGGTCGTGCCTAGCGTGGTTTCGCCCACCGAGATCCCAATCACTAAGCCTAAGGTAAACAAGCTATTGACCAAGATACGACCGAATTCTGTTTTAGACGCAAACTCAGCATCCAGATGCAGTGGTTGCGGATTCATCGTCAACGTTGAAAACAGGACGTTGTCCATTTCAGTCACAGTACGCGTCATGGAATGATTGAATACCTGACCAATTTCGAACTCTTCGTAATACAAACCAGCCATCACACTCTCCTAATAGGACTTAGGTAAGCCCAGCACACGCTCAGCGATAAAACACAACACCAATTGTGGACTCACCGGTGCAATGCGCGTAATCAAAACCTCGCGTAAATAGCGCTCTACGTGATATTCCTTGGCGTAGCCAAACCCACCATGCGTCATCACAGCCTGCTGGCAAGCATTGAAACCCGCTTCGCCCGCGAGGTATTTCGCAGCGTTGGCTTGGGCACCACAGGGCTCACCCTTATCAAAGAGCGTCGCGGCGTTAAAGACCATCAGATTGGCGGCCTCAAGTTCCATCCAGTTTGCCGCGAGCGGATGTTGAATCCCTTGATTCATCCCAATCGGGCGGTCGAATACAATCCGTTCCTTGGCGTATTCAGTCGCACGCTTGAGTGCCACGCGGCCCAAGCCAATGCCTTCGGCTGCGATCAAAATTCGCTCAGCATTCATCCCGTGCATGATGTAATGAAAGCCTTTTCCCTCCTCGCCAATGCGATCTTCAACAGGGACTTTGAGCCCATCGATAAACAACTCGTTTGAATCCACAGCTTTACGACCCATTTTTTCAATCTCATGCACACGCACGAAATTGCGATCAAGATCGGTATAAAACAAACTCAAACCATCGGTATGTTTTGTGCATTCTTCAAGAGGCGTGGTACGGGCCAAGATCAACATTTTCTCGGCGACCTGCGCGGTTGAAATCCATACCTTGGTGCCGCTCAATACATAATGATCACCTTGGCGATCCGCTTTGACCTTGAGCTGCGTCGTGTTGAGTCCCGTGTTGGGTTCGGTCACCGCAAAACACGCGCGCTCACGACCTGCGACCAAGGGCGGCAGCATCCGCATTTTCTGTTCTTCGGTGGCGAACTGTACGACAGGATTCAAACCAAAGATATTCATATGCACAGCCGAGGCACCGGTCATGCCTGCGCCAGACTCACTGATGGCTTGCATCATGATGGTCGCCTCAGTGATTCCTAAACCTGAACCCCCATACTGCTCAGGGATGCAAATCCCTAACCAACCGTCTTTGGCGAGTGCCTGATGCAGTTCAACGGGAAAACCACCGTTACGATCTTTTTCCAGCCAATACTGATCATCAAACTGTTCACAGATTTTATTGATCGCTTCGCGAATCGTCTGCTGTTCTTGTGAAAAAGAAAAATCCATCCGAACTTCCTTTTATGTGCACTAAAAACTTAGTGCGCGTATTTCGACTGAAGTAGTCATCTACTTGTCATAACCACTGAATAAGATGAATGTTATCTCATCTTTTATATTAATCCCTCATGTCATTTGCTCAGCAAAACCTTGCCAAAACGCTCCTAAACCGTTTATTTGTCGCACTTGCTGGACTGACGGTTGCCCATTGTGCATGGGCACAAACAAACATCCGTGAATTGCGCATCGGGGTCGCTTCCCATGTGCGCACGTTGGATGTGAACGAAGCGACTGGCAATAACGAGGCCCAATTTCTAAACAATATCTTTGACACGCTCATTGAGCGTGACAACTACACCGCACCTTTGAAATTTATCCCTGGCTTAGCGCTCAAGTGGGAAATGGTGGCTCCGACCACGATGCAACTCAAATTGCGAGACGGTGTCGTGATGCATGATGGCGGCATCATGGACGCGGAGGATGTGAAATATTCATTAGAAAGAGTATTTCAACCCAAAGAAGCCCGTTTTCGGGCGTCAAACGGTCGATTTTTCTATAATTTTAAATTCGTGGAAATTATTGATCGACTCACCATCAATATCCACACCCATCGCCCTGATCCTTTGATCGAAACCTTGTTGTCAGCACGTAATGCAGGTGTGACCTCCAAACGTTATGTCGAGCGTGTTGGTCTCGATGCCAGCGCACTCAAACCTGTTGGCACAGGCCCGTACAAGGTTGAATTACTCAAACCTAATGAGCAGGCTATCCTCGTCAAACATGACAGCTTTTGGGGTGAAAAGCCACCTTTTGATCGCTTGAACTACATCCGCATTCCCGAGGTCTCTTCACGCATCACAGCACTTGTCAATAAAGAGGTGGATTTCATCACGAACGTACCACCCGATCAAGAGGCCGCGATCAAACGCGTCCGCGGCTACAAAATTGTGGGCACAGCCATGCCTCTCTTTCATATCTGGGTGATCAATATGAGTCACCCACAAATGGCGAATCCAGACTTAAGGAAGGCATTAAATTTAGCGATCGATCGTGAACTATTGGTCAAAGCGCTTTGGTCAGGTAAAGGGCAAGCCCCCAAGGCGCATCAGTTCGCCGAATATGGTCAGCCGATGTTCATGCCCGAATTAAATTTCTATCGCTACGATCCTAATGAAGCAAAAGCACTGTTAAAAAAGGCGGGTTACAAAGGCGAGCCCATCGAAATCGTGTTTTTTCCTGAGTATTACCTTTATGGTGATTTAGGTGCTCAAGCCGTTGCAGACATGTGGAAAAAAGTAGGTATTAACGTCAAACTGAAGCAAAGTGAAACGTTCTTTGGAACGGGTGACCATACCAATGTTCATATGCGTCCTTGGTCAAATCCTTTGTATTACCCCGATCCGATGGGTGTGTTCGATACGCATTGGTCGCCGAAATCGTGGGTGTCACAACGCGGCCTTTGGAAGCCAACCAATCCAAATTGGGCGCAGACCTATGAAAAAGCGCGTTTTGCAACAGACACCACTGAGCGTTTGAATGCCTACAAAAGCCTGCTTGAAATGGCCGATGCTGAAAGCGGTTGGATCATGTTGTATCAGCCGTATGAGGGCTATGCCATGCGCGATGATATCGAATGGAAGATTCCTACTGCTCAGCGCCCTTACGAGCTGACTTTTCGAGCAGGTGACATCTCTGTAAAAGCAAAGTAGTTCTGAATGATTGCATCACCGCTTCATAACCTCCAACACTAGCAAATATGTTGCGCTTAATTGCTTGGCGCACGAGTTTTGCATGCCTCACGATTTTCGTTGTGCTCGCAGCCTGCTTCATTGCTGTTCGCATGACCGGTTCACCGGTTGACTTTTTATACGGTGACGGCGCGACCCCTGAGCAAATCGTTGAGCTCGAGCACGAATGGGGTTTGGATCTGCCCTTACCAGAACAGTTTGTTCGCTACGTGCGGAATCTCGCGAAGGGAGATTTTGGCAATAGTATTGTTGAGCGCAGACCCGTCACCGAAGTGTATGCAGAGCGACTGGCACCCACACTCAAGCTGGCAGGACTTGCACTGCTGATTGGCACTCTCGTTGGCATACCACTTGGGATATTCAGCGCCTTGTGGCGTGGAAGACTGGGCGCACGACTTGCAATGAGTTTTACCTTTTTGGGCTATGCGATTCCACATTTCATCATCGCAATCATCTTGATTTTAGTGTTTGGCTATTTATTAAATTGGTTGCCAAGTACCGGCGCTGCAACACCCCTGCATTATGTCTTGCCAGCCATTACTTTAGCGTTACCTTTAATGGCCATTAATGCAAGATATATGCGCAGCGCTTTATTAGATGTACTCAACCAAGACTACGTCCGCACAGCGCGTGCAAAAGGTCTCAAAGAATGGCGCGTCATTGGCATACATGCCAGTCGAAATGCCATACTGCCGCTCATCACAGTCTTGGGGCTAGAAGTGGCCGGTCTCGTGAACGGTTCATTGATTGTTGAGACGGTATTTTCCTGGCCAGGGGTTGGCAAAGTCCTGACAGGTTCAGTTTCCCGACGTGACTTTCCAATTTTACAATTCGGCGTCATCATGTACGCAGGTGTAGTCGTCGGCGTGAACTTACTCGTAGACATCCTTTATGCGGTGGCTGATCCGCGGATTCGGGTGCGCTCGTGAAACGTATCACTTGGGCAAGAATGCCGGTTGAGATTAAGTTCTGTTGCATTTTTAGTGCCATGCTCGCACTCGCAGCATTATTTGCGCCTTGGATCGTGCCTTTTGATCCAACAGCAACAAACATTCTCGAAAAACTTAAACCCCCATTTTTTTTAGAGGGATTTGATGGCGTGCACTGGCTCGGCACAGATCAACTCGGCCGCGATTTACTTGCGCGTTGCTTGTATGGCATACGCGTCAGTGTTGGCATCGCGCTATTAGGTCTCATGGTGAGCGCAGTCGTCGGCACCATCGCAGGCTTAGCGGCAGGCATGGTGGGGGGCTGGCTCGATCGGTGCATCATGCTTGTCGTAGATGTGTTTATCTCGGTACCCTTTCTATTGCTAGTCTTAGTCGGTATTGCCGTTTTCGGATCAGATATTATTGTGTTGATCTTATTAGTCGGGCTCGCGCGCTGGGAAAGTTATGCTCGAATCGTACGTGGGCAAGTGTTGCAGCTTCGGGAAATGCCCTTTATCGAAGCGAGTCGCTCTTTGGGCGCCTCGACCGCTTCAATCGCTTGGCGACATGTATTACCTAATATTGCTTCACCATTAATTGTATTAATCACACTCAACTTCCCCGCAATTTTATTACTCGAATCATCGCTATCATTTCTTGGTATCGGGGTACAACCTCCCACAGCGTCGCTAGGCAGAATGGTAGGAGACGGACGAGACTATTTAATCTTCTCTTGGTGGGTCGCCGTCGCGCCTGCTGTTGTCATTATTTCAATCACTTTAGTGGTGCAAACAATGGGGGACTTCCTGCGAGATGCGCTGGATGTTCGCATCGATGACTAATACTGCCCTGCCCTCAACATCTGAAAAAATCGACCAACGGCTCACACCGGTCTTATCCGTGCGTCATTTAAATATCAATTTAAAGACAGACTCCGGAGAAGTCGCCATTGTCAAAAACGTTAGTTTTGATATCTATGCTGGCCAGACACTTGCGTTAGTAGGAGAGTCCGGTGCGGGAAAGTCAATCACGTCACTTGCGATTATGCGGTTGGTTGGGCGAGGAGGAAACGAAGAGGGCGCACACGTTTCTGGCGAGATCTTGCTAGAAACAGAGCAAGGATCCATCGATTTGATTCAAGCACCCCTATCAACGATTCAGATGCTTCGGGGTAAAGCGCTATCGATGGTGTTTCAAGAACCAATGACCTCCTTAAATCCCGTGTTTCGCGTGGGTTGGCAAATTGCAGAGGCGATCGTCACGCATGAAAAGCTGAGCTGGGCTGCCGCAGAAGCGCGCGCACTCGACATGCTAAAACTCGTCGGCATACCGGATCCTTTGGCAAGAATGCGCGCCTTTCCTCATGAGCTTTCGGGTGGCATGCGTCAACGTATTATGGTTGCGATGGCCCTAGCATGTCGACCAAGCTTACTGATTGCCGATGAACCCACCACTGCGCTAGACGTCACGGTACAAGCTCAGGTCCTGAGTTTAATCAGACGACTGCAGAGTGAATTTGGTATTGGCATGCTTTTCATTACGCACGATCTTGGCGTCGTCGCACAGATGGCTGACACGGTTGCGGTCATGTATGCAGGATCAATTGTTGAACACACAAATGTTCAACGTATTTTTTCTCAGCCGCTTCATCCTTATACCGGTGCACTGTTGCGATCGATGCCCAATTTGACGCATGACACTGCCGGTACGTTGTTGGAGCCGATACGCGGTGCGATGCCTGCCATGTACGACCTGCCAAAAGGCTGCTCTTTTCACCCGCGCTGCGACTTCGCCTCGAGCCCACAATGTACAACCACCAATATTCCAATGAGTGAACCATCGGAACATCATTGGGTACGGTGTGTGCGGTTAGAACCTTCAAAGTGTGAGCGTTCAGCATGAAAAACCTTGTGGTTGCTCGTGGACTAACGACCTCCTTTGAAGTGAGCGGTCAAGGTTGGCGTCGAAAATTATTACATGCTGTGGATCATGTTGATTTAGAAATACGCGAGGGGGAGGTACTGGCACTTGTCGGTGAATCTGGGTCTGGCAAGACAACTCTTGGACGTTCCATTCTTCGCTTAGTTGAGCCGAGTGCGGGAAGTATTGAATTTGATGGGCGTGAATTAATTGGTATGCGTAAACAAGATTTGCGTCTGCTGCGTCGCGATATGCAATTGATTTTTCAAGATCCTTTCGCCTCTCTTGATCCACGCATGACGGTCATGCAAATTATTAATGAAGGCTTATCCATCCATCGCCTTGGCACATTATCAGAAAGGGAAACAAGAGTTTTTGAAATGCTTCAACTCGTAGGCTTGGATGCCTCCCTCAGTACGCGCTACCCTCACGCACTGTCGGGAGGGCAGCGACAACGCGTTGGGATCGCTAGAGCGCTGGCGTTACAGCCACGTTTCGTTGTGGCGGATGAAGCCGTGTCCTCTTTAGACGTATCCGCGCAAGCACAGATCCTTCGTTTACTGTCAGATTTACGTCAAGCGCTTGGTCTGACCATGCTTTTTATTACGCACAACCTGAACGTTGTGAAAATGATCGCAGATCGCGTGTGTGTCATGTATCTTGGGAAAATCGTTGAGACGGGGCCCACCGACTTAGTGTTTAAGAACCCCGCACATCCCTATACACGCTTACTCTTGGCGAGTGTGCCTATCCCAAATCCTCTTGAACGTTCAAACTGGGACTTGCCAAACTTTGAACCTCCCAGTGGATTGAATAAACCAAAGGGTTGTACCTTTCACTCGCGCTGTCCCTATGCAGTCGCTCTTTGCGAAGAGACAACGCCAAACCTTGTCGATGCAGGTGCAAACCGTCAAGCAGCCTGCTTTCGTCTTTCGGAAATCCCCAAATAACTCAGCTAGACATCATGCAGGGAGACAATTAATGACTATATCTACTGAACAAAATCGCCCAAACGTATTGCTGATCGTCATTGACCAACTCCGCGCAGATGCCTTGCGTTGTGCGGGGCATCCGAATGCGATCACTCCAAATATCGATCGTCTCGCTGCGCGTGGGATCCTTTTTCGTCAACATTATGCACAAGGTTCACCCTGCGGCCCAAGTCGAGCCTCCTTGCATACTGGCATGTATATGATGAATCATCGCGTCATTACCAATGACACGCCGACTGCAGCGCATTTAAAAACAATGCCCTATTATGCGCGAGAGTTAGGGTATGAGCCTGCCCTTGTTGGCTACACAACCACTGTGCCGGATCCACGCACAACTTCAAATGCAGATCCACGCTTCACAACAAACTCTATCGCTCATGGTTGGAATGTCATCCGTGACTTTGAGGAGCCGCGCGAACACTATCTCGCTTGGTTGTCTGGCAAAGGTTATTCAATTCCTAATCGCTATGAAGACTTATTTAAACCGAGTGCAACTGAGTCGGATTCGAAGTGGTTTCCGACCTCACCCATTTCGGCTGAACATACCGATACAGCGTGGTGCACCGAAGGTGCGCTCGATTATTTACGTATCCGCACTGAACGGCCTTGGTTTCTGCACTTAGGATTTTTTCGACCACACCCCCCTTTCATGCCGTCATCACCCTTTGATCAACTCATCGATCCTGCGTCAACACTCCCCCCAGTACGCGCCGCGAGTCTTGATCTTGAAGCAGCCTCACACCCCCTCACAAAGCTGATCTTGGAGACCATGAAAGTAAAAAGTGCGATGTCGTGGATGCCAGGTCTTGGGTGTGATTTATCCCTTTCTGATATCGCGCGTATGCGCGCAGCCTATTTTGGGCTCATCGCCGAGGTCGATCATCACTTGGGCCGCGTCTTAGATTTTCTTGAATCAAGTAAACAAATGGAGCGGACCCTGATTATCTTGACCTCAGATCATGGCGAGCAACTCGGCGATCATCATTTGATTGCAAAACGCGGCTACTTTCCTCAAAGCTATCATATCCCGTGCATCGTCGTAGATCCCCGTGCGAACGCAGACAGCACGCGCGGCTCTCAGTCAAATACCTTTACAGAAAACGTTGATGTACTCCCTACGATTCTAGATTGGCTCGGTCAACCTGCGCCAAGAGCCTCTAACGGCAGCTCTCTTTTGCCCCTCGTTCGTGGCGAGAGTCCCTCCAGTTGGCGCACAGAGGCACACTGGGAATATGATTTTAGGGATTTAGCCGGTGGGACTGCACACGAGATACTTGGAATTAGCCGAGATGACTGCAGCCTCGCTGTGCTTAGAGCTGAGGACTACGCATATGTTCACTGCGCAGCACTTCCACCCTTGTTATTTGATCTAAAAAATGATCCGCATTGGCTACTCAATGTCGTCAATGATCCCCAACATCAGGCGGCTGCACTGAAAATGGCTCGACGCATGCTGGATTGGCGACTTTCTAAAGCTGATCGTACCCTGACTGGGTTTGCAATCAGTAAGGATGGCCTCAAACATTTTGATGCATGAGGTCAATCTTTAATACAACAGTCTTAATTGAGTCGTTTTCACACATTCAGTTGAAGTTACACGATTATCCACAATGTAAATTCCAATTACTCTTCCTAGGGCATCACTGCTCTTTGCGTGACGCCTTGGAGAATAAAGGAGGCGATTGATTCTTCGCTATAACCCAATTCACGCAAGATTTCTTCACTGTGCTGTCCCAGCATCGGTGCAGGACGACCTGCTTGCGGCTGACTCTCCGACCATGTCGTAGGAACATTCACGCGCCTAATACGTCCCTCCGAGGGATGATCTTCCCACTGAAAGAAGTTGATCGCCTCAAGATGAGGATCTTCGAAAATGGTCTCGAGGTCGTGCAGCGGCATGGTGGGAATATCTGCCTTTTCAAGCAAGTCCAGCCATGCTTGGGTCGTGCGCTCCAGAAAAATTTTAGCGACCAAACCTTGCAAATCATTGATATGTTGCGTGCGAATACTCAAGCTTTTAAAACGTGGGTCATTGTCAAATATTTCCGATCGACCAATCGCGCTGAAAAATGATGCCCACTGCTTATCGTTATAAATGACGGCACAGACATAGCCATCAGACGTTTTATAAGGACGGCGCTCTGACGCCAACAAGCGTGGATAACCAGGTGGTCCAAATTGCGGATCGAAGGTTTTCCCACCAATATGATCACTCAATAAATGACTAATCATTGTTTCAAACATCGGAATATCAATGCGCTGACCACGTCCTGTTTTTTCACGATGGTAGAGCGCAGCACACAACGAAGAGGTGGCGTACAAGCCCACCGTCCGATCCACTAAATTGGAGGGTACATAACGCGGCACATCCGAACCCGCCTGTTTGATCAGCGAGGGCAAACCAATCGCCCCCTGGATCAAATCATCAAAAGCCGGCTTGTGCGCATAAGGTCCATCTTGGCCAAAACCAAAAGTACCGGCATACAAAATACGGGGATTGATTTCACTGACAATTTCATAACTCAAGCCGAGTCGTGCCATCGCCTGGGGCCGCACGTTATAGAGAAAGATATCGGCTGTAGCGATGAGCTTTTTAATCGCTTCCAGACCTTCGGGCTTTTTAACATCGAGCACCATGCCGCGCTTGCTGCGATTGACATGCAGATAGAGAGCGCCCATCCGCGGATGCAGCATCGGTCCTACATCGCGCACCATATCGCCTTGCGGGGACTCGACTTTGATCACGTCCGCTCCCATGTCACCCATCAATTGAGCCGCATAAGGCCCCATCAAAATCGAGGTCATGTCAATGACACGGATACCATCCAAAGGACCCACTGTTTTCGTCATGACAGTTGATCCTTTAGGCGAGTTGCGCTGCTGCGATAATTTTTTTGGCAAGGCGCAAATGCGGTGTATCCAACATCTTTCCATCCATCGTCGCGACACCGACGCTTGCGCTGGCCGCGAACGCCGCAATCACGCGCACCGCCCACTCTTGTGTTGCGGCATCGGGCGTCATCGCCTCGTTAATCACCGGCACCTGGCCAGGATGAATCGCTGCCTTCGCTGAAAAACCATCGCGATACGCCAGACGTGTTTCGCGCTTCAAAGCCTCTATATTATGGATATCCGTGGGGACGGTATCGATGGCCGGCACTCCCGCGGCAGAGGCAGCAAACAGACAGAGCGAACGCACCAAACTAAAGGGCGAGGTCCATTCAGAGGAACCCTCTTCTTTGTTGGTCAACGCACCAATATCACCCGAGAGGTCCTCTGCGCCCCACATCATGCCCGCAAGCCGCGGAGTCGCTCCCCTGTACTCATTCAAGCCAGCCAGCGCATCAGCCGTCTCCGTCACGATCGCGATGATCGATGTTCGAGTGTCAGGGGTCTCAAGCGGGTACAAATGTTCAAATGCCTCCAGATAGGCAGATAAAAGACCGAGATCACGCGCGCCTGTCGATTTGGGCAAGACCACACCATCCGGGCGACAAGGCATCACCGCGGCTAAATCCGCTAGCGTCATGCCTGTCGTCAATGCATTGACGCGCACATAAAGCTCGGGAGTCTTGAGGCCAGCGCGTTTGAGCTCAGTCAAAAATTTGACCAACTCCACTCGGCCTTCTTGTTTGCGGGAAGGAGAAACCGCGTCTTCCAAATCAAAAATCAGCACATCTGACCCGCTTTGCAAGGACTTTTCCAGCTTGCGTGGACTATCGGCGGGCACAAACAGCAAAGAACGCATCACTCATCTCCGTTATTGAGCCTCGACATCGCAAGATGCCTTTAATTTTCTGCTTCGAGTATAGCGTGACAAGTTTCAGGGTTCGTGCTTGACACATAGACCCTACCAACAGGGTCGTATCACTGCGCGGTGACCTTGGGTCCTGTGTAATGCTCGGGCCACAATTTCGCCACGATTTCCCTGTCGCTGCCGTAGGCAAAACAACTGTCAATTTTAGTTGGGCGTCCATGAGCATCCAACGCTTGCGGTCGCTTGCTGGTAATAGGCCACAAGGCCTGATAGGCCGTTGTCGCCATGGGTCCGAGCAACTCCATGATATGCGTGCAGCAAGCAGCACCTTTGAGTTTTTCTCTGACTAACTTGGACCAGCCCGCACCGATTTTTAAGCCAATCAGCACTTGTAGTGAGGGTGGCGCATAGGTACAGACTACAAAAGGTGTCGAATCAGAGCTCGCCGCCACATCTTTGATTTCAAACCACTCATCGATGACCAACCGCACCCAGATATCGTGGACCGGCTCACCTGGTTTTCGCACTGCCTGAGCTAAAGGCGATAGAAAAGGCTCAGTTTTAGTATCTACCACTCGACCCTCGATGTCATACAAGCCATCTGATCTTCGATAGGCTTTCATGACGATCTGACGTTGATGGATCTCTTCACGGTCAACAGTTGGGAGCAGTGGCACGGCATTTCTCTCAAAAACAGAACAAAAATAGCTAAGACAACACACCCTAGCAACGCTTTATTTTATCTCTCTCATGGAACACACTGAACACAAACTTATATTTAGTGTTGTTTTCAATGTCCAGATGAGATTAAAGAACAACAAATACACAAAAAACAAGAGTTGCTGCCCACACTGGTGGCGACCTTACTTGTCAATCCGCTCTTTGGTTTGCTGGTAAGCCGTGATCGTCGCGCCTCGTGGCGGTGGCCCAGCGGATGATCCAGTTGATAGACAGCCTACCCAACGCCTAGAACTTAAAGCGTGCGCCTGGATAGTCTCCTTGTGCTAAATTCATGGTGTCGGCGTTGTTTGCGCCGCAGCATTTTTTGATGCAACACTGCATCGCGCACAATGTCCTTATTTAAACGTTCCGTCGTCTCCGAAATCACCAACCACTTCAGCGTCGTTCTGTCGACGCTCGTTGTTGTATGGCTGAGCGTTATATTGGTACGCCTGCTTGGAGAGGCTGCCGCGGGCCGCATTGGCGCGGATGTCGTGATTGGCCTGGCTGCATTCACCACGATCGCCGCCCTTCCCATCATTTTGGCCGTTTCGATTTTTATCGGTGTCCTCACCACCATTACCCGCAATTTCAGAGAGTCTGAAATGGTGGTGTGGTTTTCAAGTGGTCTCTCTCTCCTAAACTGGATCAATCCTGTGATGCGCGTGGCCATTCCCGTGGCAGTCTTGATCGCTTCACTCACCTTGTTTGGCACACCTTGGGCAAATCAACAGATCGGCGAGTACCGAGCCCATTTCGAGTTGCGTTCTGATCTCTCCAAAATTACCCCTGGACAGTTTCTCGAAACAGAAGGCGGTGCCCGCGTCTTTTTTGTCGAAAGCCCTAGCGTGCCCGATGGGCCCCTCGGTCAAGTTTTTATGCGCATCATCGATCCCGACTGGTTAACGCTAATCACGGCCTCTTCGGCCGATACCGCCATCGAGGCGAATGGCGACAAGTTTCTTGTCTTAGGGCCTGGACAGCGTTACGACATCAAACCGGGAGCGCCTGAAATGCGACTCTCAAAATTTGACGCCTTCGGTGCTCGAATCGAAAGTAAAGACGGCGGAAAATCTCTGGAAACCGCACGCGAGCGAACACTAGAAAGTCGCCGTTCACGCCCAACCGAATTACTCCTCACGGACAATGTTCCCGCTTCCTACGGGCAGCTTATGTGGCGCCTGGCCGTTCCTCTTGCAGCACTGAGTCTCGCGTTGATGGCCATACCGCTTGGTGCCGTGAATCCCCGCATGGGACGCTCCGGTGACCTGCTGATCGCGGGCTTGATTGCGATGCTTTATTTAAACCTAATCAATATTTCCCAAGGCTGGATTATCAGCGGCAAGCTTTCATTCAGCATTGGAGTCTGGTTAGTCCATGGCGTCTTTGGTCTCTTTACCGTTGGACTACTCTGGCACCGCTTACGCGTCAAAACCCCTAAACCCCCTGTCGTGCTAAGCGCGGCTTGATTTTCATCCTATAGGAAACAATATGAGTTCACTCGAAATCATTGAAGTCGCTGCTGGTAGCGGAACCGAAGCCACAAAAGGTGCACACGTCACTGTGCACTACACAGGCTGGCTCCATGAGGCCGCAGCACCTGAAAACAAAGGTGCCAAGTTCGACAGTTCGCGTGATCGCGGCGATCCGTTTGATTTTCCTCTGGGCGCCGGTCATGTCATCCGCGGCTGGGACGAAGGTGTTGCGGGCATGAAAATCGGTGGCAAACGCACTCTAATCATCCCTCCCGAAATGGGCTATGGCGCGCGCGGCGCAGGTGGCGTGATTCCACCCAACGCCACCCTAGTCTTTGATGTCGAGTTGCTCGAAGTCAACTAAGCAGTCTAAAAAATACACGTTTAATTTCCAGACGTGCTCAAAAAAGCATGTCTGGATTTTTTATTGCTTGGTGTCCTTAAAATCAAAAACCTGCCAGCAAGCCACTCGCCCCAAGCGCTGCACCGATAGCAAGCAGCAGCAACATGTGCACCTTGGTGCGATAAACAATGGCTGCAGTCACCGCCGCTAATAACCAGAGCGGCCATTCACGCACACCATCCGCATTGGCCGTCGCCAATAACCAGCCGGCAGCGACCATCATGGAAATGACCACCGGACTGAGCCCAAGTTTAAAAGCGCGCACGGCACGAAGTTCTTGATTCTTTTGAACCCAACGCGCGGTAAAGAAAATCAACACTGAGCTCGGTAACAAAATACCTGCCATACAAATTAATGCGGAAAAAGCGGCCCAGCCAAAACCACCAGCATTCAGGCCGATGTTCCATCCCATCAATGCGACGAACATGACATTCGGTCCCGGTGATGCCTGCGCAATCACGACCGAAGCGCTGAACTGCGCATCGGTTAACCAGCTTTGCTTATCCACAAGAAAATGATAGATTTCAGGCAGAAGCACTAACGGACCGCCCACTGAGGCGATCGATATCGAAGCGAAATGCTTGAACAAATTGAACCAGTCAGTCCACAGCATTGCGAGCGTCAGGGTCTCGTTCATGCTTTCTCCTTGAGCTTTAAGAAAGCAAGAACATAACCAATGCCACCGAGTACGATCAGCACATACAACAAGCGCCATTGCAAAATCGCAATACCCACGAAACTCAAGATCACGAGCGCTGCGCACACCTTCACGCCCAATGGATTCTTTTTAAGCGCAGACAATAGCTTGAGTCCAGTCGCACCGATCATGCCGGCTGCGACCGCACCCATTCCACGCAGCGCATCAACAATTTGCGGCTGATTTCCAAAGTGCGCATACGCAATCGCCAACGTCAAAATAATCATCGTGGGGAACATAAACATACCCGCCAAGGAAGCGAGTGCTCCACGCCAGCCGAAATATTTAGCGCCAACCATGATGCAAAGATTGAGCGCTGGAGGGCCAGGCATCGCGCGGGCAATCGCCCATTCCTCGACAAACTCCTCACGCGTCATCCATTTCTTTTTATCGACAAGCTCACGCTCAATAAAAGCAAGGACACCACCAAATCCCTGAATCGCAAGCATACTGAACGTACTGAATAATTCACCAAGTGAATGAGGACGAGGTTTGAGCGATGTGGTCATGTGAGCAGCGATGAAACAAACAAAAAGAGCGGATTGAGAGCCATTGTTTTCATTTAACTCCAAAACCCTGACTGCACCATACAGATCGATGATCAATTTAAGTCAAGTCCGAAAAGTCGATGCTTTTCGACAACAAACTAAGCTCGAACTCGATCTTGTAGCGCATCCAACGCATGCCTAGCCAGACTAGAACCCGCTTCGGAGTAAATATTGAACGATGGAACACCCAAGGCTGCAAGCTCCTCAACCTCACTCTCGAACTTGGCGATGGCAACGATCTTACAACTTAGCGCACTACCGACAATTTGGTGGGCTGCATAAATATTGCTGCGGTGGTTAGGCATCGCCAGAATAATCAACTCTAGCGTCGTACCTGTTTTGAGTTTGCTCCAAAAATCCGAGTCGGTTGCATCCCCGTACACTACATTTCTCCCTGCATCGCATTGTTGTTTCACGCGCTGAGTATCGTGTTCGATACCGATGATTTTTTGATCAAAATATGAACTGAGATTGTCATACGCACCGCATCCAACACGACCCATACCGATCACGAGCACACGAGCCTCACCCGTCTGAATCAATTGATCCCGCGGATGGTGCACAGGCTTTTGAAAAGAATTCCAAAATCTTTTATATCGTTTGTAGAGATTTTCGGATCCCAACGAAAAGGGTGCTGCCAAGGCGAAACTAAAACTCACACAAATCGCCATGATGATGAGCCAATCGACAGGCAACCATCCCTTCATCACGCACAGAGCCGCCACGATCAAGGCGAATTCGGAATAAGTGGCTAGATTGAGGGATACAAATAAAGACGTCCGCGCGCGTAGGCCAAAAAATTCGAGTATTAAGTAGTAGATAAAAGTTTTAAATGGCAGCAAAGCACACAAGAATAATGAAACAAAAATAATCGTGGGTGTTGGCAGTCCTTGCATACCGATCGATAGAAAAAAACCGACCAGCATCAATTCTTTAAAACTAAAGAGCGACTTTGATAAATCGCTTGCTTTGGGATGGCTGGCTAACAAAGCGCCAAACACCAAAGCACCTAAGTCGCCTTTGATACCAATCGAGACAAAATACTCAAACCCCGCACCAAGCGCAAAAAATAGTCCGCTTAGTACTAATAACTCACCATGTCCTGCCGCATCGAGCAACTTAAATAGAATTTTACGAATCACGGGTAATAATAATAGCGACAGCGCCCAGACCGAAGGATATTTCGCCTCACTCACCGTTAGAAAAATGACGGCAAAAATATCTTGCATGATCAATATTCCAATCGCGACCTTGCCATAAAAGGCACGCATATCGTCACGATCCTCAAGAACTTTGACGGCATAAACAGTACTTGAAAATGACAAAGTAAATGCCACAAGCAAAATGACCGCTGGAGAAATGTCAAATATCGTTGAGGGAATCAATGTCTGACCGAGCCATAATACGCCCGCATAAAACAAAGTCGAAACGATAATGTGTGCGAACGAAACTCCCCAGATTTCGTTGTTCGCAAAGCTTTTGAAATCGAGTTTCAGGCCAATTGAAAACAGCAATAAAGTCACGCCGAGCTGCGAAATCATGCTCAACCCTTCGGGCGCCTCAAAGCCCGAGAGGTTAAAAACAAAACCCGCAAGCAAAAACCCCACCATCGGTGGCAAGCCCACGCGTTTGAGTATCAGTCCAAATAAAAAGGCCAGGCCTACGAGCGTGACTAACATCGATGCCTCTTTATCGCAGCGCCTTTAATACCTGCTGCCCCGCGCGACCATTCACGGTCATACCCTTGGACTTTTGAAAGGCACTGATCGCCTCACGGCTTTTTGCACCGATTAAGCCATCGACTTCACCAATGTCATAACCGCGGTCTAACAGTGCTTGTTGAATTTGGCGTCGTTCAGCTCGACTTGTTCCTGGATCATCCGTGGGCCATGCCGTTTGAAACGCTCCACCACCACGCAGTCGATCACTTAGGTGTGCGATCGCTAGCGCATAGGACTCAGCCGCGTTGTAGCTAAAAATGGCATCGAAATTTCGAAATACTAAAAATGCGGGGCCTTGAGCACCCGCCGGAAGCAGAAGTGCGGCTTGTGTCGTTTCAGGTAAGCTAGAAATACTCGTGACTTGTCCGGCCTTACTCGTACTTTTCAACGGATGAATACCCAAACTTTTCCACTGCGCCAAAGACTGTTTGGTACGGCGCCCCGAAGGTCCAGAGTAATTTGCAGGCAACTTGACCTCCACACCCCAAGGCTGACCAGTCACCCAACCGGCTTTTTGCAAAAAATTTGCAGTGGAACCCAAAGCATCTGGGACAGAGCCCACAATATCGCGGCGACCATCACCATCAAAATCAACAGCCAGTCGTTGATATGTCGTCGGCATAAACTGCGTTTGACCAAACGCACCCGCCCAAGAGCCCACGAGCAATTCAGCTGGAATATCTCCACTTTGCAAAATTCGCAACGTCGCGAGCAACTCACCTCTGAAAAATGCTTGCCTCTTGTCCGCACAAATTAAGGTTGTTAGAGAACGCACGATCTCGCGCTTGCCCTGGATGCGTCCATAATTGGACTCCACACCCCAGACAGCGACAATCACATTGCGATCAACCCCATATTTTTTCTCAGCTTCGGCTAAAACTTTGGACCATTCTTTTAGCTTGGCACGTCCATCCTCCACGCGCTCTTGATCCACAAGACCTGCAAGATAATCCCAAATCGCTGTTCTGAACTCAGGCTGAAAAGAAAAAGCCTTCAGTACATCGGGATCGGACTCAACTGCCTTCATCGCGCGATCAAATACCGCCCCTTGAATTCCTTGAGAAACAACTGATTGGCGCAATCCCTTCACACAGGCATCAAAGCTAGTCGTTTGAGCAGTGACTGCAGAGACGCTCAAAAGCAAACCTATAGCGAAAAATCCTTTGGTCGCAATGCCGGACCAAAACGATATTGCCCAGCGACTATTCAAAAATTTCATGGTTGATGCCCGCCCAAAATGTCATATGTAACGATTGTAAGACGCTTGAGCGGACAAAACCCCATTTACTTCATCGGATTGAACTGATAACCATTTCCAGAAGGTGTGATGGTGCCCATCGCAGGGAATGGGAAATGGAAACCACCCGCCATCATCTTTTCTTTGACAATCATGTCAAAAATTTTGCGACGCGTTTGACGTGCCATTTCAGGATCCATATCAAACGTCACAGCCCAGTCAGGATTACGCGCAAATAACTCAGGCACGTTGGTCAAGTCTGCAACATAAATAAACGACTGACCGCCAGATTTCACCGTAAAAAGTGAGTGGCCGGGTGTATGGCCAAAGGCGGCAACCGAAGTGATGCCCGGCGCGACCTCAGAACCCGATTCAAACTTGACCAAGCGATCTGCTGGGATCTTGTTGAAGACGCGCTGCGCATTGGTCATCGCCCCTTTCAAGCCGGCAGGTGCTTTTTCCATGCGGTCTTTATCCATCCAAAACGCATATTCGCTCGCTGGCACATACACCTTGGCGTTTGGATAAACCAGCGATCCGTCTTTGTAAAGCAAGCCATTAATATGATCACCATGAAAATGACTGATCACAACATGATTGATGTCTGCAGGTTTGTAACCTGCGATCGCCATATTTTCGATCAGCTTACCTGTTGTCGGTCCGCCGTTATTGGCAAAGCCCGTATCCATCAAATAACGCTGATTTCCATTCACGATTAAAAAGGGTGTGAAAGGCACATCGATATAGTGGGTCGGTAAGTTTTGCGAAGCCAATAAGGCTTTTACTTCATCAAGCGGTGCGTTTTTCACAAACTCCGCTACTAAAGGACGGCGTCCGATACCATCGTTTAAGGCAATCACTTCCATCTCGCCGACTTTCAGTTTTTTAAAGCCCGGAGCAGGTAAAGTGGGCGTCCCGAGATCAGGAGCGCCTTGTGCCCAAACCGGAGAAAATACGAGCAAAGCCGCGGCAGCTAAGCCAGCACCGAGAAATTTAAGTCTAGTGATCATGGCGTATTTCCTTTTAGAAGTTTGCTCACAATTGCGGAACCGAACCAATCCTCACGCGCCTTGGCTGATCAATCAACGCAGCCGCAATCGTTTTTCGATGTTCGGCAGAGGTGCCTCCTCTCAAGCTCCAAGAACCCACTCGTCGATACCAAAGATTTAAATCAAAATCTCGGATAAAACCCATACCACCGTGAATCTGTTGGGCAGAACGGACCACCATCATGCACTGTTCGTTGCCAAAAGATTTCGCCTGCGCGACATTGACCTGGTAGGGAAGGTTTTCTTGCATGCGCCACAGTGCTTCGCGAGAGAGCATGGTAGTGCCATCGATGGCGTTCATCATGTTTGCACACAAATGCTGAATCGCCTGAAATGCTCCAATCGGCTGACCAAAAGCCTCTCGCTGCTTCGCGTGCGCGACCGCCATATCTAGTGTTCGACGGGCAGCACCTGCAATCATTGAAGCATACAGAACAGAGGACAGGTCCATCAATTCTCTTGCGATGAGATTGCCTGAATCAGCATTGCCGATGCGCGCGGCCAGAGGTACGCGCACAGCATTAAACTGAACTTTTGACTCGCCATCCTTGGCCATCGATATCAAGGCTTCACTACTCAGACCCTTCGTCTCCGTAGAAACCAGCACCACACCGAGTTGATGAGGCGCATTCGCATCGCGATAAATCACCATGCATTGCTGAGACGCCCGATAACTACCAACAAAATTTTTACAACCGTTCAACACCAGTTCCTGACCTTCGATACGACCCTGCAGCGCGATCTCATCGATTGACCAGCGTCCTGTCTGCTCGGCGACCGCATGACTCATGATCAACTCACCTGCAATCACAGCTTGCAACATCGCCACCTGTTCAGGGCTGCCATAGCGGTCAATGATTATCGCAGGCACCATCGTTGCATGCAGCGGAATCGGAGCGATATGATAACCAGCTACCTCAAACAGCAAACCAAGGTAAGGCAAAGCAAGCGCCTCGCCACCCGCTTGATGCGACAGGCACAACTGTAACCAGCCATTCTCTGCAAATTTTGACCACAACTCTGGAGAGTATTGCACTGCGCCAGTTTCAACCTGACGTACGAGCGCAGGCGTGCACTCGCCCGCTAAGAACTCAGCAGCAGCTTCCCGGATCTGTACTTCTTGATCATCAAGCAAAATATCCATTTTTTAATCACCTGTCTCTTTATTATTTTGCGGCTCGCGGCAAACCAAGACCGATGCGGGCGACCTGATCGCGCATCACCTGCACACTTCCGTGGTTGATGGTCGACTGATACGCACCAAGAATATTATGGGCAAAAATACCTTTTTCGATCGCGTCCGGAGAGCCTTGCATCAGCTGTGCAAACGGTCCCAAGATCTGGCTATAGGCTTCGGTCGCGCGCACACTATGCTCAGGTGCGAATACTTTTTCAGCGGAGCCCTCATACGTAAATTTTCCACCATGCTGCTCGATACTGATACTGCGCATTGTCATCAAACGACACACCTCGCCCTCGATCCACATTTCGGCGATCTTGTCGCGCACCTGTGGGTCATCACGCAAGGTATCCTGAAGCTCTCCCTCAGTGTGCAACCAATTGACGATATCTTCGTCACGCATGACCGAAATCAAGTAACGCCAAGCACCGACGCGATCCAGATTCAAGCCACGTCTGGCGACTTCCCAGCCTCCGCCCTCATCGCCTAGCAGACACGTAACAGGGACCTCAACATCATCAAAGAACACCTCGTTAGTACGCTCTTCTCCATAGGTTGTACCAAAAGGCGCAGGCGGATCGTTTTGCACAGTCCAGAGCGGACGCACCGTCATGCCGGGCATCCCCATGGGAACAAGCAAAATCGATAAGCCGCGATGACGCACGGACTCCGGATCCGTGCGCACCATCAAATAGATATGCGTCGCATTCTGTGCGTTCGTCGTATAGATTTTTTGACCTGTGATGATGTACTTGTCGCCAACACGCTTGGCACGACAACGGATACCTGCAAGGTCTGTGCCACAGCCCGGTTCGCTATAACCTTGGCAAAAAATGATTTCACGCTTAATCGAGCGCGGTACAAACTCTTCTTTCTGAGCGGCAGTACCAAACATCAAGATTGAAGGTGCACCAGTGCCTCCCCCAAGCGTAATACCGGTGTAGCGATAAAACTCTTCTTCGATGACAAACTGGGCTGTTCTGTCGCCCCCACCGCCACCAAACTCCGTCGGCCAACTCCAGGCAAACCAGCGCTTTTGATTGACCTTTTCAAAGAAGTCGCGGATGGCTTCGCCCCAACCCTCCCCTCGCTTACCGGCAGCATTTTCAGCCCGCACGTGATCCGTGAAATGCTCAACCAGAAACGCACGCACTTCGGTGCGCAGCTGTTCCTCTGCGGGATTGAATGTGAAATTCATTGAATACCATCTCCAATATTTTAGAAATTAGCTCAAGGATACCTCTTGTGAATTGGTTTTATCTTGAAAAGCCCAATAGTTCTGTCCGGATTGTGAGAGTTTCCAACCCGGATAATTACAAATCTTTCAGGGGTTTGAGTTGCCTGAGCGTATATCCAGTGCGCCCAGACAGTTTGCTGCAGCGCATCAACGCTGATGGCGACCTTGATCGTAACTACGTCGATCTGGTTTCGACCAACGGAGACGCTCACCCACCACTAAACAGGGGTGGCGCAACCGACTAGGGGCAATTAAAAACCAAACAATCGTGCTGGATTATCAGACAGAATCGACTTGCGAACGTTTGCATCATCCGTCCAACGTGCCAACAAATTAAACAGCTCCACCGAACTGTGCTCGTCAAAAGACAGGTGGGGATAATCACTTCCCCAAATCAGGCGATCAGGCGCTGCCTGGATTAATGCTTTTGCCATTGGGTCCGCATCGGTGAAATGAGGCACTTTTGACATGCGATACGTACCAGTAAATTTGACGTAGGCCAAACGATCACCGTGATTGACCAGATCCAGTAGCGCTTTGAAACCAACGGTCTCTGGTCCGTCTTTGGCTAAATTCATCCCCATATGCGCCATCGAAAACGGGATCGTCAGCGTTTTCATGAAAGGGATCATCTCCGTCGTCAACCAACCCGGCAAGAGAAAGTCAAGATGCCAACCGAGTTCTTTGCAACGCGCTGCGATCTTTTCAATTCGGGGCTGCATTTTTTTAGATAAACCGGGCTCAAACGGATGAATGGGACTGTAATTGATGCGCACACCACGCACACCGAGCTTGTCCATTTCGGCCAACATTGAGTCGGGAGCATCTTCATCAATATCAACAATGCCTCGACAAGCCTGCAACCCCACTTCTTTCATTGCATCTAACATGCAACTGTTATCACGACCATAGGCACTCGGCTGAACAAAAACGTAACGCGTCAAGCCCAGATGCTTTGCCAGTTTGAGATATTCGGACAAGGGCGCATGGGGTGGTGCATAGCGCAATTGATCCGAGCCATAGGGATATTTTTCTGCTGGTCCAAATACATGAAAATGTGAATCACAGGCATTCGCAGGCGCGGTAAATGCTACTTTTTCGTTTAAATCAAAAGACACGTCTAAATCTCCAATTAGAAAACAGTGCTACTTTTTCAACCCAGCAATCAGCTCTCTCAAGGATGCGGCATCATTGCTGGCGGCAGCAGCGAGATAGGTGGTGTCACTGCCTGCAATTAGAAATTTTGCACCAAGCTCAATCAGCTGAGTCTGCAACTCTGCATCACCTCTGATACCGCCGATTCCCATTGCAATTCCATGTTTTTTACAGGCCTGTGCAACGGTCTGATACGCAGCCAATAATTGTGGATGCCTCAGCTGACCAGGAATGCCCATTTCAGTGCACAGATCATTCGAACCGATCAACAACATATCCACACCCGGCACTGAGGCAATCGCCTCGGCATTCGCGATGCCCTCAGGTGTTTCAAGCATGATCACCACAAGATTATCGGCATTACCTGATTCGTTCACTTTCGCTAAAGGCATCGACCGATACGCTGTAGCCGGGCCGGCACCCATCACAGAACGATGCCCCAGAGGCGGATACTTCGCATAGGAAACGATTTCAGCAGCCTGAGCAGCCGTATTAACGTGAGGCAGAATCACCCCTTGTGCGCCGCCATCCAAGGCGCGAGAAATATCTTGCCCTAAATGACCTGGCACGCGCACGAGCGGCGTCACCCCATAAGTCATAGCCGTAATGCAAATAGCGGAAGTCGCTTCAAAGCCAATCGGACTGTGCTCCATGTCAACATACAAACAGTCAAACCCCGCTGCCCCCACTAGAGGCCCGATATCAACTGTCCGAGCCTGTCTGAGGCCCATACAGAGAGAAACCTCTCCAGCAGCAAGTCGACGCTTTAAATTATTTTCCATTTTAATTTTCCATATTGAAATTATTCGACTTTAATTTTTGCGCGCACGATGACATCTTTCCATAACTTAATTTCACTTTGAACGAGTTCAGTAAAGACCGCCGAAGTCGTCGAGACGGGCATCACACCGGCAGTGTTAAAAACGGACTGGACTTTCGGTGAGGCCACGGCAATGGAAATTTCTTTTTGCATGCGTGCCATCACAGGCGCTGGCGTTCCTGCAGGCGCCATCATTCCAAACCAATACATCATCTTGTACCCAGGAAAACCGGCCTCTGCAAAGGTCGGTACATTAGGCATATTGGGATGACGCTTTTCACCGCTGACAGCCAAGCCTAACAACCTGTTATTTTTGATATGCGCAGAGGTGGATCCAGCACTTCCGATTGCGATATCAAGACGCCCAGCTGCCACATCTACCATTGCTGCAGCAATGCCTTTGAAGGGAACATGCACAAGTTGAGCATTGTTTTGCATGAGAAAAGCTTCCATCGCCAGATGCGCAGAGGAGCCTTGACCGCCAGAACCAAAAGTCAGCTTTCCTGGATTGGCTTGCGCGAAAGCAATTGTTTCTTTTAGTGTTTGAGTAGGGAGTGTCGGACGTCCGACCAATACGGCAGGTCCTTCCGCGAGTAGAGATACTTGCGCAATCTCTTTAGGTTGGTAGGGCAGTTTTGCGTACAGTGCCGCGGAGACAGCAAAAGAATTATCCGTAACTAAAAACGTATATCCATCTGGCGCTGACTTGGCAACGATGTCAGTCCCTAAAGTACTTCCTGCCCCGCCTTTATTTTCTACGACAACAGTCTGACCTAGCTGCTTGGACAACTCGGCCCCCACTGTTCTTGCTGCAGTATCCGTGAATGATCCTGGCGCAAAAGGCACAACGACTCTAATTGACTTAGTAGGCCATGTCGCTTGTGCATGAGAAGCACTAAACGCACCGGACAGCGTCAGCGAGATGGCACCGAGCGCCATGACACAGGTCTTGATTGAAAGATTGAATGTTGTCTTGTTGTTCATGTTCTTATCTCCGATCATTGCTTGGATGAATTCAGCGATATCTACTTGCATCGCCATTTTTGTCATTTCAAGTGACATTCTGTATTCTAAACATTAATTTGTCTATATATATGAGAAATATTTATAAATTTGCAGGCTATGATTCGTCAATTGATTGGACATTGACTCATGAGTAGTTTGGAAAAAATGTTGGGCTTACTTGGAGTCTTTACGACCGACCGTCCTATTTGGTCGTCCGAAGACCTTATGCAGCATATCGGTGCGCCTGCCTCAACCTGCTATCGCTATCTAAAGGTGTTACATACCGCGGGTTATCTCGCCAGAGTAGCCAATGGTTCATACGTCCTTGGCCCGCGCATCATGGAACTCGACCGAGTCTCTCGGGAAAGTGATCCAGTCTATCTTGCAGGTTCACCCATCGCACAACGACTGACCCATGACACTGGACACAGCTCACTTCTCTGCATTTTGTTCAGTGACTCAATCATGTGTGTCCAACAAGCACGCGGAAGAGATGCACCAGCAGGTTTATTTAATAGAGGACAACGTCGCCCTCTTGTAGCGGGTGCTTCAGCCAAATGCATCTTGGCGCACTTACCGATGCATCAACTACGTATTCTTTATGCCCGCCATTCAGACTCAATCGCTGCTGTTGGACTCGGGCATGATTGGGACACGTTTAAAATAATGCTCAAGAAAATTCGACAAAGCGGCTACTCCACGAGTCTGGGGGACTACAACCCCGGAATCATTTCTATTGCCGCCCCGCTTTTTAACCGAGAGGGTGAAGTTCTCGGAAGCCTAGCGTTGACAGCCTCAGACACAGTGATTCAACTCTCGTCTTTTCTAGAGCACGCCTCACAAGTCGTTGATGCAGCATCAGCCATCAATACTAAAATTGCAGCCAGTCAGAATGTCGCAGCACTTCCTGCTAGAGCACTTGGCTAAGATATGCAGCCGAGTCGCAGACAAAACGATATCATTAACTTGAAGAGCTCGCATTCACTGCGTCGAGTGCGTACTGTGCAGTGACTTGGATAGAGGAAAGAACGGGCTTTCCCCATGCATTGCTCAAAGGCGCGACGACATTCAAAGTTGGTAGTTGCGAGCAAGCAATAAACATCGCATCCACATTACCCTGGCACAAAGGCTGCGCGCGATGATCGACTTGCGCCTCGGTGATTTGACCCAATGCCACCACATCTGCGGCATAAAAACTATCAAAGTTCTCAACCGCGATATCACCAGATTTTAAAAACGCGCGTAATCGAACATTGACATCATCTTGATAAGGCGTGAGCAATGAGATTTTTTGTGCGCCAATCGCCTGCAAAGCAAGCACCATTGATCTAGCAGTCGTCACGACAGGCTTGCCCGTTGTCTCTGACAGCCTTTGTGCAATGTCAAAATCACCTTTGGGACCTAAAATAAAACCAGCTGCGGTACAACCATACGCTATCACATCGACAGGCTCTTCATTAAATTGTTTCGCCAACTCAATAGCTGCCTCTTTATAGGCGGGTAAGGTTTCTTGGGTTAACAATCCCTTGCCACGGGGGATACGCAGAGTACGTACCGTTGAGCCCGCCGGCAACCAACCAAGCATCTCGCCTTCCATGGTCGTATTATTGATCGGAACCATCAAACCCACTCGGATTGAGCGCCCTTTGAGGGACCGCGGTTGATGATCTAAGGAAGATTGTGGGATCGTCATGTTACCTTCACTTTGAGATAGGTTTAAGAGGTATTGGAGTTCCATCCGGCAATGGAATTTTTGCGGTATTTAAAACCATCGCTATCATGCTGTAGTAACCAGTCAGTGCAATAGCATCTAAAACGCCAGGGCGTCCAAATAATTCAATCGCTCGCTCGTAAATATCATCGCTGGGACTACCTTGTGTCAAGCATTGCTGGGCGAGCGTATGCAGCACACTTTGCTCTTCTGACATCTCTTTCGGTGTTTCGCCTAACGCAAGCGCCTTAATAATACTGTCCTCAAGATCTGTTGTATTACGGGCAATACGCTCGTGCGCAAACCATTCGTACTGACTACTCCAGTATCGCGCCACAGTTAAAACAATCAGCTCAATGTGCGCAGGCGCGATCTTCGCACCGTATCGCAAATGCTCACCCAGTTGCTGCACACAATTGGCCAAATCGGGGTGATGGATCAACGCTAAAAATGGACCGCGAATACCCCCACGAGGTCCTCCAGCAATTGCGTCTGCAACCTCTCTCTGTCGCTCGGTCATCTGTTCTGAACTCAAAACAGGAAAGCGTAATTTTTGATCCAAGAATATCTCCAATTTGAAATTTTTGTTCAATGCGAACTAAGCACTCACAACGACAGGGGGCCTGACGGTAATGGAGTGCGCCGGCCTATCAGCACCATAAGTCACAGGCCTCCAATGCATCGCTCTTAATTCTCCAAACTCATGAGGCAAACGAACCCAATGCTCACCACCATCACTACTACGAAAAACTTGACCAAGATTAGTATATGTAAAGAGCAGCATTGGATTGTCTGGATGCGTCACGATAGACCAAGGGGTACTATTTAGCACGCCGGGTAAATTGATCTGATGCCACGTAAAACCATAATCCTGACTTCTCCATAAAGTTCCAGTGTTGCCAGGAGGGCCATTTCCATTAGTCAGGAAAAGGACTGAGTCAGAGTCCGGACGAACAACAATCCCGCGTACATACTGCCACGGTGAATTCAATTCAATAAAAAGCCAACTCTCTCCATTATTAGTGCTTCGATGTAATCCTCGGTTTGTAGTGACATATAAAATTTTATTTCCCAATGTGTCATGAACGATTGCAATACCGTGCATATCAGCGGAAACAAGTCCCTCTGTCTTAAGTTCCCAAGAGTTACCTCTATCTTGACTACGGTAGACGCCACCGATCTCGACCACAGCCCATAGTGTGTCATGATCAATCGGATCAAACAGCATTTGAGTGACCCGAGTGGGTCCCATATTGATTTCAGAAAATGTCTGAATACCTGGCGATGATAAATGCTCCCAAGTCTGTCCACCATCTGCTGAACGATAAAACCCTGCAGGACGCGTACCTGCATACAAAATATTTTCATTGTCAGGATCTTGAATGAGCGCCCAGATATCGCTCATCGGAGATGGTAAATGTGTCCAGCGCGTTGTACGCTCATCCCAACGAAATAAACCCATATCGGTTCCAGCATACAAAATATTGGGGTTACTCGGGTGACTACTAAAGCTCCAAACACGCGCCTCCAAATACATCCCCGAATGACTGTTGGGATGGATCCATGTCTGTCCCAAGTCATTGCTAAACCAAGCAGAATGCCCAGCCGTTCCGGCGTAGACCTCAACATTTGACGCCATGCCACACTCCGAATAATTATTTGTTGTCATTTGATTAAAATATACTACTATTCAAGAAATACTAATAATAATGTCGCGATTTTACTCGCCAAGCATTGATTGAAGATCCGCTGACAGATCACTCAAAGACAACAGAAAGGACTACCTATGACTCACTTATTTAAAATATCAATCAGCCGCAGAAAACTAGTTTCATTTGCCTGCGCATTGGGAAGCCTCTGCGCCACCGGAATCGTGACAGCGCAGACCTATCCGAACCGTTCGGTCAATATTGTGATTGGCTTTCCTCCCGGAGGGGCAATCGACACCATTGCACGTGTCATGGCGCCCAAAATGTCCGCTGATCTTGGTCAGCCTGTCGTCATTGAAAACAAAGCTGGCGCAGGCGGTGTGATTGGCATGCAATCCGTTGCACGTGCTGAGCCCGATGGCCATACCGTTTTCATGGGTACGATGGGTAATTTCAGTATCACACCAGCACTGGTAAAAGACCTACCCTACAACGTCGCTAAAGACTTCGCTCCTGTCACGCAAGTCGCATCGTCTGGTTTTATGCTTTACGTGAATGCCGCATTACCTATCAAGACTGTTGCTGAGTTGATCGCGTATGCAAAGGCTAACCCTGGGAAAACAAACTTTTCTTCTAGCGGTAATGGTGGCCTTCCCCATATGGCAGCCGAAATGTTCGCCTCGACTGCGGGTATCAAAATGACCCATATTCCCTATAAGGGAAGCGCGCCAAGCGTCAATGATTTAATAGCGGGACAGGTGCAATTAACCTTTGAAGCTGTTGCGATTGGTTTGCCGCACATTAAATCAGGAAAATTACGCGCTGTCGCCACAACGGGTCTTCAACGCTTAGATGTTTTACCGGATGTTCCGACCGTGGCTGAAACGATTGCTGGTTTTAACGTGACAAACTGGTTCGGTATGGCAGTGCCCGCTAAAACATCTTCAGAGCGTATTGCGCGCCTGAATCAAAGTGTCGTCAAAGCATTACAAGATCCAGATGTGAAAAAAACACTCGCCTCGCTTGGCGTCAATCCAGTTGGAGACTCACCCACTGAATTTGGCGCTTACATTCAATCTGAATTTGTACGGTGGCAAAAAGTGATCAATGACGCAAATATAAAAATCTAGTTTTTGCCCTGACCATACGGCCGGTGATACGGCCGGTAATATGGCTTGGAACGGTAAGGCCGGTCTCGTACCACGATGACCCTCGTAGGAGGAGGAGAATAGTAGACGGGGCGATAGACGCGTACCGGCGGTGGCGAGTAAAAGGCCGCTCCTCCGTAGTAACCACCGCCTCCATAGGTGGCGTAACTAGGCTGACCCGGCCCCACTGCAACACACCCGCTTGTGAGAACGATCGCCACGAAGGCGGAAAGCTTGAGCATATTGTGCATTGCTGAACCTCTCGATTCTGAGAACAAACAGGGTGGATGAAAATCCAGATAAGCTGATCTTCACTGGCTCAGACAGTCAGGCCATACTTTTGGTTCCTGAACTCTCGTGTCTTGTAGAAAAATATTCAACACTGCTCTTGCTGCGTCGCAACAAAACGATACCCAGTTACTGCTCAAGCAGCCAAAGTACTTAAGTTGCTGAAGTTTCAATACGTAGACTTCTTAAATCAAAAAGATGAATCGCTATGCGTTAATCTTGGAGCTGTATGTCAAACAAGTATTAAATGCTATAGCGTTTTTTACCTTAGGATGAAATAAAAGACATACAAAAAAAGACATACAAAAATATAAAACTTACCTTAAGGAGACAACATCATGAAGCTCACTAAGCTTTTAATCAGCGCTTTTGCCATTTTTTCCGCACTCCACGCCTCCATTGCACTTGCACAGGACTATCCCAACAAGCCGATCAGACTGATTGTTCCCTTCGCGCCAGGCGGAGGCGCTGACAATACGGCAAGAATTATTAGCGAACCCTTATCCAAACGCCTTGGACAACCCGTCATCATAGAATACAAACCCGGTGCAGGCGGTGTGATAGGTGCGGCGTTTGTCGCGACGTCCCCAAAAGATGGCTACACGCTGCTTTACGCTACACCAGGCCAACAGATGACCGCACCCTATCTGATGGACAAGATGCCCTACGATGCGTCGACTGCGTTCTCCTCGGTGATCCAGTTGATCGATGGGAGCAATGTTTTAGTCGTCAATAAAGATCTACCCGTCAACTCCGTCCAAGAGCTCATCGCCTACGCAAAAGCAAACCCAAACAAAGTGAACTTTGCGAGTTCGGGCATCGGCTCTTCTAGCCATCTCGCGGGAGAACTTTTCAAAAGTATGGCAGGGATCAATATCGAACACGTTCCCTACAAAGGATCAGGTGCTGCCGTGACGGAAGTCGTAGGAGGCTCAGTACAGATGTCGATTGACTCACTGTCCGTATATCAGGCGCATATCAAAGCAGGCACAGTCAAGGCACTAGGCGTGTCGACCTTATCGAGAAATCCGGCTCTACCCGAACTTCCCCCCATCGCCGATACCTTGAAAGGCTACTCCGCCTATCCGATCAACTACATCACCGCGCCTGCAGGTACGCCACCAGCAATCATCGCAAAACTCAATAAAGAACTCAACGAAGTTTTAAAAATGCCTGACGTGCGTCAACGATTAGTGGCGACAGGACTCGATGTCAAGGGCGGAACACCTGAACAAATGGATGAGATTGTGCGTACGGAATCTGCGAAATGGAAAAAAGTCATCGAGCAATCTAAAGCATCCACAAAAAAATAAGCCCTGAAGGAGATCTAATCATGCGTATGCTCAACACATCCTTAAAAAAAATATTCCTTGCTGGACTCATCGCAACGTGTGCCGCTTCGGCTCAAGCCAAGTTCCCCGATAGACAAGTCACCATCGTTGTACCCTATCCACCTGGCGGAGTCACAGACGTATACGGCCGCGCAATCGCTGCCGAACTTTCAAAACAATGGGGACAACCTGTTGTCGTCGATAACAAGCCTGGTGGTGGGACGATCATTGGCACTCAATTGGTTGCACGTGCGCCTGCCAATGGCTACACCCTCTTATTAACCAGCTATGGATTTACCTCCAACCCTGTGCTCAAAAAGTCTCTACCCTACGACCCCAAAGGACTCAGTCCTTTATTTTTACTTGGACGCTCAACCAGTCTTTTAGTCGTCAATCCAAAGGTACCCTTTAAAAACGTCAAAGAAATGATTGAGTTCGGCAAAAACAATCCCGGCGGTCTGATATTCGGCTCTTCGGGTAATGCCTCAAGCCCACATATCGCGGCAGAACTCTTTGCAGCCGAAGCAAAAGTTCGCATTACACACGTCCCTTATAAAGGAACCAGCCCAGCGATGAACGATTTGCTAAGCGGCCAAATTATGGGGATTTTTGATGGTCCTTCTGCAATGGCTCGCGTCAACTCCGGCACATTAAATGCGATCGCGATTTCCTCTGAAAAAAGACACCCTGCTGCACCGAATGTCCCAACGTTTAAAGAGCTTGGTATTGATCTTGTTTTTGGAAGCTGGTTTGGATTCTTGATGCCTACGGGGACTCCCCTCTCTGTTCAAAATGAATTACTTAAGGGTATCGAAACCGCCATGAAAACGACGAATGTTTTGAATGCCATCAAGCAAACAGGACTCTTCATCGAGGGGCTTAAAACGGATGCTTTTGGAAAGTTTCTTGCCAATGAAGAACAGCGACTTAGAAATCTCTTGAAAGTCGAAGGCGTCAGTATTTCGGTTGAATAAACCAACAACAAAAGGCATGAATTATGGATTTGCAAACACTTGAACTCGACATCACGAACGGTGTCGCGACCGTCACCCTAAACCGTCCTCCGCACAATGCACAAAATGCACAGATGCGCAGCGAAATCATCCAGGTCTTCGATTATTTCAACGACAACCCAGAGGTCAAAGTCGCTGTCATTACAGGTAAAGGAAAAATTTTCTGCGCAGGAGCAGACCTAAACGAGCGACCTGGTCTAAATGAAAAACCAGGTGCCTATTGGCACCACAATCGCTTGGTCCGAGAAGCAGGCAATTCGATCATCGAATGCAGCAAACCCGTCATCGCAGCAGTGAACGGACCCGCGATGGGCGCGGGCTTCGGACTCATGACACAGTGTGATATTTGGGTAGCCTCTAACACCGCTGTGTTTTCAATGCCTGAAATCAATGTTGGTCTCGCAGGCGGCACAGCCATGCTGCAAAGTATTTTCGGCAAATCTCGTGCGCGTCGCATGTTTTTCACGGGTATGAAAATCGATGCCGATGAAATGTATCGACTCGGCCTGGTCGAAGCGAGCCTTCCCCCGGAAGAACTCATGCCCTATGTTATGGAAATCGCCAATGACATCGCCAGCAAAGCACCGATCGCACTGAGTTATGCCAAGCAAGCCGCGCAAGTGACGCTCGTCATGCCGCGCCGAGAGGGCTATCGCTTTGAGCAAAATATGACGGTCGCGCTTGGTAAAACAGAAGACACTAAAGAAGCATTGCTCGCATTTAAAGAAAAACGCAAGCCAGTCTACAAAGGTCGCTAATCGCACCGGGATATCAACAACAATGAACACAGATGTAAAAGCCGCGATTGACTACGACGCATTCAGAGCGGAGATTCATGCTTTTGTCAGTACGCAATGTCCGCCCGATATCAAACAAATCATGGCGCTCAATCGCAAGCTCTCGCGCGAGCCCTGGAGCCGCTGGCAAAAGATTCTGTTCGCTCGCGGCTGGGGCGCACCGAACTGGCCCGTCGAATATGGCGGCACAGGATGGAATCCCAGGCAACAAGCTATTTTTGGCGAGGTTCTTGCTGAAAATGACTGTCCACCCCAATATCATCATGGTTTGAGACACATTGGACCCGTTCTGATCGAGTTTGGCTCAGAAAGCCAAAAGGCGCGCTACTTGCCTCCAATCTTAGATGGATCGGAATGGTGGTGTCAGGGGTATTCAGAACCAAACGCTGGCTCTGACTTAGCTTCACTCAAAACCCACGCGCGCATAGAAGGCGATGTGTTCATTGTGAATGGACAGAAAACCTGGACTTCGCATGCTCAAGAATCTGACCTGATGTACACGCTTGTCAGGACTTCAGATGAAACGCGCAAACAAGAAGGGATCAGCCTACTGATTATTCCCGTTCGTTCAACAGGGATTACGATCAGACCCATCCGAACGATCGACGGATGGCATCATGTGAATGAAGTTTTTCTAGACAACGTCGAAGTTCCTTTGTCTGACTGCATTGGAGAAATCGGCGATGGTTGGAAATACGGAAAATTTTTGCTGGCGAGGGAAAGACTCAACTCAGCCAACACCGCGCCTTTATTTCAATACCTTAAACGCACACGTGCGCTCATTGACGAGCGATTTTCCAAGCCAGAACAGCTGCAGCGCAAGCAAGCGCTTGAGTTTCGTCTCCTGAACGCTGAAGCCGAACTCAGGGCGATGCAAGAACTTGGCTTGGAAGCGATCGATGCCGTGATGAATAAAAAACCAATTCGACTACAACCCTCCGTGCTTAAACTCAACAGCGCTGGACTCTTCCAAACGTTTACAGAAATCGGTATGGAAATCATGGGACCAGAATATGCCGCAAGTATGCCTGCTGACGAACAGTCGGTCTTTGATGGTAATGCCCAAGCTGCGCTCTGGTTACAAAATTATTTCTACTCAAGAGTGCGCACGATTTATGGCGGTAGCAACGAAGTTCAAAAAAACATGATCGCCCGCGAAATTTTTGGACACTAACTCCCATGACGTTTACCGTAACACCCATATTTGGTTCCGAATTTCAGGAGTCAGCTTCTCGCTTTGCCAAAGATGCAGAAATCGAGAGTAGCGGTCTGCTCAATGCGGATCAGAAACGGCAGCATCGCGATCAAAAGTGGAAGGAAATGATCGCGCTAGGTTGGTCCGCCTGCCTCATCCCTGAGGCTGATGGCGGACTCGATGGCTCCCTGCTTGATTTTTGCGCGCTCCTAGAGGGCACGGCAACGCATGCCCTACCACTTCCGCTGAGTTCAGGTATGGGTTTGCCCGCGATTCTGCTCGCTCCGCTGAGCTTCAAAGATAAATCATCGCTCTTGTCTTCAATGGCTGACGGCTCGATTCGACCGCAACTGATTTATCAACCCCTTGACCCCTTTTTAAAACAAATGTCACATGAGCTGACATTAAAAATTATTCAGACCGCAGAAACATACGTTTTGGAGGGTAAAGTCGCCGGCGTTGAGCGCTTGCCTGAGGCGACTCACCTCCTACTCTGCTGTCAGAATCAGGATGGCGATCCCTCTCTCTGGTTAATCCCGAACAATGAAATCTCGCCGACCGTGAGTCATGAAATCCGCATTGATTCGCGCGATAGTCTCTCATTCACTTTCAATACTCAAAAGCTTCAGAACGATTGGTGTATTGCCTCAGGATCAGTCTTTGGAGCATCATTCGCACGCATGTTTAACTATGGCGCGCTTTTATCGTCCGTCGAAGCCGTAGCAAGCATGGGCTCCGCGCTCGAACAAACGATCCGCTATTTAAGCGAACGACAGCAGTTCGGTGTCACCCTATCTAGCTTTCAAGTGCTCAGGCACTATCTTGCGGATGTTTACGCAAAATACGACAGTATTCGCGCCTTTGTCAGCGCTTTTACCCGTAAAGTCAGCGACACGGGCGAAATACAACATCGTGAACTCTCTTTACTCAAGCTTTATCTGTCTCAAGTCGGTCCAAAACTCGCGCACACCGTGATTCAAGTGCATGGAGGCATGGGGATGACCGAGGAGCTTTGGGCCACAAGACTTAATAAGCGGCTTCTCATGACAAACCTAGAGTTTGGCGATGGTCAATTCCATGCAGAACGCGCGTACATCACCACAAAGGCAGACTAAAAAAATGCACGATCTAGACGCACTTTTCAATCCCCAATCACTTGCGATTGTTGGAGCCTCCAGCGACCCAAAAAAACTAAGTGGTCGCGCCATTCACTACATGAAAACCTATGGTTTCAAAGGCAAACTCTATCCGGTAAATCCGTCGTCGCCAGAGATTCAAGGTTTACCTGCTTATCCTTCCGTCTCGGAAATTCCAGGCTCAGTTGATCAAGCCGTCATTATTGTTCCATCATCACGCGTTGAGGAGTCTCTCAGGGACTGCGCCAAAAAAGGGGTCAAAGTCGTTCAAGTTCTCAGCTCCGGTTTTGGTGAAATGGGTCCTGAAGGCAAAGTCGCGCAAGACAAATTGGTCGATATCGCGCGACAAGCAGGCATGCGTATGGTGGGGCCGAACTCACTTGGCGCACTGAGCCCTTCAAATGGTCTCTTCGCGACTTTCTCAACCTCTTTTGCGAGAGGCTCTGCTCCCAAGTCCGGCAAAGTCGCCTTTGTCACGCAAAGCGGGGCGTTCGGTTCCTGCACTTATGTCATGGCGGATCTTAGAGGTGTGGGCATGAGTCGCACACTTGCAACGGGTAATGAAGCCGATGTGGATGTTGCAAGCTGCATCGACTATTTGGCCGAGGATCCATTAACGGAGGTCATCTGCGCATCGATGGAGAGCTGTCGCAACGGCGATCAATTACGTGCGGCTATCCATAAAGCATCCCGGGCCGGTAAGGCGGTCATCATGATGAAAGTCGGTACGTCGGAGGCGGGGGCCGCTGCGGCCGCAACGCACACCGGCTCACTCGCAGGTGACGATCGCGTCTATGACACGATCTTGCGTGAAACGGGCGCCTGGCGTGCGCGTTCGATCGAAGAAATGGTCGATATCGCTTATTTGCTTGTGAACGGTCAAATGCCCATCAATAACCGTGTCTCTCTCGTGACCGTATCAGGTGGAATTGGTATCTTAATGGCGGACGATGGCGCGCGAATGGGCTTGGAGATCAACCCTTTTTCCAAAGCCTTGATGGAGGCCTTAGCTGTTGTACTTCCCTACGGTGCCGGTCACAACCCCTACGACACAACAGCGCAAGTCGCCACGACACCTCAAATTGTGGTCGATGTCGGTCAATGTATTTTGCAGCATACGCAGGAGGACTCTTTAATTTTCTATCTCGCGAACAATGGACTCGCGCCACTTGTTTTCAAGGATACGCTCAATGCCTTGCTTCGCCTCAAAGAGTCTTGCAAGGATCGACTCATTGTCGTGATTATGCCGAGTGAAGCAGGCGTCAGAGCCGAACTTGAACAGGCAGGCATTCCTGTTTTCGAAGACCCCACGAGAGCTGTTGCTGCGATCAGTGCTGCGTGTCAAATTCGTCAACGCCGAAATGCCATGCCCGCTCTTGGCGTGGACAAGCAAGCATCTCGATTAACCATTCAACCATCGGACGAATCCAAAGCTAAACAATTACTTCGGCAAGAAGGAATTCCAGTCATCGAGGAACGTGTTTGTCTCACGGCGAAAGAGGCTATACAGGCTGCCAATGATTTCGGATACCCAATTGTCGCGAAAATTCTGTCTCCGGACATTCAGCATAAAACAGAAATTGGTGGAGTATTGCTCGGACTCGCTCACGCCGCAGAGGTTGAGGCTGGCTTCGAGACGCTGATACAACGCGCGAAATCCGCTAGACCTGATGCCCGCCTTGAGGGCGTGCTCATTTCCCGAATGGTATCCAAAGGGGTTGAGACACTCGTTGGTATGCACCGTGATCCAGTCTTCGGGCCCATGATCATGTTTGGACTGGGTGGCGTCATGGTAGAACTATTCAAAGACGTTTCGATGGCGAGCGCCCCGCTTGATCAGGCAGGCGCCCATCAATTGATTGATTCCGTCAAAAGTGCCGTCCTACTAAAAGGTTGGCGTGGCAGTGAACCTCTAGATTGCAATGCCTTGGCCGAAGTTCTATGCAAGATCAGTACAATTGCCTGCAAGTATCCTGAAATTCAAAGTATCGATATCAATCCTTTATTGGTTCAGGCATCAGGAGTCGTCGCGCTAGATGCCGTTGTTACGACCTAAGCTTAAAATGATCTCGTCATTTCCCAATATAAAAATGAGTGCGCCATGTTGAAGACTTTCAAGCTTAATGTTCATCAGACAGTTGTGTGTGTTCTGTTACTGCTCACCAGTGCCTGCGTCTTTGCTCAAAGCAATCCCATTAGGCTGATGGTGGGCTTTCCTGCGGGAGGCGGCACAGACGCCATCGCGCGCATACTCGGCGAGCACTTAAGTCAAAAACTAGGCACACCCATCATCGTCGAAAATCGGGCTGGTGCAGGTGGCCAGATCGCAGCACAGGCTCTGAAAACAGCCGCTGCTGATGGTTCCGTTCTCTTTCTTTCGCACGATCACACCATTTCGATCTTGCCTTTGATCAATAAAAAAGTGGGCTATGAGCCGGCGACAGACTTCATACCTGTGGCTGGGTTTGCCACCTTTGCGAACGGAATCGCCTTGTCAGGAGATTTAGCTGAAACAACACTTGACCAATTTGTCCATTCAGTTCGCACACAACATCAAGGAAAAGCCGCTGTCGGCGTGCCTGCGCCTCAATCAGTCCCAGAGTTTCTTGTCAGAATACTCGCTGCGCATTACAAGCTTGATCTCATTGCGGTTCCGTACAAAGGGAGCTCGCCCATGATCGCCGACATGCTTGGCAAACAAATCCCTGCTGCAGTGGCTTCCATACCCGATTTTATTGAGTTTCACAAAGCGGGCAAGCTACGCATCGTCGCTGTGATGGGGAATAAGAGACAAGAAATCCTACCTGAAATCCCAACCTTCGCAGAACTTGGAATTAAAGGTTTTGAAGACCTGCCCTATTATGGGATTTTTGCTCCCAAAGGGACGCCTGCAGCCACACTTGAACGCTACAGCGAAGCCTTGAAAAAAGTATTGGAAATGCCCAACGTGCAACAAAGACTCGTCGCACTTGGATTAACTGTGGACTACATGAATGGTCAGACACTCTCGGAGCGCGAACGCGCTTACTCAAAAAACTGGGCAAAGATCATTGCCGAGAGCGGCTTAGCATCAAATTAAGTCATAAACACGCACTTTAATTTTTCGCAAAAGAATTTTTCTAATTATTCTGACATGCGTGATAAAAACTTATCCAAAGAATCAGGATTTTTGCAAAAGCGCTCTAAGACTTGCTTTCTGTACCTTCCCATTTGCGGTACGCGGTAGCTCATCGACAATTTCCAAGCGCTCTGGCCAATACTGAGTGGCCACATCACGCGTAGATAAAAAATTTTGCATCTCGCCAAGAGAAAAGGTCGCATCTTTTTTTAAAATGATGAACGCACAGCAACGTTCGCCCAAACGCTCATCAGGCATACCAACAATACTGACCTCAGCGATGCGGGAGTCTTCAAACAACACATTTTCAACATAGTGAATGGGGATATTTTCACCACCACGGATCACGATATCTTTGAGTCTTCCCGTGATTTTGATATACCCTCGTGTATCGATGGTAGCCAAATCACCCGTATCAAACCAATCATCAAAGTAGAACGTCTTCATTAAATCCGGCGAGTTCGCATACCCAGGGCTCATAAAAGCACCTTGAACCTGCAAACTTCCTTCGATGCCTGCTCCTAGCTCACGTTGATTGGCATCGACGATACGTATTGTCATACCGGGCTGAACACGTCCGTCTGTTTGAGCGCGTGTTTCAAGATCGTCATCCAACCTTGTTAGCGTGACCACTCCGTTTTCAGTTTGCCCCCAGCCACGCAGTACCCTCAAATTAGGCAAGCGGGACTCTGCCTCTTTTACCAAAGAAACAGGAATCGGTCCTCCACCTGCGCGAAACACCCTGAGCGAAGACACATCACAGAGATCAAGATTAGTCGCCTTGAGTATATCCATCAAGAATGTAGCACTCCCACTCGACACTTCAATCTTATGTCGAGCCACTAAGTCAACGAAGGCCTCGGGCTTCCAAGTATCTTGAAGGACAACAGCGCCCCCGACCTGAATAGGCAAACGAAGCCCATTCAAAAAACCAGTTTGATGACCTAGAGTTGATGCCATGTGCAATACGCTCCCCCTTCGCAAATCCAATGATTTGGACATCGCAACTTGAGGTGCGTAAAGAGTATTGTTAGTGTGCATCACCCCTTTGGGGTCTCCCGTCGTGCCCGAAGTAAACACGATCTCCGTCACCGCATCAGGATGAGGTCGCAATTCATCAATCTTTTTACGAAGTAGGCTATCGCAAGGCGTTTCGATCATTGCATGCCAGGGATGCGCATGATCTAAATCATCCAGTGTTTCAGTCTGCCCTAGTTGTTCATCAAGGATGATTAATCCCAGATCAGGAAGTGTCGACTGGAGTTGTCGACCCATCGCAAGATAGTCAAAATGTTTGAATTGTTTGGGAATAACAAGCCAATTGGATTGTGCGACGCGAAGCATTCCTGATATTTCACGTGCACGACTCATCGGCGTAATCAAGCATGTCACCGCACCGATACGGACAAGGGCACAATGCAAAACAACATATTCTGCCCAGTTAGGTAACTGGATTGCAACGCGATCATTTGGCTGTATACCCAAACTCAGCAACCCAGCTGCGACCCGATAAGAAGCATCTTGTAACTGAGCATAAGTCATAGACTGTCGAGAATCAATGATGACAATCTGACTAGGGCTAGATTTCGCATACTCATCAAGATCATCGATGATAAGTTTATCCAACCAGATACCACTCGATCGGTACTGCTCAGACAGCGACCACTCAGTTAGCGCCCCAGACAGTTGCATACTCGCATTAATTCCCTTCAAAAATAGGAGTTTGTTTAGCTACAAATGCGTTGTAAGCACGCTCATAATCTTTGGTCTGCATACAAATAGCCTGCGCTTGAGCTTCGGCCTCAATGGCCTCATCAATCCCCATGCTCCATTCCTGATGAATGCAACGCTTGGTCATTGCGTGCGCAAAGGTTGGACCATCCGCTATTTTTTTAGCCATTTCTTGCGTATCAGCCAAAAGAGTTTCTGGTTGACAGACTCGGTTATAAAACCCCCAGCGCTCCGCTTCCAAACCATCCATCGAGCGTCCGGTGTATAGCAACTCTGATGCGCGGCCTGCACCGATAATTCTTGGCAACATATTGCAAGCGCCCATGTCAGCACCGGCCAAACCGACTTTCACAAAGAGGAAAGCGACTTTACTACCTGCGGTACCAAAACGCATATCGGAAGCCATTGCAATAATGGCTCCTGCTCCAGCACAAATACCATCAATGGCTGAAAAAATAGGCTGAGGACAGTTTCGCATTGCCTTGACCAAATCGCCTGTCATCCTCGTAAATGCCAACAAGCCACTCATGTCATCCTGCTTCTGCATTTGAACCAGAGGACCAATGATTTCATGCACATCACCGCCAGAGCAAAAGTTGCCACCTGCGCCAACTACGACGACAGTCTTTACTGACTTAACATACGTCAAATTAATAAATAAATCACGTAGTTCAGCGTAGGACTCAAACGTTAACGGATTCTTTCTCTCGGGTCTGTTGAGGGTAATCGTCATGACCTTACCGACAACATCCATTTTGAAATGTTTAGGCTGATAGTGATCAAAGTCAAAAGTGGAGGGTTGAAATTTTGAAATTAAGTCAGACATAAATGTTCTCAATAAAATTAAATAGGCTGCAATATAAAACCGTTTACATCTCGCGCTAGCCGACCATGGTCAATCCACCACTCACACTCAAAATTTGAGCGGTCACGTAATTTGAATCCTCTGATGCAAAAAACAGAATCGCACTGGCAGTCTCCTCTGGCATCGCCAGTCGCTTGAAAGGGATCGCTTTGATGAGTGCTTCCTTGAGCTTGTCCGGCTGCGCGTGAAACAACGGTGTATCTGTTGGTCCGGGGCATACGCAATTGACATAGATTTGGTAGCGTGCCATTTCTCGCGCAAGTGATTTAGTAAAAGCGATCATTCCGCCTTTCGCAGCGGCGTACACTGTTTCCCCCATACTACCAACTCGGCCAGCATCACTCGCTACATTCACGATCTTCCCTGATCCTGCTTGAATCATTGTCGGCAACAATGCCTGAGTCAAGGTAATGGGTCCCATTAAGTTGATTTGCATCACCTTATTCATAAACTCAGGAGTATTGTTTACGAAGGGCTCAATACGATCCCATCCTGCTGCATTCACGATTGCATCGACAGCCGGTACCTGTGCCAACATGCGCTCACAACCACTAAGGATGGACACTCTGTCACCAAGATCCATTTTGATATACGTGAATGAGCCAGCGCCATTTTTTTGATTGATCTCGGTCTCAATATTGACACCGCCTATGGCATCAATATCCAAGCCAAAAACATGGTATCCCTTATTCACAAATGCGATGGCTGTTGCTTTTCCGATGCCAGAGGCCGCACCTGTCACAACCGCATTCCTTTTAACTGTCGTCATAGCTATCCCTTTAAGAGTAATGATTTATTTTCTTTTATTTTTATCTAAAAATGACCGTACGCGCTCTTGTGTATCGCTGGCCCGATAGAGTCTCCTCGTTGCCTCAAGCTCCATTGAGAAACCACTAGGGCCCAATTGTGCTGCTGCAGCGATACACGCCTTACTTTCAGAAAGCGCTATGCGCGAGAGTCCCGCTAGACGCACTGCAATCTCTTGAGCACGAACATTTAAATCGTCCCTTGGTACCGACCATTGCGCGATTCCAAATTGTTCGGCAGACTGACCATCGATCACCTCAGCTGTGAGTATTAAGCGATTCGCGATCCCTTGTCCGCAAAGTCTAGTCAGACGTTGCGTCCCACCCGCTCCCGGTATCACGCCAAGACTGGCTTCAGGCAACCCTAACTTGGCTTCATGAGCCACGATACGCAAGTCGCAGGCCAGTGCGAGCTCTAAACCGCCGCCAAGAGCTGCACCGCTGATGACTGATAGCGTCACACCCGGTAGATTTTCAATACGAGAAAAAAGCGCCTGAAATTGGGTAATGCTGTGCACCATTTTATCGGCACCCTCTTCAGTCTCTATACATTCGCTCATTTGAGCGAGATCTGCTCCTGCACAAAAGACCTTTAGTGATGATTCAATCATCAACACATTCCAATCTTCACGGCGCAACAATTCATCAATGGCGGCATGAAACTGCGTTAACAGTTCATCATTGATCGCATTGACTGGGGCGCGCGAAAGCGTTATTCGTGCAATACGATCAGAGACATTTAGCGCTAACAAATCATTCCTCCACTTCCCAGCAGATGCTTAGAGAGATCAAGCGAAATCAATACCCACTTGGTGGCACTTTACAGAATGAATGATCGTTCAGTCAATAGCTAAAACTATTTTCTTAATTTCTCGTATGCGCGCTTACCTTTTAAAGTGAGCGCAGCAGGCAGGATCAAATTCAGTCCTCGTTGAACGTATTCTTCGACATCCATCTCTGGACGAAAGCGCCAAGACTTCAACGCCCAAGCATGTGCGAACATCACAATTTGATAAGTCAGCATCTCTACGTCAAGATCAGCTTTCATTGTCCCATCCTTGATGCACTGCGCAATACATTCCGACATCAATGCATTGGACTCAAGCTCTTTTTGCTGAATGATGACACGTCGCTCTTTGGGTAACGATTTTGTCTCTCGATAAGCCAAAACAGTCGCATTGACGTTCTTATCAATGATATTGATATACGCACGGACAGCAGCATCAATTTTTTCGACTGGACTTGTTGGCTCCGCCAATACTGGGGGAATCTCCTGTATGTATTGGTCAAGAACTTTCATGAGAGCCAAAAACAAGATGTCTTCTTTGTCTTCGACATACTGATAGATGAGACCAATACTGACCCCGGCAGCTTGTGCAATATCCCGGATAGTGGTCACGTGATAGCCACGCTGACCGAACAAATCGATCGCGGAGTCTATGAACTGGGCCCGGCGCTTTTCAACGAGTCCGGGCACATCCACTTTGCTTCTGACATGCGCAAGTGCGTTATTTTTGGATTGGGGCATGGAGCAAAAAAGGACACTAAGACATTAATTGTTTATTCATCAGCGATTTGATCGTACCATAGGATCACCATGCAATTAGAGTGCATTCATGCAACGCACAGGGAGACATTATGGATTTGGGTATCCGAGGTAAAACTGCAATGATTACGGCATGCAGCTCTGGCTTGGGGCTATCTATTGCCCAGCGTCTTGCCGCTGAAGGATGCAATCTTGTATTGTTTGCCCGCTCAGCAGACAAGCTTGAAAACCTGGCCAGTACCCTGACTAAGGAACACGGAATTCAAGTGGTTGCAGTCCCAGGAGACATGACGATTGAACAAGACATCGTTAGACTCGCCAAAGAGACGGAGGATATCTTTGGGGGACCAGACATTTTAGTGTTGAATACAGGTCGTCCCCCTCTAAAGATGACGACTGTTCTGGGGGAAACCGATTCCAGCAGATGGGACTCTGCCTACAACACTCAACTTTTAGCAGCAACAATGGTTGTCAGAATCGTTGTACCAAAAATGATCGGTCGTGGATGGGGCCGGATTGTGGGTGTGACCTCAGCTTCCGTCAAGGCCCCAATGCCCAATCACGCTCTTTCAACCGTTTACCGTGCTGGAGTGACTGCTTTACTCAAACATTTAGCCAACGAAGTTGCACAGCACCAAATTACCGTCAACACGGTTCAACCCGCATCCATCGGAACCGAGGCACTCACCTCCTCTTATGACATGAAGGAAAGAATCAAACGCGTTCCGCTAGGTAGGCTTGGAACTCCAGACGAACTCGCTGCTGCGGTGGCTTTTTATGCATCGCAACATGCCGGTTTTATTACAGGGACTAGTCTAGCTGTTGATGGCGGGATGGCAGGAAACTTACAGTAAATTTGCTATTGACTTAAATATCAATCAAGCAAATAATAGAAACATCAAACTGAACGATCGTTCATTCAACTATAACTGTTTATTAAACAGAAATTCATGACGGGGCGCCAGATCGAACTGGTGGGGACATAAGATGCAAGATGAGTTTTCAGCCGAACAACTGCAGCTTAAGGACATGCTACGCCGCGTTGCGCGTGAGAAAGTAGCGCCTCGTGCCAATGACATCGACCGAAGTGGTGAGTATCCACAAGACATGTTCGAATTGTTGTGCGAGCTCGGGCTATTCGCCTTACCTTTCCCCGAAGAACATGGTGGTACCGGCAGTCTTGTCAGTGCGTGTATCGCCATCGAAGAACTAGGTGCCGTCTGCTACAACACTGCATATTTGCTCGCTGTTCAATGGACGCCGTTTGGTGCTGTACTAGCCGGCGGAACAGACTCACAAAAAAATACCTTATTACCCGAATTGGCTTCGGGGAAAGTCCGCGCATCGATCTCGATTACTGAATCTCAAAGCGGCTCAGATGTACGCGGAATCAAGACCAGAGCTAAACGCGTCAAAGGGGGCTATAGCATTTCCGGTAACAAAGCCTGGTGTACAGGTGCTTCCATATCCGATTACATCTTTGTGGCAGCCAAAACCGGGGAAGACGATACCGCAGCAGGGATCAATTTTTTTAAAGTCCCGCGCAATGCAAAAGGTCTTGAAATTGGACGAAAAGAAGAAAAAACAGGCGCGAGAGGCATTCCATCGCACCCATTATTTTTAGACGAAGTCTTTGTTCCGACCGATGATTGTCTGGGTGCAGAACAGTCTGGTGGCTTTAAGCTAGTCATGGAAGCAATGAATACCGCACGGCCTTTACATGCGATGAGAGGTGTGGGACTTGCACAGGGTGCGATAAACCATGCAATTGATTTCGTCAAAAGTCGGAAAGCTTTCAATGAACCTGTTGAGAACTTTCAAGGCATTCGTTGGATGCTCGCAGATATGGAAATGCAAACACAGGCCGCAAGAAGCCTTGTGTATCGAGTTGCGCACATGGTGGACTGCGGCCTCTCTGGAAAGGCACTTGCACCGATGGCTGCTACAGCAAAATGCTTTGCGACAGATGTCGCAATGAAGGTCGCCCTTGATGCCGTTCAAATTTGTGGTGCAGCAGGCGTAACCTCAGACTTTCCTATCAATCGTTACATGCGCGATGCAAAGGTCCTTCAGATCATCGAAGGCACGAATCAAATCCAACGCAATATCGTCGCCAATAGCCTACTAGGACCTGTCAGAAAATCCACATAAGTTTGAACATTCATCAAATATGCGCTCGAAAGAGCGCCGCGCGGTTGGAGAGAGAAAAATGGAAATCGTTGGACTAGGCTTTTATTTCGAAGATCTTCCCCTAGGGAGAAAATATCAGACTATTGGTAGGACGATCACTGAAACTGATGTCATGAACTACGTCAACTGTCTCGGTTTGGTGGAGGTGCTATTCACTAATCAAGAGTTTCGTGAACATGGCTCGGATATCAAAGGTCGTATCGCACCTGGCATGCTCGCGCACGGTTTTATAGAGGGCTTGCTGATTCAGGCAACCATGCAAAACACGGCACTTGCTCTAATTAATATGGAAATCACGATGAAATCACCCGTTTTTGTGGGCGACACCATCCATGCCGAAGTCGAAGTCCTGGAGGCACGCGTCTCTAAGAGTCGCCCTGGTCGAGGACTCGTCCGCTCAAGAGTCAATATTGTCAAACAAGATGGAACCGTTGCAATTACCTACACGCCCCTCCGTATGGTCAAGTGTCGTGAGGCCGCTTAATCATGAGTGACAAAGCGCTTCCCTCCGGTCCTCTTTCACGCATTCGTGTGCTCGATATGAGTCAGTTCATACTGGGTCCGGTCGCTACACAAATTATGGGAGATATGGGCGCTGATATCATCAAAGTTGAATCGCCTGAGGGAGACGCCAATCGCTATATCGGTCCGAGACAGTATGAAGGAATGGCCGCACTGTTTCTAGGCATGAATAGAAATAAGCGAAGTATCGTTTTAGATTTACATCGACCTGAAGCGCTTGAAGCACTCCTCCAGATGGCAGAGAAATGTGATGTTTTCCTTCACAGCATGCGCCCGGATTCAGCTAAACGCCTTGGAGTCGGCTACGAAGCACTTCGTCAACGCAACCCAAGACTCATTTACGCAAGCGCACCGGGCTATCGTTCAGATGGACCAAAACATAACGATCCTGCGTACGATGATGTCATTCAGGGTGAAAGCGGTATTGCCGGAATCAATATGATGGCATACGGAGAACCCAGATATTTTCCGACAGTCATCGCTGACAAATTTTGTGGACATGTCTTGGCCACACACATCAGTATGGCATTGCTTGAACGAGAACATAGCGGTCTCGGGCAATGTGTCGAAGTTCCCATGTTTGAAAGCATGTTGGCGTTCAATATGATCGAGCACATGTGGACCGCGCAGCTAGATGATCCGAATGGAACAATAGGTTATCCGCGCGCACTCATGCCAGAACGCCGACCATTTAAAACACTGGATGGCTATATCTGTTTGATGGCGACTACCGACCAACAATACGTCAATCTATTTAAAGCGTTTGAGCGTACTGATTTAATTGGTGATCCAAGATTCGACAGCGTCACTGTCAGATCACAAAGATTTGCGGAACTCTATGGCTTGATCGGCGAAGAACTTGCTAAACAATCAAACGAGACGTGGAAAGAGCGACTCAAAATCGCGAAAATCCCCCATGCTTCGGCACGCATGCTCAGTGACCTGCAAAACGACCCTTATTTAGTAGAAACAAAATTTTTCCAAACGCTCGAGCACCCGTTGGCAGGAAAGATGCATACGCCTTCGATTCCTGCTCGTTATTCTAGAACGCCAGGACAATTGCGCATGCCTGCTCCTACGCTTGGAGAACACACCGCCACCATCCTGCGTGAATTTGGATTTACGGACGACCTCGTCCATCAATTATCAAAATAGTTTGCTTGTTACCAGAGACGGACACACCATGTCACCCCAGCCCACTTCTCAACAATCCAACGGTCCTCTGAAAGGTCTGAAAATCGTTGAAATCGCCGGCTTAGGACCGGCTCCGATGACAGCCATGATGCTGGCCGACATGGGCGCAACAGTGATTCGTATCGATCGAAAAGTGGCAGTTGATCTAGGTGTCAAGCGACCAAGAAAATATGATTTACTTTTGAGAAACCGGGATGTCATCGGCGTCGATCTGAAAGATCCTGACGCGATTGAGCTCGTGCTGGAGCTCATCGACAATGCAGATGGTCTGATTGAGGGCTTTAGACCAGGCGTTATGGAACGCTTAGGCCTTGGACCAGATCTTTGTCTGCAACGAAATCCGAAACTAGTTTATGGACGGGTCACGGGGTGGGGCCAAGATGGACCGCTTGCTCACTCCGCTGGTCACGATCTGAATTATGTTGCGATGACGGGTGCAATACATGCCTTGGGTAGAAAAAATGAGCCCCCTATTGTTCCACTCTCCCTCATTGGAGACTTTGGTGGTGGTGGCATGTATCTCGCATTTGGCATGCTTGCAGCCATCATTCATGCTCGCACGACCGGGATCGGTCAGGTCGTTGATGCGGCGATGGTGGACGGCGTCATATCACTTCAAACTATTTTTCTTGGTATGCATGCGGCTGGTCTATGGAATCAAGAACGAGGAACAAATCCGATCGATTCAGGATCGCATTTCTACAACGTGTATGAATGCTCAGATGGAAAATGGATTAGCGTTGCCGCATTAGAAAAGCGTTTTTATGATGAACTGCTCAAGCTGTTAGAAATAGACCATGATGTTATCGGAGATCATCTCGCACCTGCAAACTGGGATGTAGGTAAAAGAATATTTTCTCAAAAGTTTTCTCAGTATCCACGACAATACTGGAGTGAAAAACTAGAAGGTCGTGACGCATGCTATGCGCCAATTCTTTCTTGGGATGAAGCGATGAAACATCCTCATATCAAGGCAAGGAGCAGCTTTTGCACTATTGATGGTGTCACTCAACCTGCTCCAGCGCCTAGGTTTAGCCACAGCGCACCAAGTCTGCCGAGCTTACCCAAGGAAATCAACGCAGAAAACAATACCCTCGCATTGTCTAGTTGGTTGAGTACAGATCGAATCGCTACGTTACGCAACAAGGGAATCATCGCCTAGGATTGATGTCAATGATCACCTACAACACTTTGCGCAACTGGACGTTCGGCGTCATCACACATCAATACAGAGAAATAGATGTGATGCGTTATGCGCTTGGATGTGGCCTTGGCGCAGATCCTATGGATGTCAGACAACTTCAATTTGTCTACGAACAAGATTTAAAAGTACTACCCAGTATGGCTGCTGTGATAGGAAGTCCTGGCTCGTGGTGGCGGATCCCCGAAACAAAAGTATCTTGGCAGCATGTTTTACATGCACAACAAGATGTCAGTTTTCACCAAACGCTTCCTGTGAGTGCAACGATGCAAGCACATAATCAAGTCACTCATCTTCATGATCGTGGTGTTGGCAAAGGAGCCGTTGCAGGTTTGAAAAGAGAAATTTATGACGGAAATGGACGGCATATTGCGACCGCATCACGGATAGAAGTTCTTAGAGCAGATGGTGGCTTTTCGGGGAATGACGGGATAAACGATGAAGCACCTGAGCGGCTTTTGCCGATACCAAAAAACTTAAGCAATGTTATGGAAGTCGACTTGCCAATCCTCCCACAAGGGGCGCTACTGTATCGACTCAATGGTGATCCGAATCCACTGCATGCAGATCCTGTTGTTGCAAAACAGGCAGGCTTTGAGCAACCGATTTTTCATGGACTGGGAAGCTTTGGTTATGCAGCACATGCGATCTTAAAGAGCTGCTGTCATTTTGAACCCGGCGCCCTTAAGCGCTTGGCACTACGCTTTACCTCTCCAGTTTATCCTGGAGAAACTTTGAGATTTTTAATATGGCGACGACATGCTCAGCTCGTAAATTTTCAGGCATATAGCAAAGGAAGAGGAGTACTCCTACTGGACTGTGGTCTAGCGGAGTTAGCGTGAAAGGTAGGATCCAACAGTCATCGCATCAGCGATACCCAATAAACCAAGGAGACGACAATGAAAAGTAGCAAAATAATTAATAGCTTAATTGCATTAACCCTCGCAACATCAGCAATGATCGGCAGTGCGGTTCAAGCTCAATCCTATCCCAATAAGCCAATTCGGTTTCTTGTTGGATTTGGTGCGGGAGGATCTACAGATGTGACTGCCCGTATCCTCGGCAATGCAATGTCTAAAATTCTGGGACAACCTATCATCATCGAAAATAGGCCTGGTGCGGATAGTTTGATTGCGACCCAGGCGGTCGCACGCTCAACTCCCGATGGTTACACAATTCTTGTTGCTTCAGGTAGTCACTCCATTAATGCGAGCCTCTATCCCGAAACTAAAGTAGATCCGGTCAAAGACTTTACGCATATCGGCATGATTGGCGATGCCGCAAACTTTTTAGTTGTTCATCCAAGCGTGCCGGCCAACACGGCCGATGAATTTTTAAAACTTTTACGCGACAATCCAGGTAAGTACAATAGCGGAACAACTGCCAGCACAACGCTATTAGCGACACAACTTTTTCAGACGATGTCTGGTGTGAATACTCAGAATATTCCTTATAAAGGTGCAGGTCCAGGCACACTTGCACTAGTAGGCGGTGAGATTCAAATGTCTATCACGAGTTTGGTAGGCATGTTGCCACAAGTCAAAGCAGGAAAAGTGAAGGCCTTAGCGGTCACCAGCGCTGTCAGATCCCCACTTGTTCCACAGGTCCCGACACTCACGGAGAAAGCTCTTCCTGGCTACGTTGCAAGCACATGGTACGCGATGTTTGCACCTGCTGGAACACCTACTCCGATCGTTAATCTGCTCAACAAAACACTTAATACTGTTCTTAAAGATCCACAGATTAATAAACAATTAGTAGAGCAAGGCATGGTGACTGAAGTCATGACCCCCGCTCAACTTGAAAAATTTGTTGCACAGGATCAAGTTAAATGGGCAAAAGTTGTAGCAGCAAACAAGAAATAATGATGGCCTCACAAAAAGATAGCAATGCCCAGTCGTCTTTTCCAAAAGTTGCCCTCGTGACAGGGGCAACGACTGGACTCGGGTATGACATTGCAAAACGACTCGCAAGGGATGGCTTCACTATTGTTGCAACCGCTACAACTGAAGCAAATTGCAAAAAAATCATTGAGAGTTTTCATGAAGAGGGGCTCACTCAGATTCGTGCTCTTGCTCTAAATGTCACTCAAGAGGAAAGCGTCATCAATGTCATGGCAAAAATCGATCAAGAATTTGGTCGACTCGATGTGCTCATCAACAATGCGGGTGTGGCTTTGCGCGTGAATGGCAAAAAATCACTTGTCGTTGATACGCCTCTAAAAGACTGGCAACAGACAATCGACATTAATTTGACGGGTACGTTTCTTGTCAGCAAGCATGCGATCCGTCTCATGCAGAGACATAACTGGGGCAGGATCATTAATATGAGCTCTCGGGCTGGCCGAACTAGAACGATTTTAGCCGGTGCGCATTATGCTGCTTCAAAAGCTGGCATTATTGGTTTTACGCGTATTTTGGCTGATGAATTAGCACCACACGGCATTACCGTGAACGCCGTTGCACCCACACGCATTTCAACCCCCATGGCGAAAACTGTGAGTAATCCAGCTGAGATGGATGCACGTTTTATCGCTGAAACGCCAATAGGGAGGCTTGGTCTGCCTAGAGATGTCAGTGCTGTCGTCGGATTTTTGGTATCCGATGAAGCTGAATTTTTAACTGGCATTACGATCGATATTTGCGGTGGTCAATTCATGCCATAAGGAAATAAAAATGGCTCTTCTTGGCCGTGCTATTGTTTTCATTCTCTTCGATCGTGCCCCAGGTACGATCGAAGATTTTTATACTTGGCACGATGGCGAGCATATGCCCGAACGTGTAGCCATACCAGGCTTTCTCCGAGGTCGAAGGTTTCATATCGTCGGTGATGGTCCACAATTTATGACGCTTTACGAAGCTGCAGACATTGATGTCTTTACTGGTCCCGACTATCTCCAGCGCCTGAACAATCCAACGCCGTTATCAAGAAAAGTGGGGCCGCTCGCGAGAAACAACTCACGAGGCGTCTGCTCGGTTGTCAAGAGCATCACAAAACAAGGAACGGGCTCGGCATTTGTTTTGATCCGCTTCACAAGCCACGACTTGCTTGCACTGAGTCGCCAACTCAGTGACCTAGAATCAATCCTACACAATAAGACCGGTTTCTACGGGCTCCACTTGTGCGCAACAAGTCATGCAGCCAGTACGATTGAAGTTGAAGAGAAAAAGAATAGAGATATCTCCATTCCCGATTCATTTCTTCTGATTGAGGGCAATCAAATCGACAATATCCTAAGCATCGCAAATCAGATCATTGAAATTATCAATTCAAAATATCCCGATACGCTTACTAATATTGAAAAATTGACTTATCTGCTTGAGGTGACACACTCACCTCCAAGCATAATCAATAGTTGATTTAATACACCGTTGTCAGTCGACGAATCGTCAAGGTGCAGCGTTGCGCTATCAGTGCATTGATTCGCTCTACCAAGGCGCTATTTGAAAAACAATATTGCGCATCAGACTGTAAGGAACGCGCTTTCAAGGGAAGCAACTCTGCTATTTCCAAAATTCTTTTTTTCGCTTGCGCTCTTGCAAGTCCGACACTTTCAGCCAACTGTTCCCAGTGTCTTGCTTGAACTTCAGTGAACTTATATTTACTTCCTATTTTCATCGCCATCTTTGGTGTCAGCGTTGGATAGACTGCTGTCGAAAGGGCATCATAAAGTGGTGCTAGAACAGGTGAACGCCCCGCGTATAGCAAAGAGAAGTTTTTTGCGTGCGCATCATGATTTCCAATCAGCGCATTAAAAATAACGTAATCAAACAATCTTAAAATTTGTGGCGCATGAGGGCGCGTGGCTCGGCGAACCAACTCAAAACAATTTTGCAAATCAGGCCCTCTCTCTTTCTGATACTTCACCTCTGGAACAACACCCAGCGCCTGACAGAAGTCTTCCTGATGAATGCGCAACAGACCTTTCGTCACATCTTCGACGCGGTCATAGCGCTCAACTAACAAAAATGAACGGCCAAGCACATGCTGTATTTTTGCTGTGACCGGACTGAGTTTCATTGACTGCGCCAACATGAGGCAGTATCCCTCATTTGTCACGCTATCCTCAACGGTATGAATTGCTAGTTTTAAGATGTGCGTGCTTGGTGTTCCGTTTTTGGGGAGCCCGATTCGATTACCATCAAATACAACAGGCAGTTTATCTTGAGCTCCTGCCAAGGAAAGGCGCAAGCCATCTTGCCCAGCCAACATCGGACGACGAGGTAACTCATCTAGAATTTCAATCACTTTTTGATCGGTCAACCATTCGATATCTGCGTTACCTCTTACTGGCAACGCCTGACCGGGCTCCATAAAAGTCACTGCGCCTGCACATTCACCACCGATATGATCTAGCAACGCAAAATCATTGAGATGAGAAACTTGAAACTGCTGGGCGATAAGATTTCGCATCCGCCCCTCTGGCAATAAACCAGAGAAAAATGGGCGTGTTTGTAGATCCTCGAATGCCTCAACCTGCATCGGCAGCGATGCAGACAAAGCGAGAGCGCTTGAGTGTGTCAGATATTCTTTTTCATACACAAAGCTCAGCCGCCCTTTATCAAGACTTAACGTACCGGCTTTTTCACTAAATAACCAGACAGCTAACTCGCGTGTCATGGCAACAGCTCATTTCTTTGGCCTTCAGTACTTGAGTATGGCAAACCACTGATTTGAAGCTCACCACCTAAAGCATGCATGACGCGCAAAATATTTTCTAACCTCAAAGTAGGTTTTCCCGCTTCGAGATCGACAATAAAACGCACGCCCACTCCTGAGGCCAACGCTAACTGAGACTGTGTCAGCCCGAGTTGCTTGCGACTTTGCCGAAGAGCATCGCCTAATTGAAAGGATGTTTGAATAGAGGTCATAAGATGAATAATTTCCCGATCAGTAAATTATTCATCAAAAACGCGCTGATTGCAATGAATTTTACCGAACGGGAACTTCTGTAAGCTTTTTGATACTTTCTCATAAAAATATCCCGATTGGGATTTTTTTTATTTTGCTGAGAAAACGCTGTTTAAGCACCGAGTTGGAGAATTCCCCAACGTGGCATCACAAAAGGATCACTCATTTTTATAACGAAAAAGGAGAACTTAAATCAGTTTCTTTCGCACCTGAGCCGTCACCCACTCGCTGATCAACACCGTCACAAAGATCACCAACAAGATGGTCGTGACTTTGGGCCAGGCGATGGTCCCTAAGGCAGCCTCAAGCTTGACGCCAATGCCGCCTGCGCCGACCAAACCTAATACGGTTGATTCACGGATATTGATATCCCAGCGAAACATCGAGATGCCTGCCAGGGTTGGTGCAACCTGAGGCACGACACCCCAAGTCATGACTTGCGCAGTGGACGCACCCGTGGCTTCGATGGCCTCAACTTGATCGGCATCAATTTCTTCAATCGCTTCGTACAGCAATTTGCCAATAAAACCAATTGAACGCAAAGCAATCGCGATAATGCCCGCTAACAATCCTGGCCCGAGTATCGCGACAAGAAGCAAAGCCCAGATTAAAGAATTAATCGAGCGCGACGCCACGATAATGAACAACGCGATCGGACGAATCAAGGTCGCGCTAGGTGTCGTGTTACGTGCAGCCAAGAATGCAATGGGCACGGCTAAGACAAGACCCACAAGGGTACCGAGTGTGGCAATGTTGATCGTTTCCCACAGGGGCCACCAAAGCTCATTCACATAGCTCAAGTTAGGTGGCAGCATTCGTCCACCGATATCTGCAGCTTGCTTGGGCGCATCCGCCACAAATGCCCAGATGGTGTCTTGCGTCATGACTTGAAAGCACCACGATACAAACGCCAACGTGATGACCCACGCCATAAAGATCAGCGCATTGGCTCTCGGCGTCCGCTTTTGCCAGACAGGGATCGATGTCGTTGTCATAGTCACTGTATTTTCTTTCTCAACCAGCTTGATACATACTCGGCCAACATCACAATCACAATAATGATCAAAATAATCGCTGCAGCCGAGTCAAACTCATAACGGTCCATTGCGGTATTGAGCGTCGCACCAATGCCACCCGCCCCCACAATCCCGATCACCGCGGATTCACGAAAATTAATATCGAGTCGATACAGAGACAAGCCCACCAAACGAGGCATCACTTGAGACAAGACGGCAAAGTCTAATACTTGCAGATAGCCTGCACCTGTTGCGCGTAACGCCTCTAGTTGAGAAGGCTGTATTTCCTCAATATCCTCTGCCATCAGTTTGGCCATAAAACCGATGGTCGCAAACGTCAGCGTTAAAAATCCAGCGAAAGGACCAAAACCAAACATCGCCACTAAAAATATCGCGACAATGATTTCATTTAACGTCCGCGACACCGCAATGATGGCACGGCAACAGATATAGATCCAACGCGGTGCAAGGTTGGCCGCCGCACCGACGGCAACCGGAATGGACAAGAACACTCCTGCAACGGTCGCGGTAATCGCCATCGTGATACTTTCTTGAAAGCCAATCAGAATGTCTTCTTTGCGACTCGTAAAGTCAGGCTGCAAAAATCCTTCAATGAATGTCCAGCCACGCTCTAAGCCAAGCATCACACGCTGCCAGTTCACCTCGATTGAGCCGACGGCCAACACAAGATAAACGATGGCTCCGATGATGAGCGACCAACGCAGCACAGCACTTTTAATAAATGGGGGCTTTTGCCAACGGTCTGGATATGTGGCAGTTGTGTCGACTGCACTCATTCGGCTAAAGCCATCTGTTTGAGTGGATCGCTGGCAGACGACTCTCTCGCACGATCGATATGCTGCGTAATCGTGCTCCAGTCCTCAGCTCCGTAGATCTGTGTCAGCACGTTGCGGTCCACGCCAGCCGACGGGCCGTCATAGACAACGGTGCCAGCTTGTAAACCAACAATACGAGGTAAAAATTCTGTGGCGAGCACCACGTCATGAATGTTGACAATGGCGGCCAAAGAGCGCTCTTGGCAGAGTTCTAAAATCAAACGCATCACTTGACGCGAAGTTTTTGGATCCAGGCTGGCCGTCGGCTCATCCACCAGTAATAGTTTTGGACTTTGCATCAGTGCACGGGCGATACCTACACGCTGGCGCTGCCCACCAGACAAGGCATCTGCGCGCTTATTTTCCATCCCACCCAAACCGACGCGATCCAACAAGGCGTAGGCTTGAGTAATATCTTTTTGCTCAAAGCGACGAAACCAACTGGCCCAAAATCCTGTGTAGCCTAGACGACCGGAGAGTAAATTCTCCATCACCGTCAAGCGCTCTACCAACGCGTACTCTTGAAAAATCATACCGATCTGACGACGTGCACGACGTAAGCCAGAAGAGCCAAGATGACTAAGATCTTGGCCTTCTAACACGATCTTTCCACCACTTGGCTGCACTAAGCGGTTGACGCAGCGGATCAGCGTGGACTTGCCGGCCCCAGAGGGACCGATCAACCCTAACACCTCACCAGCCCCCACATTTAACGAGACACCTTTGAGTGCCAAATCACCTGTGGGGTAGCGCTTTTCCAACTGGTGCAGCTCTAACATAGATGTCGCCTTACTTACACGTGTATTTGACATTCATCGCACTGTCGATATCACGCACTACTTTCCAATTCTCTTTGAACGTAATTGGCATAAACTTTTCTTGCGGAGGAGATGTCTTGTTGAACTCTTTAGCAAGTGCCGTGCCTTCCCAGTTAAAGGTAAAGAACGCTTCTTTGACTTTTGCAGCTAACTCAGGCTTTAAGTTGTACACATACCCATAGCCAGTGGTTGGGAAAGTCTCTGATTTGTAAATCACCTTGGTTTGGTCAGGTTTAACTGTACCGCGGCCTTCCATGCGCTGTTTGACGGAGTTGGCGATTGCCGCAGCTGGATAGTCCTTGTTGGCCACGCCCAAAATAGAGTTGTCATGTTTACCGCTGAAGACAGGCGTGTAGTCTTTACCAGCTTCCAACTTGAACTGCTTGCTCAGCAAGGCCGAGGGCGCTTTGTATCCGGAGTTTGAAGTCTCTGAAGTAAAGGCCATGCGCTTGCCCTTGATGTCCTCAACTTTTTCAATGCCGCTACCGGGGAACGTAATGATCTCCATTTCATAACCAAAGCGGTTATCTTTTGCAGCCATCATGGCCACAGGAACAAAACCAGCGCAATTCACTGCAATGGGGTTTGAGCCGGTATTAAAGCCCGCTACGTGCAGACGTCCAGCGCGCATGGCTTCGATCTGAGCCGCGTTGCTTTGCACAGGGAAAAACTGAACACGCTTACCGGTTGTCTTGGCGAGGTGATCGATAAATTCTTGCCAAACTTTGGCGTAAACAGCGGGATCTTCGACGGGTGTATAAGCAAACACTAGGGTCGCTGGATCAATAAATTGCTTGGCGTCTTTTGGAGCATCTGCCACCATATCGCCATTGGCGTCAGTGAAACGAGGATCCATCGCTTGCGCTTGCACACCTACCAGCGCGGCAGCCGCTAGCGTCAAATAACGTAATGCTTTCATGGCAACTCCTGTTTAGATTGAACTCATCGATTGATGTTGGGTTACCGATAATATGAAGTTATTTTTACAGATTGATGACGGTTTGGTGACGGAAATACGTAAACCGCAACATATCCTTCACCATATCCTTCACTGATCCAGCGGATTCCCCATCGCGGCATTCGCCTCTTGTGCCTTGGCAGGACCACGTAAAAACCTCGCAATCCCTACGGCGGCCAACACACCTATCAGTGAGCCGCAGGGATAGATCCAATATGTTGAAAAATCACCACGGGCAAAGTCTGGCCCAAACGCCCTCGCTGGATTAAATGCTGCACCATCGAAGGGTCCGCCCATCGTGCCCATTGCCATGACGTACGCCCCCACGGCAAGTGGCACGGCAGGGCCCAGAAGCTTGGGACCATTCGTCATGGACAAGATCAACAAGACCATCCCGAACGTCAATATCGCTTCGAAGATCACCGCCTGAAAATGCATGTCTGGCTGCGGCACAGTGGCGGCAAGATTGCCGCCTGTGCCAAAGAGTGCGGCAGCGGTGACCGAACCCGCCGTAGCAGCAGTAAATTGCACAACCATATAGCAAAGCGCCATGGGGAACCCCATATCACCTCGCAACGCAAAACCAAGCGTCATTGCAGGATTGAAGTGGGAGGAAATATCACCCAAAAAATACACCGCAACCGTCAACCACAAAGCAGAAATGGCTGACAAGATAAAGGCATATTGATAAGGGGCTAAATCCGCACCACCGTGCGCCGCAAGAATGGCTGCACCACCCGACAAAACAAAGGTCAACCCTGAGGTACCAATAAACTCGGAGACTAGCCTCCTGGCACGATGATCATTGCTTTTCCAGTCAGCGTAAGCTCGATCACCGACTTGTTGTCGTAAAGCTTGATCTCCAGTCAGACCAGATTGTGCATTCTTGTCCAAGATCAGGCCTTTTTAGCTGGAATATCGGCCGAACCAGGTTTTGTCATATTGATCGGCACGACGACGCGGTCATACAACGCCTCGTCCACACCGCAAGCCAAGGCCGCAGCCTTGAGTGTCGTGTTGTGATCAATCGCGTAGTGCGCGACCACCGAAGCTTTATCGTAACCAATCACAGGCGACAAAGCCGTCACCATCATGACCGAGTTATCGATATTGTTTTTAAGTTGTGCTTCATTGACGACCGCACCTTCGATCATGAACTCACGGAAGTGATCCGACATATCGGCCATAATCAAAGCAGAATGGAGGTAATTGCTGATGATGATCGGACGGAAAGCATTCAGCTCAAAATTGCCCTCTGCACCACCCATTTGCACCGCAACGTCCGAACCCATGATCTGAATGCACACCATCAGCATGGCTTCGGCTTGGGTAGGATTAACCTTGCCTGGCATGATCGATGAGCCAGGCTCATTTGAAGGGAAAGTCATTTCCATCAGACCGGTGCGTGGACCTGAGCCCAACCAGCGCATGTCGTTGGCGATCTTAAACAAGGTGACCGCAGCGGTCTTGAGTGCAGCATGGGCGCGGACCATGCGATCCAAGGTGCCCTGTGCCGTAAACTTGTTGTCCGCGGTCTTGATGGCAAAACCTGTCAAGGCCGTCAACTCAGCGGCCACTTCATCACCAAAACCCACCGGTGAATTCAGGCCTGTACCGACAGCCGTGCCGCCCATGGCGACTTGCAACAAACCTTGTGTAGCGTACTCGACATCGACGATCGCATCGTTCAAGGCACCCACATAACCTGACCACTCCTGACCCACCGTCAAGGGCGTTGCATCCTCAAGGTGTGTACGACCGATCTTGACAATAGTGGCCCATTGCTTTGACTTAGCATCGAGTGCATCGCGCAAACGCTTGAGTGCGGGGATGGTTTTTTCCGTTGCCATCTTGTAGGCCGCGATATGCATCGCAGTTGGAAACGTGTCGTTACTCGATTGACCCATGTTGACATGGTCGTTGGGGTGAATGGGCTCTTGCGCACCCAGCGTGCCACCGACCAATTGAATGCAACGGTTCGAAATCACTTCGTTAAGGTTCATATTGGACTGTGTGCCCGAGCCTGTTTGCCACACATACAAAGGAAACTCAGCGTCCAGTTGACCACTGATGACTTCATCGGCCACCTTTTGAATGAGCTGTCCTTTCCAAGCGGGTAAACGCCCTGCTTTCGTGTTGACGATCGCTGCCGCTTTTTTAACAAAGCCATAAGCGTGATAGACCTCTTTGGGCATCTTGTCATGACCAATGTTGAAGTGAATCAAGCTACGCTGCGTCTGCGCACCCCAATAGTGATCGGCTGGCACTTGAACCTTGCCGATGCTATCGAACTCTTGGCGCAAGCCTGTTGCGGATAAGCCAATTGGCAAATTCAGGATAACTGGGGTGGTGTCTGTAGTCATGGTGATGTCCGAAATAGAGGTGAGTATGTATATTGAACGACTGCAGCGAGATCGGCGAAAAGCTATACGCCTTTGGTATTATTCACTTATTTTACATTTCTACACACAAAAAACCACAACTAGACACAATCATTTTGCTCTTTTACTAATAATATCTTTAGACCTAATCCGCACGAGGTCTTGTATGAGGTCTTTTGAGAGCAGGTGCGTTCTCAGCTAGACTATGAGCTCTGAACACAGGATCTCACACGCCATGGATGGCATTTATTACATCGTCGCCTATCTTTGCTTTGTCGCCTGGTTCAGCTGGCTGCCTGTCAAAACAACGTATCGCTATCATCCGCCCTTCTTCTGGCGCTGGACGACCTTGCTGACATCAAGCGGTCCAATGCTCTCAATATTGATCTTGATTGGCTTTTTACTTTCAGCCACCTCTGACGAAGCCTATGGCAGCTTTATGGCAACAGGTTTCTTTATGCTAGTGGCGCTCTTGCCGTTTCAAATACTCATTGCAGTCACTGCCTATTTGTTTATCTGTAGCTCACTCAAAGAACGTCAACTCTTGCTCGATCACGAATCTGCCTCCAGCGAAGGCTAAGCACCCTTCTTCATGCAAGCACAATTATTTGAGCGTGATCCTTCACATCTAGCCCACAATCTTCTTGGTAAAGAAGGCGTTGTGCATTACTACCCCGACGTCATGAAAGCAGAGGAATGCTCAGTAATCTTTAATGCGCTATTGAACTCACTGAATTGGCAGGTCGATCAACTATTTATGTTTGGCAAGCTCATCACAACAAAAAGAAAAGTTGCATGGGTAGGTGATAAAGGCTGCGCTTATACCTATTCAGGTGTCAAAAAAGAACCCCAACCTTGGACGCCCGAATTACTACAAATCAAAAGCAAACTAGAACAAATCGCGCAATGGAAATTTAACTCCTGCTTGCTAAACCTCTATCACGATGGCAGCGAGGGGATGGGCTGGCATAGCGATGATGAGCCCGAACTTGTTCAGACCGCCCCCATCGCATCATTGAGCCTAGGTGCAGCGCGTAAGTTTTCTTTTAAACACAAAATCGACAAAACAAATACTTCGTTAATCTTGGAAAACGGCAGTGTGCTGCTCATGCATGCACCGACGCAGAATTTTTGGAATCACAGCCTTGTGAAAACGACGCGACCGGTCGGTCCTCGCATCAATTTGACGTTTCGAGCGATTCAATAAAAACCGACCGACTGGATCCAGAGATCCGCCTCATAGTCCTTGCCGAAGGCCACAATACCTAGAGAACGCACGGAAGTCGGACTTGGAGTCTGCCACAACATACTTCCAGACGCCTTAAAGTCTGACCAAGGCAATTGGATCGTCTGCCACTCACCAGTCGTATCAAAACCCGCTTGGTAATACTGCCAGGGCAACAAGGTCCAAGACGTGCGGAGATGCACAAAATATCGCTCGCCGTTGCCCTTGACTCTGATCTGCACACCAGTAGCACTCTGAGATAAAGATTCTTTGAGTGCGGTACGAAACTGAATAAAGCCCCCGCGATTGGCCGTACTCACAGTACCTGACAAGTGAGCAACAGGACGACCATCCATCGTTTCAAAACGCATCTGGCCCGTTGACACCCCTCCCATCACCTGATCAGTCAAAAACTCCCAGCGCGTTTCAGGTTTCCCGGAAAAGTCATCCATCATTGGGTTTGCTCCCGCCACCAGCGTGATATTTAGGAAAAGAAAAAAGAGAGTGAGGAGCGCTTTCATCATGGCCACCGTTGCTGTTAGGGTTGGCTGAGTCCCCAAGTTAGCACCAATCCCAAATATATGTAGGGAGAATTCAAATATCCACCTTCTAAACATGTGGGTTAAAATAATGCATAAATTAATGCGCATAAATTCATGTGCATGGAGATCAAAATGCCTGCAGTTCAGTCCGAGCAACGCCCGCGATCCACCGTCCCAGGAAAACGCGCCACCAATCTGACACTCAGCACTGACGTCCTTGATGCGGCACGGGAGATGAAAATCAATATTTCAAAACTGTGTGATGCGTATCTCAGAGAGGTCGTCCGCCAAGAACAGGCGCGACGGTGGCGTCAAGAGCATGCTGACTTCATCACCGCCTACAACGCCTCGATTGAAAATGAAGGCTTGCCCTTGGACGAATGGAGAAGCTTCTAATGGCGCGTTTTGACGTGTATGCCAACCCAGGCAACCCATCCGCATCCACCCCATACCTGCTAGATATTCAAAGCGATTTACTAGACGGACTCGACAGCAGAGTGGTGATCCCCTTGCGACGCCTCAAAGACTTTCCCGACGTCAAAATTTCTAATCGACTCACGCCTATTATCAGAATCGGGCGTGAAGACTACTTGTTAGAAACACCAAAGATGGGGGCCATTCCAACGCGCCTATTGAAAACTCCCGTGCAATCCATCGCAAATAAGCAGGTAGAGATCATCTCGGCTCTTGATTTCTTGTTTCATGGTTTCTAGATAAAAGGGTATTCATTCAGTATCAAATGCTCAGTCAAACCACTTCCCCAATTAAAGACCACTATGTCCGAACAAAAATCCACAATTAACAAGGCATTAGAGGGCGTACGCGTCCTCGACTTTACACAGATCGGTGCGGGCCCCCTGGCCGGTATGCAAATGGGCGATATGGGCGCCGAGGTCATCAAGGTCGAAGCGCCCAGCGGAGACATCGGTCGAAAGCTCGGCCCCCCTTGGCAAAACGGCGAGTCCGTGGTGTCAATGTCTTTTAACCGCAATAAACGTTCACTGATTATTGATTTAAAAAAGCCCGGAGGCGCAGCGTTAATTTTGCAATTAGCCAAGACCACGGATGTCGTGCTTGAGAGCTTTAGACCGGGCGTTATGGCGCGCCTCGGCATTGGCTACGAAGCACTCCGCGCAGTCAATTCGAAAATTATTTTTACCTCTGTCTCTGCCTATGGTCAAACAGGACCTTGGCGTGACAAACCAGGCGTAGACGGGATCGTGCAGGCCGTCTCTGGTTTGATGAGCAATATCGGAGATGCAGACTCACCGCCGATGAAAGTCCTCGTACCCGCAGTCGATATGGTGACAGGATTTTTAACGACGAGTACGGTGATGGCGGCCCTACGTGTTGTCGAAGCGACGGGTCAGGGACAGCATCTAGATATGTCGCTCTACAACAGTGCGATTATGTTTCAACAATCCGCCATCGCATCGTATTTATCGAGCGGTGAAAAACCCATCCGCATTGGTACGGCTGCGCCCTATTCTGCGCCGAATGAAGCCTATCCAACGAAAGATGGCTGGCTCATGATCGCAGCCTATCATGACGATCGCTGGCCTGCTCTTTGCAAACTACTCAACAAACCAGAGTTAGCATCTCATCCTGAATTTGCCACCATTGCCTTGCGTGTGACGAATCGAAAAAAACTCATGGCAGAATTGACCGTCTTGCTTGCGTCAAAGACCTCTACGGAGTGGCAGACGCTGATGGAAGCGCAAGACATCATTTGCGGTCCAATTGCTGATTACGATATGGTGATGGAATCACCACAACTCAAACACAATGGGCTGATTGTCGATACACCGAACACGATCGCAGGCAGTGTCAAGATGCCAGGACTCGCCGTTGGCGATAGAAACGCGCAGTCCCGCGTGCGCTACGGCCCCCCTGCCTTGGGCGAACACAGCTGCGAAGTCCTTGCTGAGTATGGCTTGGATCAAGCTCAAATCGATGCTTTGTTGGCTGATGGCGTCATCGTGCAAAGACCAACATAAGATATTTGGAACAAAGATGATGACGTTCAAAGCAATCAGACAATATCTTGAGGGCGATAAAAAAATCAGCCGCCTCGTGGATCAAACGATTGATGATCTCGATCCAGGAGAGGTCGTGATCAAGACGCAATATGCTGCAGTAAATTACAAAGATGCGCGAGGCGTGATGGGCGTGGGAAATGTCATCGGACGATTTCCTTGCATTCCAGGTATCGAAATGGCGGGCTCCGTTGTAGAGTCCACTGATCCAGATTTCAAGGCAGGCGACTTAGTCACCGTTCAAGGCGGTCGTGACTTTGGTATGAAACGTGATGGCGCCTACAGTGAATATGTGCGCGTACCCGCCAAGTGGATTGGACGCATCCCGACTGGAACGGATCCCTTTGACAGCGTTGCAATGGGACTTGCCGCCTATACATCAGCTGTCGCCGTTATTGAGATTGAACGCCGTGTCAAAACGACCGATGGGCCGATTATTGTGACGGGCGGGACGGGCGGGAGCTCTTCCTTTGCGATCGACATGTTGGCCGGCCTGGGCTACGAGGTCGTCGCCAGTACAGGGAAAAAATCTGAAGAAGACTATTTAAAGTCTATTGGGGCGAGTCGTGTCATCGGACGTGATGAAATCGCCGGCGGTGATAAACCGCTCGAGGAACAACGCTGGGCAGGTGCAATCGATGCCGTTGGTGGTGCACCCCTTGATGCCGTTTTACGCTCCGCAAAGAAACACGCTGTGATTTGCGCCTTTGGTAATGCCGCTAGTGAAACCTTGACGACGTCCATCTATCCCTTCATCTTAAGATCCGTTTCCTTAGTCGGTATCAACGGCAATCATCCTGTTCCAGAGCGCGGCGAGATTTGGGCGCGTATGGCCAAGGGTGGTGATTTACACCCCAAGCATCTGCATCAGATTGCCTATCCAATCAAATTTGAAAACTTACTCGACCATTGCGCTAAAGTCATGCAAGCAGGGATTCGAGGTCGTGCAGTCGTCACTTTTAAGTGATAACTATAGCGATAGAGGTTATATTTAAACGGTGTTGTTGTTTGTGTTAGATTGAAACGCAGTCAATCAGTATTTGGGCTGATTTCTAAAGGGAAGTCATGGATAGCAAACTTAAAGAGCTCGATCGACTCGGCAATCTCTGTGTTGGCATTTTTCACAGATTTGCGTTGTTCGCTATCGGTGCAGCCACATTTTGGGCTGCTGGATGGACATTTTTTGATTTGTTTCAAAAACATCACGCAACGATTCCAGATCTTTTGTTGCTGTTTATTTATCTTGAGATCGGCGCGATGGTGGGGATTTACTTTAAAACCAATCACATGCCCGTGCGATTTTTACTCTATATCGCCATCACGGCCCTGACCCGACATATGGTGGACATCATGAGTCATGTTCCTATCAACATCACAGAAATGCTTGCAGTAGGCGGCACGACGCTCGCAATCGCCTTATCCATTTTGGTTGTTCGCTTTACCAGTACGCGCTATCCAAGCGATAAAAACAGCGATATGAGTTAGGACCACTTCACTTTTCCGAGGGAAACAGCGCTTGAGAAAGCAGAAACATCACTGCCGTACTCCAGCCAAACGAGAAAAACCCGGAGCAAGCCATAATGACGGTGATGAGTTGCCAGTGGTCCGTTAGAGGATCCGTCACAAAGCCGACTGTTGTGTAGGTGCTACCGGCAAACACCATGGCCTGATGTTGATTGGGAATGATATCGAATAGGTTGAGCGATAAACCCCAGATATAAATTTGCACTAAATGTGAAATCA
>CAMDFD010000009.1 GCA_945897365.1 Bordetella parapertussis | reverse complement strand
ACAGAGAGCGTGCGCATCACGCCCTTTGCACGGGTGACCTGGCAGATGGTCTCGCAGTCCGGTGTCAATGAGGGTGATGTGGCCTCGGCGCTGAGTGTGAATCGCTACACCGGCAATGGCGTGCGTGGGGTGATTGGCTTGGCTGCGGGTTCCAAGGCCAACAATCCGATGACGGCCAAGCACACCTACCGCGCTTATGTGGGAATTGGTGCGGACTCCTCGGGACTGTTGAACCCAACGCTGAACGCCTCGCTTGTGGGCATCAACACCAACATCACCACGCCGAACGCAGGCACGGCGTTTGTTCAGGCGGGAATGTATGTCACAGCCAAGATGTCAGAGAACACGTTTGCTTATGCAGGTATCTCGGGCGAGGCACGCAGCGGCCAGACCTTGGGTGCGATCAACGTGGGATTGCAGGTGCAGTTTTAATTATTCGTAGTCATTAGCTTTTCTCCCAGAATTCAATGACGCACATATTCATTTCGTACAAGACTAAAGCTTTCTCTAAATATGTTTGTTCTGACTATGATCTGTATCAATAAAAACAATTAGGTTTTTATTTTAAATAGCTTTAATCTAAACATTCAGCAGATTAAGGAGTCAATCATGTCGAACCAAGGTCAATGTCCCGTGATGCACGGTGCTAACACCACTGAAAGCAAGTCCACCATGGCGTGGTGGCCCAACGCACTCAAGCTAGAAATTTTGCACCAGCACGATACCAAGACCAATCCGCTCAAAGGTTTCAATTACCGCGAAGAGGTCAAAAAGCTTGACTTCGCTGCGCTTAAAAAAGACTTAACCGCACTCATGACAGACAGTCAGGATTGGTGGCCAGCCGACTGGGGTCATTATGGCGGCTTGATGATCCGTATGGCCTGGCACGCTGCCGGTTCCTATCGGATCGCGGACGGTCGCGGTGGCGCAGGAACGGGAAATCAGCGTTTCGCACCGTTGAATTCATGGCCAGATAACGTCAACCTAGACAAAGCACGCCGTTTGCTCTGGCCCATCAAAAAGAAATATGGCAACAAACTCAGCTGGGCCGATTTGATTGTGTTGGCTGGCAACGTTGCCTATGAGTCGATGGGGCTGAAAACCTATGGGTTCGCTTTTGGTCGCGAGGACATTTGGGGACCAGAAATTGATATTTACTGGGGTGCTGAAAAAGAGTGGCTCGGTTCCAGTCGTTACGACGGCGATGATCGCGCCTCTCTTGAAAATCCGCTGGCCGCAGTTGAGATGGGTCTGATCTATGTGAACCCCGAGGGCGTCCACGGTCAACCCGATCCACTGCGTACCGCACAAGATGTGCGTTTGACGTTTGCGCGTATGGCAATGAACGACGAAGAAACCGTCGCATTGACCGCGGGAGGCCATACAGTGGGTAAATGTCACGGCAACGGAAGCGCTGCGAATCTTGGTCCCGTCCCTGAAGCTGCCGATGTCCAAGAGCAAGGTCTCGGCTGGATGAACCACACGACCCGGAGTGTGGGGCGCGACACCATGAGTAGCGGCATCGAAGGCGCATGGACCACGCATCCCACGCAATGGGATAGCGGCTACTTCCAAATGCTTCTCAACCACGAATGGACACTCACAAAGAGCCCCGCAGGTGCTTGGCAGTGGGTGCCTATCAGCATTAAAGAAGAAGACAAGCCCGTCGACGTTGAGGATCCATCTATTCGTCTAAATCCAATCATGACGGATGCGGACATGGCCATGAAAGTGGATCCAGAGTACCGCAAGATTTCTGATAAGTTCCACCAAGATCCTGCTTACTTCTCCGAAGTGTTTGCGCGCGCATGGTTCAAGCTCACCCACCGTGATTTGGGTCCCAAAGCGCGTTACATCGGACCCGAAGTGCCAAAAGAGGATTTGATCTGGCAAGATCCAGTCCCCACAGGTAACAAAAGTGTTGACGTCAATACGGTCAAAGCCAAGATCGCTGTCAGTGGTCTCTCTATTAGTGAAATGGTGTCGACCGCCTGGGACAGCGCACGGACCTTCCGTGGCTCCGATTTGCGTGGTGGTGCGAATGGTGCGCGCATTCGCTTGGCTCCCCAGAAAGATTGGGAAGGCAACGAACCCAAGCGTCTGGCCAAGGTCCTTGGCGTGCTGGAAGGCATCGCCAAAGTAACTGGCGCAAGCCTTGCCGACGTGATTGTGTTGGCAGGTGGTGTGGGGATTGAACAGGCTGCCAAGGCTGCCGGTCATGCGGTGACGGTTCCATTCACACCTGGTCGGGGTGACGCAACACCTGAGCAAACAGATGCTGAGTCATTCGCTGTGCTCGAACCCATCCATGATGGGTATCGCAACTGGTCCAAGCAGCACTATGCAGTCAGTGTCGAAGAGCTCATGCTTGATCGCACACAACTGATGGGCCTGACGGCACAGGAAATGACGGTCTTGGTTGGCGGTATGCGTGTGTTGGGGACCAACTACGGCGAGACAAAGCATGGTGTTTTCACAGCGCGCGCAGGCGTCCTGACGAATGATTTTTTCGTGAATCTGACCGACATGGCCTACACCTGGAAGCCCACAGGTCGCAATAGTTACGATATTGTTGAGCGCAAGTCTGGCAAAACAAAGTGGACTGCGACTCGCGTCGACCTGGTGTTTGGTTCGAACTCAGTGTTGCGCTCTTATGCAGAAGTCTATGCGCAGGATGACAACAAAGAGAAATTCGTCCAGGACTTTATCGCCGCATGGACCAAAGTCATGAATGCGGATCGTTTTGATGCTTGAGTGATTGTTTGATCCTTGTATATCCGTCATCTTGTGATGAATATACAAGGATAAAATAACTTAGTCAGGATATCTCTCAAATCGTAATAATTGATGGAAACACAGATGAATGACTCCTTAAATAAGAGTGCAGATCTTCGATATTTAGTTCATACAACCAACATTGATTATGTACTGCCTAACCGTGCCTCACGGTCATCCTCTTGCTTGGCGATCACGGCAGTGGCCAGGCTATTACCCACGACGTTCGTTGCTGTACGACCCATGTCAAAAAACTGATCGATTCCGATAATCAGAAGCAGTCCAGCCTCTGGCAAATGAAATAAAGGCAAGGTGGCGGCGACCACAACAAGCGATCCTCGTGCAACGCCTGCCATACCTTTACTCGTGACCATCAGAACAAGTAAGAGTGCGACTTGCTGACCAAAACTCAAGTCAATATTGAAAGCCTGCGCAATGAACAGCACGGCAAAGGCTTGATACATCATTGAGCCATCGAGATTAAATGAATAGCCCAGAGGTAAAACAAAGCCAGACACGCGTTGCTTGACCCCAAACTTGTCGAGAGCTTCCATCGTTTTAGGGTATGCCGCTTCGCTACTGGCTGTCGCGAATGCCACCAAGAGCGGTTCTTTAATCAAACCACCTAGCTCTCGGGTGCGTGATCCCAAGAAAAAGTAGGCCACAGAGAACATCAATGCCCACAGAATCGCCAAGCCTAGATAAAACTGGCCAATTAACTTGCCGTAACTCACGAGCACACCCGGACCTTCAACAGTAATCGAGGCTGCGATAGCGGTAAAAACAGCAAGCGGTGCAAATTGCATCACATAGTCTGTGATCTTAAACATCACATTTGCCAACTCGTCGATCATTTGAAAAAGTGTCGTCGCACCCTTGCTCTTAATATGGGCCAGTCCCATTCCAAAGAACAATGAAAAAATAAGAATCTGCAAGATCTCATTTTTTGACATGGCCTCAGCAATACTTGTGGGGACCAGGTGTGCAACAAAGGTGCGTAAGTTAAAGCCGGCAGCTTCAACCCCAGTTTTAACGCTATCGACTGGAACGGTCATATTAAGACCCGCTCCTGGCTGAAACGCGTTAGCCAGAAACATGCCTACAGAAAGAGAAATGAGTGCCGCTGTCACAAACCAGACCATGGCCTTCAGGCCAATGCGACCCACCGCACCCGAACCACTCATGCTTGATAAGCCCGATACGAGAGTGGCAAACACCAGCGGCGCAATCACCATTTTGATCAGCCTCAGGAAGATATCGGTCACGAGACTAAAGTATTCGGAAATGTCTTTAGCCATTGCGGCGTCGATGGCCACCTCGTGACACAGCCAACCCACTAAAATACCCAGCACCATAGCGATCACAATGTTACGGGTCAGTTTCTTGGCATTCATTATGAAAATTCCTGAGATTATTCAATAATGGGGGCGATCATAACTCTTTTTAATTATGTATTTATTTCAATGACTGGCTATATATAAATTGACGATGCGTTCTTTCTCTCTGAGATATTTGGTGTGTTGTGCACTTCCTCTGCTTTGGACTCATACATCCTTTGCGACCGAGGTCAGCGTGGCGGTGGCGGCTAATTTCTCGGCTCCCATGAAAATCATTGCGCAGGATTTTGAACGCGCAACCGGTCACAAGGCAGTCTTGTCCTTTGGCGGCACGGGTCAGTTCTATGCTCAGATCAAAAATGGTGCACCCTATGCGTTGTTACTAGCTGCCGATGCGCACACACCGGCAAAGATAGAAAAAGAAGGCTTAGGTGTGACAGGCACGACGTTTACCTATGCTATCGGTCAATTGGTACTCTGGAGTAAAACTTCTGGACGTGTAGACGATCGGGGCGAGATTTTAAAATCGGGAAATTTCTCCAAACTCGCGATCGCGAATCCCAAGCTCGCACCCTATGGCGCTGCAGCCATCGAGGCACTCAATCATTTAGGTGTCATGAGTCAAGTCAAACCCAAGATCGTCGAGGGCGCCAATATTGCGCAAACCTATCAGTTTGTCTTTTCTGAAAATGCAGATTTGGGTTTTGTCGCGCTTTCCCAAGTCTATGAAAACGGCAAGCTCAAGCAAGGTTCGGGTTGGATTGTGCCCACTTCGCTGCATTCGCCTATCAAGCAAGATGCGATTATGCTGAATCCCGGCCGTGACAGTCCGGCGGCAATCGCGTTGTTGACCTACCTGCGCAGCGACGCAGCAAAAGCTGTGATCCGAAAGTTTGGTTACGAATTTTAAAAATATGATCTCGATTGTGACACCCGAAGCGATGCAGGCGATACTCTTGACACTCAAGCTTGCATCCTTGACAACGCTACTGCTATTGCTGATCGCCACGCCTTTGGCCTGGTGGTTGTCTCAGACGCAGTCACGCTGGAGAGCGCCTGTCAGTGCGGTGGTGACCTTGCCGCTCGTGCTTCCCCCGACGGTACTCGGGTTTTATATTCTGATTGTGCTGGGTCCTCAAGGCTGGGTTGGACAGTTGACGCAGTCACTCGGCTTAGGCGTCCTCTCTTTTTCCTTTACGGGTTTGCTCATCGGCTCGATTATTTTTTCACTCCCCTTTGCAGTCCAGCCCATCCAGTATGCCTTTGAGGCCATGGGCAGACGTCCGATGGAGGTTGCGGCGACGCTACGCGCCAGTCCGGTGGATGCCTTTTTTACCGTTGCGTTGCCTTTAGCCAAGCCCGGACTGTTGACGGCCACGGTGTTGAGTTTTGCACATACGGTCGGTGAATTCGGTGTTGTACTGATGATCGGTGGCAACATCCCTGGCAAGACACAGGTCGTTTCTACGCAAATCTATGGCCATGTCGAAGCCATGGAATACACACAAGCGCATTGGCTGGCGGCCGGCATGGTTGTTTTCTCGTTTGGGGTATTGATTGCACTATCGCGACTCAAACGTCGCAGTGAGAGAGTCATGCCATGACAGATGCCCATTCAGATCAGCAGACTTTTCATCTTCAGTTGTTGTTGAACCTCGCAGACTTTACGCTCGATATCGATCAACGCCTTCCCGTAGAGGGCATCACGGTTTTATTTGGGCCCTCTGGCTCAGGTAAAACAACGGTACTCAGATGCGTAGCGGGATTAGAAAACGCCACGGGTGTTGTTTCTTTAGGAGATGAAATCTGGCAAGACAGCGCACGCCATATCTTCAAACCAACCTGGCAGCGCGAGCTTGGCTATGTGTTCCAAGAAGCGAGTTTGTTTGAGCATATGGACGTGCGCGCGAATCTTCATTTCGGGTTGCGCCGCGTTAAAAGAATTAACCGAACCGGACAGACGCAAGATCTCGATGCAGCAGTGGCACTACTCGGGATTGATCATCTGCTTGATCGTTCGGTGAGCAGCCTTTCGGGCGGTGAGCGTCAGCGAGTCGCGATTGCCCGCGCCTTGGCGACACGCCCAAAGCTATTGTTGCTCGACGAACCGCTTGCCTCTCTGGATGTAGCAAGACGTAAAGAGGTACTGCCTTGGCTGGAGCGTCTCCATCACGAACTACGCATTCCGATTCTCTATGTCACGCATTCGATGGATGAGCTTGTGCGTCTAGCTGATCATGTTGTGCTGTTAGAGGAAGGGAGCGTACAAGGCAGTGGTCCTCTTTCTCAAGCGATGGCATCGCAGGAGGTTGCGCGGGTCATTGGGGACGAAGCCGGCGTCGTGATAGTGGGTGAGGTCACAGAAAAGAATGTCCAAGACCAAACAGTTAGGGTGCGTTTTGGAGACTGCCACGTTTGGGTCCCTGAGCAGTCTGTGGTGCTAGGACAAACAGTGCGTCTACGGATTCTTGCGCGGGATGTGAACCTGTCTCTGGCTGAACACGACGATACAACGATTCAGAATTGCTTGCGAGGCGAGATCGCATCTATCGATGCCGATGTGCATCCATCACAGACGATATTGCATGTACGGTGTGGTCACGAGGTGATGATCAGTCGTGCCTCTCAACAATCTATCGCTAAACTTGGGTTAGTCGTGGGGTCCAGTGTATGGTGTCAGATCAACGCTGTTTCATTGCTTGTCTGATCGTCTAGAGTGTGAAATCGATTTAAGTCTGATCTGATCAGCGAACGCTGCATGCCAGATCGAACGCAGCCAAGGGCGTTATCAGTAACTGCATTAGCGAGCTTGGCGAGTCGCCTGCTGTGCGTATTTGGCTTCTAATCGATCAAACACTGGTTCCGCAGCAAGTGATGCGCCGCTGGCCTTGCCTGCGGTGACATCATTTCTCAGCGCTTGGAGTTGGATAGCCTGCTGGCGCTCGGTGTCCTCGAGCAATCGCAGTCCAGCACGGACGACTTCACTGACGTTATTGTAGCGGCCGCTTTCGACTTGGTCGCGGATGAAGGTCTCAAAATGGGGGCTCAGGGCAACGCTGGTGGGCATGACGCTATCCTAACAGTTAATAACTATTATTATTTGCCAGCCAGCACGCCTTGTCAAGATTGACCGGATACCAGCCGATCTGGCGGAGAGGGTGGGATTCGAACCCACGGTGGATTTGCACCCACGCCTGATTTCGAGTCAGGTACATTCGACCACTCTGCCACCTCTCCGGCGCGTGCGATTGTGTAGATCAATCGCGATGTAGCTGATGCTACACCTTGGTCAAGGGCGTTATTCTAGCAGAAACGGGGTTGTGACCCGCTACACTACAGGGATAGATGTTGACACCCCCCTACGCGCCGGATTAAGCCATGTTATTTCTGTTATCTCCAGCTAAAAAACTCGACTACGACTCCGCCGTCCAGACCGAAACCCATTCGCAGCCTCTCTTTGTTAAAGAAGCCGCGCAGCTAATCAAGGTGCTTAAAACCCAGAGCGCCGAGGACGTCGCCGAGCTCATGGACCTGAGCCCAACCCTAGCCAAGCTCAACGTGGAGCGTTATGCAGCTTGGAAACCTACTTTTACACAGACTAACGCCCGCCAAGCTGTTCTCGCCTTTAATGGCGATGTTTACGAGGGCCTAGAGGCCGCCACACTCAAGGAAAAAGACCTGGACTGGGCGCAGGATCACGTTGCGATCTTGAGTGGCCTGTATGGTGTGCTTCGCCCCTTAGACCTAATGCAGCCTTATCGTTTGGAAATGGGCACCAAAATCGCCAATCCTGGCGGTGCCAACCTATATCAATTTTGGGCGAAAACGATCGCGCCTTATTTAAATGATCGTCTGGCCAAAGATAAAGACCCGATCATCGTCAATCTGGCCTCTGAGGAATACTTCAAGTCCGTCGATCAAAAGGCGCTCAAGGCCCGGATCATTCAGTGCGTGTTTCAAGACGCCAAAGGCCCGACTTGGAAAATTGTCAGCTTTCATGCAAAGCGCGCCCGTGGTTTGATGGCGCGCTTTGCGATTGAGAAACGCATTACCAAACCTGAAGGCCTAAAAAAATTTGCCAGCGAAGGCTATGCGTTTACACCAGAAGTGTCTACGGAAGACAAGCTCGTATTCCGTAGACCCGAATGACAAAGAGTCGGTCTAAACCGATTTAATGCATGCTCCAGCCGTGGCTGACCACGACGGACTGACCTGTTAAGGCATTGCTTTCAAAGCTGGCTAAAAACGCAATCACGTTTGCGACGTCTTCGGTAGTGGTGAATTCGCCATCCACGGTGTCCTTGAGCATGACATTTTTAATCACCTCCGCTTCGGTCATCTTAAGTGCAGCGGCTTGCTCAGGGATTTGTTTTTCAACGAGAGGTGTGCGGACAAAACCCGGGCACACGACGTTAGCGCGCACGCCGCGTGGGCCACCTTCTTTGGATACCACACGTGCGAGACCGAGGATGCCGTGTTTGGCGGCAACGTACGCGGCCTTCAAGCGAGAGGCTTCGTGCGAATGCACTGAACCCATGTAAATGATCGAGCCACCTTTGCCACCGGCGTACATATGCTTGATCGCAGCTTTGGTGGTGAGAAATGAGCCATCGAGGTGAATCGCGATGATTTTTTTCCAATCCGCGAACGGAAAGTCCTCAATCGGATGAACGATCTGGATGCCAGCATTGGCGACCAGGATATCGATGCCACCAAAGGTCTTAGCCGCGAGATCAGTACCCGCATTGACAGCTTCTTCGCTTGTGACATCCATCACGACAGCCATCGCCTTGCCGCCTGCTTGTTTGATTTGTTCGGCGACCGCATCAGCTGCAGCTTGATTGAGATCTGCGATCACAACAGTCGCGCCTTTGCGGGCAAGTGTCAGCGCACATTCGCGGCCAATACCGCTTGCCGCACCAGTGACTAGGGCAACTTTATTTTGAAGAGACATCTCATGCTCCTGAAGGGGGTTGGGTGGGGGAGATATTGCTATGAATAATCGCTATTTCATCATCGATATTGATGATCGTTTTTTGCATTTGAGTCATAGGATACGCAAAGTTAGGCAAGCTTCCATCCACGATTGAGGTGTGGAGTGCGGGAAGGGGTGAGCTTCGGTCTGCTTGCAAATGCGGAACGATTTGAGAAAGATGATGGGTCACGATAGGATTGGCTTGCGCAGAGGTGGTGAGCACATGCATCACCGCATTGATTTGAGAGGCCAGCATGTGTGTCTGAATCATGAGGTTGTTGAACTCGACCACATGCCACTGGCGTGTGCGTGGCTCGAGCATCATGCGATAAAAGGCTTCGGCAAAGTTGCCGAGCGCGACATAGACATTTTTGCGCGCAAGCCGCCAGGTAACTTCAGCGCGATGAATATCGCTGTTCAGCGGATCTTTTTTGTTAACTTGCAGCGTATCAACGTAGTGCAATCCTGCACGTAAATATTCCCGGTTAGCGTTGAGGGCAGCGCGCGACAAGGAGGGCATAAACTGCGCTTCCCACCAAGGCAAGAAGTAGCTGCAGGCAAAAGAAATCACCGAGCCAATCAGTGTGTCGATGGCGCGATCCGAGATGATGGTCGTTGCACTGGGATCGACAAAGTGAAACGCCAATAGCACCGCATTGGTATTAAAGACCGAAGCCATCATGTAATTGAGTTGCAGCAAACTGCCACCAATGATGGTGGACAACACCATCGCTCCAAAAAGCCACGTATTGTTGTCGGTACTGTACAACGCGCCTAGCGCCACAACACAACCCATCAACGTGCCAAACAGTCTCCAGCCGTTACGTTGACGCGTCAAGGCAAAGCCAGGTTTCATGATGATGAGAACCGTGAGCAAAATCCAGTAGCCTTGAGGTGCGAGTGCTGGAACCAAGGTCCACAAGACCATCGCGCATGCAGCCGCTAACGTGACGCGTAAGGCATAACGACAAATGGGTGAGTCCAGCCTTAAATTGCTGGTGATCATACCCACACGATATTTTTCACGAGAAAGAAATTGACTGAGAGACTGGTCCAGCACCGTTGGCTGAATGGCCTCGGTATTTTTACTCATGTCGGTTAAGTTGATCATGCGTTGCACGGTATTGGCGCTGTGGCGTAATCGTCGCAAAATTTCGACACAGAGATGGTAGACATCAGGTTCTTGGCGCGCGTACCCATTTCGCTCCATTTGATCAATTTCAAATTCGAGGGCGCGTAATTCAGCCTTCACACTATTGCGCGGGGTGGCGATGCGTTCGCGTGCAATGGCCAGAGCGATCCTGTCCAAGTCGATGGACATTTTATAAAGCGCATCCCGCATGAAAATCAGGATATCCGAGTCTGCAAGCTTGGTGCGTAAGAGCGAGTAGTCTGTGCGGGTTGCCACCAAGGTGTCAAGAATTTCGATGGTGTCGACAAAAAGATTCCAGAGCATCATGCGCTTTGGTTGATTCGGCGTGATTTTTCCGGTGATACCTCTCAGCACCATGTCACGCGCTGCTTGCTGTTTGTCCGTCATGTTCGATTGACTGGTAATCAGCTTGCGATAGCTTTCATCCAAGTCATGATCGATGTTGTACATGTCCGCGCGTTGTGCTACGTAGTCTGACGTTGCAAAAAGCGCGACGGAGAGTGCTTGCTCTTTTTCCCGCAGGTTCATCGCTCGGCTGAGCGAGTAACTAAAAATCGTATAAAAAAGTCCGCCTCCTAAAGAGGTCAGGGTATGCAGCCAGACTTGGTCCGTCGAGAGGGCCTCGTGCATGGTGACGGTCATGAGCAGCAGGCAGGCAAAGCCGATTTGACCGCCTTTTTTGCCGTAAACGGACAGCATGGAGTACCCGAAGCATTGACCAATCACCGCGAGCCACAATAGCCATGGATGATTGGACGCTAGCCCAGTGACGGCGACTGTTAAGGTGCTTAGCAATGTGCCGCCCAGCATCTCCCAGCGACGATTTTCGTGGGCCCCCGGCTGATCAATAAAGGCGACGCACAAGGCGCCAAAGGTCGCAACGAGGCCTGCCGCGTACAAACCGAACAAGCCGCCTAATATCATGACGGGCAGCAAGGTTCCGGTCGCGCGCCTCATGCCACTATATAAATGGTGGCTATAGATAAAGCGCTGGAACTGGCTGGCAGATTCGTTCATAAATCCTGGTTGCGCCGCAGCAATTTGTGGCTAAGTCACCACTCTAGCGGAGTCCGACGGCAGTGACAACCACCTCCTGCCAATGGGCATATATTTGCGCTGCGACGCACAACACGTTAAAGTTATAGATTCGGGTGAAAAACGCTTATCGTTTTTTTCGGCCGATGACGTTCAACTCTGGGTCATCACCCCTTTTTGATGCGTCAAAACGTAAACTTTTGCTGCTGTCCTTGTCAAAAGCTCGGGTCAGCCGCTTCCGTTTCGATACAGTGCACCCCTGTTGGGTGCGTGCATAGCCTGATGGCGAATGCGTGCCAAGTTGGCAAGGTGGTCGGGTGGCCAAGCTCTGTGAGCTTGAAAACGTCGGCACATGTTGCGGTTCTTGTTGCGGTTCAGCGTCTCTGACAAAAAGAGCGCAGTCATAGTGGCAAAGCCGGTAATGAAAGGAATGACATCATGGAACTCAATGGCGCAGACATCGTCACGCGCGTATTAGCCGAAGAAGGCGTAGAACATTTATTTGGCTACCCCGGTGGCGCGGTGCTCTACATTTACGACGCGATCTACAAGCAAGACAAATTCAAACATATATTGGTGCGACACGAGCAGGCTGCCGTGCACGCTGCAGATGCCTATTCTCGCTCCTCCAACAAGGTCGGTGTGTGCTTAGTCACCAGCGGTCCAGGCGTCACAAATGCGGTCACCGGGATCGCGACCGCCTATATGGACTCCATTCCGATGGTCATCATCAGTGGTCAGGTGCCGACGCACGCCATTGGTGAGGATGCCTTCCAGGAATGTGACACCGTTGGCATCACGCGACCTTGCGTCAAGCACAACTTCTTGGTGCGGGACGTTAAAGAATTAGCGGACACGATGCGTAAGGCGTTTTATATCGCCCGCACGGGTCGCCCTGGGCCCGTCCTTGTGGACATCCCCAAAGACGTCAGTTTTGCGCATTGCAAATACTCGCCCCCAAAGGCTGAGCCCGTGATGCGTTCTTATTCTCCAGTTGTCAAAGGTCATCAGGGTCAGATCAAAAAAGCGGTGCAAATGTTGCTGCAGGCCGAGCGGCCGATGATCTATAGCGGCGGCGGCGTGATTTTGTCGGATGCTTCTCCCGAGTTGCAACAGTTCGTCAAAATGATGGGCGCACCTTGCACCAACACGCTGATGGGGTTGGGTGCTTATCCCTTTACTGACAAGCAGTTTGTCGGGATGCCTGGTATGCATGGCACCTACGAGGCCAACATGGCGATGCAGCATTGTGATGTGCTGATTGCCGTCGGTGCGCGTTTTGATGACCGAGTGATTGGAAATCCCAAGCATTTCGCTCAAAATCCACGCAAAATCATCCATATCGACATCGATCCTTCGTCCATCTCCAAGCGCGTCAAGGTCGATGTTCCGATCGTGGGTAACGTCAAAGATGTGCTGATCGAGTTGATGTCTCAATATCAGGCTGCCGCTCTTGAAACGCGTCCAAACGCCGAGGCGTTGGCGAAGTGGTGGCAACAGGTTCAGGTCTGGCGTGGCAAAGAATGCATGAAATTTGCCGACTCCACTGAGCTGATCAAACCTCAGTCCGTGGTGCAAAAGCTCTGGGAGGTGACGGGCGGTGATGCTTACATTACCTCGGATGTCGGTCAACATCAGATGTGGGCCGCGCAGTATTACGGCTTTGACAAGCCGCGTCGCTGGATCAACTCCGGTGGCCTTGGCACGATGGGTGTGGGCTTGCCCTATGCGATGGGCGTTCAGATGGCCAATCCCGATGCAACCGTCGCTTGTATCACTGGCGAAGGCTCCATCCAGATGAACATCCAAGAGCTTTCGACATGCCGTCAGTATCACCTGACACCCAAGATCATATGCCTGAACAATCGATATCTCGGCATGGTGCGTCAATGGCAACAGATTGATTACTCCTCGCGTTATTCAGAGTCCTACATGGACGCGCTGCCTGATTTCGTCAAACTGGCGGAGGCCTATGGGCACGTAGGTATGCGGATCGATAAGCCTTCCGATGTGGATGGCGCACTGCGCGAAGCGTTCAAGCTCAAAGATCGCCTCGTCTTCATGGACTTCATTACGGATCAAAGCGAAAACGTCTGGCCCATGGTCAAGGCGGGTAAGGGCTTGACCGAAATGTTGCTCGGTTCTGAAGATCTTTAAGGGGACCTCCATGAAACATATTATTTCTGTTCTGATGGAAAACGCCCCTGGTGCGTTGTCTCGCGTAGTGGGTTTATTTTCTGCACGTGGTTACAACATCGAAACCCTGACCGTGGCCCCGACCGAAGACAATACTCTGTCTCGCTTGACATTGGTGACGATGGGTTCTGATGATGTGATCGAACAAATCACCAAGCATTTGAATCGCCTGGTGGACGTGATCAAGGTCGTAGACCTGACCGAGGGCTCTCATATTGAGCGTGAGCTCATGTTGATCAAGGTTCGAGCAGTGGGCAAAGAACGTGAGGAAATGAAACGGATGGCAGATATTTTCCGCGGTCGTATCATCGATGTCACGGACAAGGCCTACACCATCGAACTGACGGGTAACCAAGACAAGATTCAGGCGTTTATCGACGCCTTGGATCGAAGTGCGATTTTGGAGACAGTCCGTACAGGCGTTTCTGGAATCGGTCGCGGCGAGCGTATTCTAAAGCTGTGACCTGCTGCTCAATATTAAAAGTTTTTCCAATTATCCATTGCATTCATTTACAAAAATCTGGAGCCTAGAATGAAGGTTTTTTACGATAAAGATTGTGACCTGTCCCTAATCAAAGGCAAGACAGTTGCCATTATTGGCTACGGCTCACAAGGTCATGCGCACGCGCTCAACCTGCATGAGTCGGGCGTCAAAGTTGTGGTGGGTCTGCGCAAAGACGGTGCCTCCTGGAACAAAGCTGCAAACGCTGGCTTGAAAGTCGCCGAAGTCGCCGATGCGGTCAAATCAGCTGACTTCGTCATGATGTTGTTGCCCGATGAAAACATCGGTCAGGTGTATCGTGAAAGCGTCCACAACAATATTAAGCCTGGCGCTGCCTTGGCTTTTGCTCACGGCTTTAACGTGCATTACGGTCAAGTGGCCCCGCGTGCAGATATCGACGTGGTTATGATTGCTCCCAAGGCACCAGGCCATACTGTTCGTGGTACGTATGCTCAGGGCGGCGGCGTGCCATCTCTGGTGGCCGTTCACCAGGACAACTCCGGCTCAGCCCGCGAGGTGGCCTTGTCCTACGCTTGCGCCATCGGTAGTGGTCGCGCAGGGATCATCGAGACAAACTTCCGCGAAGAAACTGAAACAGACTTGTTCGGCGAGCAGGCGGTGTTGTGTGGTGGTACGGTTGAGCTGATCAAAGCGGGTTTCGAGACTTTGGTCGAGGCTGGCTATGCACCAGAAATGGCCTACTTTGAGTGTTTGCATGAGCTCAAGTTGATCGTTGACTTGATCTACGAAGGCGGTATCGCCAACATGAACTACTCAATTTCGAACAATGCCGAGTTTGGCGAGTACGAGACAGGTCCAAAGATCGTGACCGATGCAACACGTGCAGCAATGCGTCAGTGCTTGACTGATATTCAGACAGGTGAGTACGCCAAGCGCTTTATTCTTGAGAACCAAGCAGGTGCGCCCGCGCTGATTTCGCGCCGTCGTATCAATGCAGAGTCGCAAATCGAAGTCGTGGGTGCTAAGTTGCGCGCCATGATGCCTTGGATTGCCGCGAACAAATTGGTCGACAAGACTAAGAACTGATTTGCTTTAAATCAGCAAGCATTTGAAACACGCCCCTCGGGGCGTGTTTTTTTGGGTTAACCTGCTACCTATAATGAACACACCTCTCTATCCTCACCCGATTATTGCCCGCGAGGGTTGGCCTTTTCTGGCTGGCTCGATCCTGATTGCTTTGCTTGTGACTTGGTGGTCGCCAGCTTGGTCTATTTTGTTCTGGATCATTGCGATTTTTGTATTGCAGTTTTTTCGCGATCCTGCCCGCTCTGGGTCGACCGAGCCCCGCGCGGTTATTTCGCCTGCAGATGGTCGAATTGTCGTGGTCCAAGAAACCGAGGATCCCTATGCCAAGCGCAAGGCGCTCAAGATTAGTGTTTTCATGAATGTTTTTAATGTGCATAGCAACCGATCGCCCGTGGATGGCGAAGTGCTGATGACGCAGTATTTCCCTGGCAAGTTTTTCAATGCCGCTTTGGACAAGGCCTCACTTGAAAATGAGCGTAATGCGATGGTTTTGCGAACCTCTGCAGGACACACCGTGACCGCCGTTCAAGTTGCTGGTTTAGTGGCCAAGCGTATTCTTTGCTATACCAAACAAGGTGAAACCCTGTACCGCGGTCAGCGTTATGGTTTTATACGGTTTGGTTCGCGCGTTGATGTTTACTTACCCTTGGGCTCACGCCCCCGCGTAGCGATTGGTGACAAGGTTAGTGCGACCACAACCGTGTTGGCCGATTTGCCTGAAACTCTTTAGTGATCAAAACCCATGCCTGTTGACCCCTTGCGCGATCCAGAGCAACGCCACCGCAGTATTTATCTGCTACCTAATGCGTTTACGACCGCCGCTTTATTTGCGGGTTTTTACGCAGTCGTTCAGGCGATGAACAATCGCTTCGAAATGGCAGCTATTGCGATTTTTGTTGCAATGGTGCTTGACGGTATGGATGGTCGTGTCGCGAGACTAACTAAAACGACTTCGGCTTTTGGCGAGCAATACGATTCGCTTTCAGACATGACGTCCTTTGGGGTGGCTCCGGCACTTGTTATGTACGAATGGGTGCTTCACGACTTAGGCCGTTGGGGTTGGCTTGCTGCCTTTGTATATGTCTGTGGTGCAGCTTTGCGGCTGGCCCGTTTCAATTCCAATATCGCTGTTGTTGATAAAAGATTTTTTCAAGGATTGCCGAGCCCGGCTGCGGGGGCCTTGATTGCCGGTTTTGTTTGGCTAGTGGTGGATAATCATTTACAAATCCCCAAAGAGTTGCTCGCTTGGACTGCTTTCGTCATTACGCTTTATTGCGGAGTGGCGATGGTGTCCAATTTACCTTTTTACAGCGGCAAGTCCTTTGCCTTGGGGCGAAGCGTCCCCTTTTGGGTGATTTTGGTTTTTGTGGCTGGTTTTGTTTTTATTTCCAGCAATCCACCCGTCGTTCTGTTCGGCTTGTTTATTGTCTACGGACTGTCCGGATGGGGCCTTTGGCTATGGCGCTGGCAGCGAGTCAGCGCAAAAAAATGATGCGTGATTATTAACGACCCCAGTCGAAATCGCCCAACGTGGCAGGATCGGGAGCGGGGTGGAACCGGTTGACTAGGTTCCCTTGAGGGCCCATGTACACATACATCATCGAGGCCCAAACATCGTCTTGTTTGTATCGATAAGCCCATACAATTTCGTGTCCCTTCGCGATGCCATATTTGTTGGCGGGCTCACCAAACTCGCAAAGCACTTGCTGGTCAGTCCAACGTCCGGATGCCAGCTTTTGAAAATTAGCATCCGTCAGTAGCTGTTGAAGACCGACAACCGTACCTTTTGTGGTCGTATTCGTGCCCCAGGAATATTGGCCATAGGGCTGCATTGTCCAGATCAGTCGTTCTGTGCCGTCCTCTCGCTTGCAAGTTGTGGAGGGTTTGCCAAGCTTTTGAATCGCTTCGGCTACCGACATCCCAGGTTTGACGGATTGGTAGTTGGCGCAACCCGCCAAAATGGCGACTGAGGCAACGGCAAGCGCCAAGAGACCAAGGCGCTGAGGACGCTTAGAGAGGGCATTATCAGATTTCTGAGAGGGTAAGTCTGTCATTTTGGTCATCGTAGGGCTCTTTTCAGGGCAAATGAAGGCTCTGGACAGAGCCGTATAGGTTCATTTTAACCAATCGGCTATAATACGGCAGCTTTATAGTTGTTCTTTATTATTTTTGTTTAATCACGTCAGGACGCCTCGGTCCTGTCGCTTGTCATCTGAGGTTATAGAAATGTCTGTTGCTGATATTAAAAAATCTGACATCGTCGCGCAATATCAACGCGCACAAGGCGATACCGGTTCTCCAGAAGTCCAAGTGGCTTTGCTGACAGCTCGTATCAATGAGCTGACAGGTCACTTCAAAACCCACATGAAAGACCACCACTCACGTCGCGGCCTGCTGCGCATGGTTAGTCGCCGACGTAAGTTGCTAGATTATCTCAAGAGCCGCAACCCAGACTCCTATCGTGCTCTGATCGAAAAACTCGGTCTGCGTAAGTGATCGGTATCCATGGGGCAGTCTCCCCGTGACTCAACCGTGGTCGAGTGCGGCACTACTGCCGCAACGTCCACGGTTTTTCATTTGTAAGGAATAAATTGTCATGTTCAATAAAGTGACCAAATCGTTTCAGTATGGACAACATACTGTCGTGCTTGAGACGGGTGAAATTGCTCGCCAGTCCTCAGGTGCAGTCTTAGTAACGGTCGAAGACACCGTTGTCCTTGCCACTGTTGTTGCAAAAAAAGTTGCCAAATCAGGACAGGATTTTTTCCCCCTGACCGTTGACTACATCGAAAAAACCTACGCCGCTGGCAAGATTCCTGGTGGTTTTTTCAAACGCGAAGGCAAGCCCTCTGAGAAAGAAACGCTGACGTCGCGTCTGATCGACCGTCCTCTGCGTCCCTTGTTCCCCGAAGGTTTCTACAACGAAGTTCAGGTCATCATCCACGTGTTGTCCTGCAACCCCGAAATCGATCCTGACATTCCTGCAATGATCGGTGCTTCAGCGGCATTAGCTGTTTCCGGCATACCGTTTAACGGCCCAATTGGAGCCGCTCGCGTCGGCTATATCGACGGCCAGTATTTAGTCAACCCAACAGCAACGCAGCTCAAGACCTCGCAGATGGATCTCATCGTTGCTGGCACAGAAGCCGCTGTCTTGATGGTTGAGTCCGAGGCGCAACAACTGTCCGAGGAAGTCATGCTCGGCGGTATTGTGTTTGGACACAATGCCATGCAAGCGGTCATTGGCGCGATCAATGACCTCGTGCGCGAAGCCGGCAAGCCCGAGTGGGACTGGCAGCCTGCCGCCAAAAATGAAGCACTCATCGCTTCGGTGACGGCTAGTGCTCAGGATGCACTCTATGCCGCCTACCAGACACGCCAAAAGCAAGAGCGCACGACGCAATTGCGTCAGGTGTATTCAAATGTTCATGCCAAGCTCAGCGAGGCCGCTACGGCCCAAGGTGTTTCTGCACCCGATGGCGTAACGGTCGACAACATCTTGTTTGACCTCGAAGCCAAAATCGTTCGCAGCCAGATTCTGAGCGGTGAGCCACGTATTGACGGCCGTGATACACGCACTGTGCGTCCAATCGAAATTCGTTTGGGTGTGTTGCCTCGCGTTCACGGCAGTGCATTGTTTACGCGTGGTGAAACACAGGCGTTGGTCATCGCAACACTCGGTACCAAGCAAAATGAGCAAATCATCGATGCGCTCATGGGTGAGTACCGTGATCGTTTCTTGATGCACTACAACATGCCTCCTTTCGCAACGGGTGAAACGGGTCGCGTAGGTACGCCCAAGCGTCGCGAAATCGGCCATGGTCGTTTGGCCAAGCGCTCTCTCGTGCCATTGTTGCCTGACGCCCAAGACTTTCAGTACACCATTCGCTTGGTCTCTGAAATCACCGAGTCAAACGGTTCGTCTTCGATGGCGTCCGTATGTGGTGGTTCGCTGGCCATGATGGACGCAGGCGTGCCGCTCAAGGATCACGTGGCGGGTGTTGCGATGGGCTTGATCCTCAACGAAGGCAAGTTCGCTGTCCTGACCGATATCCTGGGTGACGAAGACCACCTCGGTGATATGGACTTCAAAGTGGCGGGTACCGAAAATGGTATCACTGCTTTGCAGATGGACATCAAAATCCAAGGCATCACCAAAGAAATCATGCAAGTTGCGTTGGCGCAGGCCCGCGATGGTCGCTTGCATATTTTGACCAAAATGCGCGAAGCCATTCAAAATTCGCGTGGCGAGCTTTCAGCGTTCGCACCGCGCATGCTGAGCATGAAGATCAATCCTGAAAAGATTCGTGATGTGATCGGTAAGGGCGGCGCAACGATTCGTGCGTTGACCGAAGAAACGGGTTGCCAGATCGATATCTCTGATGACGGTACGATTGTGATTTCGAGTGCTGATCTTGATCGCGCGCACGACGCCCAGCGCCGTATTACTGAACTGACAGCGGATGTCGAAGTTGGTCAGGAATACGATGGTAGCGTTTTGCGTCTGCTCGATTTTGGTGCGATTGTTCAGGTCTTGCCAGGACGTGATGGTTTGTTGCACATCTCCGAGATCGCAAATTACCGCATTGCCAATATCAATGACGTACTCAAGGTCGGTCAGGCCTTGCGCGTCAAGGTCATTGAGGCTGATGACAAAGGTCGTCTGCGTTTGTCGGTCAAAGCCATTGGTGGCATTGAGCAACAGGGTGGTGCTCCCGCCACTGACGCCGCCGCCCCCGCCGCCGCTCCGGAGGCGCCCGCTCAGTAAGCACTGACGGTCACCGCTAAAACCCTGTCAGGTCACAAGCCGGCAGGGTTTTTTTGCGCCAGTTCGTAGAGGCCCGCCAAACGAAACAATCGATCCCGACGCAACATGCCAAGCATGGGTTCTGGCTGCCTCCTACCGCTTGAGACCAGCTCGGCAACCGTGAGGTCGAGAGTCTCAGAGAGTTGTCGTCGATGCGTGGGCCACCATTGAGAAAGCAAACGATCGGGATCAATCAGTCCCAGCTGTTGGCGTCTGAGCTCAGAGCGACTGAAGTCTTTGATATTCCAAGTCAATACACTAACGGAACCAACATGCGCGCCCAGCACGGCAGCAATACCCGCAGCCGCGACATGTTTGTCTTTGCGATCTGTATGCTTGAGTGTGGTCTCGTGCAGTGTGACATCGCCCATATCGGCAGCGGGAAATTGCGCTTGCATGCGTTGCCATTCGCCCTTTAACAGATCGGGATCAATGGGCCAAAGGCGGACTGCATTACGCTGCCATTCTTGGCCAATCTTGTCAGTCCAAAGCGGATCAAACAGTCCGGCACGTGCGAGGTTGAGCAAAAGAGGGCGCAACAAGCCTGACATCATGATGCAGGCATCTAAGACAAAGGCTGGGCGCTTTAAATCGCTGAGGTCAGACTGAGAAGCTTCGGTCATGCATAGTCTAAATTATGTCAGAGCATGTTTCGCAGCTCGGACGATTGTTTGCGCATCTACACCAAAAAATGCTCTGAGCTCAGCACGGGTGTCGCTGCGCCCAAAACCATCTGTACCCAGTGTCATATAACGACGGCTAGAAGGTGTGTAAGCACGGACCGTTTCAGGAACCGCGCGTACATAGTCCGTCGCCGCAATAATCGGACCTTGGCTCTTAGAGAGTTGCTGATAGATAAATGGTACACCAGGAGCCGCCTCACCCTTGAGGGCCGCCTGTTCACAAGACAAGCCGTCACGCGCCAGTTCGCTCCAACTGGTGATGCTGTAAACGGACGCTGTAATGCCCTCGGCGCAGAGTGCTTGAGCGGCTTTAATAACTTCGGTCAAAATCGCACCCGAGCCAAGCAAGGTCACCTGAGCTGTTTCTTTTTTGGCCCGATAGACATGAAACAAATACGCGCCGCGGATAATGTCGTCGCGTACGTTTTCTGGCAAGGACGGTTGGGCGTAGTTTTCATTCATGAGCGTAACGTAATAAAACACATCTTGCTGCTCAGCCATCATCTCCCGCACGCCCTGATCAATGATCACGGCCATCTCGCCCGCAAAAGCGGGGTCGTAGGCTTTGCAATTTGGGATGGTGGCCGCATGGAGATGACTTGAGCCATCCTGATGTTGCAGGCCCTCGCCGCCGAGTGTCGTGCGGCCAGACGTCGCGCCCAATAAAAATCCGCGCGGACGTTGGTCTGCTGCAGCCCAGATCTGATCACCGACGCGCTGGAAGCCAAACATCGAGTAATAAATGTAAAACGGTAACATGGCTAAACCATGCACGCTGTAGCTGGTCGCTGCAGCGGTCCAACTGGCGATCGCGCCCGCCTCGGAAATGCCTTCTTCGAGGATCTGGCCGTCGAGCGCTTCGCGGTAACTCAGCACCGAGCCAATATCCTCAGGCGCGTAGCGTTGACCCACGCTCGAATAAATACCCACTTGTTTAAATAAATTAGCCATACCAAAAGTACGTGCCTCGTCGGCGACGATCGGGACGATGCGCGGTCCCAGAACGGGGTCCTTGAGTAAGTTACCGAGCACGCGCACAAACGCCATCGTCGTGCTCATTTCTTTGCCCTCTGCTTGCGTGGCAAACTGGCTATATTGGGACATCTCAGGGACAGCGACAATGTCACACGTGGTTTCACGCTTGGGTAAATAACCACCAAGAGCTTCACGACGCTTGAGTAAATATTGCATTTCCGGACTATCTGGTGCGGGACGATAAAAGCTCAAGGAGGTCGCCTGTTCGTCACTCAAGGGCAAATTAAAGCGATTGCGAAACTCGATCAAATCGTTGTCGTCGAGTTTTTTCTGGCTGTGCGTGGTCATTTTGCCTTGACCCGCACTGCCCATCCCATAGCCCTTTTTGGTGTGCGCCAAAATCACCGTGGGTTGCCCTTTGTGGTTGGCCGCCGCCGCATAGGCCGCATGAATCTTGACCAAATCATGTCCGCCGCGCTTGAGACGATCGATCTGATCGTCTGTCATGCCCTGCGCGAGTCGAGCAAGTTCTTCGTTTTGTCCAAAAAAGGTATCACGATTAAAGCGGCCGTCTTTGGCGGCGAATGTTTGCATTTGTCCGTCGACAGTGTTGGCAAAGGCACGGGTGAGGGCGCCTGTCAGGTCGCGGGCGAACAAACCGTCCCAGTCACTGCCCCACACCAGCTTGATGACATTCCATCCTGCGCCTATAAAAAGCTTTTCGAGCTCATCAATGATGCGCCCATTGCCGCGCACCGGGCCGTCCAGGCGTTGCAGATTGCAATTAACCACCCAGACTAAATTATCCAGACCTTCTCGGGCAGCCAAGGTTAAGGCACTCATGGACTCAGGCTCGTCCATTTCTCCATCGCCAAACACACCCCATACTTTGCGGGACTCGCAATTGAGCAAGTTGCGATGCGTGAGATAGCGCATAAAGCGGGCGTGATAAATGGAGCTGATCGGACCGATGCCCATCGAGCCTGTAGGAAACTGCCAGAAATCAGGCATGAGCCATGGGTGTGGGTAGCTCGAGAGACCTTGTGCTCCCTGTGCGATGGCCTGAATCTCCTGCCGGTAATACAGCAAATCTTGTTCTTGCAGTCTGCCTTCGAGATAGGCGCGCGCATAGACCCCAGGCGCGCTGTGCGGTTGGAAAAAAACCAGATCACCGCGGTGCTGATCAGGTCTTGTGCCTTGCCGTGCTTTAAAAAAGTGGTTGAAGCCCGTTTCAAAGAGATCCGCTGCGCTCGCGTAGCTTGCGATATGACCCCCAAGCTCTCCATAGGCTTGGTTGGCCCGTACCACCATCGCCAGTGCATTCCAGCGCATGATCGAGGCCAAGCGCTCTTCGATGGCCAAATCCCCAGGAAATACGGGCTGTTGGTCGACAGAGATCGTGTTGACGTAAGGTGTGCTGAGCTCGGGACGCCAACCGACTTGGGCCGCGTTAGCGGTTCGTACGAGCTCATCGAGCAGGAATTTGGCACGCTCAGGGCCCGCGGCCTCCAAGACAGCGAGCAAGGATTGTTTCCATTCTTGCGTCTCTTGGCTGTCTGAGTCGGTGATGGTATGGAGCCAAGAGACGGGGCGGGGATCGATTGCAGCGTTCATCGTGTGGCCAGTTTAAAGATGCTTGATTGATAATCGATATTCTAGGGATTTGTTTGCAGCATGAGATGCCTTAATTAGTAGTTAAAATGATAATATGAAGCATTTAATTCTGATTTTTTAAAATAAACAGCATAATGAAATTAGATTCTATTGATTTAAAGATTTTGTCTGAGCTTCAGGCTGATGGCGCGCTCTCAAATATTGAGTTGGCACGCAGGATCCATCTGAGTCCATCACCTTGCCTGGCGCGAGTGCGGGCACTGGAGTCGGCCGGTGTGATCGACCGTTATGTGGCTTTGGCCAATGCGACAGCACTTGGCTTGGGGCTCAATGTCTTTATCAATATCAGTCTTAAAAGCCAAAGCAAAGAATCACTGGCACATTTCGAGCAGCGCATCAGCGAACATGACGAAGTGATGGAGTGCTATTTAATGACGGGTGATAGTGATTACTTGATCCGTGTTGCGGTGACGGATATTGCCGCGTTGGAAAAGTTCATCTTGGAGCAATTGACTCCGATTCCTGGCATAGAGAAAATCAGGTCAAGTTTCGCACTCAAACAGGTGCGCTATAAAACGGCCTTACCGCTTCCGACAAAAACGGACGTATAGTATCGATTCGTTACAAATACTGATCAAAGGATTCGCGAGACATGAGTGAAGTATTCACACCCACACCCGCTTGGCAAGAACAAATATTCAAGGTTCTCAAAGAAGGCGGCATTCAGCAAGTATCTTATGTGCCCGATGCCGGTCATGCGCACGTGATTCGCCGTGTTAACGAGGATCCTGCGATGCGAGCGATCGTATTGACGACCGAAGAAGAGGGTGTCGCGGTCGCTGGTGGCGCATGGTTGGGAGGTCAGCGTCATGCTCTGCTCATGCAGAGTAGTGGCGTGGGTAACTGCATCAACATGATGTCCTTGTTGCAGAGCTGCCGCTTTCCATTCTTGGCATTGGTGACCATGCGTGGCGAGTACGCCGAGTTCAACCCTTGGCAGGTGCCCATGAGCAAAGCAACGCAGGCTTCGATGGAGTTGATGGGCATCAAGGTCTATCGCGCTGAGCGTGCCGATGAGGTCGAGGATGTTGTCGGAGCCGCACTGGACTTTGCCTTTGAGGGCGGAGAGCCCGTTGCCGTGCTGTTATCACAGCGCTTGATCGGCCGCAAAAAGTGGTTGCGTCACTAATTCACAAGATAGGAATTTCAATGAGTCAAGTTCAGTCTTCTAATAGCGTCATTGACCGTCGCGAATTTGTCAGTGCTTTGATTGCCAAGTGCCCCGAGTCCTTGATTGTGACGGGTTTGGGTTCTGCCACCTATGACGTGTTCGCTGCAGGTGATCGCGATAAAAACTTTTACCTGTGGGGCGCGATGGGTGGTGCCGCGGCCATGGGCTTAGGCCTCGCCTTGGCGCAGCCAGACAAGTCCGTGCTAGTGATTACGGGTGATGGGGAGCAGTTGATGGGGATCGGTTCTTTGGCAACGATTAGTGCCCAAAAGCCAGCTAACCTCACCATCGTTGTGCTCGATAACGGTCACTTTGGCGAAACAGGGATGCAGTTTAGTCACTCGAGCCTCGGTACTAACATGTCTGCTGTGGCCCAGGCTTGCGGGATTGCCAACTCTTACCAAGTCAAGGATATGGCGGGCTTGAAACAGGTGGAGCAAAACGTCAATGCGCGTCAGGGTGTGACATTCGCACAGATTATGGTGAAAGCCGATGATCTACCGCGTGCTTTACCTTCGCGTGACGGCGTGTTTGTCAAAAACCGCTTCCGTGCTGCGTTGGGCCTCGCACCATTCTGAGTGTCGGTCAACAGCGCGCAGTGAAAACGATTCGTTTTCCTGCGCGTTATTTTTTTGCGGGATAAAGATGGCAGGCCACATCACCTTGTGCGTCTCGCAAGAGGTGTGGATGCTCCACGGAACATTCCGGCCGACGTTGTTGGCAGCGTGGATGAAAGGAGCAGCCTGAGGGTGGATGCAACGGGTCTGGGAACGAAAGACCCAGACCCATGTCAGGGATTCCGAGGCCGGGCTCGGGCGTCAGTACAGAGGCCAACAAAGCCTGTGTGTAGGGATGCCGAGGGTGTTTGAAAAGTTCAGCTGTTTGAGTGAACTCGACAACGCGCCCCAAATACATCACAGCGACCTGGGTCGCGATGTGTTCCACGACGGCCAAATTATGACTAATAAAAACATAAGTCAGATTGAATTCTTTGCGCAAGTCCAACAATAAATTCAAAATCTGGGCTTGGACAGAAACATCTAGTGCCGAAGTCGGTTCGTCGCAGATCACAATCTCAGGATTGATCACCAAGGCGCGCGCGATCGCAACGCGCTGACGTTGGCCGCCAGAAAGTTGTCCGGGCGTATTGTCCGCATAGCGGGCGGGCAAACCCACGCGATCCAACATCTCGATGGCTTTTTTACGACGTTCGCTTTTTGTTCCTACGCCAAGTACATCCAGCGGAAAGGACACAATAGAGGAAATGGTGCGGCGCGGATTGAGCGAGGAATACGGATCTTGAAAAATCGGCTGCACGCGACGCGCCAGATCGCGACGATCAATCTTGTTGATGTCTTGCCCGTCAATCAGGACGGTTCCGCGCGAAGGGGGCGTCAGACCCAATAACATGCGCGCAAGCGTTGATTTGCCACAGCCCGATTCGCCTACGATGCCCAGCACATCTTTGCGTTGCACCGACAGGTCGACGCCATTAACAGCATGCAGTGTCTGGCGAGGTTTAAACAAGCCAGCGCTGACTGAAAAGGTGCGTTGCAGATCTTTTGTTTCAATCAGGGCAGTCATTGGGCTGCTCCGCTCTGGTGTGTTTCATTCATGATGCAGCGCCATTGTTGACCCTGTGGGGTCTGGTGCAAGGGGATCGTCTCGCTACAACGTGCTTGGGCGTGTTCGCAACGATCTTTAAAAGCACAGCCCTTCATCTTGCCAATCAGCGATGGTACAACGCCTGGGATGGTGCCAAGCTTGCCACCTGGTACTGTTTTGCCGGGAATAGGGATGCAGCTGATCAAGCCACGTGTGTAGGGGTGTTGCGGGGCTGCGAAGATAGCCTCGGCTGTGCCCTCTTCAACGATTTGTCCAGCGTACATCACAGCGACCCGATCAGCGATCCGAGCGACCACACCGAGATCGTGGGTGATGAGCACCATGGCGATACCAAGCTCTTGCTGCAAATCGGCTAACAAGCGCAAAATCTGCGCTTGAATCGTCACGTCCAGCGCAGTGCTTGGTTCGTCGGCGATCAGCAATTCTGGACCACACATCAGCGCCATGGCGATCATGACGCGCTGACGCAAGCCGCCAGAGAGTTGATGCGGATACTGCCCGAGTCGCTCCGCTGCAGAGGCGATCCCTACCTTTTCTAATAGCTCGACGGCACGCAAGCGAGCCTCTTCAGCCGAGGCCTTAAGGTGGTGACGATAGTGTTCAGTGAGCTGATCTCCGATGGTATAGGCGGGATTGAGGGCCGTCATTGGTTCTTGAAAAATCATCGCCATACGATTGCCACGCAAATCGTTGATACGACTTTTGCTCGCGCGCGAAAGATCCTCGCCAAGAAACTCAAACACATGACTGCTGCGTGACGCGGTTTTAGGCAACAAACCCATCAAGGAAAGCGAAGTGATGGATTTGCCACACCCCGACTCTCCCACGATACAGAGCGTTTCGCCGCGTTTGACCTGTAGGGAAATATCGCGCACGACATGAAGGGTGCCACGTGGAGTAGAGATATCCACGGTCAGGTTTTGCACATTCAGAACAATTTCGTCAGTGACCATGATTAAGCTCTCTCGCCTGGTGTCAGGAGCTGATGGAGACCATCACCCGCCAGATTGATGGAGAAAATCAATACAGCCAAGGCTGTACCAGGAATCGCAATCAGCCAAAAGGAAAAGAACATGTAGGACTTTGCCTCGGAAATCATCAGGCCCCAGGAGGGTAATGGAGGTTGGACGCCAAGCCCCAAGAAGGAGAGCGCGGCCTCAAGTAAAATCGCACTGGCCGCCTCGAGGGTCGCGATCACGATCAAGTGCGGCATCACGTTGGGCAGCACCTCGGTGAGCATAATCCTCAAGGTCGAGGCGCCTGCAGATTGCGCGGCAGAGACATATTCCATCGAGCGCACTTGCTGCGTGGCGCTGCGCATCACGACAGCGAAGCGATCCCATTTCAAGAGACCTAGCACCATGATGACGACCCACAAGGAGCCGCCGACCAAAGCAACCGTCGCGAGTGCCACCAAAATCACTGGTAACGACAGCCGTGTCGTCACCATAAACGACACAATCATATCGATACGGCCACCAAAGTAGCCAGCGAGCATCCCCATCGTCGTACCGATGAGACCTGAGATCAACGCAACACTCAGACCAATGAGCAGAGAAATCCGTGCCCCGTAAATCAAACGCGACAAATAGTCCCTACCAAGTTGATCGGTCCCAAGAGGGTGCACCCAACTCCCTTTTTCATACCAGAAAGGTGGGACTGTACGATTGGTCAAATCCTGAGCATAAGGATCATGGGGTGAGATCAAGGGTGCGAAGATTGCACAAAAGACGATGAAAAGTAGTAGACCGCAACCCACATAAAGCGCTGTATTTTTTTTCATCTCAAGCAACCCGAATGCGAGGGTCAAGCCAGGCGTTGGCAACGTCGGAGGCCAGTGTCAACAAAATATAGATGACTGACAGCAACAGGACGATCACTTGCGTGACGGGGAAGTCTTTTTGAATAATGCTTTGATAGGCGAGATAGCCCAAACCATCCAAGGCAAAAATAGTCTCGATCACGACGGAGCCGCCCAGCAAAAAGCCGAGTTGAACAGCGGCGAGAGCCACAACGGGGATAATTGCATTACGCAATGCATGCTTAAATACCACGCTGCTAGTGGGTAGGCCCTTGGCACGCGCGGTACGAATATAGTCAGCACTAAGTACTTCGATCATGCCAGCGCGGATGAGACGCATAAAGGCGGGCGCCGCGTAGTAGCCGAGGGCAATCGAAGGCATCACGAAATGCTGCCAGGTGCCGCTACCAGATACCGGCAACATTCGCCAGCTAATCGAAAACAACATAATTAAGATCAAGGCGAAAAAGAAATTAGGCATGGCCTGACCCACGACGGCAACGCCCAAGCACAGACGGTCGATCCAGCTGTTTTTGTAGATCGCGGCCAAGACACCCAGAGGCACTGAAATGATGAGTGCAAAAGTCAGTGAGTACACGGCGAGCAACATGGTGGTTTCAAGCTTGGTAAAAATCAGCGTACCCACTTCGGTTTTGAAATAGATCGACTGACCAAGATCGCCTTGAACGATCTTGAATAGCCAGTGACCAAATTGCACAATGATCGGTTGGTCAAAACCGTAGGTTTTTCGCACCATATCGATGTCGACCTGACGCGCGCCCTCTCCGGCGATGGCTAATGCCGGGTCGCCGGAGAGGTAAAGCAGCATAAAGGCAAGAATAGAGACGGTCAGCGCGACCAGGACGGCGAGTCCCAGTCGCTTCGTAATATATGCCAGCATGATGCCTTACCTGAGATACAAATAATTAAAAGTTATAAAGAAAGGATTACTTCCAGCTCATTTCCCAAAAACGCACTAACTCGTCGTGGTAAGGCTTGAAGTTCACTTCTTTATTGGCAACATAATAAACAGGTAAGGTCCAGAGTGGCACGGCGTAAGCTTGATCCGCAATGATAGACAACGCCTTTTGATAAACCTCTTGACGCTTTTTCATGTCAACCGTGCTGTCGCCTTCGTTCAACAGCTTGATGACCTCAGGGTTGCGGCTGACGTCGTCCGCACCGCCCCCGAAATAAACAGGCGTGGAGGCTGACAGGTCGTTGACCAAGTTCGAGCCCCAAGTCTGGTGCGTAATGGAGGTTTTGTTGCCGCGCGCCAGATCCCGCATCGCTGCGTATTGCATAAAGCTCAGCTTGGGCTTGATACCGACAGCACTCAGGTAGTTGATCATAGCTTCTGTTTGTGGACGCTCACGATAGGCCATCAGATCCACTTCAAAACCATTCGGATAACCCGCCTCGGCAAGGAGTTTTTTGGCTAAGGCAGGGTCATAGTTGTAGACCTTGACGCCTTTGCTGGTACAGCCTACTTGAGAAGGTGTGCAAATAGAGTTGAGGATTTCACCGCCACCTACGATGTTCTTCAAAATCGCCTGGCGGTCAATGGCGTGTGCAATCGCTTGACGCACGCGAATGTCCTTTAGCTGAGGGGCTGGCGAGCCATCACGGGTACTCATCTGCAGGAAGACGATACGCATCGTGTTGCCGCTTTGTACCTGTAACTGCGGGAAGGACTTGAGCTTATCGGCCTGGTCCTTTGGTACGTGCATGATGAAGTCTTCACCGCCAGACATCACTTCTGCCATCTGAGTTTGACGGTCAGGGATGAAGCGGATGCGGACTTTACCGATTATTGGCTGTGCCTTTGGGGACTCTTTGAAATAATCCTTATTGCGCTCAAGCGTCAAAGACTTACCAGGGATGTGCTCAACAACTTTGTATGGACCAGAGCCGACTGGCTTGAGGTTCATGCCGGTTGGACCGACTTCTTTGTAATACTTGGCGGGATGAATCGCAATTGCAGTAGCGAGATAGTCGATCGCGGCCGGGAAAGGCTTCTTGCTGATGATGCGAACTTTGTATTTGCTGATCTTTTCCGCTTTTTCAATCCAGCCTGTCACAGTCTGTTGCCTGGCTTTGTTGGCAGGGTCAGAAACGAAATTCAGAGTGTAAACAACGGAATCCGCGTCAAACTCTTCGCCATTATGGAACTTGATACCCTCACGTAGATCAAACTCTAAAGTACGGTCGTCGATTTGCTTCCAGCTTTTAGCGAGTTGGCCTTTGTATTCGCCGGTCACAGGGTCGCGATAGACTAGCGTGTCCCAGACGTTGGCGGCAATAATGACGCCAATTCGTACGTTGTTGTAGTAGGGATCGATATTTTCAGGTGTTTGGTCGTAAGCAAAACCAAGGGTGTCGTTCTTTTTTCCTGCCTGGGCAGGCAAGGTAAAGGCCACGGTAGCGGCGATGGCACAAGCCAAGAGGCCCGCACGCAAACTAAATTTAGCCAAAGGGGCTTTTAAAGAGGTGCTCGAGTTGTTCATAGTATTCCTCAGGATCGGTTTGTCACGACGGCTAGCAAGCATAAATCTTTTAACAGGTAAATCAACCTAGAGGCAACAGCTTGCCATCAGTAATTTCACCCAGTTGATAGATGTATATGCAATTACTATGCCAAAATTGGTTCAAATCAATTTTTTTATAAATGACTTCACATTCGATTTCTATTTACAAGGTGATGTATGCACAACCCCGCGCTTGAACAAGCTGTGCAGTTTGCGAAGGATCATGAAAGTACTTGGGACCGCGACTGCACGAGTAGCAATTGGGGAGTGCATCACGGAGACCCTGCGCCCTACAACAAACTCTATGGTCCCGTGCACTCACGTGGCCCCAACTCTGGCACTATTTTGTTGCGCGGGAAAACCCTGACTTCTTGGGGTGAGCCCAAACGTGCCGATCTGACCTTTAGCGTCGCCAAGACCTACCTCGCCCTGTTGACGGGTGTCGCGTTTGATCGTGGACTGATTAAGGACTTGAACGAGCCGATCGGTAGGCAATTGAAAGGAATCGGTTTCGATCAAGGTAACAATGCGTTGGTGACCTGGGAACAGATGTTGCAACAGACCAGCGAGTGGGAAGGCACCTTGTTTGGTCTGCCTGACCAAGTGGATCGCTACCGTGCGGTGACCTTTGCCAAGGCACCCGATGGCGTCAAAGGTGATGCGCGTCCCCTACAGACTGCAGGCACTTATTGGGAATACAACGACGTTCGTATCAATCAGTTGTCGCTCGCGTTGTTGCATGTGTTCCAGCGACCTTTGCCTGAGGTTTTTCGTGAGGCGATTACACGTCCGGTCGGTGCAACGGAGAGTTGGAATTGGGTCGGCTATGACGATGCTTGGGTCGAAATCGCTGGTAAACGCGTGCAGTCCGTTCCTGGCGGCACCCATTGGGGTGGCGGTATGTCCATTAGCAGCGAGGATCAGGCCTTGATTGGACAAATGATGCTCGATGAGGGCATGGCCAATGGCATGCGCGTCTTGTCCGCTAAATGGATCAAGCGCATGCAAGTACCATGCGCGTTGGCACCTTTCTACGGGTACTTGGTTTGGCTCAATGATCAGCAAAAGGTCTTCCCCAGCGTCCCGGCCTCAAGCTATTTCGCGGTGGGGGCGGGTAGCTCGTTTACTTGGATCGAGCCTGAGATGGGGATGGTCGTGATTGTCCGTTGGCTCAATTCCGCACATGCGGATGCAGTATTTGGAAAGATTTATCAAGCCGTTAAGGCAATTGCCTGACGCGGTGTCGTCGAATGACTTTTTTAAACCCTTTTATGTGAAAACATGATGCAAAAAACTTTAATGCGACAATTTTCATTATCGGCTGCGACCACGGCGTTGGCACTGACGTTGGCGACGGGTGGGATGCTGGTCGGTGGATCCTTCACTCAGCCCGCGTTTGCGCAGACAAGCGCACAGTCAGCGAATCAGACCTTGCCCCAACTCGAGTCACTGGTGTCTTCGATTGCGCTGTACCCAGATTCGCTGTTGTCTCAAATGCTGATGGCTTCAACCTATCCACTCGAGGTTGCCGAGGCGGCTAATTGGTTGCGCAGCAATTCACATTTGAAAGGCGACGCCTTGCAAAATGCGCTCAAGCCGCAGACGTGGGACAACAGTGTCAAGTCTTTAGTATCGTTTCCAGATGCCTTGAACCTGATGGGCAACCAGTTGAGCTGGACACAAAGCTTGGGTGATGCCTACCTCGCGCAGCCCAAAGACCTGATGCAAGCGGTGCAGGCCCTGCGCGCCAAGGCCAGACAGGCCGGCAATCTTAAATCCAACGCGCAGGTGGCGGTCTCGAGCGATGCCCAGTCCAACATCATCATCGTTCCCGCGAATCCTCAAGTGGTGTACGTCCCTACCTACAACCCAATGATGGTGTACGGAGGCTGGCCTTATCCTGCTTATCCACCTTATCCTGTTTACAACCCAGGTTGGGGGTTGATGAGCTTTGGTATTGGCATGGCAGTGGGCGCTGCGTTGTGGTCGACACCACACTGGGGCGCGGGTTCCATTTCCATCAACAACAATACTTTTAATAATTTCAATAATCGTTTTAACTCTGCCTCGAACTTGCGTTCTGACCGCCTTGGTAACGACAGCACTTGGGACCACAATCCCGCCCATCGTGACGGCGTGCCCTACGGCAACTCAGCCCTGAACAATCGCTATGGCGCAGGCAATCACAGTGCGATTACCCGCAACGACATTTCTCGCCAGCAAAATGCTGTGAATGATTGGAAAAATAACGCCTCACCTGCGGACAAACAGCGTGCTGACCAAGCCCGTCAAAACGCGCAAAATACCTTTAACCGCAGCGCGACCCCTCAAGAACGTAGCCAGGCTGGCCAGATGAACCAGCAGGCCCGTAGCGATTGGTCGCAGGATCGTAGTAGTCCCAATCGCGCGCGTGAAGCTAGCCAGGAAAATCAGTTAGGTCGTCAGGGACGCAGCGACTTTAGTGCTGACCGTTTCGGAGGCGGTGACCGCTTCGGTGGTGGTGGTCGTAGCTTCGGTGGCGGTCACTTTGGTGGATTTAGACGCTAATTGTCCTTCCAGGCCAACTTCCTTTATTTATTTGGATACAGTCATGATTAAAAAATTATTAGCGACCGCGCTGTTGATCGCATTGCCTTTTGCTTCGAGTGCGCAAAGTACCCCTGCGTCTGATGTGTCGCTCGGTGCCATGATCAATCTTTGCCAGAGCCGAACCGATCTCGAGGCACAAACCTTTTGCTATGGATTTGGCGAGGGTGTGTATCAGGGCTCAGAACTCACAAAGGATCCCAAAGCCCCTAAAACTGTGTGTTTGCCTGCGGGTGGCGTAGCCCGTGACGAAGTGCTGGCGGAGTTTATTCGCTGGGCAATCGCCAACCCCCAATTCCATCAGGAAAAGGCGGCTGCTTCGATTTTGCGCTATCTCCCCATCCGCTTTCCTTGCAAGGGCTAAATGAGTTCGGCGCTTTTGGATACAATAGTGCCTCACTACCTGCCCCGATGATGAAATTGGTAGACATAGCAGACTTAAAATCTGCAGCCTAAGGGCGTGCCGGTTCGATTCCGGCTCGGGGCACCACTTGTACTTTGCATTGCAGTGCTTAATGACTTAATTAAAGTTCTCTTTAATTGTTGTTGATAATATTAAAGAGTGCTTTAATACGGCGATGCTTTGTTAAAGGTCGCTGAAAAATGAAACGCTCCACGGGTACCTATTCGATTTCCACGGTGATGGGTGAGTCGGTAAGAGCTTTTGTTCCCTATTCTTTGCCTCCGTTTGATCCAGCTTTGACACCCGATGTATTCAATGATCTGAATCGTCAGGCCGAACTTGCACTCGCGCGCTTGGCGGGTGTTTCGGGTTTAGTGCCTTCTGTGCAATGGTTGCTTTACAGCGCGATACGTAAAGAAGCCCTACTCACATCCCAGATCGAAGGCACCCAGGCCACGCTAACCGATCTGTTTGATGAAGAAGCTGGTTTCAAAGTGAGCAACACTGATGATGTAGAAGAGGTAACGAATTACCTTAGTGCTTTTCGTTGGACGCAGGATCAGTTGCGTGATCCCAAAGGGCTGCCTATTAGTGTGCGGTTATTATGCGAGGCCCATCGGCGGCTACTCGACGGGGCACGTGGAACTGGCAAGCAACCCGGTGAATTGCGGAGATCGCAAAACTGGATCGGTGGAACACGGCCAGGTCGCGCGATCTTTGTGCCACCACCGCCTGAGACCATTCCCTCATTGCTGGCGGACATGGAGCGGTATATTCATGATCCTGAGGGTGATTTGCCACCTATGGTGAAAGTGGCTCTCATTCACGCGCAGTTTGAAACCATACATCCCTTTCTTGACGGCAACGGTCGTATCGGTCGATTGCTGATCGCAGCCTTGTTTGAAGATTGGGGATTGCTCTCTGAGCCCTTAATGTATCTTAGTGGTTACCTTAAACAACACCAGTCTGAGTACTATCGTTTGTTGTCGGGTATCCGTACGGAAGGTGATTGGGAGTCGTGGATCATATTTTTTCTGGAGGGTGTTGCGACTGCAGCTGTTGATGCGGAGCACAGCATCATTGAAGTGGCAAGCCTTGTTGCCATCGACCGCAAACGCCTATTGCAATCCCCTAAAGCCGGCCCAGCGAGCTACCGGCTTTTTGAGTTGTTGCCAATGATGCCACGTTTCACCATTGAACACGTCCGTCAGCAACTTGATACAAGCTTCCCGACTGCGACAGCGGCAGTAAAGGTCTTAGAGGATCTTCGGATCGTGACAGAGATGACCGGACTGAAAAAGAACCGCAGCTACAGTTATCAGGCCTACGTTGAACTGCTCTCTCGGTAAGCGTGCAAATAAATTTACTTTTAAGGCGTTGTGTTTGTACCTGATGAAAGATCTGTAAAAATTTCACGAAATTTGATCACTTGAGTATTGTCTTTGGCTGAAGCCCTGAGGATGAAACTTACAGGCATAGGCTTGAGGTCGCTGGGAATATTAATGATTCTAATGTTGCCCAGTTTGACGTGCATGTTTGCCGCACTCTGCGGAATCACACTGCATAAATTTGAACTTGAAAGCATCGTCAGACTCTGAAAATAATTAGTCGTCTCAATGACGGGCTGAGGCAACATCAGGCCGCGCCGCAAAAAGGAGTCGGTGAGTTGTTGACGCAAGCTTGAGTCAGGTCTGGGTAAGACCCAGTCACGCTTTGCTAAGTCTTCAAACGAATTTTTACTTCTTTTCTTTTCTCTCGTTCCCTCAACAATACAGATGCTTTCAGAGTAGAGAGGAAAAAAATTTAATTCGTCCGTCTTGTGCATGGACGGCATGGAGGCCCCAGATAGACGTCCGATGACGCAATCTAGTTTGCCTTCAAATAACTGGAGCATCAGGTGCTTCGCCGTGCCTTCCTGGATAGAGATCGCTCCACCGCCCGACTCTCGAAAAAGCTCAGTTGCTCGAGGCAGGTACGCAAAGAGAGCTTGCGGCACGACCCCGACTCTCAGCAATGGAGAGAGATTTTTATTGAGCTGTTTAACCTCGTGCACGAGTGCGTCAAACTCATTTAAGATGGTTTCCCCGCGGTTGGCCAAGATGTTAGAAGCCTCGGTAGGAATCACGCCTTGCGTTGTTCGCAGAAAAAGAGTCAACCCAAGTTGTTTTTCAAACTCTCTGAGCATGGCACTCGCAGCTGGCTGACTAATACTCAAATGCTTAGCCGCTTTGTGCAGGCTGCCAAACTCAACAAGATGTTGCATCAGAATCAAATGTCTAAATTTGATGTGCGATAGTGAGAGTTCAGAATGCATATTTTTACTCAATCATCATTCAATTTGTGATAATCAAAGGTTATCATGAGATATAAATAATTGAATATTTAGTTCTTACGGTCGCTCCTATACTGCAGACACCATTCAGTCATAAGGAACCTCCGTGATCAAAACAGCACCTTTCGCCTTGAGCGTTTTTATCAGCGCTTTTTTCACGCTGTTGGCCCCAGCGGTTCAGGCGGCTTGGCCCAACGACCAGCCGATCAAAATCATCGTGCCGCAAGCTGCTGGCGGCACAAACGATACCTTGGCCCGGATGGTGGGTGCTGAGCTATCAAAAATCCTTGGACAAACTGTTGTGATTGACAACCGACCTGGTGCCTCGGGTGCGATTGGCATGCAGGCAACGGTGCAGGCCCCACCTGACGGTTACACAATCGCTCTTGCTTCTGATTCAGCTGCGCTGCTCGATGTACTGCGCCCGAATTTACCTTGGAAATTTAAAAGCGGTTTACAGGGTGTTGTGATGATTGGTGAGCAGCCAATCAGTATTGCGACGTCCTCTAAGACCTCCTTTAACACTTTTCAACAAGTGATTGATGCTGCTAAAGCAAAGCCCGGTAGTCTGGGCTACGGCTCATCAGGCATCGGCTCATCTCAAAACATCGTTGGAGAATGGGTGGCTAGCTTGGCGGGCATCAAGCTTGTACACGTACCCTATAAAGGTGGTGGACAAGCCACTAACGATATTGTGAGTGGGCAGATCCCTTTGGCTGTCTTGGGATTTGTACCAATGCTCAAGCAGCAACAGGCTGGGAATGTTCGCATTCTGGCGGTGACGACGCCGCAGCGTTCAAAGGTGCTTCCAGACGTACCAACTTTAACCGAGCTGGGTTTTCCGCAAATAGCACTTGCGCAGTGGGCCGGTTTAGTCGCACCGGCTGCGACCCCCCAACCGATCATTCAAAAACTCTCGGATGCCTTGATCAAGGTACTTTCAGAAAAGTCCATCAGTGAAAAGATGATTGCGGCGGGCATTACTCCTAAACCATTGAACTACCAGCAGTTTGATGCGTTCTTGAAAAAAACAGTGAACACCTGGCAGCAGGTCGTACCGACGCTCAATATTAAAATTCAATAACGTCAAACAGTTTTGCTAATCAGGCGAATGATGAAGAAAAGCAATATTGTTTTAATCCTTGCAGACAATCTTGGCTGGGGGGAGCTTGGCTGTTATGGCGGGGGCGCGATACGTGGTGCCCCCACGCCTCGCATTGACGCGTTAGCAAAGCAAGGCATTCAGTTGCTTAACTTTAACGTTGAGAGTGACTGCGTGCCGACACGTTCCGCATTGATGACGGGACGCCATCCTATTCGAACAGGCGCCTTGCAGTCCGTACCGGCAGGTTTACCGCAAGGACTGATTCCCTGGGAGGTCACGATCGCCGAGTTATTGTCCAAGGCCGGCTATGCGACAGGCATGTTTGGAAAATGGCATCTAGGTGACAAAGAAGGCCGATACCCCAAGGATAAAGGGTTTGACGAGTGGTACGGCATTCCAAGAACAACAAATGAAAGTATGTTCACTGAGCAGGTCGGCTTTGATCCTGAGGTTGTTGATGTCCCATATGTGATGGAAGGGTTCAAGGGGCGTCCGGCTGAAAAGAAAGAAATATACGATTTAGAGATGCGCCGACGTATTGATGGCGTGCTGACTGAAAAAAGTTGTGATTTCATCCGCAGAAAAGTCGCTGCAGATGATCCCTATTTTTTATATGTTCCTCTCACCCAATTGCATTTCCCAACGTTGCCGCATCGAGACTTTGAAGGTCAAACAAAAAAGGGCGATTTTGCGGATTCGATGATTGAGTTAGATGCGCGCGTGGGTCAAATCATTGATGCCGTTCATGCGACAGGAACGCAGGACAACACTTTATTTATTTTTGCGAGTGATAACGGTCCTGAGTATCGACGTCCTTGGCGAGGAAGTGCGGGAATGTGGACAGGGACCTATCACACCTCGATGGAGGGCTCATTAAGGGTTCCGTTTATTGCGCGTTGGCCAGGCAAAATCCCTGCCGGTGTCGTCTCTAACGAAATCTTTCATGTTGTGGATATTTACTCAACCTTGGCCGCGGTTGCAGGGGTTCAAGTGCCCCAGGATCGTCCCATCGATGGTGTCAATCAAGCGTCATTCCTCAAGGGTGAAACACCAAACTCAGCACGCGAGGGATTTGTTTATTTCATCAAGAATGAAATGCGTGCGGCAAAGTGGCGAGACTGGAAAATGCACTTTGTTTGGGAAAAGGAGCCGAATGAAGGCGCTAACCATTTGGAGACGCCTTATTTGTTTAATCTCGTTCAAGATCCAAAAGAAGAAACAGACGTGAGCTCGACCCAAGGTTGGGTGAGGGGGCCTATTCGAAAAATGATTAATGCTTTTCAGGCGACGCTAAAAGATACGCCACCGATTCCGCCCGGCGCACCGGATGATTTTTTACCCAAAGCTTGATGGCGTTCGCGCCATGACAACTGCGCGAACGCTTTCTGGAGCGAGGCACTACCTGCTCGTTCAGTCAGTGAATTGTTGCAATTGCTTTCAATTTTTAATCAATGATTCAGCGTTTTCGTACCATTCCGAATAGAAATCATTCAAACTCAAATCTATGATTGTTGGATGGAAAAACGCGTGTACACACTTGAATTAATTGTTGAGCAAAACAGTAAGTTGATTGAGCGGCTTGACCGCAGTATTGAGCGTCTTGATCACAGCATGGCCAAGCTCAGTCAGGCAGTTTCTGATCTGAGGGTCGACATGATTCAGGGACAAGCCGCCCTGCGTCAGGACATCTCAGATGTGCGGACCGAGTTACGCTCGGAGATCGATCGGAAAACTTTCTGGCTCATGACCGCGCATTACGGTGCCTTGCTTGCGTTGTTGGGCTTCTTGGGTAAGCACTTTATTGAAAGTTATTTCAAATAAACAGCATCAAGCTTAAATGACTAGCCCCAACGTGTTGAATGGGTGCTGCCCACAGGTCATCACTCACCAAGCTTTGTCCTAGATCAAACATTGCTCAGTGGCATCTCCCTAGCGAGCGCCTCATCAGGCTAACTTAGCCGTCATGCAAGGAAAATCCTCATGACAACGACATTAGCTTCAGCTTTATCTGTTTTCTCAAACTGGCTGCCCTCCACGGACAGGTGGTTTAAGACCCTCGATATTCTTGGTCGCTCTCTATCACCAGTCGTTCAAGGTGGTATGGGTGTGGGCGTTTCTGCGCATCGACTGGCGGGTGCCGTTGCGCGAGAAAACGCGATCGGGACGACTGCCAGCATTGATTTGCATCATCATCATCCCGATCCTCTCCGAGTCACGTGGCGTAGCGATCGTGATGAAAAAATGGCTTAAAAAAGGTCGTTGTCCTGATGCGATCGTGATTGAGCATCCAGGTTATGCCGGAGGACACTTGGGCGCAGTCAAAATCGAAGACATTCATGCCGAGCGCTTTGAGTTTGAGCGTGTGATTGCGGAGTGTCACGCCATTTTTACCGAACTTGGACTCGGGCAAGATGCGCCGCCGCTGATTTTGGCTGGCGGGATTAATAGTCATGAAAAAGTCCGTTATTGGATCAATGCTGGCGCTGATGCCGTTCAGCTGGGTACGGCTTTTGCCGTCAGTGAAGAAGGCGATGCGCATATCGATTTCAAGCGCGTATTGCTCGGTGCCATCCCCTCAAAAATGGTGGAGCTCATGAGTGTCGCAGGCCTACCGATGCGGGCAGTCTCGACACATTGGTTACGTCAATACCAACGTCAGGAACCAACAATGCAAGCAAGTGCGAAGGCGGACCCCAGACGTTGTTCGCAGCGCATGGATTGCCTGACTCATTGCGGATTACGCGATGGTAATAGCAAGGCAGGACAGTTTTGCATTGATTTGAAACTTGTGGCCGCACTCAAAGGTGATGTGCAAAAAGGATTATTTTTTCGAGGGGCGGGGCGGCTGCCGTTTGGTGACTCGATTCGACCCGTCAAAGATTTAATTGAATACTTGTTGCATGGACACTCACGTCAAGCCTCTGCCACCCAAGAGCCAGACTTACCACCATGCTTTTCCAACAGTTTGACCCCATCGATCACCATGCCACGATCGATGGCCTTGAGCATGTCGTAAATCGTCAATAAAGCGATTGAGGCAGCGGTGAGTGCCTCCATCTCGACGCCTGTGCGTCCGACCGTTTCAGAGGCGGCGGTACAGGTGACGGAGGAGCTTTCTGAATCAATAATAAAATCAACGGTGACACTGGTCAGTGGAATAGGGTGACATAAAGGGATCAGAGCACCCGTCTGCTTGGCCGCCATGATGCCGGCTAATCTTGCCACACCCAAGACATCCCCTTTTTTCGCATCGCCCTGGGACAGTTTGATAAAAGTCGCAGGTTGCATTGTGATGCGTCCTTGCGCCACGGCACGACGATGCGTTTGTTCTTTGCGGGACACGTCCACCATATGTGCCTGACCCGACGCGTCAAAGTGTGTAAGATCTTGAGTCATGAAGAATTCCGCTGTGCCAGAAAGGCTTCAGGAGTGTTGAAGTTGGCAAAGGCAGTGGCGTTGTCGAAGCGCACCGAAATCGCGTCCAGCGTCTCCAGCCATGTTTGCACCGCAGCGTGTCCTGCATCGAGTTGCTTGCCCAGCACTCCCGCCACTGAAGGTTTTAGCAGGCAGCACAGAGGCTGCGCTGACTCGGACGTTACCGCATAGGCGGCCACTGCATGTGGGTGATCTGTGAGAGCCTGTTGAAGCTTTTCAAACAAGTCAGCAGGCAAGCGTGGCGCGTCACAAGGAATCACCAATAAATTATTTTTTTTACAGCGCATGAGACCTGCTTCGATGCCTGCAAGGGGTCCCATAAAATCAGGACGCTCGTCGATCACCACAGTATGTCCTGTTTGCTGATAGGCATCAACATTGCGATTGGCACTGATCAGGATGCGAGCGGGGGCAGAGCCTTGTTTGCCTAGAGCGGCAAGCGCGTGTTCAACGAGTGGCAAGCCACCCCACATAATCCAGCCTTTGTCTTTACCGCCCAGTCGTGCACCGCGACCGCCGGCTAGGATCAATGCGTCATAAGCGTTTTTCATTTCCATCTCGCTGCTGCCTTATCGTCGCTGTCTCGCGCTTCAATCCAGCGCGGACCTTCGGGAGTCCATTCTTTTTTCCAGAATGGTGCTTCGGTTTTTAAATAGTCCATGATGAAGTTGTTCGCCTCATAGGCATCGCCGCGATGTGCGCTCGCCGTGAGCACCAACACAATTTGATCTCCAGGATACATTTTTCCAATTCGATGCACGATGCGCGCGCCTTGTAACGACCAACGCTCTGTCGCCGCATCCAAAATTTTACGCAAGGACTTTTCTGTCATGCCTGGATAATGTTCGAGCTCGAGCGCTACTACGTCCTGAGCAAGATTCAGATCACGTACCGTTCCGACAAAGGCCACGATGGCCCCGATGCCACGGTCTTGCGCCAATAGCGCGGTGTATTCACGACTCAGATCGAAGTCTGCGGACTGAACGGCAACGGATAAACGTGGGGTCGACTCAGCGCTCATTTAGCCTCCCGTCACTGGTCTAAAAATGGCGAGCTCGGCGCCTTCGATTAACGGCGTGTCGAGCTCGATCATTTCCTGATTCATCGCGACGCGAAAGGCCTGGGAGCCATCAAAGGTTTGTGCCCAGACACCGCCTCGACTTGAAAGATGTGCAATGAGATCACGCACGGTATGAACAGACCCGGGCGCCACGATGCTCTCGTCTCCAATACCGAATTTTTCTCTCAGTTGTGCGAAATAAAGAACGTTGATTTTCATGATCTTTAGGGTATCGCTCAGGTTCAGTAGAGGAGTTCTGCAAGAGAGAGGTAGCTTAGTACATCACCACGCGCGATTTTTGTATCAGAGGCGAGATCCACGAGCCCATCGGCCCAGGCCAAACTGCTCATCACGCCAGAGCCTTGGTTGGGCCAGAGATCGAGGACCGGAGCGCCTGTGATGTCGGCCGTGATTTTGACGCGCAAAAACTCTCGGCGCCGATCGGGTTTGGTCCAATCGAAATTCGCCTTAGCAGTCAGATATTTCAACCCCGTATCGGTCGCGCCCATGCGCTTGAGCAAAAAAGGTCGTGCCATCAATAAAAAAGTGACGAACGCACTGACGGGATTGCCTGGCAAGCCGATGAAGTCCGTTTGACCGACACGCCCATAGGCAAGCGGTTTGCCGGGCTTCATGGAGATTTGCCAAAGATCGAGGCTCCCAAGCGCCATCACGGCGGCTTTGACATGATCTTCCTCTCCGACAGACACACCACCACACGTGATGATGACATCATTTTCACTGGCGGCTTTGCTGAGTGCTTCGCGAGTGGCAAGCGCAGAGTCGCGCACAATGCCATAGTCATTCACAGTGCAACCCAGCTGCGCCAAGAGTCCGTTGATCGCATAACGGTTGCTGTTGTAAATGGCGCCGGGGGCTAAAGGTTGACCGGGTTCTGTCAGCTCATCACCCGTAAAAAAGACACCGACTTTCAACAGATTGAAAACTTTAACGTTGGCTACACCAATTGACGCGAGCATTGCAAGTTGAGGCGCACCCAGGCGTTGACCGGCTGCCAGCACGCGGCCAGCGGCTGCGATATCTTCGCCCCGGCGACGAATGTGTTGTGCCAGCTCGATAGAGTGTGTAAGGGCGATCGCGCCATCATGGTCTTGGGTGTGTTCTTGGGGCACCACGACATTGGCACCCTCGGGCACTGGTGCGCCTGTAAAAATGCGTGCCGCGGTATTCGGTGCAAGTGCATTGCCTGTCTGGCCCGCTGCGATCCGTTGCGTCACGAGAAAAAGTTCAGGTAGCTTTCGCATGTCCTGAACATGGAGTGCATAACCGTCCATGGCTGAGTTATCAAACCCTGGGACGTTGATCGGTGACATAACGTCTTGCGCGAGCGTGCGCCCCTGAGCGTTTAACAAAGGGAGTGTTTCAGTTGCATTGAGTGGCATCGCACTCGCCAACAAAATTTGGCGAGCGTCTTCAAAATTCAGGAGGTTGGCTCTGGGTTTCATGCGGATACGCTTTGGTGAGACTCAATCCAGACTTTAACCTAGCTTCGCGGAGACATTAACCCCCGGTTTGAGACATGAAGCGAATAATTTTAGTGGGGGCTTCGCGAAACTCGTGACGTTCTGGTTTGAGCTCAATACCTTCACGGAGTGCTTGCTCGAGCTCGGCATCAGAAATACCGGCGCGTAACAAGGGGCGAAGCTCAAGTTTCTCTTCTTGTCCCAGGCACAGATATAAAGTGCCATCGACAGACAAACGCACCCTGTTACAGGTTTCGCAGAAATGCTGACTGATCGGTGTGATGAGACCAATTTGTCCACGACCATCCGCGGTGCGCCAATAGCGGGCAGGACCACCACCCATCTCTTTGATTTCTGGGATGAGCTCAAAGCGTTCGCGCAAACGCTCTAATACGGGCCCGAGAGGTGTGTAGCCTGAAGCTAAACCAGTGCTTCCCATCGGCATTGTTTCAATCAAACGCAAAATAAAACCACGATTGATACAGAACTCGGTCATTGCCTCGACTTCGTGCTCATTGACACCTGGCATGACGACCATATTCAACTTGATGGGAGAGAAACCGTGCTCTTGAGCGGCATCAAGTCCCGCCATCACGTCATCAATCGAGTCTCTACCGGTAATCTGCGTGACACATTCGCGATCCAAGCTGTCCAGGCTGATGTTCAGACGTGACACACCTGCTGCACGCAAGGCTGCGGCGTGTTTGGGCAGTTGGGTACCATTGGTTGAAAGGGAGAGGTCGCGGATGCCGGGCAGGGCGCTGATGCGTGCCGCGAGATCAGGTAGGTTGCGACGCAAGAGAGGCTCGCCACCCGTGAGACGAATACGTGAAGTACCCAAACGACCAAACGCACCTACTACGCGTTCGATTTCATCGAAGGTCAGCCAATTTTTGGGCTCTTGATAACCTTTGAAACTTTTCGGCAGACAATAAGTGCACTTCATGTCGCAGCGATCCGTCACCGACAGGCGCAGGTACTCGATGCTTCTACCAAAGCGGTCAATGAGAGGTGATGATGTTTGCGTCATTAAAGTTATATCCAGCCAAACATAACGAAAGTTTTCTAAATGTACTCTTCTTTTGACTGTGAATGCGCAAATTACCCTTGGTTTCAGTTAGATAATGGTGGTGGTCAAGTCGTTGTTCCTCAGCAGGATCCGCAGGTATTTTTTAACCTATTGTTTTTATTGATTTTTTTGGTGAATGTATGAACATATACTGGAGCGCCTTGCTGATTGCAGGTCTATTTGAGGCGGAACTAAAAATGCGTTAGGTTGAACGCGCGTTGTTGAGTGCGCGTTGGTTTTACACCTCCAATTGAGCTGGAATCTTACCTTGCCGAATTGCCTCAATAAATGCCCGGTAGTCCAAGCTGTTTTGCTCGGTATATTGCACGGCAAACTCACCGATCGCCTGGTCAAAGGTTTTGCTTGTTCCAAGGTAACCCGCAATCGTTGCAGAATCGCCAGATCGCGCATGCGCACGCGCCAAGGCGTGTCCACACATTTTTGCGTAAAGTCGCAGCGTTTCAATATCCCAGTCTTCGATAATCGCGGAAAGCTTGAGGTCACGTAGCTGTCGTATATAAAAATCGCGCCCATTGATGCCGCGTGTCCACCCTAAAAACACATCCGAGGCGGTTTGAATGAGACGTTGGCCATGCACCACGCGTTGCCCTTGATTAGCATAGGCACTTTTGCCAGCATAAGGCTCAAGAACGGACTGTCTTGCTTCTTTGACCTGCAGGAAAAGCGGGTCCTTTTCCCCGGCCATGAATAAGGCCACACCACACATCGTCCCCACGCTGCCGACCCCGACAACTTTCAGGGCGAGGTCGCGGTAGTGAAAGCGATTGAAAAGTATGCGGACATGTTCTGGCAGAGTTTGACGGTAGGCTTCAATTACCGTCGCGTAGTCTGATTGCGCGCCAGGTGTCAGCATCTCCGTCGTATGAAAAATCAGTGGAGGTTCGTCCTTGATTTTGGGTTCACCCCCATCGTGTACAACGAGTTTTGGATACATGATGTCCGGATGGGACTTACGCTGTTCTATCTCAATGCGCTGGGCCAGACGTTTGCGGGTACGTTTAAGTACCTCAGGGTCTGTCGAGCGATGTGTGTAGTTTTGCAAGTCAATTTTGTCATACCAGACATCGAGTGCGCGCATCCCAGCGTAGTCAGACATTTTTTCACGGTATTCCCGCACCAGGTCGTTGACAATACTCGTAGCGTCACTCATGGGCAGTTCGATATGCTTGGCTGCAATCACAACGCTTGCAGCGAGGCGTTTAATATCCCACTCAAAAGGCGCAGGTAAGGTTTCGTCTAAATCATTGATATCAAAAACAATATTTCTTTCTGGTGTCGCAAAGCCGCCAAAGTTCATGAGATGCGCGTCACCACAGGCTTGGACGTAGAGGCCGGTCGCGGGCGTCTTCGCAAGATCCGACGCCATGATCGCAGCCGCACCTCTGTAAAACGCGAAGGGAGACTGTGACATCCGTCCAAAGCGGACAGGGACAAGGTGCTCAATTCGACCGGCGTTCGAGGCGGAAAGAATCTCGACTGGATCGGGGCGATTTTTTGGGGCATGCCATTCTGCGTGCGCACTGCGGGGCGCTTTGTTGCGCAGGCTTTTCCCCTCAGTGGCCCGCTCCTCTGCACTCAGGTGGGGCAGGGACGGCGTTTTAGGAGCTTGGGTAGACTTGAGAACAGATTTTTGAGGAGAGTTTTTGGCCATGTTTTAGCTTCACTGTGTTGTGAGCCACGAGGTGTCGGTAGGGGGTGAAATAGGAGCAACCCATCATAGTGGAGTCATGGCAGAACATGCAAATTAATCTCCCCTGCTTTCAAGAGCAAGCGGTTCTGCAATAATATCGGATGCTTAAGGTCTGTCATTAGACCCACGAACCTATGTTAGAGTTTGCGAAAGTGCCAGCCTTACCCGCTGATTTATAACGTTTTCCGCTGCCTTTGCGCGAGCCCACTATGCATTCAAAACTTATGACTCTGCTTGCGCCAGACGGAGCCATCTTAGCCTCAGTGCTTGCAAAAATACCAAATCTAATGGCGCTCTATGTCTTTGGGAGCCAGGTCTTTGGCACGCCCCGACCAGAGAGCGACCTTGATTTGTCGGTGTTGGCACCAGGCTTCATTGACCCAAACTTGTTGTGGTCGTTATCAAACGAGATCGCAAGCCTTGTGAATGGCGACGTCGATCTGCTCGATTTACGCGCAGCTTCGACCGTGATGCAGTATCAGGTTCTTTCAACCGGGAAAGCAGTGTGGGATATTGGATTGCAGGCGCGCCTGTTTGAAGTTTCCGTTTTTAGTGAAAAACTCGCGCTTGACGAGGCACGCGAACCACTTCTCACAACCATTGCCCGCGAGGGACACGTGTATGCGCGATGACGTTCTAATCAACAAAGCTGCGACGATTGAACGATGTGTGGCACGTGCTCAGGAGGAGTTTGATCACGATCCAACGACCTTCGGAACCAACTTTTCAAGACAAGATGCTGCCGTGATGAATATTCAGCGTGCCTGCGAGGCGGCATTGGACATGGGACACCATATCATCCGCCGCGACCGTCTGGGTGTGCCTCAAAGTGCACGAGATGTCTTCGATATACTGGCGCAGGCGAAGTGGATTGATCAGGCGCTTTCCGAATCACTAAAACGCATGGTTGGTTTTAGGAATATCGCCGTGCATGACTATCAAAAGTTACTGATGCCAATCACGGTGAAAGTCATTACCGAGCATTTGGTTGAATTTCTTCAATATTCTGAGCAAATGCTCAAGAGTAATCAGTCACTCTAATTTTGGCGGAAGCGGTGTCAGAGTAAGTGCTTGTAATGCCTTGGTCGGCGTCAGCAAGCCTTAGTCTCCCCTGATTATTATAAGTCTTTGTATTTGCACACGTTGTTCCGCAGTATCTACTTATTGCGTAGCTTTGAGCTGACCAAGACATTACGTTACTGACTAATACCTCATAAGACAAATCACCACACTTCTGTGGGGACGATTGTGGGGATTTTCAAAGGAAACGTAATGAAAAACAGCCTGACTGACTTGTTTGTTAAAAACCTAAGCAAACCCGGTCGCTACACTGACGGCGACACAAAAGGGTTGAACCTACAGGTCAAAGCGGATTTGAAGAAGTACTGGGTCTACCGCTACACCTTTGACGGTAAAAGGGTTGACCTAAGCTTTGGCTCTTATCCTGAAATTTCGCTTAAAGAGGCTCGCAAGCGAGCATTTAGACGCCCGCAATAAGGTTAACCAAGGCACAGACCCCAAGCCCATTAAAAAGAGCGTAGTGGTCGCCAAGGAACGGAGCGAGACGCCAGCCCTCACTTTCAAAGATTTCGCAGATTCAATCATTGCCACCAAGCGGGCAGAGTGGCGAAACTTAAAGCATGGGGATCAATGGGCGTACACCTTAGAAACCTTTGCATACCCAACTATCGGTCATAAAGCATTAGATGAAATCGAGACCGAAGATATTTTGACCATTCTTAATCCGATTTGGATCACTAAGACAGAGACTGCTTCAAGATTACGGGGCAGACTAGAGTGGATACTGTCGGCGGCAACGACACGCAGGCTTCGTGCGGGGATCAACCCTGCAGCGTGGAGGGGGCATTTGCAAACCATCCTGCCCGCACCGGGAAAAGTCTCAAAAGTTGTTCACCACAAGGCGATGCCGTATCTGGAGTTACCAGAATTTATTGCAAGATTAAGGGAATTGAACTGTCCAGCGGCTTTGGCGCTTGAGTTTTTAATATTGAATGCGTCTCGCACGGGTGAAGTAATCAATGGATTAAAAGTCGAGGTCAATGGCAATACTTGGAAAATTCCTGCGGAGCGCATGAAAGCCTATGTTGCACACGAAGTTCCGCTGTGTGAGCGTTCTTTGGATTTGTTGACACTGGCTGAGTCGTTAGACCCCGGGAGTAGTTACTTGTTTTCCATAAAAGGCAAGGCGCTGTCCGGGATGGCTATGGCGATGTTGTTACGGCGTTTAAACGTCCCTGTTACGGTGCATGGCTTTAGGTCAACGTTTCGTGATTGGGTGTCAGAAGAGACGAACCATTCGTCAGAAGTCGCAGAAATGGCACTGGCTCACGCAATTAGTAATAAAGTAGAAAGTGCTTACCGACGAGGGAAACTGCTCGAACCCAGACGCAAATTGCTCTTGGACTGGCAAAGCTACTGTGAGGTTGTACATAACAACGTTTTATCAATGCCCGATAAGAAGGCAGCATGAGACGAAATAACGCGATTCATGTTTTTAAATTTAATTTGGACAAGTCATGCCTAAAACTCTAAGACGAACAATTGTTAAAGATGGCAAAAAGGTTGAAGTGATTGAGCCGGAAGACATTGAGCTTGAGTGGGACGGCCCTCCACCTGATCCGTCTTGGAAGAAGCTTAAACAGGAACTGATTTTGCGAGACCTAAAAGAAGTAACGCAATCGGTAAAGGAGCAGTTGAATTCAATACGTAGTGATATAAATCCTACAGCTAGAAGTATCATTCGTTGGTATTTGGGATGTGTCGATGAAATGCTTATGTTTTATGATATATATGATTCGTTCGATACCACGCCGGGCCGACCAAGGCGGCAAGCGGAGAGAGCAATTGCCAAAGCGGTAGTGGGAGACTTTCAAAAGTTACAGCATAATGCAACGATATTTCCAACAGGACAATATCTGCATGATCAAATGGCACTAATCAATGAAGACCGCCTCTCGACCGATAGAGAAGCATTGAATTTTTCACTCAGAGGTTGTGATAAGTGGATTTCTGAAATGAGGGAAGGTACATTCGACCCTCCGCCTGTAGATGATTTCTTTTAGCTTTCGCAGTAACTACTTATTGCGTGGAACAATAGGTATCAAAGGATTCCAATAGATACTTCTTAAACTGAAAAGAAGGACTCAAAGTGGAATCAAAAAAGACATTTCAGGACTCGTCGCCACATTTAATCCCTTCGGCGGCTGACTACCAACTTATCCGAATTGACGAAGTAAGCGCCATTACTACGCTTGGCAAATCTTCAATCAATTTATGGGTTACTCAAGGTAGATTCCCAAAACCAATTACCTTATCCCCTACCGTCAAAGTTTGGCGCTTAAAGGACATCCGAGATTGGGTTAATGCCCGCATGGGAGAGCAAGCATGAACTCAATTAGGCTAATAGGCATCTTGTTAAAACGCAAAGGTCCAGCACACACATTGGCGATGGCCGAGGCGCATAACCGACGGAAAATCCCTGTCGAACTTTCGACGTTCGCACACATTGATCCATCGAAAAGCGCATCGAACCAAGAATTGATCTCCTTAAACGCGATGTCCTTGGAGGATTCCATCCTCGAGGTTTTGAATAAAAGAGGAGTGGATCTAAACCATCGCACCAACAGGCGGAAAGACAAGGGTTTTGCCATTGAGTGGCTTTTTACCGTCACGCTGGGTTACGTTGGCGATCATCTCCAACTCTACACAGATTGCTTGGTTTGGCTGAAGAGTTACTTTCCTGATTGTCCTCTTGTTCACGCAGTGGTTCATTACGACGAAAACGAGCCACACATGCATGTGATCATGGTCCCACTTGACGGTACTAGATTGCCAGCAAGCGAGTTGCTTAGCTACAAAGGTGGATCAAAGACTAGGCTTAACAGCTTGTACGCTGCTGTAGGCACTAAGCACGGATTGATCGCACGCACCTCGCTCACAGGTTCTGTTAAAAAGGCTGCGGCAAAGGCGGTCATTAAGGCCTTGGAGCTTCGCGGCATTCCTACGGTCTTACAAAATGCATGGCCGCCGATGAAGGCTTGTATCCAAAATAGTCCAGATGGTTTTTTAGATCCCCTGAGCATTCAGATTGCGCAACTGCCTTCGTTTGGATCTGAAGCTTAATCAACTGGTGTAGCTAAACTATCTCTCCTTGACGGTAACTGCAACACAGGTATGCAGTTACCGTTTTTTCTTTATCTTGGATAGGAAGCCTGAAGGTTTTAAGCGTCAACTCTACAGAAATTGCCTGTAATACATACTATTCTTATACTCAAACAGAGTCATTGCAACGTTCCTAAAGGATGTCCGAAAGAAGTGAAAGTACAGAGCGAATGATTCACTTTCACATTTGCCGTATTCAAGATGCATTGCTTTGTACTGCCAACTATACCGACACTCGCACCACTTGCGGTAGACGATTTTAAGCGTTTAATTTTCACCCATGTAGGGTGACTTAGGTTCGGTAAGAAGTCGGCTAATTCGCTCGCGGTGAAGGCTCAGAATTGATTTTCAATGGGCATGTTCCATCAGGTGCCTTTCAAGATCAGCTTTAAGTTGCTCGGGATCCACTACCTCGACCTTGGTCTCAACTCTGTCGGTGAACATCCCGACTGTTTTACCTAACAACTCCAACGCACGGATTTGATTGCTCTCGCTCTTCATGGTGTTTGCGTGGTGTAGAAGATGACGCATCACGTATAGACGAAGTGCAGTAGGGTCTGAAACGATATCTTTACTATCGCGGGCCAGCTTCACGATCGCGTTCACACGAGGATCCTTGAGCAGCCTGCAAGCGTTGGCAGATACGGTGACGCTGGTGCTGTTATTACAATCATAAGAACGACGATAGCTCTCGCTTGGACTGCACCCCTCTGCAACCAGTTTCGCGAACGTTCGCATCTTGGGTGTTAACTGACGCACTGAGTTGTTTTGCATGGCAAATACCTCTGATTTTTAAGCCAAAGCGTCCGCCTTTTTGATGATTCTGTCAAGAGTAAAGATTACTGTAACTGCATGATTTTATTGGGATTTAATTCCTTGCGATGGTACACTGAGTGAGACATTTAGAGGGGACGAAAGTCCACAGCAACCAGCCCCCGTGGCAAAGGTGCTTACGCCTAAAGCGGATTTGATCTGGAGACAGATAACTAAACCACTCAAAGCCCCTCTTGCTGGGGCTTTTTTTATGACCAGTTCCAAATGATCGGGGCAGATTTATATCCCAATTGCCACGCCCAGACTTTTCGTCGAAGTGGCTAAACGGAGAATGATATGAACGTAAAACCCGGTGACCTTGCAATCATCGTCAATGATGGTGGCAAATATGAGAACGTAGGACTCGTTGTCAACGTTGTTTCATTTGAAGGCACTATGGATTGGTACGAGTTCGGTGAACAACCTTCTTGGCTGGTCGAGGCCGCTGGGCCAAGAGGTCTATGCTATGAGAGGTCCGATGGCGAGCTATTCTTCAAATGTCAGGGGAAGGTGCCAGACTGCTGTTTAAAGAGAGTTGAGCCTGATCAGACAGAGGAAGATTTTTTCCACGAAGAAACTCTTGATAACACCCTGCCAGAAAAGGTTCTAAGCCCTGAGTGCGTCTAGATAACTAGCGGTGAAGTCTCCGTCAATCATTTCAAGTTTTGCACAGGGTATGCGTGGCATAAGAATCGAACCCCAGCGCTCAGGTGTATCTAGCCCTGCCTATGTACCCGCCGTGATCAGAACACCGTTCGGTCCGATCCTCGCCGCAGCATCTGCCGCAGTCTCATCTGGCTGACGTGCAATCGTTCCGGGTATTCTTTGGAGTTTGCGTGACATCATGCGAAGACGTTGTGTCAAGGTCGGCTACATGGCGTCGATGAGAGTTCATAACTGCGAACGTCGTTTAATGTGACCATTGGGGAATAGACGTATACCTCGGTTGCGCACCTAACTAACTACCTGCATTTATGACCCCCGATTGTTAATAGACTCGATGCCTGCCCCGGATTTGGCATGGGTATCTAGAGAGGAAACAAGTAGAACTACAGTGGGCTTGATGTAGGGTAACTTCGATTTGCCTAGGTGGTGAGGGACTGCTGTCAATGCAGTTGGGGGATTAGGGGGGGATATAAGTTGCTTTTGGGGGGGTGGTTGTGGAGGTGTTTTCATGTGCGAAGCTCCTGTGACGTGAGTGGGGGAAGAGAAAGCGTTATCAGTGTGCAGAGATATTGCTCGACTGTCCTAGGGTACTACAGTCTGTGGAGTGCCGGACATGGAAATAAAGCGTGAGAGCGCTACAGAGATGCAGGATTAAGGTGGTTCTTAAATGAAAGGCATCAGCAAAGCAAGCAACAAGCGTACGCACCAAATGAGTTCGCTGTAGCTACCAAAACGATATCTAATTTAAATTTAACACCCACATCGACTTCGATAGTACGTTCAACGCTGGTACAGATGGCTTCATGGCGGCTTGCGTGGTGTGGTCAGCACACACGAGAGACTCTCTAGAATCAGGCTGTACATACAAAACCGCTTAAGTCTGTAGCTAAGCCCCGCAGCTCATTGACGCTAAACATGGCGTCAATAAAGTTTCACGGATGGGGTGGGCCTTAAAAACATCTATGACTGTGACCATGGAGAGTGCTTCTTTTGGGGTTATTATGAGCCGCCTATGCCATTTGAAGCCTCGTATGGATTATTTAATAGACCGCCGCTGGTTGTGGAGGCTGAGATGAGCAACGCTACGTGGGGGGGGACGTAGGGTAGTTTTAGGGGCAAGGGGGCAGATGAATTCTGCTCCTCTGAAGAGGGTGGTGTGTTGTCGTTCATATTTCCTCCGGAGTGATAAAATATCTATGACTGTGACAGTGTAGAGTGCATCTTTTGGGAGTTATGATGGCCCAAAGACGTTGGGGTTGGGCGGGTTCGACGATTCCGTATAGTAATTGGGCTTGCCGCCGGCTGAGTGAGAGGACAAATGCACTACGTGGGGAGGCGCGTAGGGTAGTTTTAGGGGCAAGGGGGCAGATGAATTCTGCTCCTCTAAAGAGTGTGGTGTGTTGTCGTTCATATTTCCTCCGGAGTGATGGGATAGGCCTCGCAAACGTCGATTGATGTGACCATTGGGTAATAGACGTATACGCTAGTTGGTTGCGTGCCTAACTTGGAGCTGCTATGGTCGTACCTACCTCACCAACGCAAGCAATGAGAAATATCGGAAGGGTGAAATGCATTAGTCTTTTCACAGCGCTTATCCAGAGAATTCGTTCAAAATTGACATTGATAATGACATTTTGCGAATTATGGTACACCCGATTCAGTCAGCAGGCTTAGCCAATACTCACAACTACGCGTAAATCGAGTAATTTTGAGTATGGATGAGGATTGAACTTGATGAAGTTGTTGCGCAGGGGGCTGTTCACACGCACTAGGGGAGATGCGTTAGTCTGGATATTCTATTGGCTAGGGTTTGCGTGACATCATGCGAAGACGTTGCGACCAAGGTCGGCTTCACGGCGTCAATGAGAGTTCACAACTGCGAACGTCGTTTGCTGTGACCATTGGGGAATAGACCTATACCCTAATTGGTTGCGTGCCTAACTAGGTCCGATAAAAGCTGCATATGGGCCTGTACTTTCAGCCGCATTGTATCCCGGTTTGCCGCCGCGGGTAACGCTGGGGGTAGTTAAGTGTTCAACTATGGGCTTTGTGTAAGGTAACTTCAATTTGCCTAGCTGCTGAGGGGCTGCCGTCAATGCAGCTGGGGGATTAGGAGTAGTCATGTTGTCCGCTTAAAAATGGCGTGGCAAACTAAAGAGATACCTTGGAAAGTACGGCTTGTGGTGGCTTAGGAAGGCGCTTGACGAGTACCACCTTCAATAATAAAAGCATAAGATTTACCTGATGTGTCGGGATTAGTGGTTAGCTTGGTGACATAGGGGGGGATATAAGGGGATTTTTGGGGGGGTAGAGTGTCATGCGGATCGGAGGTAATTGGTTTGTTGTCTTGCATTTCGTACCTCATCAGAGAGTATTTGGAATAAAACTCCTTCACATCATCCTAACAAGATTTTATTTTCAGATCCAGCCAGCAGGCTTGACCAATACTCACAACTACGCGCAAATCGTGTATTTGAGTACGCAATGAGGATCGAACTTGATGAAGTTGTTGCGCAGGATGTCTCTGACGATGCACTGGAGCAGGCTGCCGGCGGTGCGCAGGGGGTGTGTTACAACTTAACCATGTGGGCGGGCGGGCATGATTAGCTTTTGCTGACAGCTAACCCATACCCACTTGAGTACTAGCCACCTTAGGGTGGCTTTTTAACGCCCAAATCAAAATTCCCAAACAGTCAAACCTGAACATAATTAAAAAAATATATATACCCCCACCCCCTTTGCACAGAAAACAAAGGGGGGGTATTTCCCTAAACTCTGCCTGACCAGTTCCTGACTATTTTGATACCCCCGGGGGCGAAGCCCGAACAGCATCGTTTGAGCAAAATACAGTGCATAGGTCTGCAAAACAAAGCCGTCGATTTACGGGGGTGGGGGTATGGCGGGGTGTCGGCTGGCCAAAATTGACAAGGGGTGGGGCAGATAAATAACCCCGTTCCCTTCATATCCGCTTCAACCGTATGGCCGAATGGCAACGTCAGGATATCAAGCGCTGTGGGGAAAATTGGGGGAATTTAATACTCGAAGCGGGAAACCCTAGTAAACGCTTGACTTATGGCGGAAGCGGTGAGATTCGAACTCACGGAGGGCGTGAACCCTCGCCGGTTTTCAAGACCGGTGCCTTAAACCGCTCGGCCACGCTTCCATCAACAAGAGATGAATCATAAACGATTTGTCGGTATTTTTCCTCTCGCCCTTCAAGCGCTGTCGAAAACCGATTACCACAGGATACAAATTTATAGTTCTCGGAATTAAAGACGGTCTAAATTGGTTAATCTTGACGCATTTCAAACGACGTTCTTCGTAAAATACTAAAGGTCATTGAAATGCTGCGAGTGAAATCATGAGGAACCTGCATCGCCTAACCGCCACAGAGATCGTACAAGCTATCCAGGAGGGTAAGTCGACGTGTGAAGACGTCACGCGCGCATGCCTGGCCCATATCGAAGAGCGTGAGCCCGATGTTCAGGCTTGGCAGTACCTAGATCCGGATCTTGCCATCGCACAGTCGCGGCTCCTCGATCAGTCGGGTAAGCGTGGACCGCTACAGGGTGTGCCAGTGGGCATCAAGGACATCATTGATACGTTCGACATGCCGACTGAGTACGGCACAGTCATTCATGCGGGCCATCAGCCGCGTATAGATGCTGCGTGCGTTGCGCTCACGCGCCGCGCGGGCGGTCTCATCATGGGCAAGACCGTGACCACCGAGTTCGCCAACTTAACGCCAGGAAAAACAAAGCATCCGCAGGATCCGACACGTACGCCGGGAGGATCATCGAGCGGATCAGGTGCCGCGGTGGGTGACCATATGGTGCCACTCTCGATCGGCACCCAAACGACTTCTTCGACGATCAGACCTGCGTCGTTCAGCGGATGCGTGGGTTACCGCCCAACGTGGGGCGACCTATCGCTTGCTGGTGTGATGGAGGCTGCAAGGTCGTTTGACACCCTCGGTCTGATCGCTCGCTCCATCGACGACGTCGCTCTTTACCGTGACGTACTATTAAGTGTCAAACCAGAAATATTGTCCAGCCAAGTGGACGCTGCACCGCGTGTTGGCTTTTGCCCCTCAATGTTCTGGGATAGATGCGATGACTCGACGAAGACTTTACTCCATCATTGCGCAACAATGCTCTCGAAAGCCGGAGCCCGCCTAGAAGACGTGATGTTGCCGCCGTCATTCAATCATATTCCGGAGGCACATCGCTGTATATCGAGTTTCGAGTTCACTCGAAACCGCGCTTGGGAGATTGATCACCATTTTGATTTGATTAGCGAGCGCCTGCGTCGTGGGCGCATTCATGACGGACTCACATACAGCTTTGAGCAATATAGAAGTTCACGTGAGTTTGCCGAGGGCAGTCGCCTGCAAATGGACGATATATTTAAAGATTACGACGTGCTGCTCACGCCAGCAGCAGCAGGAGAGGCGCCAATTGGTCTCGAGGCGACCGGCGACCCTTCGTTCAGTCTTCTCTGGACGACTCTTCACGTGCCGGCGATAACCATACCGCTATTTAACGGACCCAACGGACTGCCGGTTGGTGTGCAACTCATTGCGAGGCGCGGTGCTGATCGTCAGTTGTTCAACGTAGCGCGCTGGGTGAGTCGCGCTGTAGAGTTTGAACGCCTCTGATGACAAAAAAGGAGGGAAGCACTAGGCCTCCCTCCTAAATACTGTGCACTGCCATCGTTTGCGGATGCTTAATTACTCTTGATATTGGCGTCCTTAACCACCTTGCCCCACTTCTGCGTCTCCTCCCGCGTATACGCGGCGAAGGCTTCTGGCGAGCTAGAGGTCGCAATAATGCCCGCATCGAGTAATCGGGCCTTCACGTCGGGCATTGCTAGGGTTTTGACGACTTCTGTGTTGAGTCTCGTGATGATGTCTTTTGATGTACCAGCTGGAGCATACAAGCCATACCAGTTGTTGACCTCAAAACCAACCAACCCTGCTTCGGCGATCGTTGGCAATTCGGCCAGACGTTCAAAGCGCTGATTGCCGGTCATGCCCAACGCCCGAATCTTACCGCCCTGGATTGAGCCGATTGCAGTAGAAACTGTAGCAAATACGACCTGCACTTGACCGCCGAGCAGATCAACCATCGCCGGGGCTCCGCCTTTGTAGGGAATATGCGTCATCTTCAGGCCCGCAAGGTTGTTGAATACCTCGCCCGCCAGATGATCCGTGGCGCCTGATCCCGAAGAGCCGAAGCTTAACTTGCTGCCTTCTTTTTTGGCCAGCGCAATAAATTCCTTGACCGTGGTGGCTTTCACCGAAGGATGAATCACCATCACGTTGAGTGCGTTGGAGAGTTGACTGATGGGTACGAGGTCTTTCTGAGGGTCATAGGGCATCTTGCTTTGCAAGTGGGGTGCGAGAGCGATATTGCCAATAGTGCCAATCACGATGGTATAGCCGTCTGGTGTTGCTTTTGCGCCAAGATCGACACCGATGAGCCCACCAGCGCCCCCGCGGTTTTCCACGATCACCGTTTGCCCGAGTGCCTCAGAAAGCTTAGGCGCGATGACACGTGCGGTGATGTCTACGCCACCTCCCGGAGCAAATGGGACGATCAGGCGAATCGGCCGCGTTGGCCAAGTCTGCGCAAACGCAGATGCGCTCGCTATCGCAAGAGTCACACCCGCAAGCATCATTGAGGTGAATTTTTTCATACTTAGTACCTCCTTACATTTAAGGTTTGGCCAAATGCGGCAAAAGTAGTGTAGCCATGTTTTGAAGTGCTCGTTGCAGCTTTAGCTGCGTCAAAAGGGCCGCATTCGCCACCGACTAGGAACAACAGGATACAATTTCAAATTGTTGCTTTAAATTCATCCTCTGAAAATGACCGCAATGCGTACCCGACTTGTCCTTGGTAATTGGAAAATGCATGGCAATTTGGCTGATAACGCCAAGTTGCTGACAGCGCTTTTAGTGGCTCCCAGAGCTTCCTCTGCCACGCAAATGGGTGTTTGCGTACCATTCCCTTATTTGGCTCAGACTGCGCATGTCCTGAAAGGCTCGGCGATTGCCTGTGGCGCTCAAGACATCAGCACTCAAGCCCAAGGGGCCTTTACAGGCGAAGTGTCTGGTGGGATGCTCAATGATTTTTCGTGTCGCTTTGTGTTGGTGGGTCATTCTGAGCGACGTGCTTTGCATGCGGAGACGGATCAGCTCGTCGCAGACAAGGCGCGTGCTGCGTTGTCTGCTGACCTGACACCTGTTGTGTGTGTGGGAGAGTCCTCGGCTGAACGTGACGCAGGCCAGGCTGTTGCTGTCATTGCACGACAGTTAGCGCCAGTGTTAGCCTTAGGGGCTGAGTCAGTGAAAAAAATGGTTGTGGCCTATGAGCCTGTATGGGCAATCGGTACCGGCCGCACGGCCTCGCCGGAGCAAGCCCAGGAAGTGCACGCGGCGATCCGCTCAGCACTGCAGGGTATCGATGCTGCGCAAGTTCAGATTTTGTACGGTGGTAGTGTCAAAGCGGCGAATGCCGCGAGTTTGTTTGCGATGCCTGATATCGACGGTGCGTTGGTGGGTGGGGCATCTTTAGTTGCCGAGGAGTTTCTTGCGATCGCAGCCTAAAGGGCAGCATTTGCATGATATTTTTCCTCGCTATTTAGTTTTCGGAGCGTTTCAATGTCTTGGATGTTTAATCTTCTGCTCGTTGTGCAGATCCTGTCTTCACTTTCAATCATTTCTCTCGTCTTGCTCCAGCAGGGCAAGGGCGCAGATATGGGTTCCGCTTTTGGTAGCGGCTCAGCAGGTAGTTTGTTTGGTGCGACTGGTGCCGCAAACTTCATGTCTCGAGCGACCAAATGGGCGGCTGTTGTGTTCTTTATTTCCACAGTAGGCCTGGCCTATGTGGCAAATCGTGGCAATGTGGGCCAAGACACTGGCATTATGCAAAACTTCACTCAGACCGCACCTGTTGCGCCACCTGCGGGCTCTGCTGTGCCGGGCGTTGCCCCGACAGCCCCGGTTTCGCCCGCAGTACCCGCGGTTCCTCTGAATGCAGTTCCTGGCATTCCTGCAGCGCCTGTACCTGCGGTGCCTACTGCTCCTGCAGCTAAATAAAGGTACGGGGTAAAGGCTCTTTGCCTCAAGTCAAAGATTGCGGCTACGTGCTACAATCTTTGGCTATTCAAGACCACATTAAAAGCCGACGTGGTGAAATTGGTAGACACGCTATCTTGAGGGGGTAGTGGCGAAAGCTGTGCGAGTTCGAGTCTCGCCGTCGGCACCATCAAATATTCCTCCCTGCATTGCCTTCCTGCACTTTCTTCCTGCTCCAAATCACACCTCATTCCTTTCGGTTTCAATTCATCTCGTTTGATTTAGCTCAAGCTTTTATTTTTGAGTTTTACGTCAGCACATCACTTTTAAGTATATTGTGCCTAGGGTATAGGCTCGTAGAAAAATCCCTGACGTAACAATCACTTATTACAAACCAAGAAGGACTGAAATCATGAAAATTCTCGTCGCCACAGATGGCTCCAAAAATGCCTTGCGTGCAGTTAAATATGCCGCTGACCTTCTTAAAAATACCGCAGACAAGACAAAAAGCATCACACTCATCAGCGTACATGACGATGCTGGCTTGCGTCACGCCAAGGCCTTCGTGGGTAAGGAAGCCGTCGCTGATTATTTACGCGAACTGAGCGAAAAAGAGCTCAAGCCCGCAATGAAAGTGCTGAATGATCAAGGCATCAAGCACGACATGGCGATGTTCGTGGGCAACGCAGCTCAGGAAATCGTCGCTCAGGGTCAAAAAGGGAAGTACGACATGATCGTGCTGGGCTCTAAGGGACGCAGCGCCATTGCGGATATGTTGTTGGGCTCTGTGGCTCAGCGCGTATTGACGCAAGCTAAACAGCCTGTTGTACTCGTGAAGTAAACATTTCTACCGTCAGCAATGGTGTTGGCGGTAAAAAAGGTGATGGGTAAATAGCGAGCCGGAAATTTTTGTTTCCGGCTCGCTTTTATTTATAAGGAGTGATTTTGGAGTGTTTTCTTCTGTTGTCATCATGCGACATAAGTGCAAGGGTAAACCCTCTATAAAAGGCTCGCTTTTGCCTGTAATGTTGCACTAACCCAACAGAAAGTATGCTTTCAGACGCTTTTCTACCTGAATGCATAGCCACAGCCTCCGAATTTTGATGAAATAGAGCCAACTTCCCTAGCGGAGTTAGGGGGGCGGCAGACAAATGGTTGTTTGTTGCTCTTGTTACTCAAATACTTGGAGATTTCTTAAATGAAAAAGACTCTGCTCGCCGCCGCCCTGCTTGCCGGCTTTGCTGGTGCCGCTTCGGCCCAGTCATCAGTAACAATGTACGGTCTGCTTGACGGCGGTCTGCGCTACAACAAAGTTAGCTTGGCCAATGGCACAGGCTCCTCAAACTTCGGTTTGTCTTATGGCAACCAGTCTGGTAACCGTTTGGGTTTCCGCGGTGTAGAAGACATCGGTGGCGGTAACCAGGTAATTTTCAACCTTGAAGCTGCTGTTGGTCTGGGTTCAGACAGCTCGCTCTCTTTTGGTCGTCAGGCTTGGTTGGGATTGCAGAACAAGTCATGGGGTGATGTGAAGTTGGGTCGTACAACCAACTACGCAACAGACTATGTTGGCGTTCCAGTTGATCCGTTCGGCACAGGTTTTGGTCAGTTGAACATGGGTAGAGCTTTTGGTGCGGCTAACACAGATCGCGTCAGCAACATGATTAAGTACCAGTCACCTAACATGTCTGGGTTCCAGGCAGGTATTGCTTATTCGTTCGCGACAGGTAACACACAAGCTTACACTGCAGCTGCTGGTGGTGGTACAGCCGGAACTGGTTACAACTTCCTCACTTCAAACAACGCACGTCAGTTGTCCTTGGGTGCTAAGTACGCGAACGGTCCTATCTACGTTGCTGCATCTTATGACAAAATTTACGGTGAAGAGTCAAAAGGTCAAAACGCATCAATCAGTTCATGGAACATTGCTGGAACGTATGACTTTAAAGTTGTCAAAATCGCTGCTGGCTACGGTCAAACCCGTGACGGCGTGATTTTGGGTAATGGTGCTGGCGGTACAGGTGCACAAATTGGGGTTAGCCCAATTGCTTCTGGCACTCCCCAGCTGATTTTTGCTCCAGCTGTTGGTACAAACAGCTACATCGTTGGTGCAACGATTCCTGTGAATCCAGTTTCTCGCGTTTTGCTGTCATGGACAATGTTGACACCCAACACAAACATGAAAGATGCATATAACGCTCAGAATCAGACCGCTTACAACATCGGCTACACATATGACTTTACAAAGCGTACAAACATGTACGGCTTTTTTGGTTACATGAACAACGTTGCTACAATCGATACAGCTAAGAGCACCATTGTTGGTCTCGGTTTGCGTCACATGTTCTAAGCAACCGCTTAGATCGGCAGCCTAACCTCGGTTAGGTTGTTGCTAGACACTTAGTAAAAGCGAGCCACTCTTTATGAGTGGCTCGCTTATTTTTTAGCGGGTCTTTTTCGCAGAAATGGTCGTGCAGGATGATACAATCTTAGAGTTTTGTACAACAGCCGGAAATGTTCAATGAATCTGGAACAATACTTTCCCGTTTTGTTATTTATTGTGGTGGGCACGGCGATCGGCTTTGCGCTGATTACAGCAGGTTCACTGATTGGTCCAAATCGACCCGACGCGCAAAAGCTCTCGCCCTATGAGTGTGGGTTTGAGGCCTTTGGTGACGCACGTATGAAATTTGACGTGCGCTATTACCTAGTCGCGATTCTCTTCATCCTCTTCGATCTTGAAATTGCCTTTTTGTTCCCTTGGGCGATTGCAAATGGTACGGTTGGGATGGTTGGTTTTGTCACGGTCATGATTTTTTTGGCTGTGCTGACTGTTGGTTTCATCTACGAATGGAAAAAAGGCGCGCTCGACTGGGAGTAATCCTATCGTAGCAGTGAGACACTTATGGCGATTGACGGTATTTTGAAACAAGGCTTTGTCACCACGAGTGCTGACAAATTCATCAACTGGGCTAAAACAGGTTCGATGTGGCCGATGACCTTTGGTCTGGCTTGTTGTGCGGTCGAGATGATGCATGCTGGTGCGGCCCGGTATGACTTGGATCAGTTTGGCATTATTTTCCGACCGAGTCCACGTCAGTCCGATTTGATGATTGTTGCCGGCACATTGTGCAACAAAATGGCGCCAGCGCTGCGCAAGGTTTACGATCAGATGCCGGAGCCACGTTGGGTGGTCTCAATGGGCTCGTGCGCCAATGGTGGTGGCTATTATCACTACTCCTATTCGGTTGTGCGTGGTTGTGATCGGATCGTGCCGGTGGATGTTTATGTGCCGGGTTGCCCACCTACGGCTGAAGCCTTGGTGTATGGCCTCCTGCAGATGCAAAACAAAATTCGTCAAACCAATACGATTGCTCGTTAAATCCAAGTCGTTGAGTGCGTCATTCGCATGTGCTCAGCGGTTTACTCAGGCTTAAGACATGTCCAGGCTAGAAAACCTGCAACAACACTTGATCAACTTGTTCGGTGAACAAGCCAAGATCAAACTCTCAACCGATGAGATCACGCTCGAAATCGCGCCCGAGCAGTGGCAGTTCGCTTGTCAGCGGTTGCGTGATAACTCGGGTTTAAATTTTGAAACCTGTATTGATTTGTGCGGCTTGGATTACTCCACCTATGGAGCGGGTCGTGTTGGTGAAACACCCTCGGACTCCGTGGTACCCCAGGCGCGTTTCGCGGTCGTCGCACATTTGCTGTCCCTCAAGCACAACTGGCGTTTGCGTGTGCGTACTTTTGCGACGAGTGCTGAGTTTCCTGTGCTGGATTCGCTTGTCGAGGTGTGGCCTTCGGTGAACTGGTTCGAGCGCGAGGCGTTTGACTTGTTTGGTATTGTGTTCGAAGGCCATCCTGATCTTCGTCGTATTTTGACGGACTATGGTTTTATCGGGCATCCTTTCCGCAAAGACTTTCCAGTCTATGGCAACGTTGAAATGCGCTATGACCCCGAGCAAGGTCGCGTGGTGTATCAGCCTGTCACGATTGAGCCGCGCGAAGTCATTCCGCGCGTGATTCGCGAAGATGGCTATGGAGTGGGGCGCTAATCATGGCTGAAATTAAAAACTACACACTCAATTTTGGACCACAGCATCCTGCTGCACACGGCGTGTTGCGTTTAGTGCTTGAGCTAGATGGCGAGGTCATCCAGCGTGCCGATCCGCATATCGGTTTGTTGCATCGTGGCACTGAAAAGCTCGCAGAACACCGCACATATCTTCAGGCTTTGCCTTACATGGATCGTCTCGATTATGTGTCGATGATGTGTAACGAGCACGCCTATGTAATGTCGATCGAAAAAATGATGGGCGTGACAGTGCCCTTGCGTGCTCAGTACATCCGTGTGATGTTTGATGAAATTACCCGCCTACTCAATCACCTGATGTCTTTGGGCTCACACGCACTTGATGTGGGGGCGATGGCTGTATTTCTGTACGCTTTTCGCGAGCGCGAAGACTTGATGGACTGCTACGAGGCCGTGTCAGGTGCGCGTTTGCATGCCGCTTATTACCGTCCTGGCGGCGTCTATCGTGACTTGCCCGATGCAATGCCTCAGTATGGTAAATCGAGCCAATACCGTTCCGCCAAAGATCTCAAGGCGATGAACGATGCGCGTTCGGGCTCATTGTTGGACTTTATCGAGGATTTCACCAACCGCTTTCCAGCGTGTGTGGATGAGTACGAGACTTTATTGACCGATAACCGTATCTGGAAACAGCGTTTGGTCGGCATTGGTGTAGTGGGCCCTGAGCGTGCCAAGGCACTTGGCTTTACGGGTCCAATGCTGCGCGGCTCAGGTGTGGCTTGGGATTTGCGCAAGATGCAGCCTTACGAGGTGTACGATCGCATGCAGTTTGACATCCCTGTCGGTGTCAATGGTGACTCTTACGACCGTTACTTGGTGCGCATCGCTGAAATGCGAGAAAGCAACCGCATCATCGCGCAGTGTGTGCAGTGGCTCCGTAACAATCCCGGCCCAGTCATGATTGACAACCACAAGGTGTCACCACCCCACCGAACGGGTATGAAGTCCAATATGGAAGAGTTGATTCACCATTTCAAACTCTTTACTGAAGGCTTTCATGTTCCAGCAGGCGAGGCTTATGCCGCTGTCGAGCATCCCAAAGGTGAATTTGGTATTTATATGGTGTCTGACGGGGCCAACAAGCCCTATCGACTCAAGATTCGTGCTCCAGGTTTTGTGCATCTGCAGGCGCTTGACGAAATGTCACGTGGTCACATGATTGCCGATGCCGTCACGATTATCGGTACTCAAGATATTGTTTTTGGCGAGATTGACCGCTGATTGTTTTAACTGCGTTTTGACTTCGCTACCACCGGATTTAGATCATGCTGCTCTCAGAACAGGCTTATAAAAGAATTGATCGTGAGATCGCCAAGTATCCGCCAGATCAAAAGCAATCTGCCATCATGGCGTCTCTTGGTATCGCCCAAGAAGAAAAGGGCTGGGTCTCACCTGAGGTGATTCAGGATGTAGCCGACTATCTCGGACAACCTGCGATTGCTGTGCAGGAAAACGCAACGTTCTACAACATGTTTAATGTGCGTCCTGTCGGTCAGTTCAAAATCACGGTCTGTACCAATTTGCCTTGCGCGTTACGTGATGGCGAAAAGACCGCCGACTATCTGAAAAAGAAACTCGGTATTGGTTTTCGTGAAACGACGCCTGATGGTGCCTTCACCTTGATGGAAGGTGAGTGCATGGGTGCCTGTGGTGACTCGCCGGTTTTGTTGGTCAACAACAATCATATGTGCGTGCGCATGGAACGTGAAAAAATTGACTCAATGATCAGCGAGTTGTCCGCAGCCGCCAAGGAAGGTGCAGCATGAGCGCCGCAATTTTGTCCAAGTACTCGCAAGGCCTCGATGCCGCGCCCGGCATAGATTCGATGGGACTTCATGGTCGCCATCTGGGTGCGCAGATCATGGCCGATCTCGATGGCAAAAACTGGAGCCTCGCAGATTACGTCAAGCGTGGAGGCTACGAAGCCTTGCGCAAGATTTTGACCCAAGGCATGAGCCAAGAGGATGTGATCGCTGAGGTCAAGGCCTCTGGTTTGCGCGGTCGCGGTGGTGCGGGATTTCCGACTGGACTCAAGTGGAGCTTTATGCCCCGCAGCTTTCCTGGTCAAAAATATCTCGTCTGTAACTCAGATGAAGGCGAACCCGGCACGTTCAAAGACCGTGACATCCTCCGACTCAATCCGCACATCGTGATTGAGGGCATGGCGATCGCCGCCTACGCCATGGGAATTTCCGTTGGTTACAACTACATTCATGGCGAGATCTTCGAAGTCTATAAGCGTTTCGAGGATGCTTTGGATGAGGCACGTCAGGCTGGCTTTCTGGGTGACAACATTCTAGGTTCGGCTTTTAATTTCCAGCTCCATGCTTTTCATGGTTATGGCGCCTACATTTGTGGCGAAGAAACCGCGTTGCTTGAGTCTCTCGAAGGCAAAAAAGGTCAACCACGCTTCAAGCCCCCATTTCCAGCCAGTTTTGGTCTCTACGGCAAGCCCACCACGATTAACAACACCGAGACCTTTGCCGCCGTGCCATGGATTATTCGTAATGGTGGACAGGCTTATCTCGAAGTTGGCAAGCCCAACAATGGTGGTACCAAGCTCTTTTCGATCACCGGTGACGTCGAGCGTCCAGGTAATTATGAAATCCCGCTGGGTACACCTTTTTCCAAGCTGCTCGAACTTGCAGGTGGCATGCGAGGTGGTTCAACGCTGAAGGCCGTAATTCCTGGTGGTTCGAGCGCGCCGGTGATTCCCGGCAGCATCATGATGGACACGACGATGGATTACGACGCCATCGCCAAAGCCGGCTCGATGCTAGGCTCAGGCGCTGTGATCGTGATGAATGACACGCGCTGTATGGTCAAGTCACTCTTGCGTCTGTCTTATTTTTATTTCGAAGAAAGCTGTGGTCAGTGCACCCCTTGCCGTGAAGGTACGGGTTGGCTCTACCGCATGGTCAATCGTATCGAGCACGGTCAGGGTCGCCCTGAAGACCTCGATTTGCTGGATTCGGTCGCAGGCAACATCATGGGTCGCACGATTTGTGCCCTGGGTGATGCTGCCGCGATGCCAGTACGTGGTTTCCTAAAGCATTATCGCGACGAATTTGCACACCACATCGAGCATAAGCGATGTGTCGTAGCCCCCTATCTCTAAGGTCTGGACAAAGTTATGGTTGAGTTAACCATCGACGGCAAGAAAGTCGAAGTGCAAGAAGGCAGCATGGTCATGCACGCCGCGCATAAGCTCGGTGTGTATGTGCCGCATTTTTGCTATCACAAGAAATTATCCATTGCAGCGAACTGTCGCATGTGTCTGGTTGAGGTTGAGAAAGCACCTAAGGCCATGCCTGCGTGCGCAACACCCGCAACGAATGGCATGGTGGTCCATACTTGCTCAGAGCGCGCTGTAGCCGCTCAAAAGAGCGTGATGGAATTTTTGCTTATTAACCACCCCTTGGATTGCCCGATCTGTGATCAGGGTGGCGAATGTCAGTTGCAGGACTTGGCTGTTGGTTACGGTGGTTCGAGCTCCCGCTACAACGAAGAAAAGCGTGTTGTTTTTCACAAAGAGCTCGGTCCACTCGTTTCCGCCGAGGAAATGTCCCGCTGTATTCATTGCACGCGTTGCGTTCGCTTTGGTCAGGAAGTTGCAGGCATCATGGAGCTCGGCATGGTCGGGCGTGGCGAGCATTCTGAAATCACAACGTTTGTGGGTCGCTCCGTTGACTCCGAGCTGTCGGGCAATATGATTGATTTGTGCCCGGTTGGTGCGTTGACCTCCAAGCCTTTCCGTTATCAGGCGCGTACTTGGGAGCTGGCGCGTCGTCGTTCGGTTTCGCCTCATGACAGCATGGGCGCCAATCTCGTTGTGCAGGTCAAGGGCGAGGAGGTGATTCGCGTCGTGCCATTTGAAAACGATGCGTTGAATGAATGCTGGATTAGTGATCGCGATCGTTTTTCCTACGAGGGACTGAACGAGGATCGCTTGACGGTTCCGATGATCAAGGGCGAGGATGGTTTGTGGAAAGAAGCCACCTGGTCTGATGCGCTTCAGGTCGTCGCTCATGGGTTGATGGATGTGCGCGATGCCTCGGGTAGTGCGCAGATTGGTGCGTTGGCGAGCGAATATTCAACCCTCGAAGAGCTTGCCTTGTTGGGCCGCGTGACCCGCGGACTGGGATCAGAGAATATTGATTTCCGTCTGCGTCAGACCGATGCCTCAATGGATTCGGCCCTGACAGGAGCTCCGTGGTTGGGTTTCCCTGTTGCCGAACTTGATACCTTGGATCGGGTGCTTGTGATTGGCTCGTTCTTGCGCAAAGATCATCCTTTGATGGCGCAACGTTTGCGTCAGTCTGCTAAGCGCGGCACACAGATTTCCTTGATTGACATTGCTGGCGATGATCCGTTGCTCAAGCTGACTGCGCGGGCGACGGTATTACCCGATGCCTTGGCGCACAGGGTCGCTCAAGTTGCGGTGGCGCTCGCCAAGCTCAAAGCACAAGCAGTCCCTGCGTCTTTGTCCGCTGTTGAGCCTGATGCCGTCGCTCAAACGATTGCTCAAAGTCTCGCGAGCGGTGAACGAGTGGCGATTTTGTTGGGTAATTCGGCGGTGAATGCACCGACAGCAACGATGATTGCGGCAAATGCTCAGCTGATTGCCCAGTTATCAGGGGCTAAGTTTGGTTTCCTGACTTCAGGCGCGAATACGGTGGGCGGCTATCTTGCAGGCGCAGTTCCTGTTAAGGGCGGCAAAGGTGCAACAGCGATGTTGTCCCAACCACTCAAGGCCTACATTGTTTTGCATGCCGAGCCATTACTGGATGCCGACAATGGAGCCCAGGCGATGGCTACGCTGAAATCTGCTGAGTTCGTTGTTGCCTTGACGCCTTATGCCTCTGGTGCGCGCGAGTGGGCGAACGTGATGTTGCCGATTGCGCCGTTTACAGAGACCTCGGGTACTTTTGTCAATGCGCAAGGCACGGCACAAAGCTTTAAGGGTACGGCATCGCCTCGTGGGCAAAGCCGCCCCGCTTGGAAAGTATTGCGTGTTTTGGGTAATGTGCTGCATTTGGCTGGTTTTGATGATGAGTCCTCGGAAACGGTTCGCGATGCCGTCATGGCTGATGGGACGCAAGGACGCTTGTCTAATCAGCTTCAGGCTGAGCCTGGTCTGAGTCCTATGTCGACGCAAGGTTTGCAGCGCGTCACAGACGTGCCGATCTATCGCAGCGATGCCATGGTCCGTCGCGCGCCTGCGTTGCAGGCCACAGCGGCCTCGCGTGCACCGGTTGCAAGAATGCATCAGCAAACGCTTGATAGCTTGGGCGTCAATGCTGGCGATCACGTGCGTGTCAAATCATCGACAGGGCAGGTGAGTTTGTCGGCTGAACTGGATAACACGCTGGTGCCTGGTGCGGTGCGTATCGCTGCTGCGTTTGATCAAACGGCCGCCTTGGGTAGTGCTTTCGGTCAACTGCAAGTGGAGCGTGCCTGATGGAGTGGCTAAACGTCCTTGAAACTTTCGGTTCAGACTTGATTGGTGCAACACCCTGGTACGTGGTCTGGACGCTCGTCAAGATCCTGGTGATCGCTGTGCCGATTATTTTGTGCGTGGCTTATCTGACGTATTGGGAACGCAAGATGATTGGCTTTATGCACACGCGTCTTGGACCTAACCGCGTCGGTTTTCGCGGTTTACTGCAGCCTTTCGCCGACGTCTTCAAGCTGCTGACCAAAGAAGTGGTCGTGCCGAGTCAGGCGAATAAGATTCTGTTTATCTTGGCACCCGTCGTGACACTCATGCCTGCCTTGGCAGCCTGGGCGGTGATTCCGTTTGGTCCCGAGCTCGTCTTGGCGGATGTCAATGCTGGTCTGATGTATGTGATGGCGATCACCTCGATTGGTGTCTACGGTGTGATCGTTGCAGGCTGGGCATCCAACTCTAAATACGCTTTTCTGGCGGCGATGCGTGCATCGGCCCAAATGCTGTCGTATGAACTCGCGATTGGTTTTGTGCTCGTGACGGTGTTGCTCGTGTCGGGTAGCTTGAATATGACGGAAATCGTCAATGTTCAGACACGCGGTTGGTTTGCGGATATGGGCGTGAATTTCATGTCCTGGAACTGGTTGCCCCTGTTCCCCTTGTTCGTGATTTATGTGATCTCGGCAGTCGCTGAAACCAACCGACACCCCTTCGATGTGGTCGAAGGTGAGTCAGAGATTGTTGCGGGTCACATGGTTGAGTACTCGGGCATGGCCTTCGCGCTGTTTTTCCTGGGCGAATATGCCAACATGATTTTCTTGTCCTGCATGGCGGCCATCATGTTCCTCGGTGGATGGGCTGCTCCGGTTGAGTACGCGCCCTTGACTTGGATCCCTGGTTGGATTTGGCTCGGTCTCAAGACCTTCTGTGTCGTATCCCTGTTTATCTGGTTCCGCGCTTCATTTCCGCGTTACCGCTATGACCAAATTATGCGTTTGGGCTGGAAAATTTTTATCCCTCTGACGGGTGTGTGGCTGGTCGTGGTGGCGATCTGGATGCAAACACCTTGGAACATCTGGAACTGAACGCGATTCGGCGCGATAAGACGGCAAATAAGGCATTTATGGAAGCGATCAAGGATTTTTTCGGTAGCCTCTTGCTGCTTGAGTTACTCAAGGGCATGAAGTTGACCGGCAAGTATTTTTTCAAGCGCAAGATTACCTTGCGTTATCCACAGGAAAAGACTCCGATGTCTCCACGTTTCCGTGGGCTGCATGCGCTGCGTCGTTACCCCAATGGCGAAGAGCGCTGTATTGCCTGCAAACTGTGCGAGGCGGTGTGTCCCGCGATGGCGATTACGATTGAGTCGGAGATGCGCGAGGACGGTACGCGTCGCACGACACGCTACGACATCGATCTGACCAAGTGTATTTTCTGTGGCTTTTGCGAAGAAAGCTGTCCGGTTGATTCGATTGTTGAAACACACATTCATGAGTACCACGGCGAGAAGCGTGGTGACTTGTACTTTACCAAAGACATGTTGTTGGCAGTGGGAGATCGTTACGAAGACGAAATCGCCCGTAATCGCGCCATCGATGCGCCTTATCGTTGATCGCCGAGGCTAAAAGAAATCATGTTTATTACTATTTTGTTCTATGTCCTGGCGATTATCTTGGTGATTGCGGCGTTTCGTGTCATCACGGCCTCAAGCCCAGTGACAGCTGTCTTGCATTTGATTTTGGCTTTTGCCAATGCCGCGATGATCTGGATGTTGCTGGGTGCCGAGTTTCTCGGACTGTTGCTCGTGCTTGTCTATGTCGGTGCGGTGATGGTGTTGTTCCTGTTTGTCGTGATGATGCTTGACGTCAAAATGGAAGAGTTGCGTACGCAGATCAAAACATACTTGCCGATGGGTTTGATTGTTGGCTTGATTATGGTGGTCGAGATGTCTTTTGTTCTCGCGACCTCCTGGGGTCAGGTCGGACCTGCTGCAGAAATGGGCGATGATTACAACAACTCACGTGCGCTTGGAGAGTTGATGTATACCGAGTATGCCTACGCCGTTGAAGTCGGCGCTGTCTTGCTGTTGGTCGGGATGATCGCCGCGATTTCCCTGACCTTGCGTAAGCGCCGCGATGTGAAATACAACGATCCCGCCGCCGCTGTGCGAGTCCGTGCGGCCGATCGCGTTCGGCTCGTTGACCTACCCAGTCAGGAAGCCGTCAACGCTCAATCGGGAGACAAAGCATGATGACGTTGACATTGCCCCATTTTTTGGTGCTGGGCGCCATTCTGTTTGCCATTGGCGTATTCGGAATCTTTTTAAACCGTCGCAATTTGATTGTCCTATTGATGTCGGTTGAGCTGATGTTATTGGCGGTCAATATGAATTTCGTTGCGTTTTCCACTTGGATGGGCGACGAAGCGGGCCAGGTCTTTGTGTTTTTCATCCTGACGGTGGCTGCAGCCGAGGCTGCGATTGGTTTGGCAATCTTGGTATTGCTGTTCCGCAATCTCAACACAATCAATGTTGACGAACTTGACCGCCTAAAGGGCTAATCGGGATATAGAAGAATATGTTTAGCTCACCTAATCTCTATTTAGCCATCGCGCTGGCTCCTTTGCTGGGCGCTGTGTTGGCGGGTCTGTTCGGGACAGGGTTTCTCGGCCGTCAAGTGGGCCGACGCACTTCCCACATGATCACCATCGCACTTGTCGCTTTCTCCGCTGTGGGTTCGGTGCTGGTGCTCTTGGATGTGCTCAACGGTTTGCGTTACGACGGCACCGTCTACACTTGGATGATGCTCGGTCAGGCCAAGCTTGAAATCGGCTTTTTGATTGACCCGTTGTCAGCACTCATGATGGTGGTTGTGACTTCGGTCTCGCTCATGGTGCATATCTATACGATCGGTTATATGTCAGAAGACCCTGGCTACCAGAGATTCTTCTCCTACATTTCTTTGTTCACCTTCTCCATGCTGATGCTGGTGATGGCCAACAATATGGTGCAGCTGTTCTTCGGTTGGGAAGCTGTAGGCTTAGTGTCTTATTTGTTGATTGGCTTTTGGTACACAAAACCTACTGCGATTTTCGCAAACATGAAGGCCTTCTTGGTGAATCGAGTGGGTGACTTCGGTTTTGTCTTGGGCATTGCTCTGCTGTTTGCTTATGCTGGCACGATGCACTACGGCGACCTCTTTAAACAGGCCGATGATCTAGCAAAGAACACCTTGCCTGGCACGGACTGGATGTTGCTGACGGTGGCTTGTGTCTGCCTGTTCATTGGCGCGATGGGTAAGTCCGCGCAGGTGCCTCTACACGCATGGTTGCCTGACTCCATGGAAGGTCCTACACCGATTTCCGCGTTGATTCACGCGGCGACCATGGTGACTGCTGGTATCTTTATGGTGGCACGCTTTTCACCACTGTTTGAGCTGTCGGATGTGGCCTTGTCGATGATTATCATCGTCGGTGCGATTGGTGCGCTGTTCTTAGGCATCCTGGGTATCATTCAAAACGATATCAAACGTGTCGTGGCGTATTCCACGCTCTCGCAGTTGGGTTATATGACGGTCGCTCTGGGCGCCTCTGCATATTCGGTTGCGATTTTCCACCTCATGACGCACGCATTTTTCAAGGCGCTGCTGTTCTTGGGGGCGGGCTCGGTCATCATCGGGATGCATCATGATCAAGATATCCGCAATATGGGCGGTCTGCGCAAGTACATGCCGATTACGTGGATCACGTTCTTGATTGGTACCTTGGCGCTTGTCGGTACCCCCTTCTTTTCTGGCTTCTACTCCAAAGAACACATTATCGAAGCGGCTGCGGCTTCGACAGTTTGGGGCTCTACTTTTGCACAATATGCAGTCTTGATCGGTGTGTTTGTGACTTCCCTGTATTCGTTCCGAGTTTATTTCTTGGTGTTCCACGGCAAAGAACGCTTTGATACCTCTGGAGGGCATGACCACGCCGCACACGCAGGGCATGCTGCCCACGGTCATGATGATCACGCCGATGCGCATGGGTATCATGGTGGTGTCCCGCACGAATCTCCGTGGGTCGTGACCTTGCCACTCGTTCTGCTGGCGATTCCTTCTGTGGTTGCCGGAGCATGGTTGTGCGATGCGCTGCTCTTTGGTGGTTACTTCAAAGACACGATCGTTGTGTTGGCGCAGCACCCCGCTATGGCAACGGTTGCTAAAACCTGGCATGGTTGGCTCGCCTACGGTCTGCATGCTTTCGTGACGGTCCCGTTCTGGCTCATGATCGCGGGTGCTGTCGTGGCCTGGTACTGCTACTTGATTAATCCGAAAGTACCTGCGGCGATACAGAGCAAGCTCAAGTTCATCAATTGCATTCTGGAAAACAAGTACTTTTTTGACTGGTTCTATGAGCAAGTCATTGCGCGTGGTTCTCGCGTGTTGGGTCAGGGTCTCTGGCAACGTGCCGATCGTGGTTTGATCGATGGTTTTCTGGTGAATGGTTCGGCAAAGGTGGTTGGCGCGATTGCGGCAGTCACCCGACGCTTGCAGACTGGGTTTATCTACCATTATGCATTCGCGATGATCATCGGCCTGATGGCGGCGATCACCTACATTATCTTTGGTATCAAATGATGGCGAGCGAGATGGCTTCTTTTTCTACCCCTTGGCTCACGCTTTCGATTTTTGTTCCGATCGTTTGCGGTTTGATTGTGCTGGCACTGGGTCGGGATGATCGTCCTGGTTTGACGCGAAGCCTTTCTTTGATCGGCGCTATTGTCAGTTTTCTGGTCACGATCCCTTTATATCTTGGTTTTGATAGCTCGACGGCGGCGATGCAATTTGTTGAAAAATCGATCTGGATCGAAGCCTTCGCTGTGTATTACCACTTGGGTGTGGATGGCATCTCCTTGTGGTTTGTATTGCTGACGGCCTTTATTACGATCATTGTGGTGGTAGCCGGCTGGGAGGTGATTACTTCGCGCGTCTCGCAATACATGGCAGCCTTCCTGATTTTGTCAGGACTGATGATTGGTGTGTTTGTTGCTCTCGATGGTTTGCTGTTCTACATCTTCTTCGAAGCCACGCTGATTCCGATGTACATCATTGTGGGCGTATGGGGTGGACCCAATCGTGTCTATGCCGCGTTCAAGTTTTTCTTGTACACCTTGATGGGGTCGCTGCTGACCTTGGTTGCTTTCCTATATCTCTGGAATGCTTCGGGTGGTTCGTTCGATATCCTGACTTGGCACACGCTGCCTTTGGAGTCGACGCCACAACTCTTCATTTTCTTTGCCTTCCTGGCGGCTTTTGCGGTCAAGATACCAATGTGGCCTGTTCACACTTGGTTGCCTGATGCCCACGTCGAGGCGCCAACGGGTGGTTCGGTGGTGCTGGCAGCCATCATGCTCAAACTCGGCGCCTATGGTTTCCTTCGCTTGTCCTTGCCGATTGTGCCCGATGCCGCTGCAAGTATGGCGGGTTTGATCATTGCCCTGTCCTTGATCGCTGTGATTTATATCGGTCTGGTCGCGCTTGTGCAAGACGATATGAAAAAGCTGGTGGCGTACTCGTCCATCGCTCACATGGGTTTTGTGACACTCGGTTTGTTTATTTTCAACACCGCAGGCGTTGAGGGTGCGATCGTTCAGATGGTGTCCCACGGTTTTGTGTCAGCCGCGATGTTCTTGTGTATCGGTGTGCTGTATGACCGGGTACATAGTCGACAGATCGCTGATTACGGTGGCGTTGTCAATACCATGCCCAAATTTGTCACTTTCTTTGTTTTGTTTTCGATGGCGAATGCTGGATTACCTGCGACAAGCGGTTTCGTGGGTGAGTTCATGGTCATCATGGGTGCGGTGGAATACAACTTCTGGATTGGCTTGTTAGCTGCGACGGCGTTGATTCTTGGTGCGGCCTATTCGCTGTGGATGGTCAAGCGCGTGGCCTTCGGCGAGGTTGCGAATGACCATGTTAAAGAATTGCAAGACTTGTCCTCTCGCGAGTTCGTGATGCTCAGCATCATGGCGATCGCGGTGATTTTTATGGGTGTTTATCCCAAGCCCTTTACCGACGTGATGCACGTTTCGGTTGAAGCCCTGTTGCAACACGTGTCTATTTCAAAACTGTAAGCCTCGCCATGATGCAATCCCAATTCGATTTCGCCCTGGCCGCACCAGAAATTATTTTGCTGGTGTTGGGTATGGTCATCCTGATCCTGGATGCGTTTAGCCAAGCACCGCGCCGCACACTGGCATACGGGTTGTCACTGCTGACGCTCGCGGTGTTGACTGCCGTTTCTTTGTTTCAACTTGCTGCCGGTATGGTCGGTGAGACGTTCTCCGGTCTCTACGTGGCAGATCCGTTTGCCCATATTCTTAAAATTGCTTCTTACATTGCTGTCGCGCTGACGCTCATCTACGGACGTGAGTACATTCAGTCGCGCGATATCTTGCGGGGTGGAGAGTTTTACGTTTTGGTGCTGTTTGCCTTGCTCGGTCAGATGGTGATGATTTCGGCAGGTAATTTCCTGACGATATATCTGGGTCTGGAACTGATGTCGCTCGCTTTATATGCGCTGGTGGCGATGCGTCGCGACCATGCGCAGTCCACAGAAGCTGCGATGAAATATTTCGTACTTGGTTCGCTAGCATCCGGCTTTATGCTTTACGGCATGTCCATGATGTACGGTGCAACGGGCAATCTGGATCTTCGCAACATTGCGGATGCAGTGGGTTCAGGTCAAATCGAATTCTTACCTTTGGCTTTTGGTGTTGTATTTTTGGTGGCTGGATTAGCGTTCAAATTAGGCGCTGTTCCCTTTCACATGTGGGTGCCCGATGTCTATCAGGGCGCACCGACAGCGGTCACACTCGTGTTGGCTGCAGCGCCCAAGCTTGCGGTGTTTGCAATCGTTGTGCGTACGCTGATCGTGGCCTTCGCTGATTTGGCAGTGCATTGGCAACCCATGCTGCTGATCTTGGCGGTGTTGTCTCTCGCGATTGGTAATTTGACCGCGATGATGCAGACCAACCTTAAGCGTATGTTGGCGTATTCGACCATTGCTCACATGGGTTTTGTGATGCTTGGCTTGGCCTCTGGGTCGCTGGATGGTGATATTCAGGCCGATACGTCCGCCTATGGCTCGGCTTTGTTTTACATGATGACCTATGTGTTAACGACACTGGCCAGCTTTGGCTTGATGATGTATCTGTCCCGCGAAGGCTTCGAATGTGAAAACATCGATGACCTCAAGGGTTTGAACCGTCGGAGTCCTTGGCTCGCCGCCATGGTGCTCATCCTTATGTGTTCGTTGGCCGGATTGCCGCCATTGGTGGGCTTTGATGCCAAGCTCCTGATTTTGCAGGCTTTATTGCAGTCGGATCGACTCTGGCTCGCAGTGGTGGCGGTGTTGTTTTCGCTGATCGGTGCCTTTTATTACTTGCGCGTCATCAAGGTGGTGTATTTCGATGAGCCTGCTGAACCGGTGACGCCTTTGCCCGCGATGGGTTTGGTGCCAAACGGGTTGTTACTCATCAATGGTTTGTTGGTACTGATTCTTGGTTTGATGCCAGGCGCGTTGATCGCCTTGTGTCTCCAGGTGATGCACATTACGCTTTCTTACTGAGCCAACAAGCATGCGTTACATGCTTGTTGGCCTCCAAAGTCCAAAGAGGACCTGAGCGATGAATCAAACAGCAGCAATCTGGTTGTTGATTGTTTTGGCGTGTGTCGCAGCAAATTTACCTTTCCTTAATGAAAGACTATTTGCTGTCTTGCCGATCAAACAATTTGCGAATGGCATCAAGCCCTTTTGGGTTCGTGTGTTTGAGTTTTTAGTTTGGTATTGCGTGATCGGATTGCTTGGCATGCTGTTTGAACGCATGATTGGAAATAGCTTTAATCAGCGCTGGGAGTTTTACGTTACGGCGCTGAGTTTATTTGTTGTCTTGGCCTTTCCTGGCTTTGTGTTGCGCTATCTGCTCAAGCGCAATTAAGAATGACAGGCTTAATTCTCAAACCAATTTAATACACCATCAAGTCCCGCGACATTGAGCGCATAACGTGCTTGCGCGCGAACAACGGGCTTGGCCCGATATGCGACCGAATATCCGGCCAAACCCAGCATTTTGAGGTCGTTCGCACCATCGCCGATCGCGATGATTTGCTCAGGCTGAGCTCCAAGCGCATGCGCGAAGGCCTGTAACGTATCGGCCTTGCCTTGTGCATCTAAAATCCTGCCTGTGACCTGACCTGTCAGGATGCCGTCTCTCTCTTCGAGAACATTAGAGTGAGCGGCATCCAGGTTGAGAAGGCTTTTAAGTTTTTCGGTAAAAAAAGTAAAACCACCAGAAACGAGTAAGACTTTCAAACCGGCTTGATGCGCAGTTTTAACAAGCTGCTCGGCGCCAGGGTTTAAGCGAAGTTTTTGCTCGTACACGGCCTGCAGGACCTCGGTAGACAGACCTTTTAAAAAGGCGACGCGACGAATGAGACTTTCGGAGAAGTCCTTGATCTCTCCGCGCATCGCGGCTTCAGTGATGCTGGCAACTTGCTCTTTGACACCACCAAAGGCGGCGATTTCATCGATGCATTCAATGTTGATCAGGGTGGAATCCATATCCATCGCCAATACTTTACAGTCGGTCAGTCGAGCTCCTGCTGCGACATAGGCGCAATCGACATTGACGCGTTCGCCCCAGAGTCGCACTTCTTCGCGGATAGAGGTCTCACCGTTCACACCTAAAATGCGTGCGGCCGTTGTACCGAGACGTTTAACGCCTGAGGCTTCTGCAATCGCCGCGGCGTGTTCAATCAACTCTCCAGAGAGGGCTGGCGACTGTATGACAAGGTTTTGAGTGGTCATAGAGGTTGTGATGGAGGAAGGGTCATGAAGGTAAGGCTATAAAAATCTAACGCTTTTTTATCTAGTGCTCTAATGTAACGCTCTAAGAATGCCTCGCGTTGCGTCGAAACGCGCAGCGACATCGGAGGCTTTAATTTCAATACGTAGCTTGTCTTGTCCTGAAAAGCGAATGTGGCGCTGTTTTTGAACGAGTTCAATCAGTTTAAGCGGATCAACTGGGGTATTTTGTTTGAAATGCAGCACGATTTGAGTTTCGCTCGCATCGATTTTTTGCAATCCTAGTGGCAAACCCAGCAGTCTGAGTTTATGCGTTGAAATCAACGTACGGGTGGGCTCAGGGAGTTTGCCAAAGCGATCAATCAGCTCTTCTTGGATGGCAATGAGATCGTCGTCGTTCTTGGTGTTAGACAGCCGCTTGTAAATGGACAGGCGAGCGTGCACATCGCCGCAATAGTCGGCCGGCAATAGGGCGGGCGCATGCAGGTTGACTTCGCAGCCTGCGCTAAAGGGGGCATCTAGATCGGGCTCGACACCGGCTTTCAGGGCGCGGACGGCCTCGTTGAGCATGTCGTTGTACATTGAGAAACCGATTTCCTGGATATTGCCAGATTGAGATTCGCCGAGAACCTCGCCGGTGCCGCGAATTTCCAGATCATGCATGGCGAGAAAGAAGCCAGAGCCGAGTTCTTCCATGGCCTGGATGGCCTCGAGTCGTTTCTTGGCGTTTTTCGTGATCGCGTCTTCGCCAGGTGTCATCAGATAGGCATAAGCTTGATGATGCGAGCGCCCGACACGGCCTCTCAGCTGGTGTAGTTGCGCAAGTCCGAAACGGTCGGCCCTGTGAATAATAATGGTGTTGGCACTTGGGACATCGATACCTGTTTCAATAATCGTGGTGCAAAGCAGTACGTTGAATCGTTTTTGATAAAACCCCTTCATGACTTGTTCGAGGTCGCGTTCACCCATTTGGCCGTGTGCGACAGCAATACGGGCCTCGGGAACGAGTTCTTCGAGTCGGGCGCGTCGGTTGTGAATCGTTTCAACTTCGTTGTGCAAGAAATACGCCTGTCCACCGCGCTTCAGTTCGCGCAATAACGCTTCGCGCATCGTGCTGTTGTCTTCGCGACGCACAAAGGTTTTAATCGCGAGGCGTTTTTGTGGTGCGGTGGCAATGACAGAAAAGTCACGTATGCCTTCGAGAGACATCCCCAGGGTACGAGGAATTGGGGTCGCGGTGAGTGTTAACACATCAACCTCGGCGCGTAAGGACTTAAGAGCTTCTTTTTGTCGCACTCCAAAGCGGTGCTCCTCGTCGATGATGACCAGGCCCAGGCGTTTGAACTGTACATCCTTGGACAGGATTTTGTGGGTGCCAATAACGATATCCACGGTGCCGTCGGTGATGCCTTCGATTGCACTTTTGATTTCTTTGGCAGAACGAAAGCGCGATAGTTCAACGACCTTGACGGGCCAGTCCGCGAAACGATCCGCAAAGGTTTGGGCGTGTTGTTCGGCAAGCAGTGTGGTCGGGCAGAGCAGTGCCACTTGTTTGCCATTTGCAATGGCGAGAAAAGCCGCGCGCAAGGCGACTTCAGTCTTGCCAAAGCCGACATCGCCACAGACCAAACGATCCATTGGACGACCCGAGGTCATGTCTTCGATCACGCATTGGATCGCGGCCGCTTGATCGGCCGTCTCGTCAAAACCAAACCCTTCGGCGAATAAATCGTAATCAGAAAGCGGGAGTTTAAAGGCGAAGCCTTGGCGTGCTGCACGTTTGGCGTAGAGGTCTAGGAGCTCGGCCGCAGTGTCCCGCACTTGCTGGGCGGCCTTGCGTCGTGCCTTGTCCCATTGTCCGGAGCCCAGCAGGTGCAGGGGGGCCGACTCGGAATCGGTGCCACTGTAGCGTGCGATGACATGCAGCTGCGAGACTGGAACGTAGAGGGTGGTTTTGTTGGCGTATTCGAGAAAGAGAAACTCCATCTCGCCTTCGCCCATGTCCAGATTGACCAGACCATGATAACGACCGATACCGTGCTGCGCATGGACGACGGGATCGCCTTCGCGCAGTTCGGAAAGATCTCGCACCATCGCTTCGACGTTACTGGCCCGCTCTTGATCGCGTTTGCCTCGTCTGGCTGTGCCGCCGTGGCCCGGGTACAGATCGTTTTCGGTTAAAAACAACAGACCTTGAGCCGGGACGGCAAATCCCGTCGCCAGTGGCGCGACCGTAATGCCAAAGTGAGCATCCTCCTTGAGAAAAAGCGCGACTGACTCAGTTTGAGCATCGGGAACAAGGCCATGCTCTGCCAGCATTTGCACGATCGTTTCACGTCGTCCATGGGAGTCCGTGCACAACACAATGCGCCTGGCATAGTCGCCGCTCTGGACATCACTTGAACGCGTAGAGCGCGTTGAACGCGTCAGCAGTTCGCGAAGTTTGGCCAGAGGATCTTCGGCTCGCCTAGAAATGCCAATATCGGGTGCAGCGGCAAAATCAGGGTGTTGATGGTCTGCGGTGAGTGCGAGTCGGGGAAAGGCTTTGAGATGCTCGAACAGTGTTTCATTTTGTAAAAACAGCGCCTCTGGGGGAAGAACTGGACGCTCTCGATCGCTTTTTAAAAAGTTGTAGCGTGTCGCCGTGTCCTGAGTAAAACGCCGCATGGCATCGTCGATATCGCCAAGCGTCACGATGAGGGTTTCGGTATTTAAATAATCAAAGAGCGTGGCGGTCTGTTCAAAAAACAGCGGCAGGTAGTATTCAACCCCTGCAAACGGGATGCCATTGCCCATGTCGCGATAAGGCAAGGCGCGCGAAGGGTCGCCTTCAAAAACCTCACGAAAAGTCGCCCGAAAATGATTGCGCGCGGTTTCGTCCATCGGAAATTCGCGCCCAGGCAGGAGCTGGACTTCGCCGACGGGGTAGAGGCTGCGTTGTGTGTCGATATCAAAGGCCCGGATCGACTCAATCTCGTCGTCAAACAAATCAATGCGGTAGGGGACGACCGACCCCATGGGAAAGAGGTCGATTAGACTGCCCCGAACGCAAAATTCGCCCGGAGCAGTGACCTGGGAGACATGCGCATAGTTGGCGAGCGTTAATTGTTGACGCAGCGCGTTTTCATCGAGCTTATCTTTTTGTTTAAAGGAAAACGTATAGGCAGCGAGAAAGCTTGGAGGGGCGAGGCGATACAGTGCTGTGGTAATGGGAACGGTCAGGATGTCGACTTCGCCGAGCATTAAGGCATGCAGCGTGCGCAGGCGCTCAGAAATTAAATCCTGATGCGGGGAAAAGCTGTCATAAGGCAGTGTTTCCCAGTCCGGCAAGGGACGGACCCTGAGGGTTGGTGCAAAGATCGGAATTTCTTCGGCCAAGCGCTGCGCCTCCAGCGGCTCGGCCGTCAGAATGACAAGCGTCTTGCCACTTGCGCGGGCAAGTTCGGTCAAGAGCCATGCGTCGCCGGAGCCGGCGGGTGTGGGTTGAGCAAAGCGCAAACCGGGCTTGAGCGAGGCGAGCAGGGCAGAAACAGAAGGAGAAGCAGCCGACATTGACAGTAAATCGCAGGAGTGATCGCGCATGAAAAAGCGCAACTAATGCGCGACGGGGCAGTGTTTATAACACCGACTAAACCATTGATTATAAAATCAAGCGCATATGATGCCCCCTAAGCCCCCTTTTGATGTTCCTTTTCGCATCGTCGCCATCGTTCCTGCGGCGGGTATTGGCGTGCGGGCACTCAGTGCCGATCAAGTGCAAACACCCAAACAATATCGCCTGTTGGCCGGGCAAGCGATGCTTAGACGCTCGGTTCAAGCTTTGTTGGCGGATCCAAGGATTCAAGAAGTCCGGGTTGCCGTAGCGCCTGGCGACAACGAAGCTCAGACTGTCTTGACTGGCTTACCAAGAACACAATGTTCACCTTGCGGCGGCGCCACGCGCGCGCAAACCGTTTTAAATGCGTTAAACGAGGCGCAGTTGACTGCCGAGGACTGGGTCTTGGTGCATGATGCTGCGCGCCCAGGTTTGCCTCTGGAGGCCTTAACGCGCCTGATTGATGCCTGCCTGGCGGATGGCGTCGGAGGATTACTGGCGATGCCAGCGGCCGACACACTCAAAATGGCGCAGCCACAAACGGCGCAGGTTGCCCGTACAGTGCCCCGCGAAGGACTCTGGCTGGCTCAAACACCGCAGATGTTTCGCGCGGGTTTATTGCTTCAGGCCCTGACGCGCGCAATGAACACACCTGCGCAAGCTCCTATTCCAACGGACGAAGCACAGGCGATGGAGGCGCTGGGTTATGCACCAATTTTGGTGCGAGGATCAGGTCGAAACACCAAAATTACCTGGCCCGAAGACTTTAAATGGGTGGAGTCGTGGCTATGAGTGATGTTGCTTTGCGGATTGGTCAAGGTTTTGATGTGCACGCGCTAGTCGAGGGACGCCCCTTGATTCTGGGTGGTGTGACGATTGCGCACACCCATGGTTTGCTGGGGCACTCCGATGCGGATGCTTTATTGCATGCGATGACAGATGCCTTGCTCGGTGCGGCTGGGCTCGGCGATATCGGGCGTTTGTTTCCTGATACAGATCCTCAATTTAAAGGCGCCGATAGCCGTGTGTTGTTGCGCGAAGCCTATCGTCGCGTCAAGGCCTCTGGGTGGCAGTTGGTCAATCTGGATGCAACGATTCACGCGCAGGCGCCAAAAATCGCACCCCATTGCACAGCCATGGTTGCCAATATTGCAAGCGATTTAGATGTTTCACCTACCGTGGTCAATATCAAAGCAAAAACTAACGAAGGTCTCGGACACCTAGGCCGCCAAGAAGGTATTGCGGCGAACGTTGTAGTTTTATTGCGCCAGCACTAACCACCGTAACTAACCATCGCTATACGCGGTAAAAATTTCTACTTGAGCGGTCAGTCCTCCGCCCGTTCTTGCGTGAAAACTGAGTTCGCCCTCCATGTGTTGCAACAGGCGATCAACAATCGCAAGTCCCAATCCTGTGCCAGAGGCACCCGTACGCGCCATATTGCCTCTCCAAAACGGTTTTCGGACTCGCGCGATGTCGTGAACGGAAATACCTGGTCCTCGGTCCGAGATTTTGATTTTGAAGGAATGACTACTCCCCTCGAGGACGACATCGAGTTCAGGGGGCTCGTCATCCTGATGACCGTAACGTCGTGCGTTTTCGATCAGGTTCGTCAAAATACGCGTTAAGTCTGTGGCGGAGACGCGCGCTTGGATGCCCGCTTGGATCGTGGTCGTGAGCATGCCGCCAACATGCTTGGTGAGGCAACGCTCTCGGTCAGTGAGCTCGGTCAGCAGAGTCGAAATATCGGTGGTGCGAGGAGACTCAAGATTTGCGGGGCGTGCATAGTCCATCAGTTGAGCAAGCGAATGATCAATTTGCGCCAAATCCTGATCAATGGCGATCTTGCCCGCTTCGTTCATGGCGCTTAATTCGACCTCCAAGCGCATACGGGTCAAGGGCGTGCGCAGGTCATGGGAGATGCCGGCCAACATCAGTGCCCGGTCGGCATTGGTTTGGTGGAGTTCGCGCGCCATTCTATTGAAGCTGCTGTTGAGTGTGCGCAGTTCGCGTGCCCCGGTTTCGGGCAAAGCAGGTGGAGAGACCCCTTTTGAGAGAAGCTGTACTGAACGCGCTAGGCGCGAGAGTGGGCGATTGACATAGGACACGCCAATGGCTGCGCCGAGGAGAGACAACAAGAGCGCCGCCGCACCCCAGCTCAGCCACTCAATGCCGCCTGTCAGTCTGATTTCGTGGCGATCAAAAGAAAGCCAGTATTTTTCATTATCGAGACGAAAGCTGACCCAAAACCCCGGTACATCATTGACGGACCAAGCAAGTATTGTTTCTTCGCCAAGTTGTGCACGTACGAGCTTGGCGACGCGCTGCCAATATCTGCCTGCAGGAAGCGGTTCGATGACATCTAGACTCCTGCGCCCGGCAATGTCCAGCCCTTCGCGGAGAGACAAGGTCCTCAAGAGAGTGAGACGCTCCGTTTCTGGCGTGTAAGCAAGCGTTGAGAGCGTCAGCGTGACCGAGGTTGCGATGCGCTGGCTCATCTGCGCCGCGCGTGGTCCCATTTCAAGACTGAAAAATATCAGTACCCAGGCGCCTAAACTGGCAAGCATCAGCGTTGAAAGGAGTAAAAAACTGCGTGTAAAAAGATCGAACTGGGAGAGCGTATGCGTGAACCATGCACAGCCTTGTCGTATGGCAACAGTCCAATGTTTCAAGGATTGCACAAGCAACTGACGAAGCTGTTGCCTGAAGGCGCTAATTTCGCCCATCCGGCACAAAGACATAGCCCATACCCCAGACAGTCTGGATAAAGGTAGGCTTTGCCGGGTTGATTTCAATGAGTTTGCGCAGACGTGATATTTGGACGTCCAGACTTCGATCAAAGGCTTCGTATTCACGGCCGCGGGCCAGTTCCATGAGCTTATCGCGAGAGAGGGGAATCTTGGGGTGACGCGCAAAGACTTTTAAAACAGAAAATTCCCCCGTTGTAATGGGCACAATTTGTTGGTCGCGTGACAGGCAGCGCGTCGCCAAGTTGAGGGAATACGGACCGAATGAAATGGTTTCATTGTCTTGCCCTGGTGCACCCGGGTGCTCTTCACTGTTGCGACGGCGCAGGACTGCATTAATGCGTGCGAGAAGTTCGCGAGGATTGAATGGTTTAGACAAATAGTCGTCAGCCCCCATTTCGAGCCCAATGATCCGGTCGATCTCTTCGGCTCTAGCCGTCAGCATGATGATTGGGGTTTTATCCAGAGTGGCGCGTAAGCGACGGCATACGGACAAACCGTCCTCACCCGGTAACATCAGGTCTAGAACGAGTAAATCAACGTACTCGCGCTGCCAGATTTTATTCATCTCTCTGGCGTCTTCGGCTGTGAGCACATTAAAGCCTTGCTCAGTGAGATATCTGCGCAGCAAGTCTCTTAGTCTAGGGTCATCGTCAACAACAAGAATTTTTCGTGTGCACTGGGTATTTAAAGTATTCATAGGCAAAAATGTAACCGTGGTCGCGGTTGGACGGGCAGGAATCTCACAAGGTTTTACAAAGGCTGACAGATGGTTAATATCGTGTAACAAAGTGTTTCAATAAGAGGGCTTCACCGACCCACGCCCGAGGTTCATTACAATCCCCTCATGACACGAATTCTGGCATTTGAAACTTCAACCTCGACTGGTACCGTTGCGTTACTGTCGGAGCAAGGCTCAACCCCCTCAGTGACCCAGCGCACGATCGAGGGAACAACGGGGCACGCCTCAGCGATACTCCCGCTGGCGTACTCTATTTTAGCCGAGCACAATCTCACACAAAAAGATGTGACTGCCGTTGCGTTTGGTCAAGGACCCGGAGCGTTTACCGGTGTGCGCGTCGCCTGTGGTGTGGCACAAGGCATCGCGCTGGCGCTCGGTATTCCATTGTTTCAGGTGGGGGCGTTGCCGGCTGTTGCCGCGCAGGCCTTGCCCCGACACCCGGAAGCGCTGCTGTATGTGGCGCTCGATGCGCGGATGGACGAGGTTTATTTTGGTGTGTACGCGCGCTCAGTGACCGATGAGCTCATCGCGATTCAACCCCCCGTTTTGTTAGCAGGCGCGGACGTTCTATTGTTTATTTCCCAGCGTCAGCAATTTTGGCAAGAGCGTGTTCCCGATTTTCGGTCTGTGACGCTTGTCGGGGAGGGGTGGTTGGTGGTTGAGTCGTGTTCAACGGCTTGCAGCTGGCCTGCAGCTTGGGTCTTGGATAATCTGCGGGCACGACCTGAGGCCCAGGCCGTTGCCAAGCTTGCTTTGCAAGCTCTAAAAGCCGGTTTAACGCTATCACCTGAGCAAGCGAGCCCTCTTTATTTGCGTGATAAGGTTGCTTTTACAAGTTTGGAGCGCGCCCGCGGAGAGGGGGGTAATCCACGCGCCAAGGCCCCAGGCTCCGCGGCGCTGCTGCCCATGTTGCGGTCGGACTTGCGTGAGGTTGTTGCGTTGGAGGCTGCCGTTCAGTCTTTTCCCTGGACCTTTAAAAACTTTGAGGATGCGCTCGAAGTAGGTTACGAAGCTTGGGTGCTTCGCACCGAGGAAGGGCTGCAGGGTTTTTCCGTGACGATGGTGGCGCCCGATGTCGCGCATTTGTTGGTGATCGCCGTGGCAAAGGACGAGCAACGTCGCGGTGTTGGCAGGCAGTTGCTGGCACACATCACGCATTTTGCGCGTGCTGCGGGTACCGAAGGCATTGTCTTAGAAGTTCGACCATCCAACCATGCGGCACAGGCTTTTTATCTTGTTGAGGGTTTTGTACAGATTGGACTCAGGCGAGATTATTATCCTGCAGCAAAGGGTCAGCGAGAAGACGCCCTGATTCTTAAAAAGAGTTTTGACAGCTTATGACCTTACCCCAACCAAGCGCACCCCAATATTCAGCCTTGCAGCTCGCGTGGTTGCAAGAGCTCGGTATCGAAAAGCCTTGGTTACCCCCGGAGCAACCCGCGCCGAAAAAAATCAATGTGCAGAGCGCGGTCGCGGCGGTTGTTCCTCAACCGAAACGCCCCGTGAGGGCTGCGCCTTCTCGTATCGTCGCCCCCGTGATAAGACCTGTTTTAGAGACTCAGGTTGATACGTCTGCCTTGGCTGCCGCGGCGCATGACTTAGCGTCTTTGGCGGCAACGGTCCGTGCCTGCGAAGCGTGCGGACTGTGTCGTGAACGCCAACAGGCGGTTCCTGGTGAGGGCATCATGTCGCCCGCCATCATGGTGATCGGAGAGGCACCGGGAGTTTTCGAAGACCGAGAGGGTAGACCTTTTGTGGATCGCCCTGGACTGATGCTTGACAACATGCTTTCGGCGATTCAAAGCAGTCGGACGCATCAAGTGTTCGTCAGCAATATCGTCAAGTGTCGTCCGCCCGGAAATCGCAATCCCAAGGCCGTCGAGCTTGAGGCATGCAAGCCATTTTTGTTGCGGCAGATTGAGCTTGTCCGTCCTTTTAGTATTTTGGCTGTCGGTCGGGCGGCGCAGTCATTGCTAGAGTCTGAGGAGCCTCTTGCGAACCTGCGCCAAGTGACACATGGGTTGATGGTGGCTGGGCAAAAAATCCCTTTGATCGCCACCTATCATCCCTTTCACCTGTTGAGCCACCCTGGGGACAAAGCTGCAGCCTGGCAGGATTTGCAGCTTCTTAAGACCGTTTCAGGTCTATGACCCAAGGTTTCCAGGCGACTCGATAGCATTAAAGTGTCACAGCGCTTTACCGTGCCCTTCTTGGCCAATTTCATCAAGCAGATGGGGGTTTTTGTTGAGGTTGCTGCGGTTCCACCGCAGCATGACCATCATGAGCGAAGCGACGAGCCCACCAAAAATCCAGATAATCATATCGATCGACATATCGGCCCACAACAACAAGGTGTACGCGGCCACCATCACCAAAATATTGAGTTGTTCGTTGAAATTTTGGACTGCAATAGAATGTCCAGCCGACAACAACACATGGCCACGATGCTGCAGCAGTGCATTCATTGGTACGACAAATAGACCCGAGGTCAGGCCAATCAGAATCAGCAGCACATAGGCCACCCAGGGCAACTGTGTGCCCATGACGTTGATGCTCATTGAGCTGTTGACAAAAGGCATGAGCATGACAATAAAGCCCATCGCGATACCCAAGGGCAGCACTTTTAACGCTTTTGGCAGGGGAACTCTTCCTGCAAGAATAGATCCCGCGATCGTTCCAAGCGCGGTAATGCCCATCAGAATAGAAGCTTGGTCAAGACGGTAGCCGAGGTGGTTTTTACCCCACTCGATCACGATGAGCTGCAACGTCGCGCCGGCACCCCAAAAAAGTGTCGTGACACCAAGAGAAATTTGACCAAGTTTGTCTTGCCACAGAATACGAACGTAACCAGCAAAGGTTTTGACTAGTTTGAATGGATTTTTGTTTTGCTTTGGATAAACGACATTCGTGCTCGGAATCATCAAATTGCAGAGCGCTGCAGCGATATAAACAAAGGCGATCATCAAAATGGCGGCTTCGGCGGGCGTATCCACCAAGTTACTCACCCAATCATGGCTCAGCAGCCAGGCAGATACGGTGGGCGAAACCAAGACACCACCTACCACGGTACCCATAATGATGGACAAAATGGTCAAGCCCTCTATCCAGCTATTTCCTTTGACCAGTTGCAGGGGGTGAAGCATCTCGGTGACAATACCGTATTTGGCGGGCGAGTAGGCGGCCGCGCCTATACCGACTAGCGCATAGGCTGCGCATACCAGAGCGACCTGGCCTTCTTCTGTCAATCCGAACATGGCATAAGAAAACATGAGTAAACAGCCGCTGACTTTAATGGCGTTGGTGAAAAACATCACCCGGCCTTTGGGGAACGAGTCTGCAAAAGCGCCTACGAAGGCTGCCAGCAAGACATAAGAGGCGGCAAACCACCATTTCATCATCGGTGCCATCCAGTCTGGGCCGTGAAGCTCCAGAATCAGTGCGATTGCAGCGATAAACAATGCATTATCCGCCAGCGAGGACAGAGCCTGCGCAGCCATGACGGTAAAAAAGCCTCGATTCAAGATGATTTCCCGAAAAATTGAACGCACGCCACAATGCGGCATTCCGCATAATAAAAGAATGAGGGATTCCCCGTGGTTTTACCCGTTTAATGCATGTCCAAGACATCATGTGGAAGGTGTCATCAGGCTGTTTTTTGCTCAGGCTGCGTTATGATCACAGGGATACCATTCGAGATAGTGCTTATATATTGTGCGTCTGACCCAGATCAAACTAGCCGGATTTAAATCCTTTGTCGATCCGACCGTAATTCCGACTCCAAGTCAGCTCGTGGGGGTTGTGGGACCGAACGGCTGCGGTAAATCCAACATCATTGACGCTGTGCGCTGGGTGATGGGCGAAAGTCGAGCGTCCGAGCTGCGTGGTGAGTCCATGCAAGACGTGATTTTTAGTGGTTCTGGGCAGCGCAAGCCCTCGGCGCGTGCTTCGGTCGAGCTGGTGTTCGACAACAGCGATGGTCGCGCGATCGGTCAGTGGGCGACCTACGCTGAGATTGCGGTTCGTCGTGTGTTGACCCGTGATGGCACGAGCAGTTACTTCATCAACAACCAGCAAGTCCGCCGTCGCGACGTTAACGATATTTTTCTAGGTACAGGTTTAGGCGCACGCGGTTACGCCATTATTGGTCAGGGCATGATCAATCGCTTGATCGAAGCAAAGCCCGAAGAACTCCGCGTTTACCTCGAAGAAGCCGCGGGTGTGTCGCGCTACAAAGAGCGACGCCGTGAAACGGAAAACAGGTTATCCGATACACGCGAAAATCTCGTGCGCGTGGACGATATCCTGCGTGAACTCACCTCTCAACTCGAAAAACTTGAGTCTCAAGCAGAAGTAGCGCGTGAGTATCGCGCCTTGCAAGCTGAGGGCGAGGGCAAGCAACATGCGCTGTGGTTCCTCAAGGAAGCCGCCGCCCACGAAGAACGCGCCCGTACGCAACAAGACATCGAAAGGGCACAGACTGAGCTCGAGGCCTCGATGGCTGGGTTGCGCGCCAGCGAGGCCGCACTCGAGGCGCGCCGTCAGGCGCATTACGCAGCGGGTGATGCGGTGCACGCCGCTCAAGGCTTGCTTTACGAGTCCAATGCCAAAGTCAGTAGCCTCGAGGCAGAAATTCGCCATGTCGTCGAGTCGCGCAATCGCGTAAACATGCGCCGAGCGCAATTACAAGTCCAGATGACCGAGTGGGATTCGCAAAAAGAACACTGTGTTTTGCAAATTCAAGACGGTGAAGAAGAATTGATGACGAGTGCCGCGCGTGCCGAACAGGCGCGGGAGTTGGCGCTGGCCGCACAAGAGGGGTTGCCCGATATTGAGGCGCGTGTGCGCCTGGCCGCGACCCAGCGCGAAGAAATGCGCGCGACGCTGGCACGCGTGGAGCAGAGCCTGGCCTTGGTGGCGCAGACTCAGCGGGATTCGGATCGTCAATTACAGACGCTTGAATTGCGTGGTGAACGACTTAATCAAGAATTGAAAGGCGTAGAAACCCCCGATGTTGAGGCGCTTGAGCGACTAACCGGCGACAAACTTGTCTCCGAAGAGTCACTTGAGGAGGCACAGGGCGCACTCGCCGAGCTCGAAGACAAATTACCTGAGGCTGATGCACGGCGCACGAAAGCCCAACAACAAGCGCAAGTCGAGGCGGAGTCGCTCGCCAGATTAGACGCGCGTCTGACCGCGTTGGTGCGCTTGCAAGAGGACGTGCAGAAAAAAGGCGCACTCGAGCCGTGGCTCGCCAAGCATGAGTTGACGTCGTTGGCGCGTCTCTGGCAAAAGCTGCATGTCGAACCCGGTTGGGAAACCGCACTGGAGGCTGTGCTCAATGAGCGCATGACAGGCCTTGAAGTGCGTAACCTAGATTGGGTGCGCGCGTTTGCAAGTGATTCCCCACCCGCGCGTTTAGCGTTTTATCAGTTGCCCTCCGCTGCGCCCGTGGCTCCCGCGCCTGCTGGAATGAATCCCTTGGCCTCAGTGCTGCGCATCACCGATCCTGAGTTGCGTACTTTGCTGCAGGGCTGGTTGGGTAATGTCTATATTGCAAAAGATGTCACCGAGGCGCTCGCAGCCCGCTCGACCTTGCCCGCTGGCGCCACCTTGGTCGTGCAGGGTGGTCACTTGATCGATACGAACAGTGTCCGCTTTTACGCACCAGACTCGGAGCAGGCAGGTTTGCTGGCGCGTCAGCAGGAAATCGAAAATCTCCAACGCGAAATCAAAGCGCATCAACTTATCGCGGATCATTCGCGTTCCGCAGTCGCGCAGGCGGACTCCGCTTGGCAGCAGATCTCGCAGGCGATGCCTCCTGCGCGTCAACGTGTCTCAGAAATCACAAGACGCTTGCATGATTTGCAACTCGAACATACGCGCTTGCAACAGCAAGTCGAACAAACTCGCGAGCGTTCTGGACGGCTTGAGCAAGATATCGCTGAGGTTATTTCTCAACAAGAGGAACTCACCGCGGCCAAGCTCGAAGCAGAAGCCCGCTTTGAGGCATTAGACGCCGAGCTCGGAGTTCAGCAGGAAACTTATTCTGAAGCGGAAATGGCGGGCGAAGCGCTCTCCGAAGAAGCCGAAACGGCGCGCAATCGTTTGCGCGATCAGGAGCGGGGCGCTCAAGAGGCGGAGTTTGCCGAGCGTGGCATTCGTGCCCGCATTGCCGAGTTGCAACGTAACTTGCAACTTTCGACTGAGCAAGCAACGCGTGCGCAGCAGGAATTATTGTCGCTTGAGTCGGAGCTCTCGACCTTAGATGCTGCCGCTGCCGAAGCAGGGTTGCAAGAGGCACTTGAATTCCGTGCCGAGCGTGAGGAAACGCTGGGTCGCGCGCGTATCGAAATGGATACCTTGGCTGCGCAAATGCGCGAGGCCGACGAAGAACGCATGACCATCGAACGCTCGTTAGAGCCTCATCGTGGACGCATCATGCAACTCCAGTTGCAGGAGCAGGCCGCGCGGTTAGCGACAGAGCAGTTCGCTGAACAGCTCAATGAGCGACAAGTTGATCGTGCTGCAGTGCAAGCTTCCCTGACAGAACAGTCCGAAGAGTGGCAGCGTCCCACGTGGTTACAGTCCGAAGTTCAGCGTATCACCAAAAAGATCGAGAGTCTGGGCTCCGTGAACCTGGCTGCGCTTGATGAGTTGACGGTATCGCGTGAACGTAAGAATTATCTTGATGCGCAGTATTTAGACTTGCAGACTGCGATCGAAACGCTTGAGGATGCGATTCGTAAGATCGATCGCGAAACTCGCGATTTACTGCAAACCACGTTTAATGAGGTCAATGGTCATTTTGGCGAGTTGTTCCCCAAGTTATTTGGGGGCGGTGAAGCGCGTTTGATCATGACAGGCGATGAGATTTTGGATGCGGGTGTTCAGGTGATGGCCCAGCCCCCCGGCAAGCGCAATACTTCAATTCATTTACTGTCCGGCGGAGAAAAGGCTTTAACAGCAACCGCGTTGGTCTTTGCGCTGTTCAAGCTCAATCCTGCTCCGTTTTGTTTGCTTGACGAGGTGGATGCGCCGCTCGATGATGCGAATACTGAGCGTTATACCAATCTTGTGAGTAGTATGGCCGACCACACACAGTTTTTGTTTATCTCACATAACAAGATCGCCATGCAAATGGCACGCCAGTTGGTTGGTGTGACCATGCAAGAGCAAGGCGTGTCGCGTATTGTGGCCGTTGATATCGAATCCGCATTACAGCTTGCTGCCGATGCTGCGTGATCATTGAGACAATACATGAGTGAATTGCAGATCTACCTGATTGTCATCGGAGCAGCCATCATTGTGCTGCTGCTGGGCTTTAACTGGTTTCAGGATCTTCGCGTCAGACGCCGGATGCAGGCGCAAATGCCTGTGATCGAACAAGATCCTTTGCTAGGTGATACCGTAGCCTACGGTGAGACAAGGCGCGAGCCTGGGCTAGCCGGTATGAGCGTCGCTCATGACATGGGTGGTGTTTCTGCGTTGAGCGATATGCAGGATCATCCTGAGGCATCCTTGGATCAACAGGGTCCGGATCCTTCGACTGAGGTCGTGATTGAACTCACCTTGCAAGGGCCAATGTTGGGAGAGGATCTCGCGCCCCTCTTGCAGCCATTGCGCTCTGCGGGTCGTAAAGCAGTCCGTATTTTTGCTCAGGATATCGAGGGCCAACTTGAGGCACGTTTGCGTCTGGATGGTCAGTATGTATCGGTACACTTGGCGGTTTTGCTTGCCAACCGTAGCGGTCCTTTGACTGCAATTGAATGGTCACAAATTTGGAATCGCGCGCAGGGTTTAGCCGAACAATTGGAGTCCGGCATCGAAGGGCCAGATCAACAGTATGTGCTTGAAGCAGCCTCACGTTTGGACGATGCCTGCGCCGCTTTGGATACACAAGTAGGGCTGACGCTACTTCTGGGTAGTATGCGTCCAGTTTCTGACGTCACGATGGCCGCTAAGACAATGGGTTTTGTGCCTGTCGATGGTGTGCTCGCCTGGCTGGGCGATTACGGTTTAGTGTGTTTTAGTTTGTCGCGTGCCGATGCTGAGTCTATCGATGCAGGGATGGCCAGTGTGGATCGTTTGACCATGCTCCTGGATGTGCCCTGTAGTCCTGTCGATACGAGAGCATTTGGAAAAATGGCCGAAGTTGGTTTCGAGTTGGCCCGTCGAATTGGTGGGGAGTTGGTCGATGATCAACTGCGACCACTTCAACCAGGTGCGGATGTAGCCATCGATGAAAAACTGAAGACCTTGTATTCGCAACTTGAAAAATCGGGTTTTGCTGCAGGCAGCCCTCGTGCAAGACGCGTCTTTGCTTGAAGCGGGCGCGTGAGCATGAATTCGCAAGACTTGATCGTCAAACGTTTGACTTCGCTGCGCGGTGAGATCGAAAGACATAACCAAGCCTATTATGTGCACGATGCACCGGTAGTGAGTGACGCGCAATACGATACTTTGATGCGCGAGCTTGAGACGCTCGAAGCAACACATCCTCACCTCATCACGATAGATTCGCCGACACAGCGTGTGGGGGCATCGCCCTTGGCAGCTTTTGGTAGTGTGACCCACACCGTTCCTATGCTGTCCTTGGGCAATGCCTTCGAGGATTCGGAAGTGCGTGCGTTTGATAAGCGCGTCGCCGACATGTTGCGTGCAGCAGGCAAACTTTCTAATGCCGAAGAAGTTTCTTATTTTTGTGAATTAAAACTTGATGGTCTGGCCATCAGTTTGCGCTATGAGCGTGGCTTACTGGTGCAGGCGGCAACGCGTGGTGACGGACAGACCGGTGAGGACGTCACCCTGAATGTTCGCACCATCAAGGCTATTCCTCTCAAGCTCAGCGGGTCCGAACATGAAATCCCTCAGATTCTTGAAGTACGTGGCGAGGTCTTTATGAATCTTGCAGACTTTGAGCGTCTCAACGCAGCGCAAGAGTCTCGCGGTGAAAAAATATTCGTGAATCCACGCAATGCCGCTGCAGGGAGTTTGCGTCAACTGGATTCACGCGTCACAGTGCAGCGTCCCTTAAGTTTTTTTGCTTATGGTTGGGGTGATTTGGGTGGTTTTCAGTTGCCTCGCCATAGCGCAATGCTGGATTGGTTGCAGCGATTAGGGTTACCCGTCAATGAGAAACAGCACGTGCTGGCGCAGGGTGCCGAGCAGTTGCTGCAGTTCTATGCCGAGGTTGGAGCGCGTCGTGCGCAGCTTCCCTATGATATAGATGGTGTCGTGTACAAAGTCGATGACTTAAGCGCTCAGCGTGTGTTGGGTTTTGTTGCCCGTGCACCGCGTTTTGCGATTGCACACAAATTTCCTGCACAAGAAGCTACAACCACATTATTGGACATCGAGGTCCAAGTAGGTCGCACAGGCGCCATCACGCCTGTTGCGCGTCTATCTCCCGTTTTTGTCGGCGGCGTGACGGTGACCAATGCGACCTTGCACAACGAGACTGAAATCTTGCGCAAAGATGTACGCGTGGGCGATATGGTGATTGTGCGTCGCGCAGGCGATGTCATCCCCGAAGTGGTGGGTCCGGTCTTGGCTCAACGCCCTATTTTCGCGATGTCTTTTGTCATGCCAAGCGCGTGTCCCGTCTGTGGTTCGGCCATTGAGCGGGTCGAAGATGAGGCCATCGCGCGTTGTACGGGCGGATTATTTTGCGCCGCGCAACGTAAACAGAGTTTGATCCATGCCGCAGGCCGCAAAGCCTTGGATATCGAAGGTCTAGGGGAGAAGTTAGTTGAACAACTGGTGGATCGCGGACGTATTCATTCTTTGGCTGAGCTCTACACCCTTAGCGTGGGTGAGCTTGCCGAATATGACCGCATGGGTCTTAAGTCCGCAGAAAACCTGATCGAAGCGATTGCTCAGGCTAAGCGACCCCAGCTCAATCGCTTGATTTTTGCACTCGGTATTCGACACGTAGGAGAGACAACCGCGCGCGATTTAGCGCTACATTTTTCTTCGATCGAGTCGCTGATGGTCGCGTCCCTCGATGCACTTTTAACTGTCCCGGAGGTGGGGCCTGTGGTGGCAGGCTCAATCGCTCGTTTCTTTGCCGAGCCGCATAATCAGGAAGTGGTCAGGGCTTTACACAAACAAGGTGTAGAGCCTCAGGCACCTGAGGCGCCGCGCAGCGCAGGGCTGGCGGGTAAGACTTTCGTTCTGACAGGCACATTGCCGACGTGGTCACGCGAAGAAGCCTCAAGCCGGATTGTCGCGGCGGGTGGGAAAGTGAGCGGATCAGTTTCGCGCAAAACGACGTATGTCGTGGCGGGCGAAGAAGCGGGAAGCAAGCTAGAAAAAGCAACGGAGCTTGGCGTCGCTGTTTTAAATGAAGAAGGCCTCAAAGCGTTGCTTGAGGCCTCGGAGTAAAGCGGATATTTCTCCGCCGCTGATTGTCTTCGACTGCCGTAACCGAAGACAAATCAACAGTTTTGATTACTGGATCTTTGCTTCGTTGCGTAATTTTGCCTGGTAAGCGGCCAGTGCTTGTTCACGCATCATTTGGTCAAGTTCTTTACGGACTTGATCCAGAGGTGGGAACGCAACAGGGCGAATATCCATGACTTCGATCACGTGCCAGCCAAACTGAGACTGAACGGGTTTGTCTGCCAACTGACCTTTTTTAGTGGCAGCCACGGCTTTGCCAAAGGGCTCAACATAGTTTGTGTCAGGCGCCCAACCGAGCTCTCCACCTTTGGCAGCACTGCCAGTGTCTTTGGATTGTTTAGCGAGATCTTCGAATTTGGCTGATTTTTTCTTGAGGCTGTCCTGAATCTCGTTAGCCGTCTTTTCGTCCTCAACCAAGATGTGGCGAACGTTGTATTCAAACTTGTCGGCCTCAGCCTTTTTCAGCTTGTCGTATTCGGCTTGAATCGCTGCCTCAGTGATGGGATTCTTTTTCAGATAGTCAGCCATCAGGGCTTGGACCAAAATGCCTTGGCGAGCCAACTCGAGTTCAGTCGCGACAGCGGGGTCCTTGGGGATACCTGCTGCATCAGCGGCCTGAACCATCACCTGACGATTGATCAGTTCTTGTTTGATCTGATCGCGCATTTCTGCAGAGTCCGTCGCACCGCGTGCAACTAACAGCTTTACAAACTGATCGACGTTCGCCTGAGTAATTGCTTTGCCATTCACGGTGGCAACGTTTTGAGCATGAAGAGGTGCAACCAACACAAGTGCGGCGGCGAGCATAACGATACGTTTCATGAATTTCCTTTGGAGGGCGCCCGAGTAGTCAGCGCAAGCGCATGGATCGGGTGTGGGATTAAATCGCGCAAAAGATCATACACCAGCCGATGTTGCGCAATCATCGGTTGGTTATTAAAACATTGCGCCACAATCGTGGCACGAAAATGACTGGCATTGCCTGGGTTGCCGGAATGTCCGGCATGAAGGTGGGATTCATCGACGATGTCGAGTTCTACGGCGTTGAGCGGTGCAAGACGCTCGCGCAACAAGCTTAAATGTGGATTAGTCGTGACGCTCATGGCTTGTTGTCCTTGGCGTCCGTTTTAGGCAGCACATCTGTCGCCTCGTCCTGCTGCATATGTTTACCAAGCCAGATGGACTGTGCGATGACAAAAACAATCAGCAAGGCCATCAGACCGAAGACCTTGAAGTTGACCCATTGGCTCTCGGTGAACAGTCCGGAAAAGGCAACAAAGAGATTTAACCCGCCTGCAATCATGAAAAATAGTGCCCAGCTCAGGTTCAGTTTGTTCCAGGCAAGATCCGGCATAGAAACCTTTGTGCCCAGTAATTTTTGCATCAAATTTTTATTCAGCAGATATTTGCTGACCAGCAAAACAACACCAAACAACCAATACAGGACAGTGGGTTTCCACTTGATAAAGGCTTCGTTTTGTAGCCAAAGTGTCGCACCGCCAAAAAAGACAATGACGGCGAAGTTGATCCAGTGCATCGTTTCAATGGGTTTGCGCGTGAGTTTGATCCAGAGGATCTGTAGGACTGCAGCAGCAATGGCGACAGCGGTCGCAACATAAATATCTGCGAATCGGTAGGCGACAAAAAACAGAATGAGTGGAAAAAGATCAAAGAGGAATTTTTTCATGGCTTAACAGGTTCGAACGTCAGCGACAGGGAATTGATGCAATAGCGCAGTCCTGTGGGTGGCGGGCCATCGGGAAAAACATGTCCGAGGTGACTATCACAGACATTGCACATGACTTCGGTACGCACCATACCATGCGATATGTCGGTTTCTTCTTTGACGTTTGCTGGATCGAGGGGTTCAAAATAGCTAGGCCAGCCACAACCCGCGTCAAACTTTGTGTCGGAGGCAAATAACGCCGTACCGCAACCCACACAGCGATAAATGCCATATTCGCGATGATCCCAGTACTGACCCGTAAAGGCGCGTTCTGTTCCTTTTTGGCGGGCAACGTAATATTGTTCGGATGAAAGCTGGGCTTTCCATTCAGCTTCGGTTTTATTGATTTTTGACATATTTACTTGGAGTGACAGATTTAGAAAAAGTTCTCATGCATAATCATTCATCATGTTAATCGAGTTTAAAAATATCTTTGTCGAACGCGAGGGCCGTCAAGTACTGGGCGACTTGGGTTTAAGACTGTCTGAGCGTCGGATTGGGATCATGGGTCCCAACGGCTCGGGCAAGAGTACCTTTATTCGCTTGATCAATGGTCTATTGCTCCCAAAAAGAGGGCAAATTTGCGTCGATGGACTCGATACGCGTCTCGAGGTTGAAAAGATACGCAGAAAGGTGGGGTTTGTGTTTCAAAACCCTGATAACCAGATCGTTTTTCCAATTGTGAGCGAGGATATCGAGTTCGGTCTCAAACGGCGGATCCCTGACTCTAGTATGCGTCACCTGCGCATGCAGGAGGCTTTAGACCAACTCGGTGTGCTGCATTTGCAGGATCGCTCGATTCATACCCTTTCAGGGGGTGAAAGGCAGTTGGTCGCCTTGGCTGGCGTATTGGCGACAAAGCCTGATATTTTAGTGTTTGACGAGCCTACGACACAACTTGACTTGCGTCTGCGCAACCGTTTTGAACAACACCTCTCGGCCTTGCCTCAGCCTGCCTTGATTGTGAGCCACGACCTTGAGCTCATGCGCACGATGGACCGCGTGCTGGTGATTGTTGAGGGTCGACTCGCCTTTGATGGCGCACCCGTCGAAGCGACGGCCTGGTATAGGACGCACTGCGGCTAATGGGCTCTTTTTATTTTCCTGGTGACAGTTGGTTGCACCGAACGGCCGCTGGCGTGAAACTTGTACTGTTGATGTTGGCGGGTGCTGGCTTGATGTGGGTGCACGATTGGCGCGTCCTTTTGCTGGTGTTGCTAGGGGTATTGTTATTCGTTCAGCAATCTGGCGCACGTATCCAGCAGGTTTTACTGCATCTCAAGACCTTGAGTTGGCTTGTGGTCATTCTCGTTCTCTTCACTGCGTTTGCGCAAACACCTCTGGTCGCGCTGGAGGTCGGATTACGCATTTATGCCTTGTTACTCGGCGCACTGTTAGTATCGATGACCACGTCGATCGCACAGATGATGGAGGTCTTAATCTGGTTCTTAAAGCCATTTCATCAGCTTGGCTGGGTCAATAGCGAACGTGTCGCGCTTGTGTTTGGGCTCACCCTGCGCTTGATTCCAGAGTTGACCGTGCAGTGGCAAGAAATTCGCGAAGCCCAGGCTGCCCGAGGCCTCAACGCGAATCCTTTTACAATGGGTGTGCCGATGTTGTTGCGTACGCTCAGACGAGCGCAAGACATTGCAGATGCGTTAGATGCAAGACAGTAGGGCGCGTGCGATTCGTCAAGCATTCATGTGCAGTACGGACTTATTTTTACCCATAAATGGAACGTAGATGTTGAAAACAAAAGATCTCGTCTTAGTCGCGCTGTTTACCGCGATGATTATTGTTCTGGGACTCATTCCACCCGTCCCGGTTCCTTGGGTGCCCGTGCCGATCACCTTACAGACCTTTGGGGTGATGTTGGCAGGCTTGATTTTGGGGCCTTGGCGGGGCGGCTTAGTGGTGTTGACCTATGTGTTGATCGCTATGCTGGGCATCCCTGTTCTTCCGGGAGGACGTGCCGGTCTGGCCGTCTTGGCTGGCCCGACAGGCGGGTTTTTGCTGGGAATGATCCCAGGGGCTGTCATCACCGGATGGCTAGCGGGTGCTTTACCCCGCGGCCAGATGGCGCATTCACAGCAGGGATGGAAAGCTGTTGCGCCTCAGGTGCTTCGCTGCTGGGTCGCGAGCGTCATCGGCGGTTTGCTTGTTGTCTATGCCGTTGGGATTCCTTGGTTGGCCACGGTCACCGGGATGGGGCTGAACAAGGCGGCCTGGGCCGTCATCGTGTTTTTACCTGGTGACTTACTGAAAGCGCTCGTCGCGAGCATCGTCGCACAACGTGTGCGACGACTCGGACTCATTTAACCGTGGGTTGAATTGGGTGATTTGAGCGCTTTACGGCGCTCGAACCAAGCGCTTAACTCGCCTACGATTCCGCGTCGGAATGCCAAGACGCATATCACGAAAATGAGTCCGATCACGATAGTGACCGATTCGCCAAGTCGTTGAAACCACTCAATCCCCGTCCATTGAGTGAGGGTCGCCCCTAGATCGCCTACTTTGTTTTCAAGCAGGACGACAATAAAGGCGCCGATCACAGGACCCACCAGTGTGCCTAGACCGCCGATCAGAGTCATCAAAATGACAAGTCCTGACATTTGCCAGGTCGCATCCGTCAAGGTTGCCGAGACAAAGATCAGCATTTTGGTGGAGCCCGCAAGACCTGCCAGCATGGCTGAAAGAACAAAGGCCAAAAGTTTGAAGCGGTCGACGTCATAACCGAGCGAGGTGGTCCGTGCTTCGTTTTCGCGAATGGCCTTGAGGACTTGCCCGAAAGGTGAATGTACGGTTCGCCAGACAATGAAGTAGCCAAAGACAAAAATAGCCATCACCACATAATAGAGATTGAAGTCGCTTTTTAAATCAATCAAACCGAACAGCGTGCCGCGAGGTACCCCCTGAAGGCCATCTTCGCCACCCGTGAATTTGGCCTGAAGAAAAAAGAAGTAGACCATCTGAGAAAGCGCCAGCGTGATCATCGCAAAGTAGATGCCGCTTCGACGAATCGCCAGCGCACCCATCGCTAAGCCAAGTCCCCCAGCGACTAACACGCCAAAGGCTAGGCCGACCTCGGTCGGGAATCCCCAAAATTTAATGGCATGCCCGGAGGCATAGGCTGCGCTTCCAAGGAAGGCGGCGTGCCCAAACGAAAGCAGGCCTGTGAAGCCCAGCAAAAGATTGAAGGCGCAGGCAAAGAGCGCATAGCACATGATTTTCATGACAAAGACGGGATAAATCCCCGACAACGGCACAAGGGCCAGAAGGACCAGCGCAACAAGATATCCGAGATTCTGACGATTCATTTTTCTTTTCCGAACAAGCCGGCGGGGCGAAGTAGCAAGACGATCGCCATGATGATGAACACAACCGTGCTCGATGCTTCGGGCCAAAAGACCTTGGTGAGCCCCTCGATGACACCGAGTCCGAGACCGGTGACGATGGCACCCAGGATCGAACCCATTCCGCCAATCACCACTACTGCAAACACGACAATAATGAGGTTAGAGCCCATGAGTGGAGAGACTTGGATAATCGGAGCCGCTAACACGCCCGCAAAACCCGCCAAGGCAACACCGAAACCATAGGTCAAGGTGATCATGAGTGGAACGTTGACCCCGAAGGCCTCGACGAGTCTGGGATTTTCAGTACCCGCGCGCAAAAGCGCACCGAGTTTTGTACGCTCGATGACAAACCACGTGATCAGACACACCGTAAGGGAAGCCACGACGACCCAAGCCCGATAATTCGGGAGCATCATGAAACCGAGGTTTGTGGCGCCCCGCAAGGCCTCGGGAGTCGAATACGGCTGCCCGGAGGCACCATAAAAACTGCGAAATAAACCCTCGATCAAGAGCGTAATTCCGAAGGTCAATAAGAGACCATAGAGGTGATCAAGTTTGTAAAGATGTTTGAGCAGAAATTTTTCAATGAGAATGCCAAATAAGCCGACCAAAATAGGCGCGACAAGGAGCATCACCCAGTAATTGAGACCGAGGTAGTGCAGACCCATCCAGGCTAGAAAAGCACCCAACATGTAGAGTGCGCCGTGCGCGAAATTAATGACGTTGAGTAAACCGAAAATAACGGCCAAGCCCAGCGACAAGATGGCATAGAAGGAGCCGTTCACCAAGCCAAGCAGTAGCTGACCGAGAAACGCTTGCAAGGGAATACCAAAAATAGTGATCATCGTCTGCCTACTTCATGAAGCCAATTACTCTTACAGCGTCGTACCCCCCGGCAGACTGAAGCGTCGCCAGAGGGTGGACCTGCTTACTTCTTGATAAATTTACAAGTGGATTCGGAGAGTTTTGTAAACACCTCTTCACCTGGGAGGACTGCGATTTGCTTGTAGTAGTCCCAAGGCCCTTTGGACTCGCTTGGTTTTTTCACTTCCATCAGGAACATGTCATGCACCATGCGACCGTCTGCGCGGACGTAACCGTTCTTGGCGAACATATCGTTGACCTTGTTGGATTTCATCCATTTCATGACGGTGTCGCCATCATCACTATTCGTGGCTTTGACAGCATTCAGATAGAAGGATACGGCTGAATAATCACCCGCTTGAATCATCGAAGGCTTGCGCTTGACACGTGCTTCGAATTTTTTAGACCAAGCGCGTGTTTCATCATTTTGATCCCAATACCAACCGTCGGTAAACTGCATGCCTTGTGTGGCCTGAAGACCAAGCGAGTGAATGTCGTTGATGAAAATCAGCAGGCCGGCCATTTTCATGGTCTTGCCAATGCCGAACTCGTTTGCAGCTTTGATCGAATTAATGGTGTCTCCACCTGCATTTGCCAGGCCTAGGATCTGTGCCTTGGAGCTTTGGGCTTGTAATAAAAAGGAGGAGAAGTCTGAGGAGTTCAGTGGCGCGCGCACCTGACCTTTGATTTCACCACCTGCTTCTCGGACGACCTTGGCGGTATCACGCTCAAGCGCATGACCAAAGGCATAGTCAGCCGTCAAGAAGTACCAAGATTTGCCACCTGCCTTTACAACGGCGGAGCCTGTGCCACGGGCTAAGGCAACGGTATCATAGGCCCAGTGGACGGTGTAGGGCGTGCATTGTGAGCCTGTGAGATCCGAGGCTGCGGCGCCGATGGCGAAAAAGGGCTTTTTCTTTTCAGCGGCAATGCCAGCCAAGGCGAGGTTAACGCCGGAGTTCGTGCCGCCGATTAGCATGTCGATCTTTTGCTGATCGAACCATTCGCGCGCACGCGCAGCTGCGACGTCCGCTTTGTTTTGGTGATCCGCAAATAAAAGCTCAACCTTTTTTCCATTGATCTGACCGCCTGCATCGGCAATCGCCATGCGAACAGCCTCAACGCCGCCTGCACCATCAATGTCAGAGTAGACGCTGGCCATATCGGTGACGAAACCGATCCGAATGACGTTGTCGGAAACAGCGGCTTGTGCAGTGTGGCCAACAAGTCCGAGGCCCGCGATCATGAGCGAAGCGCTTAGGGTACGAAGTTTCATGTATTTCTCCTGGGGGGTTGCTGCGATTAAAATTTTATTGTTAAACACCGAGTAATTCATTTAATACGGATTGCTTTTCCTTGAGTTCGCTGGCATCGAAATGCTCGACAATTTGACCGTGTTCCATGACATAAAATCGATCCGCCAAGGGCGCGGCAAAGCGGAAATTTTGCTCCACCATGACAATCGTGTAGCCCTTGTCTTTGAGCATTTTGATCATGCGACCCAACGCTTGCACAATCACTGGCGCAAGCCCTTCGGAAATTTCATCAAGCAAAAGCAGATTTGCACCCGTTCGCAAAATGCGCGCGACCGCCAACATTTGTTGCTCCCCACCAGACAGCCGAGTGCCGGGAGAGTGACGTCGCTCTAACAGATTTGGGAACATTTCATAAATTTCGGCAAGCGTCATGCCACCACCAGGGACGCCCACAGGGGGAGGTAATAGGAGATTTTCCTCACATGACAAGCTGGCAAAGATGCCACGCTCTTCTGGGCAATAGCCGATCCCGAGATGCGCGATTTTGAAGGTCGGCATATCGATCGCTTCTTGCCCATGAATACGGACGGATCCTTTGCGAGAGCCCGTCAGGCCCAAGATCGCACGCAAAGTCGTGGTCCGACCCGCGCCATTACGACCTAGGAGGGTGACGACTTCACCTTTCTTCACCGTTAAGTTGACGCCATGCAGAATATGAGACTCACCATACCAAGCTTGCAGATCAGTGATTTCGAGTGCGCTCGTGCTCATCCATGTGCTCCCTCAAGTTCGCCTTCAGTCGTGCCCATGTAGGCCTCCATCACGGCGGGATCTTTTGAAACATGGGCGTAGTTGCCCTCAGCCAATACCGAGCCGCGTGCGAGTACCGTAATCGTGTCGGCGATCGAAGACACGACATTCATATTGTGTTCAACCATCAAAATCGTGCGGCCGACACTGACGCGCTTAATGAGTTGTGTCACGCGGTCCACATCTTCATGACCCATGCCTTGTGTGGGTTCATCGAGCAGCATGAGTTCGGGCTCCATCGCGAGCGTGGTGGCAATTTCGAGCGCGCGTTTGCGTCCATAGGGAAGGTTGACCGTCGTTTCGTCCGCAAAATCGCCGAGATCGACTTGTTCGAGGAGTTCTCGGGCGCGCTCGTTCAGCGCGTTCAATCTTTGATCGCTTTGCCAAAAGTTGAAGGAAAGACCGGTTTCGCGTTGTAGTCCAATCCTGACATTTTCGAGGACAGAAAGATGAGGAAAGACAGCGGATATCTGAAAGGAGCGAATAATGCCCCGACGGGCAATGTGCGCTGGGGTGTCACGGGTGATGTCGAGGCCGTTAAAGGTAATGCTGCCACGCGTTGGCGTTAAAAACTTGGTAAGTAGGTTAAAGCACGTAGTCTTGCCTGCACCATTGGGGCCAATCAGAGCATGGATCTGACCGCGCTGTACACGCAGAGACACTTCATTGACCGCTACAAAACCACGAAATTCTTTTGTGAGCCCTTTCGTCTCAAGAATGATGTCTTGCATGCAGCAACCCGCCCAAACAATTTAAGATTTGATGACGAAGTATGGCGTAAATCAGCGTCAAAGCTCAATGAGGGTTTGCCTGAGGGTTGTTAACCCTTGGTTTTTTTTGTGTACTCACACAGATCGGAAATGCCGCACTGAGGACATTTTGGCGTACGCGCGACACAAATGTAACGGCCATGCAAAATGAGCCAGTGATGCACATCGAGTTTAAATTCGTCGGCAACGAACTTTTCTAGCCCTTTTTCGACGGCAACGACATCTTTACCAGGGGCGATTTTGGTCCGATTGGACACCCTGAAAATGTGGGTGTCAACGGCGATGGTTGGCTGGCCAAACGCCGTGTTCAGTACCACGTTGGCCGTTTTGCGACCCACACCGGGGAGCGCTTCGAGCGCGTCTCGCGACTGAGGAACTTTGCCCCCGTGCTGCTCAAGCAAGATTTTGCATGTGGCAATCGCGTTTTTCGCCTTAGTTTTAAACAGGCCAATGGTCTTGATGTATTCCATGAGCTTTTCTTCGCCGAGCGCCAAGAGTGCTTTGGGCGTGCCGTAGCGAGGGAAAAACTTGCGGGTGGCGATATTGACGGCTTTGTCAGTTGTTTGTGCCGAGAGCAGAACGGCGATCAGCAGCTGAAAATCGCTCCCGTATTCCAGCTCGGTCGTTGGGTTAGGATTAGCCGCACGCAGGCGGGTAAAGATTTCTTTGCGTTTTTGTGGGTTCATGGCGTGCTGGCATTGCGCCGAGCGCGTGCGCGCGCAAGCGCGGCTTGGGCGGCTGTGCGTTTGTCTTCGGTCGTATTGGCGATGGGTGCGGCCCGAAGGGGAGGCTGCTCCGTGCTTCTTAAGCTGGCGGGTGTTTTGTTGAGCCTTGTTGTGCGGCGCTCATAGCGCGCGCGTGCTTGATCGGCATCGTCTTGGGTCCAGGCCCGTATTGGCTCGACATTGATCATGTCAATGCAGTCCACCGGGCAAGGCGCGACACATAAATCACAGCCTGTGCAGTCAGCCGCGATGATGGTGTGCATGACTTTTGACGCACCTACAATAGCATCGACAGGGCAGGCCTGAATGCAAAGCGTGCAGCCAATACAAAATTGCTCATCGATCACAGCAACCTGTAGAGGCACATGGGTGCCGCAGCTTGCATCAAGTGGCAGGATGGGGCGGTCAAGCAGTTGAGCCAAGACGGCGATCCCGACGTCGCCGCCAGGAGGGCAGCGATTGATCGGAGCAGTGCCTTCTGCGATAGCGCGCGCGTAGGGCGCGCAGCCCTCAAACCCACATTTCGTGCACTGAGTCTGCGGAAGCAGAAGATTGATACGTTCAGCCAGCATTAGACCCGACGGATAAATTCCGCAATTTGCGGGCAAATCATCGTGCGCCAGCGGCGTCCCGAAAAAATGCCGTAATGACCGCAGTCGGGCGCAGTGAAGTGTTGCTTGCGCTTGGCTGGAATTCCTGAGCAGAGGGTTTGAGCCGCACGTGTTTGACCCTCGCCAGAGATGTCGTCGAGCTCGCCTTCGATGGTGAACAAGGCGACAGTTTTGATGTCGGCAGGGCGAACGATCTGTCCATCGATTTCCCAAGTGCCATTTGGTAAATCAAAATCCTGAAACACAACGCGAATCGTATCGAGATAAAAATCGGCGGACATATCGAGTACGGCGTTGTACTCGTTGTAAAAACGGCGATGCGCCTCAGCATCATCGTCGTCGCCGCGCAATAAATCCAAGTAAAAGTCGTAGTGTGATTTGAGATGACGATCCGGGTTCATCGACAAAAAGCCGGCGTGTTGCAAAAAGCCAGGATAGACGCGACGGCCGGCTCCCGGGTATTGGGCTGGAACGGTATGAATCAGCTTTTCTTCGAACCATTCGAAAGGCTTGGTCGTGGCCAGTCGGTTGACTTGCGTGGGTGAGCAGCGTGGATCGATCGGTCCACCCATCATCACCATGCTGCGTGGCAAGCAGGGATCTTTATTGGTCGCCATCAGTGAGATCGCGGCGAGTGCAGGTACAGTGGGCTGACATACTGACATCACGTGCACATCTGGGCCGAGGTGGCGGATGAAATCCTGAACGTAACGTACGTAGTCGTTTAAATCGAAAGCGCCATCGGATAAAGGCACCATGCGGGCATCGACCCAGTCGGTGACATAGACCTCGTGCTCAGGCAGTAACGCGCGCACGGTGTCTCGCAACAGCGTGGCGTGGTGACCAGACATCGGTGCGAGCATGAGTATTTTAGGTGTCGCTTTACGAAGCTTTTCAGAAATGTCGCGTTTGAAATAAATCAGATTGCAGAAAGGCTTGGCGTAAACAATCTCTTCGTTGACGACGACGGGTTTGCCGTTGACTTCAGTCGTGGGTAAGCCCCAGGCCGGTTTTTCGTACTTTTTTCCAAGGCGATGAATCAGTTCATAGCCGGCAGCCATTTGTCGCGCCATGGGCGAATAGGCAAGAGGACTGGCTGGGTGAGAGAAGAGTTTGGAACCCACTTCGGTGAAGTGTGCAAGAGGCGACATGAGGGCCCGGTGCATTTCATGCAAGTCATAGAGCATGCGTCATTCCAAAAAGGTCATGTGATAACGCATTATGCGCCCGATCTGAATTGTATTGAGCGACTGAGTACAGGTTATTTGTTGCGACGCAGCAAAATGTCGTTTAGTCACCACGCCTGCGAGGGTTTACCAGTAGTTTTCGACGGCAAGATTGCCCGCAACACCGCGTCGCCCAGGGGCAAAACCACGCTCGGCAAGCAAGCCACGCATTTCCGTCACCATCGCGGGATTGCCGCACAGCATGATGCGCGAGCGGGTGGGCTCAAGGGCAACCCCTACGCGTTGTTCGAGTTCGCCGTTGGTCAATAGTGTGGTGAGGCGGCCCGGGTGCAGCCATTGGGGCTGAATCGAAGGGGACAGCTCGCAACTCAAGGTCTCCTGAGATGTCACGGGCAGGTAAATCAATTGAGCCCGTTGAGGGTCGCTGAGGTGTGCGAGTGTCAAGAGTTCTTGGCGGTAGGCGAGTTCGTCGGATTTTCTGACGCCGTGCAGCAAAATGATACGTTTAAAACGGTGCCATGTGGCTGGGTCCCGCAACATGGAGAGGTAGGCGGAGAGCCCGGTACCCGTGGCCACAAGCCAGAGATCCTCGCCATCGACAAAACGTTCGAGTGTTAAGAAACCAAAAACAGACTTGTCGATCCAAAGGGCATCGCCGGGTAGTAGGCGTGCCAAAGCTGGGCTGAACTTGCCGTCAGGCACCACCACTGAGAAAAACTCAAGTTCGTCGGCATCGGGTTTGGACACCATCGAATAGGCGCGCCATTCGTTCGGTGTGGGCGAAGCGGCGGGGGCAACTGACTCAGCCGCGTCGACACACAAGCCCAAGCGGGCGAACTGTCCGGGAAGAAATGAAAATCCCGAGGGACGCGTCACGGTGATGGAAAACAGCTTGTCCACAAGCCAATGGGTTTTGGCGAGAAGAGTTTGCTGCGTATAGCGCGGTTCGCTGGGCTTGGTTAATGGATCAGTCATTGGGGGACGATGCGCTCGGGAGAGGCACTCAGCGTTCGAGATGTTTGAGCTTGTCGGGAATACCGTTCCAGTTGTCCGCGTCTTCGAGGGGCTTTTTGGAGCGACTGATACTCTTAAAGCTTGGTGAAAGCTCGGCATTGAGGGCGATGAACTTCATCTGGTCCTGTGGCACGTCTTCCTCGGCAAAAATCGCATTGGCCGGGCATTCGGGAATACAGACGGCACAGTCGATACATTCGTCCGGGTCGATGACCAGAAAGTTGGGTCCTTCGCGAAAACAATCTACAGGACACACGTCCACACAGTCTGTGAACTTACATTTAATACAGTTTTCGGTCACAACATGCGTCATGTGTTTCACCAGAGTACAAATAAGATGGTTATATTTTACCTAAAGCGATGTCGCATGTTCGGGATACCCCTAGGATATGAGATGGCTGTGCTAATGTTCAAAAAAATTCCTAAAAATAGCCCATGATCATTAAATCCCTGCTGGATACTGACCTCTACAAGTTCACCATGATGCAGGTGGTGTTGCACCACTTCCCTGCGGCGCAGGTCGAGTATCGCTACAAGTGCCGTACACCTGGGATCAATTTGCGCCCCTATCTAGACGAAATTCGCGCGGAGATCCATCGCTTGTGTCAGCTGCGCTTTAGCGAAGACGAGCTCGCCTATCTTGGAGAATTGCGCTTTATCAAAAGCGATTTCATTGACTTTCTGGGTTTATTCCATTTGCCAGAAAAGTGCATCACAGTCTCGGAGGGTGCATTACCAGGAGAAATTGACATTCAAGTCAAAGGATCCTGGCTGCACACAATTTTGTTTGAGATTCCGGTACTGGCGATTGTCAATGAGGTGTATTTCCGACGGACTTGTACGAATCCAGACTGGGAAGAGGGACGTCAACGACTTCAAACAAAAATGAAGCTCGTGCTCGACGCGACGGACCTCGATGATTTTAGGGTAGCCGAGTATGGCACGCGACGCCGGTTTTCGCGCGAGTGGCACGAGGAGGTCGTCGTTACCATGAAAGCCCAGATGGGCAAGCATTTTGCCGGTACCAGTAATGTTTGGTTCGCGATGCGTCATGGTGTGCTTCCCTTGGGTACGATGGCGCATGAGTATTTGCAGGCGTGTCAGGCACTCGGCCCACGGTTGCGTGATTCACAAGTATTTGCTTTGGATACATGGGCCAAGGAGTATCGGGGAGACTTAGGGATCGCCCTCTCCGATGTGTATGGTGTAGCCGCATTTTTACGCGATTTCGATATGTATTTTTGCAAGTTGTTCGACGGCGCGCGTCATGACTCTGGTGATCCGTTCGATTGGGGCGAGCGCATGATCGCGCATTACAAAGTCAATCGTGTCGATCCCCGGACCAAGACCTTGATTTTTTCAGATGCGTTAACATTTCCACGTGCGATTGAATTGACCCGTCGCTTTGCCGGGCGCTGTAAAACTGCCTTTGGTATTGGTACGAATTTGACTAACGATTTAGGTCATGAGCCGCTGCAGATTGTGATGAAAATGGTGCGCTGTAACGGACAGCCCGTTGCCAAAGTTTCAGACGCGCCTGAAAAAACCATGTGTGATGACAAAGCCTATCTTGCATACTTGCGACAGGTCTTTGAACTCCCGCCCGCCTAATTAGTCCAACCCATTGGTGCAAAAAGCGCCTTTTTTAATTCAAGGAAAAACAATGAGTAACATCAAGCGTGTAAATGTAGGCAAGCGACTTTCCGACATGGCGGTCTACAACGGCGTAGCGTATCTGGCTGGGCAGGTTGCCAACGATACCAAGCAAGACGTGACCGGACAAACGGCTCAAGTGCTAGCTGCGATTGATGCTTTGCTCGCAGAAGCGGGTACGGATAAAACCCGAATTTTGATGGCCCAAGTGTTTGTTGCCAATATCGCCGAGTACGATGGTATGAACAAGGCATGGGAAGCTTGGGTGCCCGCCGGCAATGCGCCACCACGCGCCACGATCGAAGCGCGTCTCGCCGGTCCCGACTATAAAGTTGAAATCGTCGTGACTGCCGCTGTTTAAATCACGTCCCTTTTTACTCTTCAAACTTGGTATCGCCTGAGCAAAAATTTGATGTAGACACCCTGACCGTCGACATGACAGAAGACGATCAGGCTTTGTTTCGTCGGGCGTTACAGTGGGCCAGCCAGGCGCTTGTTGATCGGTGCACACCCTCGGGTGAGCGGCTGATGGATCATGCGCTTGGTTCGGCCAGTATTTTGTCCGGGATGCAGACTGATCCCGCGACGCGCACCGCTGCGCTCTTAGTGTCGTCCTCCGAAATTTTGCAGCCCGACTTGAATCGAGGTCGGCATACCGATCCTATCAAGGAGCAATTTGGCGCCGAAGTTGCTCGTCTAGTGCAAGGCGCTCGCGAGTTGTTGCGGCTCAGTGGTCTTGCGAGTGGTGCGAGTGATGGTTCTGAAGACGCCCCTTTACAAAAAGAAATGTTGCGCAAAATGCTGTTGGCGATGGCCGCTGACTTGCGCATCGTGCTGTTGAGGCTCGCATCACGACTTCAGACACTTCGTTGGCATGCGAGCGCCAAAGTTCCTTGCACACCTGATTTTGCGCGAGAAACGTTGGATCTCTATACGCCTTTGGCTAACCGTCTGGGTATTTGGCAGATCAAGTGGGAAATGGAAGATCTGGCGTTCAGATTTACGGAACCCGCGCGATATAAAGAAATTGCCGGGTTGCTTGAGGAAAAACGTACAGAACGTGAGCAGTTCATTGCGCAGACAGTGCTTCAATTGTCTGCCGCCCTCAAGAAAATGGAGATCGTTGCTGACATCACGGGGCGACCTAAACACATTTACAGCATCTACAACAAGATGCGTCAGAAAGAACTCGACTTTAGTCAATTGTTCGATGTGCGTGCGATGCGGATCATCGCACAAACCGAGAGGGACTGTTATGGCGCGCTAGGGCTGGTTCACGAGCTCTGGGTGCCAATGGCTGACGAATTCGATGACTATATCTCGCGTCCCAAACCCAACGGTTATCGCTCACTGCATACGGTTGTCGCCGATGAGAGTGGTCGACCGTTTGAGGTACAAATACGTACACGCGCCATGCATGAATTTGCAGAGTTCGGGATGGCCGCCCATTGGCGATACAAAGAAAGTCCACGCCCTGGCGCGAACGAGGCGACCGCGGCGACGGGTCAATATGATCGCCAGTTGGCGTGGATGAGACAGTTATTAGCCTGGAATACAGAAGCTGCCACTCGACCTGAAGGTGAAGCCGCAACTAACAGGCACTCTTCCGAGCCCGCGCCCAAACCAGCCGAAGAACGTATTTATGTCTTGTCGCCCCAGGCGCGGGTGATTGAGTTGCCTGCGGGCGCGACGCCGGTTGATTTCGCTTATTACTTACACACGGATTTGGGTCATCGCTGCCGCGGAGCGCGCATCGATGGTCAGATGGTGCCGTTGCAAACGCAATTGCAAACTGGTCAGACTGTGGAGATTATCACCACCAAGTCGGGTGGTCCGTCGCGCGATTGGATCAATCCGCAACTCGGTTTTTTGGCCAGTCCTAGGTCTCGGGCCAAAGTACGCGCATGGTTCAACGCTATTGAGCTGCAGCAACGTATCACCCAAGGTCAGGCATTGGTGGAAAAAGAGCTTCAGCGTCTGGGTAAAACAGCCATCAATTTAGAGCATCTCGCACAGCAGCTGGGTTTTGCCCAGGCCGACGATTTGTATGTTGCGGTCGCCAAAGAAGAATTCAGTTTGCGACAAATTGACGCCGTGTTTCAGCCAATTGCGGTGGTGGCCGAGCCTAGCTTAGAGTCGCTGATTGTGCATGGCTCAAGGGCTGAGCGTGGCGGTGCGGGTACAAAAAGCGGCGTGTTGGTGGTTGGCGTTGATTCTCTGATGACGCAGTTGGCGAGGTGCTGCCGACCTGCGCCACCCGATGCCATTTCGGGTTTTGTGACGCGGGGGCGGGGAGTGTCGATTCACCGAGCCGATTGCGCGAGCTTTTTGGCGCTAAAAGCCCGGCAAGCTGAGCGTGTGATTGACGTGACGTGGGGTCAAGCAGAGGCACAAGCTCTTTATCCTGTCGACGTACATGTTCAAGCCCAGGACCGTGCCGGCTTGCTGAGGGATTTGTCCGAGGTCTTTGCCCGACTCCGTTTGAATGTAGTGGGGGTCAATACCCACAGTAAGGCATCGATAGCTTATATGTCCTTCACGGTTGAAATCCGCGATGGCGGTGAGTTGCAGCGTGTTTTGTTGGCGTTGCGTGAGGTGGGCGGTGTATTGACTGCAGAAAGGCGTTTAACCTGACCCTTCGGCTTTTGTGAGCCCAAGTGCGTTAATAGCGCGTGAATTGAGGGATTGGGTTCGGCTTTTCTGGCGACACACTGGTAAAATCAATACATTAGATGGCTTTACGCACTTGGCATATTGTTGCCGGTGTAGCTCGGTCTGATCTGGAGATCCGGTCTTGAAACCCTATGACTTTCCCGATGCCAAAGGGCATTTTGGTCCCTACGGCGGTGTATTCGCAGCAGAAACCCTCATGCAGGCGATCGAGGATTTGCGTTTGTCCTATGACAAATACCGCAACGATCCCGATTTCCTGGCGGAGTTCGAATACGAGCTCAAGCACTTTGTTGGTCGCCCGACGCCGGTTTATCACGCGCGCCGCTGGTCCGAAGAGCTTGGTGGCGCGCAGATCTGGTTCAAACGCGAAGACTTGAACCACACGGGTGCCCACAAGATCAACAACAGCTTGGGTCAGGCCCTGCTCGCACGCCGGATGGGCAAGCGCCGCATCATTGCCGAAACTGGCGCTGGGCAGCATGGAGTGGCGACAGCTACAGTCTGCGCGCGCTATGGCATGGAATGCGTGGTTTATATGGGCAGCGAGGACGTCAAACGTCAGTCACCCAACGTCTTTCGGATGAAACTTCTCGGTGCCACGGTTGTGCCCGTTGAGTCTGGCTCCAAGACCCTCAAGGACGCGTTAAACGAAGCGATGCGTGACTGGGTCACGAACGTCGATGACACGTTTTACATCATTGGTACCGTGGCAGGACCGCACCCCTATCCGATGATGGTCCGTAATTTTCATTCTGTGATTGGTCAAGAGTCGATCGAGCAGATGCCTTTGTACGCCGGACGTCAACCCGACTACGTGTTGGCTTGCGTGGGCGGTGGCTCAAACGCCATGGGTATTTTCCATCCTTATATTCCGTATGAAAACACCAAGCTCGTGGGCGTCGAAGCCGCAGGTGAGGGCGTTGAAACGGGCAAACACTCCGCTTCATTGACTGCTGGGCGTGTTGGCGTGTTACATGGTAACCGTACCTACGTTTTGCAGGATGAAAATGGTCAGGTTGCCGAGACACACTCGGTATCGGCGGGACTGGATTATCCGGGCGTCGGCCCTGAACACGCTTGGCTCAAAGATAGCGGACGCGCATCCTATGTGAGTGTGACCGACGAAGAAGCCTTGGCGAGTTTTCATCATTGCTGCCGTATCGAAGGCATTATTCCCGCGCTTGAAACTTCGCATGCGCTGGCCTATGCCGCCAAACTCGCTCCCACGCTGACCAAGGACCAAGTCATTCTGGTCAACTTGTCTGGACGTGGTGACAAGGATATCAACACAGTCGCGCAGCGTGCGGGCATGGTGCTCTAAGGTTTTAAAGGCTTTCAAATCATATGGCTCAACACACAGATCGCATCGCTGCAGCGTTTGCTCGCGCGACGCAACAGAAACGCGCTGCGCTGATTCCTTATATTGCCGCGGGTAACCCACTGCCCGAAACCACCGTGCCTCTCATGCATGCGTTGGTCAAGGCGGGGGCCGATGTCATCGAACTCGGTATTCCTTTTTCGGATCCGATGGCCGATGGCCCCGTGATCCAGCGGGCTGCTGAGCATGCAATCGCCCAAGGCATTGGACTCAAGCATGTGCTGGGTATGGTTGGAGAGTTTCGCAAACAAGACCAAGTCACACCGATTGTGTTGATGGGTTATGCCAATCCGATCGAAAATATCGGCCAACAAGCGTTTGCCGAACAGGCTGAAAAAGTAGGTGTCGATGGCTTGTTGACGGTGGACTACCCGCCCGAAGAAATTGATGACTTTGTGGGCTTGCTCAACAAACACCATATCGCGCCGATTTTCTTGTTGGCGCCGACCTCGACCGAGACGCGTATTCGCGCTGTTGGCAAAATCGCGCGAGGTTATGTTTATTACGTCTCACTGAATGGCGTGACGGGTGCGGGTCACCTTGATACCGCGGATGTAGCGATGCGCCTCAAGGGGATTCGCCAGCATGTCGCTCTGCCAGTCGGTGTGGGTTTTGGTATTAGTGACGCAAAAAGTGCGCAGAGTATTAGTCTCGTCGCCGATGCAGTCGTGATTGGTAGCAAACTGATCGATACGATGACCAAAGCCGCTGCAGGTCTTCCTGTGGCTCAACAATCTCAGGCCGCGATTGATGCGGGAGCGGGTTGGTTGGCGGGCATTCGTCAAGCATTGGATGTTGCTAGATCTGCGGAGCATGCGAAATGAGCTGGCTCGGCAAGCTCCTCCCCCCCCGCATCAATAAGGCTCCTGCACAGGAAACTGCTAGCAAGCGTGTCCCAGAAGGACTTTGGGTAAAGTGTCCCTCTTGCGAATCGGTGCTGTACAACGAAGACCTTGCCGCTAATCTGCATGTTTGCCCAAAGTGTGATCATCACATGCGCATCGGCGCACGTGCGCGCATTGAGTCACTGTTAGATATTGAAGGACGCGTGGAGATTGGTTCAAACACCCGGTCCATGGACCCGCTCAAGTTCAAAGATTCGCGTAAATACCCCGAGCGCATTCAAGAGGCCGTGCGCCAGACAGGCGAGACAGATGCGCTTGTGGTGGTGAGCGGCGCTATTCGCAGTGTTCCCTGTGTGCTCGCTTGTTTTGAGTTTGAGTTCATGGGCGGCTCGATGGGTTCGGTTGTCGGAGAGCGTTTTGTTCAGGGCGTACAAGCCGCAATCAAAAATAAAGTACCCTTCATTTGTGTCGCCGCTTCGGGTGGTGCGCGTATGCAAGAGAGTTTGTTCTCTTTAATGCAAATGGCTAAAACCAATGCAATGCTGAGCCGACTCGCAGAAGCTAAGCTGCCCTTCATCAGTGTTTTGACGGATCCCACCATGGGTGGCGTTTCCGCTAGTTTTGCATTTATGGGCGACGTCGTGATTGGAGAGCCTAAAGCTTTGATCGGCTTTGCGGGGCCCCGCGTGATCGAACAGACTGTGCGTGAAAAGTTGCCAGAAGGTTTTCAGCGCTCGGAATTCTTGCAACAAAAAGGTGCCATTGATATGGTGCTTGATCGACGACAGTTGCGCGAAGAGCTTGCTCGCCTGATGGCGCTCATGACCAATCAGCCTATGGACAGTGTCGCTGCCTAAAATATTATTTGGTTAATAAAAAAGCGGTGCATCAACTCAGTTGATGCACCGCTTTTAACCTTTCAGCGTGACTTGCGCTTTCGCGCAAGAGAGTCAATTACCGAATAGTTTCTACTTGAACTAAAGGCAGACTAGATGCAGCTGCCTTTGGCTTTGGTTCACGTCCGAGCTTAACAGGCACGACGTTTTGACTCGCCATCGCTTGCGCGACACGAGCAGGATCGGTTTCAACCCATTGCAATCCTGCTGTTTGCACAATTGCATGCAAAGTGGCTTGATCAACGCGTGGGGTCTGAGCCAAAGTCGGTGCCGTGGACACCGTCGCGACCTGAATAGGTGCGGCAGCGGGCGCGACAGTGGGTGCGGCAGTGGGCAGAACGGGAGTTGGAGCAACCACGAGCGCTTCAGGCGCGGCGGCGATAGGTGCCTCAGCAACAGGAGCAACAGGAGCAACAGGGGCGACAGCCACAGGGGCCACAGCCACAGGGGCCTCGGCAGCAGGTGCTGTAGTAGCAGGTGCTGTAGTAGCAATAGGAGCCACAGCAGCCACAGCAGCCACAGCAGCAACAGCATCAGGAGCAATAGGAGCAGCAGGTGCAGCAGGTGCGCTAGGCGCAGAAGATGCGACAGGCGTTACCGTTGCGCTTGCCCCGTGTTCGACATAATCAACGGGCGCACTAGAAAGCGCGTTGCTCGACGTATGGTCAAAACCTTCTTTATCTGTTGCATGGTCTTCGCTTCCATCAATGCCTGTACCTTCGTCGGAGCCGCGACGGCCACGACGACTACGTCGGCGACGACGCTTGCGCTCTGGATCGGTTTGATCGATATCATCCTCTGCTAAACCTTGTGCATCCAAGCCCTGTTGCAGATTGGCTTGGTTGTCTGTCAACGCATTTGCAGCAGGTGTTGAGCGTGGCGGTTGAGGCCGACGCTCGGCTGAGGAAGCAGAGTCCTCTGTCTGAGCGGTGTTGGTCACTGCATCGACTTGATCTGGACGAACGTCGCTACCTTCCTCGCGACGGTTACGACCACGCCCGCGGCGGTTGCGATTGCCGCGTGGGCTATCGTCGCCTGAGTCGTTTGCTTCGGTGCGTGCTTGAGGCGCACGCTGGTCGAGTTCATCCTTGGGCGCACGACGATTGTCGGAAGTGGTTGAAGCATCACCCGTTGCGGAACGCGCTTCGCCGCGATTGTCGGGGCGACGGCCACGACCACCACGATTACCACCACGACGGTCACCTTGAGAGGAACGGCTGCGGTCACGTGAGTCAGTGGGCTTGGGTGTTTCTTCTTTTTTATCAGAGGAGGATCCGCCACTGAGCCAGCTAAAGAAACGGGAGAACAAGCCGGGTGTTTGATCGGCCTCGGCTTTTTTAGCAGGGGTCGAAGAAACAGGTGCGGGTTGTGCCGGTGTGATGCCTTTGACTAAGGCCTCGGGTTTGGCTTTGATTTCTTGCTCTTTAGGGGCCCAGCCCATGTCCGTCGATGGCGCGTCCACTAAATTAAAGCTTGTCTTGAGATCCTCGAGACGAGGATCATCATGACGTAAGCGCTCGATATGGTGATGTGGCGTCTCGAGATGTCGGTTTGGAATCAGGATCAAGTTGATCTTGAGGCGTGTTTCGATCTTGGTGATGTCTGAGCGTTTTTCATTGAGTAAGAAGGTCGCGACATCGACTGGAACCTGCGCGTGCACGGCTGCCGTGTTTTCCTTCATGGCTTCTTCTTGGAGCAGACGCAAGACTTGCAGCGCGCTGGACTCGGCGTCGCGGATCACGCCCGTGCCGTTACAGCGAGGACACGTGATGTGTGAACCTTCGTTCAAGGCGGGACGCAGGCGCTGGCGCGATAGCTCCATCAGACCAAAGCGGGAAATTTTTCCCATCTGTACGCGGGCGCGGTCAAAGTGCAGAGCATCGCGAAGACGATTTTCAACGGCACGCTGATTTTTCGTGTCTTCCATGTCGATGAAGTCAATCACGATCAGACCGCCGAGGTCACGTAAACGCAATTGGCGAGCGACTTCGTCAGCGGCCTCTTGGTTGGTGCGCAGTGCGGTTTCTTCGATGTCGGCACCACGGGTGGCGCGGGCCGAGTTGACGTCAACAGCGACGAGTGCTTCGGTATGGTCGATCACGACCGAGCCGCCAGAAGGTAACTCAACCGTACGCGAGTAGGCGGTTTCGATCTGATGTTCGATTTGGAAACGTGAAAAGAGCGGGACATCGTCGCGGTAGCGCTTGACGCGCTCGACGTTGTCCGGCATGACAACGCTCATGAAAGCAGTAGCCTGATCGGCAATATCGTCCGTATCGATCAGAATCTCACCGATGTCCGGCGAAAAATAATCGCGGATCGCACGAATAACAAGACTCGATTCGAGGTAGATCAGAATCGGAGCAGGGTTGTCTTTGGCGGCGCCATCGATCGCAGTCCAAAGCTGCATCAGATAGGACATGTCCCACTGCAGTTCTTCGGCATTGCGACCAATACCGGCCGTTCGAGCGATGATGCTCATGCCGGGCGGGATGGTCAACTGATCCATGGCTTCGCGCAGTTCTTGACGTTCTTCGCCCTCGACGCGGCGTGAAACACCGCCGCCTCGCGGGTTGTTAGGCATCAAGACCAAGTAACGACCCGCTAGGGAGATAAAGGTTGTGAGTGCCGCTCCTTTGTTGCCGCGCTCCTCTTTTTCAACCTGAACGATCAGTTCCTGACCTTCGCGCAGGGCGTCTTGAATACGCGCTGACCGAACGTCAACACCTTCTTTGAAATAGCTGCGTGCGATTTCTTTGAAGGGCAGAAAGCCGTGACGGTCTTCGCCGTAATTAACAAAGCATGCTTCGAGACCAGGCTCGATGCGGGTGATAACGCCTTTGTAGATGTTGCCTTTACGTTGTTCGCGTCCGGCGATTTCGATATCGAGGTCGATGAGCTTTTGCCCATCAACAATTGCAACGCGCAGTTCTTCCTGGTGCGTCGCGTTAAACAGCATGCGCTTCATGAGAGAGTTTCTCCATTTAAATGGCGCGTCGGAAATCGACGCGCAGCCACGCGTTGTTGGCTGCGAAACACTGAAGCAGGCAAAGAGGACGCGCGCCCTGTCGGGACGCACGAAGAAAAGGTCTTTAGACCAGCACTATGCGCCCAGAGGCGCGGGGTTCATTCAGCAGAAGGGTCAGGATCACAAGAGTATTTGACAAAAGTGGTTGACTAAAAAATTGCTGTGAACATCAGGCGGATATGTGTCAAACGCCTGGTGCAGGGATACGACGGTTTCTTGCTTTTAATCTTGCTCTTAATTCAGTATTGCGCGCGGCACGAAGGGGGTAAACATTTCCGGCGCGGGCGAAACGTAAGAACGTCGCAACATCGCGCCTAAAGTGCATCCCGGTCTAGCCGACGACCAGCAACCCAGAGGACAAGAAAGCAAGCGGTACAATATTAAAGTGCAGTGCGCGATCCAGACGGAGACGTGACATAAAGTTGCATCTCGACGAAGGAAGGGTTTTAAACCCGGCTTTCTTAACCCTTTTAAGGCTTTTTCAATTATAAGCCCCTTTTGTTGATGCGCAAAGATTCCATCGCCCTTTTGAAAAATGCTGCTAAACCTGGCGTGAAATCTGCGCGAAAAACAGCTTCCCATTCGCTCTCAACTCACGAGACTAAAAATAACTTGCCCCTAGCGCCTAAAGTCCCTCCTGTCGTGCCCGTCGTCCGGATGATCGAGGTGACCGAAGAGCACAACGGTCAACGGTTGGACAACTTTCTGATGCGTCTTTGCAAAGGCGTGCCAAAGAGTCACATTTATAAAGCAGTCCGGGGGGGGGAGGTTCGCGTCAACAAGGGGAGGGTTGCGCCTGATGATCGAATCAAGCTCGGGGATATCGTGCGTGTGCCGCCGATGCGTTTGCCCGCACCGGACGAAAAAAGGGCCGTACCAGGTAGCGAATTTCCAATTGTTTTCGAGGATGACGGTTTGCTGGTGATTGATAAGCCGGCTGGTACTGCCGTTCACGGCGGAAGCGGTGTGTCGTTTGGCGTGATCGAAGCCCTTCGGTCAGCACGACCTGAGGCAAAGTTTCTAGAACTCGCGCATCGTTTGGATCGCGATACGTCTGGGTTACTCATGATTGCTAAAAAAAGAAACGTTTTATTGGCTTTGCATGAAATGTTTAGAACAGGCGGTGGAAGAAAGCATTATTTAGCATTAGTGGAGGGTGATTGGGTCAATGCCAGGCAGCATATCCGGCTGCCGTTAGTGAAATGGACCACTCAGACAGGGGAGCGGCGTGTCAAAGTCGAGGCCGAAGGCCAGGTCTCACACACAATTGTGAGTGCAGAACGTCGTTTCAATGGCTATAGTTTGGTCGATGCCGAGTTGCGAACCGGTAGAACGCATCAGATCAGGGTTCATTTGGCCTCAAGTGGATTTCCGATCGTAGGCGATGATAAATACGGGTGCGACGAGACGCGCGCAATATTCAGCAAGCTAGGATTTACAAGAATGTTTTTGCATGCCTGTCGACTGGAAATGCCCCATCCCTTGACTCAGGAGCCCATGGTGCTCGAAGCGCCCATGCCCCTTAGTTGCGAGAAAATCCTCCAAAAGCTGGAGGCGCGATGAAACCCTATTCAGTCATTGTGTTCGATTGGGATGGCACCCTCATGGACTCGACGCACAGCATTGTGGCGGCGATTCAGGGCGCTTGCCGTGATCTTGAGTTGCGGGTGCCGACCGCCGCGGAGGCAGCTTGGGTGATTGGTTTGTCGCTTGAGCCCGCTTTGCGACGCGCGGTGCCAGATTTGACGCCTTCGATGGAGCCGTTGTTTCTCGAGCGTTATCGTTACCACTATCTCTCTAAAGACACGCAGCTAAAGCTTTTCGACGGTGTACCGGAGATGCTGAGCGACTTACAGGCTGCGGGTGCGACGCTTGCGGTCGCCACTGGTAAAAGTCGTGTGGGGTTGAATCGAGCGCTTGCTGCGACGTCTCTGCACAGCGCGTTTGCGGCCACACGCACCGCAGACGAGACGTTTGGCAAACCGCACCCCGGTATGCTGCTTGAACTCATTGATGAGCTGATGGTTGAACCCGAGCGCATGGTGATGGTCGGGGATACCTCGCACGATTTAACGATGGCGGCCAATGCCGGCGTCCACGGAATCGGGGTTGCCTATGGCGCTCATCCCGAAGAAGAGCTCAGAGCATGTCCACATCATACGATTGCCCTGGATGTGGCAAGTTTGCATCAATGGCTGCGCGAACGCATCGCTTAAGCCCGGTAGGTATTCGTTAAGCCCACTCATAATAGGTGTTTCCTGAGGCTGAAGTGTGTTTCAATCTTTAGGATCACGTTCATTGTCGGAGTTCCAGATGCCTGTTTATCGCTACCCACGTATACGCGCCAGTGAAATCACGCCTGAAGAAATTTGGGAAAGCCGACGCAACTGGATGAAAGCGGCTGGCGCGACCTTTGCTGCAGGTACGCTCGCCGGTTTTCCCCAGATGAGCTCAGCCGCGAGCCTAAGTAAGTTGGACGCGAAGCGCTCGACCCAATTTGTCTTGATGGAACCCATCACGCCTGAAAAAGACGCGACGACCTATAACAACTTCTTTGAATTTGGCATGGACAAAGGGGACCCGGTCAAATACGCGCACAAAATGCAGATCACGCCTTGGAAGTTGCGGATAGAGGGCGAGTGCGCCGCACCCAAAACCTTTGATATGGATGACTTGCTCAAACTCGCGCCGCTTGAGGACCGGACTTATCGTATGCGTTGCGTCGAAGGCTGGTCAATGGCGATTCCTTGGATCGGTTATTCCATGTCAGAGCTGATCAAGCAAGTTCAGCCAACGGGTAATGCGAAGTTCGTAGAGTTCATCACGGACATGCAGCCTAAAAATATGCCAGGCTTACGCACACGTTCTGTGGATTGGCCTTATCGCGACGGTCTGCGGATCGATGAGGCGATGCACCCGCTGACCATGCTGGTGATGGGGATGTATGGCAAAGTCTTGCCCAAGCAAAATGGTGCACCTGTTCGCATGGTCGTGCCTTGGAAATACGGCTTTAAGTCTGTCAAGTCGATTGTCACCATTCGTTTGCTTGAAAAGCAACCTGTGGGTAGCTGGGAGCAGTTACAGCCTTCCGAGTATGGGTTTTATTCCAACGTCAATCCCGAGGTCTCTCATCCGCGCTGGAGCCAGGCGACCGAGCGACGAATCGGCGAAGACGGCGTGTTTTCCCCTAAGCGTAAAACGCTGATGCTCAATGGTTATGCCAACGAGGTTGGATCGCTTTACGCGGGTATGGATTTGCGTAAAAACTATTGAGTCTGGGCGTGCAGGTACTCTCAGCCAAGACCTTAGATCGAGCCAAGCCTCTGCTGTTCATTGCAGGGCTTTATCCTTTGCTCAGATGGGTCGTGCTTGGATATCACAACGCACTGACGGCAAACCCCGTGGAGTTTCTCACGCGCTCGTCCGGTACCTGGACCTTGGTGTGTTTGTTAGTCACCTTAGCGATCTCCCCTTTGCGTCAATGGTTGCAGCAACCGGCACTGTTGCGCTGGCGGCGTATGTGTGGACTTTTTACTTTTTTTTATGCCACCCTGCATGCGTTGTCTTGGGCCTGGTGGGATCAGAGTTTTGAATTACTCCCCATGCTCGCGGATGTTTGGAAGCGTCCTTTTATCCTGGTCGGTGCTGCGGCATTTTTGACTATGGCACTATTGGCGATTACCTCGACCCAAGCTTGGATGCGCCGACTGGGTAAGCGCTGGCAGCTGTTGCATCGTTCCATCTATTTGATTGGTGTATTAGCGCTCTTGCACTATTGGTGGCATAAACAAGGCAAAAATGATTTTGATACTGTCTTGATCTATGCGGCGGTCTTGGCCTTTTTGTTAGCGTGGCGTGTGCGTCGCGCGTGGCTAAAGGCAAAGCGTCTTTAAAGGCCAGAGCCTGCGGTGGGTAAGGCCAGCAGCCGCGCAGCGGTTTGGGCGTCTGGTCGGCTCGTGACGCGATCAGGACGATAGTGCATTTGAAAGGCACCGATGGCCGCAAAGGTTCCTGCATCAAAATAATTTGACTCAGGTACTTGGTAGCCCACCCGTTTGAGCTGCTTTTGAAACCATCCCGCATCTGGATAACCGATACGAATAAAGTTGGCTTCGTGCTTGGCCGCCGCAGCTTCGTCAAACCAGCGTCCTACGCCGGCTTGTGCGAGCTTTTTCCAGGGAAAGGACGGACCTGGATCAATTTTGCGCATCGGTGCGACATCGCTGTGTCCGACAATATTTTCAGGTGAGATATTGTTGCGCTGAGCGACCTCTTTTGTGAGTGAGATGACCGCGGCAATTTGTGTGTCGGAGTATGGCACGCCTTTGTCTCCATGGCTATTACGTGCCCAACCTGGGTGCACAATTTCTATCCCAATGGAGCGTTGGTTGAGAAATGTTCGACCATACCAACTACTGTCGCCGGCATGCCAGGCGCTTTTATCCTCGTTGACTAAACGGTAGACCACCGGGGGCTTGTCATCGGTCACGACGTAGTGCGCGCTGACATCGCGGTTGGTGAGCGTCATGAGCGCGCTAGGTTTGGTCGAGGCCGTGTAGTGCAGCACGATCACATCGATGCGACCACTTTGACCGCGCGACTTCATTGAGTTGTCGAAGCGGTAGGGGCCGCTGACTTGAGAGGCGCAGCCTGACAAGAAAATTGCCAGCAGGCAGAGGCACACACGTTGATAAAAAAGGCGCGATGAAAGATGTGTGAAAGAGGCGAACGATTGCATCATGCGGCCTGAAAGATAAAAAGGGTCGGGTGCTTGTCGAGGGCGGGGCTCGGTTGGTTTTTCCACTGTGCGATCGTCAGGGTGCGAATCCACTCGTCTTGTGTCGTGACTGAGCGTGCAATGCATAACTGGGTGTTGCCCTTGAGGTGTTCGACTAGGCTGGCGAACATCGCCTGGTTGCGGTAGGGAGTTTCGATAAACAATTGAGATTGTTTTTGTTTGGAAGAGATTTGCTCCCAGGCCTTAAGTTGTTTGGCGCGCTCGGCGGGCTCTACGGGGGCATAACCGTGAAAAGCGAAGCGCTGCCCATCCAAGCCGCTCGCCATCAGCCCCAGCAAAATTGAGGATGGGCCTACCCAGGGTTTAACGGGGGCACCCCAGCGATGGGCGAGCGCGACCGCACGGGCACCTGGATCGGCGACGGCAGGACAACCTGCATCGGAAACCAAACCAATATCTTGGCCGGCTTTAAGTGGTGCAAGCCAATGCTCTAGCGCCTCGTCCTCGACCCGGGCATTGAGCTCATGGATCGTGATGTCTTGTAAGGGGTGGGCCAGAGGGGTGAGCTTTAAAAAAGCACGAGCGACTTTGGCATTTTCGGCAACGTAGATGTTGAGTGCACCCGCTTGAGTTTGTGCCTGCGCGGGGAGCCATTGGTCAATCGGAGCTTCGCCCAGACCAACGGGAATCAGGTGCAGCGTACCCAAGCGACTTTGGGGCTGAGGTGCGGTGTTGGCGTGCAGGATGGACATCTGAGGGCTGTAAACGAGTTAGGGTAAAGGGGGCAGACCGGCATGCTCAAGAGGGTCGAGTCCAAACTCGATGAGCAGGCGGGTCAGTGCGATTAAGGGCAAGCCAATGATCGAGGTTGGATCTGAGCTTTCCATGCTTTGCATGAGTGCGATCCCAAGAGACTCGGCTTTGGCGCTGCCTGCGGTGTCATAGGGCGTGTCAATGCGTAAATATCTGTCGATCGCGGTGTCTGATAAAGGTCGAAACACACAGGTCGTGGGCACTTCGACGGTTTGGATGTATTGGTCTTTCATCACGGCCATGGCGCTATGGAAAATGACCGCTTGGCCAGAGAGGGCCCTGAGTTGGCGTTGCGCGCTTGCATGATCGCCTGGCTTACCAAGGGGGGTGTCGTGCAGAGAGGCGACCTGATCCGCGCCGATCACGAGATGACCGGGATATTGTGCTGAAATCACACGAGCTTTGGTTTGCGCCAAGCGCAATGCAAGCGCTCTAGGCGTTTCGCCAAAAGTAGGGGTTTCATCGATATCGGGCGCAATCGAAATAAAAGGAATTTTTAGTCTTGAGAGCAATTCACGCCGATAAGGGGAGCTCGAAGCGAGGATCAATGGGTGTGTCAATGTTGTTTTGGCCGTGTTTGAAATTGACGATACTGGTGAAAACACGCTATTATCTCTCGCTTTGCTGCTCTTTTGTTGCAGTCTGTAGGAATGCGCTTTCACGAGCGTTTTGGTATGCATTACAAAGGTATGCACTATAAGGCAGGCAATTTTGACAGAAGATCTTAACGCCGCATTCAGATTTAGCACTCCACCGATCGTAGATGCGTTTGATTTCGCGCGACGCGGTCAGGTTTTAAAAGGCGCATTCAGTGTGCACCGCTTGGATCGTTTGCTCGAGGGGTTGCCAGAGCAACCGATCGCAGAGCTCACTGTTCTAGAAGCAGCGCCAACTGTGCCTGGGGTCGTTCGGTATGTGATCGAAGGTAGGCGAACAAAAGACGACCGGTCACAACTTGTCGTTCTTGTGCAAGCGAATTTAGTGCTCGAGTGTCAGCGTTGTTTGGGACCGCTCGTGTTGCCGATTGATCGGCAAACTGTTTTTGAGTTGGTGCGGCGTGAGTCAGATCTCGGCGATGATGAGATGGACGAGGATGATTTAGGTCAACCCGAAAAGATTGTTGGATCGCCCAAGTTTGATTTGTGCGAGCTCGTTGAAGATGAATTAATTTTAGAAGTTCCTTATGTCCCGCGACACGCAGTGTGTCCGGAAACGCTTGATCTAGACGCGCAAGCCGAAGAACAGGCCGGTAGGGAAGAGCCCCTCTCGCCCTTTGCGGTGTTGAGTCAGCTCAAAACCAAGGGTCAGTAGTTGTTATCAAGACGGTTGGCGTACAATTCGCCGATCCACAGGAGTTGTCATGGCTGTTCAGCAAAACAAAAAATCCCCGTCCAAGCGCGGTATGCACCGCTCGCACGACTTTTTAGTGAATCCCCCAACGGCGATTGAGCCAAATACGGGCGAGCAACACCTGCGTCACCACATTAGCCCGACAGGCTTTTATCGTGGCCGCAAGGTCCTCAAGACCAAGTCTGACGAATAATACGCGGTTGACGGGCTTATCTCGTCCAAGCGTGTCTTATTCAAACGCGCTGCGCACGATCAACACGTGGCTACCGTAATTCGCATCGCGATCGACTGCATGGGTGGTGACGAGGGCATTCCCGTCACGGTCCCTGCAGCTTTTGCTTTTGCGCAACGCTTTGCTGATACGCATTTGTTACTAGTAGGCCTGCCCGAGGCACTCGAGCAGGCTGTTGCTGCTTGTGCAACGCGTTATCCAGACATTGCGCCAGATCGATACACGATATTGCCAGCCACTGAGGTGGTGGCGATGGACGACCCTGTTGAGGTCGCTTTGCGTCGCAAGAAAGACTCCTCCATGCGCGTGGCTGCGCAAGCCGTCAAAGACGGGCGCGCCGATGCTTGCATTTCAGCGGGTAACACCGGCGCCTGGATGGCGATTTCACGCTATGTACTCAAAACACTTTTTGGTATTGATCGACCCGCCATTGCCTCTGCCTTGCCCAATCAAAAAGGTGGCACGACCACGATGTTGGATTTGGGTGCGAACGTTGACTGCTCGCCAGAGCACCTGTTGCAGTTTGCCATCATGGGAACGGCACTCGCGCAAGCGGGTGACACAAGCCATACACCTTCGGTTGGTTTGCTCAATATCGGCGAAGAGGTCATCAAAGGCAACGATATTGTCAAGCAAGCCGGTGAGTTACTGAGACAAAGCTCACTGAATTTCTACGGTAATGTCGAAGGCAATGATATTTTTAAAGGCACGGTAGATGTAGTCGTCTGCGATGGCTTTGTGGGCAACGTCGCCCTAAAATCAGCCGAAGGTGTGGCGAGCATGATGTCTGTGATCGTGCGAGAAGAATTCAGTCGCAATTTTTTCACCAAATTGTTGGGGTTAATCGCCTTGCCTGTTTTATTCAGATTTCGACGTCGTGTCGACAATCGGCAATACAATGGCGCAGCCTTGCTTGGTTTGCGCGGTGTTGTGATCAAGAGCCATGGCTCGGCAGACGCGTTCGCTTTTGGCTGTGCCTTGGAACGTGCCCGTGAGGCCGTCAGCACAGGATTGCTCAAGCGCACGACTGAAGCAATCGCCCAGCTTACTCATTTACAAGTCGAAGTGCTGTCTTCGACGCAATCGGGAGACTCCGAATGACCCAGGTCATGCCTTTTGCGCGCATCATTGGTTCAGGCGGATTTTTACCCCCTCGCGTGGTCACCAACGAAGCGTTGGCCGCGGAGCTGGCAACGCGCCAGATCGAAACCTCAGACCAATGGATTCATGAGCGTACTGGCATCCGCCAGCGTCACTTGGCTGATCCAGGTATGACAACTAGCGCCTTGGCGACTGAGGCTGCGCGTCGCGCGCTTGCGGACGCGGGCGTGACGGCCGATGAAGTCGATCTGATTATTGTGGCAACGTCGACACCGGATTTTGTGTTTCCCAGTACGGCCTGTCTGGTGCAGGCGAATCTTGGCAATAAAGGCGCAGCCGCCTTTGATGTTCAGGCTGTTTGCAGTGGTTTTGTCTACGGCTTGACGACTGCGGATAGTTTTATCCGGGCAGGGCGCGCGCGCTGCGCCTTGGTCATTGGTGCCGAAGTGTTCTCTAGCATTCTTGACTGGAGCGATCGCTCAACTTGCGTATTGTTTGGCGATGGTGCGGGTGCGGTGGTCCTCAAGGCCAGCGACGCACCTGGCATCCTAGAGGCCGAACTCCACGCCGATGGCAGCCAGATGAACATACTCTGTGCGGCGGGTAATGTCGCTTTTGGTCAAGTGACGGGCGACCCCTTCTTGCGCATGGATGGCCAGGCGGTCTTTAAACAGGCGGTCACTGTATTGGATCGTTCTGCGCGTTCGGTCTCAGAGAAGTCCGGCGTCGCGCTCGCGGATATCGACTGGTTGATTCCCCATCAAGCGAATCTCCGGATCCTGACTTTTTTAGCCAAAAAATTAGACATTCCCGTCGAAAAAGTTGTGATCACTGTCGACCAGCATGCAAATACCTCGGCTGCGAGCGTTCCTCTCGCGTTTGATGTCGCCCGCCGCGACGGTCGTATTCAACCTGGTCAACTTGTATTGATGCAGGGTGTCGGGGGCGGGTTCACCTGGGGTTCGGTGCTCGTACGTATGTAGTAAGGTTCGACTTTCAATGTTTCTTTAATTTCTTAATCCGCGACATCATGAAATTTGCATTCGTTTTTCCAGGTCAAGGCTCGCAATCTGTCGGGATGATGGATGTGTGGTCTGGGCATCCAGCTGCCATGCAAGTCGTTGCAGACGCTTCTGCTGCGCTGGGTGAGGACCTGGGTGCTCTGATGGCCCAGGGACCCGTTGAGCAACTGAACCTGACGACCAATACTCAGCCCGCGATGTTGACGGCGGGTGTTGCGATGTTTGAAGCTTGGCGAGCGGCAGGTGGCCCGACGGCTTCATTGATGGCGGGTCATAGTCTTGGTGAGTATGCGGCACTGACCGCTGCCGGTTCGTTGTCGTTACACGATGCGGTGCGTCTTGTGCGTATTCGCGCCGATGCGATGCAGGCGGCCGTGCCGGTTGGCACAGGCGCCATGGCAGCCGTGCTGGGTCTTGAGGACGATGCGGTTCGTGCAGCCTGTCTCGAAGCCGCACAAGGACAAGTCGTCGAGGCGGTTAACTTTAATGCGCCTTCTCAAGTGGTCATCGCGGGTCATTCAGAGGCCGTGCAGCGTGCCATACAGACGGCCAAGGCGGCTGGCGCCAAACGCGCCATGCTCTTGCCTGTCTCTGCACCATTTCATTCAAGTCTGCTCAAACCCGCAGCCGACGTGCTTCAGGGCGCCCTCGCTGCGGTGAACGTCTCGGCTCCGCAGGTTCCAGTGATCAATAATGTCGATGTCGCCATTGTGCAAGATCCCGCCGGCATTCGCGATGCCTTGGTTCGGCAAGCTTGGCATGCTGTGCGCTGGGTGGAGATTGTGCAGACGATGCGCGGCCAGGGGATCACCCACGTGGTGGAGTGTGGCCCAGGTAAAGTGTTGAGTGGAATGGTTAAACGTATCGATCCGGAGTTGGTGGCGCTCTCTGTCACCGATCCTGAGTCCATGCAAGCGGCGCTGGATGCGCTTGCTGCCGCTTAATTCGAAGATCAAGGATGACTACTGACATGGACCTCAAAGATAAAGTCGCGCTTGTGACGGGTGCTTCACGTGGAATCGGCCGAGCCATCGCACTCGAATTGGCAGATCGCGGCGCTTGCGTGATCGGCACAGCCACTACCGAAGCCGGGGCGCTGGGTGTGACTGAGATACTGGCACCTTACGGCGGCCGGGGTGTTGTCCTCAATGTCACGGACGTGCAGGGATGTGAGGCATTGCTGGATACGTTGGCCAAAGAGTCAGGTGGTCCGCACATTTTGGTTAATAACGCGGGTATCACGCGCGATAACTTATCGATGCGCATGAAAGACGAGGACTGGGATGCCGTGTTGCAAACCAACCTCACTGCAGTCTTTCGTTTGTCCCGAGGCGTCATGCGCAGCATGATGAAGGCCCGTTGGGGTCGCATCATTAACATTACGTCGGTCGTGGGCTCAAGCGGCAATCCCGGTCAGGCCAACTATGCGGCCGCCAAAGCAGGTGTCGCCGGGATGAGTCGCGCTTTGGCGCGTGAGCTCGGCAGCCGAGGCGTGACAGTCAATTGCATTGCCCCCGGCTTTATAGAAACAGATATGACAAGTGCTCTTAATGAGGACCAAACCAAAGCACTCTTGGGACAAATTCCGCTTGGACGACTCGGTTCGGCCAGCGATATCGCGCACGCGGTGGCGTTTTTAGCGTCACCTCAAGCAGGCTACATCACAGGCACAACATTGCACGTCAATGGCGGCATGTACATGTAATAGGTTTTTTTTCTCCCGGTTGGCTATAATTCACCGGACTTTTCCCTTTGGAGATCTGCATGGAAAGCATCGAACAGCGCGTCAAAAAGATTGTCGCTGAACAACTTGGCGTTAACGAAGCCGAGATCAAGAACGCCTCTTCTTTTCTTGACGACCTCGGTGCCGATTCGCTCGACATGGTTGAGCTGGTCATGGCACTTGAAGACGAGTTCGAAACCGAAATTCCCGATGAAGAAGCTGAAAAAATCACAACGGTCCAACAAGCCGTGGATTACATCACTTCGAATTCCAAGTAATTTTTGTTGGTATTTAGGCGGTTAGGACATTCTGTATCGCATGGCGGGGGCCTTTGGCTCCCGCTCAGTTGCGTCAGTTTTCTTTTCACCAATTTTCTTGGCCGCGTATCGCATATTTGAGGAGTGCTCCGTGAAACGACGTGTCGTAATTACAGGTCTAGGCATTGTGAGCCCGGTGGGCAACGACATTGCCACGGCTTGGGACAATATCGTTTGCGGTCGGTCTGGTATCGGACGGATCTCTCGCTTTGATCCAAGCGCGTTCAATGCGCACATCGCAGGCGAAGTAAAAGGTTTTGACATCACCCAGATCCTCCCCGCTAAAGAAGCGCGGACGATGGATACTTTTATCCATTACGGCATCGCCGCCGGCCTGCAAGCGTGGAAAGACTCTGGGTTGGAAATTACCGAGGCCAACGCAGATCGTGTGGGCGTGATTGTCGGCTCGGGAATCGGTGGACTGCAGCGGATTGAGGAAACTCAAACCGAGTACCTCGAGCGCGGCCCACGTCGAATTTCACCATTTTTTGTCCCTGCTTCTTTGATCAATCTGATTTCAGGTCAGATTTCCATCATGCTGGGCTTCAAAGGCCCTTCTTATGCTGTGGTATCTGCATGTACCACGGGCTTGCATTCCATTGGCGATGCCGCGCGCATGATCGAGTACGGTGATGCCGACGTCATGATGGCCGGTGGTGCCGAGTCGACCGTATCGCCGCTAGGCATTGGTGGCTTTGCCGCCATGCGGGCCTTGTCCCAACGTAATGATGATCCGACAACCGCCTCGCGTCCTTGGGACCGTGATCGTGACGGTTTTGTCTTAGGTGAGGGCGCCGGGGTCTTGATTCTCGAAGAGTACGAGCACGCGAAAAAGCGCGGCGCGCGTATTTATGGAGAGTTCGCCGGCTTTGGGATGAGCTCTGATGCGCATCACATCACCGCGCCTGATCGCGATGGGCCGCGTCGTGGTATTGCGAATGCATTACGCAACGGCGGGATCAACGCTGACCAGGTCCAGTATGTGAATGCGCATGGGACCTCGACCCCGCTTGGCGACAAAAACGAAACTGAAGCGCTAAAGTTGGCGTTTGGTGATCATGCTAAAAAACTCGTGATCAATTCGACGAAGTCGATGACGGGTCATTTGTTGGGTGCAGCGGGTGGTATTGAAGCTGTGTTTACGACGCTCGCTGTGCATCACCAGATTTCCCCGCCTACGATCAATATCTTTAACCAAGACCCCGAATGCGATCTGGATTATTGCGCGAACGCTGCGCGTGAACTAAAGATCGATGTTGCTCTCTCCAATTCTTTTGGCTTTGGCGGCACTAACGGCTCAATGGCTGTTCGCCGTATTTGACGTCTGAGACTTTACCGTCTGAGACGTTATTACGTTCAGAGCTTGTCGTCCCGTTGACCCAGCCTCGCTGGGTGGCGGGATTGATTTTTTTAATGCTCATGACGGCCTCCCTTGTTTTGTTCATTTCTGCCTTGTGGGTTGGCCTGGCGTGGTGGATTGCATCCCTTTTTGGGGTGGTCCCCATTTTGGTGCATTTTATTGGACCGGGCCGCAGGCAAAAAGCTTTTGAGGGACGCGTACTCGTGATTTCCTCTGAAAAACCGTGGCAACTGGCATTTTATTCAGAAGTCTCTGGTTTGACTGATAGCATAGAGGTTATTGTCACTCAGCGCTGGTATCATTTTTTTGGACTGAGCATAGGTTTGAAATTCCATCATCGTCCCCATAACATGTCAAGGACCGCTCTGGCGGTGGTCTGGAGACAGTGCACGCATCCCACAATCTTTCGCGAGGTCGCGCTCCAGGCGAACCGGCAGATTGAGGGTGCTCATCGACATTCAAAAGGGGATTCAGCTTGAGTGAACGCGACGTAGACGCTGAGTTGGTTGCGCGCGTACAACGCGGAGACAAGCAGGCGTTTGACCTGTTGGTACTGAAATATCAGAGAAAAATCATGCGTTTACTCTCTCGCATGATCCGGGATCCCGGTGAAATCGAGGATGTAGCTCAGGAATCCTTTATTAAAGCTTATCGTGCTTTACCCCAGTTTCGCGGTGAAAGTGCTTTTTATACATGGCTTTACCGCATTGCAATCAATACGGCCCGCAACTGGCTGGCGCAAAATAATCGTCGCCCAAGCACACCTTCTGCACAAGAAAACGAAGATGGTGAAACTTTTGACGCAACTGACAACCTAACAGACAGTAGCAACCCCGAATCTGAGATGGCGAGCCGTCAAATTGCCGAAACAGTGAATAAGGCGATGAATGATTTGCCCGAAGATCTACGTAATGCGATTGTGATGCGTGAAATTGATGGAATGAGTTACGAAGATATTGCTGAAAGTATGAGTTGTCCGATTGGCACGGTGAGGTCTCGTATTTTTCGAGCCCGTGAAGCCATCGCGATAAAGTTGCGTCCCTTGCTGGGTGATACCGGCGATCGGCGCTGGTGAGGAGTTCAAACGATGAAACAGTCTAACGAGATCTCAAACATGAATCAGTCAACCCAACAGAACCAGAGTGAGATTTCAGCCTGGATGGATGGTGATCAGGGCGCTGACATGCCTGAGCACGTGTTATCGGCTCAAGGGAAGTCGACTTGGGAGCTTTATCACTTGATCGGGGATACGTTGCGGACACCTGCTCTAGCCTTGCCGGCCCAGCACTCTCTGCAGCAACGCGTCGCCCAGGCGATTGCTCAGGAGCCTGCGATTGTGGCTGCCCCAAAGCCTGCTTCTTCGTCGATATCAGCTTATGCCGCCAAGAGAGCGAGTGGGGGGCGTTTCTGGGGTAAAACGGTTTGGCCTGGCTTTGCCATGGCCGCAGCGGTGGCTTCGGTCATTTGGGTCGCCAAGCCATTTTTGTTACCAGAACATTCATCGCCTGCCGAACAAGTCGCAGAAGTCACACCTATGCAATCCGCGCGTCCGATTGAGGTTGCGTTTAACGCTCCCGTTGTGCGTGACTATGTGAATACGCATCGCGAAATGTCTGGTCCGGCGAATGTGCGTCAAGTGTCATTTGGAGCTATACGGTAATGTCGCGGTTGGTCAATTGTGCGTTTACGTTCCTGGTGATGGGTGCGAGCGCATTGAGTCAGGCATCACCTGTTGCGCCCTCCGCACAAGCCGTGCCGGTTCAACCATCCCCCTCGTCGCGGTCATCCGATCAGTCTGAAGTCAATCAGATTGTGCGCCAAATTCAGCATGCTGCACGGACTCTGAACTATGTGGGTGTCTTTGCTTTTCAACAGGGTGAGCGTTTTGAGTCATCCCGCATCACGCATTTTTTCGATGGAAAAAATGAAAAGGAGCGCATCGAGGTTCTGGATGGCGCGCCCAGAGAGTATTTACGTTTTAATGACGAAGTACAAGGCTTGATGCCAGATCGCAAGCTCATTTTGCTTGAGCGACAACGCGGGGATCGCTTCCCTGGATTGTTACTCAATCATGCGCAATCGTTAGAAAAAAATTACACCGTGCGACTTGCACCCGAGCTTTTGCGTATTGCAGGACGACCTTGTCGTGGCATTGAAGTGACGCCGCGTGATCAGCATCGCTACGGTTATCGCTTGTGCTCGGATCTTGAGACTCATTTGCTGCTCAAGGCTCAAATGGTCGGTCACGAAGGTGTGGTCATCGAACAGGTGGCGTTCGTACAGGTCGCGATTGGCGCTGACATTACTGAAGCGATGTTGACACCGACGTGGACCACAACGGATTGGCGAAGCGTGCGTGCGCAGCATGTCAAAGTAGATTTGTTAGCGCAGGGTTGGCGGATTCCAGCCCCGGCCGGTTATATGCCAACGTCACAACTTGAAAGAACTTTTTCTAATAATAAGCGCGTGAATCAACTCGTTTTATCAGATGGTCTCGCAACTATTTCAATTTTTATTGAACCTTATCAGCCAGAGCGGTCTGAGTATGAACCCCAAGGCGCTGCGCGAAGTGGCTCAGTGAATATCTTCGGGATCAAAGTAGAAAACTTTTGGTTGACTGTATTGGGTGAAGTGCCGGCCGCAACCCTTGAACAGTTGGCTCAGTCAATTCAATACGTTCCGTCAAAGCCCGCACGTTAACGCGCTGCGAGCGTTGAGTTGGAGCGTTTAAATCGGAGTTCATGATGCAAGATCAGTCTCACTCATATCTGTATCAGTCTGTTGGTCGCATGCGCCGCATCGCGACAACGTTGATGGTTGCCATGGCCTTAGTGCTCGGTGGCTTGCAAGTCTCGTTTGCGCAAGCGCGCAATGTTGGTTTGCCTGACTTTACGACGATTGTTGAAAAATCAGAAGCTGCTGTGGTGAACATCCGCACAACCGCTAAAGTCTCCTCGCGCGCAGGCGGAGGTGGTGGCGGCGGCGGTGCGCCCGGTCAAGATCCTTATGAATTATTCCGTCACTTTTTTGGCCCTGACTCCGCGTCACCCGGTGGACGTCAAGGACCTCAACAAGCGCCACGCGGACGACGTGCCGAGCCCGAAGAGCGCTCTGTGCCGCGCGGCGTAGGATCTGGATTTTTTATCTCGGAAGATGGACATCTGCTGACCAACCATCATGTGGTGGTGGATGCAACGGATATTTTTGTCACGCTGACGGATGGCCGCGAGTTCAAGGCGAAAGTTGTGGGCAGCGATCAGCGTACGGATGTCGCCTTGCTCAAGATTGATGCCAAGGGAATGGCAACACTGCCGATTGGCAATGCCAAAACCCTCAAAAAAGGTCAATGGGTCTTGGCGATTGGTTCGCCATTCGGACTTGAATCGACGGTGACTTCGGGCATCATCAGTGCCTTGGGTCGTGAGACCGGTGACTATCTGCCTTTTATTCAGACTGATGTGGCGGTCAATCCGGGTAACTCCGGTGGTCCTTTGCTCAATCTAGATGGCCAAGTGGTCGGGATCAATGCTCAGATCGTGTCCCGTAGTGGTGGTTTTATGGGCATCTCGTTGGCGATTCCGATCGATGAGGCGATGCAGGTTGTGGATCAGCTCAAGTCCTCAGGTCGCGTCACGCGTGGACGGATCGGTGTGCAGATCGGTGAGGTGAGCAAGGATGTGGCGCAAGCCATTGGTCTACCAAAAGCTGAGGGCGCACTGGTCAGTGGTGTTGAGTCTGATGGTCCAGCAGAAAAAGGCGGTATTTTGCCAGGTGACGTGATTTTGAAGTTCGAAGGTAAAGCCATTAACCGGATGTCTGATTTGCCCCGTCTCGTGGGTCAAACAAAGCCAGGTGCGGTCTCTCCAGTCGAAGTCTGGCGCAAGGGCAAGACGGTCAAGCTCAATGTCACTGTGACAGAACTAAAGGCCGAGCAGACTGCCGAGGCGCCTGCTGCAAAGGAAAAGCCTGTTGAGTCACAAAGTGTAGTGCTGGGGATGACGATTGTTCCTGTGAGCGCTGAGGCTCAGAAAAAGCTGCGGATCAAGGGTGGCGTTCAGGTCACTGCGGTTGTAGCGCCAGCTTCGACGGTGGGTATTGCCGAAGGCGACCTCATTTTGGCGGTCAATAACACCGATATTAAGAGTCCTGAGCAGTTTGCCAAGGTGATTGCCGGTCTCGACAAGACGCGTCCTGTTGGTTTGATGGTTCGGACAGGCGATCAAACCCGTTGGGTCGCCGTGCCAGCCGCCAAATAAAGCCAAGAACGGCTAGAATAGCGGTTTGCCGCAAAAAGGGGCGCAGAGCGCCCCTTTTTGCTTGCGAGCCCGCTTACTTTTTAGGTGTTATGCAGCATATTCGCAATTTCTCCATCATTGCCCACATCGACCATGGCAAGTCCACCTTGGCGGATCGTCTGATTCAGCGCTGCGGGGGCTTGGCTGATCGTGAAATGTCCGCGCAAGTTCTGGATTCTATGGATATCGAGCGCGAGCGCGGTATCACCATCAAAGCTCAAACAGCTGCGCTGCATTACAAGGCGCAAGATGGCAAAACCTACAATCTCAATTTGATTGATACGCCCGGCCACGTCGACTTTTCTTACGAGGTGAGTCGTTCCCTGTCCGCATGCGAAGGTGCGTTACTCGTGGTGGACGCCTCTCAGGGCGTGGAGGCTCAGACCGTCGCCAATTGTTATACAGCGATTGAACTCGGTGTCGAGGTCGTCCCTATTCTTAACAAAATGGATCTGCCTCAGGCAGACCCAGAGAGCGCGCGTGCCGAGGTCGAAGAAGTCATCGGTATCGACGCGACGGACGCGATCTTGGCGAGCGCTAAAACAGGCATGGGCATCGACGATATTCTCGAAGCCGTCGTCGCTCGCATTCCTGCGCCCAAGGGTGATCCCCAGGCGCCTCTGCAGGCCCTGATCATTGACTCTTGGTTCGATAACTATGTGGGCGTGGTCATGCTGATTCGCTTGATCAATGGCGTGCTCAAGCCCAAGGACAAAATTTCCTTCATGGCGACAGGTGCGGTGCACATGTGCGAGCAAGTCGGTGTTTTTACTCCCAAGTCTGAGCCCCGCAAGTTTCTCTCCGCTGGCGAGGTGGGGTTTGTCATCGCTGGCATCAAAGAGCTCGCCGATGCCAAGGTCGGCGACACGATTACTTTGTTGGGCAATCCGGCTGCCGCACCTTTGCCGGGCTTCAAGGAAGTCCAGCCGCAAGTGTTCGCGGGTTTGTATCCCGTAGAAAGTAGTGAATACGATCAATTGCGAGACTCGCTTGAGAAGCTTAAGCTCAATGATTCAGCCTTGATGTACGAGCCTGAGGTATCGCAAGCACTTGGTTTTGGTTTCCGTTGCGGTTTTCTCGGACTCTTGCACATGGAGATTGTTCAAGAGCGGCTCGAGCGTGAATTCGATATGGATATCATCACGACCGCACCCTCCGTGGTATACGAGGTTGTGCTGAGAGATAACTCCGTGATTCAAATCGAGAGTCCATCGCGGATGCCCGAAGTGGGTAAGTACATCGAGATACGTGAACCTATTGTGAACGTAACGCTGTTTATGCCGCAGGAGTATGTGGGCACGGTCATGACACTTTGCAATAATAAGCGTGGCGTGCAGCTCGATATGAGTTATCACGGTCGGCAAGTCCACTTGCACTACGAAATTCCACTTGCTGAAATCGTGCTCGATTTTTTTGACAAGCTTAAATCAGTTTCCCGCGGTTATGCGTCGATGGACTATGAGTTCAAAGAGTACCGCGCTGCGGATGTGGTCAAGGTTGATCTGCTGATCAACACTGACAAGGTCGACGCCTTGTCAAACATTTGTCACCGCTCCAATGCGCGTTATCGCGCGCGCGAGGTGGTGTCACGCATGCGCGAATTGATCCCTCGCCAAATGTACGATGTGGCGATCCAGGCTGCGATTGGTGCCGAAATCATTGCACGTGAAAACGTCAAAGCATTGCGTAAAAACGTGTTGGCCAAGTGTTATGGCGGTGATATTAGTCGCAAGAAAAAACTGCTTGAAAAGCAGAAGGCCGGTAAAAAGCGAATGAAACAAGTGGGTAGCGTAGAAATTCCTCAAGAAGCTTTCTTGGCGATTCTTCAAGTCGATGACAAATAACACTGATGCAAGGTTGAACTGATGAGCTGGAACTTTGCCCTGATTTTATTTATCGCGTTTGTGGTCACAGGTGTGATCTGGGCGCTTGATAAGTTTTCGCTGAGACAAAAACGTCATGCTCGCATGATGCAAGCGATCGATTTAGCCCGACCGAGTTGGGTAGCCCTTCCTGCTGAGGAAAAGCGGAGCCGCGAAGAGCAGATCCGAACGGAGCTCGGTAAGCAGCCCTGGTGGGTCGAGTACGGCGCCAGTTTTTTTCCGGTTATTTTGTTTGTGTTCGTGTTGCGCTCCTTTATTGTTGAGCCTTTTCGTATCCCCTCCGGTTCGATGCTGCCGACCTTGCAATCGGGCGATTTGATTTTGGTCAACAAGTTCTCGTATGGCTTGCGTCTTCCAGTGCTCCATAACAAAGTTGTTTCAATCGGAGAGCCTGCGCGTGGTGATGTGATGGTGTTCCGTTACCCTGTTGACCCTTCAGTCGATTACATCAAACGCGTAGTCGCTTTGCCTGGCGATGAGGTGGCTTACCTCGATAAGCGCCTCTATATCAACGGTAAAGAAGTACCGCGCAAGCGTGACGGTGAGTATTTCGAACCAGACCGTGTGGCATATACGGCACAGTTTACAGAGTACCTTGGTAAAAAACCGCATCAAATATTGCTGGATGAGCGGAGATGGCAGGATTTAGGACCAACTTCGAGCTTTCCATATCGTGAAAAATGTGAATATCTCCGAAATGGTCTGCGCTGTACCGTACCGGCCGGTGTTTACTTTATGATGGGTGACAATCGCGATAACAGCCTGGACAGTCGATTTTGGGGTTTCGTCCCCGAGGCGAATATCGTTGGTAAAGCTTTCTTTATCTGGATGAATTTTGGAAACCTAGGGCGCATCGGACCTTTCCATTAATTTTTTTAGATCCTTGTCACCTGTTTATGACTCCCGCTTCATGCCACTGGCCGCTCTTGAGACTTCGCTTGGATATAAGTTCGTCAAACCCGCTCTGCTTGAGCAGGCGCTGACGCATCGTAGTCATGGTGCTCGCCATAACGAGCGTCTTGAGTTTTTAGGCGACGCTGTGCTGAATATGTCAATAGCTGCCTTGCTCTTCAATCACTACGGCACCCTTGATGAGGGCGACTTATCTCGCGTGCGTGCCAACCTAGTCAAACAGTCATCGCTCGCCGAAATCGCGCAAAAACTCGACTTGTCCAAATACCTCAGGTTGGGAGAGGGTGAACTTAAAAGCGGTGGTTTTAGACGACCCTCTATTTTGGCGGATACGTTCGAAGCGATCTTGGCGGCGGTTTACCTCGATGGTGGCTTTGTTGCGGCTCAAGAATTGATCGAGCGACTGTACAAGCCGATACTGGCGAGCGTAGATCCACTGACCTTGGGTAAAGACGCAAAGACCCTCTTGCAGGAGTTCCTGCAGAGTCGCAAGCTGGCCTTGCCAATCTACAGTGTGGTGGCGACCCACGGTGCGGCGCATAGCCAACAATTCGAAGTCGAATGCTCGATCCCCTCTCTTGAAATCAAGGTCAATGCCCCTGGTTCAAGCCGCCGCGCAGCCGAGCAATCAGCCGCCAAACTCGCACTTGAGGCTGCGGAGACTGCGAGTCCCGCCCCAGTTAAAAAGCGTTCAACCCGAGCGCGCAAAACGGCACAATTGACGCTGCCGGTTGCGGTTGCTCAGGAACTTAAATGACAGAAAATATAGATATCAAGACCTCAAGCCCTAATCCAGAACTCCCTTATCGTTGCGGCTTTGTCGCCGTAGTGGGTAGACCCAACGTTGGCAAATCAACGCTCACCAACGCCTTGATCGGCAGCAAGATTTCGATCGTTTCGCGCAAGGCACAAACAACACGTCATAGAATTCAAGGTGTACTCACCCGCGAGCATGAACAATTTGTGTTTGTGGATACCCCAGGCTTTCAAACGCGTCATGGTGGTGCCATGAACAAGATGATGAATCGCGTGGTGACACAGACGCTGGCCGATGTAGACGTGGTGTTGTTCTTGGTCGAGGCGGGCAAGTGGTCGCCGGGCGATGCCAAGCTTTTGTCTCTCTTGCACCATCCAGAGCGTACGATTTTGGTGATCAGTAAAATCGATCTGCTTAAAAATCGTGATGAACTCTATCCGTTTGTCGCGAATATCGCTTCGCAATTCAAGTTTGATGCGGTCGTTCCCGTCAGTTCGACTAAGCGCCATCAGTTAGATCAGTTGCTCGACGAAGTCGCGAAACGTCTACCTGAAAATGAACCCTTCTTTGATGCCGATACGCTTACGGATCGGCCCATGCGCTTTATCGCGGCCGAACTCATCCGTGAAAAAATCTTTCGTTTGGTTGGCGACGAGCTCCCGTATGGTTGCACCGTGGTGATTGAGCAGTGGGAAGAAACGGCTAAGGGTGCACAGATCAACGCCTGTGTGATTGTTGAGCGAGATAGCCATCGCCCCATCCTATTGGGTGCGGGCGGCAATCATATGAAGCGAATCGCTTCCGAGGCGCGCCAGGATATGGCCAAGCTGATGGACAAGCCCGTGCACCTTGAGGTCTATATCAAGGTGCGCAAGGGTTGGGCTGAAAAAGAAAGCAGCCTGCGCGATTTAGGGTATGAGTAGACGCGTTCTTCGAGTTCTCGAAACCCCGGGCTACGTGTTGCATGCAACGGCCTGGCGAGAAACGTCTCTGATTGTTCAAGCATTTTCTAGAGATCACGGCTGGGTCAGTATGGTCGCCAAAGGTGCCAAACGTCCCCATTCCGTATTGCGACCCGCGTTGTCTGTGTTTCAGCCCTTATTGATGTCCTGGACGGGTTCCGGAGAAATTAAAACACTGACACGCGCCGAATGTGCTGGCGTTCACGCCTTGCCAGGTGCGGCCATGATGTCCTGTTGGTATATGAACGAGTTGTTATTTCGTTTGCTGCCTCGCGAAGATCCTCACCCTGGATTGTTTGATGCTTATGTGCTCGCATTGCAGCGGCTTGCGGCAGGCCAGGCAGCGGCGGGTGCTTTACGTCGCTTTGAGTGGATTTTGCTCAAAGAAACGGGCTATGGCCTTGATGTCGAAGAGCCAGATTTTGAGGATTTGCAGAGCGAACCCGCACTGCGCACAACTTTGCGCGAGCGCTTGTCAGAACACCTGGCAGGGCGGCCTTTAACCACCCGTCAGGTTTTGGTTGCACTGCAGCGCTTTCAGCCTGTCAAACCAGTAGGATGACTGAAAGCATGTGTCATAGCTGATGCTATGCGGTCAGCACGGCGCGCCCAGTGACTTTGCCTTCTCGTAAAGAGGTTAATACCTTGTCAGCATCCGCAAGAGGGTGTTTGTGTACGGGGATGGGGGTGATCTTGTCGTCCTTGACCAGTTGTAACAACTCTCTGAGTTCGTCGAGCGAACCGGTATAGCTGCCAAGAATCTGCAAAGCTTTCATTGGAATAAAGGCAATCGGCCAAGACGCGCCGCCACCGAACAGACCGACGATGACGAGCTTGCCACCTTTGATCAAGATGTCAAAGCCCAGGGACGTTGTGGCAGGCGCACCGACGAGGTCGATCATTGCCTGAACGAGCTTGCCGCCATTGGCCGCAATGATTTGTTGTGCGGCGTCTGGCGCGGCGCCGTCCACGACCGCCAGTGCGCCTGCCTCGAGTGCAGCCTGACGCTTGGCGGGATCGATATCCACCACGATCGCGCCGACGCCGTTTAAGGCTTTGACCAAAGCCAGACACATCAAGCCTAGTCCACCCGCACCCATAATCACGATGGGATGCTTCTGAAAGATGTTGACGCCGACTTTGTTCAGTGCGCTATAGGTGGTGAGCCCAGAGCAGGCGTAAGGAGCGATTTCGGCTGGGTCCATATCACCGATGTCGATGAGATAGCGCGGATGCGGCACCAAAAGGTGATCGGCATAACCGCCAGGTCGCTGTACGCCGAGGTACTGTGGACTGGAGCAGTGATTCTCCAAACCGTCCAGACAGGCAGGACACTGACGGCAGCCAATCCAAGGATAGACGAGATAGTTGCGACCTGGTTGGACGCCTGTTGCCTCGGGACCCATAGCAACGACCGTGCCCGCAGTCTCATGACCCATGGTCATAGGCAGTTTGATACCGCGATCCTTGAGTAACAAGCTGCGGCCATTGCCAAGGTCATAACTCCCTTCCCAAAAGTGAATGTCACTGTGACAGACACCTGCGGCGCGCACCTCGACCAGTACCTGGGTGCCGGTTGGGGTGGGTGTTTCCATTTCCATCAAGCCAAGCGGCTCTTTGAAATTCATCACGCAATAGCATTTCATGTCTTGAGCTCCTAGTGTGCGTGTAGTGACGAACTTGTTACATCACCAGTTCGATTAAGCGGGGACCTTTTTCTTTGGCAGCAATACGCATTGCCTCTGCAAAGCCCTCTAGCGTGTTGACTTGAACGCCCGGTACACCATGCCCGCGCGCGATCGATACCCAGTCCAAAAAGGGCTGATCGAGGTCGAGCATCCGACGGGCGTTGTCGCCGGCTTCAGGGCCGCCCATGTTGGCAAGCTCTCCGCGCAGAATCTTGTATGAGCGATTGGCAAAAATCACGACCGTGACATCGAGATTTTCGCGGGCCATCGACCACAGCCCTTGTACGGTGTACATCGCGCTGCCGTCACCGAGAAAGGCAAAGACCTTGCGATCTGGACAGGCGACAGCGGCACCGACCGCCGCCGACATGCCCCAGCCAATCGCGCCACCCGTGATGTCAATGCAATCGTGCGGGGCGGCCTGTGGCAGGACCTTTGCAAACTGGCGACCCGTCGTGACGGCTTCGTCCACCATGATGGCATTTTCAGGCAATAAAGCGGCGATGATTGTACCGATGTGTTCGACGAGGGGTGCGCCTGTTGGCAAGTCCGTGATGATGGGACCCGTCGAGAGCTGGGCAGGGGCGGTATGTTGCGCACCGAGCGCATCGACCAGTGCTTGCAAACTTGCCTCGATATCGTGGGTCAGTGTCGCCAGCGTCAGGACTTCGCAGTCAGGCTGCTTAATCATACGCGGCTTGTTGGGATAGGCAAAAAATGCCACGGGTGGGGCACTACCCACTAAGACTAGATGCTTGGTGTCTTTGAGCATCGCGACCGCACCGTCCACCGGAAAGGGCAGTGGTGTGATGTTGACGCGACCACGGCCTCGCTCCATGCGTGGATTGCGAGGCTCGGAAGCCAACTTGCAGCCCGTGTGCGCGGCGATTTTTCCGGCGAGCGTGGCTTCGCGTGCACGCAAGGCCCGTCCACCAAGCAAGAGCGTCGTGGCCTCTGCGGTTTTTCGGTCAGACAAAAGACGCGCAAGGGCGACGATCGTCTCAGCGAGGGGCGCTGCAGCTGTTTGAGCAGGCGCGGTCGAATAATGGCCCGGGTCGGAGGGCTCCCAGGCACAGTTGGCGGGCAGTACGAGTGTGGCAATACGGCCCGGTGTGCTGCGCGCTTGCGAGATCGCCTCAGCGGTGTCCAGTGGGGCAGCCGCGGACGACATGGTGGTTTTGACCCAGTTGGACATTGGGCGTGCGACCGCTTCGACATCGGAATTGAGCGGGGCGTTATTGTGAATATGATCCCAGGCGTGTTGGCCGACGATGTTGACCATACCGGAGTAGGCGCGTTTAGCGTTGTGGATGTTTGCAAGCGCATTGCCTAGGCCCGGACCCAGATGCAAGAGCGTTGCTGCCGGTTTTTCCGCCATGCGGTAGTAGCCATCCGCCGCACCACTGGCAACACCCTCAAACAAACCTAATACGCAGCGCATGCCTGGGGCGCGATCCAGGGCTGAGACGAAGTGCATCTCCGAGGTGCCGGGATTTGCAAAACACACATCAACGTCCCCTGCGAGCAGGGTGTGAACCATGGCTTCTGAACCGTTCATTTTGATACTCCTCCTAATTTATTTTTCATTGTTTCACGCGCGATGATGACCTGTTGTACTTCGGTCGCGCCCTCGTAGATGCGCAACGCTCGGATTTCACGATACAACATTTCCATTGGATGCCCGACCTTGACGCCTAAACCACCATGCAACTGCACACAGCGGTCGATCACGCGTTGTGCAGACTCGGTCGCGAACATTTTGGCCATCGCAGCAGATTTTGTCGTACGTTGTTTGAGTACATCGCGCTCCCAGGCCGCACGATAAATGAGCAACATTGCCGCATCGATTTCTGTGCTCATGTCGCCAATCGCTGCCTGTGTGATTTGCAGATCGGCCAACGTCGCACCAAACATGGGTCGAGAGGTGGCGCGCGCAATTCCCATGTCGAGTGCGGCTTCGGCAAAGCCTAAGGCTGCGGCGCCGACCGAAGCACGAAAGACGTCGAGATTTTGCATCGCAACTTTAAAGCCTTTACCCGCCTGGCCAATGCGCTGTGTAACAGGGATGTCACAGTCAGTAAAAGTCAATGTCCCGATCGGGTGGGGGGCGCAGACATCAAAGCGCTCTGTAACTTGCAGTCCAGGTGTATCGGCATCGACCACAAAGGCGGTGACGCCCTCGGCCTCGTCGTTTTCAACTTGAGCAAAGACCGTATAAAAGTCGGCAATATCCGCGTTAGAAATCCAGGTTTTGACGCCATTGAGTCGATAGCCTTGCGTCGTTCGCGTTGCGCGTGTGGTCATGGCGGCGACATCGGAACCAGCCTCTGGCTCCGAGAGCGCAAACGCGGCCAGCATTTTTCCAGAAGCGACATGGGGCAGATACTTTTGCTTGAGGGCCTCAGAACCAAACAGGGAGATCGGACCGCTCCCCAAGCCCTGCATGACAAATGCGAAGTCGGCCAAGCCATCGTAATAGCCGAGAGCCTGGCGCAACAGGCATACACTGCGTGAGTCGAGATCATCAAGTGCGCCACCATATTCAGCGGGTACGCAATATCGTAGCCAACCTGCATCGCCCATTTGTCGAGTGAGCTTGATACAGTGTTCATCGATACTACCGGTGTGTACTCGGTTTGGCAGGGCAGCGCTCGCCCATGCATTGACGTCAGCGTAAAGCGCGCGATGACTCTCATCGAAAAAAGGTAACTTGAGCGAATCAGGATTGAACATTTATTGATTTCCAAGAAGATCAAATTTCATCTGCACATAGCGTGTCGGGATCTCTAAGCGCGCAAAATACACCACCTGCTCACCGATACAGGCATACCTGCGTATTTCGGCGACGGGTGCGGAAAGTGGCAAGTGCAGGGCTTCTGCGGAGTCCGCACCAGCCTCGATAATAGTGAGTAATTGTCCGGCATGGGTGAGTTTGTCACCGTGCAATTCATGCAAAATAGGTGCAACGGTCGAATGACGATAGCGGGCCGGATGTTGACGATAAATATCGCGCTCGAGATACATTTCGGTGTAGCAAAAGGGACCCGACGAGGTGGTGTGAATCCGTCTCAAATACTGGAAGCGCCCCTGCGTTTGATAAGGACACTCCATGCCGAGCAGAGGGAGCGGAACATCGGCGTTGGACTCCATCAGGGTCGTGGTGCCGAGTTCCTTTGAGAGCGCGACGGTATCCGCCCAAGTTTTGGGCAAGGAGAGTTTGTGCGTCTCTGGAATATTCTCGTTGACATAAGTACCTGAGCCTCTGGAACGATGAATCAGACCTTCGCGCTCAAGTAGTCCAAAAGCTTGCCTGACTGTCGCGCGCGAGACACCCAGCGTATCAACGAGTGTTTCAAGCGCGGGCACTTGGTGGCCGCGAGGCCAGACTCCGCGTTCAATATTGCGCCGTACGATCGCGGCCACCTGCAAATACAAGGGTTGTGGACTTCTTGCATAGAGCAGGCCGGGGGCTTGTTTCATCCCTGGTTCGCAAGCAAGGCATCGGCCATACCGCGTAATTTATTTTTTTGGATTTTGACAGCATTTGCGCTTTCGACTGATGGAAAAACCGTGACGACTTCAAAATGTGCGGGTACTTTATAGCCCGCCATGATGCGCTTGCATGCTTGTGTCCAACCGGTCGGATCATGCTGCGCGCCGTCTTGCAAAATCACAAAGGCGACCGGCAAGATTTTGGTGCCAAGAGTGCCCCCTACAACTTGACATGCTTTGATGCCAGGCAGCTTTTCGATCGCTTGTTCGATTTCGGCAGGATTGACGAGAAAGCCAGAAAGGCGCATCGAGTCGCCCATGCGTGTTTGAAACACGAACTGGCGATCGCTCACGGCATACCCTAAATCGCCTGTTTTGAAATAGCCATCGGAGGTGAGGGCTTTTTTCGTAGCTTCGGGTTGATCTAGGTAGCCCACCATGCGACTAGGACTATAAATTTCGATCTCGCCTGACTCGCCTTGTTTGAGAACGCGACCTGTTTCTGGATCAGACGTCCG
>CAMDFD010000008.1 GCA_945897365.1 Bordetella parapertussis | reverse complement strand
TGAAAAGCTCGATCCACAAGCCATGGAGGATTGCCTCAGACAGTTGCCAAGAGACTCTATTGAAGCCGAAATGGCACGTGATAGACGTGAGATGGAACGATGGGGTTGGAATAAGTAAATCTGAACTTGTTAGCAATTCAAAACATCGTCAGAAGCTAATGCTTACCCGTGGGATGCACCAATCCACCCCGCTGAGAAAAAAGCACAGCCAACCGGTATGAACCTATATGAAACCACTGCATATAGGCATCAAGGAGCAAGTCCATGGCTACTAACAACACCTCATCCTCGAACCCACGGGCTGAAAAAATGGGTGACGTGCTGGACGCTATGTCCAGTGGCATCGCCAAAACCGCAGCCAACGAACCCAAGTTCGAGCCCAAACTGTTGGTTCCAACGGTGAAATGCGCAGTTCCAGTGGTCCCGTCCGAACCTGCCCGCGAACTCCTGACCGAAATAATGCTCGCCGATCGTTGGGTGTGTTCAGTCGCGCGACTTCAGCGCTGGCGCACCGTCGGCGAGGGCCCGCAGTACTTGAAGATCGTGGGGAAAGTCTTGTACCGGCTAAAAGACATTGAGGCTTATGAAGAAGCCTGTCTGATCCGGAAAGTGCTCTAGGAGCGCACCCAAATAGGCTCCGAACGGGTTGTAAATTGTTCGAATGACTTTGAATCAGTTCGAAATAGTTTTGGCGGGCCAGAACATACCAGATCACAAACCGCCTAAGTTTCCCAAGAACAAGCCGATTAAGCACTTGGGGTCTAAGACCACATTCTAAATGTTGAGACATCTACTTGTACCGAGAGTTTTCAGACCCTCTGTGCTGAGATCTCCAGAATTAGAACCTGATAGTTTGCCCCACTGTGCCCTTTTGACCCGAACCGAACTGTCAAGTAGTTGTTGGTTGAAGTGCGATGACTGCCATGCCAATGAGAGCAATCGTCGCCCCCGAGACATCCCATCGGGTTAACGAAACGCCTTCTACGAATTTGAGCCAAAGCAACGCGACAGCGATGTACATACCGCCATAGGCTGCGTAAGTTCTCCCTGCTGCGATGGGATGTAGCGTTAGAAGCCAAGCAAAAAGAGCCAATGAGGCGGCGGCAGGTATTAACAAGTACAGCGACTTACCTTGTCGAAGAACCAGCCAAGGGAGATAACAGCCGATGATTTCAGCTAGTGCTGTTATGAAAAACAGAAGGCTTAGACGCAGCAGTTCCAATGGTCTCTCCAGCATGATAAGGCTCCATTTTTGCACGTCGATGACTACTTCTGGCCAAAAGCAGTCCGTCCCTTAGCGTGCACCAACCCACCCCACTGAGAAAAAAGCCCAGCCAAACGGTATGAACCTATATGAAACCACTGCATATAGGCATCAAGGAGCTAGGCCATGGCTACTAACAAAACCGCATCTTCGAACCGACGGGCTAAAAAAATGGGTGACGTGCTGGACGCCCTGTCCAACGGCATCGCCAAAACCGCAGCCAACGAACCCAAGTTCGAGCCCAAACTCCCGGCTCCAGAGGTCCCGGCCGAACCAGCCCGCCAGCTACTGACCGAAATAATGCTCGCCGATCGCTGGGTGTGTTCAGTCGCGCGACTTCAGCGCTGGCGCACCGTCGGCGAGGGCCCGCAGTACTTGAAGATCGTGGGGAAGGTTTTGTACCGGCTCAAAGACATTGAGGCCTATGAAGAAGCCTGTCTGATACGGAAAGTGTTCTAGGAGCGCACCCAAGGAGGCCCCGAAAGGGTTGGAAATTGTTCGAACGACCTGGAATCAGTTCGAAATAGTCTTGGCGGACAGAGGGGGATTCGAACCCCCGATACGCTTTGAACGTATACACGCTTTCCAGGCGTGCGCCTTCAACCGCTCGGCCACCTGTCCGTTTTCACTGCAGCCCGCTATTCTAGCATTAACGGGGAAAAGACAGCATCCTCTGGACATAACGCGCGATCGTATCAACCTCGAGATTGACCCTCTCGCCCACCTTTAGGTGCTGCAAGGTCGTCACCGCAATCGTGTGCGGAATCAGATTAATACTGAATTGCGTCCCACCCGCTAAGTCCTCAACTCGGTTGACGGTCAAACTCACACCATTAACCGTAATCGAGCCCTTATAGGCTAAAAATGGACCTAAGGATGCGGGCGCCTGCACAACCAGCTCCCAAGACTCGCCTACAGGCTCAAACTTAATCACCTCGCCCAGGCCGTCCACGTGACCCGAAACGATATGACCGCCGATCTGATCACCGACGCGCAAGGACTTTTCAAGATTGACGGCACCTTGGGCATCTAGCCCCATCGTCAAACGCAAGCTTTCGCGCGACACGTCGACGGCAAAACCCTCCGCGTGCTTAGACACCACCGTCATGCAAGCACCCTGGATCGCAATCGAGTCACCTAAGCCGACATCGCTTAAATCCAAGCCACCCGCATGAATAGAAATATGCACGCCCGCATCGGCCTGACCGCCCGCAAGCGGTTCTATTTTTTCAATGCGACCCACAGCCGCGACGATCCCAGTAAACATTAGAGTGCTTATCCTGTGCTGTATTCAGTCAAATGGATTTTCTGCATCAACGCGCGCCAATGTTCTGGCAGTCGCGCACGCAAACGCACGTCGGGGCCGAGTTGTTTGAGCTCTATAAACTCAAAGCGTTGCACGCCCTCGAGCTTGGTCAGTGTGGGCAATTGCGCCATGCCCATCCCCTCACCTAATAAGGTCGGGGCCAAGTACACCAGCAACTCATCGACACAGTCGGCATTGAGGAGTGCGCCGTTCAATCCTGAACCCGCCTCAATATGCACTTCATTCGCGTCGTGCTCACCGAGCCATTGCATCATGGCACGCATATCAACGCGACGTCGCTGTCGACCCGCGTCGGAAGCAACGTCTTCGGGAACGTAAACCACCTGCACGCCACGATCCATCAAGCGTGCACACTTTTCTGCGTTTTGATCGCCCGTAAAAACAATCGCCCCCTCACCCTTGAGGATGGCAGCATCTTCGTGAATGTCAAAACCTGGATCAATCACGGCCCGACGTGGCTGCCGCGCGGTCGCCACATGTCTCACCGTCATCTTAGGATCGTCTGCGCGCACAGTTCCAATCCCAGTCAGCACCACGCAACTACGTGCGCGCCAGTGATGTCCGTCCGCACGTGCTTCCAGCCCTGTGATCCATTGCGAAACACCATTGGACAGTGCCGTTCGTCCATCGAGCGAGGCGGCGATTTTCATCCAGACATACGGGACACCCCGGGTCATACGCGAGACAAATCCCGGATTGATGGCAAGTGCGAGATCCGCGCACACTCCCACATTGACCTCGATACCTGCCTCACGCAGCAAGCGCATCCCACGCCCTGCCACATGAGGGTTGGGATCGAAGTGCGCAAAGACGACGCGCGCAGGTCCCGCAGCAATCAACGCATCGACACAGGGAGGAGTACGACCATGATGACTACAAGGCTCGAGCGTGATGTAGACCGTCGCACCTTCGGCAGTCAAGCCGCGAGCGCGCATATCTTGTAGAGCCATCACCTCTGCATGATGCGAACCCACCGCTTGCGTCGCCCCCCGCCCAAGCACCTGTGCATCACGCACAATAATGCATCCCACGCGCGGATTGGGTGAGGGCACATATAGCGCACCCTCTGCCAGCGCGAGCGCCTGGCGCATAAAAAATACGTCTTGATCGGGATTGCGTGCGTCGACGGACTGAGAGGATTTCATATTCAAGTTTTGCGCAGCACAGAAGGACCCTGCATCTCGCGTATCGCTTCGACAAACTCACCGATGTCTTCGAAACTTTTGTAAACGGAGGCAAAGCGCACATAGGCCACTTTGTCGAGCTTTTTTAATTCATTCATGACAAGCTCACCCAAGAACTCGGTCGAAACCTCGCGCTGTCCACTGGTCAGCAAGCGCTCCTCGATGCGAGCCACCACAGCATCGACTTCCTCAGTGCTCACGGGACGTTTACGCAAGGCGAGCGACAAACTCGCCCGCAGCTTAGTCGCCTCATAATCGTGACGGCTAGCGTTACGCTTGACGATTGTCGGCATCTCGAGCTCGGCACGCTCGTAGGTTGTAAATCGCCGATCACAGGAGTGACAGCGCCTTCGACGACGGATAAAGTCTCCCTCATCCGCGCCACGCGAGTCGATGACCTGTGTATCAGCATGCCCGCAAAAGGGACATTTCATGAAGTCGCCTTGATCAAAATACTCAGGGCAACGCGCTGCGCTGCCCGCTGATTAACGGTAAACCGGAAAAGAAGCTGTCAGCGCATTCACACGCTCTCGCACCGATGCAATGTTTGCGGGGTCACGCGGATTGTCAAACACATCCGCAATGAGATTGCCCGTGAGTTGCGCTTCCGTTTCCTTGAAGCCGCGCGTGGTCATCGCAGGCGTTCCTAGACGAATCCCGCTCGTCACAAAGGGCTTTTCTGGATCGTTCGGGATCGTATTTTTATTGACGGTGATGTGTGCATCACCCAACACGGCCTCGGCTTCTTTGCCCGTAATGCCCTTGGCGCGCAAGTCCACCAACATGACATGACTTTCAGTCCGACCAGAAACAATACGCAAACCACGCTTGACCAGTGTTTCAGCTAAGACTTGCGCGTTTTTCACCACTTGCGCGGCATAGGCTTTGAACTCAGGCGTTAAGGCTTCGCGGAACGCCACGGCCTTGGCTGCGATCACATGCATCAACGGCCCCCCTTGAATCCCAGGGAAAATGGCAGAGTTGATCGCCTTTTCGTATTCGGCTTTCATCATGATCACGCCGCCACGAGGGCCACGTAAAGACTTGTGTGTGGTGGAGGTGACAAAATCAGCATGAGGGACCGGGTTGGGATATGCACCACCCGCGACCAAACCTGAATAATGCGCAACGTCTACCAACAACAAGGCGCCACTGTCTTTAGCAATACGTGCCAAACGCTCAAAGTCCATGCGCAACGAGTAGGCCGAAGCACCTGCGACGATCATCTTTGGCTTTTGGGTCTTGGCCAGTTCTTCGACCTTGTCGTAGTCCAAGACTTCGTTGGCATCTAATCCGTACTGATGAAAGTTGTAAAGCTTGCCAGAGGCATTAACCGAAGCACCATGCGTCAAGTGACCGCCTTCGGCCAAACTCATCCCCAGCACGGAGTCACCTGGCTTTAGGAAAGCCAGATACACAGCTTGGTTAGCCTGTGAGCCGGAATTTGGCTGCACGTTTGCGGCCTCAGCACCGAATAGGGACTTCAGACGATCAATGGCGAGCTGCTCAACAATATCCACATACTCGCAACCGCCGTAGTAACGCTTGCCTGGATAACCTTCGGCGTACTTGTTGGTCATCTGGCTACCCTGCGCCTGCATCACGGCGGGGCTAGCGTAGTTTTCGGAGGCGATCAGCTCGATGTGCTGCTCTTGCCGAGTATCTTCTTTTTGAATGGCGGACCAAACTTCTGGGTCAACGCGGTCTAACGTGAGTGTGCGATCAAACATGGAAATCCTGACGAAATGAAACTGTAAAAATTGAATGCTTCTAGTGTACTGCGCCTCGCTTCTGTTAAAGGCTCAAGGCGCTTAGGGATAGCTCAATTCACGGTCACGCGGGCAAACTTGCGCTTTCCGACCTGAATCACATAAGTACCTGCACCGAGTTGCAAAGACTTGTCCTCGACTCGGTCACCATCCACCCGCACCCCACCTTGCTCAACGTTGCGCTGAGCCTCTGCACCCGAGGTCACCAGCGCGGCCTCGCGCAATAACTTCAAAATCCCGACTGGGGCGCCCGCAACGGTGACTTCTGGCATATTTTCTGGCACAGCGCCATCCCGGAACCGCGCTTCAAAAGCCCCCAAAGCCGCCTCGGCCGCCGCCTGGGAGTGAAAGCGGGCCACGATCTCCTGACCCAACATCACCTTGGCGTCCCGGGGATTTCGACCCGCTTCGGTCTCTGCACGCAAGGCGGCCACCTCTTCGATGCTGCGAAACGACAGCAAATCGAAGTATTTCCACATCATCGTGTCAGAAATCGACATGATTTTGCCGAACATCGACTCTGGGGTTTCCCCAATTCCGATGTAATTGTTTTTGGACTTGGACATCTTTTCGACGCCATCTGTGCCCTCGAGCAAGGGCATGGTCAAAATACACTGAGGCTCTTGTCCATATTCCTTTTGCAGCTCTCGACCGACCAACAGATTAAATTTCTGATCCGTTCCGCCGAGTTCCAGGTCCGCTTTAAGGGCAACCGAGTCATAGCCCTGCATCAATGGGTATAGAAACTCATGCACGGAGATCGGCACGCCCGCCTTAAAGCGCTTGGTAAAGTCGTCACGCTCCATCATTCGAGCCACGGTGTAGCGCGAAGCTAGCTGAATGATCCCCCGCGCACCCAAGGGATCGCACCACTCAGAGTTGTAACGAATCTCTGTACGCGCAGGATCCAGCACCAAACTCGCCTGCGCATAATAAGTACGGGCATTTTCCTCAATCTGCTCCCGCGTCAGGGGGGGACGGGTTGAATTACGCCCCGACGGATCCCCAATCATGGAAGTAAAGTCGCCAATCAGGAAAATGACCGTGTGGCCAAGGTTCTGCAATTGACGCATTTTGTTGAGCACGACGGTGTGCCCAAGATGAATATCAGGCGCCGTAGGATCCAAGCCGAGCTTGACTCTCAGCGGTATTCCCGTGGCTTGACTGCGTGCGAGTTTTTGTGCAAATTCAGTCTTGACCAGCAACTCGTCGCACCCTCGCTCGACTATTCGCAAGTTAGCTTCTACTTCGTGGGTAATAGCGTATTTTGTCGTCAACATAAAAGAAGTAAGCCAATTTGATCGGTGAAAGTGACAAAAAAGCTGTTTGATTGCTCGAAATCGGCTAACATACTTTTTTACAAGATTGACATCATACGCAAACTAATCTTGCTCTGCCACGCAAAATCCGGCACGAGTGTGGTGTTTAAGCATCGTTATCTGTAAACAAGTACCAAACTCAATACAGAGGATTTCCACCAGATGCGTTTTAAGAATCACTCGACATCTAAACCTAGCTTCGCCCCAGCGGCTTTACAGCTGTCCGGGCAGCAAGAGAGTCGCTCAGGCTTGGTGCGAGGTGTCGTGATCAGTTCAGCGCTGGTTTTAGGGTTGGGTGCGGTGGCCTTTGGTTTCATGCAACCCTCTAGCATGGACTCATCCACGCTCTTACCCGGCGCAAATACCGCCATCAAAACCGAGCAAGTCGCTCCAGAACAAAATCTCGTACTCAATATCGTTCCAGTGCCCGCTCCGGTCGAAGTCACCGTCAACGAGCAAACGCCAGTGGAAACACCTTACATCACGGAAACGCGTATTCGCTCGGGAGACACGCTTGCGACGGTCCTAAAGCGCCTAGATATTTCAGACGCCAATTTACTCAGTTTCCTAATACGCGAGCCAAAGGCGCGCTCCGCTTACAAATTGATTGTGGGGCGCTCGGTGCAAGCCGCCACCGATGACAATGGTGATCTATTGTGGGTACGCTACTACCATACCCCCAATGCGGAGACGAATGGACAGGGCATCGCAAGAACCCTGCAAATCACCGCCATTAAGGGAGGGTTTGTAGCCGAAGAGCTCCTACAGCCTTTAGAAACGCATGTCGAGGTCGCCGTTGGCACCATCCGCTCCTCTTTGTTCGCAGCGACTGATATTGCTGGTATTCCCGATGGCATCACTTTGCAAATGGCCGACGTACTGAGCAACAAAGTCGACTTCTTGCGTGGCCTGCGGACAGGCGATCAGTTCCGTGTGGTGTACGAAACTCGCACAATCGGCGGTCGTAACGCTGGGACGGGTCGCGTTTTGGCGCTCGAGTTTATCAACGGTGGAAAGACCTATAACGCCGTTTGGTTTAGCCCCGATGGCGAAGCTGGGAGCTACTTCAACCTCGAAGGTGAAAGCTTACGAGGCGCCTTTCTGCGCAACGCACTGAAGTTTTCACGTATCAGCTCAACCTTTGGTATGCGCAAACTGCCTGGCTTACAAGCTTGGTCTGGCCACCATGCCGGTGTCGATTATGCCGCCCCCACCGGAACCCCGATTCACGCGACAGCCGATGGCACCGTGGATTTCGTGGGGTGGCAAAATGGCTATGGCAACACCGTCATCCTAAAGCACCATAGCAGGATCACAACGCTCTACGCTCACCAGAGTCGCTTCGCTGCGGGCCTAAAGGCAGGCATGAAGGTCTCGCAAGGTGATTTGATTGGCTACGTTGGTTCGACAGGTTGGTCGACCGGCCCCCATCTACATTACGAATTCCGCGTCGCACACAAGCCTATCGATCCCCTGACTGCCACGGCAAATATGCCAACGGCTAAACCGCTCGCCGATGAGCATCGCGAGCAATTCGCTCAAGTTGTGGCCCCTTATAAACAGCAACTGCAAGTGCTCGCAAAGTTTCAGGAAGCCGTGCCCGAAACTAGCAGTATTGCGCGTCGCTAACGGACTCAGGCCCTCTTGGCTGCAACTTCGCTCTACCTAGGGCTCATGTCCGGTACAAGCTTAGATGGCGTTGACGCTGTACTTGCGCGCTTTGATTCGCAAGGTCGTCCGACCTTGCTCTCTCGCTCTTCGATCGATTTCCCGTACGCCCTGCAAGCTGAATTGCTCGCCTTGAATGCGAGCGGTCATGACGAGCTTGGCCGCGCTGCACTCGCTGCCAACACGTTAGTGAAGCTTTACGCTCGAGCCGTCGAACATACCCTTGCTCTGGCCGAGGTTTCGCCCAAGCAGGTTTCTGCGCTCGGAGCGCATGGTCAAACTGTCAGACATCGACCTGAGCTCGGCTATACCATTCAACTTAACGCGCCTGCCCTTCTCGCCGAACTCACCGGTATTAGCGTGATCGCTGACTTCAGAAGCAGGGACGTGGCTGCTGGTGGTCAAGGTGCCCCGCTCGTGCCCATTTTTCATGCCGGAATTTTTTCTGCGCCGCACACGCGCGTGATTTTGAATCTTGGCGGCATCGCCAACATCACCGTCCTCAGACCTCAGCAGCCCCCCTTTGGTTTTGATACGGGTCCAGCCAATGTGCTGATGGATATGTGGTGCGCGCAGCACACAGGTCGCAACTTTGATCAAAACGGTGCCTGGGGTGATGCTGGAGAGCCTGATAGAGACTTGCTCTCAGTTCTCCTTGATTCGGAGCCTTGGTTCGCACAGCCGGCTCCAAAATCAACGGGGCGAGACCTGTTTAATCGTGAGTGGCTCGAAAAGCGTCTGACCCAATTTGGGATTCATACCCATCAACCCGCCGCGCTCACGGACACCACCAAACAAAACATCCAGGCAACCCTTCGGCTCCTCACCGCCGAAACGGTTGCACAATGCCTACGTATGTATGCAAGCGATGTGCAAGAAGTCTTGGTTTGTGGAGGCGGTGCACGCAATACGGCACTCATGTTGGACTTACAAAAATTGATACCTTGTCCCGTACGCACCACGCAGAGTGTGGGCATTGAAACACAGGATGTCGAGGCGCTCGCCTTTGCTTGGCTCGCTTGGGCACATCAACATGGTGTCGCTGCAGGCCACCCAGCGGTCACCGGAGCGGCAGGTCAGCGCATACTTGGCGCCTGCTGGCCAGTCTAGACGCTCTAGGCAGCCTAGACCGCCATCACTTTAGACCGAGAACGACGATCCGCATCCACAGGTCGTCGTCGCGTTTGGATTGCGAATGACGAATTGTGAGCCCTCGATGTCTTCTTTGTAGTCAATCTCAGCACCTACCAAATACTGGAAACTCATCGGATCAACCAGCAAGGCCACACCATTTTTTTCTAAGGTCGTGTCATCATCGTTGACGTCCTCGTCAAACGTGAATCCGTACTGAAAACCCGAACAACCGCCACCCTGAACAAACACACGGAGTTTGAGGTTGGCGTTGCCTTCTTCAATCAACAGGTCTTTGACCTTTGCCGCAGCAGAATCAGTGAACAGAATAGGCGTAGGGGGTGCCTGAAGATCAACAGTTTGGCTCAATGTGTTCATGTTTGGCTCCTGCCCTGCTAAAGGGCAACTTTCTAAATAAATCTGATATCGGACATACCCGACTAAGTTGCTCAACTATACCGCAACTCTGGGCTGAAACTAAAGATCAACCTTGCGCGAAGCAAGGACAATCTCACCCGATAAAATACTCACCACCACAGAAGTTGGCTGAAAGTCCCTTGGTAGAGCAAGCACACCCTGACTGCGCTGAAATTGGTCAAAACTTAACTTTAGACTATCCTCCCCTTGCGTCGCAGCACCAAGCGTATTGAGAGGGGATTTCGAAATGCTGGCATTCGGTACGCGCTGCGAGGGCTCCAACACAGCCGTCACCTCTTTGCCGTCTTTAAGGCCGTTCGCCACAAACTGCAGGCGACCATTGAAGCGTTCGCCTGGCTTGCCACTGCGCATCAGCAGCACTCTGAAGGCAAGAGTCTGATTCTGCTTCTCGAACTCGACAGCACGCAAAGCGATTGCACCTTGCGGACCTGGCGGCAAAAGCTGTTCGTAAAACGCCAAATGATCCTTGGACCGACCCAGCTCCTCCTGTAGAGTCGCGAGACTTTTTTCGAGTTCGGCGCGTGCCGCTTGCTCGATGGTGAGCGCGTTGCGCACTTGCTGGGCGTGCGCCAGAGCCTCGGCAACTTGGGCCTCCAGATCCACGCGAACTTGTGTCTGCAAAGCTTGCTGCGTGCGCGCCTGCAATGCCAGCGCATCCGACCCTGAGCGCTGCGTCAAAAATACACCCGCACCAAGGCCAGCGGCAATCAAAGCAAACGCCCCCAACAGCCAAAACACAAGCGTTTTGAAAGGAAATCTGCCTTCGGAAGGTCCGCTCAAGACAAGACCCTCAAGGCAAGATCGCAACCTGATTCAGACCGACCGTATCTGGCAAACCAAACATCAAGTTCATGTTTTGAATCGCTTGACCCGCCGCGCCTTTGACGAGGTTGTCCTGCACGACCAAGATAATCAGGCGATCGCCATTCCCCGGACGATGCAAGGCAATACGCAAGGCATTGGAGGCGCGCACCGACCGAGTGTCTGGCAGACTGCCCGCAGGCATGACGTCTACAAATGCCTCATTGGCGTAGCGCTTTTCAAACAGGGCCTGAAAATCGGTCTCGCGCGCCTCGGGCAGAATGCGCACATAGATCGTGCTCAACATGCCGCGAATCATCGGCACGAGGTGTGGCACAAAGGTCAGTCCCACCGAAGTCCCAGCGAGGCGATCCAGCTGCGCTTTGATTTCGGGATGGTGGCGGTGGCCGGCAACGCCATAGGCTTTGAAGTTATCGCTCGCTTCGGAAAACAACATACCGACTTCAGCCTTGCGGCCTGCGCCACTGACACCGGACTTGGAGTCAGAAATGATGTCCGAAGTATCGATTAAAGGTTGACCACCAAGCAACGGTGCCAAACCCAACAAAATCGTCGTGGGATAACAACCTGGGTTGCCGATGACGCGAGCCTGCGCAATCGCTTCGCGATTGAGTTCCACCAACCCATACACGGCCTCATCCAACACTTCGGGGCACGTATGTGGAATCTTGTACCAATGCTCAAACGTCGGGATGTCCTTGAGACGAAAATCCGAAGCCAAGTCAATGATGCGCACACCCGCAGCAAGGAGCTCCTTGGCCTGACTCATCGCCACACCATGCGGTGTCGCAAAAAATACGACATCACAACCCGTCAAAGGCGCCTTGTCTGGTGAAGAAAACGCCAAACTGACATGTCCTCTCAGGTTGGGAAACATCTCAGCCACAGGCATCCCGTCTTCTTTGCGGGAGGTGATCGCATGGAGGTCAACATGGGGATGCTGGGACAAAATACGCAATAGTTCGACACCGGTATAACCCGTGCCGCCCACAATGCCAACCTTGATGCGTTTTGTTGATGTTTGTGTCATGCGTGTGCTCCTGTGAATCCGCCGCGAACGGCTGCACGATTGGAATGATGCCAACATTATCCCATGAGTACCAAAAAAAACAGACCGCTTGCGCGGTCTGTTTTTATCTGGCATGCGTCATTAACGCTTGCTGAACTGTTTCCGACGACGTGCTTTGTGGAAACCAACTTTCTTACGCTCGACTTCGCGTGCATCACGTGTGACAAAGCCTGCTTTCGACAGCGAGGGCTTGAGTGTTGCATCATAGTCAATCAGCGCACGGGTAATACCGTGACGCACTGCGCCCGCTTGGCCGCTTTCGCCGCCACCGTGCACATTGATATGAAAGTCAAACGACGCAGTGTGACCTGTCAACTCAAGAGGCTGACGCACCACCATACGACCTGTTTCGCGAGCAAAGTACTCGTCAACGGGCTTGCCGTTCACGACGATCTTGCCTGCACCTTTTTTCATGAAGACGCGAGCCACCGAAGTTTTGCGGCGGCCGGTTCCGTAATTCCAATTACCGATCATGGCCTGTCCTTAAAATTCGAGTGGCTGTGGCTGTTGGGCAGAGTGCGGATGCTCAGCACCAGCATAGACCTTCAGCTTTTTGATCATCGCGTAACCCAAAGGACCCTTGGGCAACATGCCCTTGACGGCCTTCTGGACTGCACGACCAGGAAAACGCTCTTGCATTTTTGCAAAGTTCGTTTCGCGAATACCACCTGGGTATGTTGTGTGACGGAAATATTTTTTGTCTTGCGACTTATTACCGGTTACGACGATCTCAGCTGCGTTGATGATGACGATGTAATCGCCCGTATCAACGTGTGGCGTGAATTCTGGTTTGTGTTTACCGCGCAAACGGCGTGCGACTTCGCTGGCCACACGACCGAGGACTTTGCCCTTCGCGTCAATCACGAACCAGTCACGCTTGACTTCATGCGGCTTGGCCACAAATGTCTTCATGATTGGATCCTAATAAATTCCCTCCGGGACCATCCCGAAAAGACTCCCCTGATTTTTATAAAAACATGATGCCAATGCGTTGTTACCCGCCCGTGCATACGCCCACAAAAACCAAAGCCATCACTCCAAACAGGAGTCATTGCTCGGGGAAAGCCTTTGATTTTACAACAAAATCATTTCGTAAGCCAACTAGGTGCCCGCAACCGCCATACGCTCAATTAGGATCGAGCCCGTTGTTTTGCTGCCTCGGGTGATCGCATCGGCACCCACGGCCACGATTTGGGCAAACATATCCTTTAAATTACCGGCAATCGTAATTTCCTCGACGGCATGCTGGATTTCTCCGTTTTGGACCCAATAACCAAAAGCGCCACGAGAATAGTCACCCGTTACATAGTTGACGCCCTGACCGATCAACTCCGTGACCAAGAGGCCCGTGCCCATTTTGCGCAGCATCGCCTCAAAATCGTCTTTTTTACGCGTCTGCGAAGAACGCAATACGAGGTTATGGGAGCCACCCGCATTGCCTGTCGTCACCATGCCGAGCTTGCGAGCCGTGTAACTTGATAGAAAGTACCCCTGCAACACACCGGCGCGAATGACGTCACGCGCTTGCGTTTTTACACCTTCCTCGTCAAAAGGAGAACTGCCCATCGCCCCTTTGATATGGGGATCCTCGAGAACATTGATATGCGTTGGAAAAAGCTGACGACCGAGCGAATCCAGCAAAAAACTCGTTTGACGATATAGCGCGCCACCACTCGTGGCATGCGTCAGTGCCCCGAGCAATCCCAACGCCAGAGGCGCCTCGAACAACACGGGGAAATGGCCTGTCGGGATTCTTTTAGCCGACAAGCGCGCCAACGCCCGCTCGGCGGCATAGCGACCCACAGCTGCCGGATCTGCTAGTCGGTCCGCACGACGATCACTGGTGTACCAATAATCACGCTGCATCGCGCGGCCGCGACCGGCAATGGGAGAAACAGATAAACCGTGCCTCGAATATGCATAGCCATCCAGAAAGCCACGGGTATTACCCAGAACAAAATGCCCCTCGTGGGTATCAACGCCCGCCCCCTCGGTATTGGTGATGCGCTTATCGGTGGCCAGCGCGGCGCGCTCGGCCTCTACAGCGAGTCTTGTGGCTTCTTCGACACTCAACGCCCAGGGGTGATGGAGCTGCAGCTTATTTTTGACACCAATGGCCAACTGCTCGGCTTCGGGTAGCCCTGCAGCGGGATCCTCTGCCGTATACCGCGCAATGTGCCAAGCCGCCTCAACCGTTTCGCGTAACGCTTTGGTGGAAAAATCAGAAGTCGAGGCGGAACCGCGGCGCTGCCCAGCAAAGACTGTCACATCGAGCGAACGATCGCGCGTCTGCTCGACCGTTTCGACGTGACCCTTCCGGACCGACACGGCCAAGCCGCGTCCCTCAGAAACCTCGGCAGCAGCGTCACTCGCGCCCAGACCTTGAGCATGTTTGAGCGCCTGAGTCACTAAATCTTCGAAAATCGGTCGATTTTGAGCAACTGGAAGAAAAGAATTTGATGTAGCCATATTAGTCCGTTAGCGTGAGGCTTTATGATAGCCGTATGACACAAGAATTACCTCAAACACCTGACGGGACCGATGAGTCCCTCTACGACGGCCCCAGCAAGTCGCAATTAAAGCGCGACATGCTTGCTTTGGTCGACCTCGGACGCGAACTGGTGGACCTGTCCCCAGAGCGTCTTAAACAATTACCGCTGGCCGAGCGCCTCTATGACGCGATTCGTCTGGCACAGCGCACAACGAGTCGTGAAGGCCTGCGACGGCAGATTCATTACGTCGGCAAACTGATGCGGGATGCCCCTGCGGAGGAAATCCGCACGCTGTTGGACACTTGGAAAAACGGCTCTCGTGACCAAACGCGCGCCATGCATCGCCTCGAAGCCTTGCGTGATCGACTGCTCAAAGAAGACAGCGCCCTCACCACCTTGCTGGAAAAATATCCCCAGGCGGATATTCAGCATATCCGCACGCTCATTCGTGAAGGGCGCAAAGAAGCCACGGCGAATGAATCTCTGCGACAAGGCCAAGAGCCGCAACGCAAACATTATCGCGCGCTTTTTCAGGCGCTCAAAACTCTCCAAGATCCGGATACCGAAGCATGACGACCAATACTTTGCTTGAATGCGTCGAGCACAACACGGGCTCCAATCCAACACATTGTGTCCTTTGGCTGCACGGCCTGGGCGCCGATGGGCACGATTTCGCACCCATCGTTCCTGAGTTGCGCTTACCCGCCTCACTGTCTGTACGCTTTGTTTTTCCGCATGCCACGATTCAGCCTGTGACCATCAACGGCGGCATGGCGATGCGCTCTTGGTATGACATCCTGACACCCAACCTCGTCAAACGCGAGGATGAGCAAGGCATTCGCGCCTCTGAGCGCGCGATTCAAGCCTTGATTGCTCGCGAAAACGCGCGCGGCATCCCGACCGAGCGGATCGTGCTTGCCGGTTTTTCTCAAGGCTGCGCGATGACCTTGCACACAGGCTTGCGCTCACCCTTCAAGCTTGCGGGACTGATGGGGTTGTCCGGCTACTTGCCCCTGATCGATATGGCGGACAGCGAACGTCAACCCGCCAATGCGGACACCCCGATCTTTTTGGCCCACGGCACGCATGACCCCGTTGTCACCCTCGAGCGCGCTGAAGCCTCCCGAGCAAAACTCGCCACGCTTGGTTACGCCGTCCAGTGGCATACCTATCCGATGCAGCACTCCGTCTGCTCAGAGGAAATTCACGATATTTCACGTTTTTTACAAAGCGTGCTGATTTAATAGGTTTTATTTATGTCCTCCCCTTTAATACCTGTTCGTACCCGCTTTGCGCCCTCGCCCACCGGCTTTCTTCATCTGGGTGGCGCACGTACTGCTTTATTTTCTTGGGCTTATGCCAGACACTTCGGCGGCACCTTTATTTTGCGTGTCGAGGACACAGATCTTGAGCGGTCGACCCCTGAGGCGGTTCAAGCGATCCTAGATGGCATGGCTTGGCTGGGTCTCACCCCTGACGAAGGTCCTTTCTACCAAATGCAGCATATGGATCGCTACCGCGAGGTCGTGGCCAGCATGCTCGCGCAGGGCACCGCCTATCATTGCTACAGCTCTCCTGCTGAAGTCGACGAGATGCGTGAGCGCGCCCGGGCGCTAGGTCAAAAGCCACGTTACGACGGTACTTGGCGTCCCGAGCCCGGCAAAACCTTGCCTGCCATTCCCTCGGATCGCAAACCCGTGGTGCGTTTTAAAAGCCCACAGGATGGCGCGACGGGCTGGGTTGATATGGTCAAGGGGCCCATTACCTTTGATAACAGCGAACTCGATGACCTCGTGATCGCGCGTCCCGACGGCACGCCGACTTACAATTTTTGCGTGGTCGTTGATGACTGGGACATGCGTATTACCCACGTGCTACGTGGCGACGACCATGTCAACAACACACCCCGCCAGATTACGATTTTGCGCGCCCTCGGCGTCCCTGTGCCTGAGTACGGACATCTGCCCATGATTTTGGGACCGGACGGCGAAAAACTCTCTAAGCGCCATGGCGCGGTGAGTGTGATGGAGTATGACCGTGATGGCTATTTACCCGAGGCCATGATCAATTATTTGGCGCGTTTGGGCTGGAGTCATGGCGATGACGAGCTGTTCACTCGCGAGCAACTCGTCACGTGGTTTGATCCACAGCATTTATCCAAGTCCGCCGCGCAATGGGATCCAAAAAAACTTAATTGGGTGAATGCCCACTATATCAAGCACAGCGATGATTCAGCCCTTGCCAGTGCGGTTGCTCCGCGCATCACTGCACGTGGGGGTGACACGAAAAAAGTCGCGTTGACACAAGTCGTTGCCTTGCTAAAAGACCGCGCGGAAACGCTTGAACAGCTTGCCGATAGTGCCATGTTGTTTTGTGGTGCGTTTGAACCGGCGGCGCCGGAGCTCGTCGCTCAACATCTGACCGAGTCAGCGCGTCTTGTTTTAAAAGATTTTGCCGCGCAGGCCGCCACAAGCGAGTGGACACGGGCAGCGCTCAGTGCGTTAATTAAGTCCACGCTTTCGACGCATGGCTTAAAAATGCCTCAACTCGCCATTCCTTTGCGCGTTGCCGTGGCGGGCACCACGCAAACACCGGCGATCGATGCCGTATTGGAAATTTTAGGAAAAAATACAGTACTTGAAAGACTCGCTTCAGTTTGAAATCACTCGCATCCCGCAAGTCACTTACATCAGCCTAAAGCTGTCTTGAACGCGCTGGCCAGTCATGGGCTTGCTGCCAGGCTTGTCCTCACGAAAGACGACCCGGCGCGAATCGTTGCGCTCTATTAGGTAAGTCAGTGTGTACATTGGATCGCGGTAATCCACCATTTCACCGTTAGAGCGGCTAATGCGCAACACAAGTTTTCCTTGTGGTGCTTCCCAACAGCCCGTTTCGCGAAGCTCAGAACGAATATTACGTCCCTGTTTGACACGGATCTGCTGGCGCATCTTACCGTCGGCCGTCAACGTCAATAGCGTCTGAACTTCGCCTGCGACATCCGCTTGTTTACGCACCACATACCAAGCACCTGTCAGCGACTGTTCTGCTGACGGGGCGATACAGACAGGTTCAGGTAAGTTTTCAGGCGCAAGCAACAACAACGAGTCAGAAGGTCGCGGAATGCCGCAACCCGCTAATACTAAACACAGACTCGCTGCAGACCAGCGAAACAAACCAAGAGTGGACATCAACACCTCAACGCAACAACATCAAAAGCGAAATATGTAACCGCAATAGTGCTACATATTTAGTCAAAAACAGTCACATCTCGGTTGATTTAATAAAAATCCCTTTTAGACAAGCGCCGAGATTTGCTTTTACACCACACTTTTTCGAACTATAGGGTTAACGATAGCTAAAAAATAATAAATTAAATGATTGCCTAGCCTCGTTTCAAACACTAGAATTGGTATCCAATAGAAAATTAAACACTACATGTAGTGGTCGCTTGCCAAGATACTCTCAGCTCTAACGTAGGCTTCCTGGTTGACTACATGACTTGTTATGACCGAATTCGAGTGGGGCGTGTGCCCCATTCACCTTGCAGGAGCCCAAATGCAAACTTCCACCAGCTCAGTGTCGCAACGCGAAGCCGCACCCCAGTTTTTATATTCAGACGCACCTTTAACAGAGGCCACCTGGACCCAATATCACATCATTCGCCGAAACGGTGCAGTGGTCAATTTCGAGCCGAGCAAGATCGGCATCGCCATGACCAAGGCCTTTTTAGCTGTGAATGGCGGCCAAGGTGCAGCCTCCGCGCGCGTGCGCGAACTCGTCGATTCCTTGACGCGTCAAGTCGTTCAGGCGCTCGTACGCAGCCGTCCCAATGGTGGCACCTTTCATATCGAAGACATTCAGGATGCTGTCGAGCTTTCCTTGATGCGCTCAGGCGAGCATGATGTTGCACGATCCTACGTGTTGTATCGCGAGCGCCGTTCTCAAGAGCGCGCCAAAGCCAAAGTCGAACAAGCACCAGCCGAAGCTACTACGCTTCACGTCGTAGACGGTGGCGTACGCAAACCTCTTGATTTGGCAAAATTACAGGCCACGATCGAGTCAGCAGGCTTCGGTTTGGGTGATTTCGTCGATACCGCCGCGATTCAGCGCGAAACACTCAAGAACATTTACGATGGCGTACCCGTCGACGAGGTCTACAAGTCGGCGATCTTAGCGGCGCGCTCAATGGTCGAAAACGATCCAGCTTACAGCAAGGTGACCGCACGTCTGCTGCTGCATACGATCCGCAAAGAAGTCTTGTCCGAAGAAGCCTCGCAAGAAGACATGGCAACGCGTTATGCCACATATTTCCCTGAATTCATCAAGCGCGGCGTCGAAGCTGGCCTGCTGAACTCAGAGCTTTCGCGCTACAACCTGCCACGCTTGGCTGCCGCACTGGATGCAAGCCGCGATCTGCAGTTTGACTACCTGGGTCTGCAGACCCTGTACGACCGCTACTTTCTGCACATCCGTGGTCAGCGTATCGAGCTCCCGCAAGTCTTCTTTATGCGTGTCGCGATGGGTTTGGCAATTGCTGAAGTGGACCGTGAAACACGTGCCATTGAGTTCTATCAGATCTTGTCGTCCTTTGATTTCATGAGCTCCACGCCAACGCTGTTCAATGCTGGTACGCTGCATTCACAGCTGTCGTCTTGCTATCTCACCACTGTGTCTGACAATCTGGACGGCATCTACGAAGCCATCAAAGAAAATGCGTTATTGGCCAAATATGCAGGCGGCCTCGGCAACGACTGGACACCTGTGCGCGCCATGCGCAGCCACATCAAAGGCACCAACGGCGAAAGCCAAGGTGTTGTGCCCTTCCTAAAAGTGGTCAACGACACTGCAGTCGCGGTCAACCAAGGCGGAAAACGCAAGGGCGCCGTGTGCTGCTACCTCGAGTCCTGGCACCTGGACATCGAAGAATTTCTAGATCTGCGTAAAAACACAGGCGATGAGCGTCGTCGTACGCACGACATGAACACCGCCAACTGGATTCCTGACTTGTTCATGAAGCGCGTGATCGAAGGTGGAGACTGGACATTGTTCTCACCCTCCGATTGCCCTGATCTGCACGAAAAAGTGGGGGTCGAGTTTGAAAAAGCATACGTAGGCTACGAAGAAAAAGCCGCACGTGGCGATTTGCCTTTGTTTAAGAAAATGCCCGCGACCAATCTCTGGCGCAAAATGCTGTCGATGCTGTTTGAAACGGGTCACCCATGGATCACCTTCAAGGATCCATGCAATATCCGCTCACCACAGCAACACGTGGGCGTCGTGCACAGCTCAAATCTGTGCACAGAGATCACGCTAAATACAAACGATACAGAAATTGCGGTGTGTAACTTGGGTTCGGTCAACTTGCCTGCGCACATGAAACAAAACGCAGACGGCTCGCTGTCCCTTGACCACGAAAAGCTTCAGCGCACCATCAAGATTGCGATGCGCATGCTTGATAACGTGATCGACATCAACTACTACGCCGTCGCGAAAGCACGCAACTCCAACGTACGTCACCGTCCAGTCGGCTTGGGCATGATGGGTTTTCAAGATTGCTTGCATTTGATGCGCGTCCCTTATGCGTCACAAGACGCGATTGAGTTTGCAGATCGCTCGATGGAAGCCGTTTGCTATTACGCCTACAGCGCCTCCAGTGATCTCTCAGCAGAACGCGGTCGTTACGCAAGCTTCGAAGGTTCGTTGTGGTCACGCGGTATCTTGCCGCATGACTCCATCGCACTGCTGCGTGAACATCGTGGTGGCTACGTTGAAGTCGATGAATCCAGTACGCTGGATTGGGATTCGTTGCGTGAACGCATCAAACTACAAGGCATGCGCAATTCAAATTGTGTTGCAATTGCCCCAACAGCAACAATTTCGAATATTATTGGTGTGTCTGCGTGCATTGAACCAACATATCAAAACTTGTACGTTAAATCGAACCTCTCTGGTGAGTTTACTGTTGTCAACGAACACCTCGTGCGTGACCTCAAGAAACTTGGCCTCTGGGATGAAGTGATGGTCGCCGATCTCAAATATTTCGATGGCAGCTTATCCCGCATAGATCGCGTCCCGGCCGATTTACGTACCCTATACGCGACAGCTTTTGAAGTCGAACCCAACTGGATCGTCGAGTGCGCCGCACGTCGCCAAAAATGGATCGATCAAGCACAGTCACTGAATATCTACATGGCGGGTGCTTCCGGCAAGAAACTCGACGACACATACAAGCTCGCCTGGTTACGTGGCCTCAAGACCACTTACTACCTGCGTACGCTTGGCGCGACGAGTGCTGAAAAATCTACGGGGCGTGGTGGTGAGCTCAACGCAGTCAATGTATCTGGCGCGAGTGCGACTAGCGGTACGTTTGCGTCAGCCGCTCCCGCATTACCCGATCCTGAAATTCTCGGGGTGGCCTGCACCATGAGACCTGGCGATCCAGGTTTCGAAGAGTGCGAAGCCTGCCAATAAACCGCCACCGGAAAAAATATTATGCTTAGCTGGAACGACGAATCTACGACTATAACCGCCCCGCCTACTGGCTTGGGCGGAGCACTCTCCTCCGTGCAACCCGCATCACTGGCAGCATCCATGTCTGCGCGCGCGGCCACAGGTGTCTTTGGCGATACCGCGTTACCAACTCCCGGCCTCACACATTCACCCGTGGCACCTAACCCCGCCACACGTGTCAATGTCGCCGACAAACGCATCATCAACGGCCAGACTGATGTCAATCAACTCGTGCCCTTCAAATACAAGTGGGCCTGGGAAAAGTACATTGCAACTTGCGCTAACCACTGGATGCCGCAAGAAATCAATATGTCGCGCGACATCGCCCTCTGGAAAAATCCTAACGGACTGACCGATGACGAGCGCCGCATCATCAAGCGCAACCTTGGTTTCTTTGTGACAGCTGACTCGCTCGCAGCCAACAACATCGTACTAGGCACTTACCGTCACATTACTGCGCCCGAGTGCCGCCAGTTCTTGTTGCGTCAGGCTTTCGAAGAAGCCATTCATACACATGCTTATCAGTACATCGTTGAGAGCTTAGACCTTGACGAATCCGAAATTTTTAATGCATACAACGAAGTTCCTTCGATTCGCGCAAAAGATCAGTTCCTGATCCCTTTCATTGACGCGATCGCAGACCCGAACTTCAAAACCGGCACACTCGAAACGGATCAAACGCTGCTGAAGTCGTTGATTGTGTTTGCCTGCCTGATGGAAGGCCTGTTCTTTTATGTCGGTTTCACCCAGATTCTTGCGCTGGGTCGCCAAAACAAGATGACCGGCGCCGCCGAGCAGTACATGTACATCTTGCGCGATGAGTCCATGCACTGCAATTTCGGTATTGATCTGATCAACACCATCAAGCTCGAAAATCCACAACTCTGGACACCAGCCTTCCGCGAAGAAATTCGCGCGCTGTTCGCCAAAGCGGTCGACCTTGAATATGCCTACGCCGAAGACACCATGCCACGCGGCGTGCTGGGTCTGAATGCGCCCATGTTCAAATCGTACCTGCGTTTTATTGCTAATCGTCGTTGCCAGCAGATCGGCATCGAACCTCTGTTCGCCCAAGAAGAAAACCCCTTCCCTTGGATGGCAGAAATGATTGACCTAAAGAAAGAACGCAATTTCTTTGAAACACGTGTGATTGAGTATCAAACTGGAGGCGCCCTCAATTGGGAATAAGCCAATTGGGAATAAGTCTCTAGTCAGAGTTTCAATCTCACTTTGTACTTGCCAGTCGGCAGCTCACCCTGCCAACTGGTGCCATTTGAAATGCTTCGCGTCCTAATGGGAGGCAGTTCAAATGGCTGTGCCGGATTCATCAGCACAAATCACATGCTACCGATGTTTGGTAGCGGCTTGTGACGATGAATAACTCGGGCGACACATCCTCCCATGGTGGGCGGAGTCAAGCACGGGTTTTAATGTTTGGGACCCTGAACTAAGGAGTATTACCATGGCAACAGCCAAAAAAGCAGCAAAAAAAGCAGTAAAGAAAGCAGCCGCTAAGAAGCCCGCAGCTGCCGCTAAGAAAGTCGTTGCAAAGAAGCCAGCAGCCAAGAAAGTCGCTGCTAAGAAGCCTGCAGCGAAAAAAGTAGCAAAAAAAGCAGTCACTAAAGTAGCAAAAAAAGCCGCGGCCAAAAAGCCAGCAGCTAAAAAAGCCGTAAAAGCAGTCAAGAAAGTTGCAGCTAAAAAGCCAGCAGCCAAGAAAGCAGCAGCTAAAAAGCCTGCCGCCAAAAAGGTCGTTGCTAAAAAGCCAGCTGCGACCAAAGTTGCTGCAAAAAAAAAATAGTTAAAAAAGCTCCCGCTAAAAAGCCGGCAGCCGCTGCCCCCTCGACCGCCGCAGCTCCAGGTGCAAAAACAGCCCTGAATCCTGCAGCGTCTTGGCCTTTTCCTACGGGTGGCCGTCCCTGAGCTTTTAGCTGAGGTTTGCTAGACCTAGCCGCCTGGTTCGCCAGGCGGTTTTTTTTATCCCATAAATAAACTCGGTCTCACAAGAGTTCGCACTCGCATGCGACAATGTCAATCTTGTTTCTCCACTCGGGACAGACTCTCTTATGATTGGCGAAATCCTCCGCTTCCTACTCGATATCGGCTTTACTCTGATTGGTGCAGTGCTTTTGGTGCGCGCGTGGTTACAAGCCGTTAAGCTCCACCCCTTTAATCCGATCTCACAAGCCGTGAACCAAGTCACGAATTGGCTCGTCACGCCTTTGCGCCGAGTGGTACCCACAGACGGAGGCACCGACTGGGCTAGCCTGCTAGGCGCGCTCCTCGCAGCAATCGTTTATCTGCTTTTGTTATGGTTTGTGTCTACCGCAAGTATGCTGCCGGTCAAGCTGATCCCGGGCGTCATTGGTGCAGGCTTTGCGACGGTTGGGCGTTGGGCACTCAACCTGATTGTCTGGCTCACCTTGATTCAAGCCGTGCTGACATGGGTCAATCCCATGGCAACTGTGATGCCCGTCTTGCGGACACTGACCGCGCCTTTGCTCGAACCGATCCGACGCATTATGCCCAAACTAGGTGGCTTAGACTTATCACCCTTGGTACTGTTGATTTTGGCGCAAATCGCCATCATGGTGCTCAACCGCATCACCTACCAACTCTTCCCGCTGTTCATTCTGTAATGAGTCTTTAACTGCCTGCAAGCGGGACCACACGCGTCGGTCCCGCGCCGCTCACCACCTGAACGCGTTGATTCATCATAATTGGCAAGTCTGCTTCCTGAGCAATCACACGCGTTTCACCGTTATCCAAACGAACTGTGATCTCTAGCCCCTCTTTCTTTCCCATCCGCTCTTCAACAGCATTACCCGCAAGCGCCCCCAAGAGCGCACCACCAATAACCGCCAAGGTGCGCCCTGTACCGCCACCAACAGCGCTACCGGCCACGCCGCCTATCGCTCCACCGGCAATCGCCCCTCCACCCGATGTCTGATCACTCTGAATCGTGATGGGACGTACGTTAATCACTGTCCCATTTCTGACGATCTGGTCGCGCTGCGTCTGGTTATAGTTGTAGACATTCGCAGAGGCTGAGGGTTGGGCGCAACCCGTCACCAAGACAATACTGGACAACGCAAGCGCACCCAAAGCTAGACGAAAGCCAGTCTTGGCCCGAATAGAACATTTTTCATTCATCATAAGAATCCTTTCAAACACGCTCAAACAGGTAATCGTAAATTGCAATAGCTGCTCAGCATTGTGTCAATCTCGGCTCGGCTTGGCGCATGGTTTTGTGGACCACGCGAAGCAATTTTGATCGATCCCATCAGATTTCCAAGTTTACAGGCATCCGACCAACTCCACCCCTGTGTCAAACCATATAGCAAACCGGCTCGGTGCGCATCACCACAACCCGTTGGATCTACAAGTCCTTGAGGCTTAACTGGATCGATATGATGCTCTTGACCCTCAGTATAAAGCGTCGCACCCAATGCGCCACGCGTCACAACGATCGCCCGTAAGTTTTTAGCGAGTGCCGCAATTGTCTTGCCAGTGCGTTGTTCCACAACGCTTGCTTCATAATCGTTGACAGTGAGCGCTTGCGCCAAGCTCAGCATGCTCATAATGTCATCCCCATCGAAAAGAGGCATCGCCTGACCCAGATCAAAAATAAAAGGCGTCCCTTGAGCATGCAAGCGCTTGGCGTTCGCCATCATGCCGGCTTTTGAATCAGGCGCCACGATCGCCCAGGCCGCCTGATGACCGGTTAAATCATTTTCCGAAGAACGTTCCATGGCCCCAGGATGAAAGGCCGTGATCTGATTGTCATCCAAGTCCGTCGTGATGAAACATTGCGCGGTCAAGGTCCCGGGCAGACTACGAATCATCTTGACCTCGATACCGAGCTGTTTAAAGCGCTGCACATAATCTGACGCGTCCTCGCCAACCGTGGCGACGGGAATCGGATGACCACCCAAAAGTTTCAAGTTGTAGGCGATATTGCCTGCACAACCGCCAAACTCACGGCGCATACGAGGCACTAAAAAGGACACGCTCAACGCATGAATGCGATCGGGCAAGATGTGGTCTTTGAACTGTCCTTCGAAGACTGCGATCGTATCGAAAGCGACTGAACCACAAATTAAAACTGGGGCTGTCATGTTATGTGCCTCAAGGAAAAAATGGTTTAAGCGTGTAACCGTTAATCTGCAAACCTGTCACAGTAACGGGCAAAATAAGACTGACTTCTTGATTCGAGGCGAAAGGCTTATCAGCCAATTGGGCAGGGAGATAATCATTGGGGCTCATGCGTTTACGTGATACGACAGTTCCAGACGCATCCGTGAGCTCAAGAGTCAGCCCAGGCCATGGTTGCGCTTGATTCAAGCGATTACGCATAGAAAATCTCAAGGACATCTCGGCAGGCTTACCCTCTTGGGTTGTAGACGCCAGACGCTCAAAGGCAATCACGGATACTGAAATCCGCTCGATATATCGACGCAGGCTCACTTCGCAGCCGAGCTTTGCGCACATCACATCAACAACGGGGCGAAATAAGGGGAACTGTGTCGCGATATCGTTGCGATAAACATAAGCGAGCTGAATGACGAGCAGCCCAAGCGCAAGAACGCTTGCCAAACTCCACAACAGCATCTTCAGTCTCGGTGTATCGACTTCATCGATTAAAAACTCAGGTTGCGTCCTCCCCACCGAAGGGCCTTCGCCACGAAGTCGGGACTCGCCTAGAATTGCCCAGGAGGATTCGGCATCCGCGCGTGCAGAAAATACTGAGGGTTCAGGGACCTCTTGCTCTCTGCGTTCCAAGGGCTCGCTTCTTTCAGCACGATGCCGCAATACTGCGGGCTCTGCAGCCGAGGGTACAGAAACTGCCGACGCGTTTGTCGCTGCTGGCGTCGAAAACCGAACTGGCTCAACACCTGGTCGGTGCGTTAAAGTGGGGGGCTGGTTTTCAAGCGTCGCAAAGCCATCAAAAATATGCGAGCAGGTCCCGCAACGCACTAAACCATTCAGCGCTTGCAGTTGATCTAGTTTGACAACGAAGTCGCTGTGGCACTTTGGGCAACGCGTGATTAGACTCATGCGTTCGCCTCAGGGTTTGCGACCAGCTAAACAAACCCAGCCATCGCGGGCTTGCCAGACGGTCATTGGTAACCAAGGGGCATAAGCCTGCGCGACCTCTAAGGCCTGCCGCTCAAGCACGCCCGATAGCACCAAATAACCTCCCGAACGCACACGCATCGAGAGCATCGGCGCTAGAACCTTGAGTGGGTTGGAAAGAATATTAGCGACGACCACATCAAACAAACCATCCACCAAACCTTCGGGAAGGTGCGCATTGACCTCTGTATGATTGGCCATTGCATTATCTGCCGTCGCTTGTACGGCTTGTTCGTCTATGTCTATGGCTGTCACACTAGAGGCACCCAGCATTTTGGCGGCAATCGCTAAGATCCCTGAGCCACAACCATAATCCAACACTGTTGAGCCGGTCGCTAACTCATCGGCTAACCATTCAAGGCAAAGATGGGTTGTAGGATGACTGCCTGTGCCAAAAGCTAAGCCTGGGTCCAATTGGATCGCGATATGTCCGGCCTCAGATGTCTGTGGCATCTGTTCTGCATGCCAACTCGGTACGATCAAAATGCGCTCACCCACCGAGATGGGTCCAAACTGTGACTGCGTGAGTCGTACCCAATCCGCATCGGGAACCTGACGTAAATGCCATGGCAGATCGACGTCTGTATCCAGATCCTGGCGGGCGCTGGCCAATAATTGTTCCGGATCCGTACCGTCCGCCAACAAGACCACTAGACGATTACGCGCCCAAGCTTGCGTATTAGATTCGCTGCCAGGCTCTCCAAAAAGCGGCTGCTCCTCGTCGGTGTCAAGGTCTGCGTCTTCTACAGACACGGATAACGCACCGGACTCTAGCAAACCGTCGGAGAGGGGCTCTGCGAGAGAGCCAGGGCACAAAAGAACCAGTTCACGCATCGTGTTTTCCGTTACGTGCCATTAAACGTTGTTAAGTGGCGCGGGAAGCGAGCTTGTGTTCGAGATAGTGAATACTGGTGCCTCCCTCAACAAACTTTGCATCGGCCATCAGTTCGCGGTGAAGAAGAATATTGGTTTTAATCCCTTCGACAACCATTTCTGACAGTGCGATCGACATGCGCGCCACCGCCTGTGCACGTGTATCGCCGTAGGTAATAACCTTTGCAATCATCGAGTCGTAATTTGGTGGCACAAAGTACCCATTAAACGCATGAGAATCGATGCGCACACCGGGTCCACCTGGCGTGTGCCAGTTGGTGATGAGGCCAGGACTCGGCATAAAGGTAAAAGGATCCTCGGCGTTGATACGACATTCCACTGCATGACCGCGGAACGTAATATCCTTTTGACGTAGCAGGAATTTTTCTCCTGCCGCCACACGAATTTGCTGCTGCACCAGATCAATGCCCGTGATGAGCTCCGTCACAGGATGCTCAACCTGAATGCGCGTGTTCATTTCGATGAAATAGAACTCGCCATTCTCAAACAAAAACTCAAATGTACCGACGCCGCGATATTCGATCTTGCGGCAGGCGTCGGCACATCGCTCACCAATCTTTTCGATCAGTTTGCGATCGATTCCGGGAGCAGGCGCTTCTTCGATGACTTTCTGATGACGCCGTTGCATCGAGCAGTCACGCTCACCAAGCCACACAGCGTTTTTTCCACCATCCGCCAACACCTGGATTTCAATGTGACGGGGGTTTTCAAGAAACTTTTCGAGATAGACCTCGGGATTATTAAACGCCGCACCAGCTTCAGATTTGGTCATGGTGACCGCATTGAGCAAAGCCGCCTCGGTGTGCACGACGCGCATGCCTCGTCCACCACCACCGCCTGCCGCTTTGATAATGACGGGATAACCGACCTCACGGGCCGTACGCAAAATCTCGTTCGGGTCATCAGGCAATGCGCCCGCCGAACCAGGCACGACTGGCACGCCGGCCTCGATCATGGCTTGTTTAGCGCTCACCTTGTCGCCCATCAGACGAATCGACTCAGGCCGCGGGCCAATGAACACAAAACCGCTCTTTTCTACCCGGTCGGCGAAGTCGGCGTTTTCGGACAAAAAACCATAACCTGGATGGATGGCTTCGGCATCAGTGACCTCAGCGGCCGCAATGATGGCCGGCATATTCAAATAGCTATCGCGCGAAGCTGGCGGGCCAATGCAGACCGACTCGTCCGCGAGCCAGACATATTTGGCATCGCGATCGGCTTCGGAATGGACCGCAACGGTCTTGATACCCATTTCACGGCACGCGCGCTGAATACGCAACGCGATTTCGCCACGGTTGGCGATCAGAATCTTTTCAAACATATCAGACGATCACAAAAAGAGGCTGGCCGTACTCGACCGGCTCACCGTTTTGAACCAAAATTTCTTTGATGACTCCGGATTTGTCTGCCTCGATCTCATTGAGCAATTTCATTGCCTCAATGATGCACAAAGGTTCGCCTTCTTTGACCGTCTGGCCGACTTCGACAAACGAAGGAGAGTTTGGATTAGGCGCACGATAGAAGGTCCCCACCATAGGCGCCTTGACCGTGTGACCGACAACCGCGGCGGGTACGGGCGCAACCGCTGCGGCAGCTGCTACACCCTCTGCACCCGTTGGAGCGGGTGCATATTGCCCAGGAGCCGGAGCGTAAGCGACGGGCTGTAAAGCCTGTGAAAACTTAACAATACGAACCTTACCTTCGCCCTCTGTAATTTCCAGCTCAGCAATACCTGACTCGGCCACCAAGTCGATTAAGGTTTTAAGTTTTCTCAGATCCATAGTATTTCCGTAAAGTTCTAGATAAGCTCATATTGAGCGGCAAAGCGCACTGCTGCCTCGTAGCCCGAAGGGCCGAGACCTGCCACCACACCTACCGCCAGATCAGACAGGTACGAGTGATGACGGAATTCTTCGCGTTTATGAACGTTTGACAAATGAACCTCCACAAAGGGAATCTTAATCCCTGCAAGGGCATCGCGAATCGCAATACTCGTGTGTGTGTAGGCACCCGCATTCAGGATAATGAAATCGGTTGCGTCCGTTCGCGCCGCTTGTATGCGATCGACTAAGGCGCCTTCGTGGTTGCTCTGGAAAGTAGCCAGCGAAACACCGAGAGTCTGAGCAAGCGTCACAAGACCCGCCTCTAACTCAGGCAGCGTCGTATGCCCATAGAGATGGGGCTCTCTCAACCCGAGCAAATTCAGGTTGGGTCCATTTAGAACAAGAAGGTGTTGAGACATACCATATCGCCAAAAGCAATGATCAGGTACGCATTTTTACGCTAAATCACGCCATTTGTCTATCTACGTCTTTGATTTTGCGACTAAGCGACCGATTTTTGCATTTAAATCCTCGGGTGAAACCTTGCCAAGAATTGTGTCGAAAATGCGGCCTTCTGCATCTAACAGGACGGTAAAAGGGAGTCCGCCCGCCGCATTGCCGAGCTCTCTGACCAAGGCGATCCCAGTGTGACCGGCCACATACAAAGGATAAGAAACGGGTATTTTAGTTACAAATTGAGAGATGTTAGATGCCGTATCTATACCAATACCAACAAATTGAATCTCTGGTAAAGATTTGGACAAAGCATCGAGCTGCGGCATCTCCTCAACGCAGGGCGCACACCAAGTTGCCCAAAAGTTGGCGACGACAGGACGACCAAGCAGCCGCTTGAGCGCGACCGGGCTGCCCGTCAAATCTGGGAACGTCGCCTCGTACAAAACGCGAGGATTAGGCTCGGTTTTTTGTGGCATCGTACCCGGTAAACCTACTGCGCGATTCGCAGCAGGCGCGCGGCGCGAGCTCGACTGCCAGGCAAACCACGCCGTGGTGGCGATCGCCACAAGACCAGCTCCTCCAAAGATCACCGTTCTTCTCTTCATGTCTCATATCATAGCGCCTCCTCGCCCCGAATGCGTTGATTCCACACAAGGTTTAAACCCCGGCGAGTCTTGAGACAACTGCCTCTACAATGTCGGCAGGAGACTGTTCATGCATCTGCATATACTGGGAATTTGCGGCACCTTTATGGGTGGCTTAGCGCTCATCGCGCGCGCCGCGGGACATCGTGTCACGGGTTGTGATGCGGGGGTCTATCCCCCCATGAGCACGCAACTCGAAGAGCAAGGTATCGACCTGATCGAGGGCTTTGAGCCCAACCAACTGGCGCTCAAACCCGACCTTTTTGTGATCGGTAATGTGGTCTCGCGCGGCAACCCCCTGATGGAAGCTATCCTGGAGGCAGGTTTGCCCTACACCTCAGGTCCGCAATGGCTAGGAGACTTTGTCCTGCAACGCCAGCACGTTCTCGCCGTGGCGGGTACGCATGGCAAAACGACAACCAGTTCTATGCTGGCCTGGATTTTGCAATGCGCCGGCAAAAAACCTAACTTTCTGATCGGGGGTGTCGCACCCGGCCTCGAGGTTTCAGCGCGCTTTGACGTCGAACAACCCTTTTTTGTGATTGAAGCCGATGAGTACGACACAGCCTTTTTCGACAAACGCTCCAAGTTCGTTCATTACAGACCGCGCACGGCTATTTTGAACAACCTCGAGTACGATCATGCAGATATTTTTCCAGATCTGGCCGCGATCGAGACCCAATTTCATCACTTGCTGCGCACCGTTCCCCGCAGCGGCCTGGTCATCACGCCCGCACGAGACGATGCGCTGGAGCGCGTCATCGCTCGTGGCTGCTGGGCCGGGCACACTTTAATCAATACGCACGACGGCTGGCACACTCGCACACTTGATGCAGTCTCTTTTGAGGTATTAAAGGGTGCGGAGCACTACGGTGACATTGATTGGACACTCACAGGAGCGCATAACCAGCACAACGCACTCGCGGCCATCGTCGCCGCTCACCACGTCGGCGTCACGCCACAAGACAGCATCGCCGCGCTCTGCAACTTCAGCGGTGTCAAGCGTCGCATGGAAGTGCGAGGCACTGTCCGGGACATCACGATCTATGATGATTTTGCGCATCACCCCACTGCAATCGCAACGACTCTGGCAGGTTTGCGCGCACAGATAGGCGCGCAGCGCATCCTCGCCGTGCTCGAACCACGCTCCAACACCATGAAACTCGGTACCATGGCGGCACGTTTGCCCGCAGCATTAGCCGACGCGGATTTGGTTTTTTGCTATGGACAACGCGAAGGTAAACAAGCCCTAGGGTGGGAGCCTGCCGAAGTGCTCGCCTCGCTTGGCTCACGCATGCAAGCACATCACGAAATCGAGCCGCTGATTCAAGCGATCAAACGCGCGGCGCAGGCGGGGGACCACATTGTGATCATGAGCAATGGCGGTTTCGCCGGCGTGCATGGTCGACTTCTTGAGGCGCTCGCCACCTCGCCGGCCTAACAGGCTCTCTTTTTTGATTCACCGGAATACCAATATCCATGTACGTTTTATATGAAGAAGATGGCGCGTTTAAAACAGGCCACATCATGGCCGAAGCAGACGCGACACTGCAAGTCGAGTCGGAGTCTGGCAAACGCAGCAAGGTCAAGCGAGCCAACTGCCTGTTCACGTTCGCGACCCCAAAGCCGGACGTACTGCTCCCTCAGGCAGAAAGTTTAGCCAACGAGATCGATCTGCCTTTTCTCTGGGAATGTGCGCCGGCTGATGAGTTTGACATTGACACCATGGGTGCGGAGTATTTCGGACATTCGCCCGATACGCTTGAAAAAACAAGCTTGTTGCTGAGGCTACATAGCGCCCCGCTTTATTTTCATCGCCGGGGCAGAGGTCGCTATCGCGCGGCACCTCCTGAGATTTTGGCTGCGGCACTCGCGGCTCAGGAAAAGAAGCAACGGGCAGCGTTACAAACCGAAGAATGGGCGCAAGCGATCGCTGCAGGCCAACTGCCACCAGAGGTTACTCTGTCCGCGATGTCCTTGGTGACTAAGCCCGATAAAAACTCACAGGCTTGGAAAGCACTCGACGCAGCCTGCGCACAACGCCAAGCCTCACCCGAACGGCTTCTGCTCGATGCGGGTGCCTGGCCGCATGCGCTGGCGCTGCACAAGGGACGCTTTCTCGCAAACTATTTTCCACGGGGGACGGGCTTTGCACCCTGCGATGTCCCGAAGATCGCACACGAACTCCCACTCGCAGACGTTGAGGCCTACTCGGTGGACGATATCAGCACCACCGAAATCGACGATGCACTGTCAGTCACTCAGTTACCAGATGGACTTTTGCGCGTCGGGATCCACATCGCAGCGCCTGGTCTATCCGTCACTAAAGACAGCGCACTCGACAAACTTGCACGCGCCAGAATGTCCACGGTCTACATGCCAGGCGACAAAATTCCAATGCAACCTGACGAAGTGATCGCCGCTTTTTCCTTAGACGAGGGTCGCCCTGTCCCAGTGCTGTCGCTATACGTCACCGCCAACCCCGACACAGGAGAAATCCTCTCTCACGAAAGTCGCCTCGAACGCTTGACCGTACGCGCCAATTTGCGTCACAACGCTCTAGATGACTTCATCACCGAAGAGTCCTTAGCGGACCCAAGCATCAAACTTCCCTATAACGACTGGATTCGACCGCTTTGGCAACTGTCGCTCGCGCTTTGCAAACAACGCGAAATCGTCCGCGGCAAGCCTGAAAATAACAATCGTGTCGAATACAGCTTCTACGTTGATGGCGACCCGGACGATCCTGCCTCGACAGTGCGGATCGTGCCGCGACTGCGCAATGCACCTCTGGATCGATTGGTCGCCGAATTCATGATTTTGGCCAATAGCACTTGGGGTGGCTTGCTTGCGACGTACGGCCTTCCCGGCATCTATCGTTCACAACAAACTGGACGTGTACGCATGAGTACGCACGCACTTCCACACGAGGCGATCGGCGTTGCGCAATACGCATGGTGCACCTCGCCATTACGACGCTACGTCGACCTCGTGAATCAGTGGCAACTGATCGCAGCGATCGAGCATGGCGTGTCCGCGCCTCTAGTCGCTCCGTTCAAACCTCGCGATGCTGATTTATTCGCCATTATCGGCGGGTTTGAGTCACAATATGTCGCGTGGCATGACTTTCAGAACAGCATGGAGCGCTACTGGTGCTTGCGCTGGCTACAACAGCAAAATATCACTGAGTGCGAAGCCACTGTACTCAAAGAGGACTTGGTGCGCCTGAGCCATGCCCCAATGATCGTGCGCTTAGCCGGGCTCCCCGCACTCGAAAGGGGACAGCACGTTTTATTACAGATCATGGCTATCGACGAACTTGCGCTTGACATGGATTGCCGTTTTATCGAGAGTATGGATCGCCAACCACCTGAGGATCTGATCGAAGCGACGTGAACATCAGCAATCCCTCCCTCGCAGAGGCGACTTCGCCCGGCATCGCAAGCTGGCTCATTGCGCAGCAGCGTTTTTTACGCTGGGGGCTTTTGTTGTCTGTTGCCATACACTTGGCTTTAATCGCTTGGCATAGGACTGCGCCTCCCGTTTCGACACCTAGACCCTCTGAGCTCGAAATTGTCATGGTCAATGCCGCGACTGAAAGCGAGCCTAATCAGGCGCAACTACTCGCACAAACCAATGTGGACGGCGGCGGCCAAGCGCAAACCGGCTACCAAACGACGCTCGTTCCGCTCGCGGGCGAGTCCGCCGAACCCGTCATGCTCGAGGCTCTGACCCAACAAAGGCAACAACTTGAACTGCAACAACAAGAGCTTCTTACCCAACTCACGTCCAGTGAGTGGGTCACCCAGGGTCGTCCCGCAACAAACCCCACCGACTCAAGCGATATCGCCGGAGAGGACGAGGTCGATCAAGACCGTATGATTCTTAACGGACAAATCGCCGTACTCAAACAGCGGATTGAGCGCGACAACGCACAGCCTCGCAAACACTTTAATGCTGTATCTGCGCGTAAAACAGCCTATGCACCTTATATCGATCAATGGCGGCAGCGTATTGAACAAGTCGGCACGGAACACTACCCCAGTGGCGTTGATGGCAAGTTCTATGGCAGCGTGCAAGCGACCTTGACCATACGGGCGGATGGAACGATTGTGGACCTCACGATTAATCGCCCCTCCGACAAACCTTTACTGAATCAAGCCGTGCGACGTATTGCCCAACTTTCGGCACCCTTCGCGCCTTTTCCCGCTGACATGGCTCGACAAATCGACCAGCTTGTTCTGACCCGAACCTGGCATTTCGTTCACGGCACACTAGAGGCACGACAACCATGACCCTCAACGTCAAATCGACATCCATACCCTCCTCGCCAGCACCGGCGCGCTTTGCGGTGATCGGTCATCCCGTTAAACACAGCCGCTCACCGTCCATCCATCAACAATTTGCAGCGCAAACCCATATCTCCTTGATCTACGAACATCTGGAAGCGCCACTAGATGGATTTACGCACACCGTGATGCAATTTTTTACCAATGGCGGTCGGGGACTCAATGTCACGGTTCCTTTTAAACTCGAAGCGTGGGAGCTGGCTCGGGCACACCTCAGTGCGCGGGCACAACAAGCGCAAGCGGTCAACACGCTATGGATGCGTCAAGGCGTCTTGCATGGCTGCAATACGGATGGCGTGGGCTTAGTTGCAGACCTGAAACGCTTAGGAGTCCGGTGCGAGGGTGCACGAATCCTGATGGTAGGTGCGGGAGGTGCCGCGCGCGGCGTACTAGGCCCCTTGCTTGAAACAGGCTGCGCCCGACTGCACGTCGTCAACCGAACAGCCGAGCGGGCACAGGCGCTGGTCGCTGAATGGCACGCCGCGTCTCCGATCGCCTTGAAAATACTGTCGGCAGGTCGCTTGAACGAAGCCTTGGAACCCATCGGTTGGGATCTTGTCATTAACGCCAGTGCCAGCAGCTTGACCGGTGAAACCCCCGAATTACCCGCAGGACTCTATGCACCCGGCGCCTGGGCCTACGACATGATGTATGGCGCCAAACCAACCGCCTTTATGCTTCAAGCAAAAAAAGAGGGGGCCTCACAAATCAGTGATGGTTTGGGCATGCTGGTGGGTCAAGCCGCTGAGAGTTTTTTTCTATGGCACGGAAAGCGTCCTGATGTCCAGCCTGTTCTTGCGACTTTACGCGCAGAACTCAACCGCTTGTGATTGGGCATTACACTTAGACCTATGCGAACTGCCCGACGTTATCTTGCCCGAGAAATTTATCGCTCCACCTCCGTGGTGTTGATCGCCCTGCTCGGACTTTTTACTTTTTTTACGCTCGTTGACGAGCTTGACACGGTCGGTGACAAGTTTCCGCTCACTGCGCTGTTTTATTTGCAGCTGCTGTCTGCCCCGACACGCCTCTACGATCTACTGCCGATTGGCGTGCTGATTGGCGCGATTTTGGCGCTATCAGGTTTGGCTCAGCGCAACGAACTCGTCATCTTGCGCGTCTCTGGTGTCAGTGGCTTTGGCCTGTTAAAAATGCTCTGGACTGTATCCCTACCGATTATTTTCGGCGCTCTCATTTTGTCTGAGTTTTTAACGCCGATGGCTGAAATTAAAAGTAGCGAAACCAACTTGCTCATGCGCGGTAAAGTCGAGGGCGGACGTCTAGCGAGCGGCTACTGGTTTAAGGAGCCTACGCCCAACGGCGGCACCCGCATCATCAACGTCGGCAACTTGCTCTCCTCGGGCAACGTCGCCAATCTGCGCGTCTACGAGTTTCCCGATGGCCGGACGCTCTCGCTCGTCGCACAATCCGAAGCAGGTCGTTTTGTCGATGGCAAACTTGTGATGCAAATCGTCACAGAGAATCATATTGCACCCTCGCTCGAACAAACGCTTGTCGATGCTCAGGTGTCTAAGACGCCTTCTGTGACCATCACGCAGTCGGCCGAGCGCAGCTTTGACACATCCCTCACAGCAGGACGCTTGATCGCCCGGATTTTGACACCAGAACGCATGTCTTTTTTCGCGCTTCAGGACTATATCGAATACCTCAACCGCAACCAACTTCAAGCCGATCGTCAAATCGTCGCCATGTGGCGCAAACTCGCCTATCCCTTCACTCTTTTAGTGATGCTGACGATCGCAGCGCCGATCAGCTTTATGCAGACACGTCGAGGGGGTGTAGGCGCCAAGGTGTTTTTCGGGATTTTGCTGGGCACTGGTTTTTTCATGATTAACCAACTCGCACTCAATGTCAGTTTGCTTTATCAATGGTCGCCTGTAGTCACTGCGCTACTGCCTAATATCTGCGCGATGATTCTCGCGCTCACCGCGGTCTTTACCATGGAAAATCGTAATGCCATCGCGAACCGTCAACGCACACGCTCCTTTTGGAAGAAATCACCGATATGAGTATGTCTAGCATCTGGATGATCGGAGATATTCAAGGTTGCTGTGGCTCTCTTGATACCTTATTGTCTCAGCCCGATATCCAAGAGGATGCAGACGCGCAATTTTGGTTTGCGGGTGATCTGGTCAACCGTGGTCCACAATCGCTGGCGACGCTGCGTCGGATCATGTCTTTGGGTGATCGTGCGACGGTGGTATTAGGCAATCATGACCTACACCTATTGGCGATGGCGGCTGGGGTTCGCAAGAACGGTAAAAAGGATACCTTGGATGAGGTCCTCGCTGCCCCCGATGCGCAAGCCATCATTGACTGGCTGCGTCATCAGCCGTTAGCGCATTATGCCTACGGTCACTTGCTCGTTCATGCGGGCGTGCTGCCAGAATGGGATGCCGAACGCACGCTCGAACTTGCAAGCGAAGTCGAGGCCGCGCTTCAAAGCGCAGATTGGAAAAAGCATTTACAACTGATGTATGGCAATACGCCAGATCAGTGGGATGAGCGTCTCAAAGGACCAGATCGTTTACGCGTGATCATCAACGCGCTCACGCGCGTGCGTTTTTGTGACAAACAAGGCCGAATGCATCTCAATGTCAAAATCGAGCCCGCGCCAGATGACAAAGCCCTCATTCCTTGGTTTAGCTTACCCAAGCGCGCAACGCGTGATGTGACCGTCGTCTTTGGGCATTGGTCCACGCTCGGCCTCAAACTCGATAGGGATGTGATTTGTCTCGATAGCGGTTGTCTGTGGGGCGGCCATCTCACTGCGGTGCGCCTACAAGACCATGCCGTGATCCAAGTCCCCTGTGCGCAAATGCTCGATCCGCACGAGGACTGAGAGGGGGGCTATAGCCCCTGCGCAATCCTACCTACTTTGAACCAGTCTAGTAACAAAACATTGACGGGCTCGACTGCTTCGTAATTCACCCAATGACCGACCTCGGGCAAAATCAAGCCTTGGCGTCTCGCATGCCCGTTGATCATGTGCGTCATCAGATACTCTGGGGTGCAGGTGATGTCATGCTCCCCCCAAATGATCAACGTCTCTCCGCTGTATGCATCAAGGGCTGAGCCCAACAAGCCTCGCCCCGAGATACCTCGACTCCGAAAGCGGGTGTTGATACACGAATAAGTATGGATCCCCATCGCAAAAGCATCGATGTGCGCCTCAGCGTAAATCATGTGCGCCCACAAGTTAAAGCGCATCGCCTCAATCAGCTCTTCGTGCGTCTCGGCGCGCTTCCAGTTGATGAGCATGCCGCGTTCTCGGCGCGGACCACCATGGCCACCGGGGCCGAGCAACGCCAAACGGCGAACTGGCAATCCCTTGGCCGCTAAATTAGCAGACACGAGTCCCCCAAAAGAAAAACCCGCCAGATCGAAAGGGGTGCCGCAGCCAAAGAGTTGCGTGAGACATTCTGCGGTGACATCGACCATGGTTGAAAAGTCATCAAAGCGGGGGTCGCTCGAGTCACCATAGCCCGCCAAGTCGGGAATCCACAGAGAAAAATCTTTAGAAAGCACTTCAATGTTGCGAGCCCAATGCAACCAGCTGCCATGCCCGCCATGGATCAGCACCAAAGGCGATCCCTCGCCGAATTGCCGCCAAACCACCTGGTGATCACCCACGGTCACGACGTGACGCGTCGCGCGCTGCTCGAAGACAGCGATCCAGTCTAGGGTCTGCTGATTCACGGGGCTGGACATGGCTTAGGCTTCCTGTTTGGCAAAAGATAAACAATCGTGTCGCAAGATATTATCCTAAGGGACAAGTCCGTCAAACGCGTAAAAATTGTGTAAAGTGCTCTTTTTCATCGTTTACCGAGCTTAAACATGATTATCGATTGCCACGGTCACTTTACGACCACCCCGCCCCAAGTCGCCAAGTTTCGCGCCGACCAGATCGCCGAGTTTCAACGAACAGGTCAAGCGCCGACGGCCCCCCCACCCGCCGTCTCTGACGACGAAATCCGTCATGGCATCGATAATAATCAGTTACGCATCATGAAAGAGCGTGGCATCGACATGACGATTTTCTCGCCTAAAGCGGTCGCGATGGACCACCATATGGGCAACGAGGATACTAATGTCGTCTGGGCGCGCTACAACAATGAATTGATCAATCGTGTCTGTAAGCTCTACCCGGATCACTTCATCGGCGTATGTCAACTGCCTCAGGCAGCTGGCGTGCAACCCGGTCAGCGCGTGATCGAAGAACTCGAGCGCTGCGTGAACGAGTTTGGTTTTATCGGTGCCAACATCAATCCCGACCCAACAGGCGGACGCTGGACCGACCCACCGTTGTGGGATAAAAAGTGGTGGTATCCCTTGTACGAAAAAATGGTCGAACTCGATGTCCCGGCCATGATCCATGTCAGCGGCTCATGCAATCCGCATTTCAACGCGGTCGCCACCCACTACATTAATGGCGACACGACCGCCTTTGTGCAGTTTATGACCTCGGATATTTTCAAGGACTTCCCGACGCTCAAATTCATTATTCCTCACGGCGGTGGTGCAGCACCCTATCACTGGGGTCGTTATCGCGGCATGGCGCTTGACATGGGCATCTCCTCGTTAGAGGAAAAAGTGCTCAATAACGTATTTTTTGATACCTGCGTTTACCATCAGCCTGGTATTGATTTATTGCTGCGTGTCGTCCCCAACAAAAACATTTTGTTCGCGTCAGAAACTGTCGGTGCGGTGCAAGGCATTGATCCGCTCACCAACTTTTATTTTGACGACACACGTCGCTATATCGACGCTTCCCCTTCGGCGGATAGTGCGGAGAAAAAGAAGATTTTTGCGAATAACGCGCTCGGTGTTTATTCCCGTCTGCGTGCACACCCTCGCTGCCAAAGCTGCTGATCGACTGACCCCGAGCCCAGGAGACTGGTGTAGGGCCCTAGCGCCTCAACACCACTTCCTTGATGACCTGGTGAGCACGTGCGCCGAGCGCTGCACGCGCAGGTGCGGGTTCGCCATCTGGCACCCAGAGCGGCGCTAAAAACGCCACCTCAATCCTGACACCTGTTCCACCCAGGACTGTCCATAAGTTTTGCAGTAGAGTTTGATCGCCCACAAAGGCCGCGAAATCACTGCGTTTGTCGTGATGGAAAAATAACAAGGCTACGGGCTGTATCGGGACATTTGCACGCCGAGCAGGCTCAAAAAGATTGGCATAAAAAGGCAACAAATCGTAACCTTGTGACGTCGTGCCCTCGGGGAACAAACCTACCACTTGGCCACGCTCAAATGTATCCTGCATCGCACGGGCAACCTTTTGCACGGCATGGCGCGAAGCGCGTTCGATAAAAATCGTATCCGCTCCGGCCACTAACCAACCTAACACAGGCCAGCGTCGGATTTCACTCTTGGCAATAAACACTGCAGCACGTGCATGATTGATCGCAAAAATATCAAGCCAGGACACATGATTGATCACCCAAAGCGCAGGTCCCTCGCGCAGAGGCTCACCTGAGTACGACACTCGCACACCACACAACAAGAGCAACACACCAGACCAACTGCGCTTGAGCGCTAACCGACCTTTGTGCCCAGCCAGCGGAAAAACCACCACGAGCGTCAACAATCCGCACAGCACCCAAGTCAATGCCAACGTGGCTCTTAAAAGGAAACGCAAGACTTTCAACGAGATCGCTCCCAAACAAGATCACCACGCAGCACCGTTGCAACCATACGCCCAGGCAACTCACGACCTAGAAAGGGCGTGCATTGACTGGCACTGTGAATATTTTCACGGCACACTAACCAATATTCCTCTGGATCCACGACGCATACATCCGCAGGCGCGCCTACAGTGAGACTACCCGGCGAAACGGTCCATCTGGCACTTTGGCCCAATACTTGACCCGGAGCATGCGTGACCAGCTTGAGCGCGTCTAGCAAGGGTACACGTGCCTCTTGTGCCCACTTTAGCGTCAGTGAGAGCAACAACTCCAAACCCATAGCGCCTGGTATCGCATCGACAAAATTCAGATTTTTATCCAAGTCCGTCAGTGGGGTGTGATCCGAGCACACTGCATCAATCGTGCCATCCAACAGTCCGAGTCGAATCGCGTCGCGATCACGCTGCCCCCGCAAGGGAGGGTCAAGCCGAAAAAGACTGTCGTAATAACCGATATCAATGTCGGTAAGATGCACATGATTAGCCGTCACATCACAGGTGATAGGCCGCCCTTCTTTTTTCGCTGCGCGCACCATGTTGATCGCCTCGGCACTCGACAAGCGACAAAGATGCATGCGCACTTCAGTGATGCGCTGTAACGACAGCAAGGTCTGCAATGCAATGGTCTCGGCCTCGACAGGAATCGACGCTAAACCCAGGCGCGACGCGTACGCACCGTTCGCGACGACACCGCCCCGCGACAGCCATGCGTCTTGAGGCCGCAACCATACCGCAAAGTCAAACGATTTTGCATATTGCATCGCACGTACAAGCACCGCAGTATCTTGCACGGGTGTATTGCCCTGTGAAAACCCCACACAACCCGCTTGGGAAAGCCTCACCATTTCCGTCAAAGCCTGTCCTTTCAAATCTACCGTCAGCGCACCTAGGGGGTAAACCTTGGCCTGTGACTCGAGCGCATGATTGAGCAGCGTCTCCGGTGGCTGCACGAGACTTGTCACGCCCCCGGCCAAGGCGGCAGTAGAGGCATCGCCCGACTGCCCTACACGGGCAGACAGATCCACTAAGCCGGGTAGCACAAGCATGCCAGATGCATTGAGCACTCGATCGGCAACAAAGCCCTCCGGAACCGCCCCCACTGAGACAATCATGCCCTCGGCAATACAGACATCCGCATACGCATCAAGGTCATTGGCAGGATCAATGACTCGACCCTGCTGAATATGGAGCCTCATGCCGACACCCCCGCAACAAGACTCATCACCGCCATGCGCACCGCGAGACCTGCAGCCTCTTGCTCGATACCTTGAGCTTGCACACCAAGAACTAAACAATCGTCTTGGGCAGCAGCTAGTGTTTCCGCTGTCAGCCCATAGCACCTAACATACTCTTGAAGCGAAGGGATGTAGGTATGTTCAGCCTCGCAAGACTCCTGGTCCAGCATGATGACAACGTCAGCGTTCTGTAGCCCCTGCGTCAAATCCGTATATGCACGCACGCCTAACTGCGCGAGCCCCTCGGGCAACAACGTCAAGGGTGCGACCACGCGAACTTCGGCGACGCACAAGGTTGTGAGCGCATGGATACAAGAACGCGCCTGACGCGAATGCATGACTGCTCCCACCAGCACCACCGTGAGATGAGCAAAGTCTTTTTTGACGTTGCGAATCGTGTACATATCCATCAAGGCGCGTATCGGATCGGCATGACTGCCGTCCCCCGCATTCACGATATGCACTTGTGGTCTAACATGCTGTGCGATTAAATACGGCGCGCCACTGGCTTGAGTGCGCAACACGACAATATCCGCATCAAGATCCGCCAGGAAAGGTTTCGAGTTGCTTGGCAAGGTTTGAATACCACACCACTCTGCGGACAAACTCTGCGCCGCGCGCTCAAATACACTCATGACGGCTGGCGCCTGCTCAGCCATGTCTTTATCCAACAGGCTCAGTACTTTTTTACCTTGTAGGAGCGGTATTTTTTTAATCTCACCTTCTGTTGTGTTGAGAAACAGCTCGGTCATATCGAGAATGCGCGTGAGTGTCAGCCGCGACACCCCTTCGGTAGTGAGCAGATGTGTGAGCGCACCGCGTGGGTTTAGTTGGGGGTTGCGCATACGTTCATTAGCCCAGAGTCACTTAAGTCAGCGTATCGAAATAACGCTGCAAAATGATAGCCGCAGCAACCGCATCGTCAGGTTCATTCCCAGTGGTCTTTTGAGCTTCAAGACTCGAGCCGCGCTCATCAACCAAGACAACAGGTAAACCAAACCGCCCTTCGAGTTGACGCGCGAAGCGACGACAATGCTGACTGGCATATTGTTCGCCACCATCCGTCGCCAGTGCCAATCCCACAACCAGTCTTTCAGGTTGCCAGCGCTTGAGCAAAGCCTCGATCCGGTTGAAACGTCCGTCGCGCGTCGCTTCTAAAATGATGTCCAGCGGACGGGCTTGTTTGAGCAAGGTATTGCCTAGCGCAACGCCACATTTTTTAGCGCCGTAGTCAAAGGCTAGCAAGGTTTCTTCAGGCATGCCCTGCTGCACCCGTCAGCATGATGGGATCGATGCCCAGCAGCTTAAGTGCTGCGGGGTAGCGATCCTCTGGTGGCGTATCGAAAATAATATATTCTTGCGCCGCAACGCTCAGCCAGGCATTTTGAGCCAACTCATTTTCGAGTTGGCCTGCACCCCATCCCGCATAGCCTAGCGTGACCAACATCTGTTGTGGTCCGTGACCTTGGGCGACCGCTTCCAACACGTCGCGCGAGGTCGTCAGAGCCATGCGTCCGAACTTGATGCTTGAACTGTAATCACCTGCGGGCGAATGCAGGACAAAACCGCGATCGGTCTGCACCGGACCACCAAAAAAAACCGCTGGCAGATGTGCCGGATGTTGCTCAGCGCTTTGTCCAGGGGCGATTTCAAGCTTGAGGTCAATTTTTTCAAGCAAGCCCGCGACACTCAAATCCGTCGGCCGATTGATCACAAGACCTAAGGCGCCTTTTGGACTGTGCTCACACAAATAAATAACCGTTCCAGCCAAATCACCCGACACCATGCCCGGCATTGCCATCAAAAATTGATTCGACAAGTCGGTCACAGTCTCGGCAGCGCGTTGCGATGCGTCCATAGGCGCGGACTAGATTTCCATCAGTTCAAAATCTTCTTTGCGCGCGCCGCATTCGGGGCAAACCCAGTTTGGCGGAACATCCTCCCAGCGCGTACCGGCAGGAATCCCCTCTTCGGGTACGCCCGTTTCTTCGTCGTAAATCCAACCACAAATTAAACACATCCAAGTACGCATCTTTCTCTCTTTTTAGTGAAACCCGTCTGTCCTCAAGGAAAAAGACAGGTAAAACGGGTCATCTCTTACAATGGGGTCAATCTTAACCAAACCTATCCATGCGTGCCTACACATCGCTTGTCTTTTTGACATGAATCAACTCATCGCAACACCCGTGACTCTTCTTTTTGGCCCTTTTGACCCGACCGGTTCGGATGGTTTGCCCGCGGACGCGATTACCTGTGCCGCGCTCGGCGGGCACGCCGTGTCTACATTAACGGCCATCACAATCCAAGACAGCGCCAAAAGCGAGTCCGTTTTCCCCTGTTCAGCCGAGCAAATCGATGACCAAGCGCGCTGCATCCTGGAAGATATCCCTGTCCAAGCGATCAAAGTCGGTGCACTGTCCTCGGTTGCAGCCGTCAGCGCTGTCGCACAAATCGCTGCGGATTACAGCCAAATCCCTCTGGTTTTACACCTTGGCGCACAGGAAATCGACACCGAGACCCCCGCCGAAGAAGAGGACGAGGTTGACGACTTGATTGGCGCCGTCATTGAGCTGCTTGTACCGCAGGCCCATATTGTCGTGATTGAAGCACGTCGACTGACCCAATGGATTAGCGACGAGGTCATGGAGGCCTGCGGCCACACCGGAGGTGCCCAAGCGCTTCAAGCCATCGGCGCCCAATGGGTGCTCATCACCGGCGTCAAACAACGTCCCGGCCTTCAGGCTAACGTGCTAACGGGTCCTGAAAGTGAAACGATCGCCTGGCCAAACCCTGTCTTTCCAGAGCGCGCTCGGGACTCGGGCGGCCTGGTCGCCACGGCACTCGCCTGTCTGCTGGCGCGTGGACTCAGTGTCCCCACCGCTGCAGAACAGGCCTGCGCCCATGCGGAGCAAGCCCTGTTGCAGTCTTTTCAACCAGGCATGGGACACTTGATCGCCCGGCGCATACCAATCGCTCCTTAAAGGGTCCTTGTTCTCTGATGCAAACGCATATTAAGTTTCCCGTTGGCCTCTATGGCGTCACCCCCGACTGGGATGATGCCGCCCGACTCGAGCAAGCGGTCCGCGCCGCCGCACGAGGTGGCATGAAGGCCTTACAGCTCCGTCATAAAACCGCCGAGCCCGCGCTGCGCCGTCATTTAGCACAGGCCTTGCTTCCGGTTTGTCACGAACTCGGTCTGGTGTTTCTGATCAACGACGATTGGCGCCTCGCGCTTGAGCTTGGCGCACATGGCGTGCACGTGGGTCAGCACGATGATGACCCGGCCCTTGTTCGCCGTGAAATCGGTCCTGAGATGCTCTTGGGCGTCTCTTGTTATGCCGATCCACAACGCGCTCAGCGCTTACTCGCGCTACAAGTCGCCTATATCGCCTTTGGCGCCATGTATGCCTCTTCGACCAAACCGCATGCCCCGACAGCGCCACTGAGCGTGCTGTCCGAGGGGCAAGCGCTTTGCAAAGGCCTAGGCGAGCCTCGGCCTGCCGTCGTCGCGATCGGGGGCATCGGTATCGCTCAAGCCCCCATCTTAGCGAGCGCCGGTGCAGATACGATCGCAGTCGTCGGCAGCCTATTCTTGGCGCCCGATATCGAAGCCGCAGCGCGCGCTTTGTCTGCGCCGTTTACGCAGACACCGCCAGCCTCACCTCTTTCCACATTCTCTCTTCCCGTTTGAACGGAGTATTCTTTATGTCACGCAACGTTGAACTTTTCGAACGCGCCTGTCGCAGCATCCCAGGTGGCGTCAACTCTCCCGTTCGGGCCTTCCGTTCAGTCGGCGGCACACCGCGCTTTGTCGCCCGCGCTCAAGGACCCCATTTTTGGGATGCGGATGACAAACGCTATATTGACTACATCGGATCCTGGGGTCCGGCTATTCTTGGTCACGCACATCCCGAGGTGGTTAAGGCGGTCCAGGATGCCGCCGTGCACGGCTTGTCCTATGGCGCTCCAACAGAGACTGAGGTCATCATCGCGGAAATGCTGATCGAGCGCATGCCTTCGCTCGAACAAGTGCGTCTCGTGAGTTCCGGCACCGAGGCCACCATGACCGCGATTCGTCTGGCACGCGGCGCGACGGGTCGTAACAAAATCATCAAATTTGAAGGCTGTTACCACGGTCATGCGGATAGCCTGTTAGTGAAAGCGGGCTCAGGACTCTTGACGTTTGGCAACCCGACTTCGGCGGGCGTGCCGCCCGAGTTTGTGGCGCACACCATCGTGCTCGACTACAACGATATCGAGGGTGTGAAAGCTGCGTTTAAACAGCATGGCGAAGAAATCGCCTGTGTCATCGTTGAACCGATTGCGGGCAACATGAACATGGTCAAGCCAATCGCAGGCTTTCTTGAAACCTTGCGCAGCGAATGTACGGCGCACGGCGCCTTGTTGATTTTCGATGAGGTCATGACAGGTTTCCGCGTTGGTCCCCAGGGCGTTCAAGGCCTAACCGGCATCAAGCCCGACATCACCACTCTGGCCAAGGTCATCGGTGGAGGCATGCCGATCGGGGCCTTTGGCGGCAGCGTTGAGGTCATGAAAAATATCGCCCCTCTAGGTGGTGTCTATCAGGCTGGCACCTTGTCGGGCAATCCTGTCGCGGTCGCCGCTGGCATCACCACGCTCAAGCTGTTGTCTAAACCAGGATTTTTCGAAGCGCTGGACAAGCAAACACGCGCGCTGACCAAAGGACTCACCGAGCGCGCGCATGCGCATGGCATCCCGTTTAGCGCGGACAGCGAGGGTGGCATGTTCGGTTTGTATTTCTCAAACGATATCCCGACCACACTCGCCGCAGTATCCGCCAGCAATATCGAGATGTTCAAGGTGTTCTTTCATGCCATGCTAGACGAAGGGGTGTATTTTGCGCCGTCGGCCTATGAGGCTGGCTTTGTTTCCTCGACGCATGATGACAGCGTGATTAGCGCGACCATCGCCGCTGCCGACAAAGTGTTTGCGCGCTTAGCCAAAGGCTAAACGCCCAGATAGCGTGTCCACAGATCCCGCTGGGCATCAAGCTCAGCGGAGCTCCCTTGCCACACCACCGCACCCCGCTCCAAAATCACATGCCGATCGGCCAGCTTTAATAAACGTTCGACATACTTGTCGATCACGAGAATAGTCTGTCCGCTTTCGCGCAAGCGCGCAAGACATTGCCAGATTTCTTCACGCACCAAGGGGGCAAGTCCCTCGGTCGCTTCATCCAGCACAAGAAGTTTGGGATTGGTCACTAACGCGCGTCCAATCGCCAGCATTTGTTGCTCGCCACCGGACAGTTGATTCCCCATATTGCGTGCCCGCTCTCGCAAACGAGGAAAGATTTCAAAAACCTTCTCGACATCCCAAGGTTCAGTGATCTCGGGATTGCGGTGCGCGGCAAACGCCGTGAGGTGCTCTCGGACGGTCAGATTGGGAAAACACTGTCGCCCTTCGGGTACGATCGCCAAACCCAAGCGTGCGATGCGGTCAGACGCCCAGCCCGCAATACTCTCACCCTCAAAACTCAGAGTGCCTGCTGTCAAGGGCAGTTGACCAAACAACGTCCGAACTAGCGTACTTTTACCCATGCCGTTGCGCCCTAACAAGGCCACGACCTCGCCACGCCGAATCTCAAGCGAGACATCGAACAACACCTGGCTCTGGCCGTATCCGCTTTGTATGTGATGGGCGTGCAACATCAAGTCTGCTCCTCACCCAGATACGCTTCTCGCACGCCAGCATGATTGCGGATTTCCTCGGGTGTGCCGGTTGCGATCATACGACCATAGACCAAGACAGAGATACGATCCGCAAGCCGAAAAACCGCCTGCATATCATGCTCGACCAGTAACATCGTGGTGCGTCCGCGCATCGAGGCAATCAACTCGGTCAGCTTAATGGTTTCATCCGGCCCCATGCCTGCCATCGGTTCATCAAGTAATAGCACGGAGGGCTTAGAAGCTAAGGCCAAAGCAAACTCTAGTTTGCGTTGCTCTCCATGCGGCAACGTTCCGGCAGCAACATGCCATACAGCGGGCGCGATCGCACAATCGCGCGCCAAAGACTCCGCGGCCTCGTGCAAGGCCTTATCCTGCGCGCGGGGACGCCAGAAACTAAAGCTGCTGCCCGAACACGCTTGCACTGCGAGCAACAAATTTTCATACACACTGAACTGTTTGAAAATATTGGTGATCTGATAAGAACGCGACAAACCCGCTGCTACCCGTTGGTGCAAACTCGCGCGCGTGACGTCATGCCCCTGAAGCGCAAGACGACCACTATCTGCGGCAACCGAGCCTGACAGCAAATGGATCAGCGTAGACTTGCCCGCGCCATTGGGTCCAATCAGAGCATGAATCTCACCGGGCAACAAAGACAGCGAAACCTGATCGCATGCGACCAGGGCGCCGTAACGCTTGGTCAACTGTTGCGCTTCTAACACGGCGTTAGACACAAGAGCACTCATCGCGCAGCGCCCCATTTAAACATCCCCGCCAACCCTCTCGGCGCAAACAGCACGATCGCAAGCAACAATACACCCAAAGGCAAGTGCCAATAGTCGGTATACAAGCGCAGCACTTCCTCAAGCCATAACATCACCGCGGCCCCCACGAGTCCGCCATAGCGCAAACCAATGCCTCCGACAATCACCATAATGATGAGATTGGCCGAAGCCGTCCAGTGCATCAGGCTAGGAGAGACGAACTGATTGTGACTGGCTAACAGCGCACCTGCGAGCCCAGCCATCACGCCTGCGATGACGAAGGCCAGCAGCTTAATTCGAAAAACCGGATAGCCCAAAGCCTCCATTCGAGACTCGTTTTCTCGAATGCCCTGCAGGGCCTGACCAAAGCGGGCTTGGATGAGACGATTGAGCCACCACAAGCAGGCCAGTACCACCACCAGCACGACATAATAAAATGTTCGATCATTCGCAAGATTGAGGCCGGGCAACACGCTGGGGCCTGCAACGTTGATGCCATCCTCGCCTCCATACTGCCGCAGCGAAATGAACAGATAAAACACCATTTGGGCAAAGGCCAGCGTGATCATGATGAAATACACGCCTCGCGTGCGCAAGGAAATGAAGCCAATAACAAGCGCTAAGGCACCCGCGACCAACATCGCGACTGGCCACGCAATCAAGGCTTGCGAGACACCTTGGACGGAGAGCATCGCGACGACATAGGCGCCCGCACCAAAAAAAGCCGCATGGCCCAGCGCGACCATACCTCCGTAACCCAAAATAAAATTCAAACTCGTCGCGGCCAAAGCAAAAATCAAGACACGTCGGACAAACGAAACATAAAAATCAAGATTAAGCACAGGCGCGACAAGCGGAAACACCAATAGCAAGGCTAAGCCCAGCACAGACATATTGGTCGCAGTGAATAACTTGCGCATCATCAACCGCGCGCCGGAAACAATCCTGAAGGTCGGAACACCAACACCACCGCCATCAGGATATAAATAGATAATGCCGCCAACGTCGGACCCACGCTAGAGGCGACGGCAGGCGAGAAAAAAGTCTTTAACAATGAGGGTAAAAAGGCGCGCCCTGCCGTATCCACAAAGCCCACCAACAAAGCACCCACAAACGCGCCACGCATGGAACCAATCCCGCCAATCACGATGCACACCAGCACCAAAATCAGAATCTGCTCGCCCATCCCCGTCTGAATCGCCGTCACCGGCCCCAGCAAAGCACCGGCAAGCGCGGCCAGCATCGCACCCAACACAAAAACACCAAGAAACAACAGCGGGACGCGCACACCCATCAAGGTGGCCATCTGTCGGTTGGACGCACCCGCGCGCACTAGCACGCCGGCTCTCGTGCGCGTCACAAATAAATAAAGGCCCAAGGCGGCCGCCAAGCCCACCGCAATAATCAACAGCCGATACGCCGGATACAGCAGCTCTGACGTCAGTTGAACAGGTCCCGATAGCGCAGGTGGCATGTTCATCATCATCGGGGCAGGTCCCCAGATCATTTTGATCACGTCATTGGCAATCAAAATCACCGCGAACGTGCCGAGCACTTGAGCCAGGTGATCGCGAATGACAAGTTTTCTGATCAAGACAAGCTCAAGCACCAAGCCCACAAGCCCCGTCACCACGGCTGCGACCACCACCGCGGCGACAAACGACTGCGTGACCTGCATGGTTTGAGCAGCAACATAAGCGCCCGCCATATACAGCGAACCATGCGCCACGTTCAGGATGTCGAGGATCCCGAACACCAACGTCAGGCCCGCTGCAATCAAAAACAACATCAGGCCGAATTGCAGTCCATTGAGTAACTGCTCGGCGATCAGCGTCGAACTCATGTTATTTCTTGCATTGACCCACGTAGACGTCCTGATAGGAGTCAAACACCTTGCCCACCAACTTATTGGTGACCTGACCGTCTGCGCTCTTTTCAATGACACGCAGGTAATAAGGCTGGATGGGGAAGTTGTTGATGCCATACGTGAACGGTCCGCGCACTGAAGCGAAGTCTGCCTTTTTAAGCGCAGCCAACACCGCCGGACGATCCGCCACGTTGCCATTGGTTGCTTTGACAGCGGCATCGATCGCCATGATCACGTCGTAAGCCTGGGCCGCATAGACGGCAGGTGTGCGATTGTTGTACTCCTTGCGGAAGGCTGCGACAAATTTTTTGTTTTGGACATTGTCCAGATCATGGGCCCACTGGGCCGTATTTAACATGCCCAACATGGGCTCGCCTACGGCACGGATCACATCTTCATCGCCTGAAAAGCCAGGACCAACCAGCTTGATGCTCTTATTCAGACCTGCGGAGACAAACTGCTTGATAAAGTTAATACCCATACCGCCCGGCAAAAAGATATAGACCGCCTCTGGCTTGGCGTCGCGGAGCTGCGCCAACTCAGCGGCATAATCGATCTGTCCAAGCTTGGTGTAGACCTCTTGACTCACCGCTGCCTTGTAGCCACGCTTAAAGCCATTTAGAGCGTCCTTGCCAGCCGGATAATCCGGGGCCATGATCACCATGTTTTTAAAACCACGGTCAGCGGCGACCTTACCTGCTGCCTCGTGAAAAGCATCGTTCTGGTAGGCCACGCCGAACCAATAATCATTACACTGCGCACCCGCAAACTGGCTGGGGCCGGGGTTATTGGAAAGATAAGGGATCTTGGCGGCAAACAAGGTGGGGCCGACTGCTAAAGCCACATTCGATCCGATCGGACCGGTAAAGAAATCAATCTTGTCACGCTGAATGTAACGATTGACCAGTTGACGTGCTTGATCAGGATTGCCGCCCATATCCGTCTGCAAAAACTCTGCGGGTTTCCCACCGAGCTTGCCACCCAACTCTTTGATCGCGAGATTAAAACCATCACGCGCCTCCGCGCCGAGTGCGGCGAAGGGGCCGGATAGGTCATTCGCGATACCGACTTTGATCGGGGCCTGCGCAAAAACCAGCCCTGGCAAGAGTGCGGCCATGGCGAAAAGTTGCCTCATCATTCGCATAAAAATCTCCTGTTTGTTCACTCGCCCAAATCAGGGCAAAGAAATTGTGTGGGTTACTCTTTGGGTTACTCTAAAGGCAAGTATGCTAAACGAAATACCCATCAGTTGCCAGCTTCAGGGAGCTGAAGGTGTTACCACTACTTTTCTCATGCCGCCGCACAGCCTATTATCCATCTGGTGCAATGAAGACCTCACAACACAAACAGCCACCTCCAAATACTCGTTCGGGCAACACAACGGATCGTACACTCGAACAAATCCGTACTGCTATTCAGGACGGCCGTTATGCGCCCGGTCAACGACTGATTGAGTCGGATCTCATGGAGTCTTTTGAAGTTACTCGAGGACCGCTACGCGAGGCACTTCGTCGCTTGGGAACGGAGGGCGTTGTACAGCTGATTCCTAATCGGGGCGCCATTGTTCGGATGTTTTCACTCAAAGAGTTATTCGATCTGTTCAAAATCAGAGAGTCTGTAGAAGGCTTGGCAGCTCGACTTGCTGCTGAAAAGATGGTCGACGCTCAAGCCCGGTCGAGTTTTGCTCGTGCCATTCAAAAAATCAAACAGACTCAAGGGGACCCGAACACCTCATTCAGCCTTGAAAACCAAACGATTCACGATTTGATTTTGCACCATGCCGACAACGAGCAGCTCAGCTTGTTAATGAAGAGACTTCAATTGCCTATTATTCGCTTTCAAATCAGAGCATCTGTCGATGAAGACTATCGCAATGCCTCTCGCGCTGAACATGAAGACGTGATTGAAGCCATACTGAGCGGCGACTCTGACCGCGCGGAGTTGGCGATGAAGGCGCATTTGCGGCAGGCCTCGGAGCGCACCTTGGCGCGCGCCAACATTTACAAAAAATAACTTTATTTATCTTTTTTCAAGAAACGGGGTTCCGCTGAGCAGGATTTTTGCTGCACCCCAAATTGTCTGACACTTTAGTTTACATTTATGTTTATACTGATATTTTAAGCCTGTCTGTTTACCCTTGTCAGAACCTTAGGATGCTTCAGTCATGCGACAGAATCCCCTTCCAATTGGATGGACACGCGAGCAAGTTGCTAGCGACCACTCTTGGATTGAACGACTCACTCCAGAGGAAATCAGGGGATTTGACTATGCACTGGATGCAGCGCGGGCGCTTAACAAAGACTTTTTGTCTATGCAGCCTGAGGATTTCCCCCTCCCCGATGCAAGCATCGCCGTGCTCAAGCGCGCCCTCAAAAAAACTCAAGGTCCGTGGAGCTTCTGTCTGCTAAAGGGACTCCCCGTCGAAAAGTGGACGGAGTCTGACACCCGTCTTATTTACTGGGGAATCGGCCTTCATATGGGTGTTGCTCGCCCTCAGAATAAGAATAGTGACTACCTCACGGATGTCAGAGATGCGGGCGGGGAGTATTACGGCAAAAATGGCCGCGGATACAACACAAACGCTAGTTTGGATTTTCATATCGACTTTGGTGACGTTGTGTCACTGCTCTGCCGAAGAACTGCGCGACAGGGCGGTGAAAGTCTGATCACGAGTTCTAAGGCGATTTACGCCGAGGTCGCGCGAGTTCGACCCGATCTCCTCCCAGTGATGCATGAACCGCTTTACTTCAGCTGGCAAGGCGCTGGGGGACAAACCGACCGTGCCTATCACTCCTGCACACCAGCAGGCTTCAAGGGTGGTCATTTCGCCTTTCGGTTCAATCTTAAAAATATTATCGCCGCGCAGCGAGACTTTGCCCAGGCGCCACGCCTGACCAGCCAACAGTCTGCCCTTATTGAATTATTGGAAAGTCTCTTTCCGGATCCGCGTTTTTGCTACTCGATGCGGCTTGAGCAAGGTGACATGCAGTTAGTCAACAACTACCACGTCATTCATTCCAGAACAAGTTTTGAGGACTTTGCAGACGAAGATAAAAAAAGGCATCTGATCCGACTATGGCTTGCCATCCCGGGCTGTCAACCCCTCCCGGACGAGTGGACAGAACCTTATAAAAGCACATTAAAGAATGCGGTGCGAGGCGGACTGAGAGGCCCCAGCATGAACGACGCGTTCGTGGCTTTCGAAAAACGCCAGGCCTCATATCACGAAATGAACAACCACTACTACGACCGACAGCCACACTAACCGATTGCAAACATCAGGATCGATCATGAAGCGCGCCACCGCATTACGCAAACAACTATCCGCCCCGGGAATGCTGATCGCACCTGGCGCCTACGATGGCATCACGGCAAAACTCATCGAACAAGCTGGTTTTCCACTCGTCTATATGACGGGGGCCGGCACATCGGCCTCACTCGGCTACCCTGACTACGGCCTGGTCACCATGAGCGAAATGGTGGCGAACGCGGAGATCATTACGCGCACGATTAGCATTCCTTTGATCTCTGATGCGGACACAGGCTATGGCAACGAGCTCAATGTGACGCGCACGGTTCGTGAGTTCGAGTCACGAGATGTGGCAGGCATTCATATCGAGGACCAGGTCTCGCCCAAGCGCTGTGGCCATCTCGACAACAAAGAAATCGAGGGACTCGATAAGTATCTCAGCAAGATCCGCGCCGCGGTTGCGGCAAGAGCGAATCCAGACTTTTTAATTATCGCCCGCACTGACAGTCGCGCCTCGCTGGGATTTGATGAAGCCATCCGGCGTGGCAATGCCGCGCTTGAGGCAGGTGCCGACATGATTTTTATTGAAGCCCCCCAAACAATGGAAGAAGTCAGGGCTATTCCAAAAAAAATACAAGGGCCCTGTCTGCTCAATGTGGTGCAAGGCGGAAAAACACCTGTCGTTCATCTCAATGACGCTGAAGAGATGGGCTACAAAATTGCGATCCTGCCAGGACTGTTGCTGCGCGCCGCAGTACAAGCTTTTGATCAGGCGCTCGGCTCAGTCAAGACACATCATGTTGCGCCAGATTATTTAAACAACACCTCACCTCAACAAAATTTCCGCCGGTTTGGTGCGGACGAATGGGATGCGATTCGCTCAAAGTACGCTCTAGAAGATAAAGGATAAACAACACATGGAACGCCCAACCAAAAAACTGCGGGAACTTTTAAAAAAACCAGCACTGCTCAAAGCACCAGGAGTTGTTGATGCGATCGGTGCCCGTCTGGTAGCAAAGGCGGGTTTTGACGCGATATATATGACTGGGGCTGGAACGGCTGCTTCCAGGCTAGGTTGGCCCGATGTTGGCCTGTTGACGATGTCTGAAATGGTGGACAACGCACAGCGCATTGCTGAAGCCTCAGGCCTGCCTCTGATCGCAGATGCAGATACCGGCTATGGTGGACCGCTCAATGTGCGCCGCACCATACAAAGCTACGAAAGAGCCGGAGTCGCTGCCGTGCACATCGAAGACCAGCAATGGCCCAAGCGCTGCGGACACCTTGAGGGGAAAACGCTCATTAGCGCGAACCAGATGGCTGCGAATATTCGGGCAGCTTGCGACGCTCGCGTCGATGCAGACTTCATGATTATCGCCCGTACCGATGCCATCGCAGTCGAGGGTTTTGAGCGGGCCCTTGAACGCGCAAAAATATACGAAGAGGCAGGCGCAGATATGGTTTTTGTCGAAGCGCCTCGTACCATGGAACAACTCAACGCGATACCTGCGGCTTTGTCTGTACCTGCTCTGTTTAATATGGCCGCCAGTGGCAAGACCCCCTTCTTAAGCGCGAGTGAAATTCAAAACCTGGGATTCAAGCTCGTTATTTATCCAAATTTTGTCCTATTGTCAGCCATCCCCGTAATGCAGCGCGTGCTGCTTGAGCTCCATGCCGGCGGATCGATTAAAGACCTCGCGAGTCAGGCAACAAGCTTCACTGATTTTTTCGACTTGTTGGGAATGGATGAAGTCAAAGCGTTGGAGGCACGCTATAGCGTGGATGACAAAAGTCGAGTAGGTTATTAATACTTAAAACGACAGACTCACAATCTGCAATAGAGGAGACTTAAAATGAAAAAAATCACGACATCAAAACTTATATTCAACACCCTTGCGATCGCAGGCTTAAGCCTTGTTTCGGTTGGTCCAGCTCTCGCTCAGGAATGGCCTACCGCCAAAGACAAAATCGAACTAATTGTTCCCTTCAACACCGGCGGCAGCGCCGACCGGATGGCGCGCGCGCTAGCGCCACAACTGAGTCGCGAGCTGAATAACGTTCCGATTACCATCACCAACAGACCCGGTGCGTCCGGCGCGGTCGGTGCAACCATTTTCGTAAAAGGGCCAAGCGATGGTTCGACGCTGATGGTCATGCAAGCGACGCCATTCCTTGCCCAAGCCATCCTGTCTGGGCGCGCGCCAGTCAAGTGGACAGACTTTCATGTGATTAATACGCAATGGATCGACTATGCGATCGCAGCTGTTCCAATCAATAGTTCATTTAAAACTTTTGATGAGCTCCTCGCTGCCATCGAGAGTAAGAAAGGCGCCGTCAGCTCTGCGACGATGAGCGGCTCGGGCTCATACCTTCAGCAACTCGCCATGCTGGAGACCATGGGATTACCGATGGATCAGGTACGCTTTGTCACCTACGATGGTGGTGGCCCCGTCCGCACCTCGATCGTCGGCGGACACACTGACTTTAGTTTCGTGGCGGCAACCGGCTCAGAATCGATCCGTGATCGTATTCGCTCACTCGCCATCATCCACGACCGACCTGTCAAAGAGTGGCAGGGTCCCTTACTCAACGAGGCCCTCAAAGCCCGCTATGGCAAAGAGATGCCGATTTTTGCCAGCTACACGGTTTCTCTGATATCCAAAAGCGACTTTCCTACCAAGTACCCCAAGCGCTACGACACAATTTTGAAAGCGTACGAGCGTGTCATGAAAAATCCGGAGTTCCTTGCCCAGCTTGAAAAAAGTCAAATCGGCACGCTTTGGTTAGGTCCGACTGAAAGCAAAAAAATTACGACCGAAGGCTATGATGGCCTGGCCAAGTATTCCTACCTCTTAAAAAAATAAGTGTGTAAGCACTGCAAATACGCGTGCGTCGAGGTGCCGCACGCCCGGTCGACTCAACACGGAACAGGTCAGACAACATGATGAGAAAATTTCTATCCAAATACCATTGCGATTGGGGCCATATTTCTTTTCTGGTCGCACTTCTACTGATCATCTCGCTTTATTTAATAGATGCCGTCATGGCATCTCGAAAAGCCGAAAACTTGATGATGATCTTACCCGTCTGCTTGATTGGCATTGGCATTTGTCTTTGGCAAATCCGACTTTCAACCCGGCCTCGTGCGCCGACCTCTCCGTCTGAAACTACCCAACCCGAATCGCACCTCTTTAAATATCGAGTGCCAATCTTTATGGGGTTGCTTGGTCTTTACGTAGTTGGCCTGATTTATGTCGCCTTTGATATCGCAACATTCTTGTTCATCTGGCTCAGCCTTTTAATGCAAGGCGAACAAAGAAAATTTCTCGCTTTTTTGTTTGCACTGCTGTTCGCCGTTGGAGTGACTTGGTGTCTGAAACTGATGGTGCCCTTCCCCTTCACCACAATGTTTTTCTAACATTCAGGATGCAAACATGATTGATTTCGATGCACTGCATAAAGCTATTGATCTTCTATCCAGCTCTTGGATCCCCTGGCTTGTCGTGATCCCAGGATTGTTAATCGGGCTTATTTTTGGCGCAATCCCAGGATTAAACATCCCAGTCGCAATGGCGGTGTTTCTGCCTATCACCGCACACATGGACTTTTTATCTGCCGTTCTTTTTCTTACGGCTATTTTTACCGGAGGTGGGTTTGGCGGTGCGATCCCTGCGATTCTGATGAATATCCCGGGCACGGGGTCTGCCGTCGCGACGGCGTTCGATGGCTACCCCATGGCGCAGCAGGGAAAACACAGTCAGGCACTTGGCATCGGCTTGGCCGCATCAACCATTGGCGTCGGCTTTGGATACCTTGTGCTAATGCTATTTGTGAGCCCAATGGCCGAGGCTGTGCTGCATCTAGGACCCTTTGAAATGTTCATGGTAGCGACGTGGGGATTAACGCTCATCGCTGTGCTAGGATCCAAATCTCTCTCAAAAGGTTTATTGGCTGGCCTCGTTGGTGTGCTAATCAGCACGATAGGTATGGGCGCTCAAGGCGATGAGCGCGGTACCTTCGGCTCTGTGCATCTGCTTGACGGTATTCCGGCTGTTCCAGCGCTGATTGGTTTATTTGCCGCTTCCGAGCTCTTTCGCCTCTTAGGGCAAGACTATATTGTCTCTGACGAAACCAAGCGACGCATTTCTTTTCGGGATATTTTGGCAGGAGCCAAGCTAACCCTAAGCTACCCCATGACGCTTTTTCGCGGTTCGGTTATTGGGGTGGTTATCGGCGCCATTCCTGGTGTAGGGTCCTCTGTTTCTAATCTAGTTTCTTACGCCTCCGAAAAACGGCGCGCCAAGGACTCCAGTCAGTTTGGACACGGGGATCCTAGAGGTGTCGCAGCCGCAGAATCGGCAAATAGTAGCTCAGAGGGCGGCTCCATGGCGACCCTGCTCGCGCTCGGGATCCCCGGAGGTTCCGCCACGGCCGTGATGCTTGGAGCCTTTGCGATGCACAACATCACAGGTGGCTCACGATTCATGACGGAAAACATGGATATCGTTTACAGCATTATCTTGGGTAATTTCGCTCAAACGATTTTGTTGTTTGTTGTCGGTATCGGTTTTGTCTTCGTTTCAAGCTCGATCGTTCGCGTACCACTCAAGTATCTGGTGCCAACCGTTTTTGCATTGGCTATTCTTGGTGCATTTTCACTGACAGGCAACATGGTCGGTCCAATCACTGTCTTTGTCTTCGCGGTCATTGGATGGTTCATGCGTCGCTTTGATTATCCTGTCGCGGCAATGGTCATCGGCCTATTGCTAGGCCGTATGGCCGAGGGCGAATTATTGCGCTCTTATCAGCTCAGTGGCGGCAACCTGGCATATCTGCTGGACAGACCCATCGCGCTGGTCATTATGGCTTTACTCATTCTTTCGCTCGTCTATCCTTTGATCAAAAAATCCTTTAACCGCTCTTGAAAATATTGCTCAAAAAAACTAATGAATCGGAGTAGTTCGATGACCCAGCCTCAAACAATGTTTGCCAAAATCTGGCAACGCCATCTCATTTGTGAGGATGGCGACGGTCGTTCACTATTACATGTATCGCGACACTTTGCGCACGATGGCTCCTGGCATGCGTTCAGCTTTTTACAATCAAGAGGACTGCCTGTCCGACATCCGGATCAACTTTTCACCACACCCGATCATGGAGTATCGACCCTCAGTCATCAAATCGAAGACATTCACGATGCGGATCAATTACGGGTTGTGAAAGGTCTGGACGCCAATGCTAAAAAATATGGCTTTACGGTTTTTGGCCTAGACGATCCCAGACAGGGCATCATTCATGTGGTAGGTCCCGAGCAAGGTTTGACGCAACCCGGACTGCTGATCGTCTGCGGCGACAGTCACACGTCGACCCACGGTGCGCTGGGTGCTCTGAGTTTTGGTATCGGTGCCTCTGAGGTTTGCCATGTGCTTGCCACCCAGTCAATCTGGCAACGCAAACCAAAAACCATGCGCGTCAATATCGAAGGCGCGCTCTCCGATGGGGTAAGCGCTAAAGACGTGATTCTTGCCTTGATTGAGAAAATAGGTGCGAACGGTGCTGCCGGACACGTGATTGAATATACAGGGTCGACGATCAAAAAAATGTCGATGGAAGCGCGTCTGACACTTTGCAATATGTCTATCGAGGCAGGCGCACGTGCCGGCCTCATTGCACCCGATGAAACAACCTACGCCTATTTAAAAGGCAAGCCCTACGCACCCACCGAAGCCGACTGGAAGCTCGCACAAGCCTATTGGCACTCACTTCCGACTGACGAAGGTGCTGAGTTTGACGCAGAGGTTTACTTCAACGCGGCTGAATTAGCGCCCATGGTGACCTGGGGGAATAGTCCTGAAGAGTCTCTACCCGTCTCCAATCGCGTGCCAAATGCCAAGGATTACCCTGATCACCAACAAGAGTCAATCCAGGCCACATTGGAATATATGGGCTTGCGCTCAGGTGAACCCTTGGAGCAGGTGGCAATCGATATTGTTTTCATCGGATCTTGTACAAATGGTCGTATCGAGGATCTCAGAGCGGCGGCTGATGTTGCGAAAAGGGGCAGAGCAGTCATCCCCGCGATCGTGGTGCCTGGCTCCTCTCTTGTAAAGTCGCAGGCCGAGAGAGAAGGGCTGGATCAAATATTCATCAAAGCCGGCTTTCAATGGCGCGAGTCTGGGTGTTCGATGTGCGTGGGTATGAATGGCGATCTTGTTCCATCAGGACAGCGTTGCGCCTCCACGACAAACAGAAACTTCCGAGGCCGCCAAGGGCTAGGCAGCCGAACCCATTTGATGAGTCCGGCGATGGCCGCTGCCGCGGCCTTAACCGGGCATCTGACTGACGTGAGAAAAATCTTGAGCGGAGAGCCCGCATGACCCCCTTTCATACATTGCAAGGCATCGCCGCGCCCCTTGACCAACCCAATGCCGATACGGATCAAATTGCGCCTGCCAGATTTCTACGTAGACCTCGCCAAGAGGGCTACAGCCGCTTTCTCTTCCACGATCTGCGTGTTGATGAAAAGGGGTTGGAAAAGGTCGATTTTGTTTTAAATCATCCCGAATTCAAAGAGGCCAAAATACTCGTCGTCAACCGAAATTTTGGGGGCGGTTCAAGTCGCGAACAAGCAGTATGGTGCTTGGTCGACTATGGGATTCGGTGCGTGATTGGCTCGACGTTTGGAGACATTTTTTACAATAATTCGATTAATCACGGCCTACTCCTGATCAAACAAGACGAAGATGTTTGCAAGCAGCTGCGCGATCAACTGCATGCCACACCCGGCACGACCATGTCGGTCGATTTGCCCAATCAATCATTCATGGGGCCTGATGGTCAGCGTTATTCATTCACGATCGAGGAAAGCCGTAAAAAAAGACTGTTGGATGGCTTGGATGAGATTGGCCTGACGCTTGAGTATGTTGCCCAAATGAACGCCTTTGAAACGGACTTCCGAAAAAAGCATCCTTGGCTGTTTCGCCCCAGCACCAGTTCAACCTGATATGCAGAAAATCTTCGCAACGGTCATCACGATCAATGCTTGTCAATATATGAAGTGACCCTTAGCCTGGCTTTTGCCCTCAAGATGACTTCAAAACAGGTAATAATGATGTTTTGTCCAACATCTTTCCCAGCAGGCAGCTCATGGCCGTTAATTTGCACATCCCGTCCGATTCCGCGGTATTTCCCGTCCCCGGTGTCGAAATCGGCGTCACCGAAGCCGGCATCCGCAAGGCAAACCGCCGCGACTTGACGGTCTTTCGCTTGAGCCCGGGCTCAACCGTTGCAGGCGTCTTTACCCGTAACCGTTTTTGCGCTGCCCCCGTGCTCGTCTGTCAGGAACATTTAGCCGGCACAGGCCCGATTCGCGCCTTGGTCATTAACACGGGCAACGCCAATGCTGGCACCGGCGAGCCTGGGATGCAAGCTGCAAACGAAACCTGTCACGCACTCGCAGCGCTCATGCAGCTCGACAGCAAGCAGATTTTGCCCTTTTCCACGGGTGTTATTCTCGAGCCGCTACCCGTTGACCGCATCAAGGCAGGCCTGCCTGGTGCGCTTAAAAATCTCAGTGAAAACAACTGGGTTTCGGCTGCGCACGGCATCATGACAACCGACACCCAGCCCAAAATTCACTCACAACGTGTGAGTTTGGGCGACCGCAGCATCACCATTACCGGCATCAGCAAGGGCGCCGGCATGATCCGTCCCAATATGGCGACCATGCTGAGCTATCTGGCTACCGACGCCGGCATCGCCCAACCCCTTCTCAATCAGCTCGCCAAAGAACTCGCCGATGTGTCTTTTAACCGCATCACGATTGACGGTGACACCTCGACCAACGATTCTTTCATTGTGATTGCCACAGGCAAGAGTGGCTTGACCATCGACAGCACCGCACATCCTCAGTACGCGACACTCAAAGCCGCGCTGGCAGACGCCGCCACCGATCTGGCCCAAAAAATCGTGCGCGACGGCGAAGGCGCGACCAAATTCATGACCATTCGCGTCGAAGAAGCAAAAACCACCGATGAGGCCTTGCAAGTCGCCTATGCCGTGGCGCACTCGCCACTGGTCAAGACCGCTTTTTTTGCCAGCGACCCAAATCTAGGCCGTATTCTGGCCGCGATTGGCTACGCAGGGATCACCGATCTTGACGTCAGCGGCGTCAAGCTCTGGCTCGGCGATGTCCTGGTTGCCACCCTAGGCGGACGCAATCCAGACTACCAAGAGGCCGATGGCCAACGCATCATGAAAGAGTCCGAAATCCTCGTGCGCATCGCGCTGGGTCGCGGCACGATTTCCGACACCGTGTACACCTGCGATTTTTCGCATGAATACGTCAGCATCAACGCAGATTACAGATCCTAATGACTGCTCCAACGCACACAACAGGCCAGGATATGGCCGAGCTACTCGCACGCGCCACACGCGTTCTCACTCAACTCGAGGCTTGGTTACCACCCGCACCACCTGCCACAAATTGGGATGCGCGCGCCTATCGCTGGCGTAAACGCGGGACCTCGCATGGCTGGCTTGATGCGATTGCCAACGTTTCGCTTATTCATACCGAAGATCTTCAGCATATCGAGCGCCAAACAGCAGTCATCGATCGCAATACGCGTCACTTCATCGAGGGCAAGCCTGCGAATAACGTCCTCATGACTGGCGCGCGCGGCACAGGTAAAAGCTCGCTCGTCAAAGCCATGCTCGCCGCCTACGGTGATCGTGGCCTTCGCCTCATTGAAGTCGATAAATCTGAGTTGAGTGATCTGGCTGATATTGTTGACCTCGTAGCCCAGCGCCCCGAGAAATTCATCGTATTTTGCGATGACCTGTCCTTCGAAGAAGGCGAGTCAGGCTACAAAGCACTTAAATCCGTTCTGGACGGCTCGGCTGCCTCAACCGGCAATAACGTCCTGATTTACGCGACCTCCAACCGTCGCCACCTCATGCCTGAGTACATGAGTGAAAACCTCCAGGCCAAACACGGCGCGGACGGCGAGCTGCACCCTGGTGAAACCGTCGAAGAAAAAATTTCTCTCTCAGAGCGTTTTGGTTTGTGGCTGTCCTTTTACCCCTTCCGCCAGGACGACTACCTGGACATCGTGTATCACTGGCTCCGCACCTTAGGATGCTCAGAAGCAAGCATCCTGGAGTCACGTACCGAAGCGCTGCAATGGGCGCTCGAACGCGGTTCACGTTCAGGCCGTATCGCCTGGCACTTCGCGCGCGACTGGGCTGCCCGCAATGCCTGAGAAAATCATTGACGTCGCAGTAGGCGTTTTACTGCGACCCGATGGCACGGTGCTTTTAGGCAACCGCCCAGCCGATAAACCTTGGCCAGGCTGGTGGGAGCTTCCCGGGGGCAAGCTCGAAGCGGGTGAATCCGTTCAACAAGCTCTGACACGCGAATTAAAAGAAGAAATCGGCATCACCGTCACCCAGACTACCCCCTGGGTGACCTACGTGCACAAGTACCCCACCACCACCGTTCGGCTCGCCTTTTGTCGCGTCACCGAGTGGTCAGGCGAGCCGCAAGGTTTGGAGGGACAATTACTGCGCTGGGTACCCATCGACACTGCTCATGACGTCCCCCAACTTTTACCCGCGACCTACCCTCCCCTGCGCTGGCTACAACTCCCGAATATTTATGCGATTTCCTCGGCCGGCTCTCCCGAGCAGCTTCCCCAGTTTTTAAACAAGCTAGACCAAGGACTCGCAGCAGGCATCAAGCTGTTTCAATGGCGCGAGCCTGGCTGGCCGGGCGGTCCCGCACAACAGGATCTGCATCAAGCTCTGAAAACCGTGCTTGCCCGCTGCCATGCTGTTGGCGCTCGTGTCTTAATCAACAGCGTTCACCCCGAGGCCTGGTGGCATGAAGCCGATGGTGTTCATCTACGCTCCCAAGATGCCGCAAACCTGACAAACCGGCCGATATTGGACAAGGGCAAGCGTGTGGGCGTCTCCACGCACAACCTCGCCGAGCTCGAGCACGCACGCACTCTCGACGCTGATTTTGCCGTGTTAGGGCCAGTTCTACCGACCGCCTCGCACCCAGAACATCCCGGCATCGGCTGGGACAGCTTCGCCCAACTCAATGCTCAGGCAGGTTTGCCCGTTTTTGCTTTAGGTGGCCAGTCCGCCGCCACGCTTGCGCACGCCCAATCAGTTGGTGGGCACGGATTTGCTGGGATTCGCGGATGGATTGCCTGAGTCATCGAGGCTCTTGAGGTCTTCTGCGGACCAACCTCCACCCAAAGCAGCAACGAGTCTCACACTCGCGGCAAAACGATTGCCCACCAGAGTGATATAGGTGCGTTCATTATTGAGTGCGGTGGTTTCAAGCACAGCAACACTCAAATAATCAATCAAACCCTGATCGTACTGATTGCGCGCCAGTCTTAATGATTGCTGAGCAGACTGAACCGCCTGCTTTTGCACGACTTCTTCTTGCTCGAAGACACGCATTTGCACCATCGCATTTTCTACTTCTTGCAAGGCCGTCAAGACCGTCTGACGATAAGTCGCCGCCTGAGCATCGAATTGGGCACGCGCCTGATTAATTTGCGCTTGACGCGCGCCTCCATCAAAAATCAAGGCGGCGAGCTGTGGACCCAGGGCCCAAATCTGACCGGGCGCACTAAACCATTGCGTGAGATCGTTACTGCGAAACCCTCCACTGGCATTGAGCGTGAGACTCGGAAACCAAGCTGCCGTCGCCACGCCAATCTGCGCGTTCGCAGCAGCAGTCCGCCGTTCAGAAGCGGCGATGTCCGGACGACGCTCCAATAACTCTGAAGGTAAACCCACGGGCACAGCGGGAGGAATGAGAGGTACTTTTTCAGCTTTGATCGAAAACGTAGAGGGAGGCCGTCCAAGCAAAACTGCCACTGCATTCTCAAAGACGGCCCGCTGTTGCTCTAAATCGATGAGTTGCGCACGTGTACTCGCAAGCTGAGTGCTCGCGACCGCGACATCACCCTGCCCAGAGATCCCTGCGTTGTAGCGGTTCTGTGTCAATTTGAGTGCACGCTCATAGGCCGTGACCGTTGCCGCCAACAAACGCTGCTGCTCGTCTAGCACGCGTACCTGCAAGTACGCCAGCGTCATCGCGGTTTGTGCCGTGAGCCGAGCGCCCGATACATCTGCGGCCAATGCGAGTTCGGTCGCATCTGTCGCTTCGATATTGCGGCGAATGCTGCCCCAAATGTCGAGCTGCCAACTCGCCTGCGCGTTCAAACCATAACCCGTCATCGCGGCACTCGTGCCACTTGAGACGCCACCACCACTGCGCGTAGTATTGGCCGTCGCTGAAATCGAGGGCAACAAGGGCGCGCGCGCGCCCTGCGTCACCGCCACAGCTTGCCTGAATCTCGCCTCGGCTAACGCAATATTCTGATTGGAAATATTCAATTCCGAGATCAAGTCACTGAGTACAGGATCCTTGTACATCAACCACCAGGGACCACGAGGCTCGCTAGCAGCCGGACGCGCGACCTTCCATCCCGGTGTTTCCTTAAACTGCGTCCCGACATCCATCGTTGGACGCACGTAATCCGGGCCTACCATGCAGCCAGCCAGCAGCAAAGAAAGGCCGCACACACTCGCCATGCCCGCCAGATGACACCTCTGCTTTAAACGCATGACAAACGAACGCAACAAACCAGACTTCATAGAGGTGTCGATCCAGGTCTAGAAGAAAGAGTATCTGATCGCGAGGGAGACCTCGCCGCAAGCCACAGGCGGAAGCGATCTAAATACAAATACACAACAGGGGTAGTGTAGAGCGTCAGCAGCTGACTCACCAACAAACCCCCAAGAATCGTAATGCCCAACGGCTGGCGCAACTCCACGCCTGCTCCTGTCGCAAACACAAGAGGCATGGCACCGAAAATCGCCGCGCACGTCGTCATCAAGATCGGCCGAAAACGTGTCAAACACGCTTGATGAATCGCTTCGCGCGGCGAGAGTCCAAGCCGTCTTTGCGCATCCAGCGCAAAATCAACCATCATGATGGCGTTTTTCTTGACAATACCAATCAACAAAAACACCCCGATGAGGGCGATCAGACTGAACTCAGTTTTGAGCAATAAAAGAGCGAGCAAGGCCCCAACGCCCGCAGACGGCAATGTCGACAAAATTGTCAGGGGATGAATGGTGCTTTCGTAAAGCATGCCTAGCACCAGATACATGGTGAGGAGTGCCGCCAAAATCAACCAAGGTTGATTCGCCAGGGCACTCTGCAAGGCCGCAGCGGTCCCTTGAAAACCCGCCTGAATCCTGTCGCTTGGCAAGTTTGTCGCAGCAACCGCCTGATCAATCGCCGCATTCGCTTGTCCGAGCGATACGCCGGGTGCTAAATCAAAGGAAATCGTATCGGCAGCCAACAAACCTTGGTGCCGGACACTCAGCGGCGCATTGGTCGTTTCAAATTTGGCAAACGCAGATAACGGCACGCGCTGGCCACTTTTACTCAAGACATAGACCTCGCTTAACGACTCCATCCCTTGGGCGTGACGCGGCGCGACCCCCATCACCACACGATACTGATTCCTCTCTCCATACATGACAGAAATCTGACGCTGACTGAAAGAGTTGTTCAGGACCGCCGAGATACTCGCCATCGGTACATTTAGCCTTTGTGCGGCATCGCGATCAATCACAATGGAAACTTGTCGTCCGCGATCTTCAACATCCGTATCCACATCCACAAGCTCAGGGAGATTTGCAATCGCCTGCTGCACTTTCGGCAACCATTCCTTTAAATCAGAAAGCTCATTGGCCATCAGCGTGTATTGATACTGAGAACTGGTTTGTCGACCCCCTACCCTGATGTCCTGCTGAGGAATCAAAAATAGCCGTGCACCTGGAATACTGGCAAGTTGAGGTCTGAGGCGGTTGATCACCTGTTGCACGGGTACCTTGCGTTCGCTCACTGGCTTGAGCTGGACCGCTAAGAAACTAGAATTACTACCACCTCGACCACTTGCATATGCCGTGACGGTGTTAATCGCCGGATCTTTCATCAGCACCTGGCGAAACCGGTCGAGCTTGGGCTTCATCGATTCAAACGATGTGCCATCATCGGTCGAAAAGAAACCAAGCATCATGCCGGTATCCTGCAGTGGAAAAAATCCTTTGGGGACAATGCCATAAAGATAAAAATTCAATCCTACCGTTGCTGCCAATAACAGCATCATGAAACGACCATGCGCCAGCGCCCAATTCAAGGATCGCGAATAGGCATTGACGGTCGCGTCCATGCTGCGCTCCAACGCGCGCTCAAACCAACTGACGCGCGCCTTCGTCTCAGACTCGGGGGCTTTTCGCTTTAAGAGTCGTGCGGCCATCATGGGCGTCAATGTGAGGGAAACAAACATAGAAATCAAAATCGCGACCGACAATGTCACAGCGAATTCACGAAATAAACGTCCCGGCAATCCCCCCATTAACAAAATCGGAATAAAAACAGCGATCAGCGAAATACTCATCGAAAGCACCGTAAATCCGACTTCCCGCGTCCCACGTAAAGTGGCCCGCTTGACTGATTCACCGCGCTCGAGATGGCGCATGATGTTTTCCATCACCACGATCGCGTCATCGACCACAAAGCCCGTCGCTACGATCAAAGCCATCAACGACATCGTATTGAGCGAATACTCAAGCAAATACATCACACCAAAAGTACCGATCAAAGAGACCGGTACAGCAACCGTCGGGATCAACGCAGCGCGCCAATTGCGTAAAAAGAACAACACCACCAACATCACAAGACCAATTGCAATGATCAACGTATGTTCAGCCTCTTTGACCGAAGCCCGAATACTAGGCGTACGATCCTGGGCAACACTCAAATTCACATCGGCGGGCAACATGGCACGTAATATTGGAAGGTCCGCGCGGATCTCATCGACAGTGCGGATAATATTTGCCTTGGCTTCGCTGCGCACCAAGACCAAAATCGCCTGCTGGTGATTGAAATAACCAATGTTATTGACGTCCTCGACAGAGTCCTCAACCTTGGCAACATCGGAGAGCCGAACGGGCGCGTCATTGCGCCAAGACACAATCAAGGGTCTGTAGTCCGCCGCCTTCCAGAGCTGGTCGTTGGCCGTAATCAGCCAACGATTACTGTCATTTTCCAAAAACCCTTTAGGCTTTGTCGAGTTTGCCGCAGCGATCGCAGCTCTGACCGCATCCAGCGCAACGCCATATTGCGCCAGGGCATCGGGATTGAGTTCAATGCGCACGGCGGGCAAAGTGCTTCCACCAATCTGCACCTCGCCGACACCTTGCACTTGAGAAAGCTTTTGTTGAACCGTCGTCGAGGCAATGTCATAAAGTTGTCCCTGAGACAGTGTCGCAGACGTCAACGCCAAGGTCATGATGGGGGCGGCCGAAGGATTCGCCTTACGATAAGAGGGGTTGCCCTGCAAACCACTCGGCATCATCGCGCGTGCGGCATTAATCGCACCTTGTACATCTGTGGCGGCATTGTTGATATCACGACTCAGATCGAACTGTAGCGTGATACGCGTCTGACCTGTCGTACTGCGCGAGGTCATCTCCGTCACACCCGCGATCGTGCCGAGAGAACGCTCTAGAGGCGTGGCGACCGTCGCAGCCATCACTTCGGGACTGGCCCCAGGCATGCTGGCTCGCACAGAAATGACTGGGAGCTCAATCTGCGGCAACGGTGCGATCGGCAACAAACCGTGCGCGAGCCAACCCGCCAACACCACGCCCAGCCAGATCAGCGTCGTCGCGACCGGACGTACGATGAAAGGGCCTGAAATATTCATGGCGTTACGGATGCATCTGGGGCCCGCTTCGCGTGCGGACGTAACCGATCAAAAAACAAGTAAATCACGGGCGTTGTAAATAAGGTCAATACCTGACTCAAGAGCAAGCCACCCACCATCACCAAGCCGAGAGGCTGACGGAGCTCTGCGCCCGTTCCGGTCGAGAGCATCAGTGGGATCGCACCAAACAGCGCGGCAAGCGTGGTCATCAAAATCGGTCTAAACCGCAACAGTGCGGCTTGTTCGATCGCTTCTCTAGGCGAAAGCCCTGACTTGCGTTCGGCATCCAAAGCGAAATCAATCATCATGATCGCGTTTTTCTTGACGATGCCGATCAACAATATAATGCCGATAATACCGATCATGTCGAGATCGCGTCCTGTCACCAACAAGGCAAGCAGCGCACCGATCGCAGCAGAGGGCAAGGTCGATAAAATCGTCACGGGGTGGATAAAACTCTCGTACAACACACCCAGTACGATGTACATCGTAATAATGGCCGCAAGAATCAACAACAAGGTGCTGGACAGAGAGGCTTCAAATGCGCGTGCGGCACCTTGAAAACGAGTTTGTATACCTAAGGGCATTCCGATTTCTTGTGTCGCGCGTGTCACTGTCTCGACTGCACTCGACAAAGACGTCCGCGGACTCAAATTAAAAGAGATCGTGACAGAAGGAAATTGATCCAAGCGATTAATGACCAGCGGAGTCCGACCTTCCGTGACCTTGACGATGGTATTGAGTGGAATGGGTTTGCCCGTATTGCTCTTGACATAGACCGAACCTAAAGACGACGGATCTCGTCGAAACTGCGCGGGGACTTCAATCACGACACGATACTGATTGGATTGCGTAAAAATCGTTGAAATCTGGCGCTGACCAAAGGCATCATAAAGGGCATCATCAATCGCGGCCGCAGACACCCCTAACCTTGCCGCGGCATCACGATCGATTTGAATGAATGTGTTCAGACCATCCTCTTGTAAATCATCCACCACGCCAGTCAACTCAGGCTGAGCCCTCAGTTGATCCACCAGCTTAGGTACCCACTGCGCCAAGAGTGAAGCATCAGACGCCTCGAGCGTCAATTGATATTGGGTACGACTCACCCGATCCTCGACCGTTAGATCTTGAACAGGCTGAAAATAAAACCGCAAGCCCGTCATGAGACTCAACTCGTTTTCCAAGCGCTGAATGACTTGGGTCACATTTTCATCACGCTCATTGTGAGGACGCAATGCAATCTGGATTCGACCGGTATTGACTGTTTCGTTGATGCCATCAATTCCAATAAATGAAGCGACACTCGCGACAGTCGGATCTTTTAAAATCAGCCCTACCGCCTCTTGCTGCCGCCGCGACATCGCATCGAAGGATAAATTTTGAGGTGCTTGCGTCACCAATTGAATCAGTCCTGAATCTTGGGCAGGAAAAAACCCTTTGGGAATGGCCAAGTAGAGAAGCGCCGTCAAGACAAAGGTACCCAAAGCAACAAAGAGAGTTAGCGTCTGATGCCTGAGTACTATTTTCAGACCACGGGCATAACTACGGATGAGCGCTTCAATCCAACCATTTGTTTTGCGGGCAATCCAACCGTACTTCTGCTCATTGCCCGCACGCAACAAACGGGCGCACATCATCGGCGTCAGCGTGAGTGAAATAATCAGCGATAGAAAAATAGCAACCGCCAAGGTGAGCGCAAACTCTCTAAAAAGGCGTCCGACGACCTCGGTCATAAACAACAAGGGAATCAACACCGCAATCAGCGACAGGGTCAGGGACACCAAGGTAAAGCCAACTTGCGAGGCGCCTTTAAGCGCGGCCTGAAGTGGTTTTTCGCCACGTTCAAGATAACGAGCGATATTTTCAATCATGACAATCGCATCATCCACCACAAAACCTGTCGCGATCGTCAACGCCATTAAGGTCAGATTGTTGACACTAAAATCCATGAGATACATGATGCCAAAGGTACCAATAAGCGACAATGGCACCACGACACTAGGAATGAGCGTAGCCGTTAAGGTTCGCAAAAATACAAATGTGACTAGCACAACCAGACCAATAGCGATCAACATCTCAACCTGAACGTCTTTAACCGAGGCGCGAATTGTTTGCGTGCGATCCGACATCACCGTGACATCAAGATTGCCAGGTAAAGCCGCTCTAAGCTGAGGTAATAATTTCTGAATGCGGTCAACCACTTCGATCACGTTTGCGCCAGGCTGGCGTTGCACGTTCAACAAGATCGCAGGCTGCTGGTTAGCCCATGCTGCCAGGCGCGAGTCTTCTGCATCCAACACCACCTCGGCGACATCACCGAGGCGCAAAGGTGCCTCGTTCCGATATGCCACAATGAGATCTCGATAATCTGCTGGGTTTCGAAGCTGATCGTTGGCATCGATCGTGGTTGAGCGCATCGGGCCGTCAAGCGTTCCTTTGGGCTGATTCACATTAGAGGCCACCACGGCCGTTCGCACATCCGCAAGCGCCAAGCCGTAGGCTGCGAGTGCTTGCGGATTAGCCTGAATACGCATCGCCGGTCTTTGTCCACCAGCGATCGTCACTAAACCGACGCCTGAGACTTGCGATATTTTTTGTGCCATACGCGTATCGACGAGATCACGCACCTGAGGTAAGGGTACCGTCGGCGAAGTAATGGCAAGCGTAATGACAGCGGTGTCCGCTGGGTTCACTTTGTTGTAGATGGGCGGTGCCGGTAATTCTTTAGGGAGTAAATTCGACGCGGCGTTGATCGCAGCCTGCACCTGCTGTTCCGCAACATCAAGCGGCAGCGTTAAGGAAAACTGTAAGGTAATAGAAGAGGCGCCTGTCGTACTACTTGACGACATCTGGCGTAGACCCGGCATTTGTCCGAACTGTCTTTCTAACGGCGAAGTCACCAAGGCCGCTATCACCTCTGGGCTCGCGCCAGGATAAAACGTTGTTGTTTGTATGGTGGGGTAGTCCACCTCGGGTAATGAAGAAACCGGCAACCATTTATAGGCAATCAACCCGCACAACAACATCGCAATCATCGAAAGTGTTGTCGCGACAGGCCGAAGAATAAATGGCCGAGAAATATTCATCGATTTGGCTCTATCACGCGCACCTTTGCACCTTCACGCAAACGGTCTACGCCCTCCAGTACCACGCGCTCGCCCGCTTTGATTCCATCGAGAATCACCAAGGACTCCGCGGTCCTGTCCCCCACCTTTACCACCCGCACAGAAGCCGTACCCTCAGGTTCAATGACGTAAACAAATGCACCTCGATTGCCCTGCTGGATCGCACTCGCAGGAATCGTCAACGCCTCCTTAAGCGTTCTAACCTTCATGCGAACATTGACGAACTGATTGGGAAACAAAGCATCATCCGCGTTTCTGAACTCCGCTTTGAGCTTGACCGTGCCTGTTGTAATGTCTATCTGATTATCAATGGACATGAGTACGCCTTGCGCCAAACGCTTGACATCCGCGCGATCGTACGCATCGACTTCAAGCTTTTGTCCTGCGAGCATCGGCTGTCGCACCGCGGGTAAATCATTTTCAGGAAGTGTAAATACAACTGTAATAGGCTGAGTCTCGGTTATTACGACGAGACCCACTGGATCATTCGCGTTCACTAAGTTGCCTGCATCCACACGCCTCAAACCAAGCTTGCCGGAGATAGGCGCTGTAATACGCGTGTAGCTCAACTGAAGACGTGCGTTATCAACAGTCGCCTGGTCGCTTTTGATCTGACCTTCAAACTTTCTGACGAGCGCTGCTTGCGTATCTAGAAGCTGGGGAGCGATCGAATCTTGTTTACGTAAGGTCTGGTATCGCTGCAAATCACGTTTAGCGTTTTCATATTGCGACACATTTTGCTGTTGCGTTCCCAGAGCTTGATTGAGCGCGACTTCGAAAGGCCGTGAATCAATCAACGCCAATAAGGTGCCCTCTTTGACCTGTTCGCCCTCTTTAAACAATACCTCGAGCAACTCACCCTGCACTCGACTTCGCACAGTCACGGTATTTAAGGCGGTCACCGTACCGAGCCCACGCAGGTAAATATCAAGATCCTGCAGGCGCGCCGCAGCCACTCTAACAGGCGTACTTGCACTCATTCCAGCAGGGGGCCGTTTTGGTGCCACTTTTTTCGTATCGCCAAACTGCCACCAACCAAGGCCCGCCAGCACCAAGGCAATCATCAACCACATCAAGGGTGAGCGAAACGCTGACCTTGCCACATTACTTTCAGACATATGAATTCCAGCAGGCCCTAAAGGGCGCAAAGGGTCATTTTGAAGGCGACGTCATGATTGACCGCCTGTGGTCGCTGTTCGCCATCCTGTGAGGAGTAACGAATCCAGACCATATATTTGTTGGCGCTGATTTCAGGGAAAACGCCCGCAGACTCATCCACCCAGACGCGAAGCAACTGATAGGTTTTGCCAGCAAGCATTTGCTGATAAGCGCCCTGCGGTGCGACCGCATCCGTAGGGTTCCCCGTCTCGCGCAATAAGCGCATCACCATACTAATCCCTGCTTGCAAGGGCATGAGAGAAGACATCCAACGCTGCAAATCTGTGCAACGTTGCGTTTCTGTTCTGTATTGCCAGGCATGAAAGGAGGGCATATCCACCTGCGTGCCACCGCCAGGCACGGCTAAGCGTCCTCGCAAACTACTGAGCCACTCATTGGCTCTGAGTTCCTGACCTGTTTTACCTGCAGCATTGAGGTTGGTAATGACACACTCGATTTCTACGAGCATGTCAGCCAATGTTTTCGGCTCCACCCCGGGGTGATCTCGTAATGACTGCAAAACACCTCGCTGACGCTCTAAATCTTGGAGGACAGTCCCTTTCATATCGGTACGTTCGGTCGCATCTAGCAAGTCAAACAATGCCGCGAGCGCGACCTGATGGTGCCGCGCATCGCCAGGCCTGGCAAAGAACATCACTCGATCGAGCAGAGACTCCAAGCGCATTAGCGCACGGACTCGCTCATTAAAAGGGTATTCAAAAAGAATCACTGGTTCTCATCATCCAAGCCGATGCGGCATTTGCGGTAGATTTAACGCTTTTATCCCGACTTCGCTAGGTTACACCACGCTTTATGCAAGACCAATACTTGTTTTTCAAGTTCCGCTAAGGATGTTGTTGCCATATTGGAAACTATATCATCAGCCGCTCGTAGACGCTCAGTCCGAGACGCCTGCGCCGCCATAATCCGGCGGATTGTCTCGATGGGTATGGCACTGCGAGCTTGTACGCGGGCAATCTGCGTTTCCTCTTCGCAATCAACCACGCAAAGTCGATCGACTCTGTCACGCCAGCGTCCGGACTCGATCAACAAAGGAACAACAAAAACAACATAAAGCCCTCGTGCCTCATGGGCTTGGCGCAGGACCTCCTCAGCGATGAGGGGATGCAAGATACTCTCTAACTCAATCCGACGACGCGCATCCGCAAACACCAGTTCACGCATCCGACCCCGGTCAAGAGCGCCATTCTCGTCGATCAACCCAGCACCAAAAGCATGGCGAATAGCCTCGATCGCCGTTCCCCCCGGTGCAGTGAGTTGGTGCGCAATCAAATCCGTGTCAATCACAGTCGCCCCCCAACTCGCCAATAAATTAGCGACATGGGTCTTGCCTGAGCCTATACCTCCGGTCAGACCTAACTTGAACATCCTGTTTCTCCTGGAAATTCGCTTACAACGTATCAAAAAACAGCATCAGGATACCTCCAAGCGCCAAACCTGGCCCAAAAGGCATGGGTTCACGTAACCGACGCCCACCGAAACGCGTTGCCAAGGCGACAAACAAAATGCTTGAGGTGCACGCCAATAGCCACACAAAAGGTAAAGCCCAACAACCCAGCCAGGCGCCAATCGCAGCCGAGAGTTTGAAGTCTCCATGCCCCATCAGCGTCTTCCCCAGCCAGGCACCCATCAAGCCTGCAGGCAGCCAAAGGACAATATATCCCGAAGCAGCGCCCCAAACCGCGAGCTCCAGCGACCGCTCGCCCAAGCCTGCAGCATGCCACAGCAAACCCAGCCACAACAGAGGCAGCGTGAGTACGTCCGGCAACAAATGCGTACGAGCATCAATCCGGGCAAGCAGCAAAAGCATGGCGCAAAAAGCAAATGCCACACCTGTCTCGACTTCCAGCCCCCAGATTAAGGCTGTACTCGAGGCGCATACACATAACAGCGACACAAACAAAACATCCTGCCACTGAAGCGCGCGAATTGCCGGTTCAGTCCAAGTCAACAAACGCACCCCAGAATCCTCCATTAAGAGTTGCTGAGGTATTTTCCACGATAACCAGAGCAAGGGTACAGACAACAATAAACCTATCATGACCCCCACGAGCGCGATCCACATCTGCTCCCCCACTTTAATCTTTCCTTTGTATGAGATGTGCAGCCATTAGGCCAAGTGCGTAAAATGCAATCATTCTTAGTAAGATCCTTTTGTTTTTAATTGGGAATGTCATCATGTCAGGACGAACTGCAGGGCACTCTTCTCTCCGTGCAACGATTTACCGCACTCTTGCCCTTTGCTTGCCCGTCGCCGTTGCCGGCTGCGCCCAGATGCAACAGCAAATGCAACAGCCCGGCTACTACAACCCTCCGGTTGCTAGCTCAACCACGGACGCCATTGAGCATGCCGAGTCACCCTACGGCAGTCAGACGATGCGAGCACCAAGCCAGATTCAAATTGGCCTAAAAGGACGCGCTTCGGACGCCGCGCCTGTGCAAGGTCAACCATCCGGTGCGACTCAAGCCGCGGCTAACGCCAGTCAGAGCGCAAAAGTAGCAGCGCCAATCGACTCACTCCAAGCCTCTCTGTTTCCCGAACCTTTGACCTTTGCCGGCACCTTGCCCTGCTTTCATCCTGAAATGAAGTGCTCAGCGCAGCGCATCACGATTAGCTTGGCACCCAACGGTCGCTGGCGCGCCAGGGCCGCGTATTTGGAGCTAGCAAGCAAAAGCGGTTCTTCACTGACTGATCAAGGCTGCTGGCGCGTGATTCCTCAGGCCGTTCCCCGCATCATTTTGCTTAACCCCTCGGGTAACGTCCGCGCAGAGCTCGCGCTGACCTCGACCAACGTACTGCGCCTCGTCTCCATCAATGGCGATTCGGTCAACCTCACGTACACGCTGACTCGACAGCCTGATCTCGATCCGATTGACGAACTCAACAAGGTCGCAGCACCCAACTGTCCGTAACGGATGCTTTGATCAAGGCTCTGGATTCGTACACACCTCGCGAGCGAGTTGTACAGCATTGCGCACACCCATTTTGTAAAAAATGCGTGCGCGATGCGCCTCAACGGTTCGCATCGAAATCCCTAATTCGATTGCGATGAATTTGTTTGATTTACCCTCCGCGACGGGGTGAATCACATCGCGCTCTCGCGCAGTCAGTGCTCGCCAACCCGCACCACGGTTATCGTCAGGATATTTCATCTTGCCTCCGTATCAACACGAGGCAAAGTCTGGCAGAGCAGGGACTCAAAGGTAAGCTGTCAAATCTGACAGGCGGATTTACCCTAGGTACCTATTGACACCATCACAACCATCACGGCTTATATACGTATTGTTAAAGCTCGAGGTTATCGATCAGGCGCGTAGCACCCAGCTTGGCGGCTGCCAAGGCAACCAGAGGCTCGTCAGCAGCGACTTGATCAATCGTAGGCTTGTGTAAATCACGCTGGCGACGAACGGCGATGTAATCAACCTCCCAACCACGTTTGGCGAGGACCGCAGTGACCTCCGCGGCGAGTTGCTCGACATCATGCATACCTGCTCGGAGTTTGCTTTGCATGGACTGCAATAGTGCAAATAATTGTGGCGCTTCTTTGCGCTCGGCGTCTTGCAAATAGACATTGCGTGACGAAAGCGCCAAGCCATCGTCCGCGCGGACAGTCTCATGCGCCATGATCTCAACGGGCAACTGAAACTGTCTACACATATTGCGTATCACCATCAATTGTTGATAGTCCTTTTTTCCAAAGACTGCCACGCGAGGTTGAACACAGGAGAAAAGTTTGAGTACTACGGTACTCACACCACCAAAGAAACCAGGACGACATTCGCCTTCGAGGATATCGCCCAACTCTTGGGGAGGCTGCACGCGATAGCTCTGCGGCTCAGGATAGAGCTCGCGCTCATCCGGCGCGAATAAAACATAGACATTCCGATCGCGCTCTAGCTTGGCAATGTCGTCCTGTAAAGTTCGAGGGTAACGTTCAAAATCCTCATTGGGACCAAACTGTAAGCGATTGACAAAAATACTCGCGACAACAGGGTCACCATGCTGCCTGGCGAGTTTCATGAGCGCCAAATGGCCCTCATGCAGATTCCCCATGGTAGGCACAAAAGAAACGCGCAACTGGCCTCGCAGTTGGTCACGCAACTCTTCAATCGTATGTACAACCTTCAATACATTCTCCGGACGCGGTATGACAAGCGGTCAAACCGCAGCACTGGTGTAAGCCAGTCGCACATAGATAGGCGCATAGGGCTCGGCCTGTGTGATTTCGAGCAAAGATTCACGAGAAAGTTCGAGCAATGCGAGAAAGTGCACCACCACGACAGCGACAGCCGCCCCCTCTGAAATACGTTCCATAAAGAGCTCGCCAAATTCGATGAATCGCACATCGGACAAGCGCCTCAAAATATGCGTCATATGATCACGCACCGATAATTGCTCACGTGTAATGTGATGGTGGGCGTTCAGTTTGGCGCGCTTAATGATATCGATCCAGGCCTGACGCAAATCATCGACACTCACTTCGGGCAATGCGCGCTCGATACGCAAATCCGCAAAAGCCTGTGAGCGCTGAAAATCACGTCCCAATTGTGGCAAGGTATCCAGCTTTTGGGCTGCGAGTTTCATTTGCTCGTACTCAAGCAGACGTCTGACGAGTTCTGCGCGCGGATCCTCAGACTCTTCACCAGAGTCTGTTTTTTTGATCGGTAACAGCATGCGCGCCTTGATCTCGATGAGCATCGCAGCCATCAAGAGATATTCGGCGGCAAGCTCGAGATTGTGCATTCGTATCTGGTCGACGTACGACAAATATTGTCGCGTCACTTCGGCCATCGGAATATCCAGAACATTAAAGTTCTGTTTGCGAATGAGGTAGAGCAATAAATCCAAAGGCCCTTGAAACGTCTCTAGAAAGACTTCAAGCGCATCTGGCGGAATATATAAATCATTAGGCAACGAGAACAAAGGCTCGCCATACAGTCGCGCAAGCGCAACCGCATCAATGACATCCGGGGTGGTGTCTATCGAGGGATCAACGAGCGCACTCAGGCTTTCGCCTGAAACTTGATTTGGCACCATCGAGTTTTAGTCGTTCTGATAGACGTAGGGGTTTTGGCGGACACGCGCCTGCTTGAATGCTTCGTTTAACTCAGGGTCTTGTGGACGATCCCAGAGACGGGCACGACCATCGCGTTGCCGTTGCTCGACATCAGGATGCTCCGACTTGTATTTCTGCAGGAACTGTGTAATTTCTGAGGTGTATTGGTCTGCCATAACTCGTCAACAAAAGGTTAGACTGCTTGCTAGTGTACTGTAGAGCCGCCAATGTCTAGCCACCCCCACGAAGCACCCACCCCCGCCCAGCGCATCTTGCCCTTTATTGTTGGTTGCGCGCTCCTGATGCAGATGCTGGACTCAACGGTCGTGATCACGGCACTGCCTGCCATGGCACGCGATCTGGACTCTGATCCGATCAGTATGAACATCACGATTACGTCTTACCTGATTGCAGTTGCAATGTTCGTACCCGTTAGTGGTTGGGCTGCAGACCGCTTCGGCGCGCGTAGGGTGTTTATTGCTGCCATTGCCCTCTTTACCCTTAGTTCGCTGACCTGCGCGCTCTCAAACTCTCTGACGCAGCTTGTGATGTCGCGTGTCGTTCAAGGCCTGGGCGGCGCGATGATGGTTCCGGTCGGCCGAATCATATTGCTTAGAACCATTCCTAAGCATAACTTACTAAAAGCGATGGCCTTTTTATCGATGCCAGCCTTGATTGGACCTATGGCTGGCCCACCCCTAGGAGGACTATTGGTCACCTATGCCTCTTGGCAATGGATTTTTCTGATCAATATACCGATTGGCTTACTTGGGATTTGGCTCATCATTCATTATGTGAAAGAGCTGCCGGCCGATGCCGAGCCGCCCCGACTCGATGTGATTGGATTTTTACTCAGCGCCATTTGCATGGCGGCCCTCGTCAGCGGTTTTGAGTCACTCGGCCATGGCGGCCCCTCTGGGTGGATCTCCTTGGCCATCATCGGGACAGGACTGATCACAGGTGCTTTATATGTTTTGCACGCACGCCGACATCCCAACCCAATTCTTGACTTGAAATTGCTGCGTATCCCGACTTTTCGGGTAGCGGTTCTCGCTGGAAATTTATGTCGTTTTGCAGTCGGTGCCACCCCTTACCTACTCGCGCTGCTACTACAGATAGGCTTTGGCATGAGCGCGCTCGCGGCTGGTCTCATTACCTTTGTGGGCGCGATCGGCTCGCTCCTCATGAAAATGGCGGCCCCACGCATTCTCAACCGCTGGGGTTATCGGCATGTGCTGACCATCAATGCGATCTTGACCGGGGTGAGCCTAGCCGCCTGCGCGAGTTTCACTCCAGAAATGCCAGGCATCATCATGCTAGGCATCTTATTGGTAGGCGGGTTTTTCCGCTCCTTGCAGTTCACCGCCGTCAATACGCTTGCCTATGCCGATATTGCGCATGCAGGCATGAGCCGGGCTAGCAGCTTTGCCGCCATGGCGCAGCAATTAGGGATTAGCTTAGGTGTCGGTGTTGCCGCCGAAGCACTGAATCTCAGCATGGCTTGGCGAGGCAGCGACACCTTGATCGCCACTGACGTGATGGTCGGTTTTATTGTGATCGGCACGCTGTGCGCACTCGCGAGCCTTGCGTTTTGGCGTCTTGCACCCAATGCTGGCGAGTCACTGCGACAACATTAATCGACCTTGGCACCGGAAAGCTTCACCAGCTCCTGATACTTTTTACCCTCTTGAACCACCATCTCGGCAAACTGAGCGGGCGTCAAGCTTGAGGCATTCGAACCCATCTGTTTGAGTCGAGCCTGTATCGCAGGATCGACCAAGGCCGCAGAGTAGGCTTGGTGCAACTTGGCTACCACGGCAGAAGGTGTACCCGCAGTCGTAAAGACACCAAACCACGTCCCGATATCAAAAGGCTTGATACCCGTTTCTTGCACCGTTGGTACCTCAGGCAATATGTCTGAACGCTTGTCAGTCGTCACCGCCAAGGCAAGTACTTTACCTTCCTTAATCAGACCCACCGCAGAGGCAAGATTATCAAACATGAAGTCTGACTGTCCGGAAAGTAAAGCAAGCTTTGCCGGAGCCGCACCCTGATAGGGAATATGGACGGCCTTGAGCTTTGTCCGAGCCGATAACAACTCGCCTGCGAGGTGACCCGCGCTGCCCGAACCACCCGAAGCGTAATTCAGTTTGCCCGGATTCGCCAGCGCAAACTTGACTAAATCCTGCATCGTACGGATGCCATTTTTGTCAGCGAACTCTTTATTCACGATCAGCACATTGGGCACAGAAGCCACAAGCGCGACGGGCGCGAAATGACGAACAGCATCGTAAGGGATCTTGCTATAGAGGGAGGGATTGATGGCGTGGGTCGCGACCGCACCCATGACAAGCGAGTACCCATCGGGCTGCGCCTTGGCGATCAGATCGGCACCAATATTGCCACCGGCACCAGGACGGTTTTCAACGATGACAGCTTGACCAAGGGCAGGCTTAACCTGCTCGGCCAACACCCGCGCAATCGTATCAAGCGGACCGCCAGGTGGATAAGGCACGACAAAACGAATAGGCTTGGTAGGCCAATCGCTAGCACCTTGCGCGAGCGCCATCGGACCAAACGACACACTGCTCAGTCCAAGCGCCAATAACAAGATTCTGCGAAGTTTAAGGTGGTGCAAAGTTTTCATCATTGTTCCAATTAGTGGAGAATTTGGCTCAAAAAAAGCTTGGTACGCTCATTTTGAGGATGATCAAAAAAGGCTTCTGGCTTGTTTTCTTCGATGATCTCGCCTTGATCCATAAAGATCACGCGATCGGCGACTTTACGCGCAAAACCCATCTCGTGCGTCACGCAAATCATCGTCATACCTGACTCTTCGGCCAGTCCGATCATCACGTCCAGCACTTCTTTGACCATTTCGGGATCAAGCGCCGAGGTCGGCTCATCGAACAACATGATTTTTGGATCCATGCATAGAGAACGGGCGATTGCGACACGTTGCTGTTGCCCACCGGACAACTGCCCAGGAAACTTCAATGCTTGCTCGCTGATCCGGACACGTTCCAAGTATTTCATGGCACGAGCCTCGGCTTCGGCCTTGGGCGTTTTAAGAACCCAGATCGGACCGATTGTGAGATTCTCCAAAACGGTCAAGTGCGGAAACAGGTTGAAGTGCTGAAACACCATCCCCACTTCGCGGCGAATGACTTCTACATCTCTCAAATCATTCGTGATTTCAGTACCGTCAACGACGATCTGACCTTTTTGATGCTCTTCTAGACGATTGATACAACGAATCAACGTCGACTTTCCGGAACCGGACGGGCCGCACACAACAATGCGCTCGCCCTGAGCAACTTCCAGATTGATATCGCGCAACACATGGAACTTACCGTACCACTTGTTGACATCTTTCATGCGGATGATGGCATCAGCCATACATGTTCTCCAGAAATCGGGCGCGCTCAGAGATTGGCGCGCAGCTCCTAACGCTCATGACCGGTTGCCAGTCGCTTTTCGAGAGACTGACTGTATTTGGACATCGAGTAACAAAAAACGAAATAAATGGCGGAAATAAAGACGTAAACCTCAACACTAAAGCCACTCCAAGCTGAATCTGTGAGAGCAGCCTTCGCAGCCTGCGTCAAATCAAAGATACCGATGATGACCACCAGCGAAGTGTCTTTGAAAAGAGCGATGAATAAACCGACCAGAGGCGGAATGACAATCTTGAGCGCTTGGGGCAAAATGATGAGCCTCATCTGTTGCCAATAGCTCAAGCCCAGCGAATCGGCTCCTTCGAACTGACCTTTGGGGATCGCTTGCAATCCTCCACGAATTGTTTCGGCCATATAGGCCGCCGCAAACAAAATGATGGCAATCTGCGCGCGCAGCAACTTGTCGATGCTCATTCCCTCGGGCAGAAACAAGGGCAACATCACGGCTGACATAAACAACAGACTGATGAGTGGCACACCACGGATGAGCTCGATATACACAATACAAATCGACTTGATGGCCGGCATATTGGAGCGACGTCCCAAGGCCAAGACAATGCCCAAAGGGAACGCCAGAGCGATACCAAACGTAGACAATATGAGCGTCAGTGGCAGACCGCCCCACTGCGTATTTTCTACATAGGTCAGGCCGAACATTCCTCCCCACATCAATATCGCCACAGCAGTCAGAGATACCGTCCAAACGACGAGCAACCAGATATTCCAGAGCTTTCTCCAGCCGCTCAGTATGATCGAACTGACCAGGATGCCGGTCACGATCATCGGTCGCCATTGCTCGTCGTAAGGGAAGAGACCAAACAAAATCAGGCGATGTTTTTCAGCAATCATCGCCCAACATGCGCCCGTCGACTTGCGACACTCATCGCCTGTCGAGGCAGTGGTATTCGCACTGATCAAAAACCAATCCACCATCGCGGGCACTGTAGCGAGCAATAGCCAGACGGAAAGAATAGTCAGCAAACTATTAATAGGTGATGAAAAAAGCTGCGACCGCATCCATGCGAATACACCCACACTACTTGAGGGCGCTTTTTCAGGTGAAACCAAGGGGGTAGGCGTGCTCATCTCAACGCTCCACCAATGCAATGCGTTTGTTGTACCAGTTCATGAATACCGAGATTGACAAGCTCACCGTCAAATAAGCCGCCATGATCATCATGATGCCCTCAATCGCCTGTCCAGTTTGATTGAGGGTTGTATTGATCACAGACACGATATCGGGATAGCCAATCGCCACCGCAAGCGAACTGTTCTTTGTGATGTTCAGATACTGACTCGTCATCGGGGGAATAATGACTCGCAAGGCCTGAGGCAGAACAATCAAACGCAAAATCTGTCCGCGCTTGAGACCAAGCGCCTCAGCAGCTTCCCACTGTCCGCGATTGACCGCTTGAATACCTGAGCGCACCACTTCGGCGATAAAGGCCGCAGTGTAAATGACCAAACCAATCAGTAACGCGGCAAACTCGGGAGAGAGCGTCATCCCGCCAACAAAGTTGAAGCCTTTGAGCTCAGGCACATCGAGGGTCATGGTAGTGCCACTCACAAACCACACCAATGCTGGGACTACGAATAACAAACCAAGCGACCATCTCACGATGGGGAAAATTTGACCCGTTTTTTCCTGATTTTTCCGCGCCCACTTCGCCATGACAATCATCAGGATGATCGCAACCAGAACGCCCACCAACAGCCACAGCAGACCATCGCCATGAACCGAAGGCATCTGCATGCCCCGATTCGACACAAACACGCCAGGCAATGGATGCATCGCCTGGCGAGGACCCGGAAGCGTTTCCGAAATAATGGCGTACCAGAAAAACAATTGGAGCAACAAGGGTACATTACGCATGACTTCGACGTAAATGCTTGAGATCTTGCGGATCAGCCAATTACTCGACAGTCTGGCGATACCAATCACTGTTCCCAAGAGCGTGGCCAGCACGATGCCGATGAGGGCAACGCGTAAAGTATTGAGCAAGCCAACCGTGATCGCCCGACCATAGGTGCTCGCGGGACTGTAGGCGATCGGCGTTTCACCAATCGCAAAACCTGCTTCTCTGCTGAGAAAATCGAAACCTGTCGAAATGTTACGCGCTGACAGGTTGCTGAGGGTATTGTGAACCAAAAACCATACGACACCGCCGACGGCGAGCAATGCAAGGACTTGGTAAAAAATCGAGCGTATGCCTGGATCATTCCAAGACAAACGTCTTCGAGTAGGGGGTGCTACGTTTGATTCTTTAGGCTTCGTCATAACTTAGGGCGACCGCAAAGCGGTCGCCCCTATGTATCAAGAGAGATTAGCGGATGGGCCAGGCGTACATCAGACCGCCCTTGGTCCACTGCGCATTCAGGCCACGCTCAAGTCGTAGCGGTGTGCTTTGACCGACGTTTCGAGCAAAACTCTCGCCGTAATTACCAACTTGTTTGATGATTTCGTAAGCCCACTTATCGGATACACCCAGGTTTTTCCCCATTCCAGGCGTCACGCCCAAAATACGTTGAACGTTAGGATTGGTGCTCTTGAGCATTTCTTCGACGTTCTTTTGTGTGATGCCATATTCTTCGGCTTCGAGCATGGCATAAAGCGTCCAACGAACAACGTTCAACCACTGCTCGTCACCTTGGCGCACCAATGGGCCCAAAGGTTCTTTGGAGAAATCCTCAGGCAAGATCACGTTTGCGGCAGGATTCTTCAAGGTTGTGCGGGAAGAGGCCAAACCAGACTTGTCTGTCGTATAGGCATCGCAACGTCCAGAGTCATACGCACGAACAACTTCGTCAACCTTTTCGATGACCACAGGCTTGAAGGTCAGTTTGTTGGCGCGGAACCAATCAGCCAAGTTCAATTCAGTGGTTGTACCAGGCTGAACACATACTGTGGCACCGTTGAGTTCTTTGGCGCTCTTGATGTTTAAATCTTTACGAACCATGATGCCTTGGCTGTCGTAAAAATTCACGCCGGCACCGATCAGACCCAGCGAAGTATCGCGGGTCATTGTCTGTGTCGTGTTACGGGTCAACACATCGATTTCACCGGACTGCAAGGCGGTGAAACGTTGCTGTGCAGTCAGGGGGGTGAACTTGACTTTGGACGCATCACCGAACATCACGGCTGCGAATGCACGGCAAAGGTCGATATCCAAACCTGACCAAACACCTTTGCTGTCAGGTGCTGAGAAACCGGCTAGACCTGTATTGGTACCGCATTGAACAAAGCCTTTCTTTTTGACATTATCGAAAGTAGGACCTGCCTGTGCGACGGTGGTGGCCGCAAGCAACGCTGCGCCGACTGCTGCTAATTTTAAGAATTTCATCACTCGTTCTCCGAAATACTAAGGGATACGGCAGCCTATCGGGCTCACCGCAGGTCTAATTGTGCAAGGCACCATGTTAGCCGCACACACAGTTGCAATGTATGGGGGAAATCCCTCGCCGTCAATAATTCTTGTCTCATATGCTTATAAAAACAGGCTAGAGCAGGGTTATCATTAGGGAATAACCTAAGTGATGTCATGATCGAATTTCAGCATGTATTCAAATCTTACGGCCAAGGACGCAACATCCTCGCCGATATTTCTTTCCGTGTCGCCGCCGGAGAGTTTGTGTATGTCGCAGGTCCCTCCGGGGCTGGCAAGTCTACTTTACTTAAACTCATTGGGGGCCTCGAAGCCCCAAGTCGAGGATCGATCCAAGTCAACGGGCACCGACTCGAACAACTTTCTGCCCGTGCCCGCCCCTACCTGAGACGATCGGTGGGCGTCATTTTGCAAGATACCCACCTTCTTTTCGATCGCAGTGCCATTGATAACGTTTTGCTCCCGTTGACCGTCACAGGACTGGCCTCTGATGTTGCCCGAGCTCGCGCCAGAGCAGCATTAGACAAAGTGGGCTTGAGCACCAAGGAAAATACCCCCCCCATCGAACTCTCTGGGGGTGAGCAGCAACGACTCGCTATTGCTCGCGCAATCGTTAATCGTCCCGCCATCCTCATCGCTGACGAACCCACGGCCAGCCTTGATCGCGAGTCAGCACGCCGAATCATGTCTGTCTTCAAAGACTTCAATCGCGTCGGAGTCACGACAGTCATTGCTTCGCATGATGATGCGCTAATGGCAGAATACGCGACACGGGCCTTCAAAATTGAACCCGGAAAATTTGCCGACTCCGCCTCTCGACGACCTGCCACTGCGACGACTCAAACGCCCGAGTCCGGCTATCACGAACCACACCTTGGAGGCGCTGCGCGATGAAAAGCCTCCTCAGACTTCATCGCTATGCTTTAGTGGTCACGCTCAGAAGACTTTGGGCGCAACCCATCTCTTCGCTTACTAATCTATTAGTCATCGCACTGGCGTTGACACTACCCCTGCTAGGCGCCTCGCTCCTCATTTCGATCGAGCCTGTCGCTCGCCAAGTTTCACTCACCCCAGAGCTCACGCTTTTTCTAAAAACCGATGCGGCTCACGGGGTCGCGGATAAGCTCGCAACCCGTATCCGAGAGGAACACGCTGGACAGATCGTCAAGGTTCGAGTCATTCCAAAACAACGCGCTCTCGAGGAATTACGGGCAAACCCAGCTTGGGAACAAGCCCTTAAGGTACTCCCCGTCAATCCCTTGCCCGATGCCATCGTAGTCGAACTCGCCCCTGGTGACGACCTAGCCAAACGTGCCGATCAAATGGCCGCAAGTTGGCGAACATGGCAAGGCATTGATCTTGTGCAACTTGATAGCGCCTGGGTACAACGTCTCGAAGCTCTCTTGAGCTTTGGTCGGATTGGTCTATTGTTACTAGCCCTCAGCGTGATGTTGGTTGTGCTTGCTACGGTCTTTAATACCGTGCGTATGCAAGCCCTCTCGCAGCGCGAGGAGATCGGCGTGGCCCGCCTAGTAGGCGCAACGGAGTCCTTTGTTCGGCGTCCTTTTTTATATCTCGGTGCACTCACCTGTTCGCTCGCGACGCTGATTAGTTTCGGCGTCGCGCGCTTAACGCTCGCGCCTCTCAATGATGCACTCGCGGCTCTTGCCCGTACTTACGATGCTGAGTTTGCGCTGTCGTTGCCTGCCCCTTCTATCCTCGCCGTCAGTGTTCTGATTGTTGCCGCCTTAGGCGCCCTCTCGGCGAGATGGTCCGTGCAACGCAACACGCGCTTCTGACAAGTCACTGTGCCGCGATGAAACTTTCCGATCGGATTATCGGGTGGCAACGTGTCCACGGACGTCATGATCTGCCTTGGCAAAACACGCAAGATCCCTATCGTGTTTGGCTCTCGGAAATCATGCTGCAACAGACGCAAGTCAGTGCGGTCCTTGAGTACTACCAACGTTTTTTACGTCATTTTCCAAACGTCGCTGCACTTGCAAACGCTTCGTCAGAAGCCGTGATGGCCCAATGGGCGGGTCTTGGCTATTACGCTCGCGCCCGCAATCTGCATGCCTGCGCACAGCGCATCATGTCGCAATGGCATGGCGTCTTTCCGGGAAATGCAGAGGGACTCGCAACACTGCCAGGGATTGGCCCATCAACGGCAGCCGCCATCGCAGCATTTTGCTATGGTGAACGTGCGGCAATAATGGATGGCAATGTAAAAAGAGTCTTTGCTCGGTATTTTGCGATCGAGGGCGATCCGACACAACGGGCCACAGAGCTTGTGCTATGGCAACGGGCACGCGAGGTGCTTCCCTCTGCGAAAACGTGCTCCGACGACCCTCAGGCGATGGCTCGCTACACGCAGGGCCAAATGGATCTCGGTGCGACGGTCTGCACGCGCAGCCGACCTCGTTGCACGGACTGTCCTATCGCAAAGAGCTGCCAAGCGCGTCAGACAGGCCGAACCGAAGAACTCCCTTGGCCACGCAAACGTAAAGTCTTGCCTGAGCGAAGTACGGGGATGTTGGTCGCTTGTCATGCCGAGCATGTGTTGCTCGAACAAAGACCCACCCAAGGCATATGGGGAGGCTTGTGGAGTCTGCCTGAGTGCGAATCGAGTCACCATGCACAACACGCTTGCGAACGCTTAGGTCTTGCGCCTAAACAACTCCAAACACTGACGCCTTTTCTGCATGTCTTTACGCATTACCGACTCACTATTACGCCGATTCTTGTGCATGTTTCCAACTTGACACCACAACCAGAACAGCCTCCCTCTGGCGAGATCATACGTCGTTGGGTCAACTATAAAAATCTACGTACACTTGGGTTACCCGCCCCGGTTCGTAAACTCCTTGAAGGCTTGCAGGCCGATCATCTTTTACGCTGAGATGAAATCGAGTGCAGCCTTAAGACTCAGCATGTGGTGAATAGTGACGAATACTCATGAGTATTCCGCATGCTATTCCAATCGTCACGAGCGCGGTTCCACCATAGCTTAGCATTGGCAGCGGCACCCCAACGACTGGCAGCACACCTGTGACCATTCCGATATTGACAAAAACATAAACGAACAAAACCATCGAGAGCGCCCCCGCCAATAATCGGCTTGCATGCGTTGGTGCACCGATTGCAATCGTCAGGCCTCGGAAGATCAACAATAAATACAAAACAAGCAACGTCACACCACCATACAAACCAAACTCTTCGGCGAACACTGCGAAAATAAAGTCTGTCGTGCGCTCAGGAATAAAATCTAGATGCGTTTGAGTGCCACTCATATAGCCCTTGCCATACACACCTCCAGATCCAACGGCGATCGTCGACTGGATGGTATGAAAGCCCTTGCCCAACGGATCATTGGTTGGATCTAACAAAGTACACACACGATTTTTTTGATAGCTGTGCAACACCACCCAATCTGTTTCTTCCTTGCACAAATCATCCTGATATACGAGGATGCCGCCAATCCCGACAAGAATCGCGATCACGATCGGAGCGAGCAGTTTGAATGACAGTCCAGCGAAATAAATGACGCAAAATCCAGCACCAAAAACCAACAAAGCCGTGCCAAGATCGGGCTGTTTCACAATCAACACAAAGGGCACGAATAACAAGGCCCCTGCCGCGAAAAAATCATAAAACCGCAAAGAGCTTTCGCGCTTGTGAAAGTACCAAGCTAGCATCAAAGGCACTGCGATTTTGAGCATTTCAGAGGGTTGTATACGGATAAAGCCAAGATTCAACCAACGGGTGGCTCCTTTGCTCGTTGAGCCAAAAAACTCGACCCCAAAAAGCAACACTACACCCACGATATAAAAAGGGACGGCGAGTTTCAAAATATATTGGAATGGCACCATTGCCACCACCCACATGACACCCAGTCCGATCAAAAGATTGCGCAAATGATCCGCATAACGCCAATCCGTGCCGCCCACGGCTGAATGCATGACCAAAAGACCCGTCGCCCCCAACAGCAACAACACAATCATGAGCGGCCAATCAAAAGCCGTGACGACGCGCAAGAGGAATTTAAAAAAGACTTTCATCGCGCTAGGATTCCAGCCTTGGGTTGTCGCAACAACCACTCGTCGAAGACCTTGCGTGCAATCGGTGCAGCAACACTCCCCCCCCAGCCTGCGTTTTCAACCAAGACCGCGATCGCGATTTTGGGATCTTTGACTGGTGCAAATGCCATAAACAAAGCATGGTCACGCAATCGTTCATCAATCGCACTACTTTGATATTTGCCACCTTTCAAACTATAAACTTGGGCAGTCCCCGTCTTCCCTGCTGTTTGATATGGCGCGCCCGCAAAAGCTTGGCGTGCGGTGCCCGATACCGTCACATCGGCAAGCGCACGTTTAACCGTCTGAAGATGTTCAGTTTTGAGTGGAATCCGATGCGAGGCTTCGGCCACAGTCAGACGCTCCTCACCCGATGTTGGATTTTTGATCGCACGCACCAAGTGCGGCCGCATATAAGTGCCATCATTTGCCAGCACCGCAGTCGCCTGAGCCAGTTGCATCAAAGTGAAAGAGTTGTAACCCTGACCCACAGCCACAGAAATTGTTTCACCTGCATACCAGCGTTGCTGTTCACGCTTTTTATAAGCCAAACGTTTCCACTCTGTCGAGGGTAAAACACCTTTGCGCTCACCTTCGATATCAATGCCCGTGATCTGACCAAACCCAAAGGGCTTCATAAAATCATGCAAGGCATTGACACCAATTTCAGGAGCCAAAGAATAAAAATAAGTATCGGAAGACACCACCAGAGCCTGATGCATGTCGATTGAGCCGAAATAAGTCGAACCCGAGTTGCGAAAACGCTGACCACCAAACTCAAAAAAACCTGGATCGTTAATACGATCAGAAGCGCGACGCTTGTTCAGCTCAAGTGCCGCCAAAGCCACAAAGGGTTTGTAGGTCGACCCGATTGGGTATGTTCCGTAAACCGGTCGATTAATCAAGGGATGATCCAGAGACTCATTAAGCCGTCGCCAGCTTTCAACATCGATGCCATCGATAAACAGGTTTGGATCGTAAGAAGGCTGGGAAACAAAAGCCAAGACATCTCCCGTCGACGGCTCGATCGCAACCAACGCTCCCCTCTGATCCTTGAAAGCAGCCTCAGCGATGCGCTGCAGATTCATATCAAGCGACAAGACAAGGTTTGAACCTGGAATAGGGTCTACCTTACGGAGCCGACGCACAGGTTTGCCACGGGCAGTGACCTCGACTTCCTCGAAGCCTGTTTTGCCATGCAAAACCGTCTCATACGTTTTTTCAATCCCCTTTTTTCCAATAATATCGGTGCCACGATAATTACCGATCTCCCCTTTCTCCTCGAGCGACGTCACATCTGCCTCTGAGATTCGACCGACATAGCCCACCACATGTCCCGCCGCTTTGCCTTGCGGGTATTCGCGGACCCAGCGTGCGCGAAGGTCCACGCCCGGAAAACGCAAGGAATGGGCTGAAAACCACGCGGCTTCGGTCTGGTTGAGGTTATTGCGCAAAACAATACTGGCATAACGACCCGACTCGTTGACACGACGCTTGAAACGACGCTGGTCCGCGCTACTGACATAGACAACGGGAGTCAAACGATTCAACATCTCATCGACATTGCCGGCACGGCCCGGCACGACTTCGAGTGTATAACTCAAGTAGTTGCGGGCAAGCACTTCGCCGTTGCGATCAAAGATATCGCCGCGTCGAGGAGGAATGGGCAACACAGCAATGCGATTATTTTCCGCACGCGCGGCGAGACTTTCATGTCGCTCAACCTGTAGCACCCAAAAGCGCCAACCAAGCAAACCAAAACATATCACCGCAAAAATACCCGCCACACCAGCTCTGAGCAGGAAGCGTTTTTTTTGCTGTTGATCTGTTTGCTTGAAGTCAAACATTGTTTATCAGGCTCACGTAGAGCCACCTTCAGCATCATCCAAACGATGCTGAGGCAACAAAAGCAACCAACTCACCAACGGCCAGCATGCCGCGGTCAAAAGAGCGCTAAATAACCAAGACCATCCGGGCCATGCACTCACCAAAAATGCGCCGATTAAAACTATCACAAGCTTCGCGCCCACAAAAACAGGCAATAAATGAATACTTTGCTGGATCAAGTCAAAGCGCAACACGCGACGCTGCATGGCTTGCGCTCCATAAACGGTCAAAACGAACATCAGCGCCTGCAATCCCAGTGGCCCCACATCGTGCACGTCGAGCGTCAAGCCAAATAAAAACGCCACCACCATTCCGACACGACGAGAGTCGTGCAAGGACCAAAAAGTAATCACCAGCAAAAGTAACTCTGGCGCAGAATGCCAGACGCGCCAAGGCAGCAAGGACAACACCCAAACGAGCAGCATGGTGGCCCACACATACCCAACCCCAGAAATTGTCTCGACAGACTCAGGACCAACGGCGTGAGCCATCGGCATGGGTGGTCTTTTTGAACGTGGTTTCATGACCTCGTAATTACTTGGTTTTGTCTGTCGCACCCACACGCCCCGTCGAAGAAATGGTAGCGGCTGAAGGCAAGGACGTTAAGCCATCCCCAACAGGTACTTGTAAGACCAAAAAATGTCTGTGGCGTTCCGGATGAGAGGTGGGCTGAGCTTCCGCACGAGCAAAACCTGAGGCAGGATTACGTTCAACGTGGTCGATCCGTCCCACCGCCAGCCCTGCGGGAAAGACGCCCCCCACACCACTCGTTACCAATTGATCACCCTCTCGAATATCCGCATCCGAAGAAAAGTAACGCACCTCGACCTTTCCGGGAGAGTTTGACCCAAAAGCGATAAGCCGTAGACCGTTGCGAAGCACCTGAACGGGGATCGACACAATCTCATCGGTCAACATCGCTGCTTCAGAGGACATTGGTGTGACACGGGTGATTTGACCGACCACACCACTTTCATCGATGACCGGCATGCCCTGAGCGATACCCGCTCGGCTACCTTTGTTAAACACAATACGTCTTGTGAAGGCGTTGACCGGTTCATAAAGGACCTCGACGACGACGGTCGGGCGGTCGACAGCAGTCTCCAAAACACCTAACAGTCGACGTAGTTGTGTGTTCTCCGCTGAAAGGAGCGCCGCATTCGTTGAGACCTGAGCCAAAGTGATGCGTTGCCGCTGCAAGGCTTCGTTTTCAGACTTAATCAGTGCTGCCGCGTTGGCCCACTCATTGGCCATCGTGAGCATGTCACGTGGAAAAAGCACGACGCGTTGAAAGGGATACAGTGCTGTGGCGATTGCCTGACGAACAGGATTTGTTTTGCTCCATGTCGCATCCGTAAACAACAAGACGATCGCGAGCAATACCAGTAAGGTCAGGGTGACTTCGGCGGCGGTTCCTCGCCGAAAAAGACGTAGGGTGACGTGTCGTTGCATCAGAGCTCAGTACAAAGTCACCCGCACCCCAAAAGGCCAGGCTGACTAGTCGTTAATGAATATTGCGCCTAATTTCTCAAGGTGCTCGAGCGCATCGCCGCAGCCGCGGACAACGCAGGTCAAAGGATCATCTGCAACGATCACGGGCAAGCCAGTTTCTTCTTGAAGCAAACGATCAAGGTCTCGCAACAAGGCGCCTCCACCCGTCAACGCAATGCCCTTATCCGTGATGTCTGAACCTAGCTCAGGCGGAGTGTTTTCGAGCGCGATTTTGACAGCGGACACAATTTGATTAAGAGGATCGGTCAGTGATTCCAAAATCTCGTTAGACGAGACTGTGAAGCTGCGAGGCACGCCCTCGGCCAAATTGCGGCCTTTGACTTCGATCTCACGGACTTCAGAGCCTGGAAAAGCTGAACCAATTTCTTTTTTAATGAGCTCGGCTGTGGGCTCGCCAATCAACATCCCATAATTGCGACGGATGTAGTTGACGATTGCCTCGTCGAATTTATCGCCGCCAACCCGGACAGAACCTTTGTAGACCATGCCACCTAGGGAGATCACGGCAACCTCAGTCGTGCCACCGCCAATATCAACCACCATTGAGCCACTCGGATCCGATACATTTAGACCGGCACCAATCGCAGCCGCCATGGGTTCTTCGATCAAATACACGCGGCTGGCACCCGCGCCCAACGCCGACTCACGAATCGCACGACGCTCAACCTGCGTTGAACCGCAGGGCACGCAAACAATAATCCTAGGGCTAGGCGCGAACATATTGCGTGGATGCACCATACGGATGAATTGCTTGAGCATTTGCTCAGTCACCGTAAAGTCGGCGATCACGCCGTCTTTCATCGGGCGAATCGCCTCGATGTTGCCAGGAACACGTCCGAGCATTTGCTTGGCTTCGCGACCAACGGCTTGGATGATTTTTTTACCTCCGGGACCGCCATCGTGGCGAATCGCAACAACTGAGGGCTCGTCTAGAACGATTCCTTTGCCGCGGACGTAAATGAGGGTGTTGGCGGTACCGAGATCGATCGCCATATCACTGGAAAAATAACTACGCAGGAATCCAAACATGAGAGCCCAGCCATAGGGAAAATTGACGCACGCAACCTGCGGCGATTAGCCCTCTATCATAACTTATAATTCCCTCACAACGGCAAAACTTACTCTCGTCAAGCTCGGAAAGACACGAGCTGACACTTTCAATGGATTAAACCTGCCTTATGGCCCTCTCAGACCTAGAAGTCGCCCGTATCGCCCGCCTGGCAAGGCTTCATCTCACTCCTGAGCAACTGACTCAGGCGCAGACGGACCTCAATAAAATACTTGGCATTATTGAAACACTCCAGTCGGTCGATACCCAAGGTGTAGAGCCTTTGGCGCATCCCCTCGCATCCGTTTCAGACGTTCATCTCCGACTGAGAGACGATATTGTGACCGAGCTGTCCTCGACAGAGCGTCGCGATGCTTTGATGGCCAACGCCCCGGGCGCCTCCAAAGGTCTGTTCCTGGTTCCTAAGGTCATTGAATAACATGTCAAACGTTCTCCAGCGGTATCCAAACATCGCCGCACTCCATCAGGCACTTTCAAACCGCCAACTCAGCGCCACTGAACTTGCGCAAGACTGCCTAAGACAAATTGAGCTGCATGCCAGCTTGAATGCTTTCGTCCACGTCGACGCAGACCTCACGCTTGCTCAGGCGCGTGAAGCTGACAACCTATTGGCTACTGGTCGTAGTACTCTATTGACGGGCCTGCCTATCGCCCATAAGGATGTCTTTGTGACTCAAGGCTGGCGCAGCACTGCTGGCAGCAATATGCTCAAGCAATATACGAGCCCTTTCGATGCCACCGTTGTGCACAATTTACGCGCCGCAGGCTGCGTCACCCTTGGCAAACTCAATTGTGACGAATTTGCGATGGGCTCCGGCAATAAGCACTCCGTTTTTGGTCCCACGCACAACCCTTGGGATACCTCTGCTGTGCCAGGGGGCTCATCTGGCGCCTCAGCGGCAGCCGTGGCGGCCAAGCTCGTCATTGCCGCCACAGGCACAGATACCGGTGGCTCTGTTCGCCAGCCCGCGGCGCTCTGCGGCGTCAGCGGCATCAAACCCACCTACGGCACCGTCTCGCGTTACGGCATGATCGCCTATGGCTCAAGCCTCGATCAAGCCGGCCCCTTAGCCAGTAGCGCGCTTGATCTCGTTGACCTGCTTGATGTCATGAGCGGCTTTGATAACAAAGACTCCACGAGCGCAGAACACTGCAAAGGCATCCCCAACGCACCCGGCCGCATCCGTGCTGAGTTCAACAATGCCGACAAAAACTTTTGCAGTCATGCGACTCAGCCGCTCAAGGGCTTACGCATAGGCGTACCTAAGGAGTTCTTTGGAGAAGGTCTGTCAAACGATGTCGCTCAAGCCATCGAAGCCGCTCTTCAACAATTTGAAAAGCTCGGTGCTCAACGTGTCGACATTTCCTTGCCACGCACTGAGCTGTCCATTCCCGCGTATTACGTGATCGCGCCTGCGGAGGCCTCCAGCAACCTTTCCCGTTACGACGGGGTGCGCTATGGGCATCGCAGCGAGTCTTACTCTGACCTCGAAGACATGACTGCACGCTCGCGCGCCGAAGGCTTTGGCTCAGAGGTTAAACGCCGCATTCTGATTGGCACGTATGTCCTGTCGCATGGTTACTACGATGCGTACTACTTGCAGGCGCAACGATTGCGCCGCATGATTGTGGATGATTTTCAGGCTGCACTGACACAACATTGTGATGTCATCATGGGCCCTGTCACGCCAACGGTCGCGCAACCCATTAAACAAAATCAAAATGACCCGACTGCCGATTGGCTGGCGGATATTTACACGTTGGGTCTCAATCTTGCGGGCCTGCCGGGGATGTCGATCCCCTGCGGCTTTGGTCCGGGCGACTCCGGCAAACCCTTGCCAATCGGTTTACAAATTATTGGTAACTATTTCGACGAAGGGCGACTGTTGGCCGTCGCCCATCAGTTTCAGCAAGTCACGGACTGGCATCAACGCGTTGCGGGGCAAGCATAATGGCATGGGAAATCGTGATCGGACTGGAAACGCACACCCAGCTCTCGACTCAAACCAAAATTTTTTCAGGTAGCTCCACTCGCTACGGCGCTTTGCCCAATACACAGGCCAACGAAGTCGACTTGGCGCTACCTGGTTCGCTACCGGTTATGAACCGTGCGGCCGTCGAACGCGCGATTCGTCTGGGTTTAGCTGTGGGTGCGACGATTGCACCTCGATCCATTTTTGCCCGCAAGAACTACTTTTATCCCGACTCACCAAAAAATTACCAAATCAGCCAATTTGAGATTCCCGTTGTACAAGGCGGCTCAATTAGTTTTTTTGTAGGCGATCAAGAAAAAACGGTCAATCTGACCCGTGCGCACCTCGAAGAAGATGCTGGCAAATCCATGCATGATGACTTTGTAGGTCCGCATGGTGAGTCCTCCTCTGGCATTGATTTAAATCGTGCAGGCACCCCGCTTCTTGAGATCGTGTCGGAGCCAGAAATGCGCTCTGCCGCCGAAGCTGTGGCCTATGCCAAAGCCCTACACAGCCTGGTGATGTGGTTAGGTATTTGCGACGGCAACATGCAAGAAGGCTCCTTCCGCATTGATGCAAACGTATCTGTGCGCCCTGTCGGCCAACAAGAGTTTGGCACACGCTGTGAAATCAAAAACGTAAACTCCTTCAAGTTTCTTGAACGCGCCATTCAATACGAAGTTCGGCGCCAAATCGAACTGATTGAGGATGGTGGTCGCGTTGTTCAAGAAACACGTCTCTATGACTCAGACCGTGACGAAACACGCAGCATGCGCAGCAAAGAAGACGCGCATGACTATCGCTATTTTCCCGACCCTGATCTCCCACCGCTTGTCATTGCCCAAGACTGGATTGAATCCGTGCGTCAGACGATGCCAGAGCTTCCAACAGCCTTGCGTGCACGGTTTATCTCAGAGTTTGGCCTGACACCCGTGGATGCCGCCCAGCTTTCGATCAGCCGTGACCTCGCGGTGTATTTTGAAAGCGTCAATGCGATTTTGCCAGCCGGTCAAGCCAAACTCGCCGTCAACTGGATCATGGGTGAGGTCTCTGCGACGCTCAACAGAGAAGAAAAAGACATCACCGAATCGCCGGTTTCGGCCGCTTCGCTTTCAGCGCTTCTAGCCCGTATCATTGACGGCACCATCTCAAACAAAATTGCCCGCGATGTGTTTGCTGCAATGTGGGCAGGCGAGCTTGGCGGTGATCCCGATGCGATTATTCAGGCGAAAGGCCTCACGCAAATTAGTGATTCGGGCGCCATTTCTGTGATGGTAGATACGGTGCTTGCTGATCACCCCGCGGTTGTGGCGGAGTACCGTGCCGGCAAACAAAAAGCCTTTAATTCACTGGTCGGTCAGATTATGAAGGCCGCTAAAGGCAAAGCAAACCCCCAGCAGGTCAATGACCTCCTGAAGGCAAAGCTAGATAGTTAAATGCCGTAACGCGCGCGATACGCCAACACCGCCTCGCGGTGTTCGGCGAACTCGGCGTTGTCTTCAAGCAACGCCAGGATATCAGTGAGAGAAACAATGCTAACAACAGGTAAACCATAGCGCTGCTGCACTTCCTGCACCGCTGAGTGAGGCGAAAGCCCACCATCTGGCCCCGCCCGCTCCATCCGGTCCATCGCAATCAGCACGGCACAAGGCTCTGCACCCGCCGCGCGAATGATATCAACCGACTCTCGTACCGAGGTGCCTGCTGTAATCACATCATCAATGATGACGACTTTGCCCTTGAGTGGAGCGCCCACCAGCACACCGCCCTCACCGTGATCTTTGGCTTCTTTGCGGTTGTAGGCGAACGGCACATCGCGCCCTTCAAGCCCAGCATGCGATGAAAGGGCGACCGAAGTGGCTGTTGCAAGGGGAATACCCTTGTAAGCAGGCCCAAACAGCATATCAAACGGCAACTTGGCGTCCACCAGTGCCTGCGCATAAAATTGCGCAAGTTTGCCGACAGTCGCCCCAGTATTGAAAAGCCCAGCGTTAAAAAAATAGGGGCTCGTACGGCCTGACTTTGTCACAAAACTACCAAAGCGCAGCACGCCTTCTTTTAAGGCAAACTGTACAAACTCTCGACGATCAGCACCTAGCGACATAGTATTCCTTTCTGTTACGACTCGACTTTAAACGCTCACATTATCTCACCGACCAGGAGTTCTGCCTTGCTGCGTATCACCTCACTGAACCTCAATGGCATCCGCTCCGCCTACAACAAAGGCCTAATGGAGTGGCTGAAATCACATCAGGCAGACATTCTTTGTCTTCAGGAACTGAAAGCGCATCTGGCGGATATTCAGCATGACTACCAACATCCTCTAGACTTCACCGGTTATTTTTACGCGGCTGAAAAGAAAGGCTACAGCGGTGTCGGTCTGTATTTGAAACAACAGCCCGAGCGCGTACTCACTGGGATTGACTGTCCAGAGTTTGATCAAGAAGGTCGCGTCATTCGTGCCGACTGGTCCAACTTGACTGTTGTCAGCGCCTACCTCCCCTCAGGCTCGAGTGGCCCAGAGCGCCAAGAGGCCAAGTTTCGCTTCTTAGCTAAATTTGGCCCTTGGTTGCAAGCCTTGATGGATGACCACAAAAAAACGAAGCGTGAGTATGTGATCTGCGCTGACTGGAACATCGCACATAAAGAAATCGATCTCAAAAACTGGAAATCAAATCAGAAAAACTCTGGTTTCACCCCGCAGGAGCGTGCCTGGGTTACGCACACCCTTGAAGAAATCGGCTTTGTAGATGTCTTTAGAACCCTCGATCCGAGCCCCGAGCAATACACGTGGTGGAGCAATCGAGGGCAGGCCTGGGCCAAGAACGTAGGCTGGCGCCTAGACTACCAGCTCGCCACGCCGGGGATTGCTTCGCTGGCGCGCTCAACCCGCATTTACAAAGACGAACGTTTCTCTGATCACGCACCGTTCACCATCGATTATGACTTTACACTCGCAGTGACAGAGTAAAGCTATCCCCATCTGCATGCCACGCATCATACTCCCGCGGCATCGATACGCTCGATATCGCGGCGACGCCACCACAACAAAAACAAGCCAGGAAAAGCAATCGCCACTGTGATCAAGAAAAAAGTAGGCCATCCAGTAAACAACACCAACGGAGGAGTCAGCGGTCCTGCGAGGTAAGTACGACCCACCGCAGACAGCGCCGACAACAAGGCAAACTGCGTAGCAGAAAACTCCCGGTTACACAGCCCCATCAACAGTGCGACAAACGCAGCAGTACCCATGCCACCACACAAGTTATCAAGGCTCACACCAGCGGCCATCAAGTAGACATTGTGCGGTCCAACAGAGATGACCCAATAGCCAAGATTAGAAAGTGCCTGCAGCAAACCGAAAAACATCAACGATCGGTACAGACCTAATTTCGCCATAAGAGCACCACCCGTCAGCGCACCTACGATCGTTGCCGTCAAACCCAACAACTTATTGACCGTTCCGACTTCGGTCGCCGAGTAGCCCGCGGCACGCAAAAGAAACGTCGTCGAAAGCGCGCCCGCGAACGCATCCCCTAGCTTATAGAGAACAATTAGTAGCAGAACCGTGATGGCTTCGGGACGACTGAAAAACTCCTTGAAAGGCTCAAACACAGCCCTCGAAAGTGAGCGTGGCGTCTGCGCGGGCACTTCTGGCTCGGGCGCCCACAACGTGGCGAGTGCAACCACCAACATCAACCCCCCCATCAACATATAGGTATAACCCCAACCTAACCACTGATCCGCCAAAATCAAGGCCAGCCCGCCAGAGGTCAGCATTGCAAGTCGATAGCCCAGCACAGACAAGGCAGCACCCGCCCCTCTTTCTTCTTTGCGCAGCACATCGCTACGATAAGCATCAAAAGCAATATCCTGCGTTGCGGAACAAAAAGCCACAGCGACTGCAAGCAAGGCCAGCGGCAACAGACTCTGACCAGGAGACATCAACCCCATCGCCATAATGCCGAGCGCGAGTAAAACCTGCATCACGAGCATCCATCCTCGCCTACGGCCCAAAAATGGCGGAGCGTAACGATCAATCAGTGGAGCCCAGAGGAACTTGAGTGTGTAAGCCGTTCCCACCAAGGTCAGAAAGCCAATTTCTTGGAGGGAAACTTGCTCAAGCGTTGCCCACGCTTGCAACGTCCCACCCGTCAGCGCCAAGGGCAAGCCACTCGCAAAACCCAGTGCCAGCAAAGGCGCGACACGTTTACTGGTATAGAGTTTTGACGCAGGAATTGTCTGCGTCTCGACGCCTGATTGCGGGACTTGTTGAGGGGTCATATGTGTCACCTAGCCGTAAATCGATATGCGGCAAGCGTGCTGCGCCAACCTGGAAAAAATTTCACCTCGTGCTGATCATTAAAGGTGGCACGCTCGAGGATGGTGAACTCCAGCGTGTTGGCCAAGCGCTCAAAATCCTTGAGCGTACAAAGGTGAATGTTGGGGGTGTTGTACCAGTCATAGGGCATCTGCCCTGTGACTGGCATGCGACCACGCAAAATTGACCATCCGTGCGGCCAATAACCGAAGTTGGGGAAAGAAACAATCCCCTCGCGCGCCACACGTGCCATCTCGCGCAAAATGTGCTCCGTATTATGCATAGACTGTAGCGTCTGGGACAGCACGACCGTATCAAACTGCTGATCATCAAACATCGCTAAACCGTCTTCGAGGTTTTGCTGGATCACATGGACACCGCGCTGAACACAACTCAGCACCCTATCATCGCTAATTTCAACGCCGACGGCCTGCACGCTCTTGGACTGCTGCAAGTGTGCAAGTAGCGCCCCATCACCGCACCCCAAGTCCAATACACGGCTGTTTGGCTGAACCCATTGTGCGATCCGCGCCAAATCTCCGCGCAAATCACCTTGCATCGTTTGGCCACTCAGTTTGAGTTGTTCACTCATGCTTGCACCCTGCTCGTCGCCAGGTCTGGAGCGGACTCTTGGACTAAAGTCGCTGCAATCCGCAAAAAATAAGCACGCATCAGATTGTGATATCGCGAGTCGTCGAGCAAAAAGGCATCATGACCGTGTGGTGCATCAATCTCCGCATACGTTGTAGGCTGACCATTTTTAAGTAAAGCCTGCACAATTTCGCGGGAACGCTCTGGCGGAAACCGCCAGTCGGTCGTAAATGAGACCAAAAGAAAATCAGCCAGTGCCGGTGCAATCGCACGCGCGAAATCCCCACCCGTTCTCTTTGCCGGATCAAAGTAATCAAGTGCACGCGTAATGAGCAAATAAGTATTTGCATCAAAATACTTGGAAAACTTTTCACCCTGGTATCGGAGATAAGACTCGACCTCGAACTCCACACCATAACCGTAATGGTAGGCACCGTCCGCCGCGGGCTCGCGTTGCGTTCGACCAAATTTTTCTGCCATATCATCATCGGACAGATAAGTGATGTGACCAATCATTCTTGCCACGGACAAGCCATGGCGCGGCACCGTATTGTGCGCATAGTAATGACCGTTATGGAACTCGGGATCAGTGATGATGGCGCGCCGAGCGACTTCGTTAAAACCAATATTTTGCGCAGACAATCGTGGCGTACTCGCGATCACCACGCAATGCGCGACACGCTCAGGCAACGTGATCGCCCAGCTCAGTGCCTGCATCCCGCCCAACGATCCGCCCATCACAGCGGCGAACCTTTTGATTCCCAAGAGATCCGCCACTCGCGCCTGCGCCGACACCCAGTCCTCAACAGTCAACACAGGGAAGGCAGCGCCCCAAGGCTTGCCCGTTTCAGGCCGAATACTTACAGGCCCAGTCGAGCCAAAACACGAACCCAGATTGTTGACGCCAATCACAAAAAAAACATTGGTATCGACCGGTTTGCCAGGGCCCACCATGTTGTCCCACCAACCGATGTCCTCTGGGTTTTCAGCCGAAATTCCGGCGACATGATGAGAGGCATTCAAGGCGTGGCAAATCAGCACCGCATTGCTTGCATGAGCGTTTAATGTTCCATAGGTCTCAATCGCCAGGTCATAGACCGACAAGGTATGACCACTTGCCAAGGGCAAGGGCTCATCAAAATGCAAAAACTGTGTATGGACGACACCGACCGACCCTGAGGGCGAGGGGGAGATGTTTTGTGCTTGGCACGCGTCCTGAATAATGGACGAATCAGTCATACGGACCTTCTTTAGCGGGATTTATGAGGCGCCCGCAAGCGGATCGAGCAAATCGGCGCCAACTGTTACCAAAGTTTAACATCGCGGCGCGAAGTTGGCAGTCCATGGCACCGACAGACTGCTTCCAATTGGTTACATCCTGCCTTCCTTAAATACACTTTCTTACAAAAGAGCACGCCATCAAAGGGGTTCTGCGCATTCTAATTAGAGTCATGAACGCTCAAACTAACGCATTCTCATTTGCGTCCTCTGGGGATCTCTTTTCATGACACATCCACGTCTTTCCGGACGCGAGCTGCAATGCCTAGAATGGGTATCAGCGGGTAAAACCAGCTGGGAAGTCGGGCTGATCATCGGCCTTTCTGAACGAACGGTCAATTTTCACCTTTTTAACGCCTGCCGCAAACTTAATGTCTACGGTAGACAGGCTGGCGTCGCACAAGCCCTGCGTTTAGGCCTACTCACGGGCCATCCTCATCTCAGTCGAAGTGAGCGAACAAACTCAAGCGCATTTTCATTTGAAAGCGATTGTTTCGGTCCTGAAACAACCACCTGAATCAACATGCCGCGATGCACCACGACTTTCGCCATCAATAGAGAGGGTTTGTTCGCTACAACCGTATCCAAAGTAAAAATCTCACCCTGTAAAGCAGACTCCGGAGCTTGCTTTCCAGCCCGCGCGGCCAAGGCGGCGACGATTGTTTTGACTAACGCAGCACTTTTTTCTGGGCTCAAGGACTCAGGCAAAGGAACATAACCGACCGAAAAAACAGCCTCGCCCACCGCAGCAGAGGTCAAAGCAAATGTTGCTGCGACACCCTCCACATCGATTTGACGCTGCTCCGTTTTGGTCCGTGAAGGAAACATAATGACCCCACGATCCTGAGCCACCATGGATTCGCGCCAGTTATATTCAGGCGTACAACCCGTCAACACAGCAAAAAATAACCACAACATTGAAAAGGAAATAAAAGTACGCACGCATTGCCTCGAAAAGCGTCACAATCGGATAATCAATAGAATTAGAGCAAATTGTCCTCTATTTTTAACATCCGAGGGGTACCTTGACGCATCCCTTAAAATGCTTTGTTCTGCTTCAGCAATAGGTTTACCCGTGTCCATACTGACCCAACGTCTTGCCACCCTTCAATTGCATCCTGAAATACTCCGGGGGTCGCAGCGCGGCATCGAAAAAGAGAGCCTTCGGGTAGACGCCAAAGGTTCGCTTTCTGAGCACCCACATCCTATCGCGCTTGGTTCGGCGCTCACCCATCCGCGCATCACGACCGACTACTCAGAAGCCCTGCTAGAGCTGATTACGGGCACGCACAATCATGTTGATAGCCTGATGGCAGAACTCGATGAGGTACATCGCGTCGTGGCCACCACATTGACAGACGAGTTGATGTGGAATCACTCCATGCCCTCCCATCTCCCTGCGGACCACCAAATCCCGATTGGCTGGTATGGCACCTCGAACACCGGGATGATCAAGCATGTCTATCGTCGAGGCTTAGCAGAGCGCTACGGTCGAACGATGCAGTGCATTGCAGGACTGCATTACAACTTTTCTTTCGATGAATCGTTTTGGGACCAGCTCGACCTGCCTCAGTCAACGCCTCAGGACCGCCGCTCGGCTGGCTATATCTCACTGATTCGCAATTTCACCCGTTACAGCTGGCTGCTGATGTACCTTTTTGGTGCTTCTCCAGCTTTGTCTAAAGACTTCTTGCGAGGAAAAAAAGGGGATTTGCTTGAGCTCGATGCGCAAACCATGTATTTGCCCTACGCCACTAGCTTAAGGATGAGTGATCTAGGCTATCAAAACAAAGCCCAGTCTGGACTCAAGCTTTGTTACAACGACCTCAACACCTTTCTAGAACGGCTCTATGATGCCGTGACCACGCCATGGCCTGATTACCAGGCAATTGGCACGCATAGAAACGGGGAGTGGATACAACTCAATAGCAATGTTTTGCAAATTGAAAACGAGTTTTACTCGAGCATCCGCCCGAAACGCACAACAGGTCCCTGCGAGCGACCCATCACCGCCATGGCGGAGCGTGGCATTCAATATATCGAAGTACGCTGTCTAGACATTGACCCCACTCAAGCTATCGGCATTTCCGCGGAAACAGCGCGTTTTGTTGATGCTTTTCTACTTTTTTGCGCTCTACAAGAAAGCCCACCTTTTGCAGATAGCGGCTGGTGCTCAGAGAGTGCCTCCAACTTCTCGACGGTCGTCAAGCAAGGTCGACAGCCAGATCTGAAACTCACCAAGCTCGGCAAAGAAATTTCCCTCAAGCAGTGGGCAGAAGAGCTTTTGGATGACATCGCGCAATGCGCTCAGACGCTTGATAATGCCTTGGGCGAGAAAAACTATCACCATGCAGTCGCTGTCCAGCGATCCAAAGTTGCGGATCCCGCAACAACCCCCTCTGCTCAGTTTTTAGCAAAACTCATGACGTGCAAGATGTCCTTTCACGACGCGACCCTTGAGCAAAGCCGTGCACACGCCTTGAGCCTAAGAAAGGTGGGTTTGAGCCCCATTGAACTCGCCGCCACGCAGGCACAAGCGACTCAATCCCTGATGGAGCAGCAACAGCTTGAGGCCGGCGACAGGGAGAGTTTTGACGACTATGTCAGACGCTTTCATCATGCGCTGAAAAAACCGGTCTGAAGGCTCTGGCGCGCCCGACAGGAATCGAACCTGTATCGAGAGCTTCGGAAACTCTTATTCTATCCATTGAACTACGGGCGCCAGCGGGCGAATTATAGCGGCAGAAGCACATCGCTCTTTCTCGGAATAGGGATTTCCGACTCCCTGGCTCACTAAGCCCCCCTGATGCCGCTATAATCCTTTGGTTATAAGAAAACCGTCTAACTACTATGGTTGGCTTCTTGCTTATCCGGAGTGCTCAAAACCTCGGCTACGCACGTCTTCACCCTAAGTCTCGCAGGATTTGGTCATGAGCAATACGCAGCCACACGAAGAGCATCATTCGCCCATCAAGACTCCAAAGCAGCTGATCGTCACGATCGTGCTGTCTTTCATCTTGCCCGTCATCATCATTATTTTGTTGGTCAACCTCGTCACCACGGGTGACCAAGTTGGCGCGGGCTCAAACACGCTCACGCCTGAAGCCATACAAAAGCGCATTGCCCCCGTGGCAAAGCTGGATCTCGTTGACGCAAGCGGTCCAAAAGTATTCAAGACTGGCGTGCAGGTCTACAAATCGGTCTGTGCAAGCTGCCATGACGCTGGCGCGGCCGGTGCACCTAAATTTGCCGATGCAACGGCTTGGGCAGGTCCCAATGCGACGGGTTTGCAGTCAATGGTTGCGAGTGTCATCAAAGGCAAAGGCGCCATGCCTGCTAAGGGTGGCAATCCTTCCTTGGACGACTTTGAGATCGAACGCGCCGTGGTTTATATGGCCAACAGCGCCGGCGGCAAATTTGCCGAGCCAGCTGAGCCCAAGCCTGCTGCTCCTGCTGCCGCAGCACCTCCTGCCGCGCCTGCTGCTCCAATGGTCGCCGCAACGGTTGCTACACCAGTACCAGCAGTCGCACCCCCCGCTGCAGCTGCTGCTGCCACCAGCGATGTGGGTGAAAAAATTTATAAACAAGCTTGTGCAGCATGTCATATTGCCGGCGTTGCGGGTGCACCAAAATTCGGTGACAAAACCGCGTGGGCACCGCGTATTGCGACAGGCATGGATGCCATGGTTGCCGCTGTCATCTCTGGCAAGGGCATCATGCCACCCAAGGGTGGAGCAGCCGGGGCGAGCGACGCCGATCTGCGCGCCGCGACACAATACATGGTCAACGCCGCTCAATAATTAGTAATTCGCCCATAAAAAAAGCCCTCTTTCGAGGGCTTTTTTCTTTGAACGGTCAACCTTAGGCTGCGCTTAGGTACTCAATAACGATAAGCCGAGCTGAACACGTCGCTGCAACCAGAGGCTGGGACGATAACGCGGGTCGCCTGTCACGCTTTGCATATTGCGCAAAATCTCCAAAATATGTTCAGCTCCTAAGGCATCACCCAAGCCCAAAGGCCCCTTGGGGTAACCCAAACCCAAACTGACGGCAAGATCAATATCCTGAGGGGTTGCAATATCCTGCTGCGCAATATCGCAAGCGACGTTCACGATCATCGCAACAATCCGCTGCGCCACAAAACCCGCAGAGTCTCTCACAACGCTGACACGAACGTTATCCACACCAAAGATGGCATGCGCCTTTTCTTGATATTGCGGATGGGTTGCTGGTGAAACCATTAAAGTCCGCCTACGCGTATGCTCAACATCATGAAGCATATCGATACCCACGGTACGTGCAGCATCGAGCTTTTGCTTGAAAACTGCCGTCGATATGTCCTCACCAAAAGGAGTCACGATGATGAGACTATCCACATCGGGTCGATGTCCGGTTTGAATATTCGCATCAAGTCTCTTAAGCAGTTCAGTCGCACGCGTATGACCGAGAGCATGCGCAGGGCTCACCCAAACCTTGGCCGGACCAATCAGCACCGGCGCAGCAGCTTCGATTACAGGCAGCTTCTGACCATCCGCGTAAGCATAAAATCCACCCTGACTTTTGCGCCCGTAGAGCCCGCCCGCCACACGCACTGTTCCGATCGGTGAGGGTTTGAAACGAGGCTCCTCGTAAAACTGATGGTAAATGGACTCCATAACGGCATGTGACACGTCGAGACCCGTCAAATCCATCAGCTCAAACGGTCCCATTTTAAAGCCAGCTTGATCGCGCATAATGCCATCGACCGTTGCAAAGTCCGTCACATTTTCTTGCACGACACGCAAACCCTCGGTGTTCATCCCACGACCCGCATGATTCACAATAAAACCAGGCATATCTTTCGCGCGAACCGGCTTGTGTCCCATGCGGACCGATAACGCCATCAAGGCATCACCCACCACAGGATCCGTTCGTAATCCGTCAATCACCTCAACGACCTTCATCAGCGGGACAGGATTAAAGAAGTGATAGCCTGCGACACGCTCAGGACGTTCGCATCCAGCGGCAATCGCAGTGATAGATAGCGAGGAGGTATTAGAGACGAGTATGCAATCGGAGGATACAACCGACTCTAACTGTTTAAAAAATGGCTGTTTAATCTCGAGTCGCTCAATGATGGCTTCGATCACCAAGTCACAATCCGACAGACCCTCGATCTCGTCGATCAGATACAACTTGCCCAACGCTTCATGCGCTTGCTCTTCGGTCATTTTGCCTTTGCTGGCCAGCATCGTCCACGTATTGGTCAGCGAGTCGCGCGCTGAGTTCAGCGCTGCCGGGTTCGTGTCGAACAGCTTGACGCGCAAGCCTGCTTGGGCCGCTATTTGTGCGATACCTCGACCCATTGCGCCGGCACCGGCCACCCCTACTGTCTGAATCGTTTTCATATGGTTTCCTGAATCAAATAAGATCAAACGCTTGCTGTTGCATAATAGTCATATTCACCGTCTTCGTCATATCCGTCCTCAACCTGACTTGCGCTATATCAACCGCACACGATCCCTATGACACCTCGCCACTCCAGCGGAAGTCCTATTACGGAGCAACAGTTTCCCCAGCTGTTCGCAGTCCGTGATGCTGAGGCACACAAAGGCAGCTTTGGTTCAGTGGGCATACTTGGTGGCTCAAGTGGCATGACAGGGGCCGTCATTCTGGCCGGTCGCGCTGCACTCAAAAGCGGCGTCGGTAAAGTCTATCTTGCGTTGACCCAAACCCCTTTGCCTGTCGCCTACGACAGCATCAACCCAGAACTTATGCTGCATGACGCAGTCACGCTCGTCGAGCAAGCCGCCACCCTAGATGCCTGGGTCGCCGGCTGTGGTCTCGGTCATGCACCTGCCGCACTCACTTTGCTCCAACGTCTTCTAGCCATGCGTTCGGCCCGCCCTCTCGTTCTCGATGCGGATGCGCTCAACGCATTGGCGCGGGGCGATATTCCAAAGACTTGGGGACCTGGGCTTGTTGTGCTGACTCCACACCCAACCGAAGCCGCCAGACTGCTCCAGACAGATACGCTCAACATTCAAGCAGATCGCCCAAAGGCTGCACAAGCACTTGCCCATCAGTATCACGCATGGGTCGTTTTAAAAGGCAAAGGGACGATTGTGTGTGCGCCTGATGGTCACTGGCAAGTCAACACAACGGGTAACGTTGGGCTGGCAAGCGGAGGTACGGGCGATGTGCTCAGCGGCCTTTTGGGTAGTCTGCTCGCACAAGGCATCCCGGCAGAGCAGGCCATCCCAGCCGCTGTTTGGCTGCACGGTGCGGCGGCCAATACATTAGTGGCGCAAGGCGTCGGGCCCATCGGCCTCACCGCAGGCGAGCTTCCTGAAGCCATTCGCGACCTCAGAAATAGAGTATCTTTTAAAAAAGAACACACATAGCGACCTGAGAAGAGGACATTCATGAATACCGCAACCACACCAGGACTCGATAGACCCGCCATGACACCCGAGGCACAAGCACTCGCACAAGGCATTCGAACCTGGATCGAGTGCGAGTCTCCTTCCAACGATCCTGCTGCAGTTCATCGCATGGCGCAGATTGTTGTAAAAAAAGCCAAAGACGCAGGGCTAAACGTTGATCTGAGCGAAATCGGTCCGACAAAGCTGCCGCTGATACATGCATCGAATCGTGCCCAGGGCGATACCCGCCCAGGTTTGTTATTACTCGCGCATATTGATACCGTCCACCCTCACGGTACCCTTCAAACCAACGCGTGCCGGATCGAAGACGACAAGCTATATGGACCAGGTAGTTTTGATATGAAGGGTGGTACTTTCTTGGCCTTGACCGCGCTTGGTGAATTTTCCAAGCCTGGCTCTACCCCCATGCCGGTTGATTTTCTCCTTGTGCCAGACGAAGAGGTCGGAAGCCATGCTTCGCGTGAACATATCGAGGCTTTTGCCAAACGCGCGGTCTACACCTTAGTGCCTGAGCCTGCCCGACCAAACGGTGGGCGCTGCGTGACCGGACGCAAAGGAACGGGAATGTTAAAACTCGTCATCACCGGCCGGCCTTCGCACGCAGGCATGGCGCATGAAAAAGGACGTAGCGCGATTCGCGAAATGGCACATCAAATCCTAGCGCTTGAAGCGATGACCGACTACAGCCGTGGCATCACAGTCAGTGTAGGAACGATCTCTGGCGGCACTGTCACAAACACAGTTCCTGCGCACTGCGAAGTCATGGTGGACTTTCGTATCCCTGACGAAGCGACAGGCCAAGAAATTCTAGCGCGCATGCAAGCGCTCAAACCTGTTGATCCCGACGTCACACTCAATATCGAGGTTGAACTCAATCGACCCGCTATGGTCAAGTCGCCTGCGGCTGACAAGCTACTAGAAACCCTCAAACCCTTCGCAACCGAGGCCGGCTTTGTACTCGAAGAAGCGCCTGTCTCAGGTGGTGGCAGTGATGCGAACTTTACAGCTGCGATCGGTTGTCCGTCGATCGATGGACTAGGCGCGGAGGGTGATGGTGCACATACACTACGCGAACATATCTTTGTGTCCACGCTCCCAAGACGACTTCAGTTTTGGCGACACACACTTGCCAATCTCCAAGCGTAATTGCTTGTATGCATTGTTGTGTTAGTTTTTTTTATTGAGCATCGCCTTGAGCATCTCAAGGCGATTTTTGGGGCTCATCGTATCAGGCTGCAACTGAAGCGATGCGGCAGATAAACCCATCTCTTCGATAAAGCGCGAAGGCTCACGTACCAAATCTTCGCGCGCACGACGACGCTTTTGACACCAGCTCAAATGGAGGCTACGTTGAGCACGAGTAATGCCGACATACATCAAGCGTCGCTCCTCCTGAATACGTGAGACCAAGGCATCAGCCGCTTTCGCAGGATCCAGGTCCTCATCGTCACGTCCCATATGTGGCAGCAAACCCTCCTCGACACCGAGCAAATAGACATGAGGATATTCCAAGCCTTTAGAAGCATGGAGCGTCGAAAGCTTGACGGCATCAGGCTCGTCCTCCTCACTACGCTCAAGCATGGTGATCAGCGCGACATGTTGCACGATATCAATCAGACCCATACTATCGGCCTCTGCCTTACGCTTGAGCCAACCCACCAATTCAAGGACATTTTGCCAGCGTGACTGGGCGGGTTTTTCATCCAAAGTGTCATAGAGATAACGTTCGTACTGGATTGCGCTGAGTAAGTCATCCAAAATAATGCCTGCGGGCTCAGCAGCATGTACCGTCTGTCCCGACTCAACACGGCCGGCACGATGCTGAACACGAACAATAAACTCACCAAAGGTGCGTAAAGGTTCAAGCTGACGCGCATTGAGGCGGGGCTCAATGCCCTGCTCAAACAAGGCCTCAAAAAGAGAAATCTTTCGCTCTCCTGCGTATTGCCCGAGCGTCTGAAGCGTGGCTTGTCCAATCCCTCGCTTTGGTGTGGTGGCCGCGCGAATAAAAGCGGGATCATCGTCTTCGTTCGCAATCAAGCGCAAATAGGCCATCACATCACGAACCTCTGCTTTATCAAAAAAACTTTGGCCACCAGAAATCGTATAAGGAATGTGCAGATTGCGCATCGCTTGTTCAACAATACGAGACTGATGGTTTCCACGATACAAAATCGCGAAATCTTTCCAAGCGGCCTGTTTTTCAAAACGCGCCGAAGAGATTTTCATCGCGACATTCTCTGCCTCCACCTCATCACTTGCCATTGCAGTCACACTGATGGCGTCACCCATACCGTGCTCAGACCATAGCTTCTTTTCAAAAAGCTTTGGATTTTTTGTGATCACATGATTCGCGGCGGCCAGAATACTTTGACTAGAGCGATAATTTTGCTCAAGCTTGACCAGTTTGATCTGAGGGTAATCGGTCGTCAACTTAGCCAGATTCTCGATCGTCGCTCCGCGCCAGGCATAGATCGCCTGATCATCGTCTCCAACCGCTGTGAACATGGCGCGCGCGCCCGTGAGCCACTGCACAAGACGATATTGGCAAACATTGGTGTCCTGATACTCGTCGACCAAGAGATAACGTACTTTTTTTTGCCACTTTTCACGCGCTTCGATGCTGCGCTCAAAGATCTGCGCGGGAATTGCGATCAGGTCATCAAAATCCACCGCCTGGTATGCCGCCAACGTGGCGTTATAGCTTCTGTAGACCCGTGCGGCCTCGACTTCGCTGGGTGTCGAGGCAAAATTAGCCGCAGCATCCGGATCCAGCATCGCATTTTTCCAAAGTGAAATCGTTTGTTGGACAGCGCGCAAACGGCCTCGATCCGTCGTAGCCAGCAAATCTTGAATAATGGCTAGTGCATCATCCGAGTCAAAGATTGAAAACTGCGGCTTGAGTCCAGCATGTTGCGCCTCTTCGCGTAAAATTTTCACCCCGAGCGAATGAAACGTGCTGATTGTGAGGCCTTTCGCGATAGAGGGATCCACCAAACGCTTGACTCGATCCTCCATCTCTCGTGCGGCCTTGTTGGTGAACGTCAGTGCCAGAACATTGCGCGCAGGATATCCGCAATCACACAACAAATAAGCTATTTTTTGCGTAATGACACGGGTCTTTCCAGAGCCTGCTCCTGCCAGCACCAGACAAGGTCCATCAAGATACAGCACAGCTTCACGCTGAGCAGCATTCAGACCATTAGTGAAAGACGTCGACATGGCGGGCCATCAAATTTCGAGCGGATCAACTTCAAGCTGCCATCGTACTCGACGCAGATCGGGGTGGCCGTGCAAGGCAGTTAACCAGTGGCGCATCAGCAGCTGTAGTGCAGGACGATGCGTCGCTTCGACGAGGAGTTGCGCTCGACACATATTGTCGACACGTACAATACGCAAAGGTACTGGGTCGTACAACGTAATCACAGCTTCGGTTTGCTGCGCCAGCAACAAATCTTGCGCAGCCTCCTTCGCCGCTTGCAAAAATTCCAACGCGACATTGAGTTCGCGCGCTTCAGCACTCAATAAAGCCTGATGGGAAAACGGTGGCAACATGGCCGCCTCACGCTCACTCATCGTGTGACGCGCAAAACCAGCATAGTCATGCTTGAGTAAAGCTTGATAGACGGACTGCTCTGGATAGCCTGTCTGCACGATCACCTCACCATGCCCGGTATGACGGCCCGCACGGCCGGCTACCTGCATGAGTTGGGCAAACAGCCTTTCCGGAGCCCGAAAGTCCTGCGAGAAAAGCATCGCATCCGCATTCAGAACACCCACCAGACCAAGATTGGCAAAGTCATGGCCTTTGGCGACCATTTGCGTCCCCACCAAAATATCCACTTCACCAGCATGCACACTTGCAAATAATGCCTGCGCACTGCCTTTTTTACGCGTACTGTCTGCATCAATACGTGCCACCCGCGCCTCTGGAAAAAGGAGCCCCAAATGCTCTTCGATCCGCTGAGTGCCGCGACCAATCGGCTGCATATCCTGATCGCCACAATCTGGGCAAGCCTGCGGAACACGTTGTTGAAAACCACAGTGATGACAATGCAACTGATGACGCCCGGGCGTCATGCGATGCAGCACGGTAAACGTCGTACACCTTGGGCACTGACTGACCCAACCACACGAAGTGCAATGCAAAGCCGGGGCATAGCCACGGCGATTTAAAAAAATCAATACCTGTTCGCCATTGTCCAAGCGCGTGCGCATGGCATCTAGCAGCTGCACGGATATCCCATGCTCCATCTTGAGACGACGCGTATCGACAAGACGTACCGACGGCAAGCTCACCTCTCTCGCGCGCGCAGGCAAATCCAAGCGCGTATAGTTCGCTTTTTCAGCGTGCACCCAGCTTTCTAGAGAGGGCGTTGCAGAACCCAACACCACAGGAATACCTAAGTCATGCGCTCGCCACACAGCAAGATCCCTTGCCGAGTACCGCAACCCATCTTGTTGTTTGTACGAAGGATCATGCTCCTCGTCGACGACGATTAAACCCACATCATCCATGGGCGCAAAGATAGAGAGCCGCGTGCCCAATACCACTTTGGCCTCACCCCGCTGAACGCGTAACCAAGCCCTCAGCCTCTCGCCATCTGACAGTGCGCTATGCAAAACGGCCACACCACCAACGCCCGCGACGGGCTCGAGGCGGGCGCGAAGTGATTGTTCAAATTGGGGCGTCAGATTAATTTCAGGGACCAACATCAATACCCGTTTGCTGCGCGCCAAGGTTTGCGCTGCAGCATGAAGATACACCTCCGTCTTACCACTTCCTGTGACCCCATACAGAAGAAAAGGCTGGAAACCTTGCGCAGCCGCGATCAACTCTGCAGCATGTTGCTGAGCATCATTGAGGATGGGCGCTGGCGAAGACTCCGTTGGCTTGAGCTTGGGTGCGCGACGCTGATCGATACGCTCAACCGGGCCACCCGCAGAGCGTTTGCCCTCATAGGCGCTTAGGCTTCGTAACGAGACGGGTAAGGCCGGCATGACAACCTCACCCAAAGGGCGTTGATAGTAGTCTGCGGCAAACTTAGTGAACGTTAACCAACTCGCTGTCAGCGGTGGAATATCTTTAAGAACAGTCTCGACCGCTTTGACCAGACTCGGGTCGCATCCTGGTTCTGCAGGGAGCTCCACAACCAAACCAATCATTTTGCGACGGCCAAAGGAAACAATGACCCTGTCACCCACCACGACTGATTGAGCGCAACGATAATCAAAGGGCCCCTCTAAAGGTACATCCAGCGCCACGCGGACCCAGGCCTCAGAAGAGGCCGTACCGTCCATCGATAAATGACGCAAATCTGACATGAACTTAATGTTGTTTCTTGATTTTGAGTCTAAAAGCCTGACAAATCATGGCTTCAGAAAACCCATGTTGTCACTTGTGGATAACTTTGGGGAAAACTAGCGTACCTCAGGTTTCCGATTAGTTCATACCTACTGAATAATACGCCGACTTAACAATTATTTACGACTATTTTCTTTTATTATCAATAAGTTGGAAAGCTATCATAGAATTGCCTTTCTAAATTCAGGGCTTTCCCGATGATATTTACTGCTGTGCACAACTACCTCAATTCGATGCAGGATTACAGCGATTATTCTTTTAAAAGGCGCATGTTTACACACTTTTAAGCACATGAGCCATGCAGCTTGGGGCTATACGCACGAACCTCGTCTACCAGCACCCCAACGGACTCTGGTGGTGTGAACTGAGAAATGCCGTGTCCTAAGTTAAACACATGGCCCCCAGTACCTACTGGTCCAAAATTATCCAAAACACGACGCACCTCTTGTCTGATCGCAGGTTCACCACCGAACAAAGCGATCGGATCAAGATTACCTTGAAAAGAGACTGAATCAGAGACACGCCGTCGCGCCGCTGCAAGATCAACGGTCCAATCCAGGCCCACCGCATCCGCACCACAGCCGGCAATCGACTCAAGCCACTGTCCACCCCCTTTGGTAAAAACGATCACAGGAACTGTATGTCCCTCGCTTTGACGCTTGAGCGCGCTTACGACCTGTTTGGTGTAATGCAACGAAAACTGCTGAAATAGCCCATCAGCTAAGACGCCACCCCAGCTATCGAAAATCATCACAGCTTGCGCCCCAGCATCTATTTGGGCGTTCAGATACTGTGCCGTGGTTTCAGCATTGATTTTCAGGATGCGATGTAACAAATCAGGCCGAGCGTAAAGCATACTTTTGATCAAGCGATAATCATCACTACCCTTGCCTTCAACCATGTAACAGGCTACGGTGAAGGGACTACCCGCGAAGCCGATCAGGGGCACACGTCCATCGAGTTGGCGACGAATGACGCGCACCGCGTCAAACACATATTGAAGTTTGGATAAATCCGGTACGGCTAATTTTGCGACATCCTGCTCATCACGGATCGGATGCGCAAATCGCGGGCCTTCGCCTTGCGCAAAGGAAAGGCCAAGACCCATCGCATCGGGCACAGTCAAAATATCTGAAAACAAAATCGCCGCATCCAAGGCAAAGCGCTCAAGCGGCTGCAGTGTCACCTCTGCTGCATAATCAGGATTTTGTGCAAGACCCATAAAAGACCCTGCACGTGCGCGTGTCGCGTTGTATTCAGGCAAATAGCGGCCAGCCTGCCGCATCAACCATGTTGGAGTGTAAGGCACGGGCTGACGCATCAGTGCGCGAAGCAAAAGATCGTTTTTTAAGGGGGCAACTGACACAAAAATCCTTTAACCGGGCGGTACGGACCCCACGAAGAGTCGCGTCTCAATAGCATTGACATCATTTTACCCTTCTTGAACCCTGACGCGTCGATGCTCGAGATGTGATGCGTCCGAAATATTAAGTCCGAAAATCTTCGGCCTCGATGTCATACTTTCTCAGCAATGCCCAAAAAGCACGGCGATGCTTTCCTGAGTAACGCGCAGCATTGGCGATATTTCCTCTGTTTCTATCCATTGCCTCTGTCAAGTATGCGCGCTCAAACTCTTCGATGAGCTTTGTTTTGACGACTTTAAGGTGTCGTTGCTTGTCATGACCACGGCCTACTTGCTCTGATGCCTTCTCTATTGAGGTAGAGCATGCATCTATTTCATTTTCATCGTACTTTTCTATATTCTTTATCCTCTCTACTCTCTGCAACTTCAACCTTTCCTTTCTATCTTTCTCACTTTCAGGCCCAAGGGGTAATTGACCTGCAAGTATCTTTTGAATCTGCTCCGTAGAAAGAGTCGCTAAGCCAGGATTTTTACGCCTTGTCATATTCAACCAATCACGCAGGGTTGCCTCTCCCATGATAGGAAGCACACCTCTGGCAATGGCGATTTTTTGTCCATAGTTCAACGAGGGCTCTCTCAAACTTCCAGGTCTTGGCACGGACGTGACCGAATGCAACAATCTTGCGCGAAACTCATCCGTGCAGATTGGTAACCGCACAAAATCCGTCAAGCCCATTTCAAGTAAATCTTGTATGGCTGCAGAACGCATCTCTTTAAGCACACCGACCAAAGGTATAAAGGGTCCTCGCGGGATCGCTGCGAGTGCTTGACGGGTCCAAGCGATCGTTTCCATGGAGACAGGCAACAGAACAACGTCATACCGTCTAAGTCCGATGCTCGCCTGTGCCAACGTCTCATAGGGCAAGCTCACGGGTGATGCACGATCAAGACTGAACTCAAGATCCAGATCATGGCCAGCTTCCCACTCCAAGGCGTGAATTTTGATTCTATTTAGCGCAGGCTCCAAGTCTTTCAAAACCTTTGGCAACCATGCCTGGTGTGCTGCGAGAATCAGCACAGCGCAATCAATTTGTTGTCGCATGGAAAGTCACTCCAAATCCTTTGAGATTAGAGATTTGAAGTGAAATCGAATATACGGAATCAACGCAATCGTATAAGCACGCATAAAGAGAGGCATGCAGATAAAAAAACACGCCCTAAGGCGTGTTTTCAGACAGCCGCGCTACAAAGTAGCCAAATAATTACTGCTTATTTGTGATCTCACGAATGCGACGTGCCGCATTGGCTTGCGCTGCCAACATATCAAGCTCGGCCTGGACCACGTCCATACTCGCTTTGTCCTTCGCATTGGCGAGAGCCTCTTGTGCCGCCAAACGCGCAGCTTCAGCTTTTTCAGCATCCAAGTCACCACCACGGATAGCGGTGTCAGACAACACAGTCACGTGACCAGGCTGAATTTCAAGAAGTCCGCCCGCCACAAAGATTGACTCTTCAGAGTCGTCTTCGAGGATGATACGCACCAATCCAGGACGGATGCGTGAAATCAAAGGCGTGTGACCGGGCAAAATACCCAACTCACCCGACTCACCAGGCAGAACTACAAATTTTGCGACACCAGAATACAGAGACTTTTCTGCACTGACGACGTCAACTTTGACGGTAGCCATGACGTATCCTTATTGGAGTTTCTTGGCTTTTTCGAAGGCTTCGTCGATGCCACCAACCATGTAAAACGCTTGCTCTGGCAGTGCATCGCACTCGCCATCAACAATCATCTTAAAGCCACGGAGTGTTTCCGACAGAGGAACGTATTTACCAGGCGAACCGGTAAAGACTTCGGCAACGTGGAATGGCTGAGACAAGAAACGCTGAATCTTACGCGCACGGGCCACAGCTTGCTTGTCCTCTGGAGACAATTCATCCATACCCAAAATCGCAATAATGTCACGCAACTCTTTATAACGCTGAAGCGTCTGTTGAACGCCACGCGCAACGTTATAGTGCTCTTCGCCCACAACGTTAGGATCAAGCTGGCGGCTCGTTGAATCGAGTGGATCAACGGCTGGATAAATACCAAGCGAAGCGATGTCACGCGACAACACAACCGTAGAATCCAAGTGCTGGAATGTCGTGGCAGGTGATGGATCGGTCAAGTCATCGGCAGGCACGTAGACGGCCTGAATCGACGTAATCGAACCTGTCTTGGTCGAAGTAATACGTTCCTGAAGAACGCCCATTTCTTCAGCAAGTGTTGGCTGATAACCCACGGCTGAAGGCATACGACCCAGCAGAGCGGACACTTCCGTTCCGGCCAAGGTGTAACGGTAGATGTTGTCCACAAAGAACAAAATGTCACGACCTTCATCGCGGAACTTCTCGGCCATAGTCAGACCGGTCAGTGCCACACGCAGACGGTTACCTGGTGGCTCGTTCATCTGACCGAACACCATCGCCACTTTGTCCAATACGTTTGACTCTGCCATCTCGTGATAGAAGTCGTTACCTTCACGAGTACGCTCACCCACACCGGCGAACACGGACAAACCGCTGTGCTGCTTGGCGATGTTGTTAATGAGTTCCATCATGTTCACGGTCTTACCGACACCGGCGCCGCCGAACAAACCGACCTTACCGCCTTTAGCGAAAGGACACACCAAGTCAATCACCTTGATGCCTGTCTCAAGTAACTCAACCGAAGGTGAGAGCTCGTCAAATTTTGGGGAAGGCTGGTGAATCGCGCGCAACTCTGTACTGGCGATTGGACCCGCATCATCAATTGGGCGACCCAACACGTCCATAATACGGCCGAGGGTACCTGTACCGACCGGCACAGAAATAGGTGCTCCAGTTTTAGACACAGCCATGCCACGGCGCAAGCCGTCGCTTGAACCTAGCGCAATGGTACGGACAACGCCGTCACCGAGCTGCTGCTGCACTTCAAAGGTCAAGCCTTTTTCAGCGAATTTTGAAGTGTCGTCCGCTAGGCGGAGCGCCTCATAAATATGGGGCATGTTATCGCGGGGAAACTGAATATCCACCACGGCGCCGATGCACTGAACGATGGTTCCGTTGCTCATGTCTGATCCTTACTTGATAAAGTCTGATGGGATACCGTTAGGCAGTCTAAACATTAGACAGCCGCGGCGCCCCCCACGATTTCCGAAATTTCTTTAGTAATAGCGGCTTGACGCGTCTTGTTATAGACGAGTTGCAAGTCGCCAATGACCTTCTTAGCGTTGTCCGATGCTGCCTTCATGGCAACCATACGGGCAGACTGCTCTGAGGCCATACTTTCTGCTACACACTGGTACACAAGACCTTCGACATAACGCTGCAATAACTCGTCAATCACGGTCTGAGCATCAGGCTCGTACAAATAATCCCAACCATGTTCGGCCGTAACGGCTTCGCCGTCTTGTCCAGATGCTGATGAGGCATGGTAAGGATCAACCAGTTTTCCTGGCAGAGGCAAAAGACGCGTAAACGTTGGCTCTTGCTTCATTGTATTGACGAACCGATTGGTTGCGACGTAAACCGCATCAATACGGCCCGCTAGAAAATCATCCAACTGCACTTTGATCGCGCCAATCAAACGATCAAGCTCAGGCTTGTCACCCAAGCCGATTTCCTGAGAGACCACATCGGCGCCAATACGTGTCAACACACCCAAGCCTTTGTTACCGAAGGCAGTGAATTGAGTCCGTACATTTTTGCCATTGAACTCGCGCATGCGACCCAAGACTAAGCGCATGATGTTGGTGTTTAGGCCACCACACAAACCCTTGTCCGTCGAGACCACAACAATACCAACGGCTTTGAGGTCATTGCGCTCGATCAAATAGGGATGCGTGTACTCGGGATTCGCTTCCATCAAGTGACTAGCGATGTCATAGACTTTTGTCGCGTATGGACGACCAGACCGCATCCTTTCCTGCGCTTTGCGCATTTTGGAGGCGGCGACCATTTCCATCGCCTTGGTGATCTTGCGCGTGTTTTGCACGCTCTTGATCTTTGTTCGAATTTCCTTGATTCCTGCCATTTCGCTTCCTGTGTCAGACCTGTCGTTCAGGTTTCAGACCATCTGCTTTGCACAGAGCCCGACTTAAAGGTCGGGCCTGCGCTATAGCGGGTTACTTAGTAAGTACCGTTCTTTTTAAAGTCAACCAACGCTGCAACCAACTCAGCTTCGTCGTCCTTCGACAACTCTTTGGTGCTTTCGATACGCTCGATCATCGCAGCGTTTTTCGCTTTGAGATAGTCTTTGATACCTTTCTCGAAAGGCAACACGCTGGATACTTCGACGTCGTCCAAGTATCCGTTGTTCACGGCAAACAGGATCACACCGAGCTCCCAAACTTGCAATGGCTGATATTGAGGCTGCTTGAGCAACTCAACCACGCGCTTACCGCGCTCAAGCTGACGACGCGTTGCATCGTCAAGGTCGGAAGCAAACTGCGCAAACGCTGCGAGTTCCCGATACTGAGCCAAGTCAGTACGAATACCACCGGAGAGCTTCTTGATGATCTTGGTCTGCGCTGCACCACCCACTCGCGACACCGAAATACCGGCGTTAATTGCGGGACGGACACCTGCGTTGAACAAGTCGGTCTCAAGGAAAATTTGACCGTCAGTAATCGAGATCACGTTAGTTGGAACAAAGGCGGAAACGTCACCAGCCTGCGTCTCAATAATTGGCAATGCGGTGAGTGAACCAGTCTTGCCTGTTACTGCACCGTTGGTGAACTTTTCGACGTAGGCTTCATTGACACGAGCGGCACGCTCAAGCAAGCGTGAGTGAAGATAAAACACATCACCAGGATATGCTTCACGGCCTGGAGGGCGACGCAACAGCAATGAAACCTGACGGTAAGCAATCGCTTGCTTGGTCAAGTCATCATAAACAATCAAAGCGTCTTCGCCACGATCGCGGAAGTATTCGCCCATCGTGCAACCAGAGTACGCTGACAAATACTGCATCGCAGCGGAATCAGAAGCAGTAGCGGCCACAATGATTGTGTAGTCAAGCGCGCCAAACTCTTCGAGTTTACGCAGCACGTTATTGACAGTCGAAGCCTTTTGACCAATCGCGACATAGACGCACTTTACGCCCTTGCCTTTCTGGTTAATGATGGCATCAACCGCGACAGCTGTCTTACCTGTCTGACGGTCACCAATGATCAGTTCGCGCTGACCACGGCCGATTGGCACCATGGAGTCAATTGATTTTAAGCCAGTCTGCATAGGCTGTGACACGGACTTACGTGCAATCACGCCTGGCGCCACTTTTTCAATGACGTCTGTTTCTTTGGCATTAATTGGGCCTTTGCCGTCGATCGGCACACCCAAAGCATTCACTACGCGACCAAGCAGCTCTGGGCCAACGGGCACTTCGAGAATGCGGCCAGTTGCCTTGACTGCGTCACCTTCGGAAACGCCTGTGTAATCACCCAAAATAACAGCGCCCACAGAATCACGCTCTAAGTTCAGCGCAAGACCAAAAACGTTGTTGGGGAACTCAAGCATTTCTCCCTGCATCACGTCTGACAGACCATGAATGCGGGTGATGCCGTCGGTCACGGAAACGACCGTGCCTTGTGTACGAATATCGGACGATGTGCCCAGACCTTCGATACGGCTCTTGAGTAGTTCGCTAATCTCTGACGGATTGAGTTGCATGTTCAGACTCCTGGAATCTTTGGGGCGGGTTAAACCGCCATCGTGTCGCGCATGCGGACTAACTGCGCTTGCACGGAGGTATCGAGTACGTGGTCACCCACTTGAACACGCACGCCACCAATCAGGGAGGCATCAACGTTCACGTGGGGCTTAAGCTTGAGACCAAACTTTGGCTCAAGCAGCTTAATAAGGTCTGAAACCTGCTGATCGGTCATTGGAAACGCGCTAGTGATGTCAGCCTGTGCGACACCTTCAGCCTCGTCGCGCAAAGCATGAAACTGCTCTGCGATATGACTTAACAGTGAGAGACGGTCGTTTGCAACCAATAACGTTACAAAATTTTGTAGCGAAGCAGAAGCTGCAGGCTTAACCAGACTCAAAAATACGCTTGCACGCTGCGCGTCTTCTAGGCGCGGATCAGCCATTGCGACACGCACGTCTTCGACCGCTGCGATATCAGCTAGCTGCTGGACCTGATCAGCCCAAGCGGCCAATCCGGCAGCGTCTTGTCTCGCTACAGCAAAAAGTGCCTCAGCGTAAGGACGAGCAACGGTGGATAGTTCTGCCATGTCGACCTCGGAGATTAAAGCTGCGCCTTAAGTTGCGTGAGCAACTCGGCGTGGGCGCGGGCATCCACTTCGCGCTTGAGAATCTGCTCGGCACCTTTCACCGCGAGATTCGCAACATCGTTACGCAATGCGTCACGTGCGCGCTGGACTTCTTGTGCAGCATCTTGTTTGGCCTGCGCAAGAATGCGCGCGCGTTCGGTTTCAGCTTCTGCACGGGCTTGCTCAATAATTTGAGTGCCTTGCTTTTCGGCTTCAATCATGCGGGTGTGCAGCTCAGCTTTCGCAGATGCCTCGATCGAACCAATGCGCGCCTGTGCTTGGGCGAGGTCTGTTTTGCCTTTTTCGGCAGCAGCCAAGCCTTCAGCGATTTTCTGGCGTCGCTCGTCGATAGCCTTTGTCAGAGGTGGCCACACGAATTTCATCGTGACCCAACCCAAGACAAAGAACACGATCATCTGGAAAAAGATCGTCGCGTTCAGATTCACGGTCGTTTCCCTATTACATCTTGTGCCCTTCTGGCAACATTACCAGAACGGGCTGAATCAATAAGCCAGGGGTAGAGCCCACCCTTGGCACGTGCGCTCACTCCCAAAAGGGTTGTGAGCATCCTGTCGATTTAGACGAAAGGATTTGCGAAAGCGAACAACATGGCGATACCCACACCGATCAGGAACGCAGCGTCGATCAGACCGGCCAACAAGAACATTTTTGTTTGCAGGGCGTTCATCAGCTCAGGCTGACGTGCCGAAGCTTCGAGGTACTTGCCACCCATCATGCCGATACCGATGCAGGCACCAAAAGCACCCAAGCCGATAATGAAAGCGCAAGCGAGAGCAACGAAAGCGACGTTAGTCATGAAAACTCCTTGATTAGTATCTAAGTATCAAAAATTGAAATATCGAAAATTTGCACTACAAAACCGCTAAGTAAAACCTGACAGTGACCTCGCCAAAGGCAAGGCACCCACTACTCGTTTAATGACCTTCGTGCGCTTGTCCGATGTAGACCAGGGTCAACATCATGAAGATAAAGGCCTGCAACAAAACAATCAAAATATGGAAGATGGCCCAGATCGAACCAGCAAGGATGTGACCGATGCCCAGACCCACGCTCATCGCATTGAAGCCTGTCCATGCACCGCCTAGCAACGCGATCAACATAAACACGAGTTCGCCCGCAAACATATTGCCGAAGAGTCGCATACCAAGAGAGACTGATTTGGCGGCGTACTCGACCAAATTCAATAAGAAGTTTGCTGGGGCCAACACAATCGCCGCGAAACCATGACCATGGAAAGGTGCAGTAAACAGTTCTTTGACAAAGCCACCAGGTGTTTTGATTTTGAGGCCGTAATAAAGCATCAACAACAGCACGCCCATTGACATGCCCATCGGCACATTTAAGTCAGCCGTTGGAAGAATGCGGTGGTAGTGCAGGGGATCATCAACAGCTAAACCGATCCCCATCAGATGAAATACGTAATGCGCGAGATCGACTGGAATCAAATCGAGCGCATTCATCAGAACGATCCAGAGGAATACGGTCATCGCTAGAGGTGCGACAAACTTACGCGTTTCTTCGCTAGGCACAATACTGCGCGCCTGCTGATCAACCATGTCGACCAGCATTTCCACAAAACCTTGAAAACGACCCGGAACGCCGGAGGTGACGCGCCTAGCCGCCATCCACATAAAACCGACGGCAACGAGACCCATTAAAAATGACCAAAACATCGAGTCAAAGTTAAGGACGCTGAAGTCGGCAATAGCAGATTGCTTTTCGCCAATGCTATTGAAGTGCACCAAGTGGTGCTGAATATATGCGGCCTGGGGCGATACGTCAGCTGCAGCAGCCATGAGAGATCTCTAAAAAATTCGTCAAACTAACTGTTTGTCGGGCGTGGCACAGCACGCTTTCCGAACATCAGCACCAACACGTAGCCTTTGAGCGCTGCGACCAGACCGGCGATCACCGCCAACCACACCACCCGCTCACCACCTACATGTGCCAACAACCACAGCAATCCGACCGAAGCACCCACCTTGAGGAACTCACCCGCCAAAAAAACAATGGCGCTTGAACCACCAGGACGAAACGTCGCTAAAAACAGTCGTAAAGCAAACAAAAAATTCGGAACAAAATACGCCACGGAACCAGCCAAGGCAGACCAACCAGCATCTAAACCGCCAATCACCCAAGCCAACAAAGCAACGACAAACGACATCAAAAGCTGTGCAAAAACAACTTGCATGAGATCCAAGCGGGCTCGTGCATTCATCTGAGCCAGATCGGCCTCAGTCAACACAACAGGCTCAGGTATCAACTCAGACGCCGATGCCTCAGGTGCTTGGATTTGCATTTGTGACACCTGCAATTTGTCATTCATCTGCCGTTTTCGGCAAACCAAATGAGTATAACTGTTTTTTAGACATTGATGCAAACCCTAATCACACAGATTTTTAACTCTTTTTATGCCTTTCTTTGGTGCAAAATGCATTTTTTTGGTGCAAAACCCCTAAACAAGCTTACTTTTTCCTTAAATATTAAGAATTACTTATTTTTAAAGATGGGCTTTCTTTTTTCCACAAATGCAGACATGCCTTCTTTTTGATCTTCCGTTGCAAAACACGAGTGAAAAACACGGCGCTCAAACAATATTCCTTCGTGCAAGGACGACTCAAAAGCCCGATTCACAGACTCTTTTGCCATGATGGCTGTTGGAATCGACATCCCAGCGATCACAGTGGCTGTCTCGATCGCCTCCTCCAAAAGTCGCTCAGCAGGCACCACGCGTGAAACCAAGCCAGCGCGCTCTGCTTCGGCAGCATCCATCATTCTGCCTGTCAAGACCATTTCCATCGCTTTCGCTTTACCCACGGCACGGGGCAGGCGCTGCGTGCCGCCGGCTCCAGGAATCACGCCCAACTTGATTTCAGGCTGGCCAAACTTTGCCGAGTCAGCGGCCAAAATAAAGTCACACATCATGGCAAGCTCGCACCCTCCACCCAACGCATAGCCAGCCACCGCAGCAATCACGGGTTTACGGATAGTGCGCAAGGTTTCCCAGTTGCGAGTGATGTATTCAGTGCGGTAAACATCCATATAGGACCAGTCTTTCATCGCACCAATGTCCGCACCTGCAGCAAATGCTTTTTCACTCCCTGTGATGACTACGCAGCCGATGTCATCATTCGCATCAAAAGCCACTAAAGCTGCACCCAGTTGATCCATCAGCTGATCATTGAGGGCATTCAACGCCTTGGGGCGATTTAACGTCAAAAGACCGACACGACCGCGCGTTTCGACCAACACAAAATTTTCGCTCATGGATGTCTCCGTGAAAATGTGAAATAAGATAGAGGCTATGAATCGACAATCTAACCGCAAACCTCTACTTTACAGCCTCGAGCCCCTTGATTTGTCCGGACATCGGCTGCGGGCGACGGTGCGCATCGCAGAACCGGACCCAAAAGGGCAAATCGTCTCCCTGCCTGCCTGGATACCTGGCAGTTATCTGATACGAGACTTTTCACGTCACATCGAACACATTTCAGCGCGTTCGGGCAAGCAGTCCGTCACGCTTACCAAGTTAGATAATCATCGCTGGCGCGTCGCTCCTTGTGCAGGTCCACTGACCATTACCACCGTGATTTACGCATGGGAATTATCCGTACGAGGCGCGCATCTCGACGAAACGCACTGCTTCCTCAATGGCACCAGCGTTTTTCTGGAGGTACAAGGTCAGCAAGAGCACCCATGCCGCCTGACGTTACTCCCACCACCCAATCCTGTGAGCTGGCGTGTTTTTACCAGCATGCCTCAATACACACGCGGCAACGCAACAAAGGGGCGCAATGGCTTTGGTACTTACATCGCAGAAAATTACGATGCGCTGATCGATCACCCTATCGAAATGGGTCGCCCACAGGTCATCAACTTTGATGCCTGCGGGGCCCAACACGAAATGGTGTTTACTGGCCTCATTCCCAATCTCGATTTAAAACGTATTGCCCACGACGTTAAAAAAATCTGTGAAGCGCAAATTCGTTTTTTTGAACCCGATACTGCGCGCGTGCCATTTCTCGATAGCGCGACTAAGTACGTATTCATGACCATGGTCACGGGTGATGCCTATGGTGGTCTAGAACACCGCGCATCGACTGCCCTGATGGCTTCACGCAAAGACCTGCCCACGCTCGGACAAGACAAAACACCTGAAGGCTATCAAACCTTTTTAGGCTTAGTGAGTCATGAGTATTTTCATACCTGGCATGTCAAACGCATCAAGCCCGCCACTTTCGCGCCCTACAAACTATCGTCAGAAAGCCACACGCGCTTGCTGTGGATCTTTGAAGGATTTACCTCCTATTACGACGATTTGTTTTTGCTACGCAGCGGCGTGATTGGTCAGCCAACTTATTTGAAAACACTCGGCAAACAAATTGCTTCTGTCCAAAGCACGCCTGGTCGTCATAAGCAATCCGTCGCGGAGAGTTCTTTTGATGCCTGGACGCGTTATTACAAGCAAGATGAAAATGCCCCCAATGCGATCATTAGCTACTACACCAAGGGCTCCCTGGTCGCACTTGCACTCGACCTCACGATTCGGCAAGCTACCAACCAGCAGCGAAGCCTCGATGATGTGATGCGTTTGCTATGGGAACGTTACGGACGCGACTTCTACCAGGGCAATCCAATCGGACTTTCTGAGAAAGGTTTTCCACAACTGGTGCGCGAGGCGACTGGTGTGGATGTTTTGGACGACATCAATCGCTGGGCCTACAGCAGCCAAGACCTCCCCCTTAAAGAACTGCTTGCCACGCAAGGTATTCGCCTGGAGTGGAAAGCTGCCCCTACGCGACCCACGCTAGATATTCGCACACGCAAACAGGGGGAACAGCTCGTCATCACTGCGGTAATCGAAGGGGGCGCAGCACACCAGGCTGGGATCTCAGCCCATGACATTCTCGTCGCCGTTGATGGGGTTCGGGTCGATGCCGGAGCGAACACTTTAGACACGCTCTTGGCGAGTTACCAACCTGGTCAAAAAATCCAAGTCCATATTTTTAGGCGTGACGAGTTGCGCTGCTTTGCGCTGACGCTTGCCTCTCCGCCCCCGGCGGAATGTCATCTTATTGAGGCGAAACCGTCATGAGCGCACGACCGGACACTGAAGATTTCTCTTCAGTTCTCTTGCGAGGTGTAGCTTTATTGGATGTACGGGCACCCATCGAATTTGCCCAAGGTGCTTTTCCAAGCGCTGTGAATCTGCCTTTGATGACTGACGAAGAACGTCATCGCGTGGGCTTGCATTACAAAGAAGCGGGTCAAGACGCAGCCATCGTTCTTGGCCATACGCTAGTTTCTGGCGACACCAAAGAACAACGCGTCGCGCAATGGGTACGATTCGCACAAGAACATCCCGAGGGCTATTTGTATTGCTTTCGAGGCGGCCTGCGCTCCCGTATCTCACAACAATGGCTTGCTGATGCGGGCTTGCCCTACCCTCGTATCATCGGCGGCTACAAGGCCATGCGTAGTTTTCTCATTGAAAAACTTGCGCAGTCGATTAACTCATCCAAGTTTGTTCTGATCGCAGGATTTACAGGTTGTGGCAAAACCGAAGTCATCCAACAACTGACATCCGCGATCGATTTAGAAAAACTTGCCCACCATCGAGGCTCAAGTTTTGGCAAACACGCCACCGATCAGCCTGTACAGATCGATTTCGACAATAGTTTGGCGATTGTGTTTATGCGCCTGCATGCCGCAGGCAAATTCAATATCGCCCTTGAAGATGAATCAAGGCTCATTGGCAAATGTGCTCTTCCCATCCCCTTGCGTGACATTATGCAGCTCAGCCCTGTGATTTGGGTTGAGGAGCCCACAGAGTCTCGCGTCGAACGTATTTTGCATGACTATGTCGAGGACCTCGGTGGGCAGTTTGCGCGCAAACTGGGTGCAGAGGCTGGATTTGAAGCTTTTTCAGCACGGCTTTTGGAAAGCCTGCAAAATCTCTACAAACGTCTAGGGGGTGAACGTCATGCCCGCCTGAATCAACGCATGCTTGAGGCGCTCGCTTCGCAAAAGTCCACAGGTACGCTTGATGTTCACCGCGATTGGATTCGACCCTTACTCACCGAATATTACGATCCAATGTACGAACATCAACGAGCTGGCAAAGCCTCTCGGATTATTTTTTCAGGTGACCGTGAGACCGTGACGCGTCACCTCAAACAGCAGGGCTATTGATCATGCAGGCTGACCTCGAGCGACTGCGCCTCGAACAAAACAAACTTTCAAAGCGACTCATGCGCGAAACGGGTCGAGCGATTGCTGACTTTAATATGATCGAAGCCGGCGATCGTGTGATGGTCTGTGTCTCCGGAGGCAAAGACTCCTACAGCATGCTCGATATTTTGATGACCTTGCGCAGTCGTGCGCCGATTGATTTTGAAATCGTTGCCGTTAACCTCGATCAGATGCAGCCGGGCTTTCCCACCGACGTTTTGCCTGCACATTTGACCCAAGTCGGCGTGCCGTTTCACATCGAAACACGCGACACCTACTCGATCGTCAAGCGACTGATCCCCGAGGGTAAAACAACCTGTTCATTATGCTCTCGACTGAGGCGCGGTAATTTGTATCGCGTGGCCACTGAGCTTGGCGCAACCAAGATCGCGCTGGGTCATCACCGCGATGACATTCTCGGTACTTTTTTTCTGAATATGTTTTATGGCGCAAAACTCAAGGCCATGCCACCCAAGCTTGTCTCAGATGATGGTCGACACACCGTCATTCGGCCCCTCGCCTACGTGCCCGAGACAGATTTGATCGAATATGCAGAGTGGAAACAGTTTCCCATCATCCCCTGTGACTTGTGCGGCTCCCAAGAAAATCTGAAGCGTAAAGAAGTCACGCGCATGCTGCAGGAGTGGGATAAAAAATATCCCGGGCGTGCCTGGAATATTTTTAAAGCCTTAGCCAACGTGACGCCGTCTCACTTGATGGACCCACAGTTGTTTGATTTTGTGGGATTGAGACCTAACGGGAAAGCGAATCCACTGGGTGATACCGCTTTTGATCCGGCGCCTCTCGAATCTTCGGAAACAACGATACGGAGAGTCGAGCTCCCGTCATCCCACTGACCCGCCGACGGGTCCCCTTCGACGTAAGATTATGTGGTGGCGCCAGCCTGATCCAGGGCGGTCTTGAGTTCGCCGCTGGCGTTCATCTCGCCCATGATGTCTGAGCCGCCGATAAACTCGCCGCCGACATACAACTGAGGGACGGTTGGCCACTGCGAAAAGGTCTTGATGCCGCTGCGGACTTCTTCGTCCTCGAGCACATTGACAGTCACCAGCTTGGTCACGCCGTTGCTTTTGAGAATTTCAATCGCACGGCCAGAAAAACCGCACTGCGGAAACTGCGCTGTGCCTTTCATAAACAATACAACTGGATTGTTTGTGACAGTGTCACGGATAAATTGCTGAACGTCGCTCATGATGGTCCTGATCGATAAAAAATAGAGGTGGGAATAACCACTAAAACAATATTATAAGAGGCAGAGTGGCGATAAATCCTTATGCCCACACGCCACCGGTCACACGGGGCAAATTCGCCAAATCGGCGTGTGTTTGCACCGTTTTAAATCCGGCCTGCGTCAGTAACTGGGCCACGGCCTCAGCCTGGTCATAACCATGTTCGAGCCAGAGGCTAGCGCCTGAAAAAAGTCGACGACCCGCCCCACGAATGATCATTTCAAGTGCGGATAAACCGTCTCGGCCATCCGTGAGCGCCTGGACAGGCTCAAACCTCAAGTCGCCTCGCAGTAAATGATCGTCGTTGGCGGCAATATATGGGGGATTAGACACAATCACGTTGAATCTTGCCTCCTGCGGCAAGGCCTCAAACCAGCTCCCTTGCCACCATTGAACTCGTGCGCTCAGTGCCTGAGCATTGCGCTGTGCCACAACCAAAGCCTCCACACTGACATCTGTCGCGGTGACAAAAGCATCCGTACGGGCAAGTGCCAAAGTGATCGCCACAATGCCGCTCCCGGTGCCCATATCAAGCACGGCAGGCGTCGATAATCCACCCAAGGAGGCCAAAGCCACCTCAACCAAGAGTTCAGTTTCAGGACGTGGGATCAACACCGCGGCGTTGACCTCAAAACGATGCCCCATAAACTCCCGCCAACCGATCAAATGCGCCATGGGGACGCCTTGCCGTCGCTGGGCCGCAAGCGTCAAAAACTGTGCCGACATTTCAGGGGTGAGTGGGTCTGTATCATGCGCAAGCAGCCACTCACGGGGTTTTTGCAAAACAAACTCAAGCAGCATACGACCCTCTAGCCGAGGCAAACCGCACAACTGCAAAAGGGATTGACCGGTCTGCATCAGACGCCGTCACCCAGCGCGGCAAGAAGCTCTGCCTGATGTTCAGCAATCAATGCGCCAGTGACTTCACTCAGGTCGCCCTCCATGATGACGCCCAATTTGTACAAGGTGAGATTAATGCGATGGTCTGTCAAGCGACCTTGCGGGAAGTTATAGGTGCGGATCCGTTCGGAACGATCGCCAGAGCCCACCAGGCTTTTGCGCTGGGCGGCCTCTTTGTCATGCTGCTCGCGCTGCACTTTGTCTTTGAGGCGTGCGGCCAAGACCTGTAGGGCCTTGTCTTTATTGCGATGCTGTGAGCGATCGTCCTGACATTCCACAACCAAACCGGTTGGCAAATGCGTAATACGGACTGCAGAGTCGGTCTTGTTAATGTGCTGACCACCAGCGCCGCTCGCTCGAAAGGTGTCTATCCGCAAGTCACTGGGATTGATCACAATATCGGTCGCCTCATCAGCCTCAGGCATGACTGCAACGGTGCAAGCTGATGTATGAATCCGACCTTGCGCTTCCGTCGCAGGCACCCGCTGAACACGATGCGCCCCAGACTCGAACTTGAGCCGTCCATAGGCACCATCGCCGTCGATTCGAACGATCACTTCCTTGTAACCACCCAACTCGGAGGGGCTCTCTGACATCAGTTCGACGCGCCAGCTTTGCTGCTCGGCGTAACGCGTGTACATCCTGAGTAAGTCCCCTGAAAAAAGTGCGCTTTCGTCGCCCCCTGTGCCAGCACGAATTTCTACAAAGACGCTTCGCCCATCGTCAGGATCTTTGGGCAATAACTGAAGTTGCAAATCGGCAGCGAGTGTTTCGATGCGCTGTTTGCACGCCTCGATCTCCTCGAGCGCCATCGATTTCATCTCGGGATCGTCCAACATTTCCTTGGCACCGGCCAAATCATTGTTCGCCCCCTCAAAGGCTTCGAACGCCTTGACGACTGGCTCAAGCTCGGCACGCTCACGCGAAAGCTTGCGAAACTGATTCATATCATTGGCCGCATCAGGCTCTGAGAGCAAGGCATCGACCTCAACCAAGCGACGGGAAAGATGCTCAAGGCGAGCGCGCATTGAAGGTTTCATGAAGAACGGTCTTGTTTTAAAAAGTTGGGGGGATTAGAACGGTGTACCACTCGCTTTAAGCGAGATCAGTCAGCAGTGTCGCTAACGGCGTTCGGATCCAGACGGAAATATACGGGGCAGCCAGCCCAACAATTGTTGACGCTCTGCCTCTTCGCTATGATTGAGCGCAGCTAAAGTCCCGTGCAAATATTTTTGCGTCAGACCATGAGCGAGCTGCTCGAGAACGGCCTCGGGCGACTCGCCCTTAGCCAGCATCCGGCGAGCGCGCTCAAGCTCCTGAGCCTGCACGGCCTGAGCGGTTGTTTGCAGATCGCGAATCACGGGGACATTCGCCCTGACTTGCATCCAATGCATAAAGTTTCTGACGCGTGCATCAATGATGGCCTCGGCCTGCACCACGGCAGAACGTCTGGCTTCTGTACCACTCTGCACCACGGAAGCAAGATCATCTACAGAGTACAAATAGATATCGTCAAGCTGCGCGACCTCAGGCTCAATGTCCCGAGGCACGGCTAAGTCAACCATCACAATCGGCTTGCGCTTGCGTTGTTTTGTGGCGCGCTCGACCATCCCCAGACCCAGTAAAGGCAAGGTACTGGCCGTACAGGACACCACCACGTCAAACTCAGCCAACCTGTCAGGCAAGTCTGCCAAGCGCATGGTGGTAGCAGAGAAACGTTTCGCCAGAGACTCTGCACGTTCAAGAGTACGGTTGGCAACCACGATCGCACCTGGCTGACGGGCAGCAAAGTGCGTCGCACAGAGCTCAATCATCTCGCCAGCACCAATAAAGAGGACCTTGGATGTCGACAACTCACCAAATACGCGTTCAGCAAGTCGCACAGCGGCAGCGGCCATCGAAACAGACTGCGCACCAATCGCGGTGGTGGAACGGACTTCTTTGGCCACGGAAAAAGTGCGTTGAAAGAGCTGATGTAACAAGGTACCCAGCGCACCTGCATCGCTTGCAGTCCTCACTGCATCTTTCATTTGCCCCAGGATCTGAGGCTCGCCCAACACCATGGAGTCTAGACCACTCGCGACGCGGAAAGCATGCCGCACAGCATCATCTCGCCCATGCAAATACACGTGTGGTGCAAGTTCCCCAGCCTCGATACGATTAAAGTCAGCGAGCCACGCAGGAAGTTGTTGCGCGACTTGCGGCTCTGCCGCACAGTAAAGCTCGGTGCGATTACAGGTTGAAAGAATCGCGGCTTCTTTGACCGAGCCTCCGAAGGCCTGACGCAAGGCATTCAGTGCTGGCTGTACTAAATCCTCGGGCATGGATACCCTCTCGCGCACCGAAACAGGTGCCGAGACGTGGTTCAACCCAAGAGCGAGGACGCTAACCGACATAGATAAAGGAATTTTTTGTTAAATCTACGTAACAACTCTTATTATAAGGGTGCAAACTAGGTTGTTCACGTAATGCCCTTTCCTGGACCGGAGCCCGAGACATTCCGTACAATACCTCACACAGGAGATGTTATGAACATTCAAAAAATTATCACTCGGATCGCATTCGCAATTTTGCCGCTTTGGGCCGCTCAGCAAGCCTCTGCGAGCCCGGACTACCCCAACAAACCCATTCGCATCGTCGTGGCCTATGCGCCGGGCGGGTCTACCGACATTGTGGCCCGACTTTTTGCCCAAGAACTTAGCACTAAGCTTGGCCAGCCTGTTTTGGTCGAAAACCGCGCAGGTGCTGGCACACTTATTGGCACGGACTCCGTCATTAAAGCGGCGCCGGACGGCTACACCTTGTTTTGGGGCACCCCCGCCACGGTGATTACACCACTTTTGCATAAAAAACCGACCTATGACGTTCTGAAAGACCTACAGCCCGTCTCGTTAGCGACGACCCAATCCATGGGCGTCTTGGTTTCCGCCAATATCGGTGTCAACAGCGTTAGCGATTTCATCAAGTATGCAAAAGCCAACCCGGGTAAGGTGAATTTTGCTTCTTCGGGAAACGGCTCGGCTCAACATTTAGCTGCGGAGGCACTCAACGATGCCGCCAAGATCAACATGCTCCACATCCCCTATAAAGGTGCCGGTGTAGCACTCAATGATCTCGTTGCGGGACGCGTCGATGTCATGATCACATCCTTGGTCGGCAATATGATGGAGCAGGTCAAAGACGGTCGCATCAAACTCATCGCGACCACTGGCCCCGAGCGCAGCAGTGCTCTCAATAACATCCCTACGGTTGCAGAAGGTGGCGTACCGAATTTTGGTATCCGAACCTGGACGGCGATGTTCGCGCCTGCCAACACACCACCCGACGTCGTCGCCAAGCTCAATCGCGTCATGGCTGAGATACAAAAAGATGGCAACATTCAAAAGAAGATTGAAAATCAGGCGATGGACGTCACTGTCGTGTCACCAAAAGAGCTCAGCACCATGCTCGCCCAGGAAAGTGACTTTTATGCTGCCATCCTTAAACGGACCAGCACCAAGCTAGACTAAGCATGCTTGTCTGAATTGGTGTAATATTTCGTCCTTCAGTTGGCCTGGTAGCTCAGTCGGTAGAGCAGAGGATTGAAAATCCTTGTGTCGGTGGTTCGATTCCGCCCCGGGCCACCACTGAATTTTGAAACCCTAGCGTTCGCGCTGGGGTTTTTGCTTTTGGGGGCTTGTAACTGGATGTTTCGGACAGTGTCCAGTCATTGCCAAACTCAATTTCAACGCCTAGCATTGGGGTATGCCAAAAATGAGCTTAGAACTAACAGATTCATTACAGTCTTTTGTCGACTCAGAGTCGAGCCAGCAAGGCTTTGTCTCAACTGACGAATATGTTCTACATGTTTTACAGAAAGAACAGGATCGGGCTCGTGTTCGAGCGCTGATCGAAGAGGGTGAAGCCTCGCCTGCCGAAGTGATAAGCGTTGAAGACTACATTGCTTCGCTACGAAACCAAATAGCTGCCAAAAAAGACCTTTGACTAGCAAACTTCTGGCGCTACACATTAGAGCCAAACTAGACGTAGAAGTCGCACTCTCTTATTACCGATCGTTAATGTCACCTCTGGTCAGTGATAAGTTTGTGGCGGCACTAGAAAAATCCTTTAACTTTTTGATCAAGTACCCGAAAGCGGGTTCACTCAGGCTAGGAGAACAAATCGGGCGTAGTGATGTCCGAAGTTGGCCCCTTCAGAAATTCCCCTATCTAGTTGTCTACAAAGAAATACCTGATCAAGTTGATGTCTTCAGAGTGCTGCATCAGCGTCGAGATCTAGTCAAATGGATGCGGGATTAAGTATCCTCGAGTCTTGGACGATTCCGCCCCGGGCCACCAAGAATCACAATAGCCCACTTGTTGGGCTATTTTCTTTTGAGCCTAGAGGTGATGTTTGTCGATAAACATTTATATTCGATATACACAGTATGAGCAAAACTTTAATACTACATTTTTGTTTAGGAAGGGCTTGGCAAGATTGTCGTCACCCTTGATAACTGGCTGCCATAAATCAGGTGAGTAGTTATTGCATCGCGTCCCTATGTTAATCCTACTATCTTCCTCCTCCTGTCGCGCAGCACGTTGTGGAGCCAGAGCCGGATGGACAGCAGACTGGGGGTCCGTAACCAGAACAAATATCAGGTGGGCATGAAGATGGGTTGCAAGTATTACAAGAAGAGCGGCTAGTCGAAGAATATTGGGCCCGGCGCGCTCGTAAAATTTCTAGAATCCCATCCACACCATTACCTGCAGACAAGTTATCTAAATCAATAATGTCGGCAGTTGAGGCGGTGGCAATATAAATACTGCTCCCAGCATTACCTAGCACTTGATCAACCAGATTGACGCCTATGTAATTGCTAAGGACCGAGATACGACTTGCTATTAAAGATACAGCATTTGAAGTAGAGCCATAAATCGATAGTGCCCAGATACCCGAACCTTCTGAGCCGTTATCGAAATTAAAACCTGTTCCAAGGTTGTTGAAGTTAACTGCAACCACTGGGAGTGAAGTAGTATTGTTAGTAAAGTATCCTGGTGCAGTCGCTCCATTTATTAACACCTTGTTTGTGATCGGCGGCAAGTCACTTGCCAAAGTAATTGTCCCCGATACAGAAAAAGTGATTCCTGAATACTGGGTTGAAGGAGCAGCATTTACTGAGTCAATAGCCGCCCTCAGGGAGCCAGGCCCAGAATCGCTTAATGTAGTTACTGCATAGTACGTACTTGGACTATCGCTTGCCGCACTGCCGCCATTACTACTACCATCACCACAAGCCACAAGACCCAAAGTCAAAATAGTTGTGAATACAAAAGATATTTTAAGCATCCTTGAAAAAGGGTAAAAACGCATACGTGACCTTGGCGGTAAAAATGAATAAAGACTACCGAATTAACTTCCATAAATATTAAGTTTCTATCAGGCTCGAAGTCAATACATATCAGAGATTAAGGATGCAAGATTTGTATTGACCTCTCTGATTTATAAAATCCTTGTGTCGGTGGTTCGATTCCGCCCCGGGCCACCACTGAATTTTGAAACCCTAGCGCGCTGGGGTTTTTGCTTGTGTGGGCTTGTAACTGGATATTTCTGACCTTCCACCACCCTCGCGCTATCTTTGGTTGTTTGTTGACACCATGAGCACTAATATAAGCACTCACTGAGGTGATAAATTATGATTCCATCGCTTTAACCGACTGAGCTAAATAGCCTAAGCCAAAATCTATAGCAAACGATTAGGCTCTATTGTTAAAACTTTTGAATAAAGTTTCTCGCCTTGGGTATTAAAAAATGAAATGACATTGTTCTAAAAATCACTGATTGGGTAGCTTCTTATAGCACTTTCCCCATACTCAAGCGAGGTTCAACTGAGTAACCAATAGAGTTGTAGAAAGCGGCAGTCGCTTCATTTGTAGCAAGCAGTTGGAGATTGACTTTCATAGCTCCCAAATCAGCAAGTGCTTTTTCGGCGTGTTCAACGAGTGAGCTGCCCAAGCCGCTGCGTCGTTTATTTGGTACTACTGCGACAGAATACAACCAACCACGATGCCCATCGTAGCCTGCCATAATCGTTCCTACGATATCTGTATTTTCAACTGCGACAAAAAACAAACCATCATTTGTAGCTATCTTTTTTGAAATAGCCAAGTTCGGTTCGTTGTGTGCCGTTTCATAACCAAACACATTTCTCCAGAGTTCAACAACTTGGATTCGGTCGGTGGTGTCTTTATATTGACGGATTGTTGGCATAACTTTCCCTTGATTGAGGGATATATATTAGCTGTTAGAACTTTTTAATAAAATTTAGGGTCTAGAAGGATGCCACCCATTTTTACCCGCTGCGTAAGAATTGCTGTGTCAGGTTTGATTTCGGTGCTGACTTCGTGCTAACGGCTTGAAGTGGTCAACGGGTGTCGTGTAACACGACCGTTCAACATCGTAGCCAACCAAAAAGTCAGGTCGACCTCTCGCAAATCAGAAATTAAAATAGCAGTATGAATACACAAGCCCTATTCCGCTAATGTCCCGCAAGCGAGATCTCCTCCAAACTCTCGCACTTGTAACCTCACCTACCTACGACCGCCCCTCACTTGCCCGTCTCCAATACGCACAACCCTCAAGCGTCCAGTTACGGGACGGTGATGTAGTTGTGTTTCGTCGTGTGGATAGCCCACTGTGGCAATTCCGCTATCGCATCCGGAACGGTGCGTGGCACAGGCAGTCAACGAAACGAGCATCACTTGAGCTGGCAGTTGCGGTTGCCTGTGAAGCTTATGACCTTGCCAGATTTCGCCTGAAACTGGGCTTAGCACACAACGCACGCAGCTTCGCACAAATTGCGGCTGTCGCATTGGAAGAACTGAGGCGACAAATAGATGCTGCTCGTGGCAAGACCGCATACGACAGTTATGTGAGTTGTATTGAACGTTACTTCTTGCCCTACTTCGGCGACACACAATTTGAACAGCTGACCCATCAAGACATTGTGGACTTCGAGCTGTGGCGTGATCGGCAGATGGCCAAGCGGCCCAGAGCATCAACACTGATGAATTTCGCTTCGGCTTGGAATCGTCTGCGTGAAACTGGTGTTAGAAATGGCTGGATCAGTCCCAACGCCAAGATACCTAAATTAACAACCGTTGGCATCAAAAGTGTCGCTCGTCCAGCGTTTACTCGTGCTGAGATTGATCAGCTCGTGGCAGCAATGCCTGAGTGGACTGGTCAGGGCAGATTGGCAATAGAGCGGATCACACGACCCTTGGTGCGTGACTATGTAGAGATGTTGCTGTACACAGGCATGCGACATGGCACGGAAGCACTAGGCATTCGTTGGCAACACATCAGCTGGCACAAAGACAAGGGCGTTAGATATTTGCGAATTTGGGTGGATGGCAAAACTGGGGGGCGCTGGCTGATTGCCAAACATGCTGCAGTAGCTGTGTTGGAAAGACTACACGCACGGCAAAGTGATATTACAGGCATGACATTTGATCAATTATTGACCAGCAATTGCTCACAACTGGTATTTCGTTGCGAGGACTTGCATCAACCAGCAAGAGTGGATGGCATGTTCAAGCGATTGCTCAAGGATACGAGATTACTGCTGACGGGTAGTGGTCAGGCACGTACGCTGTATTCACTACGGCATACCTACGCCACACTGGAACTGCTGGAGAATGGCACTGACATACACACGCTGGCAAGGCAGATGGGAAACTCCGTGCTGATGATTGAACGGCACTACAGTAAACTTACAGCTACCATGGCGGCAGGGCAGTTGGCTTGAATGAGTCATGTCCTTTTGAAAGGACATGACCGAATGATCAAGCGTCTAGTTACGGGACGGTTGAACCAGTGTTGAAATGATTGACCGATTTTACGCTCGGCCACTGTCAGGGGAGATGAATATTGACATGCTGCAGAGCCGACGCAGGCACAGGCTACTAGCTGGGGAATAAGTTAGTTTTGTCCTTTTGAAAAGACAAAAGTTAAAAATCAGAATGCAACATCTTCAAATTTCTCATAAAGAATCGACAGGTTTTTTACAGAAATACGGAATTGGCTGCGTGCTTTAACCCTCGATCGATCAGTACTAGCATCGGTTAACTTGGGTCCGGGATCATAAACGACCATCCCAGCTTGCATCGCATTTAAATATTTCGTGAAGTCCGTACCATTCCACCCCTTCGTTCGCAGGGTAGTAACGACTCTTGCTCACAATCATAATTACCTCGTCAGTAAAATTCGGATGGTAGTTTAACCAGAAGCTAGCGAGTGTCTAGGAAATTGGTCGCAATTCATACAGCGTCCCGTGTCCATTAAAACGTAGCAGTTCGTTGAATTGGTGCGTACACGCTTGCTACGTTAAATGCTTGTTGTCGATTAAGCCAATGTAATTTGAATTATGGTGCACAAATACCAGTACATTTACACACGCTTGTATGCACAGTTTTGCACAGTTACGTACAGTTAAAACACACGTTGCGTGTACAGTTGGTAAACGCTATGCTGCAGACGTGCAACTTTGTTGCTATGCTAGCTAGAGTATGCGCTCTCATAATCCGTTGGTGCCGTGTTCGACTCACGGGGGGGGCACCAGTATTGATGCGGGTTTGCGGGCGGTTTGCTCTCAAATCCGTTTTTCTTTTCTGAGTCATGCTACCGCTCTGTCTGCTTTTACTGGTTCTCGGTGCCACCCGCGGCACCCTAGGGCGAGCGAACGACTAATGTTTCAGCTTACGCGTTGCAATATTTTCTATTGATGCACGATTTTCAATGCAATATCTTGCTAATTCAACAAGCGTGTTTAAGTCAAGCTTATCCTTCAGGTTGGCTCTATGCCATTTGATTGTTCGAAGAGTGACATGTAGCATCTCCGCAATTTCGTGTTGCTTATGACCTGTGCCGAGCAACAAAAGTACTTGAGCCTCGCGTGGACTGATGGGGATATTTACCACCGCCTCTTTATGAATCGCCGGTGGAAAAGAAGATTTTATGTCTTCACACTTTTGAAAAAGTGCTAAAAAAGTTTCGTTTAATTTGTCGACATTAAATGGCTTGAGTAGAAAATCAACGGCCCCTCCGTGCCAGGCATCAATGATATCGGCTTGTAATGCATTGCCGCTCATGAAGATGACTGGATATTCAATACCCATCCGATGAAGTTGAGCTTGTAGCTCAACGCCGTTCATGCCCGGCATTTGAAAGTCTAGCAGCATGCATGTGGGCAACCCATCTTCAAATTTAAAGTCCTTGAGTGCTTCGAGTAAAGCTTCAGCAGACTCAAAATAACTCACTACATAGTCCTTTGAAAGCCACGCGGTCAGGCTTAACCTCAGCGCTGCATCGTCCTCAACAATGATGACCCGCATCCCCTTCATTGCGTTTTTTTCTCCGCCTCATGTAGAGGTAATTCAATTTCAAATATGGCTCCACCGTTGGGACGATTAAATGCGCGAATTTGACCCTGATGCTTTTCAATAATTATTTTGCTAAGCCACAGACCAACTCCTAAGCCGTTCTCTTTTGTGGTGTTGTAAAGCTCAAACATAGATGAAAGTATTGCTGAATTGATACCTGGACCATTATCGGCGATCGTCATGACCGCTAATTGTTCACGTTCGCTTAGCGTAATTGAAATCTCTCGCTCTTTAACCCCAATCTCGCTCAGTGCCTCGCTTGCATTGTTGAATATATTGATAAGTACTTGTTGCAATTGAACGCTATCGCCAAAGACCATTGGATTTATTTGGTATTTGACAAGTAAAGTGATTTTTTTCTGCTCAAGCGTAGGCGCAATGATTTCAAGAATTTCATTCGTAATTTTTTGAAGATTGATGATTTTAAATTGATCGCTTTTAGCGCCAAATAATTTTCTGAGATTGTGAACGAGATCAGCAAGTTTTTCTGACTGAGTACTGATTTCATTTAGAGAGGCAATCAAATTAGAGTTTTCCTCGGATTCAATTGACTCTCGTCGAGTTGTTGCAGCTCTGAATGCAATCGTTGTGAGTGGTTGACTGAGCTGATGGGCGAGGGAACTCGCTAGGGCACTCACGCCGATCATGCGATTTGATGCAATGAACCCTTGTAAAAATTGTTGTTTTTCTTCGATGGCCTTCACTAAAGGTTTGTTGAGAAAATTCTCAGATGGATTATTTGGATCTACCCAGGTCATCCGAAATCCGACGTAGCACAAATAGCGGAAAGTGCCGACCACCAAATATAGCGCAAACGTAATAATCGCCAGTTGAGTTGGCACCTCTCTTGGGATGACCGGTGTTCCGATAAAACTTCCGAGCAATCGCAGCAAACCAAAACCTACTAAGCCTAATTCAAACCATCCAAATAGGCGCATAAACCCATTCGTCTGTAACAACGGCAGTAATTTGCGTCGACAAAGAAAGTAGTTGATGACGAACAGGCAGGTTAGAGCCATGGCGTTAACCAGAATCACCATGCGATATTCCGTTGGGCTTCTCATTGATTCAAGAAGTATGGTCATTAAGCCCAGCATTGAAATGGCTAAGATAAACCATCGTCGGCTAACCGGCTTCACGATCGATAGCAGACTAAACAGAATGCAGAGTTCGGCGGCTAACGCCCCGAAATTTGGGATGCCAATTGAAGTGGCATTGACGTCAATCACCTGTATGTTGACCAGAAATATGGCCGCGCAGGTAGTCGCCATTGAAAGTTCAGACAGCAAAAAGTAAATCGCAGATGCGTCTAATTTTTTTCTGAACGAGCAGTACAAAATAATGCTTGAAATGATCGTGAAGAGAAAGTAGATCAGGCTCAGGACGGCAAACGCATTCATATTCTCAGCATCAATAAAAACGTCAGAGAAAAAACCTGTTGATAGCGTAAACCATTTAGGGTTATTGCGGCAAAACTGTACCAAAGTACATTCGTATTGCTAAGCCAATAGCCTACAGTCGTGCGAGTGAAAGAGGCAGTTGCTCTGTTTTTAAGCATCATACGTTTTGCCCGCAAGGCTCACGCTCTCAAGGCGGAAAGGCCACTGAAGTAATCAACTTCTTGTGTAGGGAAAGTGATGCGTGCATTGAAGAAAACGATGGCTGGCCTCGCACTTTCCGTGATATCTGAATTTTAAATTGGAGTTAGAGATGAATGCCTTTAATCGTCGAAAGTTTCTTAAAACGACTGCAGCAGGAAGCGCTGCAGTTGCTCTCGGAAATCCCGCACTTGCTGAGCTCAAAACTGAGTTAACTAAAGATAGTGCGATGAATCATGTGATTTTGGTGCTATTTGAGAATCGCTCTTTCGATAATATTTTAGGGTACTTGTACCAGCAGGGTGAGGTGCCGCAATTTGAGGGTGTCGTAGGTAAAAAGCTGAGTAATTCAGTTCCCTCTTGGGCTCAGCATCAGTCGCCTGATGGGAGGGTTCACTACGGGGTGGCAACCTCGATGAATTCGCCCACATCCGATCCTGGTGAAGAATATCCTCATACCCTGACGCAGATGTTCAATACCGTTGATGAACATAATAAGTTCAAGATGGGTAAAGATATGGCTGCCCCTTGGAATGCTCCGCAGTCACCTGATTCCATCCCCAATATGCAAGGCTTTGTTGCAGATTACATCAGCAACTTTACCGCTGATCATCTTCGCCAGCCGACTTATAAAGAGTACTCTGAAATCATGACTGGCTTTGTGCCAGAGCAAATTCCAGTGATTACTGGCTTAGCCAGAGGGTTTTCTTGTTTTGATCATTGGTTTTCAGAAGTGCCATCGCAGACGTTTCCCAACCGTTCTTTTTGGGTGGCGGGCACCTCGTCTGGTTTTGTCGTTAACTCGCCAGCCGATAATTTTCTGATTGATAACAAGGCAGAAACTATTTTTAATCGCCTCTCTGAAAAAGGTAAAACTTGGAAAATTTATGTGGGACAGCCTGACCCACTATCCTTTACAGGTTTGGTAAGTATGCCTGTACTACGAAAGTATTTTGCGACTCATATCGTGCCTTTTTCTGAGTATGAAAAAGACTGTGCGAATGGCACACTACCTAATTTTGCATTTATTGAGCCGCCGCTGGTCAATGGACATGCTGACTATCATCCCAGTGCTGGCATGGCCATTATGGCGGGTCAGAACCTGGCACTAGATCCCCCGTCATCGGTACTGAGTGGAGAAGTTTTTTTGTCTCGTATTTATAACGCTTACAAGGCAATGGGTACGAAGCAAGCGGGTGCGAATGTCTTGAATACAACATTGTTTATTGGATGGGATGAGCCCGGTGGCACCTACGATCACGTGCCACCTTCGCGGGTGCCTGCTCCTGAGGCCTCTGCCCCCAAGGCTCAATATGATTTTGATTTCACTTGGTCGGGCTATCGGACTCCGGCAATCATGATCTCGCCTTGGATTTCTGAAAAGACTGTGTTTACTCAAGAGTTTCGACATACCTCCATGATTGCGACTCTACGCAAAGTCTGGGACTTAGGTCAGCCGTTTACTCAACGTGATGCAAGTGCTAGAACATTGGAAACCTGTTTCAACTTAAAAACGCCACGGGACCCTAGCACTTGGCCCAACCTCATGGCTAGGCCTGCCCCTCCTTACGTTGCACCTGATCCTAATAATTTGGACACTGCCTATTCAGAGTTAGCCCAGGCGATGATTCCAGCGATCATAAAATTTGCGCATCGTACTGGGTATGCTGTGCCTTCCTTACCTAAAGATCCGAATGCCAAAATTACAGGCGCTCAGGCATTAAAGGTTGCCGGTGAGTTTGCGAATGAAATGTTTCCCTTACTGGGCACCAAGACGTAGCGAGCTTTCAACTCTGCTGACCGTGTATCTTAAAATGGAGGATTAACTTAGCTCTTGAAATCCTAGTGGTTTTTCTTAGAGCGCCCGCCCCCCATCATCCGTTGGTGCCGTGTTCGACTCACGGGGGGGGCATCAGTATTTCCTAGTAAAATCATGCACTTAAAGCCACCATTGTCGGTGGCTTTTGTGTTTCTAGGGCTGGCTGTGCCGTAAATAGTACATTGCTTCCGCGCTCGGTCAGATGCACCGGAGACAGGTGGGCATAACGCATGACCATCTGTATCGTGAGCCATCCACCCAAGGCTTGGAACTTGGTGAGTGGAGTGCCCGCTTGTGCGTGCCCGCTCTTTCAAACCACAGAGACAAGTTTAGCTAACTGGATCATCATATCTACCATTACTTTTACCCCAATGACGCTACAACCTTACCTGTATAGCAAGGCAATAGTGTTATTTCTGCGTTAGCTAGATTGACGAACGGATTACGCTTTTTGAGCTCCTGACCAAACCAAGCTAGCTTGACATTTGCGCGGTCAGTGCCTTTGTACTTACGAATGCTGTCAGTCCCGTTCACAAGTTCGATGATGCCGCTAAAAACTGCTCCACGATATTTTGCATTTTTTACTTCTAACGCGAATACAGCGTCGACATATCGCAGCTTGTTGATTTTTGCGTCTGCACAAGTGTGAGGGATTGCGTCAGATTGAAACTGTTTCATTTTTAGTCCTTTGAATTAAAAATCTGTGATTTGAATGAGATTAGTGAATTGGCTAAAAAATAGAAGGCAACGTCAATGTCCTTTTGAAAGGACATAACCTACGTGGCTTGTTTTCTTGCTCGATCAAAAGCAACTTGAGCTACTGAGTTGATGATCTCTCGCGCCGAACCCTTGCCTGCTGTAATGATTGGTAGCAAAACCGCGTCTGGCAACGGTGCCGAACCGCAAGATGCCAGCACACGCCGGCACAGCGGCAACCACGCAGATGCGTCAGCTGCATTCATCTCTATCAAATGACATCGATTTTGAACGCCTTGATCAATCCCCGTGATGTAGTTGGTAGTCATAATCCAAACAACATCCTTACGATTCATAATTGATTTCAAATGCAACTGTGCATTTGCAGTCAAGTTATCAACCTCATCTAACACGATGTAATGACGACCACTAGCGTTGAACGAAACGAACTGGGTTTGATTATCCAGCCGATTCAGGAGCGCAGGTCCATTACCACCTGCTACGCAAGGTTCGAAGTGCCAGTTTGAGTCTGTGCTGAACTGAGCAGTTTCCATCGCATCTGGAATGATCTTGGCAGCAGCAGTCTTACCAGTACCCCAAGTTCCCCACAGCAAAATTCCACATTTGCCAACGGCAGGAAACGGATAGTTACCACTGATCAAGTCATCCAGTAGCGACTTAGATTGAGCGTTGCCAAATACCAAGTCAGCTGTTGTCTTTGGGACAAAATCTTCTTCTTTAAACACAGTGTTCTCCAATTTTTAGTTCAGATTATTGGGAGGGCTTGCGCCCCCCCGATTTGTTTAAGCTGCGAGTGGGTGATTGACGGCTGCAGCTTTAAGCTCATCCAAATTGGCCTGTGCTTTGGCTGCCTGTTGTTGATCAATCGCCTGCTTGAGTTGATCTTTGTTGGCTGCGAAATAAGCTGACAAAGCTGCGTTGACCGCTGTAGTGCTCTTGACCACACAGTGAATGCTGAAGCTGCCATCTGCTTCTTGTGTCAACACCGCAGCAAACTGCTCGCCTGAGTAATCAGGATTAAAAGTTTTGACAAGCTCTGCGCCGTGAACAGTTGCAAGCACTGTTTGATTGATCTGTCGGCCTGCGACCGCAGCCTTTTCCTTAGCTGTCAAACTGCCTGAAGGACGCCCCAGCGAGATTTCCTGTACACCACCCGCAGCTGCGATGTTTGCTGGCACAGCTGCCACGTCCCATTTTTGAGCAATGATGTAGCGCAGGACCACGTGATAGGTTGACATACGACGACGGTCACGCTTGCCAAACACGCAAGCAATGATGCGCTGTGGCAAGGGCTTGTCCTCATAACCACTCATACCCGAAAGCGACAAGTAGTCAGCCAAGCCCTGTTTGCGGTGCTTGAGATTGCCATCCGCGTTGTTGGTCAGATCTAAGTACAGGGCATACGACTTTTGCAACAAGCCATAAAGGATCTTGTTTGAATCAGTGTATGCGCCTGTTTCCCAAACACTAACTTCCACAGCCAACTGCTCGATACGCTGACGCATCGAATTGGCTTGCTGAGTCGATATCAAATTAGCGACCTTTTGTTCACCTACGATATTTTGCTGCATTGCAGCACTTTTGTTGCCCGATACTGCTGTGGTCAGGACGGGGGACTGCGCGAAGGTTGTAGTCATTTTTACTCTCCAAATTATCGACTCGGCGGTTGTGGCGAAAGTGCCGTTGTTTGTGCCTCATCGATGAAGAGCATTTTGTCATTCGTAACAGATACTTTCGAATAATTGATAAAGTTGTTACAGTTATGAAATGGAAATAAAAAAACATCCTTTTTTCAAAGGCTTGCCCGGATTTACACGTACTGATGACACGCTGCTGGCTCACGATGCCGAGAGGAGTGTTTATTTCTGGTGGTGGCAGTTCCTACGGCTAAGTCCAGTTTATTGGTACGCACGCCACGCCAGCGTTACGCCTACAGACCCTGTGGTTGCTGAAGCATATGAAAGGGCTGGCGACTTATCCTTACGGTGGTTTAGCCAGTGGTGGGCGGCAACAGGTAGTGCGGTATTTGCCGAAGCTAAACGTCCAGCCAAAGTGCGTACTGTCGATCTTGAGCCAACAAATACTGACGCTCAGATCGAGCTGTATGAAAACAGCTTGATCGTTGAAATTCCGCTGACCATACGCAAAGCCACCATCTTCAAACAACTCAAAGACCTGTTGGAGCAACAGATTGACGGTGTGCCAAGGCATCGGGGACGCGATCTCAATGTAGTCGAGAGGAGTAATGCGCTTCTTAGGCTGCACACCAAACGCTTCAGGCTGCGAACACTGGAAATTGAATACTTGGTGTTGCTGTACCGACTGCTGTATCCACGCACGGAGATCTGGCGAATTGGGGATAGGCTACAAATCGCCCCTAGTCTCAAGGTAAGAACAGCAGAACGTATTGCATTTAATACAGGCAGTAGCCCATTCGATAAATTGCATAGCCTGACAGGTCGTTACCTGTACAAAGCTGAACGAACTCTGTTGAATGTGGAGCGTGGTTCTTTTCCCAACAACAGCAAGATAGTCCTACCTGATGATTACGCCCCTTTCGGAGCCAAGCATCAAAAAGACTTTAAAGCTGCTGTGAGTACTTATGCTACAAATACGTCTGCTTGGCAGGTGTGGCTGACAGAGACATATTTAACTGAGCTGAAATCAGAGGTCATTAGACGCAATCGTCTAGATAACGAATATAGAATGCCAGACAGCAAAGTACGCAGACGACTCCCTGCGTTCTTAGACGGCAGCAGCGATCTATTGGCATAGATGGTTATGTTCTTTTGAAAGGATAATATGGTTTTGTCCTTTTGAACGGACATCACACCAATTCCACTGCCTTACGCTTCTGGTCATCATTTACATCGATATAGGCTTGGGTAGTGGCTATGCTGGCGTGTCCAGCCAAGCTAGCCAGTACACGAACGGAGATCCCTTGCGCAGCTAAATTGGTAATGAATGTACGACGTGTCGAATGACTACTAGCTCCCTGTATACCTGCACGACGGTACATCCAAAACAAGTGTTGCGTCAGCGTGTTGGCACTAAAGCCATCACACAAGTTCTTCTGTGTGTAAAACAGCTTATCGTTGGGATGCAGGGTCTTTGTTGCTGCGATGTACACAGTCAATTCACGCTTTAATTTCTCACTGACAAATACTGTTCTGCTTTGACGACCTTTGGTTTGATCTGGTCGCAGTACGAATTCATCGCGAACTTGCCCATTTGCGTCGATCACATCCTGTAACCGCAAGCTGGCTGTTTCTCCAACGCGAAGCCCTGCGTAAAACATCATTAAAACAATCGCACGATTGCGGGCTGCGTGTGGACGGGTTGCTACATAGTCCATTACACGGCGCAAATCTTGTGGTGTTAACGTCTTTGCTTGTTTGCTCATTTTGGGCTTCTTCCTTAACCAAAGCATTGCTATGGAATAAGCGTAATTTCTTTTTAATTTTTGGACGACCTGTTTCTTGTTGATACCTAGCATGTGTGATTTCTCCCAGAATTCAACGACTTAGCGGTTATATAAGTACAGAACCAAAGCAAATACGAATTACCTTTGGTTCTCATAATTGCCGTTTTGTGGCTCTTTTCCCACGAAGATTTTGCAGAAAATTCAGAGCCCTACAAGCAGTTATTTATCGAGCCAGCTGTGTTGATATTCAAACGAGCTTGATCTTTGCTTGTAGGGCTTTTTTTACAGGGCGCTAATTAAGATTTCAGTTAGAAACCCAGTTTCGTAGCCAATAGCACCAGACATTTACCCAACAGAAAGTCATGAAATGAAAACCATCAAAAATCACAAATTAATTGTTGTTTTTAGAATTGAATGCTAAATTGATTTTGGTTTTTATTTTGGCATTTATTGGAAAAATACTGATTAATAAAATATTTGGGAGAGACAATGAGTATTCCTTCAAAAGTAATGGAACCTCCAGTAAGAGCCGGTTGGATCACAGTTCTAATTGCTTGGGCATGCTTCTTAATTCCGATAACAGGCTTGGGCATAGTGGGTTTGGTACTCACGAATGTCGCATTCATTCTATCGATCATTGTTATGGTCAAGGGTGAAGTTAAAACTGGTATTTTTCAAATGATTGCTTCTTCTCTTGGTTCTGGAATTTTTTATGTAATCGGAACTTGGATTTGGTGGTTCTTCTAAAAATTTATGTTCAAAATGGACTCTTACACAGAACGATTTAATTGAGTAATTGAATTACTAACAATTCGCATTTATCTCGAAGACTTTGTCTGTGCACTTCTCTGTGTAAGAGCTTTTTTCTACCAACTAGCCAATTCTGTATTGGTCGCAATCAAGCTGGGTGAATTGTTGCGAGTCACGCTACAAGCCCTAACAGGTAAGATCCACGAATCCTCCATGTTGAACTCTGGATCAATCACAATCACTCGAAGCATTTGGCTTTGCTCATCCAAGATCGCTATTCCTTGGACTGGCGTTTTTTCCTTTGTTGTTGGGTTGTAGCGTGTCACCCAACTGGTCAAATCTGTTGACGAACAATGCTCAGCCACTTGGTCAAGCATGGCAATTTGATTATCTGTCGTGGCCGTGTGCTGCCAGCGGTCGAATTGATAAAAATCTAATAAATATTTCACGTGCGGATCTTTAATCTCAACGCTGGCATTTAGTACTGCTGATCGATAAAGGCCTTTGCCATATGTAGTTCCTAACTTTTTGTTTTCGAATAAACGAACCGCGATTTCCTTCTCCATTTGTTTCTCCTTTAAGAATATGGATTGGTCGCAGTGGTTGCATTAGTTGCGAGAAGTCGCAGGGAACAAAAGAAGTCGCTTGTCGCGGGTTGCCTGTCACTGAGTGACTGGGGTTGCACGAGTAGCTGCGTTGCAGTCAGAGCTACTCATTTGTCCCACAGCAGTAACAAGTAACTAGTAACAAGCAACTTCTTTCTTCAAGCAACCTAATGCAACTCACTAAGCAACTCGCAATTATTTATGCCTGACCAAATATTTCTATACGAAAAACAGCCTGATTTCTTAGTTTTCTATGGCATTTTGGTGAAATTGATCGACCTTGTCGGCGATATGAAAATACAGTCTGTGTGTGCCCAATCAACATCTAGGAAATACATAATGAGTGCACTCGCAAATTTGAAGTTGAGTAATACCAAACGCACAGCCGCATTGGCACCTATCCAGATTCGTCGCAATAAATTAGCTGGCAAACTTGCTGATCAAATCCAGTTGGCACTTGCTCAACAACAAGGGCAGACATACAACACAACTCGTTTCAAAACTGTCGCCAGTGAAGATGGCAGCCGTAAGACTGTTGAAATACAGCGGCGTGTTCGTCCCATGTGGTGGACCAATACAGATGGCAAAGTTTGTTTAACTGTACGTTATGGTGCAAAACAGCTTGAGCTAGCAAAAGGCAAAGCCACCGTCGAAGTTGGCGCTGCAGATCATCTAGTAGGGATACTGCAGATTATTAAAACTGCCGTTGAGACTGGCGAGCTTGATGCTCAAATTGAATCCGCTAGCGGTGCGCTGCGTTCTGGCTTTAAGCGTTGAGTGCAAGCGTCCTGTAACGGGACGCTTAACAACCCTGTTGTTGAAGTGTCGTGTTACACGACAGTTGAGTAAATACAGCAACGGAGAGACCAATGCTGATTTACGAAGTCACAACAATCAAACCCCAACTGCCACAAACTCCAGCACAGGCAAGAATTGCAGTGCTGAAACAGAATGTAGACCGCGCACAAGTGGCTGTTAAGGCTGAGCGCAAGCGTCAACAAGTGCAAGCCGCTCAAAAGAAATTACAACGGGCAGCTGCGGCGCAAATTTGACGCAGTCGTTTGCACTGTTACTCCCCAATCGGGGCTGTATCGAAATCTCAGTCGCTACTCAAAGTTTATGCCCATTGCTGCCTTTGGACGACCTACATAAGGTGTGACCGACAAGGGGCTGCGAAGTGTGGGAAATATGCGGCAGATTTCAGCAGCGTCGATCCAATGCCGCAGCGCCCGCCCAATTTTTCGTTACACATTTTTGCTTGAGCAATTTCGCAAACGCTGCCACAATATGTGCTCACAGTTTTCACGACCCGCCCCAACATCATGATTTATAAGCACAAATTGTGCGCGACATTTTTACGGGGTGACTTAACCGTTTGAAATCTATAGTCTAAAGACGGTGAGTACGGGATTGAAAATCCTTGTGTCGGTGGTTCGATTCCGCCCCGGGCCACCAAGATTCAAAAAGAGAGCTTCTAGCTCTCTTTTTTCATTTCCACCCTAGCCATTTGTCCCTAAAGTAACGGATGGTTACCTACCTAGATTCAGCGTAGCTTATCTGAAGTCAGAGTGTTGACCTTACAAGTGGTGATATTGGGTCCTACTTGACCGCTCTTACTATCCGCCCGCAATTGAAGGGAGTATCCTTTTCGTGTAATGTCCTTTAAAAAGACATTAATTCCGCTCCCAACACCTCTTAATTTTTATAGTATTTTAAGTAAGGCGTGGCAGCCAGACAGTTATTAAATATAGAAATATTTAAACCCTTGGATATTCATGAAAATTCAATCGCCAATAAAGTATCTCGCCATCAGTCTGTTTTGGCTTGGCGGTAGCTGGTTTTCTAATCAAGCCTACGCAAACGGCTTTCCTACATGTGATTTAGATTCCAATCCTTTAGTCATTTCAACTAACTGCCGTGATTTAGTTATATCTGGAACCACAAAGAGCGCAATAACCATTGAACCAAGCGTTTCAATTTATGGCAATTGGGGCATATTAAATCAAACAACGAGCAGTAGCATTGGCATTTTGACCAATAGCGTTGGTAGCCAAATTGATGGAACAATCTATTCAGGGATCGATAACGAAGGAACTATTTCGACTTTAAACAATAGTGGACTCATTCGCGGCATCGGAAATGGTATTAGCAACTTTTATGCCATTGGCAATTTAAATAACTTGGCGAGTGGAGAGATCTCTGGGCAGGACCAGGGCATCACAAACTTTGTCGGCGGAACAATAAGCACCTTGAATAACTCAGGTGAGATTTCTGCTGATTATGATTATGGAAGAGGAATTCAAAACTTCGGTACCATCGCCACTCTAAACAATTCCAATAGGATCGCGACCGGAGTCCTTGGGATCGGAATTTATAACGAGGGCACTATCAACATGCTGAATAACTCGGATACGATATCGGCTGGATTAGGCGGAGTGGGAATCGATAACCGGAGCACCTTTACCGCCTTAACCAATTCTGGCACGATCTCGGCGGGAGATGAGGGAGTCGGGATTATTAACTATAGCACCATCACCACCCTAAACAATTCCAGTGCGATCTCGACCGGAGTCATTGGAGCTGGAATTTATAACGTTGGCACCATCACCACTCTAAATAATAATTCGGGCGAGATTTCCGCTGGAGATGGTGGATATGGCGTTCTTAATGAGGGCGAAATTACGACATTGAATAACTCCGGTGAGATCTCAACTGCTGGAGTTATTGGATATGGGGTTGCTAACATCAATACCATTAATGCTCTTAATAACTCAGGTACGATTTTCGGAGTAACCCATGGACTCGTTAATGATTCTAGTGCTACGATCGCCACGCTGAACAACTCCGGCACAATCTCAGCTGGGGTGAGTGGATCCGCAATTAATAATCAAGGCACCCTCACCACGCTAGATAACTCCGGCACCATCTCTGGTGGTTTGTTTGGCATTCTCAATAACGGCATCATCGCGACTCTAAATAACTCAAGCGCGATTTCTGCTGGAGATAATGGATACGCAATTTATAACAATCGCACCATCGATACCATCACCAACTCAGGCACAATCTCAGCTGGAGATAATGGATACGGAATTGATAACTTTGGCACCATCGATACCATCACCAACTCAGGCACAATCTCAGCTGGAGATAATGGAAGAGGAATTACTAACGAGAACATCGGCAGCATCGGCACACTAACTAACTCGGGTACGATTTCGGCCGGTGTGGGTGGATACGGAATTCTTAATCTGGGTTTCATCGATACCATCACCAACTCGGGCACGATCACGGACGAAGGAGGCGGAGTCGGAATTCTTAACTATATAGACGCCATCATTAATAGCCTAAACAACTCGGGCACAATCTCCGGCGGGTTTGATGGCATTAGTAATGAGAACTCTACTATCTCCACGCTGAACAACTCTGGGGCAATTTTAGGTGGAGGTGGAGGCTTTGGAATTTATAACAATAACTCAATCATCGGAACACTGAATAATTTTTCGGGAGCCGCGATCTCTGGTGGAGATTATGGAATTGGTAATTCCAATAGTAGCACCATCAATGTACTGAATAACTTTGGCGCGATCTTCGGCGAGCTTTATGGAGTCCTGAATAACGACTCTACCATTGGAATCCTCAGCAACTCATACATGATCACCGGTGGAGACGCTGGAATTTATAACGTTGGCACCATCAACACCCTAACCAACTCGGGAACAATCTCGGCTGAAGAAGGCATCGGAATTTATAACGATGGCATCATCGGCTTACTAAACAACGCCCAAGGCGGTAATGGTTCTTCCCCATCTACTACAGCATTAACCTATAGCGGCAATCTCCCCACCAACTACAGC
>CAMDFD010000007.1 GCA_945897365.1 Bordetella parapertussis | reverse complement strand
TCGATGAGCCAGAGTCCTGCAGGGGCGAGCAAGGCACGCGCGAGACCGACACGTTGCCGTTCTCCACCAGAAAGCCGGTCGACACGCTCCCATATTTTTTCTTGTAAATCAAACTGCGCCAAGGCTTTGACGACCTCATCCACATGCTGCGGGTAGAGTAAGTTTTGTAGACTGCGCCACAGAGACAGCGCCGGTAACTTGGCTGCGAGCAGGGAGACCACGACACGCTGCCTAGGTGGCAAGGGTGGGCTTTGAGGCGCATAAAAAAGTCGTCCCCGCTGCCGCTGCAGCTGCCGCGTCGACAAGGTCCAGACGGACTGCTGATCCAGGGTCACCGCACCTTGCGAAGGCTGGAGTGCCGCGCCTAACAGTTGCAGCAACGTCGTTTTGCCCGCACCCGAAGGGCCGATGACTGCCACATGCTCACCAGGCTCGATCGAAAGCGTCAACGCATCAATCGCTGGGTTCGACTGAGCAGTCGCCGCCGGATGACGTGCGGTGACGCCGTTGAGCTCAACGCGCAGGCCAGACATTATTTAATCAAACCCGCACTTTTACCCGCCACCTCAAGACCTTTATAGTTGTCAGGTGTCGTGGGGATGTATTTACTCGCGCGATTCAGTGTCAGGATTTCCTTACCCTCGGGCGTATTCATATCAAGCGCCAATAAGGCTTGAGTAATTTTTTCACGCAAGGCGACAGGCATGTCTGCATTGACAGACCAGTTGTAATTGAAATAAGGCGATGTGATGAAAAAGACATCGACCTTATTAGTGTCGACCTTTTTTTCGTTCACAAATTTGTTCCACACGGTCATGTCGAGCGCGGCGGCATCCACGCGGCCACTCACCACCGAAGCAATCGTTGCATCATGCGCACCAGAATAGGCAACGCGCTTAAAGTCGCGATCTGGATCAATACCTGCGTCCAGCAAAAATGATCGTGGCATCAAGTGACCCGAGGTACTGGACTGTGAACCAAAGCTCACTTGCTTGCCCTTTAGGTCAGCCAGCTTGGTGATACCAGAGTTTTTTTGCGTAATGAACACTGAACGAAATTTGGTGTCTTCTTCGCGCTGCGCGATGGGCACAATCTTGCCGCCAGAGCGAATTTGCGCTTGGACATAAGTAAAGCCTCCAAACCACACCAAATCCACTTGTTTGTTGACCAAGGCTTCTACCGCGGCCGGATAGTCATTGACAGGCACAAAGCTGACTTTCATCCCGACAGTACGCTCGAGGTATTTGGTCAGAGGACCGAATTTGCGCATCTGCTCGGTGGCAGCCTCTTCGGGAATCGTGGTCACTCGTAGTACTTGCTGCGCTTGCGAAACACCTGAAACCAAAGTCGAAAAGGTCAATATTGCGCCGGCAATGAACGCCGAAAAGCGAAAGGATTGGAGGGTTGAAGACAAAGAAGTCACCTGAAAACAGTTGAAGAGTCATCAGTATAGGAGAGACTAAAAGCTCCCGCACTGATAGACCCTTTTTAGACGTACCGTTTAGTCAGCGTGACCGCTTGTTTACTAAGCTATATTTAAACAATTATTTGAGATTTAACGCTTTAATAAGCGTCGTCCACTTCTTCTCGTCGGTCTTGAGATTGGCAGTCACCACTTCGGGTGTCGACGTGTCGAGCTCGATGCCTAACTGACTCAAACGTTTACGCAGCTCTTCGTCCTTACCCAAGGATTGCATCGCAGTTGAAATTTTGGTCTGCAAGGCCTTGTCCATCACGGCCGGAGAAACCAAGGCCAACCAGAATGTCGCTTCAAAATCCTTGGTGCCTAAGGCCTCATTCATCGTGGGCAGATCGGGCAAGGTCGACATACGTTGCATCGAGGTCACAGCCAAACCGCGCGTCTTGCCGCTACTCACAAAGGGCATCGCTTCGCTCGCAGCTGAGAACATCATTTGTACCTGACCACCAATCATGTCTTGCGCAGCGGGCATACCGCCCTTGTAATGTGCAACCACCATTTTCAGACCAAATTCTTTGATGAAGTATTCTGCAGCGAGGTGATTGATCGAGCCTACACCCGAAGTACCGATCGCATATTTATCGGGGTTTTTCTTGATGAGTTCCACGAGCTCTTTTGCGTTTTTAACTGGCAAATCTTTATTCGTCTGCAACACAAAAGGCGCCTTCATCATCATCGATATCGGCGTAAAGCTCTCGTAGGGCTTGTAGCTCACCGTACCTTGCAGGGTTGGATTAATGACAATCGAGACAGGCGCTGCATAAAGCGTATAACCATTGGGCTTTTGACTGGCCACATAGGTGCTGGCAACGGTCGAAGCTGCTCCGGCCTTGTTCTCGATCACCATATTGGCTCCAAGCTTATTGCCAAGGGCTGCGGCGATCGCGCGACTCGACACATCACTCACACCGCCTGCTGGGTAGGGCACGATGAATTTAACGGGTTCTTGTGGGTAAGCGGCGGCCGATTGCGCGGCACTCAACTGAGGCAACGCAAGCGTGGTCAAGGTCACTGCGGCTAAAGCTAAACGAATTCGTGAATGATACTGATTCATTATGTTGTCTCCAAATATTGTGTTTAAAGTGCGGCACCACGTGCGGTGATCGGCCAAACTGCTTCAACCTTTCCACCACGAATACAAATCAATTCATCATACAAGTTTACGGTCGGATCGCAATGACCAGGAACCAGCAACACGCTATCGCCCAACGCAGGAGCATTGGCCTGAGCGGTCTCCAATACACCATGCTCGTCGCTCGCCTTGGTGTACTCGACACCAGGCATTTGCCACACCACAGGCAAACCAGAGTCGACACTTGATGCTTTCAGTCCGGCATCGACCACCGCACGAGTCGCCGTGGGGCGACTCAAGACTGCGGTTTTAACGAACAGCGCGTGTTCGAACTGAATATCTTGAGGACCTTGTCGATTTTTAGCGTAATCGGCATCCATAAAAATATAAGAGCCAGATTGCACTTCGTTGAAGACGCCTGAATCACGCTCAAGCACAACCGATCCGGTCCCGGCACCGGTAATACGCTCGACTTTCATTCCCAGCTTTTCAATCGCTGCACGCATGGTGATGGCAATCTCACTAGCTTGACGAATGGCAGCTTGTCTTTTTTCAGGTTCGCGGTAGTGCTGGGCACTGCCGTGATAACACTGCAAGCCCATAAAACGCAGATAAGGCGCGGCCTTGATTTGCTGAGCTAAGGCGGTCACTTCGGCGACAGAAACCGCGCCACAGCGGCCCATGCCGACGTCGATTTCAATATATATATCCACCGTGATTTTGCGCGCGTTTGTCGCTTGCGCAAACTGTGCAACCTGTTCGGGGTGATCCACCAGCACGCCAATCGTCGAGCGGGCCGCCATATCCAGCACATGACTCACTTTTTTGGCACCGACGACCTGGTTGGTGATCAGTACATCCTGCACACCGGCCTCGACAAAGCGGGCGGCCTCGCTGACCTTTTGACAGCAAATCCCGATCGCACCCTGCTGAATCTGGCGCAAAGCGATATCAGGGCACTTATGGCTCTTGGCATGAGGCCTGAGACGCATATTGCTGCCCTCGAGCGCTTTTTGCATTCGCGCGAGGTTGCGCTCGAACGCATCGAGGTCAAGAACCAAGGCCGGTGTATCAATATCTTCGAAGGCATCACCAGGATGCGCCGCTTTCCAAGGGGACATGACTATTTCTCTCTCAGTGCAAATAGAGGGTCGGGCTCAAAGGAATAGGCTAACATTAAAAACCTTTTTAACGAACCTACTCACCGCGTGCTCAACAAACATCCTGCACTCAAAATCAGCAAGATGTTCCCGGCCAATTTATGGCTGGGACTTCTTGTTTTTCTATACGCATGGATATTTATCTGGCCGCTAGCGGTGCGGATACTAGCCTCTGAACATCACGACTGGCTTCTTCTGAATGAAAGCTGGCAAGACGTGATGAATACGATCGGCCTGATCGAGCTACCACGCCTTGCTGTGGGTTTGGGCATGATGATTATGTCTGCCGGCTTGCTCTGGCGTGCCCGAGTCGCTTGGGTGCTTTCGCTGACCATGCTAGCGTTCGCGCTGATGATTGAGCTCTACACCGCTAGAGGCCATGTTCTTTTATCGGCGTGCAATATTGCCTTGTTTTTAGTCCTGCTCAAGCACTGGCAAGTCTTTAGCCGCATCAGCTTTGCTGCAAGCAGTATGTACGCCATCATCAGCGTCAGTTGGCTGCTCTTTTATTCGGTTTCTGGCACTCTTTACTTAGGTAACGCTTTTCATCCACCTATCGAAGACCCTGTTGCAGCCCTTTATTTTTCTGTCATTACGATGGCGACTGTCGGCTACGGAGATATTATCCCCATTAATCAGACTTCCCGACTGTTTGTTATTTCCATTGTCATTTTTGGCGTCACTGTTTTTGCGACGACGATCAGCGCGCTTGCCGGACCCCTCATTGGCGGCAATCTTAAAAAGTTCATTAGTAAAAGGGCTATCCTTTCCATGAGAAAAAATCATGTCATTGTTTGCGGTGCCACCCCACTCGCCATAAATGTTATTGCGGGATTATTGGCCCGTGGCCAACACGTGACGGCGATTGTCATGCCTAACGTGACGCCTCAATATCCAGCGCATACCGATGTTTTGGTGGGCGATGCGACGACGCTCGCTGTACTCAAAGAGGCAGGATTGGCGGAAGCTCAATACCTGTTGGCGCTCAAAGACGACGATTCAGAAAATGCATTCATCATCTTGGCCGCCAAAGAACTCGTCGGTAACAGTAGCGTTAAAACCGTCTCCGTCGTCAACGAGTCAGTCCATCTCTCAAAAATTCAACGTGTTCACCCCGACATGATCTTTTCTCCCCAAATGCTGGGTAGCGAGATTTTGACCCGCACGCTCGCAGGCGAAATGATTGATAGCAAGGTGATCATGGATTTGTTCTTCAAAAGCACCAAATCCGACACAGAAAGCTCTGGTAAACCCTAATAAAAAGAACGAATTTAAGGTTAACGATGCACTCAATCCCACGTAGGGGTGGGTTTAGGCTAATTCACTTTCAACACGTGGTTGTATAGAATCAAATACCGGTTTGATGACCTCAAGCCGCTTGATGAATACGACTGACGGCCTTGAGTGCTAAAGGACGACAGGCGTGTTTTTTGCATAAAAATCATTTGGAGATTTCATGAAACAATCCGCAAAACATGCACTTTCAGCCGCAGCGCTAGGCGCCGCTTTGCTTGCCGCAGCACCCGTATCCGCGCAGCAAGTCACACTCATGACCGGTCCACAAGGTGGTGTTTGGGTGCCGCTCGGTGGCGCCCTCAAAGGCATGTGGGAAAAAGCGATTCCTGGTCTCCAAATCACAGCTCAACCTGGCGCGGGTATCGCCAATGTGATTGGCGTCCAGACAGGTAAGGCTCAAATCGGCTTCTCCAACTCCAGCAGCGCGGTCGATGGCGCATTGGGTAACGCGCCCTTCAAAGAGAAGACCAGCAAGGTCTGCCAGATGACAAACATTTATCCACAGTATTTCCAAGTCGTTGCGACCGCATCATCCAAGGTCAACTCTTACGCAGACATCAAAGGCAAGCGTCTGGTCGCGCAATCTAAAGGCAATACTGCAGAGGCTATTACCGCATCCATACTCAAGCTCAACGGTTTCGACTACAGCGGACTCTCGCGGATGAATTTCCAAGCAAGCTACACCGATGCCGTTTCGATGATGAAAGATGGACATGTGGATGTCTTTACCCTTGGTACGACGGCACCCGCCTCAGCCGTGATGGATCTGGCAAGTGCGCGTGATATCAAGCTTGTCCCCGTTGACGACAAAACAATGGATGGCATGCGCAAAATGAACGCAGGCTACAGCAAGCTGATCATTAAAGCCGGCACCTATCCGAAACAAGACAAGGACGTTCCTGTCATCGGCTATCAAACCCATCTGATCGTGAGTTGCGATATGCCCGAGCAAGTTGTTTACAACATGGTCAAGACCATGGCTCAAAACATTTCGTCCATGTCCGCAGTCAATAAGTCGATTGGAGAATTGACGCCGAAAATGATGGCTGCCGATGCTGGCATCCCCATGCATCCAGGTGCGATCAAGTACTTTAAAGAAGTCGGCGCACTTTGATCTCGGGCCTCTGCGATTTTTAATTCTCAGTTTTGAGCCTAGCAACCATGACATGCATCAATGAATGTCATGGTTGCTGGCAGTGTCCTCAAACGACCTCGTAAGCCGCGCGCTTAACCTTTGACATATTTGTGCCTTCGACACGAATCAGACTCGTCGAAGCCACGCGCTCGGGCGCATGCAAATCACCTTCGTTGTAGACGTGTGCCACACCTGGCGTCAGCGTGTAGGTCTTGGTCTGACGCACTTTGCCTGGCTTGTCACCCGAGGCCGCTTCGATCAAAGCGTAATCGCGCATTTCGGTTTCGCCACGCGCTTGTCCATAAATCGCCCAGGAGTGGGCGTGATCATGCGGAGTTGAACTTTTCGCACCCTGATAATTATGTGCCACGATACAGAATCCTAATTCTGGATCTTCGTAAATGACTTCGCGCTCACCGATATTTGGACCAAGATTCGCCTCAACGAATTGTTTATCCACCAATACCTCTTTTAAAAGATCCGCAACCTTTTGACGACCGGCGGGACCGGGATGAGCATTGAGTAAATCGTGACATTGACCAGCAAATTGTTGAAGTGTGTGCGCCATGTGGAATTCTCCTTCAAATTATTAATTAAGTACTGTCAAACAGCGGCTGTTTTCTTAAATTTCCATTTGATTCTAACCCCGTTCACCCTTGAAAAACGTTGATGTGGATCAATACTCAAGCGGGAACGGCGCTTTTTGAAAGGAATGACTGAAATCAAGTGCCTCCAGCACAGTCTGGCGATGAACAGCAACCGTCGTTGCAATGTTGATCCCATAGCCACCCGCCATGCTGACAGCAACGGGTATGTTCAAGCGTCTCGCATAATCGAACACCATCCGATCGCGGGCGAGCATTCCCGCATTTGTCAGCTTGAGACGGCCCAATCGATCACCTTCATGTGGATCTGCTCCCGCAAGAAAGATTAATAACTGCGCATCGAAAAGCATGCTGAGCTGCGAAAGGGCCCCGTCCAAAGCCTCTAAATAGACGTCGTCCGATATTCCGTCCGCCAAAGGAACGTCCAAGTCACTGGGTTCTTTTCTGAAAGGAAAATTTTTCTCGCCATGCAAGGAAAGGGTGAAAACACTAGGGTCATTTTTAAAAATTGCGGCCGTACCATTACCCTGATGCACATCCAGATCAATCACGGCAATCTTTAAACAGCGATCTGAGGCTCGCTGCATGACGCGAGCGGCCACAGCTGCGTCATTAAAGACGCAAAAACCACTCCCCTTATCCCGATAGGCATGATGCGTACCACCGGCAAGATTGACAGCGATTCCGTCGCGCATGGCTGACTGACAAGCGGCGATGGTTGCACCGACAGAACGACGTGAGCGCTCAACCATTCCTGGTGTCCAAGGGAAACCAATTTCACGCTGTTCCTTGGCTTGAAGGGTCCCAGTCACGACCTTTTGAACATAAACGGGGTCGTGGGCCAACAGTAACTGCGTATCAGTCGCCGCGGGAGCCTCGCACAACTGCAAGCCAGACGCCCCTGCCACCCCATCGCGCAGCAAGCGATACTTAGACATCGGGAAACGATGCCCCTCTGGCAGAGGCAAAACAAAATGATCCGCATAAAACGCGTCCATATCACCTTCTCCGATCCCTGTTATTTCTATAAAAATACTATTCAGTGGCAAAATAAGACATCGCCAAATAGATTCATCAAGATACTAGCCGGCAACCCTGATGCGTGTCTTAAATCCCCTCATGCGATTCTTGAAATCCAGTTTAATCGCGACTGCGGCCTTGATATTGACAGCCTGCAGTACTCTACAGTTGGCTTACAACTATGCGCCGGGTTTGATTGCCTATCGTATGAACACTTATCTCAATTTGGATGATAAACAACAAGCCCTGCTTGATCAGGAGTTGGCGACCTTCGCGGTATGGCATGACGAAAAGCTTCCGCGTTACTCGACAACACTCAATCAATGGGCAAATCGTTTGTCGAGTCCAGAGCCTTTTTCAAGCACTGAAATCCTCTCTATCCAAGAAACGATCGAACAGCAACTTCAAACTTTAGGCGCGCGCGCAGCCGTTCAGCTCGCCCCACTCCTTGTGACCTTGGGCCCTCAACAACTTAAGCAACTGCAGACGAAGTTTAAAGATAGCAATGATGAGTACGTTTCAGACTATCTTAAAAACGCTGATCGGCCGGCCAATGTCAAAAAACGGCATACGCGCGTGACCAAGCGCTTTGAGGACTGGCTTGGACCATTAACGCCGCAGCAAAAAAATATTTTGATCAGCGTATCCGATCGGCGCGCGCCCATCATTACGGCCTGGTACGAGGAAAGACAGTTGCGACAACAAGCCCTCATCGGACTCATTCAAGCGCAAAATAATGCGCAGCCATTTCAGGCGCAAGAGGCTCTAGAGGATTACCTAAAAAGCCTGAGTCGCTATCGTGAGCCGATGCTCGACGCACAACGTGACACCTTGAGGGCGGAGTGGGCACAAGCAACTGCCGAGATCCTCAACCTCGCCAGTCCTGAACAAAAGAGATTTCTTCAAAAGAAACTCCGCGGCTATGCTCAGGACTTTGCTGCATTGACACCCAAGAGATTGGCTCAAAACTAAGCGGTTTTAAAGCGTGTCAGCTTCACAAAAATAATCGCGAGAAACGGTAACGTAAAACCAATCAAAATCGAGGTCGCCAATATTGATCCCAAGCTACTGTAATTGGCAGCGACTTCGACAATACCGGTCAATGGATTTTTCACTTCACGGGTGACTGTAAAAATTTGATTGAGATATTTTGTACCCAATTGACTCAACGACAGCGCGAGATTTGTAAACGACGCCATCACGGCAAAATAAGTCGCCTTGAGATTTTCAGGCGCCGAGCGCGCGATCCAGGCAAGCATCGGGATCATCGCGACCTGCCCAAGAGGTGACTCCAACGCAGCATCTACCAACGCGATAAAACGCGCATCGACGACACCACCCGTCATCGCGCTTGTCCATTGATGCAGTCCGTAGTACATGCCAATTGTCGGTAACGCCAACACCGTGCCAAACAAGGTTAATGTTCCAACCACGTAGGCAATCGAGCGCTCTGCCATGAAACGACGAAAAATAAACATTCCAAGCAGCGACAAAGTACTGGCGATTAAAGACAATATCGAAAAAAAGTGTTGATCAAATTTGAGCTCGTCGATCATCCACCACGTCACACCGGGTCCAGGACTCGGAATGGCGCGAAACACAAAGATCACGATCGCGGTTCCCACCAGCGTTGAACGCATTGAGGGCTCTAAATCGCGGGTCAGTCTCGCGATCAGAAACGTCACAATCGTCAGAGAACCGATAAAAATAATTTCCTGCCCATAAGGCATCTGTGACAGTCCCATTGCCATCGTAAAGGCAACGAATACTAAACTGCCACCCAAAATGACCCAATTCGGTTTGGTGGGTTCGATGTCACCCGTCAGAAGGCTATGAGCATCTTTAGCTGAAATACCTTGCGCCAGCAGCTTCTTGTGCGCCCTCGCCTGCAACACAGAAGCCAACACGACGCCCAACACAGAGATCAAAGGAATCGCCAGCGAAATGAGATAGACCTGCAAATACTTTTCGACTTTCTGCGCTTCGTCGAGCTGCTGCACGCCTGCGAAGACATACAAGTTGATCGCAGCGACAAAAACCGAGCCTCCAATGATCGCCACGCGCCCAAGCGTCTGCATGGTGGTGTGCATTAATTTCCGACGCTCAGGATCAATAGGCTTACCTTCATCATCGACACGAGGAACCGCCTCAACGGTCATCGCGTCAGCAACGGCATCCTGCAACACATACCCAATGGGTGCGAGCAAAGCACTCAACACAAACCAACGTTCAACGGGCATGATGGTGGCCATCGCCTCACGGCTGCCGATCAGTCCCACCATGATGAGCAAACTTGCCGCAATCAAACTTGCCCCTAAAAAAAGAAGCAAGTTTTTCCAGCGCCAAAGCAAGTCAATCAAGTGGCCAAGCACCATTTTGAGCGACCAGGGAATGACCACCCAAAAGCTTAAAGCTGCTAAAAAGGCAACGGAAAGATTGAGGTAGTCTTTAACAAAAAACGTCCCCACAATACCCGTCAGACTGGCAATACCCGCTGCCATGTACACCATCAACGGCGGCAAATAGGATAGACGCACTTCACGTCCAAGCTCCAGAATATTGCGGTCTATCCAGCGCCACAAGCTAAGGGTCATTTTATTAATCCGTCGGGCAAAAATTAAAAAACAGAATAACCCAAGAATTTAAAGCGCTAACCAACCATTTTCCATGGGTAGCACGGCTCCGTTCATCTGACCACCAGCGGGCGTACACAAAAAAAGAGCGAGCTCAGCCAAGTGTTTTGCTGGAATCAACTTCCCACCGGGTTGTTTGCCGTACAGAAACTCCGCCGTCGCAACGTCCCAATCGAGTTTTTTTTCCTGCATCAAGGCACGAATACGACTCTCGATATTCGGCGTCAACACCGAACCGGGACATAACGCATTGCAGGTGATATTTTGCCCGACCACTTCAGCAGCAATCGCCCTGGTCATCCCAATCAGTGCGCTTTTAGTCGTAACATAGTCAATACGATTGGGCGTGCCGCGCGACCCATATACAGAAGTCATATTGATGATGCGACCCCAACCCGCTTGACGCATCAAAGGCAGCACCCTTTTAACTAAAAAAAAGGGGGCACTAAGATTGACTGCCAAAGCCTGATCCCAGCGCTCTGAAGGAAACGCCTCGATAGGTGAAAAATGCCGAGTCACCGCATTATTGACCAAGATATCGATGGACCCGAATTGCTCAAGAGTCAACGCTACGAGCTGCTCAACTTCCGTGGGATTTTGCAAATCCTTTTGGTGATAGTGCGCTGTCACACCCTGCGAGCGGATTGCGGCGAGTTGCTCTGCGACACTGCTCGGGTCCTCAAGCCCGTGCAGGACCACATGACAGCCAGCCGCCGCTAACTCCTGGGCAATCGCCAAACCGATTCCTCCGCTTGAGCCCGTGACAAGAGCGGCTTTACCTTTAAGCATTGCAAATTCCTTAAACACCCTATGGGAGCAATATTTACTGTGAAGTAAGAGCTGCTTTTTTTACCAGATCTTTTGAAGCTGTCAGATCGCGTTGTATTTGCTCCGCAAAATCTTTGGGCGTACTAGGAGAAGCATTAAGCCCTAGGCCGTCAAGACGTGCTTTGACAGCAGGGTCCTTCAACGCTGCGGTCAAGTCTTTGTTGAGCTGTTCCACGACTTTGGCAGGTGTACCAGCGGGCACCGCAAATCCATACCATTCAGGCATTTTCCCAAGCTCGGGGAAACCTGCTTGAGCCGCAGTCGGTGTATCAGGCAAAACGGAAACACTGTCAGGACCGAACATCACCAGACCGACGAGCTTGCCGGCTCTAATGTGAGGAGCGACAGAAGTCGGGTTAGCCACAAATAAATTGATATGGCCGGCAAGAACATCCACAATACCTGGGCCAGCACCTTTATAGGCAACATGCATCATGTCAACACCTGTGACGGCTTTAAACATTTCACCTGTCAGTTGAGGACCCGACGCACTTGAACCGTAAGACAATTTACCGGGCTGAGTTTTAGCCAACGCGATAAACTCTTTGAGATTTTTAACATTCAATCCAGGGTTAGCAACCAACACAAAAGGCTGTTGTGTACCACGTGTGACTGGGATGAAATCCTTGATCGGATCAAAGCCAGTATCTTTGTAAATATGCGGATTGACCGTGAACGCGCCTTGATGCGCGAGAACAATTGTGTAACCGTCAGGCGCCGCTTTGGCACCATAAGCTGTACCGACATTACCTTGAGCGCCCGCACGATTTTCGACAATGACTTGCTGTTTCCACATCTGACCTAGTTTTTCACCCAAAATCCTAGAAACAGCATCGGTACCACCACCAGGCGGAAAGGGCACAACTATTTTTACCGGCTTGATAGGATTAAAAGCCGAGTCAGCCCAGACAGGCGAAGAAAAAGCCAGACACACTGCAAGTAAAGCAACTATTTTTTTCATTTTTGTCTCCAAAATTAATCTAATTATCCTCTCAATCATCAGGACTGCATTCCCCAACGACTGATGGTTTTTTTCTCAACAGTCTTAAAAATTAAATTTTCAACCAGCAAACCGAAAATAATCACCGTTAATAAACCGGCGAATACATTCGGAATATCCAACATATTTTTATTTTGAAAAATATACCAACCTAAACCGCCGGATCCAGAGCTCGCCCCAAAAACCAACTCCGCAGCGATTAAGGTTCGCCAAGCAAAAGCCCAACCAATTTTCATTCCAGTTAAAATACTTGGAAAAGCACCTGGAATGAGGATCTTAGTGACATAGGCGATATTAGAAAGGCCATAATTTCTACCGACCATTCGCCAAGTAGGGCTAACTGCCTTAAAGCCCGCATGTGTGTTGAGTGCGACCGCCCACAGTACTGCATGTATTAGAACAAAAATAATACTGCCCTCGCCCAACCCGAACCAAATCATGGCCAAGGGCAACAAGGCAATCGAAGGTAAAGGATTGAACATAGAGGTCAATGTTTCGAGAATATCGGATCCAATACGGGTTGCGCTCGCAAACGCCGTAAAAATGGCGGCAATCAGCAGGCCCACGATATAACCCTGCAACAGAACCGTGATCGATGACCACGTTGCCATGATGATCTTGCCACTTACCAAACCCGCCACAAAGGCTTGTACTGTCGCAGAGAAGGTTGGAAATAAAAGTGGGTTGTTCAGCCACACAGAGTAAGTCTCCCAAACGCCAGCCAAGAACAACAGCACGAGGGTCTTTCTCAGCAAACCATTTCCCATCAAGCGTTCAAATGTACTGAGCGGCTTTTCAATCACACCAAAACCTGTCAGCTCAATTTCATTGACTCTTTCAGAGCGAACGTTTGTCATTTGGTCATTCATATGCTCACGCATGAGCGATTCTCTCGTGGTCGTGAAATAGTAATTCTTCGATATGCTTAGCCAATGGCTGTCCATGAGGCCCAACGGTGTCAATACCATGGCCATTCAACTCAGCACGCACCTGTCCCGGATGAGGGCTCAGCAAAAGAATACGATTACCAATCCGCACCGCCTCGGGAATCGAATGCGTCACAAACAAAACTGTAAATTTTGTGTCTTCCCAAAGTTGCAAAAGCTCTTCCTGCATTTTTCCGCGCGTTAAGGCATCGAGCGCAGCGAAGGGTTCGTCCATCAATAAAATTTCTGGTTCCATCGCCATGCCACGCGCGATGGCGACGCGTTGCTTCATACCGCCAGACAACGTGTGTGGGAGACTATCAGCAAAGCCACTTAAATTCACCTTTTCGATGTAATGCATCGCGCGCTCTTCGGCTTCCTTACGCCTGAGCTTACCGCTCGCAGTCAACGCAAACTCAACGTTTTGTTTGACTGTTTTCCAAGGCAATAACTGATCAAACTCTTGAAAAACCATCACCCTATCTGGTCCAGGCTTGTGAATTTCGACATCATTTAATTTAATTTGGCCTTCGACCGGATTTAGAAAACCCCCCACAGCTTTTAGCAGCGTTGATTTTCCACAGCCAGAAGGTCCCAAAATCACATACCGATCAGATTTGAGCACATCAAAACTCACGCGATATGTTGCTGTGACGAGGTGTTCTTTAGTGCGATAACGAAGCGTCACGCCCTGCACAGAAAGCAAGGGGGCTTGAGATGACTGCGGCATTGAGGAGGCATCCATTCAAAGATCACAAACCCGTAGGTATCACATACCTACGGGAACGCGGAGATTAATTGCCGCCAGCGACATCGCTGCCAGCAAAAAACAACTCTTCAACCGACTTTGGATTATTTTTCAATGAACCGATTTGATTCATGAATGACGCATATTTCATAACATTTTCAGGCTTTGTCGTGTATTTGATCGATGGATCATTCAACAAAGCGATCATGTCGTCTCGGGACCACTTACTCGCTCCGCCCATCGATGCAATCAGAATATCGGCAGCAGCGCCTTTGTCTTTTGCGATCATCTCCTGAGCTTCTTTTAGAGCGCTGACGAATGCAGCGTAGACTTTAGGATTCTTTTGCTGGAAATCAGAGCGTGCGGAAATCATCGTGAACGTGGTCGAACCACCCATCACCTGATCGGTATTCATAATAGACCGTACACCGGGGGATTTTCTTTCCAGCTGATCAAGTGGCGCAGATGCGTAATGTCCGGTAATACCTTTACTGCTAGACAGTAGAGCTGCCGCCGCATCACCGTGATTCATGGTGACCGTAAAGGGATCAAAACGAAAGGCTTGATCTTTGCCATATTTTTGTACCGCATACATTTGCATGATGATCGACGGTATCGAGGACTTAACAGAGGTCACCGCGATTTTGTCGGTGGGACGAAGATCATCAATCGACTTGAGATGTTCTGCACGTGTGTTGAGATTCATCGGCATCGAACTCATCGCCGCGACTCCTTTCACGTTTGCATTGCCCTTGGTACGGTCCCATAAAATCAAAAATGACGGTGGTCCAGCGGCAATGAAATGTGCTGAACCTGAAAGTAAAGCATCGATCATGGCTGATGGTCCACCAATATTGGACCAGTTCACTTTCATGGTGTGCCCGAGATTTTTTGCATGCTTCTCAATCAGATTTTGTTCTTTCATAATATGAAGAGGCAAAAATCCAAAACCGCCAGCACCGAGAGGTACCTTCAACTCAGTTACGTCAGCCTTAACGGCGAGTGGCATGATTGTGAGCGCGGACAATGCAAGTGCATACATTACATTTTTCATTTTTGTCTCCTAATTGAAATAACATTTTTAACTTTATAGAGTAATTATCAAGAATGTGCGAGAAACAATTTTAAAATCATGACTTAGGGATTTCCCATCCTGCGAGCTGTTCGCTTAATCGGGCGACTTCTGTATGGTCTACGTTGGGACCCAATACTCCCTTTGCTCCGCTCCATAAATCAAGACATAAATGACCAAAAGGGGCTGGTACGCCAAGATTTCTCGCCATACCCATCGCAATCGCGATGTCTTTGACCATCATATGCAAGGGAAATCCGGAATCAAATTTTCTAGACAAGACGTATTGTTTAAATTTCTTCTGAGTGCTGTTGTTCATGCCCGTTGAGCTATTCAACACATCGACCATCACGTTTGGATCCAAACCAAATTTAGATCCGATAATCAAAGCCTCGATTCCGATCAGATAGCCCGCACAAGAAACAAGATTATTGAGCGCCTTCATTGCGTGACCAGAACCCAGCGCCCCAGTACGCGAGACCGTACCCATCAGAGACAGCAACGATTCGGCATGATCAATGGCTATTGATTCGCCACCCGTCATGATGGTGAGCGTACCATTTTGTGCCCGAGGTACCGCACCTGAAACCGGTGCATCTATCAAAGCAACACCTAAGGCAGCTAACCGCAGCCCCATCGTCAGGGTCATTTCTGGTTGACCAGAGGTCATATCCACCACCATGGCCCCTGATTTTAATTTTGTGGATAAACCATCGGCACCAAACAGCACCTGCTCGACCACGCTACTGTTGGGCAAAATCATGACAACAAAATCGGCATCTAACCCAAGCTGAGCAACCGTGCCTGCGGTTTGACTGCCATGCTTGGCACTAAATTCGTCGACGCGGTCTTGACTGGTATCAAACACCCTAACAGTATGACCGCCTTCCAATAAGCGCTGGGCCATTGGACCGCCCATGGCGCCTACGCCAATAAAATGAACACAATAGGATTTTTTCATAGCGAATTTCGTCATCTCAAGTTTCTCTCAGGCTTGACGCGCAAACGCCATCAAAGTGCCAGCATTGTCGAGTGTTTCAATATCCCAAACTGCGCGAATCAGTTTTTCTTGAGTGCAACCAGTCTGAGCTCGCGCACTAAGGTCCATAAACTTTTTTTCAATATCTTGATCCGTCAATGGTCGGCCGGTGGATCCTCTTGCATTTTCAATTGAAACACTCAAAGAGGGTCTATCAATAAAATGTAAAGTGACTTTGGCGGCATCAATCGACATACTGTCGTCCACCGTGAATCTGACTTTTTCACCGAGCGCGCGTATGGCTGGATCGCGGACGGCTTCATCGCTAAACTCTTCAATTCCAGCCCGACCTCTTAAGAGCGAAACAGGTACGGCATGCTGAGCGCTCACTTGCGATTCTCGCCCTGTTTTGATCCCAGGTCGATCAGTCCGATCACGCAATAACTGTTGACCCGTGATTTCCACGCTTTGTAAGCGTTGCCCGAGATTGCTGACGACTTCTTCGCGCGCAGAAAGTTGTAAACAAGCCTCAATAACGGGATTTAAAACAATGCCACAGGGGTATGGCTTGTAAGTGTTCAAGGCCATCTCCCAATGCTCCCCAAACTGCGCGTTGATGCCAGCGAGATCTGGCTTTTCGCCCATTACATTTAAAAATCCACGCACACCATCAAGGGGCGCCACAGGCCCGTCGAAGTCCTTGGCAGCTAACAAGGCCGACAACATGCCATTACGCGCTGCATTGCCGACACTTAAGCTTTTTGCCATGGTCCCTAAGGTCTCAACAATTCCACACGCTTGATTCGCTGCCCCGCCAAGCGCCCAGTTCAACTGCGTCGGATTCAAACGCAATAACCAACCTACCGCAATGGCGGCACCCAATGCGCCACAGGTTGATGTGATGTGCCATCCACGACCATAGTGATAAGGAGAAATCGCATTGCCAATGCGACATTCGACTTCCATGCCAAGAATCAAGGCTTGAAGAAAATCGCGCCCCGAGACTAGATGACCCTCTGCATAGGCGAGTAACGCCGCGGCAATAGGAGCGGTTGGGTGAATCACTGTACGAAGATGCGTATCATCAAAGTCAAACACATTCGCACTCATCGCGTTTAATGCCGCTGCATTTAACATGTCAGTGCGTTCAGGGCGTCCAATCATCGAGGCCTGCTGATTCGCAGAAAAAGCCGTGTACGTTTCCACCAGCTTTTCAATTGTTGGATCATGCGCACCGGCAAAACCAACTGCAAAATAATTAAGCAGTGAACGTTTGGCCTCGTGTCGAACCGTCTGAGCGATATTTTCCCAACGACTGCTATGCACGTGGGCACACAGGGTTTGCGAGGTATTCATGACAACTTCCTTGATTGAGTCTCGTGATTTAATTATTCTATGTCTTGCTTTACGTGATGTTCACGACTAGCTTGTCATCCTAACAAATAAAACCAAGGACATACATGACGCTCGCCGGCACTTTGGCACGCTTTGCTGTGCAAACTCACATAGTGGATCTTCCCCCTCTTGCGCTTGAGCGCGCCGAAATGTGTATTTCAAGTACCCTTGCCAGCGCTGCCGCTGGGATTGATATCGATTCTGCCGCGATTATCAGGGAGCTAGCGCTTGAGGACGGTGGCGTACCTCAGGCAACGGTCTGGTTCAATAACCGTAAATTGCCCGTGACCGCCGCCGCCAAAGTCAATGCACTCGCAAGCGACGCCGCAGCATCCGACGATAGCGATATGCGCAGTATCGCTCACATCGGCACCATTATTTCAACAACCTCTATCGCAATGGCCGAACATATCGGTGCTTCTGGCATGCAAGTACTGGAAGCGATGATCATTGGCTACGAAGTTGCCGGTCGTATTGATGAGTCACTGACACCTGGTCGCATGAAAAATGGCTTTCATGGCAGTTTCTCGACGGTGTTTGGAGGGGCGGTCGCCGTCGGCAAACTTCTCCAATTATCCGAGGAGCAAATGACACAGGCCATCGCCATCGCAGCGACTTCGATCGGTGGTATGGCTATCGCAGCCGATACGAGTTGCGCGCGCGAGTATCACGCCGGCATGGCGGCAAGCTCAGGTGTTCAAGCTGCACTAGCTGCTAAGCGCGGCTTTAAAGCAGAAACGTCTGTTCTTGAAGCACCTCGAGGATTTCTCAGTGCCTTAGGTGGAACAGCAATCGAAGAAATTACGAAAGATTTCGGCACCTCATGGGATATTTGCACCGATATGGCGATCAAGTTGATGCCAGGCGCACATTCTTTTCATGCTATCGCCGAAGCTGCAGCTACGGCTGCGATCCAAGGAAACGTCTATCCAGATGATATCCAAGAGATCATGATTTCTGCTGTGCAAATGAAAGACTGGATGGCACCTCCCCATCCGACGGATCTCATTACTGCAGCACATAGCGTTGTTTATTTTGTCGCAGCGGCCATCGTAGATCGAGGCTTTACCTGGAAACACATCACCAAAGAAAAGATGCTGGATCCAGTGATTGCAATGCTTCAGGACAAGGTTGTGTTCGATCCCAATCCAACACCTCTTCCGGATCGCTTCACACATCGCCATGGTGGTACGGTAATTATTACACTTAAAAATGGTCAGAAAATATCGAATACTTGTCGCGCTTCGAGAGGATCCGGGCCAACCGGCATCGCGTGGAGTGAGGTGGAGAGCAAGTTCAACCACCTGATGCCACTTTCTGGCTTAAACGCTCAGAAAATTGAACTGATTTGCGAGAGGGTGCACCATTTCAGATCCTTGTCGTCCATGGCGCCCCTCACTGAACTCCTGACGCTCGGACAGTAGTTAGCAGTACTTAGTTGAGCTTGACACCCGACTCTTTGACGATTCAACCCCAGTTTGCATAGTCCTTTTTAACGAACTCGGCAAAATCTTTGGAGCTGCCACCGACAACACTCACTCCGCCGGCTCAAAGCTTATTTTTTTGCCTTGTTTGAATCAGAAGGTTTGAGCAATTTGTTCCAAGTAGAAATTTCTTTACGCAGAAACGCCTCAAACTCGGCTGGCGAAGACACAGCCACCACACCATCAATGACAGCCAGACGCTTCGTGACGTCAGGCTCAGCCAAACTAGATTTCAACGCTGCATTGATCTTGTTCACGATTTCTTTGGGCGTACCGGCTGGCGCCAACACGCCCCACCACACTACGGCCTGAAATCCTGGATAACCCTGTTGCGCAATGGTCGGCGTATCGGGTGCAGACTTCAGCCGCTCGGCACCGGAGGTCGCGATTAATTTGATTCTCTTGCTGTCCAAATGAGGCTTGAGTTGCGACATTCCAGTGAACAACATATCAACGTGTCCGCTCGCGACATCCAATGCCCCTTGACCTGCGCCCTTGTAGGGAATCTTGGTGATTTTCGTACCTGTCGTAGCCATAAAAAGCTCAGCCGCCAAATCAGTGGCCGAGCCTTCGCCCGAGGTTGCAGCGGTCAGCTTGCCCGGATTTTTTTTCGCATACTCCACGAGCTCAGCGATATTGTTGATGGGTAGCCCGCCACTGACCGCAAGACCCATCGCATACGTAATGACCTGCCCGATCGGTGCGAAAGCATCTGGCGTTTTATAAGGGAGATTAGGCAGCAGGGTGGGATTTGTAGAAATGGTCGGGCTAACCAATAACAAGGTATAGCCATCAGGTGCGGCCTTGGTGACAAGTTCAGTGCCAACCACGGTATTGCCACCACCACGATTTTCAACGATCACCGGTTGCTTGAGGGTGTCGGAAAACTTGTCTGACCATGCTCGGGCAATAAAATCGCCGCCACCACCCGCAACAAATGGCACCACAATACGGATGGGGCGCTCAGGATAACGGTCAGCGGGACTGGCGTTGGCCACACTACCCGCGAGCAATACTCCACAAACAAGAACCGAAACCTTTTTTAACATATCTATCTCCAAATATTTATTCTGATTGATACCGCCTTGACGATCTGTAATAAGCTTACGCAACTGCTGACCTAAACACAACAAAGCACGCGCATCAATATGAAAACACCCCTCGCCGTACTGAATACCTACCGCACACACGATGGCAGCTTGCACGATGCGTTTGCCAGCCGCCTAGAGGTTAAGGGCGAAACTCCTTTCATTGTTCAGCAAGGCCGAACAATGACATGGTCTGCATTTGAGCAAGAATATAAAAAACTTGTCCAGGTCCTTCACCAGAGAGGCGTTCGTCAAGGCATGCGTGTCGCGATCATGGGGCGCAATGATGCCGCACATGTCCTGACTCTTTTCGCACTGGCTTATTTAGGGGCCATTATGGTGCCCGTGAACCCTGACTTTGGCGAACGCGAGACCCATTATGTATTGAACCACGCCGCAGTCTCAGGCGTCATCGCCGACACAGCAGCGATTCCAGTCGTCGTAGCCGCATTGAAAAACACTGAAGGTGCCGCCTGGATTTTAAAAATTGATGCGCCCGCCGACGCACCAGACTCCCTCTTCGGTGCGCTGGCCGCCTCTTGTGCAACGCAGCAATTGCCTCAGGGAAAAACCAGTGATACCTGCATCATCATTTACACCTCAGGCACGACAGGCTTTCCAAAAGGTGTGATGCACAGCCAGTTCAATTTGGTGACCGCTGGCGAGGCCAATGTCGAACGGCTTCACCTACAACCCGAAGATCGCGTCCTGATCATCCTGCCTTTCTTTCATGTGAATGCTGTTTTTTATTCTTTGAGCGGTGTGTTGGCAAGCGGTAGTTGCATGATTCTGACGCCTCGTTTCTCGGCTTCAAATTTCTGGCAGATCGCCGCCGATCACGGCGCCACTGTCGTCAACATCATCGAAGCAATCGGCTCAATTTTGTGCGCACGCGATCGCAGCGAATACCGTGCCGATCACAAGCTGCGAGTCGCTTACGGCGTGCGCAAAGGTGCAGCACCCATTTTCCGGCAAGAATTCGGTATTCAGAAACTCTTTTCAGGTTTTGGCATGACTGAAATCCCCGGGGTCACCTGCAACCCTTGGGAGGGCCCTGACAAACCTGGCAGTATGGGCTTGCCAGGCAAACACCCTGACCCTAAGCGCCCTTGGGCCACCTGCCGGGTCGTTGACGATGACGGCAACGATGTCGTGGCTGGCGAAGCCGGCGAGCTTTGGGTCAAAACACCTATTGCGATGCAAGGCTATTTCCGCGATCTAGAACAAACCCAACAAGCATTTCATGAAGGATGGCTCAAAACGGGAGATCTAGTGAAGTTTGACGAAGACGGTTACTTCTATCACCTCTCCCGCAAAAAAGACATCATCCGTCGACGAGGTGAAAATATCGCCGCTGCCGAACTAGAAATGGTGATTGGAGAGCTTCCCGGTATTTATCAGGTCGCAGCCATCGCGGTCCCCTCTGAACTTGGCGAGGATGACATCTTGATCGCCGCAGTTAAAAAGCCGAGCGTCACACTCTCAGAGCAAGAAGTCGTTGACTGGTGCCGCAAGAGATTGACCGCTGTCAAAGTGCCCCGCTTCGTGAGCTTTTTAGATGAATTACCGTTGACGCCAACGCATAAAATTCTCAAGTCAGCCCTGAGAGCCGATATACAGCTGCGTGCCAGAGCCATTGATTTTCAAGCGTAAGCGGTCAACTTATTGTCTAATCGAGAAAATGCTCTCTTAACCCCTTTATCATTCACTTCATCCTTTTATTTTCACCACATCATGTCAAAAACAATCAACACCGCCATCGCTGGTAGCCTCCCCAAACCCGCGTGGCTCGCCGAACCTGAAAAGCTCTGGGCGCCCTGGCAGTTGCAAGGCGAAGCACTCGCGCAAGCGAAAGTCGACGCGATGCGCTTATCTGTTGATGATCAATTGCGTGCTGGCATCACGGTGATTGGCGATGGTGAACAAACACGCCAGCACTTTGTGACGACGTTCATCGATAGCTTAAAAGGTGTGGATTTCGTCAACCGTAAAACAGTGCGCATTCGCAATCGTTATGACGCAGACGTCCCTGTCGTGGTGGATCGTGTCAGCCGTGGCGGTCCGGTCTTTGTCGAGGATGCCAAGCGCCTTCGCATGCTGACCAAGGGCCCGATCAAATTCACACTGCCCGGTCCCATGACTATGATCGATACACTTTATGATGACTACTATCACAGCCGTGAAAAACTGGCCTGGACATTTGCTGAGATTTTGAACGAAGAGGCCAAAGAATTGGCGGCTGTGGGCGTCGATGTTGTGCAGTTCGACGAGCCCGCTTTCAACGTTTATTTTGACGAGGTCCGCGACTGGGGTGTCAAGACCCTCGAACGTGCTGCGCAGGGCTTAACCTGCAAGAGTGCCGTCCACATTTGCTATGGCTACGGCATTGAAGCCAATATCAAATGGAAACAAAGCTTGGGCGACGAATGGCGTCAATACGAAAAAGTCTTTCCTCTGCTGGCGCAGAGCACGATCAATCAGGTCAGTTTAGAGTGTCAAAATTCTCGCGTGCCAATGGATTTGATTGAATTGTTGCGTGGCAAGGATGTGTTGGTCGGTGCGATTGATGTAGCCACGAACACGATCGAGACGCCAGAACAAGTCGCAGATGTGTTGCGTCGCGCTTTAAAGTTTGTGAAACCTGAGCATTTGTATGGCTGTACCAACTGCGGGATGGTACCGCTTTCACGCGCGGTTGCGAATGCCAAGCTTCAGGCGCTTGTGGCGGGAGCTGAGATTGTTTCTAAAGAGTTAAGTTGATTGTTTAGGTTTTAGATTTAAAAGAATTGAGGTGAGGTGACGAAAGGGGTGTTTGAATTTTGCTGAGCAAATTCAAATCACCCCTTTTGTCACTTCTTAATGATGATGACGGAATATCAATAGAACACCCGATCTTAAAAAGAAATCGGTGCATTGAACCTATAGAAAATGGAGTGATTTGAATTTTGCTCAGCAAAATCAAACACTCCAGTTTTCAAATCTCAAAAAGAACTTTAAGTACTAAAAAGAAGTAAAAATACTTAATTCTGCTGGGATACAAACACCGTTTGCGCAGGCATAGGCGCTGGAAATCCAGCCGCAATCAGGCTTTCACGAATAACGCGATTCGTGTCAAAGTAAACCTGCCAATAATTGTCGTTGCTGCAAAACGGACGCACCGCCAAGATTGGCCCCATTGGACTGAAATCCAAAATCTCGACCACCACTCCAGGCTCTGCCAATACATTAGGAATTGCGGCAATGTTTTCACGTAAAACCTGCATCGCAGCATTGTGATCTGCCGCTCCCGACAACTGACACTTTAAATCCACACGGCGATACGCGTTGTGACTAAAGTTTTGAATATTGTCGGCAAACACCTTGTTGTTGCCCACCATGACCTGCACATTGTCAGGAGTATTAATGGTGGTGGTAAACAAACCTAACTCCACGACCGTGCCCGTGACACCCGCTACCGTCACAAAATCACCGACTTTGAGCGGACGCAACACCACCATGAATGCACCAGCGGCGAAGTTTGCCAACAAACCCGACCATGCCACGCCGATTGCCACACCAGCGGCTGCGATCAAGGCGGCGAATGTCGTCGTTTGAATTCCAAAATATCCCAAAATACCAATCACCAACAACACATTGAGCGTCACAGTGATGATCGAGCCCACGTAGCGCAAAACGGTAGGATCCATCTTTTGCTTTTCGAGCGAGCGTCGGACCAGCGAAACAGCCGTTCCGATCAGCCAACGACCAATGACCCAAAAAGCGATCGCTGCTAACACCTTGATACCGAGGTCCGTCGCAGTCGACACAATGAGGTCTTGATACCGCGTAAAGTCTGCTTTATCCATGAATTAAATACTCCTTTTAGATTTGCAAGACGGTAGAATGATTATCAATAATTCTCAATACGCCTTTTGGGATACCCCTGGACACTCAAACATGTTTCAGTATCAATCCGCATTTCTCACCATACCCGCTCTGTTGCTGACATGCGTGTTAATCGGTTGCGGGACAACGACACCTTTCGCCAACGAATACAAACCCACCATTGCTCAAGAAGGCAAAGATGTCATCTGGATACCGACACCGACAGACCTTGCAGAGCGCATGCTTAAAAGTGCAAACGTCACGAAAAGTGACCTCGTCTACGATCTGGGCGCAGGAGATGGAAAAATCGCGATCCTAGCGGCAAAGCAATTTAATGCAACCGCGATCGGTATCGAGTTCAACCCCGATATGGCTGAGTATGCGAGAAAAAATGTCCAGCTTGCCGGTGTGTCCAACAAGGTCAGCATCATCACTGGGGATATTTTCAAAGAAGATTTTTCCAAGGCCACCGTTGTAACGCTCTATCTCCTACCTGCGCTCAACATCAAGCTGAGACCCACTATTCTTGAGATGAAACCCGGGACACGTGTGGTCTCCAATACCTTCACGATGGGCAACTGGACGGCCGATCAGACTGTGCAAAGCGATACCGGTCATATGGGTTATCTCTGGATCGTGCCCGCCAGAGTCGAAGGTAGCTGGGCAATCAATGGTCTACCAGGTTTATCAAACAGCCATTCTTTGCGTTTGAGCATCTGGCAGCAATATCAAGAAATCACAGGTACGCTTGAAGTCCCAGGTAGGACGAACAGCATCTCGATTAAGGGACGACTGAACGGCGATCAAATTAGCTTTGAATACCAAGATCAAACGGGTGAACTGAGAACCATTGTTGGCAGCGTTGACAACAATTGGATCAAAGGATCCTTGAAAGGCAATACCTCCATCGTCATTTCAGCTAAAAAACTTCTTAAATAGCGCTTCATCCTCCCGTATACTCAAAATCGGTTAATTAAATATTTATACGCTTTTCAAACAAATCAGACACTTAGGAGATCCTTTTGATCAACGCCAAACTTAAACGCTACGCTTCGGCCTTCGCACTCGGTATGCTTTCTGTGGGCGCAACCCTTTCCGCCCAGGCACAAACAGCCGCTAATTATCCAGACCGTCCCGTCAAAATCATGGTGGGTTTCACCGCTGGCGGTACGACAGACGTCATCGCACGCGCAATTGCCAACGAATTACCCAGCCGCATGAAAGGCGCCAATTTCATCGTTGAAAATAAACCCGGTGCGGGCGGCAATATTGGAACTGCTGATATTGTCAAAGCGGCTCCCGATGGTTACAGCATTTTGATGGCCTCAGTCGGTCCTTTGACGATTAACCCCTCCTTGCAAAAGCTAGCCTATGATCCGCTCAAGGATTTGGTGCCAATTATTTTGGTCGCTGACGTCCCGAACGTGTTGGTCGTGAATCCTGAAAAAGGGATCAAAAACTTCAAGGATTTTGAAGCCTGGGTCAAAGCTAACCCTGGCAAGCTAAATTACGCCTCGACAGGTGTCGGTACGTCCGCACATTTGTCGAGCTTTATGTTGATGCAGCGTATGGGGGTCGAAGCACAACATATCCCTTACAAAGGTGCCGAAGCATTGAATGATTTGCTAGCGGGACGCACGGACTTTATGTTTGCAACAATTCCTTCGGTGATTACAGCCATCAAGGCCGGCAAACTGATCCCGATCGCCGTATCCAGCCTAGAGCGTTCACGGTCCATGCCCGACGTTCCAACGATCGCCGAGAGTGGTTTTCCTGGCTACTCCTCGGGGTCTTGGTTTGGCCTACTGGCACCCAAAGGCACTCCTCAGGCAATCATTGACAAGCTGAACAAAGAAGTCAACGCCATCATGCCCAACCTTGAACAGCGATTTATTGTTGCGGGTGCGGATCCCGTCGGCAAGACACCTGCGCACTTCGCAGAGTTCATGGCGAAGGAAACCGCTAAATGGAAGAAAGTGGTCGAGGACTCCAACGCAGCAAAAAAGTAAATATTTAGCTGTTTAACTCGCCTCATCTATCAAACAGGCATCCCCACAAACAGGGATGCCTGTTTTTTTAATCAATTTTTAAATGATCGCCTTTTTTAATAAGCCACTCCTGAGACCCCTCCCGCACTTACCCTTTCGAGGAGTAGGTATGATCACTGCGGTAATGATGAGCCTTGTCGCAGGATGCACCACGCAACATGCTGACACAGATCAGTATCAACCCCTCATGGCTCAACGCGGCAAAGATGTGATGTGGATGCCGACTCCAAACGCGATCGTGACAAACATGTTAGAAACGGCTCGAGTCACCTCGGTCGATCTCGTCTACGACCTGGGTTCAGGCGATGGAAAAATACCAATCGAAGCGGCGCGTCGCTATGGCGCTAGAGCTGTTGGGATTGAATACAACCCGGATATGGCTGCACTTGCGAGGCGAAACGCTCAACAAGCGGACGTTAGCGATCGAGTGACGATCGTGACGGGTGATATTTTCAAGGAAGACTTTTCAAACGCGACTGTTGTCACACTTTATCTCCTGACTGATCTTAATATCAAACTTAAGCCAACTCTGCTGAAGATGAAGCCCGGCACACGCATTGTCTCCCACACTTTTGCGATGGGCGGATGGACCCCGGATGAAGTCGTTATGACCAACGGTGAGTCCTCTGGATACTTTTGGATTATTCCCGCAAAAGTCGAAGGTAAATGGTCAGTAACAGGACTTCCCGGTTTTGAAAATGCGCGATTAAATATTATTCAAAAGAATCAAAAATTCGATGCACAGTTAACGCTGACAGAAAAAAACATACAACGCATCGAGGGGGGGCTTCGAGGATCGCGCATAAACTTTGAATATCTCGATGCCGACGGCAAGCTCATGCGTTTTGTCGGCGAAGTTGGAGCGAACACAATGCACGGTTCTATTCAGCAACAACCAAACAGCGTCGTCACTGCGAAAAGAATACAGTAAACGACGCTGAATAAAACTTTTTAAATTTACTTGATACTGATGTTGGCTTCTTTGATGATCTTGGACCAACCCGCGGCCTCAGATTGCACCAGTTCGCCGAGTCCTGCGGGCGTGCTGTAACGGACATCCAAGCCCTGAGGGCTTAGCTTTGCAGTGAGCTCAGAGTTTGCCAAGACTTTTTCAGGGCGGCATTGAGCTTGTTGACTGTCTCAGAAGGTGTGCCTGCGGGTGCAAACAATCCATACCAGGTCGTATACCCAAACTCAGCAAGACCCGCCTTTGAAATCTCGGGAATCCCCATTTTTGCCGCGCCTGCACTTGCGCCGCTCATGCCGATTGCGACAACAGCCCCACGATCCAGCAGCGGCTTCAATGACGGCATGCTGCTAAACAAGGCCTGTACTTCGCCAGAGGCCAAGTCGGCGATCACTTGCGAAGTACCTTTGTAGGGGATGTGCACAGCATCAATCTTGGCTTGGGACTTGAACATTTCCATCCCTAAGTGGGCTGCGCCACCCGTACCCGCCGAACCGAAATTTAATTTTCCAGGATTTGCTTTCGCGTAATTAATCAGGCCTTGCACGGATTTAACCCCGATTTTTGAGGTCACAACCAAGACATGCGGACTCGTCGAGACCAACCCCACAGGTGCAAGTTGCTTGGTCACCGCATCAAACTTATCGCTCAATAAGGGATGGATCACCACCGTACCGGACGCGGCAAACAATAAGGTGTATCCGTCAGCCGTTGTACGACTCATATTGTTGAGTGCGACCACGCCGGAACCACCAGGCTGATTTTCAACAATGACTGACTTGCCAAGGTCATCAGCCATCAAACGGGCAACTTCACGCGCTACAAGATCTGCCGGGCCGCCCGCTGCGAAGGGCACGATAAAAGAAATCGACTTTGAGGGAAAGCTTTGTGCTTGTGTTGGACCTATCATAGACAATGCAGTGAAAGCCGTGGCTAAAAAACATAATCCGAAACGCATAAAAAGATATCTCCATGTCATCAAAAACTGCTGGACAATTTAACCCCACAGCCCATAGCATAACCCTCACTGCGGTCCTTTACGACCACCTTTATTCGGAGCCATTCCAATGTTTCAACACATTTTGTTCGGATACCCCCTCAAAAAGCTCGTATCCACGACGGCCGCAATAGGATTTTTATTAATCTCGGGCACAACGCACGCACAGTCAGATAAAAAAATCTACGAACCAACGGTCGCTCAAGCAGGCAAGGATGTGATTTGGGTCCCCACACCCAATGATTTGGTCGTCAAAATGCTTGAAACAGCCAAAGTCAATCCGAATGACGTGGTCTACGATCTCGGTGCCGGTGATGGCAAGATACCGATCCAAGCCGCTCGTCAATTTGGCGCTCGCGCGGTCGGCATCGAATTCAACCCAGACATGGCGAACTTGGCCCGACAAAACGCTCAACGCGCGAATGTTTCCGATAAAGTCACCATCGTCACGGGTGATATTTTTGAAGAAGATTTTTCAAATGCGACGGTGGTGACGCTTTATCTTTTGACGACCCTCAATATGAAACTCAAACCGACCATCCTCGATATGAAACCCGGTACACGGGTGGTCTCTAACTCCTTCATGATGGGTACATGGGAGCCCGATGAAATCGTTAATTCTGAAGGTGGGGGTCGAGGCTATTACTGGATCGTCCCGGCCAAAGTGCAAGGTGAATGGTCAGTCACAGGTTTACCAGGCATCACGACAGCGCAATTAAGTCTGCAGCAGAAATTTCAAAAAATAGAAGGAACGCTGACCTTTGGCGACAATCGCACGCAACGCGTCACAGGCAAACTCAATGGCTCTCAATTAACCTTGACGTATATCGATGCCAAAGATAAGCCCCAAACCTTTGTAGGTGAAGTGGCTGGGAAAAAAATTAATGCCAGCCTGAAAGATGCATCAACGACCGTGATTACAGCGAAAAGATAAACTAACAACTAAGTAACTATTGCAACATCATTTAACAAACATAACAGGAAATACTGGTGTATCCAATTGACTTTTTTTTTAGGGCTTCAAAGTTATATCCTGGACGTATCGCTCTCCAAAGCACGACACTGACGCTGACCTATCGAGAGCTCGCTTCAAAAGTCAACGCTCTCGCTTCAGCGCTTCAAGCCATCGACCCGCAACCTCAAACACGCGTCGCAATCTGCGCCGCCAACACAGTCGACCACGCCACGGCTATTCTTGCCGTTCTTGCCGCAGGCAAAGTTTGGGTTCCGCTCAATGCCCGCAGTACCGCCTCTGAAATCAAGCGGATTACTCACACCATCGCGCCCTCCATCATCATGTCAGATGCGAAAGGCGCCGAACTGCTCGAAGCCAGCTCCGCCACATGGCTAAGACTAGATGATAGTGGTACAGATTCCAATCAAAGCGTTGAATACTGGGTCGCGCGTCATACAGGTCAAGTACCCAGCGCCAACGAAGCTGGCGAAAACGCGACCCAAGCTATTAAGTTCACAGGTGGGACGACCGGTCTGCCCAAGGGTGTAATGCAACCCTATCGCGCCTGGACGGCCGGCATCATCAATCAGGTCAGTGGCTGGCAAATCACGCCAGAAGATTGTTTTGTCGTGACGGCTCCGGTGACACACGGCACCTCCACCTATCTGCTGCCCATGCTCGCCGAAGGTGCAAAGCTTTTATTCCTCGACAAGACAGATCCCGCCTCTGTCATTCAGGCATTCCGCGAGCAAGGCGGCACGATGAGTTTTATGCCCCCTACGCTCATTTATATGGTGATGGCGCACCCAGGTGTCTCACGTGCAGATTTTCCCAAGTTGCGTAATCTGATTTATGGTGGCGCGCCGATGCCTGCCGAAAAAGTCGATCAACTCAGGACCTTCTTTGGTGAGGTCGTGGGTACGACCTATGGTCAAACTGAAGCACCGCAAATCGTCACAATGATGCGCCCGAGTAGCTTCAAAGATCCTCTGAACCGGGGCTCAGTCGGTCGTTGCACTTGGCTGTCTGACATGGCGATTATGTCGCCCGATGGCAAAGTTTTGTCCGAGGGTGAAACAGGCGAAGTCGTGGTGCGTGGACATCTGGTCATGACAGGCTACTGGCGATTGCCAGAAAAAACAGCCGATACGATTATCGATGGGTGGCTGCATACTGGCGATGTCGGTGTCATTGATGAACGCGGCTATCTCTTTCTCAAAGATCGAATCCGCGATGTCATCATCACCGGAGGTTTTAACATCTATCCGACGGATGTCGAAAACGTCTTGTCGCAACACGATGCTGTTTATGAGTGCGCAGTCTTTGGTATGCCCGATGAAAAATGGGGTGAAGCCGTTCATGCCGCAGTGCAACTCCATCCAGGCGTGACCTGCGAACCTGAGGAATTGATTGCGCATGTCAAAACAGCCCTGGGCTCAGTTCATGCACCCAAAAAGATTCATTTCCTTGATCAATTACCTCGCTCCTCTGTGGGTAAAGTATTAAAAACGTCTATCCGCGAACTTTTAAACTAAAAACGACTATTTTAAAAAAGAAGATTTGACCATGTCCTCCGATATAAAAAAACCAACACCCACAACCAAGCTTTGCACCCACACCTTAACAAGCATGAATTACCGAGATGCGGATTTAGTCGAAGATCTGATCGGTAAAAAAACATTCTCCGAAGTGATGTTCATGCAAATTCTTGGACGTGAACCAAGAGCTGTGGATATGCGTATCATGGATGCCGTACTCATCACCTTGATGGAGCACGGTTTCACGCCAAGCGCAATCGCTACGCGCATGATCTATATGAGCGCGCCAGAAAATCTACAAGGTGCCGTCGCCGCAGGCTTGATGGCGGTAGGCAGTCAGTTTGTGGGTACGATGGAAAATAACGCCATCATTTTGCAACAAATCGTCGACTCAGCCGAACCAGAACAATTCACCGAAAACCTGGTGATAGAAATCCGCAAAAACAAGCAAAACCTACCGGGCTTTGGACATCATTTGCACAAACCCGATGATCCACGTTCGATCAAACTACTCGCGCTGACAGAAGCAGAACCCGAGCTCGAGCAAAAATATGTGGGTGCCTTGCGCTTACTCTCCGCGACCGTCGATCGGGTCTACGGTCGCCACATCACGATCAATGCAACCGGTGCTGTTGCCGCGATGCTCGGAGAAATCGGCATTCCTCCCAAACTCATGCGCGGCTTTGCAGTGATTTCACGCGCTGCAGGACTTGTTTCCCACATCGCCGAGGAACAACAAGATCCGGCCGGTCGATTTATCTGGGATACGATCGATGAAATGATTCCCTATGTGGGCAATGGCCCTGGCACCGGAGGTAAAGCACATGACTGAACGTAGCGTACTCGTCACAGGCGGCAGCGGCGGTATCGGCCGCGCCATCATCACCCGTTGCATCGCAGACGGATACTCCATTATCAATCTCGATCGCGTCGCCCCCAAGACCTTGCTAAAAGGTGAAACGCATTACCAAGCAGACTTGACTGATGCGCAAGCCACGCGCGATATTTTGCATCGCATTACGCGTGACCATCAGGTACTGCGTGTGATCAATAATGCAGGATTCATTCGACCCGGTACGCTTGAGGACGCCACGCTTGAGGATTTCGATGCGGTCTGCGCCTTGAATCTGCGTGCGCCTATGCTCGTCGCGCAAGGACTGCAGCCCGGGATGCAAGCTGCCCGGTTTGGGCGCATCATCAACATTTCGAGTCGTGCCGCACTCGGCAAAGAACTGCGCACCGTGTACTCAGCGACTAAAGCAGGCCTGCTCGGGATGACGCGGACCTGGGCCCTCGAGCTCGCACCTTATGGCGTGACGGTCAATGCGATTGGTCCCGGACCCATTGCCACGGAGCTGTTTCTCTCTGGCAATCCTCCAGACTCACCTAAAACAAAAAAAATCCTGGAGTCGATTCCACTCAAGAGGATGGGTGAGCCTGATGACATTGCTCATGCCGTCGCTTCTCTACTCGATGATCGGGCTGGCTATATTACCGGTCAAGTTCTTTACGTCTGCGGAGGATTGACTGTTGGCTTGGGTCAGGTCGCTTGAACAATTCAGCCCTCTCTGACGCGCGATTTCCCGTCCGTACCGAAAGACTCAAGGGACGCGTTGCTTTGATTCTGGGCGCAGGTACCAGCGCACCGGGTGTCAGTATCGGTAAGGCTAGCTCAATCGCCATGGCCTGTGCGGGCGCTTCGGTGGCCGCACTTGATTTCAATCTTGCTGCAGCCCAAGAAGTTGAACAAGAAATTAAGTTACTCGGCGCTCAGGCCATCGCTTATCAAGCTGACGTCGCGAACTTCGAGGCGATGCAAGTCGCCATCGATCGTGTCATGCACGATTTCGGTCGTATCGACATCTTACAAATCAATGCAGGCATTGGTCGCGTAGGAGGTCCTGCCGAAACCTCTCTCGAAGACTGGGACCGCATTCAAAAGGTCAACGTCGAAAGTATTTTGATCGCTGCCAAGCTTGTCGCTCCCATCATGGTCAAGCAAGGCTCTGGCTCAATCATTGGCGTCTCCTCGGTGGCGGGTATGCGCTATCTTGGCTATCCCCATCTTGCCTACAGCGTCACCAAAGCCGCCGTCACGCACTTTATTAAAATGCTCGCGCAACAATATGCCATTGATGGGATCCGCGCCAACACGATTGTTCCAGGCTTGATTGATACGCCGCGTATCCAGAAAAACGTGGCAAAAGTTTTTGATGCAAACGCCGACATGGACAACACCCGTCGGGCTCGGGATCAACAGGTTCCCATGGGACGCATGGGAACACCTTGGGAAGTCGCCTCCGTCGCGACTTTTCTAGCCTCCGATGATGCGTCTTACATCACAGGAACAGAAATTGTCGTCGACGGCGGACTAACTGGCAAGTTTGTTTAGTTTGTACTCATGGGGGTTTTGTCGACGACCTTACCCCAACGTTCCACCTCGGCTACGATAAATTTACTAAGTTCTTGAGGAGTGCTCGTCATGGGCATGGCACCCTCTTTCTCAAATCGCTGACGCAACTCAGGTGACTTCATCGCCTGATTGATCGCAGCATTCAACCTTGCGACGACTGCCTCGGGTGTACCTTTGGGTGCAAGGACGGCGTTCCATGTACTGATGTCATAGGTCGGCAAACCCGCAGCTTCGGCGATTGTTGGAACATTCGGCAACTGTCCTGAGCGCTGTTTCGTCGTCACACCCAAGGCGATCAACTTTCCACCCACGACGTGAGGCAAGGCACCCGGCACAGTAGCAAAGGTCATTTGCGTCTCGCCAGCAAGCACTGAAGTGTTGGCAGGGTTACCGCCCTTGAACGGAATATGCTCGATCTTGATTTGTGTCGCATCGTTAAACACCGCAGCCGCCAAATGGCCAGGGGAGCCGTTGCCACTAGAAGCATAATTCAGCTTGCCGGGATTCTTTTTTGCGTACTCAACCAACTCTTTGATCGACTTAACTGGCAAATTGGGATTCACGACCAACATCAGCGGAATCGATGCCACCAGAGAAACCGGTGCAAAATCCTTGATCGGGTCAAAAGGCAGTTTGCCGCGATACAAAGCAGGATTAATGCCATGACTGGCAACGGTTGCCATATAGAGAGTGTAGCCATCGGGTTTAGCTTGCGCCACAAACGCAGCACCGATGTTACTGGCCGCTCCAGGCTTATTGTCGACGATAATGGTCTGACCCAAAATCTTGCCTAGCTGTTCGCCAAGCGAACGCGCCAGGATGTCGGTCGTGCCGCCTGCCGCATAACCTACCACGAGGCGGATTGGACCGTTTGGATAGGCCTGCTGAGCCTGAGCGCCCGTCATACCGACGGTCATCGCCACGGCAGATAAAGCACCTGCTGCCCATTTCGCTGTGCGAACTAAGGGAGTAGAACGATAGTTTTTCATTATTGTCTCCGTAAAAAATTGAACTATACCCAAAATCGCTGAGCGAATGGCAGTGAAGGCGATCAGTTCGTTTCTAATTTTGCCTCAGTCACGATCTTTTTCCAACGTGGGACATCAACGGCTAGAAACTTGGCGAACTGTTCCGGGGTATCGGGTCTGATATTGCCGCCCTCCTTGGATAAGTCCTCAACAAGCTTGGGATCTTTCAAGATTTTGAGAATCTCTTTATTTAAAAGATTAATCACTGCAGGTGGCGTTCCGGCAGGAGCGGCCAAGCCATACCAGTTTTCAATCTCAAAACCAGTCACCCCTGCTTCGGCCACTGTGGGTACGTTAGGAAACGCGGGAGAACGATCTGAGGACGTCACCGCGAACGCTCGGATTTTGCCACCTTCGACATGTGGCTTCACAACAGCTAAGGTACTGAAATACAACTCAATGCGTCCACCAATCATGTCTGTGATCGCTGCGGCTTGTCCTTTGTAAGGCACATGCACGATTTTGACTTTGGCCTCAGAGCCAAACATCTCGCCAGCCAGGTGTCCAGCTGTACCTGCCCCGGGTGAGCCATAACTCAACGCACCTGGCTTAGCCTGTGCCATTGCGATCACTTCCTTGAGGGTTTTTGCCTGTAAGGTTGCGGGCCCAACAATTACAAGCGGCGCAGACACTAAACGTGTAATAGGAGCAAAGCTTTTGAGAGGGTCGTAATTCAGATTAGGTCTCAACGCGGGAGCAACACCCATATTTGCAGCCTGAGCAAACAAAATGGTATAGCCATCGGGTTTGGACTGCGCGACATAAGACGCTGCAATCGAGGAGCCCGCACCAGGTTTATTTTCAATGATGACGGGCTGCTTCAAGGCCGTCGAAAGTCGGTCACCCACCGAACGTGCCATCAAATCGGATCCACCACCTGGAGGAAATCCGACCACGATCCTTATGGGTTTATCGGGATAAGCTTGCGCTGCCACAGTCAGCGGCATCACGGCGAGAACGCCACCCGCGATCAGGCCTGAAATACTCCGTCCCAAATGCTGAACAGCGGTGAGTTGTTTAAATTTTTTTGCTTTCATTTTTTGTCTCCTGTCGATATTTACGACAAATGTGTATATCTTTAATTGACCTTAATGCCTGCTTTTTCAACCACGGGTTTGTACAGCGCCAGGTCACGTTTGATTTCATCGCCAAATTGCGCAGGCGTTGTGTTCGCTGCTTCTATACCCGACCCCAGCAACCTCGCCTTCACAGCAGGATCCTGCAAGACAGCATTGATCTCCTTGTTGAGCTTCGCAACGATGGCAGCAGACGTCTTCGCTGGAGCCATGATACCCACCCATGAGTTCAATTCAATCCCGGGGATACCCGACTCTTTAAAGGTTGGAATATCGGGATAGGCCGCCGAACGCGTCGCGCTTGGTACGCCAAGAGCCACCAGTTTGCCTGCTTTCATGTGCTGATTGATGGACGCCGCCGAGGCAAAGGTCAAAGGAATATGTCCCGCCAAGGCGTCGGCGACTGCAGGACCGCCCCCTTTATAAGCGACGTGTACAAAATTAGAATTGGACCGCTGCTTGAGCAACTCACCAGCCAAGTGAACGATACTGGCATTACCTGACGTGCCGTAGGAAAGCCCCCCTGGAGTGGCTTGCGCCAAGGCCACCAGCTCTTTCAGGTTCTTTGCCTTGACGCCTGGATTCGCCGCCAAAATAATGACGGAGTTACCGATTTTGGCGACAGGCGCAAAATCCTTGAGCGTATCGAAGCCAATCTTTGAGTAGGCGTGAGGATTAATCACCAAGGTGCCATCCAACGCCAAAAACAGCGTGTAACCATCGGGAGCCGCAGTCGCAACCTGCTGCGCACCAATATTGCCGGATGCGCCAGGCTTGTTTTCAACGATGACTTGCTGACCAAGTCGTTTGGATAAGCCCTCGGCCAGAATACGGCCACTGGTATCCGTTACGCCGCCAGGTGCAAAGGGCACCACAAGCTTAATCGTCTTGGTCGGGTACGTGTCAGCCGTTTGCGCTTGCGCAGGACCACTCGTCAAAACGAGTCCAGTCATGGTCATAAGCGATACACAGATTTTTTTAAGGTGTAAAGATTGCTTCTTCATTGTTATCTCCTCAACAAATGGTTATTTAAGTGCGATGGCAAAACCACGCTGAACCGCGGGGCGTGCCATCATTGTTTCGTACCAACGCTTTACCTTCGGAAAATCAGCCAAGTCAACCTGGTGGCGAGGGTGTCTCCACACCCAACCCAACATCGCGAAATCGGCGATCGACAGATCACCTGCAAAATAAGTCTGCTCCGCGAGTCGTCGATCCATGACTTCGTACAGGCGGCGCGTTTCATTCATAAAGCGCTGCACACCATAGCGCTTGTCCTCCTCATTTGTCAGACCAAGAAAATGATGGGCTTGACCGGGGATGGGACCAAAGCCCGCCATCTGGAACATGAGCCACTCAAGAACCGCCACTCTGGCAGCGCCTTTGGCCGGTAAAAACTTGCCCGTTTTCTCGGCAAGATAAATCAAAATCGCTCCAGACTCAAACACGCTGAGGGGTTTGCCGTCCGGTCCGTCGCGATCCACAATGGCAGGGATTTTGTTATTTGGACTGATTTTTAAGAAATCAGGTTTGAACTGCTCGTCCTTCCCGATATCAACCGGGATCACGTCATACGCCAGACCCATTTCTTCGAGAGCCACGGAGATTTTGCGGCCATTAGGCGTGTCAAAAGAATAAAACTGGATGGTCATAGGAAAAGGTCTCAGTGATTGTTAAATGTTTTAATTCTTAGCTTTCGAATATACCTATTCTCCACGCGAAAGAACACAAATCATCCTCAAAGGGCATCAAATAAGGGCTACACACCCGAAAACCCTTATTTTTTATGTACTTGCGTTCGATTGAATCATGCTTTAATTACCAGTTCTCTGTTTACCATTTCACTTAGACTGACCCCGGAGCCAAAATGAAAACATTTTCACTCACAATCGGTGCCTTGTTGTCTGCAGTCGCGTTTTCCGCTTCGGCCCAAAGCACTGACAATTTCCCTTCAAAGCCTATCAGCATGGTGGTTCCCTTTGCAGCAGGTGGCCCAACCGACAACGTCGCACGCTCGCTGGCAGAAGCCATGCGTCCTACGCTCAAACAAACCGTCGTAGTCGAAAACAAGGCCGGTGCAGGCGGTACAGTCGGAAGCTCTTATGTTTCGCGCGCCAACCCCGATGGCTACACCGTATTGCTGATGCACGTTGGCTTCACGACTGCACCTGCCCTGTACAAAAAGCCCAACTACAACCCCATCGAAGGTTTCGAGCCAATTGGTCTCGTCGTGGATGTTCCGATGACGATCGTCGGTCGCTCCGACTTCCCTGCCAACAACATCAAGGAATTGGTTGAGTATGTCAAGAAAAACAAGGACAAAGTTTCCTTGGCAAATGCCGGTATCGGCGCAGCCTCACATCTTTGCGGTGTGATGTTCGCCAATGGCGTCGGTGTTGATCTATTGACCGTTCCCTACAAGGGCACAGGCCCAGCCATGAACGACTTGGTGGGTAAACAAGTCGATCTGTTGTGTGATCAAACCACCAACACAACCCAGCAAATCAAAGCAAACACCATCAAGGCCTATGCTGTGACAAGCAAGACGCGAGTCGCCACCTTGCCAAACTTGCCCACGATGGATGAGTCGGGTTTCAAAAACTTTGAAGTTGGTATCTGGCATGGCATGTGGGTTCCCAAGAACACGCCAGCACCTATCCGCGCAAAGCTTGTAGAAGCCCTTCAAGCAGGCTTGGCCGATCCTAAGTTTCAGGAGCGTATGGCGGGTCTGGGCGCACAAGTCCTGACCAAGGATGCAAATCCTGCTGCTCTGGACGCCAAAGTCAAACAACAACTCCCTCAATGGGCTGAGTTGTTCAAGAAAGCAGGCGTTCAACCCCAGTAATACCAGCTGAAACTTTCTTACCGCGCGCCAAGAGCGATAGACCTTTTGGCGCGTTTTCTTTAGTTCTTTTGGAGAATCCGCATGCTAACAATCCTAGCAGCCATAATGCGGTTAATAAACGTTGTTAATAAAGCCATTGGCAATACGTTTGCTTGGCTCTCTCTTGCGATTGTTTTAGTCTGCTTCGCAGTCGTCGTGGAACGCTATCTGTTTTCAACCACCAGGCTCTGGATGCAGGATTTATATGTCTGGCTCAATGGCGTGATGTTTACCGCCGTCGCTGGCTTCGCCCTATTCAGAGAAGATCATGTACGGGTGGATATTTTTTATCGACCCGCCTCGTCCACTAAAAAAGCGATCGCCGACTTGGTCGGTGTGTGTGTATTTTTGTTTCCCTTCATGTTTGCCATTTATTACATTGGTCTACCCTACGTTCAGCGCTCCTGGCGCCTGATGGAAAATTCTGCAAACGTGGGCGGCATGCCGGGACTTTATGTGTTGAAAACCTTTATTCTCGTTTTTGTAGTTCTGGTCGCTTTCCAAGGTCTTGCCATGGCGATCCGCTCTATTCTGATGCTTGCCAAGCGCGAGGATCTCATTCCACAGGACTTCCGTTACCCAACGATCGCGCAAGCGACTGGTAAGGAGTAACTAACATGGATTACGGACTGATCGGTGAAATTCTTGCGGGTCTGATGTTTTTTGGTGTCATCGGCATGTTGATGCTGGGCTTTCCAGTTGCCTTCTCACTGGCTGGCACCTCACTCATTTTTGGCGCAATCGGCTACTACTTTGAGGTCTTTGATTTTTCAAATCTAGCCTCGCTTGCGGGTCGATATATCGGTTTTATGACCAATGAAGTATTGGTTTCTGTCCCGCTTTTTATCTTCATGGGCGTCATGCTTGAGCGCTCCAAAATCGCCGAGGAATTGCTGCTGACAATGGGCAAACTCTTTGGCAATGTGCGTGGTGGCTTGGGGATTTCCGTGATTTTAGTCGGAGCCCTTCTCGCTGCCTCAACAGGCGTGGTGGGTGCCACGGTCGTGACCATGGGCCTGATTTCTTTGCCCGCCATGCTTAGAGCAGGGTATGACCCAAAGCTCGCGAGTGGTGTGATCTGTGCATCGGGCACCTTGGGACAAATCATTCCCCCCTCCACCGTACTGATTTTCATGGCCGACATGCTGGCGGGCATCAACTCACAAGTACAGATGTCAAAAGGCAATTTTGCACCGACGCCTGTCTCAGTCGGTGATTTGTTCGCGGGAGCCTTCCTTCCCGGAATGTTATTGGTAGCGCTTTACTTGGGATGGATGATCTTTAAAGCGATCGTCGATCCGAAATCATGCCCAGCCACGCCCTTTAGTACTGAAGAAAAAAAGGGGATTTTCAAAGAAGTCATTACAGCGATGGTACCGCCACTTTTGCTGATCATCGCCGTGCTGGGATCTATCATTGGTGGAATCGCCACACCTACTGAAGCGGCTTCCGTCGGCGCGGTTGGTGCAACGATTCTGGCTGCCTTACGTTGGCGCTTGTCCTTGAGAGTGTTACGCGAGGCTGCTATATCGACTGCCACGATCACCTCGATGATCTTTATCATCCTGTTTGGAGCCTCAGTTTTCTCGATCGTGTTCCGTCAAATGGGCGGAGACAATCTGGTACATGAATTCCTCTCGGGTCTGCCAGGTGGGGCGATGGGCGCAATGATCGTGGTGATGCTCATCATGTTCGTCCTTGGCTTTATCTTGGACACCTTTGAGATTATTTTCATCGTGATCCCGATTACCGCACCCGTGCTATTGATGCTTGGTCTCGATCCCATCTGGCTTGGCGTAATGGTTGGCGTTAATTTACAAACAAGCTTTCTCACACCTCCGTTCGGATTTTCATTGTTTTATCTGAGAAGTGTCGCACCCAACAGTATTTCGACGGGGATGATTTACAAAGGCGTCATACCCTTTGTTTGTCTGCAGGTGCTGGCGCTTGCTCTTTTGTTTGTATTCCCAGAGCTCGTCACCTGGTTACCAAAGGTTCTCTACTAAAAACCACAGAAATACTCATAAAAAAACCCGGCGATCCATGACAGATCGCCGGGTTTTTAACTTTCAAACTAAACGTATTAGATTTTAAAGTACTTGGCACGCGCGGCAATAAATTGCGCATCCGTACCTTCAGTTTTAATACGAACGGTATTGAGTCCCTTGACAAAACTTTCAGCCGTCTTTTTGGTCAACGCATCGCCCTTGTCGCGGATGGAGGTCAAGACCTCTAATGAGGCCTTTGCCGCGGCCTCAACCACGCTATTGGGGAACTGAGGAATGGCTTTGACGCCATGATCTTTCACCAGCACCTGGAGTGCACGTGGGTCATTGGCGGCAAAGTCAGAAGCGACTTGGTCGTATTCGGCCTGGCACACATCACGCACTAGATCCTGCAAGCTCTTTGGCAAGGCTTGGTATTTCTTTTTATTCACAACCAACTCTGTTGCCAAGCCGGGCTCAATAAAGCTCGAGGTGTAGTAAATCTTACGTGCCTTGTAGAAGCCTAGCGCGAGATCGTTGTAGGGGCCAACAAACTCAGCAGCATCTAGGGCACCAGACTGTAGGGCTTGGAAAATCTCACCAGCGGCCATGTTAGTCACAGAGGCGCCCATCTTGCCCCAAACCTGACCACCCAAGCCTGGCGTACGGAAACGCAAGCCTTTGACATCATCAAGACTCTTAATTTCTTTAGGGAACCAACCACCAGCTTGTGTTCCGGTATCACCGGACAAAAAGCCCTGCAGACCAAACTGGTCATAGACCTCATCCCAGATTTGCTGACCACCCAAGTAGCGTACCCATGCCGCGAGTTCGCGACTCGTCATACCAAAAGGCACGCCGGTGAAAAAGGACAGCGCCACGCTCTTGTTCTGCCAATAGTAAGCAGCACCGTGCGACATCTCAGCACCACCGTCAATGACGGCGTCAATGGATTGAAGTGCAGGGACGAGTTCACCTGCGGAAAAAACCTGAACAGTCAGCTGACCACCTGACGCTGCGGTAATACGATCGGCCAAGCGCTGCGCACCCACACCCAAGCCGGGAAAATTTTTGGGCCATGTTGTCACCATGCGCCATGTGATTTTGCGTTGAGCAATAGCGGGGGCAGCAACGGTTGATAAACCGGCTGCGCCGGCAATACCTGCTTTAGTAATAAACGATCTACGATTCATGGCGGATTCTCCGTCAGCACAACATTGTCAAAAAAAGATATCTAACCAAACATCATTATATTGCCTCTGCATAAACGCATACCAAGGAAAACCCTAGGTTTTGTGCACCCACGAGGTCCCCGACAAGGCAAGGAATCCTCTATAAAAGCGTATTAAATACGTATTAATATCCATACTGGCCTATCTCACACCACGCAGCCTCATCTGAACGGACCGAGGGGCGATTACGCCCCGGATTAATCACCCTGCGTTCAAATATCCAAAAATGAAAGATCAACACCCAAGCTCTGCCGCAGACCCTGTCGACTTCCTGATTGTGAGAAATGATCTGCCGATTCGGTGGCAGCGCAGAATTGGTTTGGCACCCGACCATGGTTTGGGCGTCGCGAGACGCGCGTTGTTTTTCGCGCTTTTTACTTGGCTGCCGATCATCATTTGGGCTGCGCTTGAAAGCCGCTTACTTGATCGGGCAATTGGCGAACCTCTATTGGCCCATTATGGCGTTCATGTACGTTGCTTAGTCGCCATCCCGCTGCTTATATTGGCCGAAGGCATGGCGCTGAGAGTCGTGCGCGTCATCGTCTTGCAGTTTCTCGAAAATGGCTTGATCATCGACAGCCAGCGCGACCGATTCATTCAGATCATCCAAGACATCACGCGACTTCGAGACAAGGCCTTTCCGTGGATCGTTGTCTTTGCGCTCACGCTTCTGTGGCTCATGGGCGCACCTGACAGTCTCCATGCACACGAACTCTCCTGGGCGACGCTCGACGTCGGCCTGGGCTTCGGCGGATTGTGGTTCCTCTATGTGGTCAGACCTATTTTTACCATCCTGCTATTAGGTTGGCTTTGGCGTATTGGCCTACTCTTTATGCTGTTCTACCGCATTTCAAAACTAGACCTCGCCCTCGTCCCTACCCATCCGGACAGAATGGGTGGTTTAGGTTTTCTTGAAAAACTGCCTAAAGCTTTCGTTCTTGTCACGCTTGCGATGTCTGCCGTACTCGCCTCTCGCTGGATACACGACTCACTCTATCACCAGATCGCACTCGATACGTTAAAACTTCCTCTCCTATCTTTTGCAATACTTTGGGGGCTGACTGTTCTCGCACCGCTTTATGTGTTTTCTGCCAAAATGATCTCAACGCGCAAAAAAGCAATGCGGGCATATGGTGCACTGCTCGCCGAGCACGGTCGACTAGTGCATCGGAAATGGATACTCGGTCAAAAAGTTGGTGAGCAGGCAATCCTAGACTCGCCCGAGCTTGGGCCATCCGCTGATATCGAAACTCTCTACGCTGCGGTAAAAAATATGCGGAAGTTTCCAATCGGCAAAAGCTGCATCATGCCCATATTAGTGCCGATCGTGCTTCCAATGGTGATCGTTGCTTCGACGCAAATCCCTTTCATGAAGATTATGACCACACTCTTTAAAGCATTGGTCTAAAACATTTCATTGATCTCGTTCTATCCCTATCTCGCATAGGCAACCCCCGCGCCACCTCTCGGATCTGCACCGCCACTCATGCGACCGCCAATCGTTGAAATAACATGCGCGCGCGACATGCTGGGCTCAAAACTATGCGCGCTCTGATGAACGGTATGTCCAAGCGCGCGCAGCTCTTTAATCACCGAACGCGGCACCGTCGCCTCAGTATGAATGCCGCGCCCCTCGCAATGAATGCGCGGTACCGTGACGGCCTCCACCGGCGACATTCCGAAGTCCACAACATTCAAGATTGATTGCAGTGTCGCACTGATGATCACGCTACCACCTGGTGCGCCTGCTAACAGGACAGGTTTGCCATCCTTAAGCAACATCGTTGGCACCATTCCCGTCGTGCGTGCTTTACCCGGTGCCATCGAGTTCTTTTTATTCGGCACAGGATCAAACAATTTCATCGAATTGTTGTAGTTAAAACCTAAGCCTGGCGTCACGACACCGGCAGCCGTACCAAGCGTATGCGTCATTGAAACGGCATTACCCGCCGCATCCATGACGCACACATGCGTCGTACAGCCCGGGGGTGCCTCTTCTTGACCCCCTGCATAATGACCGCTCTTGATTCGCTCTGCCCAATACGCAGCACGTTTTTTTGAAATCAACATATCGGTGGGAACGTCCGCAAAACGCGGATCTCCAAGATAAGCATTTCGATCGACATGGGCAGCGGCCATCGCACGCGCCACTAAATCAAGATGCCGTGTCGATCCATGTCCGAGTGACGCTAAATCGAAGTGCTCAAGAATTTGCAACATCTCGATCAAGGTGGCGCCGCTACCTGGTGGAGGATTGGATCTCACCTCATAACCACGATAGTGCCCCACCAAGGGAACACTCTCCTCAGGAAGATAATCCGCCAAGTCTTGTCTCGTCACAAAAGCGCCATTCGCTTCCAAGTCACGCGCGATTTCATCTCCAAGAGAACCTTGGTGAAACTCTCGCCATCCTCCTTTTGCCAGACGCTCAAGGGTACGCGCATAATCAGGCAGACGCATCACATCACCCACCTGTAACAATCGTCCATCGGGATGCAAATAAACACGCGCGCACTCGGCTGTTTTACGAATACGGGTAAGACCATCGGGTATGCCCGGCTGAGCATACCCGCTCCAAACACTCGCGGTATTAGGCGTAATCAAGATCCCTTCATTGGCTTGGGCAATCGCCGGAGCGATTAAATCCGCCCATGGCATGGAGCCGAGCTTTTCATGAAACAAGCCAAGACCCGCTGGAGTACCCGGGGTCATGATCGCGGTATAACCAATCTCGCTTCTGAAGTCATCAAACAAGCTGTAGCCAGAGATCGGAGTTCGACCTTTGCAGTCTTTTTCCCACATATCAGGACGAACCTTGGAGCCAGCACGATTGTAGAAATCGATCATCCCACTGAGTCCCGTCGCAGCATGGAAGTAATGCAGCGTACCCATGCCCCCCAAGCCGCACATAAAAGGGTCATTGACCATTTGCGAAAACGCAGTCGCCAGCGCCGCATCAAAAGCGTTTCCACCTTTCTCTAGGATTTCGGCACCCACCTCGGCAGCGCGAGGCTGCGGACATACGACGACACCTTTCATCATGACACCTTATTTATTCTTCGTTTGATTAAAAAATAACATGATTTACAAATGAATCAAGCGAGCATACAGTGACGGTACCCATCAATTTCTGCCTACTCAGATGACAACAGTGATAAATCGACCTGATGCCCATGAAGGCGTTTTCACTCTCCATGACTTCAAGTTTGAGTCTGGCCAGACACTGCCCGAACTCTCGATCGGCTATGTCCGTTACGGCGAACTGAATGCGCGAAGGGATAATCTCTTGCTTGTGCTTCCCGGCACCGGAAATCTCAGACATAGTGTGATTGATCATATTGGTCCGGGCAAAGCCTATGACACAGATCATTATTGTGTCATTAGTACGGATGCAATTGGAGGTGGACTTTCTTCCAAGCCCGCAGATGGCTTGGGTTCAGCGTTCCCGGATTATTCAATTCGGGATATGGTGCATGCGCAGGTTCAGTTTGTCAGAAACGGGCTAGATCTTGGAGACCAACCCATCGCTGTCATAGCCGGTGCATCGATGGGCGCCTTTCAAGCGCTGGAGTGGATGATTCACTATCCTGACATGGTGCAGTCGGCAGTGCTGCTTGTCCCTGACTGGCACGCAAGTCAGAGTTTCAAACTTGCCACACAACGTATGCTCGACATCGTCAAACTCGATCCAAAATGGAATCAAGGCAACTACCAACAGAATCCTTCGGAAGGTCTTCGTCTTGCTGGAAAACATTACTTTGCATGGACAGTGACGGATCAATACATCGCTGAAACTGACTTTACAAGCATTGAACAAGAAGCTCAGACAGCGGGGAATGGATTCGCGAGCTGGGATGCTTGGAGTCTGCTCAAACGCTATCAAGCGTCCTCGCGTCATGATGTCAGCGCCCCCTTTGACGCTGACTTCACTGAGGCGCTTGGACGCGTCAAAGCAAGGACACTCGTTCTCCCCTGCACTCAAGAACGTCTGCTCAGCCTTGAAGGTGCAAAACAAATTGCCGCCGGCATCAAAAACGCCCGCTTTGCACCGGTGGATTCGACCAGGGGTCATCTCGCTTGGCGGGCCGTCCCGGGCTCACCTCAAACGAAGTCCATAACACGGACTATTAGAGATTTTTTAAACATCGAGACGCATTGAAACACTGCGTTTTGTTTTGCGCTATCCTATGCAAGCATATTCAATCAACGAACCCTGAGTCCTCGTGAATCACCTCCTACTTGCCCTAGTGGCAATGTTCTTGCAGCAAACCTTCGCGGCGATCGGTCGCGCACTGCCTGCCGTGATCGCACCCGCCATTATCGCGGATCTTTTGATTGACTCAGCATGGATCGGTGTTTATTTCTCGATCGCCGCTTGCGCCGCACTCTCCACACAACTAGGTTGCGGTAGTTTCATCGTGCGGTATGGCGCGATGCGCATGAGTCAACTAGCTCTCGTGCTGTTGTCCTTAGGCATGGCACTCGCGACCCTCGGCCATCCGATTGCGCTTGTCCTCTCCGCTATTGTGAGTGGCGGTGGCGCGGCTGTTTCAACACCTTCAAGCTCGCACTTGCTCGGTCGTTGCTCTCCACCGCGTTATCTGCCTTTGATATTTTCAATCAAACAAACAGCAGTCCCTGCTGGTCTTCTTTTAGCCGGCTTGCTCGGACCACAGATTACCGAGTGGCTCAACTGGCAATACACGATGCTGATCAGCGCCTTAGCTTGCATCGTTTTTACACTGATGCTTGAGCCCTTGCGCAAAAAATTCGACGATGATCGTGATCCAACTAGAAAATTTCATTTTTCTGATTTTGGAAATACGTTTCGCGCCGTCATAGGCACAAGAGAATTACGCAATCTTTCCTTTGCCTGTTTTGCCTTTAACGCCGTACAAACAATCTTCACGGTTTACTTCGTTGTCTACCTCACGACAATGGGATACACGCTCATTGCCGCAGGCTTTTTGTTTTCAACCGCTGTCGCGGTCGCCGTACCCGGTCGGATTATCTGGGGTTTATTGGGTAGCTCGTACGTCCATCCTCGAACAATGATGGCCGCACTCGCGCTTGGGATGGCGCTCAGTATGGTCCTGCTGAGTTTTTGTAGCGAAGGTTGGCCAACGATCATCGTGGGGATCGTCGCGACACTCATCAGCGCAAGTGCACTATCTTGGCACGGTGTCCTGCTGGCGGAAACAGCGCGCGAGGCACCCGAAGGTGCACGCGGCGCCGTCACAGGTGGCGTCTTGTCTTTCGGTCAAGTTGGAGCACTGATAGCACCTTCCATTTTTTCTTTATTGCTTGGCATGACCAACAACTACGGTATCGGTTTTATCGTCTGCTCCTTACCCGCCTTATTTGTGGGTATCGCTCTACTCCGTCAGAAAAAACGGTAGCCTGTCCATGAATAAGAGCGAAATACTTTCGTTCAAACAAGTATGGCTCTGCGAGGCGATCCATCTGAGGGAAAGCCAATGGGGTCCTCTAGACGATAGCAAAGCACGACTGCTCGCTCAACAAGAACGCTCGCCACTTGCAAAAGTCGTCAGTCGTGCGCAGGCCTTGAGCCATGCAATCGGTCTGACCACCACCATCACAAAGCTCAACGCCGCAGGTTGGTTCGCTTTTTTTTGCATATTGATGATCGCCCTGATCGCCGGAACAAGCATGGCACTCACCGCACTTGGAACCGGGACGCAACCTGTCAATATCGTCTGGGCGTTGGTTTCACTGCTAGGGCTGAATTTTCTGTCGCTGATTCTTTGGTGTCTGGCCCTATTCTCACCGACTGCCCCGGGTGGTCGACTCGTACAACTCTGGCCCTGGCTCACCCGCAAACTGGCTCGCGGTCCAAATATGGGCCTTGCTGTTCAAGCATGGTGGAGCGTCTGGCATCAAGCCCATGCCACCCGCTGGCTCCTAAGCACTGGCACACATCTAATCTGGATAACCCTGAGCGTTGCGGCTGCGGTCACGTTGCTCTTGGCTTTATCAACACGACAGTACGATTTTGTCTGGGAAACAACCGTCTTGCCCTCAGAGGTGTTCGTAAGAGGGATTGAATATCTATCTGTTGTTCCGCAATGGTTTGGCTTGGCCGTACCCGATCAGGAAATAGTGCGCGCAAGCAGCTCAGTCTCTCAACAAAATCCTGAAGCCTCTCGACGTCTATGGTCGGGGTGGTTGTTAGGCTGTCTGCTCATTTATGGCGTACTACCCAGAGCGCTTTTAGCTTTGCTGTCTGGTCTTATACTCAAGCGACGTTCACGTTTGGAACCCGACCTCTCATCGCCCTATTACAGTGCTGTCCTAAGCAGGATGCCTTCGTTCGCTTTTCAGGAAGATGGAAAACAACCCCTTGAGTCTATTTTTAAAAAGGGGTTAGATCGAAACGACAATGAAAACGATCCGTGGAACACCGAGCACCTCTTGATCGCCATCGAACTCGATCCTACAGATGACTGGCCTCCCTCAGGAATCGGAGCTGCCTTAAGCTTCGCAAGTCCTGTCGACTCCAAGGAATCTCGTCAACAAGCTCTTCTAAACACGTCGAACGCTCGCCCCCAAAATCTTGTCGTCGCTTGTGATGCCAGACACTCACCAGACCGTGGCACCTTGCGCTTAATCGCAGAACTCTCGGGCTATTCAAAAAGAACACTACTTTGGTTGCGACACAGTCAGGTCGCGCACGCGCACACCGAGGCTTGGATGGCTCAGCTACGCAAGCTTCCACATATCGAGCTCTACGTTCGCGACGATGGCGCGAGCATCATGCAATGGCTGGAGCGCCATCATGACTGAGCAAGCCACCATAGAAATTGCCGTCGTCGGGCATACGAATGTTGGAAAAACTTCCCTGCTTCGTACACTCCTGCGCGATGTGAATTTTGGCAAAGTCGAGGATATGCCCGGAACAACCCGTCAAGTGCAAGCCGCTCCCGTGGCACTCGACTTTAAAACTGTACTGACCCTTTACGACACACCTGGCATCGAAGACAGCATTGGCTTACTGGATTATCTTGAGCAGCTGTCCAACCACAACCAACGGCTTGATGGTCCCGATCGCATCCAACTCTTTTTAGAGAGTCCGGAAGCGTGCTCTCTATATGAGCAAGAGGCACGGGTCCTGCGCAAACTCTTAAAGTGTCATGCCGGACTGTATGTCGTGGACGTGCGTGAGCCTGTCCTGGCCAAACATCGAGACGAACTTGCCATTCTATCGAGCTGTGCGAGACCCCTTTTACCAGTCTTGAATTTTGTCGCCAGCCAAGCTTCGCGTACTCAAGAATGGCGTGATGCGCTAGCGCGCGTCGGTTTGCACACCGCGGTATCTTTCGATAGCATGAGTCCTCCACTCGATGGCGAGGAAAAACTCTATCAAGCGCTTTCTCTTTTACTCTCGTCCTATCAAGCAACGTTTTCTGCCCTTCAAGAACAAACAGTCAAACAGCGGCAGGCCAGACATGTCGCTTCGATTAGTCTGATTGTAGACATGCTCATTGATGTCGCATCTTTGCGAATGCGTGTTGGCTCAGAGGAGGATATTGCTCAAAAAAATATAGCGATACAACATCGCGTCCGAGAACGCGAACAAGCCTGTGTCAATGCTTTACTCAATCTATTTCAATTTCGACAAGATGACTTCCTCTCAACGCCCCTTTCTTTGACTGAAGGACGTTGGGACCTTGACCTTTTCAGTCCTCAAGCACTTCAAAACTTTGGCGTGCATGTAGGTATGGGTATTGCAGCGGGTGCAACGTTGGGTGCGACCGTTGACGTGTTGAGCGCAGGACTGAGCCTTGGCACTGGGATGGCGATCGGGGCGGTTGCCGGAGGCGCGTTAAAAGTCGTTGACCGTTGGGGAAGTCGAGTTCTTGGAAAAATGCGTGGCTTTAGAGAATTGACTGTTGATCAGTCGATTCTGCAGATTCTGGTGCTTCGACAGATGCAACTCATAAATGGCCTGGAGCACCGTGGTCACGCCGCCTTGACCCCGCTGCGCCTAGAGCAAGCCCCTCATCTTTCGCTTGAGAGTCCTGCGCTGACCCAGACCATTGCTCTGGCGCGCGCCCATCCAGAATGGTCTTCTATTAGCGAAAACTTTACTCACAACCCCGCGCGCGAACATGCGCTGGATACTCTGGTCAAAGCACTCTGCTGATGACCGGGTGATATAACGCACCATCTCCGCGCGCTATAGCAAGTTCGAACAGTCGACGAACATTGCGCGCGCCTGCGGCATCGACGTTTGTTTGCTCTGCGAGATCCAAGGCGTAGCGCAAATCTTTCGCAGCATACTCAACAGAAAAAGCACGTTCAGGAAAGTCGCCTGGAATGATGGCTTTTAGGCCATGATTTCTAAGAGCAAAACTATCCGCCGATCCGAGCGCCAAGGTCTCAAATAACTTTTTAGGGTCCACACCGGCCTTCTGAGCGATCGCGCGTGCTTCGGATAATGCTGCGACAGTTTCGAACAAGACCATATTGTTCAAAATTTTGACAACCTGCCCGCTACCCACTGGCCCGCAAAGAGTGATTTCAGTCGCAAAAGTTGCAAGATAAGGCTTGATTTGCGCAAACTCTGCTTCTAGAGCACCGACCATGATTGAAAGCGTGCCGGACTCAGCTGCGGCACGGGTACGCGCAACAGGTGCATCGATTAACAACACCCCTTTTTCTTTAAACTTTTCGTAAAGCTCACGCGTCAGCTCAACCGGAGAAGTGCTCAGATCCACAACAATCTGACCTGCACGACAATTTTCCAGTAGCCCGTCTGCTTGTTCGCAAATCTTAGCCACTACCTCTCCCGAAGGCAAAGATAAAAACACCAGATCAACGTCACGCATGACTTGGCCGACAGATTTCGCAGCAACAATGGCTTGGCCCAATCGCTGCAGTGGTGCTTGTTGCGTATCATAGGCGAGTACGGAAATCGCTTGTTTGACCGCCAGATTACGGCACATGGGTTCACCCATCACGCCTAATCCAATGAACCCTAGTTTTTTAATGTTGCTCATTTTTTTGTCTCAAAAAAATTTTAGTTAAAACTGTTATTTTAGCGGCGTCGACTCAAGATCGATTTATGGTTAGTATTCATTGTCGATACTATTAATCTCAGACACGACCATGCAACCCCCTTTTACGATCCCCTCCGGCTTTCAGAAACTCGGCCTTGCTGGCATCTGTGATTGCCACACCCATATTTTCCCGCCCGCCGAACAATTCCCTTTTGCTGCAAAGCGCAATTACACGCCTGCGATCGCGACCCTCGAGGCACTGGATGCCTTGCACATGGCAATGGGTGTTGATCGTGTGGTCCTGGCACACCCAAGCCCCTACGGTACCGACAACACCAGCATGCTGTATGCGCTTGAGTCTTGGGGACCCGCGCGTGGCCGTGGCGTCGCCGTCATCGATGAGAGCTTTACTCTCGAGACTTTAAAAAAGTTTCATTCCGCAGGCGTGAGGGGTGTCCGTGTCAACTTAGAAACACATGGGCATAACGATCCAGCATCTGCCGCAAAACAACTTCGAGCAGCTGCCGAGCAGGTCGCGCCACTTGGCTGGCACGTTCAGGTCTACACCAATCTTGACGTGATTGCGGGCATGCAAGATACGATTCGTGCGCTACCTACCCCACTGGTGGTCGATCATTTCGGCAAACTCGATGCCAGTAAACCCCAGAGCCAACCTGGCTTTGATGCACTGTGCAGCCTCGTTCAGTCCGGCAAAGTCTATGTCAAACTTTCCGCGCCCTATCGCATCTCGGAGCTTCCTGGCTATCCAGATGGCGAAGCTTTTGCGCGCGCACTCATCAATGCCAACCCAGACCGAATGGTGTGGGGCACTGACTGGCCACACCCCATGCCTCCTAAAGGGGTCAAACGCGACCCAAAGGTCATCGAATACTTCAGGCCCGAAGACGACTTCACCGCCCTGACACGTATTGCTCAATGGGCGGGTGATCCTGCTACCGTCAAAAAAGTACTCGTCGACAATGCCGCTCACTTGTACGATTTTTAGCGTCTACACAGGGTAAACTCCATAGCTATAAAGCATCAAAAATAGTTAGCATAGTAAGCTTGTCTATGAGCGACTTGGCCTTCCTATTCCGCTCTGGTTTATTTAATCTTTGGAGTCCACTATGAAATTTCTACCCTTGGCGAGCGCCATTGCGGCGACTTTTGTATTAACCGCAGGCGCTGCGCACGCTCAAGCCTACCCTAATAAGCCTGTCACGCTCGTGGTCGGCTATGCCCCCGGTGGCGCCACAGACCGCGTCGCACGCTTAGTTGCAAAATCTCTCTCCGAGCAAACTAAACAGAGCTTTGTGGTTGAAAACCGTGCAGGTGCGAACAGCAATATCGCTGCTGATCTAGTCTCGAAAGCCAAACCTGATGGCTACACGCTATATGTCGGCTCCGTCGCCAACACGATTAATAAATCACTCTACAAAAAACTGAACCATGACATCCTGACCGACTTCGCGCCCATCGTCACGTTGACGACGATCGCTAATATTTTGGTGATCAATCCTAAATTGCCTGTCAAAAACGTTAAAGAGTTTATCGCTTACGCTAAGGCAAACCCAGGCAAAGCATCTTGTGCCTCTTCTGGCGCCGGTTCCTCCATCCACCTTTCCTGCGAACTTTTCAAAATGCAGGCTGGTGTCGATCTCCTGCACGTTCCTTACAAAGGCAGTGGCCCAGCTGTGATCGACCTTGTCGGTGGTCAAGTGGACTCCATGTTTGATAATCTACCCTCGGCAATCGGCCAAGTTCGCGCTGAAAAGTTGCGTGCGCTCGCTGTCACCTCCGCTGCCCAATCACCCTTCGCACCAGGCGTTCCTACTGTGAGTGAGTCTGGCGTGCCTGGCTTTGATGTGTCTGCATGGTTCGCGATCTATGCACCAAAAGGAACACCGAAAGAAGTGATCAATCTGCTCAACACAGAAGTTAAAAAAGCACTGGCGACCGATGAACTCAAAAAAGCATACGAAGGTGCTGGCTTTGAATTACCCCCTGCTCCAAATACACCGGAGCAACTCGCAAAGAGAACGCAAGACGAAGTGAGCAAATGGGCTGCGGTCATCAAAAAGACTGGGCTGTCACAAAACTAAACGTCCAGCTGTATGATCTATTCGGGGCAATCTTTAGATTGCCCCGTTTTTTATACTGGCGTTGCTCCAATCGACAAACCACCACAGACATATAGCACTTGCCCTGTGATAAAACTTGCATCGTCGGACAAGAAATAGGTAATCGCGCCTGCGATTTCCTCTGGAGTTCCCACGCGCTTGAGCGGAATACGTGAAGCAAAAGCCTCGCGCGCCTCGGGCGACATTGGATTGTTTTTTAAATACAACTCCGTTGCCACCGGCCCTGGTGCGACCGCATTCACTGTAACGCCCTGCGCACCAAGCTCAAGCGCCCATGTGCGCGTCATACCAATCAAACCACTCTTGGCGCCAGCATAGGCGGTTCTTTTCACCATTCCTAACGCAGCACGACTGGAAATATTGACGACACGGCCACGACCTTTTCGTACCATCGCAGGTAAACAAGCCTGCAAACACTGCATCGGTGCCCTCATGTTGATTTGCAAAATTTCTTCGAACTCTTTGGATGTTGTTTGCGTCAACAAACTCGACGTGGTCTTGCCCGCATTGTTGACCAGATGATCAACTTCAAACTGCGCAGTGATCTGCGCTAGCACCTGCGCAGTTTCTGACTCTGAGATCAGATCAGCCGTAAAGAACGGACCGGGAAATTGAACACCTTCGGCGGAACGAGCGATACCAATCACAGTCCCGCCATCTTTTGCGATACGCTGCGCTGTCGCGAGTCCGATACCTTTACTGGCACCCGTGATCAGCGTCACCGTTCCCGCAAAACGTCCATCACTCATGTCGGGCTTACGCCTTGAATGGTGATGCGGTGCATTTCACGACGTTGACCAGGATAGTCATTGATGGCATAGTGCATGGTGCAACGATTATCCCAAAACGCCATCGAGCCCGGCTGCCAACGGAAGCGACAGGTCAACTCAGGCTTATGGCTGACCTGATATAAATATTGAAGCAGCGGCAAGCTCTCGTCGCGCGTCATCCCTTCGAAGCAGAACGTAAAAGGCTGATTCACAAACAAACTCTTGCGCCCCGTTTCATCATGCGTACGCACAACAGGATGACGGCTGTCGATACGACCCACGTCCTCACGCAGTTTGGTTGAACGCGTGCTGTTGCGTAGTCGCGCATTGGCATTCAGAAAATCGTTGGAGTGGATAGCATGCAAACCCTCAAGCTGCTTTTTCATCGCCTCGGACAGCCGCTCATAGGCTAGATACTGATTGGCCCAGAGCGTATCACCGCCTACCTTAGGGACTTCGCGTGCATAGAGCACCGAACCCAGCGGTGGCTGTGGATGGTAGGTCTCGTCCGTGTGCCAGGTATCACCGATCACATCCTTGTCGGTGACTTCTTTCACCACTGGCATGATCTGAGGGTACTTTTCATGCGTTTGATAGACGGGGGTTGTGCTGATCGGACCAAACTTTTCAACGAAAGCAATCTGCTGCTCAGGCGTTAGAGTTTGGTCGCGAAAAAAGATCACCAGATTGTCGAGCAAAGCCTGGCGAACATCTTTAACAGTCGCTGCGGACAGGTCCTTCGAGAGATCAACACCCAAAAGCTCCGCGCCAATCGTTCCCGTTAGTTTTTTGACATCCATAGTGATCACTACTCCGCTTTGATGCCTGCAGCTTTGACAACATCAGCCCATTTTTTCAAATCAACATTGACAATATCAGCGATTTCTTTGGGGGAGCGATAGCTGGCAGTCGCGCCTTGCTCGTTCATTTGCTTAACAAACTGTGGTGAGGTGATGACGGTCTTCATTGCCTCAGTCAGTTTCTTAACCACGGGCTCTGGCATATTCGCAGGACCAAAAACGGTGAACCATGCATCTAACTGAAACTCAGGCAAGCCCGCTTCAGCGGTCGTGGGCACATCAGGCAACATGGGATGACGCTTCTCACTGGTGATGGCCAAGGCGCGCAAGGTACCAGCCTTGAGGTGTCCCATCGCAGTCGGTGGTGTGGTGATGAATAAATCAATCCGACCCGCGAGCAAATCCTTCATTGCAGGCGCTGCGCCAGCATAGGGCACATGGACCATCTTGGTCTTGGTATTGAGCTGAAGCAATTCCGCACCAAGATGCTGAATAGAACCTACACCAGAGGAGGCGTAATTCAACTTGCCAGGATTAGCCCGCGCAAACTCTACCAAACCTTTCAAATCCTTGATCGGTGAGTCCTTGGGCACGAGCACTAAGTGGGGACCTCTGATCACTTCTGCGATGGGCGTGAAACTCTTGACAGGATCCCAAGGCAAACTCTTAGCCAATGCCGGATTGCCCGTGTTAAAGCCCTCATAGGCGAGCACAAGCGTATAGCCATCGGGATTAGCGCGGGCCACGTATGAATTACCAATTCCGCCACTCGCGCCTGGTTTGTTTTCTACGATGACCACCTGACCCAGCACATCCTTGAGCTGATTGGCCAAGATTCGCCCTGCAATATCTGTCGTGCCGCCCGCAGCAACAGGCACGATGAGCGTGATAGGCTTTTGAGGAAAACCCTGAGCCGCTGCACTGGCCATTGACACCACAAGTGATACGCCGACTGATAACGTCTTAAATGTATTGAACATACTGTTTATTCTCCAAAATCTGTTTATTTTTTTTCGTCATGTTTCTTGCAAGAGCTCAATCTTAAACGCTTTTTATCTTTAAAAAGGCCACAAACGCAAGAGTGTCGACCTCACAATGCACGCTGATAGAGGCAAGCGTATCTATGACTCGCTCCACACGAGGATCAAGAATTGAATACTCAAACATCGATAGCATCAACCGCGCCCGAACGTTTGCGCAGTTCAAACTTCTGGATTTTTCCTGTTGAGGTTTTTGGCAACTCGCCAAACTCGATTGCACCGGGCACTTTAAAACCAGCCAAATATTTCTTGCAGTGCACAAGAAGCTCTTCAATACTGACTTGTATCTCAGGCTTAAGCTCAATAAATGCGCAAGGTGTTTCCCCCCACTTTGGATGAGGCTTGGCAACGACTGCGACCGCAAAGACTGCTGGATGCTTATACAAAACGTCTTCAATCTCGATGCTAGAGATATTTTCACCACCAGAGATAATGACGTCCTTACTCCGATCTTTAATCTTGATGTATCCATCAGGAAACCGAACACCCAAGTCACCCGAGCGAAACCATCCACCAGCGAAAGCCGCTTCAGTGGCCTTTTTGTTGCGAAGATACCCCTTCATCCCCATATTTCCACGCAAAACTATTTCACCAATGGTCTCTCCATCACGCGGAACGGGCTTGAGCGTTTCAGGATTGACGACATCAGCCCCCGCCTGCAAGTGATAACGTACTCCTTGCCGCGCATTGAAAACGGCGCGCTCAGCTACAGGTAATTCGTCCCAATCTTCTTGAGGAGAACACACGGTGCACGGACCGTACATTTCGGTTAGACCATAGACATGGGTCAGCGTGATTCCAAGGGACTCCATGCTTTCTATCAAGGTTGCAGAGGGCGCAGCCCCAGCGACCATCGCCCGAACTCGACGCCCGTTTAGCTTGCTCACACCTTCTCTTTTAATGGCTTCTGGTGCATTCACAAGCATGCTATGCACGATAGGCGCGCCACAAAAATGTGTGACATTGTATTCATTGATTGCACGAAAAACTGCTTCCGGAGAAACTTTGCGCAAGCAAACATTCACGCCACCTCGCGCTGCGATCGCCCAAGGATAGGTCCAACCGTTGCAATGAAACATCGGTAGAGTCCACAAATACACCGCATGCGTTGGTAAATCCCACTCAAGAATATTGCTGATCGCGGCAAGATGGGCGCCGCGATGAGAGTACACAACACCCTTGGGCTCACCTGTGGTGCCAGAGGTGTAGTTCAGCGTGATAGCATCCCACTCGTCACCTGCGAAATGAATGGGTTGCTCTGCAGCGCGCACAGTCTGAGCTGCAAGCAAAGACTCATATTCGTAAGCACCTATTCGTTGACCATCTCCCTCATATTGTGAATCATCGACATCAATCACGATTGGTTGCAGGCCTGAACGAGCGATCGCATCCTGCATCACTTTTGAAAACTCGCGATCGATCAAAACAACTTTAGCTTGAGCGTGATTCAGCATATAGGTCAGACTCGCGGCATCCAACCTCGTATTGAGCGTATTGAGCACTGCGCCAATCGCTGGCACGCCAAAATGGCTTTCTATCATTTCAGGCGTGTTAGCAAGCATTGCGGTGACTGTGTCACCTTTTTGAACACCTAATGCGAGCAACGCGTGCGCCAACTGCATGCTGCGTTGATAAGTCTGCGCCCAGTTTCTGCGAACAGGACCATGAATAACTGCCGTTCGCTCGGGAAAAACTTCGGCGGCCCGAACGATAAAGTCAACGGGTGTCAGTGCAGCGAAGTTTGCTGGGGTTTTGGGCAGATCTTGTTCGTAAATATTCATGAGGTTATTTGATCTCGATCTAAATACACTCGACAGGCAATTTTGTGTTCCGCGCACAAACGCTCTTCGAAAGCTCTTATTTCCGGAGTCATGCCAATGCCGCGAAATCCACCTCGCAGGGCGCGCGTTGAAGTGTCTTTATAAGCAATTTTCCACAAATCGGGAAGGGATTGGCCCTGTGGCAAAGAGATCCATAGACGCAAAAGATGACGACGACGCTCAGGCTCCGGAAAGTCTTCGTACTCTGTTCGGGCATGAAGAACAACATGGTTATTCAAAAACTGAAAATCACCTTGCTGTAAGTCCATGTGATAACAAATTTCTTCACTTGCCAATAGTTCGTCAAACATGTCAAGTGCTTCCGTTTGCAAAGCGCTCAATCGTGGAACATCATCAAATGTAATTTGTGCGCCAGTAATATGGTTACGAATGTGGCGGCAAGCAAAACGACCCTCCTTAAAACCAACAATCGAAGCTTGATAGTAAGGTGTCTCTTCGGGGGCATGCTCACCCTGCCGACTAAAATAAAAAGGCTCGGTCAATACTTGAGCTAAATCAGGCCTCAGACGCTCAAGCGCCTGATACGCGCTCAATGAGCTCGATATCAAGCTTTTTCCGCCACTTTTAGACATATGCAGGCACATTAATCCCACAACATCGCTGCCATCTGCATGGAAATCTAGTTTTGAATTGGTGTTGTAGCCACGCCCTGTACCGCCACGATACGTCCCACCGGTATTCATCACATCAGAGACGAACTGGCTTTGCTTGCCTTGAGGACGAGGCACGCCGATATGCAGACCCATACACCAGAACAAAGTACGCATCTCTTGCTTTGTCCAACGCGAGACAGGAAAGCCTCGCAACAAGCACAAACCAAAGCCGGTTTGCGTGGCTTGCACAGTTCGGTCTAGTAGGTTACGAATGACGGACGTTAAAGGAAAGTCCGAGGCAAATAATTCGAACTCCGTCTTCCCCAGCATCAAAACATGGCGCAAACTCGACTCGAGGTCTTCAATCTCTTGCTCAGTCAGAAAATGAATCCATGATTTGTCATGTTCTAAATTATGGCGATTCCAACCTAGTGGCACGGAGGATGTCTGTTTCATGATAATTTCTTATAGCAATGATGAAGTTGCCCTAATAACCAATACGTTGTCATAGCCCTAATTGGTCTCTTTGAAACACTTCTCGATAGGTAAAGCGATCTGCGGGATGGATGTTATGCGCCTGCTCAATGAGATCGCCACGTTCGTCAAAATAGCGTCGACTCACTAACAGGGCGGGCGCGCGCGCTGTTGTTTTCAAGCGATCAACCAACTTTGCATTCAAGGTCATCGCGCCGATTTCCTGCTCAACTCGCGTAATCTTCACGCCAAACTCTTTTTCCAAGATGGCGTAAATGGGTTGCTTTGTACGAGCGAGAATCCCCGTGACTGAACGCAAGCGTGGAGCAATGAACACTTCGGTATGACAGATTGGCAAACGCTTATCACATGCAAACCGTAAACCCTCTACATGGAGCCAGGTTTCGCGTGGTGAGACTTGCAGTTGATTAGCAAGCTTTGCAGTCAGCTCAATGATTTTTTTACTCTCTACGACTAAAGTCGTTTCGTCTGCATATTGTTGCAAATCCGCCAGACCCGACATCGTTTGCGTATAACGCACATCCACCGGTGCCGCCCGAACACGACTCCCTACGCCAGCCTGGCGTACAACCAAACCCTGTTGCACAAGTAGCTTGACCGCTTCGCGCGCAGTAAACCGTGACACCCCAAACTGATCGCATAATTCAAACTCAGTGGGCAAGAGCGTACCAATTGAGTAGCGGCCCGATTCGATTTCGCGCATCAGCGTCGTGGCTACTTGGACATAGCGCGGCTTGGACCCAAGGGTGGCGCTGACCAACGGACTCATATGACAGCATGCTTCCGAAGGAACTGAATCTGCTGATCGGATAGCCCAGCCTGCTTGAGTAGCTCTTGCGTATGCTCACCAAGTGCCGGCGCTGCATTCATGGGTGCTGTTTCACCTGGGCAGCGAATAGGTGCAGCCACGCCAGCCACTGACAAGCCGTCAGGTGATATCGCGTTGATCACCCCTTGGCGGGAATGAACAAACGGGTTATCTAATGCCTGTGCGACGTCGTAGACTGGCGAAGCGGGTACGACGCCTTCGAATTTTTTCATCCAGTTATTGGTCGTGTCAGTCAAGAATACCGTTTCCAAGGTTTCATTGAACTGCGATCTATTTGTTAATCGATCTTTGAACGTTTTAAACTCTGGGCGTGCCGACCACTCTGGATGACCCATTTTTTCAGCGAGGATCGGCCAGAACTTTTCTTTATTGCACATAATAAATATCCAGCCATCTTGGGTCTTGTACAACTGACTGGGCACAAGAGACGGATGGGCCGAATGCGATGCTCGTCCGGTGACATGCCCACCGTTCAGATACCACGTCGCCAAATATGCAAGGTTATGCATCGCCACATCATAAAGACTCACATCAATATCACGACCATGCCCAGCCGTTCGAGCACCAAGCACAGCGGACACCAAAGCGAGAGCCGCAGTAGTTCCTGTCATCAGGTCGATCATTGACAACCCAAAGCGGGCAGGAGGACCATCAGGCTCGCCGGTCAAGGATAAGTAACCCGCCTCGGCTTGCATCAGATAGTCGTAACCTGGCCAATTCGCACGCTGACCTTCTCTTCCGTAAGCCGATAGGTGTGCGCAAACAATATCTGCTCGAATATGTTTGAGTGCGTTGTAAGTTAAACCCATCTTTTCAGGCAAATCGCCGCGCAGGTTGTTAAACACTGCGTCGGCATCTTTAACAAGAGCATGAAGTGCTGCTTTGCCTTCGGGATGTTTTAAATCAAGCTTGATGCTCTTTTTATTCCGATTGAAAGCCTGAAAGAAATGACTATTATCTTTACCAAAAAAATGGGGGCCAACGTTACGACTGACGTCGCCGCCATCGTGTGGGTTTTCGATCTTGATGACCTCAGCACCTAAATCTGCAAGGTGTTGAGTGCCAAAGGGTCCCGCACCGTACTGCTCGATTGCGATAATGCGAAGACCCGCCAACGGCATTGTCATGCGGGATTCCTTTCAATTAATTGTTTAGCGATGATGATGCGCTGCATTTCATTGGTTCCCTCTCCAATCACCAACAATGGCGCATCGCGGTACAAGCGCTCCACAATATATTCTTTTGAGTAGCCATAGCCACCGTGGATACGCATCGCATCAGAGCTATTTTCCAATGCTGCCTCAGTCGCAAAGAGCTTCGCCATCCCTGCTTCCATGTCGCAGCGGGCACCGCGATCGTATGCTTGAGCGGCAGTCATCGTCAGCAACCGAGCCGCTTCAGTGCGAGTCGCCATATCACCCAACTTTAATTGGATGGCTTGGTGTTCGCAAATGGGCTTACCAAACGTCTTGCGAATTTGTGAATAACGTACCGATTCATCGAGTGCAGCTTGCGCCAATCCAACCCCGCGGGCAGCGACATTAATACGACCGAGCTCCAGTCCACCCAAAATCATTTGCAGACCTTTACCCTCGACGCCTCCGATCAATCTATCCTTGGAAACCTTGTAATCGTTGAATACCAACTCGGCCGAATCAATACCCTTGTAGCCCAGCTTCTCAAGCTTGCGACTGACCGTAAATCCTTCTCCCTTTTCCGCAATCAGCAAACTCATACCGCGATGACGAGGAGTTGTAGTGAGATCGGTTTTAACAAGTAGCGCGAAACAGTTTCCGTAAATACCGTTACTAATCCACATCTTGGTACCGTTGACGAGGTAATGATCGCCCGCAATTTTTGCAACCGTACGGATGGCTTGTAAATCTGTTCCGCAATCTGGCTCCGTCAAAGCTATACCGCCACGCAACTCGCCCGTGGCGAACTTAGGTAACCAGTACGCTTTTTGTTCAGGCGTGCCACACCGCTGCACACACATCGCCATGATGAGATGGGAATTAATAATGCCTGCAACTGACATCCAAACAGTTGAGATTTTTTCAATAATCTTTGCGTAGGTCACTGTAGACAAACCTAGCCCGCCGTATTCAGGTTCAATCAAGCAACCAAACAGGCCCATGACCTTCATTTTTTCAACGATCTCTGCCGGGTAGATATCGTCGTGCTCGAGTTGCTGCGCGTAGGGCCTCACCTCCTGGTCAAGAAATCTTCCCACGCTATCCAAGATCATGACTTCTTGGCTGTCGTCCATGTCACTCTGTTGATGATTGTGCTGCACAATGTCAGTCCTTTAAGATGAAACGATACTCATAAAAATAGGTCACTCTTTAACGTCCCAAGATCTCGGCCAATTGACGAGCCGAAAGAGCCTCCATACCAAGGACGGCTTTCTCGATATCGATCACACGCTCGGCCCCCAGCTCCCTAGCAGCGTTTTGACGAAACTTTTGGATAATGTCATCCGCTGTAAGTGGTCTATCCACAGCGCCACGATTGATTGCTTCGCGTTCGCGTACGACTTGTCCATTTTTAAGCGTCACGATGACTTCACCATCGTAATATTTTGGAAAAGATGTATCGGGATCATGACGATAGTAAGTACGGCTGGCAAGATCCAGCACGTGGGGATCAAACAGAGCGGGCGCTTCGATGTCCTCTAAGGTCAAGCGACCTTTGACCAAGCCAGTACCCACCAGATAAGGGATACTGAACTGCGCCTCATAGGAATTGGCTGGATTGCGTTTTTGCGTCTCGGGTTCACACACCGTTTTGACCACTTCCGCTGGGACTAAAACATCTACACGTGCAATGTCATCAAAGGCCACACCTTGCGCATGAATGCGTATGGCAGCATCAACGGCGGCGTGAGTGAAATGACACGCAGGTAGTGGCTTGACTGAGACATTCACCACTTCCCACACATGACCAAGATCGGCCGTAGCCAAAGCAAGGTCGTAGTCCTGTTCGACAGGAAGATGACTGCGATACAACCCAAAACGTCCCTCAAACGCCAAGCGGGTCCCGCGGTAGCCATGTTTAGCCATTGTCGCGGCTGTCACGCCCGATGCACCAGCCCACCCCGGATGAAAACGCTTATTCCAGGCACCATCATTTAGAAACTCAAGGCTTCCAGAGCCAACAGAGAGCGCTAAACCCAATGCATCTACATATTGGGGCTCAGTCAGTCCCATCAAATACCCAGCAGCAACGGCGCAGCCAAACGTCCCGATCAGTCCGGTGGGATGAAAGCCCACCTGATGAAACCCCCCTTTTGCAACTGACCCTAGGCGAGTCGCGATTTCTACACCAAGAATGTATGCCGTGACTAACTCCTCGCCACTACGATCATACTTGGCAGCGACAGCAAGCACCGTAGGGAGCACCGATGCGGTCGCGTGAATCACACCCTTGGCATGGGTATCGTCGAAATCGAGTCCATGTATCAAAATGCCATTCATTAAAATGGCATTACGTGTGTCAAACTTTTCGGTAGTACCAATCACGATGGATTGTCCGCCTTCGTTCAAATCCCGAATACCCGCCATCGCTTTGTCAGCAAAGTCATAGGCACGCGAAGCAAAAGCACTCCCCAGCGAGTCCAACATTAAATGTCGCGCTCGCGCACGCACGGCCTCGGGGATCGCTTGCTTGTCAAAGCCTGCCGCAAATGCCGCGAGCTGCTCGGAAATTGACGCGGTGGCTATTACTGCCTGGTTAAGGTCGTTTTTCATGTCTCACTCCAACATATCAGGTGTCATCAAACGTGCTGCAGAGGTTACGTATCACCCACGCCATGACCTCGTTTCGGTACGAGTGCCGAACGAACAAAGTTGATCACCTCTGTTCCATCTTGCTTGAAGCCACGTGTCCGCACGGTGACGATGCCTTGTGTGGGACGGCTTTTAGATTCTCGCTTTTCTAACACTTCAGACTCGGCATACAGCGTGTCGCCTGCGAATACAGGCGCAAGTAAATTGATGTCTTTCCAACCAAGGTTAGCGATCGCTTTGCCACTGACATCGTTGACCGTCATGCCAACAACAACTGCCAAGGTAAAAGCGCTATTGACTAAAGGTTGGCCAAATTCGCTTTTTGCAGCGAAATGATGGTCACAATGCATTGGATGCATATTCATCGTCAGCAAAGAGAAATGAATATTGTCCGTTTCTGTAATGGTGCGTCCCGGACGGTGTTCATAGGTCGCACCGATCTCAAAGTCCTCGAGGTAACGACCGTAGCTAGTTCGATAGCGATTAGGACCCACTTTAAGAATTTCCACTGACTCTTCCTTGCTGGCGAGGTTGTCTTATTTCATCAATCTTATCACTTTGTCCGGACAAATCAAGATCCGCCGATCTTCTTTGTAGGGAATGCTGAAACTGCATAAATCAGAGGCATTGGCATCTGCAAAGCCTAACGTTGTATCTAGACTGTCCTGGAACGCCCGGACGGGTAAATTCTCATGGCCCGGCGCTTGGCGCACATAACGAAGAGATTTATCACGGTAGACTAATGCTTTCTGATCAAGAACTGCAGTAACTTATCGATACTGGTGTGATTTGATTAAACGCAGACTGATTCATATCAGCTTTACAGGAGACTTAAAAAAATGATTGATGCAGCAGATAAACGCAAACGCTTGAAACAACGCTTTTCAGAGCCAGGGCTCATCGTTGCCCCCGGCGTATTCGATATGATTTCAGCAAAATTTGCAGATTCAATGGATTTTGATGTCTTGTATATGACCGGTTACGGCGTGGTGGCCTCATATTTGGGCCTTCCAGACGCCGGACTGGCGTCCTATACGGAAATGCTCAATCGTGCTGGCACGATCGCGCAGGGATGTCAAAAACCACTCATTGCTGATGCCGATACGGGCTATGGTGGTCTGTTAAACGTTGCCCACACTGTTAAAGGCTATGAGGCTGCTGGCGTCTCAGGTATTCAACTCGAAGATCAAGAGTTTCCTAAGAAATGCGGACACACACCTGGCCGTCGCGTTGTTCCTCTCAAGGATATGGTCAACAAAATCAAAGTCGCCTGCGAAGCGCGTCGCAATGACGATTTCTTAATCATTGCGCGTACGGATTCACGGGCTTCTCATGGTCTGAACGAAGCCTTGGATCGGGCGCATGCTTTCGCTGAAGCTGGCGCCGATATTCTATTTGTCGAAGCGCCCGAATCAACAGATGAAATGATCACAATCGGAAAGAGTTTCACAAAACCCTTACTGATCAACGTTGTCGAAGGTGGCAAAACACCCGTGCATTCCAAAGCTGAACTTGAAAAAATGGGTTTCAAAATCGCTATCCATCCGGCGATGGCCTTTTTAGCGGTCGGTCAAATTCTTGAGCAAGTGTACGGTACCCTTCTCAAGGAAGGTTCATCGCAATCTGTACTCAAACAACTCTACGACTTCAAAAAGTTTAGTCAACTGATGGGGTTTGAAGCAGTATGGGAATTCGACCGCAAGCACGCTGATATGTAATCCGCATGATCTCGCTGCAACCCCTCTGGCTGCTGAGTCAACTAAAGGGGCTTGCAATGCCCAACATTGAGTCACTCAACTGGCTCGAGGAAAAGCCGCCAAAGCCACACAGCAGCGTTGGATCAATTCTCGGCCAGTTGCGTCGGAGTTCCAACACAGTGAAGGTTAAAAATACTTAGTTTTGATTAATTTTGGCAGCTTTGACCACCTTACCGAACTCGGCTAAATCTGCTTTCATCGCGGCACCAAATTGAGCTGGAGTTCCTGGCATCGGCGTCACCCCAAGTTTCAGAAGACGCTCAACAACCACCGGATCACGCAACACCTCGTTGAGCGTTGCATTCAACTTGTTAATGATGGGAGCAGGTGTTTTTTGTGGCGCAAGGATGCCAACCCAAGAATTCAAAATAAAGTCTTTTTGACCTTGTTCGATAAATGTCGGCAAATTAGGAAGCGAAGAAGCGCGTGCTGCACTCGATACTCCGATGCCCTTGATACGCCCCGCCTGAATGTGAGGCAAAGCTCCTGCAACAGCTGTCATCACGATTGGAACATTACCGCCCTGCAAGTCGATCATGGCTGGACCACCGCCTTTGTAAGCGATGTGAACGAAATTCGCACCCGTCTTTACATTCAAGCTTTCACCCATAATGTGAGGCGTGCTACCAGAACCTGAAGTACCGTAGCTTAGACCGCCAGGTGTTTTCTTAGACAATGCAATGACTTCGTTTAGGTTATTTGCGGGTAAAGAAGGATGCGCAACCATAATCAAAATCGCATCACCAATCTTACCGACCGGCGCGAAATCTTTGACGGTATCAAAAGGGATATTGGCGAAAACGTGAGGGTTGATCACCAATGTGCCGTCAAAACCCAAAAGCAAGGTGTAACCATCTGGGTCGGAACGGACAACTTGCCCTGTGCCTATATTGCCAGATGCACCAGGACGATTGTCCACGATCATTTGCTTGCCTAAGCGCTTTCCCATGTACTCGGCGATAATTCGGGCACTGGTATCCGTCACGCCACCTGGCGCAAAGGGGACAACCAATCTAATTGTTTTATTTGGATAATCGGACTGCGCAACGGATGGCGTGAGTCCAACCGTTAAAATACCCATGGCTACAAAACATGAAGATAAAATTTTATTCAAGTTAATCATTGTCCATCTCCTATTTTTATTCAAACTTAAGATTAGGAGCAAGATTAGATTAAGTCAAACTATTTTATCGCGCACTAGGAAACCAGATAAAAATTAACGCTCAGCACCGGGGTATGGATGCGTCTTTAGCCAGTGATTAGCAATATCGATTCTGCGGGTCACCCAAACATCTTTTTTTGTTGCAATATAGTCTAGCAATCGTCTCAGCCCCGCTGAGCGTGCCGGATGACCGATCAGGCGCATATGCAAACCCACAGACATCATTTTGGGTTGAGTTTTACCTTCTTCGTAAAGGGTGTCAAAGGCATCTTTTACAAAATGGAACCACTCATCTGAGGTGCCGACAGTACCCGCATACTTACCATCGTTGTTGGTCAGAGAATACGGCACAACCAAATGAGGCTGACCTTCAACGGTTTGCCAAAAAGGCAACTCATCCGCATAGGAATCAGAGTCGTATAAAAATCCGCCCTCTTCTGCAACCAGCCTACGCGTATTCACACTGGGACCATAGCGGCAATACCAACCCAGTGGTCTTTCACCAATCGTCTTTTTGAGTGATTCAATCGCCAAGCGGATATGCTCTCGTTCCTGCTCTTCAGTCAACTCAAAATGCTTGATCCACCGCCAGCCGTGGCAACAAACGTCATAGCCCATTTGCCTGATTTTTTCAGCTGCCAAAGGATTACGTTCCAGTGCGAGGGCGCAGCCAAACACCGTTAAAGGAAGACCTCTTTCTTCGAAAAGCTTAACGAGCCGCCAAAATCCAACGCGGCTCCCATATTCAAACATACCCTCTGCAGCCAAATCGCGCCCGACTTTGACTTGGTTTGATCCATGCGCCTCTGTAAGTCCCGTTTCCGTCAAGCCCTCACCATCCTGCACAGACGGCTCAGACCCTTCCTCATAATTCATCACAAAATTCACGGCCAAACGCGCACCGCCCGGCCACTTGGGATCGGGAGGGTTGTGGGCATAGCCAACGAAGTCGCGAGCAGGTTGCCAGCTCATCTTCAGTCTCCGAATTTTTTATTTAATTTAAACCAAGAATCTCTATCAGTGTTGCCTCGCTGCCCTTCGAACTTTAAAAATGAGCTCCCCATGCATTCGACACCAATTTCCACCTCTTTTTCTTTAAACTCGTCCATACCATCCAAAGCCTAAGGAGTTTGCCATGTTGCTCAATACTGTTGATGCGTTAGATATCCATATCCTTGTCGACAACACAACGGATATGCTTTCCACGACGCCTGCAGGCGTATCCAGCGAGGCCATGGGTTTGTTTAGCAGAGGTGGTCAAATGATGGCGGGGCTGTGCTTATGTTGCGCCGCACACGGCCTGTCTTGCCTCATCACCGCCCGTAAAGGTACTCAGGAACGCACCGTCCTGTTCGATACTGGACCAGAAGATTACGCGTTTGAGCGCAACGTCAGTCGACTTGGCGTCGACCTCGGCAAAGTTCAATCCGTCGTGCTTTCGCATGGCCATTGGGATCACGCAGGAGCTTTGTTATTGGCGTTCAATACGATTCGGCAGCGCAATGGTGGCAAAGCGATTCCGTTTTACGGACACCCCGACATGTTTTACAAGCGTGCTGGTACGCTTCCGAACGGCAGGTATCGTGAAATGGTCGACATCCCTAGCGTCGAGCAACTCACCGCCGCAGGTGCCGAGGTCTCACTGCATCGTGAAACTGTCTCCTTACTCGACAATATGTTTGCCATCAGCGGAGAGATTCCCAGACGCACACCCTTTGAGCGCGGCCTGCCCGGTCAGGTGCGTAAAAATGCAAAGGGCGAATGGGAGAAAGACGAGCTGTTGCTCGATGAAAGATGGCTAGGCGTGAACGTCAAAGACAAAGGACTCGTTATTTTTACAGCCTGCTCGCACGCTGGCGTCATCAATGTGCTCCTTGACGCGAGAGAGCGCTTTCCAGACACGCCGATCCACGCAGTGTTCGGTGGGTTTCATCTGTCGGGCGCTAACGAAGCCATCATCCCAGAAACCGTCGAAGGTCTAAAGCAGTTTGGACTCAAGCTCATTGGCGCAGGTCATTGCACAGGGTGGCGCGCCATCGCAGCGATGTCGAACGCGTTTGGAGATCAGGTTTTAGCGCCGACCGCCGTGGGCAAGAAGTATGTCATTTAGACATGACACCGCATTGCTACAAATCATCAAATCAAATACGCTTACGTTGTTATCGTTGAGGCTGATAGTCTGCTTCGTTAGATAAAGCGCCCCTTGATTTATTGTAATTGGTCGATTACAATATTAAAATGTATAGGATTTTAGAAACTGAGAGTTTCCTTGAGTGGTTTAATAGTCTTAAGGATCTAATTAGAGGACTAAATGAAAACTGTAAAACCAGAAAAGAAAATTAAAATGAGTGATCTAGCTGAGTTTGACATAACTCGTTATCTAAAAAGTAAGCGAGCGATGACTGAGTATTTGAATCAAGTCATTGCAGAGGGAGATGATGCTGAGTTAGCCACTGCTTTAGGGCATATTGCTAGAGCAAAAGGTATGGCGGAGATTTCTAAATCGAGCGGCATCACTCGAGAGGCCTTGTATAAAGCACTAAAGCCTAATACAAAACCTCGTTTTGACACGGTATCTAAAGTTCTAGGCGCCTTAGGAATGAGAATTTCAGTCCATACCCGTACGATTTAAACCACTCACTTACATACCAAAACTCTCCTTAATCGCGATCACCATGCCCGTGACTGCGATACTGCAAATCATCAAACCAAACACGCGTGTGGTGATTTGTATGCCGATCGTGCCGATATAGCGAATGATCAAACCTCCCGCCATAAAGGTAAGGAGGTGAATCGACAAGCACAGCAACACAACGAAGGTGGTTTGTAGTTGCTCAGACATCACTCGCGCATTGTTATCGCTCAGCATCACCACAGTCAAAATCGCACCCGCGCCTGCGATCGAGGGCATCGCTAAGGGATAGACCGCGCGTTCCAAAATGGAGGCATTTGGCGACATTTTTGAAATCTCTTCATGCATTTTTCCCGTCACCATACTCAGGCCTAGCGTAAACAAAATAAAAGAACCCGCGAGCTGAAACGAAGAGGTGGGGATATCCAAGACTTTTAAAAACTGTAAGCCTAAAAAAATAAAAGCAGCGAGGATGCCAAAAGCAACAGCCAATGCCGTCAACGCGACCTTGAGAGCATCGCGCCACTTCAGACCATAGGTCACGGCCAAAAATACAGGGACGGTCGCGATCGGATCAAGGATTACCAATAAAGTAAAAAATTCGTAAACAAAATCTGAAGGAAACATATGTTGATATTTTAGAAAATTAAGCGAGTTTTACGATCTGATTAAAAACAAGCAGGACCTCAGAAAAAATGCCCTGTGCAAGGGCTCCAATCGGATGCGGTGACGCTTCTCGCTCTCGCCAATCAAAAGATTTGGGCTGATGGCAAAGCACATAGCTAGACTTGCTGGTTTTACGGATCTTTGTGATGCCTACAGAGACTGCGAATGGATTATCTGTATTATATTCAGCGGTTGTCATCGGCAAACCGATGACAAGAGATGTTCGCGCATTAAATGCACTCGGTGACAGCACTAAAAAGGGGTGTATATCCTGCATTTCACGGCCACGCTGAGGATTGCAGTCGATCCAGATCACCTCTTGACGCTCAGGCACCCAGTCTTTGCGATTTCTCACCATTTCTCAGCGCCTCGAGACTCGTTCGCAACCATCATTTCTCCGCCATGTTTTTGGGGATCGTAACAAGCCAAGCGATCCTCAAGAGTCATGGGTTTTGCTTTGCATGGCGTAATGATGACGGCCTGTCCCTGTACAGCAATTTCAACGCACTGGTCCACCTTCAGACCCACAGCCTTTGCAATCGCTGCGGGCAAGCGAACACCGAGACTATTGCCCCATTGCTTCACATTTAAACTGACCGCACTCATATCAAATCTCCGTAGATGTATAAACATAAGTATATACTTTAGCTCCTTTTATAACAATGTTGAGTTGTCTCGCGCTGAGATTGGCCTTGACCACCTTCATGTATTAGATCTCACAGCCAATAACATTGGGTGTTATAAAAATGTAAAAAAATGTGTCTTTGTATACTGCACCAAGAATCATCCCATTACCGATACCGATATCGGCGTCATTTCATTAAAGAGGGGTTTATGTCACAGCAGTCTTCCAAGTGGATTGTCCCACTCACTCCCTCGCATCTCAGTCAGCAAAAATTATTTTGCTTCCCATATGCCGGCGCGGGAGCATCGATTTACCGCAGCTGGGGAAAGTTACTGCCTAAAAATATCCAAGGTTTTGCGATTCAATCTCCCGGAAGAGAAACACGTTTTTCCGAAGATCTACTCACGACGCTTGATGAGTATGCAGACCAAGCTTTCAATGCCATTGCGCCTTATTGTTCGGCCTCAGGAAAGTTGATTCTTTTTGGACATAGCTTAGGCGCCTTAGCGGCTTATGAAACCGCGAAAAAATTACAAAACGCGGGACATCACGTTGATTTGTTAATTGTGTCGGGCCGTCAAGATCCGACCACAAAAAGCAAACGTCCGCCCATTTCTCACTTGAGTTCAGAAGGATTCGTTCAACAAATGGGGACCTATAACGGCACCCCTGCTGCTATTCTCGAAAATCAAGAGTTACTCGATATTCTTTTACCGATGATTAGAGCTGATTTTTCAATGGCTGAAAAATATAATCGTTTGCCGATTACCTACCTTTTAAATTGTCCCATCCTGGCTTTAGGCTCAAGACAAGATGAATGGCTAGATCAAGACAGCATCGCTGGATGGGAAAATGTATCAAAAGGGTCTTTTGATACACACTGGTTTGAAGGCGACCACTTCTATCTCAATCAACACACTGAAGCCCTTGTAGATCATATTTCAACAAAAATATTTAATTTGAGTTGATTGTGCGACTGAGCGGACGAATTTTTTAGGCAATTGAGACAATGGGAAAATCAAGAACATGCTTATAAAATTATTAGGACTTCTTCTCATTACATTTTCTAGTTCGATATCTGCACAATCGAAACTGATTGAAGAAGTCATTACCATCCCCGTCTCTGTGCAAAATGCGCACGGAAAAATCAACAATCACAATGTCATTGTGACTATTTTTAGAGATGCTAATCGAAAAAAATCACCCTACTTAATTCTCAATCACGGACGTTCAGGCTCTGCCGCAGAGCGAGCCAAAATGGGTCGGGCAAGATACTCTGCAGCATCTAAGTTCTTTGTGGAACAGGGCTTTGTTGTCATTGTGCCTACACGGGGTGGGTATGGAGAGACGGGTGGTGAAGACACCGAGTTCAACAGCAACTGTTCCTTTCCAAACTACCCAGGTGTATACAAAGCCGCCATTGACACATCAACGACTGTCCTAAAAGGGTTAAGCGATCAGTCGTATATTGATTTCACCAAAGGTATTGCTGTTGGACAGTCTTTCGGTGGGGCCACTTCTGTCGGATTATCTTCGTCCGATTTGCCAGGCTTAGTAGCCGCTTTTAATTTTGCTGGAGGAGGTGGCGGTGATCCGGTTAATAAGCCTGCCTACCCTTGCCGTTCTGATTTATTAGAAAAACTTTTTGCTAGCTACGGCGCAAAAAATAAAGTACCTGTTTATTGGCTATACAGTGTTAATGACAAGTATTGGGGTGAGAAATTACCAAAAGAATGGTTTGAAGCCTTTATCAATGCCGGTGGAAAAGGAAAGTTTTATAGCTTACCGGCTTTTAAAAACGACGGACACTCGTCGTTTACTGGCAATGCAGACGCTTGGAAACCGCTCTTTGTGGAAACGGTGAAGTCTCTCGGTTTCGTCGCGCCGAGGTAGTATGACTGTGCTGGACAGTCTTTCAAGGAACATTTTGGTTGCATAATCGGATGATCAAGCGCCAATCAATAGAACCCGATTTAACAAGCAGAGCAACAGGCTGATCACGAAGCTGTTCAAAAGTGCCATCTTTAGTAGACGTATGCTAACAAGTCGGGTCACAGGAACTTGGAAAACAGCAGCTGATACGGAAATGGGTAACGTCCAAACCGATACCGCAGCACTCATTCCCCAGGAAAAAACACACATAGCGCCAATAATGAGCGGGTGAATGCCGAAATCCTGTGCAGACAAAAGTGGCACCAAAATGCTCGCGCCAATCATTGGGTGAAGGCCTACTTGCCCTAGACCAACAAGCGTCAGTACTGACAGCAGAATAAAGACTTCGGGATTGATGAGCGCAGGCTCAATGCTTGCAACTAGCTCACGAAGATAGGGCAGACTGCCAACGCTTGCGCTCAGCAACATGGCCCCGATGACAATGAGTAGTTCGTCAGAAATCCTGGACATGCCTTGTGCAGCGTTGATGACAGTTTGGCGGATTGTGACTGGCCTATAGAGCATGAGCAAAACAGCGAGTAATGGTGCTACAAGCACAACGGATTGTGCACCGCTGAATCCGAATAATTTTGAGCAACCTAAAATGCAGACAGTCACAACGAGTAAAGGCCAAGCCAAGCTTTTGAACGAATAAAGGGAACTAAAAAGTTCTTGAAAACTTACGCAACCCGTTAAAAAATATTGAAATACCAGTAGGCTGAAAACAGATATTGACAGGCAAACCAGAATCAGCAGACCTAACGAGACCTGGGTCAGCATTGCACTAACAAAACCCATCGAAACAAAAAAAGGTGACCACATCACGGCGCTAGCAACCCCAAGTGCCGCGGCCTGAGCCAACTTCGGCAGTTCCTTGGGAGCAAGTGATGCTGTCAGGTTACTGGCCAATAAATGCAAAGATCCAACATTGAGCAACGAGCCAAGCGCATAGTTACCCGTTAGCGCTCGAAGCAGCGGATTGGGCCGATCATTTGCATTGAACCGAACATTGGCAAACAGTGTTGAGTAGTCCTGAAAGCTTGCCCTTAAGAAGATGACAGCCGGAATAAAGGCGCCAAATATCTCGGCTCGATGCAGTCCAACCCATAACGGCTCTATGGAACCAAGCCAGACCATAGACGTGGCGGAAATCGCCAGAGCGATCAGAAAGATTGCGCGCACATGGAAGCTTGCTCGGGCAAAGGCACTAACTGCAAAAATGCATAAAAATACGATGGCTGCAAAAGAAAAGATGTATTTACCCGAGAGTAAATACATCTCTTCAAGAATCAGCAAAAACAACAAAGCAAACCCTGACAGACTCAATAGCCTGTCAGGGCGTCCCCCCGCCCTTCTTAATGTTGCATGCCCCACTTTTTGATTGTTCTAGCTTCCAGATTATTAAAAAAGACGTTCTCAACTAGCAGACCCACAATGATGATGGTGAACAAGCCAGCAAAAACACCAGGGATATCAAGCAAGTTCTTATTTTCGTAGATGAACCATCCCAAGCCACCTGATCCAGATGAAACGCCAAACACAAGTTCAGCTGCAATCAACGTACGCCAGGCAAATGCCCAACCGACTTTTAGGCCTGTCAAAATACTCGGAAATGCAGCCGGTACCAATATCATGTATACATAGCGCAGACCGCTCAAGCCAGCGTTTCGACCGACCATGCGCAGGGTATTGCTCACGCCGAGAAAGCCTGCATGGGTGTTCAAGGACACAGCCCAAAGTACCGAGTGCACCAAAATAAAGATAATACTCGAAGCACCTAGCCCAAACCAGATGAGCGCCAGTGGTAACAGTGCAATGGCTGGCAAGGGGTTGAACATACTCGTGAGCGTCTCAAGCAAATCAGACCCAACCCGAGTGGTGATCGCTAAAAAAGTCAGCACTATTGCACAGAGCAGGCCGATCCCATAGCCGATCAGCAAAATCTCGATTGAGTGCATTGCCTTACCGAGCAATCCCCCATTGACGATGGCATCAATGAAGGCAGTAATAGTCGCGCTGAATGTTGGGAACACCAGCGGATTATTTAGGTTTAGTGCATAGATTTGCCAAATGCCAGCAATGATGATCAGAAGAATGGATTTTCTTAGCCAGCCCTGGTTTGAGAGTCGCTCCCAAACAGTTAGCGGTTTCTGAACGACACCGGAAACCGGACTGGTTTGCTCTCGGATGAATTCGGGTCGAAAAGTTTGCTCTTTATGCATGATCCGTTTCCTCATCTTCAATAACGTCTTTAAATAACATGTCATGAATTCGATCTGATAGCCGTGCGCCAGAGGAATCCACGGGGTCTAACCCATCGCTATTGAGCTCGGCTTTCACTTGCCCCGGATGAGGCGATAACAATAGGATTCGATTACCGATCAGAACCGCTTCCGGGATTGAGTGCGTAACGAACAAAACAGTAAATTTGGTATCTTCCCAGAGTTGGAGCAATTCTTCTTGCATCTTTCGTCGGGTCAAGGCGTCTAGTGCGGCGAATGGTTCATCCATCAACAGAACATCGGGCTCCATAGCCATGCCTCTGGCGATTGCAACGCGCTGCTTCATACCACCCGATAACGTATGTGGCATTGAATTGGCGAATTTTGTTAGGTTGACTTTGTCAATGTAATAAAGTGCGACTTCTTCGGCCGCTTTCTTGCCTAACTTTCCTGAGGCCTGGAGAGAAAACATGACGTTTTCCTTCACTGTCTTCCAGGGCAGCAATTGATCAAACTCTTGAAAAACCATGACTCGGTCTGCACCAGGCTTCTGAACCGCAGTTCCATTCACCAGGATAGCGCCTTCAGTGGGGCGAAGAAACCCACCAATGGCCTTCAAAAGCGTCGATTTGCCGCAGCCTGAGGGTCCAAGCAAAATGAACCGATCAGACGGATAGACATTAAAGGAGACTCGGTATGTTGCAGTGACTAAATGGTCTTTGGTTTTGTATTGCAAAGTCACTCCATTTACTTCGACCAATGGCTTTGCTTCATGGGACACTTGCATTTTCTCTCCAGTATCAGGACAACAGAGCCTAGCTGCCGTTCAGGTTGTGAATATTTTCAAAGAAAAGCTCCTTCCATGACTGAGGACGATTTTTCAGTATCTTAATATCGTTCATGAACTGCGCAAAGGGAAGCAGTCGTTGAGGTGCCAACTCAAACTTAATAAGCGGGTTCTGCATGATGGCGAGGATATCCTCGACTTTTTCTTTGCCGCCACCTTCGGCAACGTAGATTTCAGCAGCCGCCTTCATGTCTTTGTTGATAAATGCAGTCGCCTCTTGGAGCGCAGCCATCACGGCACCGAACGTCTTTGGATTCTCTATACGGAACTTGTCTGCTGCCCACACCATCAGGAATGTATTCGGGCCGCCCATCACATCATACGAATTAAGCACAATGCGAATTTTGGGGTCAAGGATCGCTCGATTCCAAAAAGGTGGTGAAGTGAATTGCGCAGTAACACCCCCGGTGCCTGATAACAATGATTGAAGGCCAACTGGATGGGACAGATTTACCATTAGCGGGTTGAATTTCCTGTAGTTGTCCATGCCGAACTCTTTTACAGCAGCCATTTGCAGGTAAATTGTCTGCACTGAGCTACCAGCTCCTGCCATGGCAATGCGGTCTTTGTCTGTGAAGTCTTTCAATGCTTTCACATTTGGATTGCTCGTAATGAGCATGTTTGGCATGGAAGAAAGTGCAGCGACTCCTTTGACGTTCATGTTCCCTTTAGTCCGATCCCAAAGAATCAAGGCCGGTCCGGTGCCACCGGAGGCAAAGTGCAAGCTTCCAGATAACAAAGCATCGTTGGCAGATGAACCACTTCCCAAGGTTGCCCAGTTAACTTTGGTGTTATTTAATCCGGCCTGTTTTAGATGCTTCTGTACAAGCTCATTGCGCTTCATAACAGAGAGCTGAAGGTAACCAATGCCGTACTGAGACATCAGGTTGACCGCGGGGACTTCCGCTTTTGCAGCACTAACGCTTAATATAGCCAGCGCGCTGGCCACAAGGGCTACTTTATGTATCAATTTCATAACTGTCTCCTGTGAAATAGGCAGCGCTCTTTCAGACGCCTTATTAATGCCCTGACTGCTTTATGACATGTCAGGGTCTAACTCCATACTTAGGCTTGGGCCCAAGCGAAGTTAATCTTTTGTATTTCGAGGCTTCTATAAGCCTGCATAAATACGCTCGCGTATCACGCGGATCAATGATTTCTTCGACACCAAAAACTTCAGCAGTTAGGTAAGGTGATGCGAACTCGCGAAGCTCTTGCTCGATCTGCTGTTCGCGTTCTTTTGGATTCTTGGCTGCTGCAATTTCACGTTTAAAGGCAGCACTCACACCGCCTTCAAGCGGCAGTGATCCCCATTCAGCCGACGGCCAGGCGATCTTCATGTCTAGTCCATTTTTGTCAGTAGCGCCCATACCTGCCATGCCATAGCACTTGCGTACCACCACTGTGTAGATAGGTATGGTTGCCTGCAGACCAGCGCAGACACACTTCATACCCTCACGAAGTGTGGCTTCTGCCTCGGCGTCTTTACCAACCATGAATCCAGGGACATCAACAAGAAACACAACCGGGATGTGGAATGTGTCGCAAAGATCGATGAAGTGGGTTTGCTTTCGGGCGGATTTGGCATCCATTGCGCCGCCGTAAACCATCGGATTATTCGCGATGATGCCTACTACGTTTCCATGCATGCGGGCTAACGTGGTGATCACACTCTTGCCAAAGGTAGGCGCAATCTCAAAGGTAGACTCTTTATCTACGATTAAGTTGATCAGTTTGCGCATGTTGTAGGGTCTGCGCCTATTTTTGGGGATGATGCTCGCCAAAGCCTCTTCGCGCCTGTTTGGCGGATCAGATTGGTCACCTACGGGTGGCAGTTCCCAAACGTTCTGAGGCATATAACTGAGAAAGCGCCTAATCATTTCCCAGCATTGCTCTTCATTTGCGGCGACGTTGTCGATCGTTCCAGCTTGGTCAACGGCGACTGCAGACCCGCCAAGAGCCTCTTTAGTAATTTCCTGACCAAGTGATCTTGCAACAACTGGAGGGCCTGCGGCAAAAACTTGACTTGTTTCTTTGACCATGACTGACCAGTGGGACAGAATGGCTCGTCCTGCAGGGCCGCCGGCAGCCGTTCCCATGACAGCACAGACGACAGGTACTTCACCAAGTAGCCGAACAGATTGTTCAAAACCATGCACGCCGGGAAATACAGAGTGGCCTCTTCGCAAAATTGACGTCACACTGCCACCGGCGCCATCGATAAGGTTCACTAAGGGTATTCTGTAGTCGTGAGCCAGATCTTCGATAAAGCCACCTTGACCACCTTTTTTACGATCACCGCTCCAGCTAATCCCACCTTTGACGGTGAAATCCTCCCCGCCTATGGCAACAGGCCGACCCCAAATTTCGCCAAGCCCGCAAACATAAGGTGCCGGGGTAAAACGTTCGAGCTTGCCGCTTTGGCGCTCACTTTTTCCAGTGAGCGTGCCGACTTCCTGAAAACTTTCTTGATCCAGTACGCCATTAAGCCGCTCGCGAATGGTCTTTCGGCCATTGGCATGATGCCGCTGGATCGATTCTTCTCCTCCCAGAGCCAGGGAAAGCGCGCGACGTTGTTGCAGTTCAGCTAGCTCAACGGACCAATCGTCTAAGTCATCTGCACCAGCGGGGTTTGTATTTACAGGATTCATGAGATTAACCTATGTCTGCCAGAATCTGCCCTTCGGCAACTGAGTCCCCTTCCTTGACGTGTAACGCAAGCAGCTTGCCTCCATCTTCACAAACCAAAGGAATTTCCATTTTCATGGACTCAATGATCATGATGCTGTCGCCCGGCGCAATATCGTCACCCACTGCAGCGACAATCTTCCAGACAGATCCGGTGACTTCTGATTTGAGCTGTTCTGCAGCCATGTTTAATCCTTAAGTATGTTGATGAATAGTCGCTGATTTTTGGGGAATGCTTTTCTTCTTGGTGGTTAATAACTTGTTGGCCAGGCACGCATCAAGTGCTCACCGATGCCGTTGGTGAGTCGAAGGCTGTGAATATCAAGCATTTCCTTTAAAAACGAACGCGTCTCGGTCGGTAAGATGACCGTCTGTACGGTGTAAATTGCTGCAATGTCCCAAACAGAATTGGCCTTGTTCATTTGTGCAAGTGCCTCGTCAAAGCCGGCATCACCCGGTGAAAGTCCGTGCACGATCTTCACGGCAAATTGGGGGTCCATGAAGCTGACCTCTGCGCTTGGCCATGCGGCAAATTCGTCTGAGTTTTTGCCGCCACCCATGTTCAAGTAGGCTTGACCATAACTTTTGCGCAGCAATATAGATATTTTGGGTACTGTTACCAATGACAATGCATTCATGAAATTCATGATTTTTCCAGGCGCACGGCGCTTTTCAGCTTCCGTACCAATCACAAAGCCTGGTGTGTCCACTAAAAAAACCAGGGGAATATTGAATGAATCGCACATCACAATGAATTTGGTGATCTTGTCACAGGCATCGGTGTCAAGTGCACCTCCCTTGTGCATCGGATTGTTGGCGATAAACCCCACAGACTTTCCATCTAGACGCGTCAGAGCTGTTACTGCTGTTTTGCCAAAGCGCGCTTTCAACTCAAAAAAAGAGTCTTTGTCGACAATAGCACGGATAACTTTTCGCACATCGTAGACTTGGGTGCGTCTCTCAGGGATCAAACTCGCGATATCCTGCACGGCAAGCTCTGACCCGTCAGGCACGCTGGCTACTGGCGCTGGTTCCTGATGGTGTGACGGGAGATAACTCAAAAACCGTCGGATTGCTTCTAAAGCTTCTTCGTCAGAGTCAACCACCATATCGGCAAAGCCAGTCACCTCGGCGTGCAAACGCCAGCCACCCAACGCTTCAGGATCCACCTCCTCGCTAATGGCCATAGACGCAAGAATTGGGCTTGATACAGCGAGAATAGCCCCTTTGCGCATAACGTTAAAATCGGACATGACCGAGTACCAGGAAGACGAACCGTATGACATCCCAAGCGTAGCTGACACCCATGGGATTTCACGCGTGCGGCGATACTGAGTGCCGTCGTTGCCCAGCAATGAACCCATACCGGCCGAGCCCATGTGGTCAGGCATTCTTGCGCCCGAGGACTCGCCAAGGAAAATCAAGGGCATACCGCGCTGTGTAGCGGTTTTCTTTATATGTCCAATTTTCTTGCCGTTGGTCGCTCCGCTTGATGCACCAAATACTGTGAAATCGTTTGATACAGTCGCAACACGGCGCCCATCAATTTTTCCAAATCCAGCCACTTTGCCATCGCAAGGGGACTTGTCCTTTGCGCTCGCTAAAGACGACGTCGTAAATAGCCCAGACTCTAGAAATGATCCCTGATCCAGCAAAACATCAATACGTTCGCGAGCGTTCAGAAACCCCATCGCCTTGCGTTTGGCCAGTTTTTCCGGGCCACCCATTTGCAGAGCTTTTTCTTTTCGTGTGTTGAATTCTTGATACATGTATAACCCTTAATCTTTACACTTTTTCAAAGTTCGTATTCAAAAAAATCAGACGCTCTGAACGTGCGGCCGCTTGGCCTCAGAGCGGTCATAAATGACCCCTTGTGATTCAAGACGATCGAGCTCCGCATCGCTGAGTCCTAGTTCGGCAGACAGCGTGGTGCGAGTGCTCGCGCCAACCCATCCACCGGTATGCTTAATCTTGCCTGGTGTTGCAGACAGTCTCGGTACAACCTGAGCCATGGCGACCGAACCGAGCTGCTCATCGCTAACATGTTGAATTGAACCGCGTGCCTGGTAATGCGGGTCATTGAAAATATCTTCAATCGTGTAGATTCGCATGGCTGGGACGTTGACCGATTGCAAAATAGCTTCAATTTCTTGCAGGCTGTGACTTTCCGTCCAAAGGCCAATGTCATGATCGAGCGCTTCAAAGTGCTGTCCGCGAGCTGTTGCGGTGCTGTAGCGCTCGTCTTGTAGCAGCTCGAGGCGGTTCATGGCATGACATAGCCGCGTGAATACCGAATCAGCCATCGCCGTGATATGAATGTGCTGTCCGTCTTTCGTTGGATACAGGTTATTTGGAGTGCTCTCTGGGAGGCGCGAACCGCAACGATTGGCGATATGACCCAATTTGTCATATGCCGAAATCCAAGGCTCCATGAAGCTGAAGGCACATTCATACAGAGCGGCATCTATGCATTGACCGATGCCAGTTTTGCCTCGAACGACCAACGCGTTCATGGCACCGAAGGCTGCATACAGACCCGTTATGTAATCAGTCATCGAAACAGCGACCCGACCTGGTGGGCGGTCAGCATCTCCAGTAAGGTGTCTTAACCCACTCATGGCCTCGCAAATCACCCCGTAACCGGCACGATCTTTGTACGGCCCATCCTGTCCGAAACCGCTGATTCGGACCATGATCAGACCCGGGTTGTCTTTTCGTAGATCCTCATAACCCAGTCCCCACTTCTCCAAGGTGCCAGGCTTGAAGTTTTCAATGACGATATCTGCTTTTAAGGCCAATTTTTTTGCAATCTCTCGTCCTTCGGGAACACGCAAATCAATCGACAGTAGCGTTTTGTTGCGAAAAATGCTCGCTGCATAAAGAGAAACCCCATCCTTGCGCTTGCCCATGGAGCGCACGGGATCACCCTCGGGAGGTTCTACCTTGATGACTTTGGCACCAAAGTCGGCTAACAACCGCCCACAGAATGGGCCTGCCACTGTCGATCCCAACTCCAGAACAGTGATGCCATGTAATGATTGTTGCGTTGCATTGATCGGGCTCATATTTATTCCGTTAAAGGACGTATTTTTGATAGCGTTCTATATATGACTTGGCGCTGCGCATCGTTTCCCTGCGCGCTTGTTCTGCTTTCTCCGGGTTTGACTCACACATGGCCGTCAACACAGCTTGATGTTGTTTCAAGCCTTGAGCGGCCCTGCCAGGCAGGATGATCGTGCGACGGATGACCGTCTGAGTACGCTCAAAGATAGTGTCAAGAATTTCCGCCAGAATCTGATTCCCAGTCGATGCAACCACATCTGCATGGAATCTCTCATAGGCAACGATGTATTGATCAATGTCACCTTGTTTGACACAATTTTCTAGGTGATCATTGAATTCCTTGAGGTAGGCTTGCCACTTTTTTGAGTCTCCGCGAATCGTTGCTAAGCGAATACACAAGCCCTCAAGAACCTCACGCACTTCGTACAGATCAAAAATCTGTGAAATATCCAGACGAACCACAATCGCACCACGATTGGGAATGCGCTCGACGAGCCCGCGCTGCTCAAGAGTACTCAACACGTCGCGAACACGACTTCGCGAGATGCCGTACTTTTCAGACAAGAAAACTTCACTAAGCTTCGACCCTGGGGGTATCTCCTGTGTGGCGATCAAGTGCCGCAACTCCTGGGTCACAACGCCCACATCCTTCTTGTTTGCAACCGCACGCGAGCTGTTTCTAACCGTCTCTTTTGGCTGACTCGCAGACTGTGATTGGCGCGGCTTGCGAGGCAGTGACATACGAAGACTCCTAGAAGACAGATCTCACTATACAAAAGAGCAAACAAAATTGTCAACATTTTTGCGACAAACATGTTGACGCATTGCAGCAAAGGTCAGCAGGGAAGATGCTGCAGGTGCTCTACCGTTTGACAGCGTTGTTCATGTTGATAACAACTCGTGGACTTGGTGAGTTGGGCAATACTCGAACTCACGACCCACGAATTAAAAAATTATAAAATGTGTTTTCTAATGCCAAGAGGGTCGTCATGGTCAACAAAAGATCCGCTGAAGGATCGTCCGGCGCATTGCGTCGCGGCCTACAAATCCTTGCGCTACTCCATAGAAATCATCCTGCAAGCCTTTCGATCCAAAACATCTCCAGCCAATCCGGTCTTCCAAGACCAACGGTATATAGATTGCTAGAGGCACTCATCGACGAAGGATGCGCGACACGCTGTCAACAATCCGGTAATTTTGAATATATTGGACTTGGATCGAGACTTCCTTTACAACCGCTCCAACATAAAAATCTCGAAGTGGTGATGACGCGCATGAAAAATATTGCTCAACGCACCGGAGACTCCGTCTACCTCGTCATTCAAAACGGGGTTGATTCGATGTGCGTTCATCGTGAGCTCGGCCACTACCCCATACAAGTGAACTCCCTAGCGGTTGGTCAGCGCCAACCCCTAGGAATCGGCTCTGGAGGACTATCAATCTTAGCCGCAGGCTCTGACGAAGAATTAGAAAGAGTCATTCAAGTGAACACTCCCCGCTTTACGCAGTACAACGGGCTTTCCGCCACAACGGTTAAACAATTAGTGCACAACACACGATCAAGGGGATACGCGATTATTGGTAGTTATGCCATTCCAGGGGTCACGGGCGTAGGCATGGCTGTATTTGATAACGGCAAACCCATTGCTGGGCTCTGCGTATCCTCCACAACAGAAAGAATGTCCATTGCACATCAGCGCCTCATTGCTAAATGTCTGCAAGAGGCGCTAAGCGGTTTGCGTTAATACTAACCTTCACTACAAGACACATTGCCTGCTTTCAACACAAGAGTAAGAGGCTATTGTCCGATAAAAACAGGCGGACGTTTTTCAAGAAATGCAAGTTGCGCCTCTCTTGAGTCTCGTGTCTTACCAAGTGCAATCGTCATATCCTGTTCATAACGATAAGAATCGCGCAGACTCATCTCTTCAATTGCATTTAATGTTTGTTTACTGAGCTGTACGGCCAAGGGGCTCTTGCCAGCGATCGAATGGGCAAACTCTAACGCTTTGGGCAACAGTCCTTCCGGACTCACCACGCAATTCACGACGCCGAGTCGAAATAATTCGGCAGCAGGAACTCTATATCCCGTTAAGGCCATCGTGCGCAACATTGAGTGTGAAAACAAGCGCGAAGCATGACCAGCCCCGCCCATTAAACCCACATCGACTTCGGGCAAGCCAAGAGAACCATTTTCCGACGCGATCAACACGTCTGCAGAGGCGACTAGAACAAGACCCGCGCCTAAAGCAGGTCCGTTCAGCGCAGCAACTACCGGTTTGCTGCACTCCCTGATTGAGTGAAAACACTCTCTTGAGCGACGAAGATGTGCGGTCAAATCACCCGGGTCTTTGATGACTCCAGCACGTCCCTTTAGGTCTGCACCTGCACAAAAAACCTTACCCTCTCCGATCAGAACAACAGCCCGAATCGCTTCAGTTTCTGAAATAAAATCGAAACAATGCGTGAGTTCATCACTCATTACTTTTGAAAAGGCATTCACAGGCATGTTGCTAAGCGTCACAATCGCAACGCCAGCGTCGACTTGAAAGCGGATTTGTTTATATTCTGTCATGGGGTCATTGCGCGGTAGCGCCCGATTCCTTAACAATCTTGCTCCACTTATCCATGTCTCTCTTCACCAACTCCAAGAAGGCCTGTGGTGAAATGACACTGGCCTCAAACGCCTGCTGCTTTAAGCGGCCTTGAAACTCAGGAGACGCGACAGACGTGGCGATCGCTTTTTGTAACTTGTCGACAACATCCTTAGGCATTCCTGCCGGACCCGCAACGCCCATCCATCCTGTCACATCGAAACCCGTCACGCCTTGCTCCACCATCGTGGGGACGTTGGGTAATAATTCAGAACGCTTAGTACCACTTACTGCAAGCGCTTTGACTCGACCCGACTCAATGGCAGGGCGACCCGTTGAAACAAGGTCAAATAAAAACGTAATATTTCCAGCCATCACATCACTCATCGCAGCAGCACTGCCTTTATAAGGAACGTGTTGTGCCTGCATTCCCTGACTCTTTTTAAACAACTCTCCAGCGAGGTGACTCGTCGTTCCAATACCACCTGAACCAAAATCAGTCTTTCCGGAAGGACCCTTTCCTCGTGCAATTAAATCATTCAAATTTTTGAAAGGCGCTTGTCCATTGACGACTAGGACTAACTCGTAGTTTCCGATCGTTGTAATGTAGGAAAAATCCTTAAGCGAGTCATAGCCGATCTTTGGAAAAATAAACGGATTGATGGCCTGCGTTCCAACCGTAATCAGCATGATTGTGTACCCGTCAGCTGGCGACTTCTTAACGGACAGGGCAGCCACGCTTCCACCCGCACCTGCTCGATTATCGACAATCACCTTCTCACCAAGCACTTCACTCAACTTAACAGCCAAGGTTCTCCCTAGTAAGTCGGTTGGACCACCTGCTGCAAAAGGAATCACAAAAGTAATAGGCTTGTTTGGGTACTGCTGCGCATGCGCACATACACTTGCAATCAGCAGCATGGCTGCACTAATGAATTGAATAATCGTCTTCATGTTATCTCCGTTTGTTATAGGTACCAGCAACTCTTGATGAACGAACGCATTGCAAAACAACTTCATTCAAACCGAATTTAGATTTTATTGATCGGCCATCAGTTCGGCTCTAATTTGTACTTTCCTAATTTTTCCTGCAGCAGTCATCGGCAGTGCATGACGAATTTCAAGTCGCTCTGGAAATTTTTGCCGTGCGATATTGGCCTCAATTAAAATTTGAGTCATCTGCTTAAACGTAAAAGAAGTCCCCGCGCGTGGGACAACAACGGCACACACCATCTCTCCACGCTCACCATCGGGCACTCCCACAACAGCGACGGACATTACAGAAGAGTGTGCGGAGAGAATGTCTTCAATTTCCTTTGTACTGATGTTCTCACCTTTACGAATCACGATGTCCTTTTTGCGCCCCGTAATGGTCAAGTAGCCGTCCTCATCCAAGAATCCAAGATCGCCTGTGTGAAACCACCCTTCTTGGTCAAACGCGCGTACATTCAACTCCTCTTTGTGATATCCCATCGACAAGTCAGGTCCACGCGTCAAAATCTCGCCAATCTCGCCTAATGCTTTTTCTGTAACGCCATCCTCTGAATCTATACATTTCAATTCAATATGAGGATGTAACTTACCATCAGTATGAGCACTCTTTAAAAGGTTTCGCGCACCATCATTTACATAAAGCATTCCAGAGATGGTCGGATGCTCAGTACAGCCATACGCACGATAGGCTTTAATACCGCGCGAATTCGCCTCCGTAATAAGACTTGGCGGCACATCCGCCCCGCCACACCGAAATGCACGCAAACTTTTAATGCTATGACGTTGAGCGCGCTCATCGTGCAACAGGTCATGCAAAAATGGGGTTGCACCAACAGTCCAGGTACAGCCTTCCTCCTCTATTAACTGAGCCGCTTTTCCTGGATCCCAAGTATCAAATAAACAAACTCTATTCCCCCTTACAAAGGGCAGTAAAAGGTAATAAATCAGTCCTGTGATATGCGTAACTGGTGATGCGCCAAACAAAATATCGCTTTCATTGATACGGTTGTTCTCGATCAAATTCAGCAGATCAAAGATCATCACATTTTGCGTATTTTCGACACCCTTGGGCTCAGACTCGGTTCCAGAGGTATACAAAAGATACGCTAAGGCATCAGGATGGATCGCGTCTCCTTTAGGTTTAACACCCTTGAAGGTCTCAATAATCGCGTCAAAAGAAATAAATGTTTCGCTTGCTGGACCACAGGTCACAATATAGGGAATGTTGCAATCAAGCGAGTTGACCATCTCACTATAGTCAAAGCCGCGGTAGGTGCCAGGGATGATCAGTAGGCTTGTCTCTGCATCTTTCAGGATGTAATTGAGTTCGCGCTCGCGGTAAATCGGTACGATAGGATTCAGAACCGCAGCGATTTTTGCACACGCAAGGTGAATAACTTCGGCTTGATACCAGTTTGGCAGTTGAAATGAAACGACATCTCCAGAACCCAGGCCAAGGGACTCCATCCAAGCCGCAAAACTGTCAGCCATTTCCAGAATATCGAAATACGAATAACGATTTTGACGATCCACAACAACGACCTCGTGCTGTCGAGAAGAGTAGTAGTCGCCTATAAAATCAAGAATATTTCTATTGGGCCAAAATTCATTATTTCGCTTTTGTAATTCTGGGGTGAAGCGTAATGGCCATCTTGGTAATGTCCGATCTTTTGGATGACTCAAAGACGAATCGGTCATGAGTGTGTCCTTTTAGTTTTCAAACTTAGGCTTTCTTTTCTCTTTAAAGGCTTGAGCAGCCTCCTTAGAGTTGGGATGCGCCGTGATGATCGCAGTTGCATAAGTTTCAACGTGATAGCCGTCTGGCAGATTCATCGACTCAGTGAGGTTGATCACCTCCTTCATCAGACTCACGCCAGCCGGACTTTTCTCTGTAATCTCTGAAGCAAGCGTTAAGGCCGCCTGCAGCAAGTCGTTTCGCTCGGTCACTTGATATATGACACCAAGACGCTGTAGGTCTTGCGCCGACAGCATTCGTCCTGTTAATGCCATTAGACGCATCGTCTTTTCAGGGACAACCCTCGCCAAATGTTTAGTACCGCCCATCACTCCTGCATTGATCTCGGGGAGACCAAACTTCGCTTGCTCGCATGCGATGACAACATCGCATACCATCGCAATAACAAGGCCAGATCCAAGAGCAAAACCATTGACGGCCGCAATGACAGGAACCGGAGCATTTCGAATATTCTCAAACGCTCGCCGGGCATAGCGAGACCGCTCCCTCGCTGAATTTGGGTTTAAGTCTCCAAGTTCTTTAACATCACTGCCCGCACTAAAGAACTTATCGCCAGCGCCAGTGATGATCACACAGCGGACTGTTTTGTCCTGTTCAAGCCCGCCAAACAAATCACACAAATCTTTGTAGGTCTGCAAAGTGATTGCGTTGGCAGGCGGGTGATTGATCGTCACTAACAACACATGCGAGTTCTCTTGATCTCTCTCGCTGTGGATACATGATGCAACCATTGCACTTCCTTAAAATATGACAAGCATTCTCATACAGCCTGATATTGACCGTCGTCGACGTATTCAGCCAATCGGTATATTCCTCACTCCCCGGGGATTTCCAACACATTCCTTGCAATGATTTCGCGCTGTATTTGCGAGCTTCCGCCATAGATGGTGGACGGTATCGCGTTGTAAAGAATGGCAGGAGGCTGAAGATTGGGAAGCTCATCAAAATAAGCCTCGTTTAGAGCGCTTAACTCATGCGCCCACTCGTTGAGCGCCAAACAGATACCTTGGTACGTTTCCGTTCCCCAGATTTTTAACAAAGAAATGCTAGGCGGTATCGGTTCGCCTCGCTTCACGAGATCTGCATACTTTGCATAACAGGAGGCCTGATCATCAACCTGCAAGTGCATCTCAGCATATTGAGCACGAAACATGTTGTCGGTAAATAGACCCTTCTTGTCAGCCAAGCTCTTTAACTGGCTCAATGCGTAGCGTCCTTGCTTTGGGCTCCCTAAAAAAATGCGCTCAAAACCTAATAAGGCCTTGGCCATCGCCCAGCCCTGATTTAAGTCTCCGACTAAATTTTCCAAGGGAACTCTGACATCCTGCAAAAAAACCTCGCAGAACTCAACTTGTCCACTGATATCCCGGATGGGCCGAATCGTAATACCCGGCGTACTTAACTCAATCAGTAGAAAACTAATTCCAGCTTGCTTTTTCGTCGTCTTGTCAGTCCTGACTAAGGTAAACATATGCGTAGCATTATGGGCCAGCGTCGTCCAAATTTTTTGACCATTCACCACAAAACTGTCGCCCTCAACAACAGCCTGCGTACTGAGTGCGGCAAGGTCTGAACCCGCACCCGGTTCTGAGTAGCCTTGACACCAGCGGTGTTCTGCTGAAAGTATCTTCGGTAAAAATCTTTCCCTCTGCGCTGCAGTGCCGTGCTTGATGAGCAGTGGGCCCACCATCACAGGGCCCATATCAAGGGTTCTTGCAACCCCGTATCCCTCATACTCTTCAACATAAGCAATCAACTTTTCGGCAGACAGTCCGAGCCCCCCAAACTCTTTGGGCCAGCCAGGCGCTAACCATCCTTGCTTTGACAGCGTTTCCGTCCAGCTCTTGACTTCGTCCCAATAAAGTCTGCGCTGAATATTTCGCATGTCTTCAGGATAGTTGCGTCTAAAAAAAGTACGCAACATTGCCCTGAAGTCTTCCTCAGACATACTATTAAAATCGTCATCGTAAGGAATCTCTACCTTTCGCTCCTCCGCGTCGGGTGACACGCCGTCCAGTAGGCACGAAAGATAGCGATCTCGGTTCACACTCGCATTGCCTAGCCATGCCGACAGAAACGTAGCTCTCTTTAGATACAAACCAATGCTGTATTCATCTGTAAAGCCAATAGCCCCATGGAATTGAATTGAACTACGTGTGACAAACAACGCCGCATGTGAAAGTCTGGCCTTGACTCGACTTGCATTTATTTTTAATGAAGAATCATTCAGTGATGTGTTTAGATTTTCTTCTAAAGTTGCACGTGCAATTTCTGTGTGAACATAACAATCAACAATTTTGTGTTTTAAAGCTTGAAATGAACCTACAGGTTTACCAAACTGCTTTCTGAGTTTGACGTAGCTTAAGGTGATTTCAAATGCTTTGTCGATCACACCAAGTAAATCGGCCGCCACAATGATTCGGGTGTAGTCGCACGCTTGAGTGATCATCTCCGAGACGTTGTGACTGACTGCCAAGACGTTACGGCCACTCACGCGAACGTGATTAAACTGAAGGTCTGCTACGCTCGAGCCATCTACGCCTCTGTACGCCTTGCATGTCACGCCGACTACATCACTTGGCACCCACAGCAGAAATGACTCGCCGGTCTCGGAGCAGCCGTTTACCACCCAGCCATCCGTATCTGTCGAGGGCACCACGAAGCACTTGGCGCCATTTAATTCAACTTCGGATCCGTCGCGACGAATGCGCATCGCAGGTATCCCGGGATCAATTTGGCCAAGGTGCTCCTGCCATGCAACACCTCCAATCAGCTCACCCTCCATGACTTGATTCAGAAGCTCAGCCTTGATGTCGCTGGGTGGACATACGTTAAGCAGTGAGACTAGCTGCACGGCGGTTGCTATATATGGTTCGGGTAGCAGCGACTTTCCAGCTTCGGCAGCAATGGCAGCCATCTCACCAAGACCTAAGCCAAGACCACCGTCTTCTTGGGGAATCAATACAGAAAACCATCCTGCCTCCGCAAGCTGTTTCCAGACTTTGCGATCAGAACCATTTCCATGCATATTATTTTTACGATTTCTCGACTCGTTATCGAGTCGACTCATCAAATCTTTTGCACTCGCTGAAAATTCCTCTTGAAACTGTACCCCTAGCATGTTGTTACCCTCTATCGCGAATGATTTTTATATTTTCTAATTTTGTTTGACTGCATGTGCTCGACACAGTGTAGGCAGCACTTAAGCACACTTCAATTCTGTTTGTCCGTATTTTGGACAACAATGTACTTTAAGACCGCGGAGCACTGCGTGACAATCTATCTTATGTTTGATCCTTGCTCGCGGAGCGCTCTGATATGTCAATCATCACACTGCCAAAAATGGACCGAGTCATTCTGAGCAATGATGCAAAGGTCACACTAAATGAGGAGGTATCTCGCCTTGGGGCAAACCGTGTTTTTTTGATTGCTAGCACAACATTATGTCGAAAGACAACAGTCGTTGATGAACTTATTCAAGCCTTGGGAAATCGCTTCGCAAGTCTTTATACAGACATTGCACCGCACACCCCTTCTGCCAGCATCATTGCTTGCGCGAAAAGTGCCCGAAACGCATACGCAGACTTGATTGTGACCGTCGGTGGAGGCAGCATCACTGATGCTGGAAAAATCGCAGCACTCTGCATATCTCAAGAGATTGAACGACCTGAGCAACTGAAGCCTTTTTTCAACTCACTTGATGCGGACGGGAATCGTCATGAACCGGTCTTTAGCCCTCCTGACGCGCGTGTGATTTGTATCCCTACAACGCTCTCTGGAGGAGAGTTTAATTATCGCGCTGGACTCACCGACACTCAATCAGCCACAAAACATATCATTGGCCATCCGATGATGATTCCTAGCAGCGTCATCCTTAGCCCGGATATTTCAAAGCACACGCCGAGAGAGCTTTTTTTATCAACTGGTATCCGAGCCTTAGACCATGCCATAGAGACACTGTGCTCCATTGATGCCAATCCCTACACTGATGCTCTCGCCACACAAGCGATCAAACTCCTTTATAAAGGTCTCCAAGAGGTGCAAAACAATGAGGCAAACAACGCCGCTCGGCTAGATTGTCATGTCGGGGCTTTGCTCTCAATGACCGGCGTCGTAGGGCGATTACGCCTTGGGGCAAGTCATGCGATCGGTCACGTTCTGGGCGCACGTGCTGGGATGCCCCATGGCCACACTTCCTGCGTCATGCTTGCAACAGTCATGCGTTACAACGAATCAAAACTTGAGCAGTCTTTCTCAAAAATTAGTGAAGCCATGGGTAGTCAGGATAGTTCGCCATCTGATCAGGTTGCTCACCTAGTGCAAGATCTGCACTTGCCCCATCGACTTCGTGACTGCGGAGTGACAATGGAAATGCTACCGGGACTCGCGCAGGCATGTATGTCAGAACCATGGATCTATTCAAACTGCGCTCCAATTAAGTCCTGGCAAGACGTGCTGGGTCTGCTCGAAGCGACTTACTGAGCGATAGTTAACTGCTCTATTTAAGACTATCGGTGCCAAATGGTGCCCGGTACAGCGATCATCGGCCATCATGCCGATGCATGCGTTGACCTAAAGTGTCTAGGCAAACCTGTGACCTGCGTAATGATGTGGTACTTGTGTTAAGCCGCGGATTTTGATTTTCGAATGCCGCCGTATTGTTACGCGCGATAAGATGAGCTATTCTTTTACAGCGTTGCTGCAACCCATTACAGAACTTTAGGCGACCCCGTCATGCCAAAGAAAATAGTGCGCGTACCACTTCCAGAGGGAGTCGCGCTTCGACAGATCGCCTGGGTCGGTGTACTGACGGTTGTCGGTGTTCACCTGATGGCAATGCTTGCATGCTTGCCATGGCTGTTCAATTGGTCAAGTGTGTGGGTCATGGTTGTTGGTGTATTCGTAATCGGCTACCTAGGGATTAATCTAGGCTATCACCGCCTGTTGACCCATAAAAGTTTAGTGTGCCCTAAGTGGCTTGAACATGTTTTTGTCGTACTAGCAATTTGCTGCATGCAAGATACTCCCGCAAGGTGGGTTGGGATACATCGTTGGCATCACGTTAAGTCTGATGAGTCTGATGATCCTCATACCCCCTTGGCAGGATTCCTTTGGGCACATGTAGGTTGGCTATTTTTCAAAAATGACCAGATCAATCGCCACGCGATTCATACCCACTTCGCCAAAGATATCTTGCGCGATCCTTTTTACAAAAAGCTAGAAACAACAGCACTATATGGTTTGATCGTCGTTGCGTCTTGGGCATTGTACTTTTCAGTCGGCTTTGCGCTAGAACTGCTTTGGAGTGGATCCCTCTTGCAGGCGACTCAATTTGGTTTCAGCATATTAATTTGGGGTGTCTTTGTCCGTACGGTTGTAGTCTGGCACATCGCTTACACGGTTAATTCTCTCGCGCACTTGTTTGGATATCGTAATTACAACACCCCAGACAACAGTCGCAATAATTGGTTTGCTGCACTGATATCTCTCGGCGAAGGTTGGCATAACAATCACCATGCAGACGCTCGTTCTGCTCGGCATGGACACCGTTGGTTTGAGATCGATCTAACGTTTTCGGTGATTCAGTTGCTGGAGTGTGTGGGTCTAGCATCCAAGGTGGTCAGGCCGAGTAAACGTCTAAATGATGATAAATCATCGACATGGTAGATTAAGTCGTATCTTTGACAGTCCTTGAACAATGGTAATGAGATTTTATAGTTTTTTAGTAGATAATTATCTTGTCTGATAACTCCTGTTTTTTCTTTAGGTTGCAACCGATGCTAGCCCTGAGCCGTCATTTCTTCCGATTTTTCTTCATCAGCCTGCTGGCCCTCTTATCAGCATGTTCTGACGGTGAATTGAGGAATTCAATTAGTCTGACTCCAGTGGTACAAATTTCTACGGGTAGCATTCAGGGTGTGGTACGTGCCTATAATCCTCCGCCAGCAACTGGCGGCGTTGAATCAGGCAACCCTTATAGCGTGTACGAGTATCGTGGAATACCCTATGCTTTGGCACCAACGGGGACTCGTCGTTGGGCCTTACCAATGCCTGTTACCACGCTCGGCACTGACGTTTTTAAAGCTTACGATTTTGGTCCCGCATGTCCTCAGCAAGCGCGCTTTAATTTAACTGAAGGCAGCACAAATGAAGATTGCTTAAGTATCAATGTCAGCACACCTGCTGGCACCAAGTCTACAGATAATCTACCCGTTTTTGTTTGGATTCATGGTGGTGCATTTATTGGTGGATCTTCCAATTTATATCGACTGGATAAATTGGCAGCCGAAGGAAAGATGGTTGTTGTTTCAATGAATTATCGCATTGGTGCTTTAGGCTTCATGCCAAATCCTGCCTTCGAAACAACGTCAAATGGCAAAATCTTTAATGGTAATTATGGCTTGGAAGATCAGCGTCTAGCCATGCAATGGGTCCAAAACAATATTGCATCATTTGGGGGAGATAAAAACAACGTAACCATTGCAGGCGAATCGGCAGGAGCCGGCTCTGTTTGCATGCATATTTCTGCACCCTCTCAGGTCAATGGTTTATTTAAGAAAGCGCTGACAATAAGCGCAGGTTGTATGGCGCAATTGCCTACAGTCATTCAAGCTCAGGCCAAAGGTAAGGCAAGCGAAAGTATTCAAAATGGTTTAGGCTGTCCAAGCAATGCAGAAACCTTGAGCTGTATGCGCAGCAAAACGGTTGCCCAAATCTTGGAACAGCAGGGCGTTTATACTGACGCCAATCCTGCGGACATTACCTCATTCTCTCCAGTGACAGGTGATCCAGCTGCATCGCCGGTATTAGTTAACACAACAGTACCCTCATCATTTCAATATGCTGCTGCGAACAATTTATTGTTAACTGTACCGATGGTGATGGGTGGTACCAAAAACGAGCTAGGTTTGTATGTGGGTTACTACTGGCAGGGAGCACAGGAGAACAGGAACCCAGCCATTAATAGTTCTACGATTGATGACGTATGGTTGCCTATGTTTTATCCAGGTCCTGCATTAAGTCCAACCTATTTCTCGTCTCAGATCAGTAGCAATCCGAATTACTGGACGGGTTTGCATTCTAGTGATCCCAATGTCGTTGCAAAAACCTTTGGTCAGGTGCTATCGGACTATAACCCCGCAGTGGGTATTAATAATTGCCTTTATTTACAAACTTCAAATGTCATTCTGAACTACGTGAGTCGAAACCCTTCGGTATCAGCACCTATTTATCAATTTGAATTTGATGATCCTGCTGCGCCAGTATGTAAAGTAGGTATTTCTGAGCCTTGCCCCACATTTGATCTGGGTCCGGTTCATTCCTCTGAGTTGAATTACCTATTTCCCAATTTATCTAATACGTCCGCCATCAACACACCAGATTTGAAGCCAGCTTCTCAAGGATTGGCCAATCAGATGGTGGCGTATTGGGCTCAGTTCGCCTACACGGGCAATCCCAATCTAGCAAGTTTGCCTACTTGGCCTCTTTATGCCGGCGAGCAATCTTCTAGTGTGCTGTTGCTTAAGCCAGGAGCAGTTGCACCTTACGATGCCGACTCAGCGCATCAATGTACGGCGTTTTGGGCCACGAGCAATATGTATGATTTGAGAAATACGCCACCCTTTAACTGAGCAGGCGGTCCCACATCCCCCGTCCATCAGAACATGCAAAGAAATTCTGAAAGTTTTTACAAGAACGCTTTTACTTACTCCCAAACTTCACAACCGCTTGCGAAACGTTTGATGATCAGTGGAATTGAAAATTTCACTGCTCGATTCAATCTAATAGAACGAATGCGCCGTTACGAAGACGAAGGGAAAATGTTGGCCGAACCCAATGTCTGGAAAAGCGTCGTGAACTGTTATGGAATTAGTCTGGAGTTCGTTAACAGCAACCTGTCAAATATCCCAAAAACAGGCCCACTTATTTTGGTTGCCAATCATCCTTACGGGATACTAGACAGCACGGTGATGGGGTATATCTTATCGTGCACAAGGCCAGAGTTTCGCATTATCGCTCATCAAATTTTTATGACGTCGCCCCAAATTAGGCCATTCCTCTTGCCTATCGATTTTGACAATACTAAACAAGCATTAGTCGCAAATGCAAGAACTCGAAAGGATGCAGTCAGTGCTTTGCTTGAAGGATCTGCAATTGGCCTCTTTCCAGGCGGCACGGTATCAACGAGTGCAAGACCCTTTTCAAGGCCAATGGATCCACGTTGGCGCGCCTTCACGGCGCGCTTGATCTTAAAGAGCGGGGCAACTGTCGTCCCAATATATTTCGAGGGCGAAAATAGCCGTCTGTTTCAGTTGGCTAGCCATGCGCACAGCATACTTCGGGTTAGCCTGTTGCTAAGGGAGTTTGCAAAACGTGTGGATACGCCCGTAAGGGTCGTGATTGGCAAGCCTATTGCCCCTGATGATATTCAAGCACGTGCAGGCAATACCCATGCACTGATGGACTTCTTGCGTCGCTGTACCTATGAACTAGCACCAACTCCACTCGATTCGTTTGAATACGGCTATGATTTCGGCTAAGGCAAAAAAATGATATGCGTCAGTTTAGTTGATGCCGTCTAAAGGTGATGACGAAAAAAAACATAGCAAACCCTGTCAGCAGCGCAAGAACAAAAAATGAGATACCTGGAAAATACCAGACAGCCTCCGTGTTTGTGAAATAAAAGAATAATTGCGTGAGCATCAGCGGACCAATAATTGATGCCAGGCTATTTAAACTGCTTAGTGCGCCTTGCAACTCCCCTTGTGAGTCAGCGGGGATTTGACTTGTCATGATGAGTTGCAGTGAGGGGAGAACGAATCCTGATATTGCTGTGACCGCTATAATCAGATAAAGCTGCCAACCGTACTCGGCAAACGCATAGCAAATATAGGCAACAAGAGCCCCCACCATACCTAAGACAATCGCTTTAAAAGATCCTAGGCTCCGCAAAGCCCAGCGATAAATGAAGCCTTGCATGATCACCATCATCAACCCATAAAATCCTTGCGAAAGGCCTATTTCGAGTTCAGACCATTTGAATTTTTCAATGACAAAAAACGTCCAATAACTAGGTAACGCGAAGGGTGCGATGACAAAAAGAAAATAGACCAAGGTCATACCCTTCATGGCTGGATACTTTGCTATACGAAGCATCGAACCAATAGGATTTAGCTCTTTAATTTTAAAGTCTCGCCGAGCACTTTTTGCAAGGGACTCATTTAAGAAGAAGAAGCCGTAACAAAGATTTGCCATACAAAGTATGGTGGCTACAGCAAAAGGGGCGCGAGTATCCCAGGCCCCCAACATACCGCCAATGACGGGACCAATCACCAACCCCAGTCCGAAGGTTGCACCAATCAGACCAAAACGCTGTGCCCGTTGCTCAAAGGGTGAGATGTCAACAACATAAGCGTAAGCGCAAGCATACGTCGCACTTGCACAGCCAGCAACTATGCGAGAGAAAAATAGCCATTCAAGCGATGTCGCAAAAACAGGTATGCAGTAGGCAACGGTTAATGCAAGTAGGGAACAAAGTAAAATTGGGCGGCGGCCATATTTATCTCCCAAATTCCCTAAAATAGGTGAAGAAAAAAACTGCACGCAAGCGTAAACAAGAAAAAGATATCCAGATAAAAGGCTAGCCTCCGCCAACCCTATTTTTCCTACAGTCATGATGATTTGAGGAGTGACCGGTAAGGTAATACCAAAGCTAATAGAGTCGATGAGCATGACTCCAACAATAAATGCCATGGAGTGTGTTCGTTGAGTGAGTAGGTTCGACACTGTGCGTCTCTAGCGGTTAATGGACTTATCGAAAAAATAAGTCCAGAATAATTACTGATTCTTAACTATGGATATCGTACCTTTATCAGTTGAAAAAATCGACGTGCTATATCCGTTATAGTTGCTAAAATTACCTGTATTGACATAGACGTTGTTATTATCAAAATACTGAGTCTTACGATGATGACTATGTCCAAAAGTCACTAATGTTTTTCTTTGGCCAAACAGTTTCTGTGCCTTATTTAGGAAAAACTCGTCTAGCGAAGAATAATTCACGTCAGAATTTAAACTAGCATAAGAAAATGCAAATCTGACAGCACGATCTTTTAATTTTTCGTAAAGGTTTGTCTTAGCCTTGGATAGACGCCACTCATGCAAGGATTGGGCGATCATATTATCCACACAAAACTGCTCTCCAGAGAATTTCATGCCTATTCTGTCTACCCACCAACCCAAGCAATACATTAAATGGAAATGCCACGCATATTGCGAATAATGCTCTAACGGCGCTCTGAGTAAATGGCCGTGCTCAGCAATTAGCGTGTAGTCATTATCCAATTGAACAATCAATGACTGCGGTAACCCGAGTAATTGTTCAAGCGGATAATCGTGGTTACCAACTATCCAATGATAATTCTTTAGAGACATTATTTTTTCTATCACGGGCAGACGATCTTCTATGACTCTTTGTGCCTGGTCGTTGTGTGAGAACTTAATACGTGCACTTTTTAGAACTTCGAGTATGTCACCATTAAAAAGAATAAGATCATATTGTGCTTCCCATCTGCTTAATAGATCCAATAACTGACTATTGTTAAGTTTTAGTGCATCACTTGGGTCACCATAGATACCCATATGCCAATCAGAGGTGCACAAAACATTCATTTTTTTTGACCGATGTAATGGAAATATTTCCAAATCCCGCCATAGGCAGAACTCACCTCGATTTGCTTTTTAACAAAAAATTTATCTAACAACTTCTCAGGAAAATGTGTTCGGATTGGTATACTGTGCGAAATCCAGCGTTCAAAAAAACCATTATTAGAGCTAAAGAAATCTACGCATGCAAAATGGCCATGATTAGTTAAATGCGTTGCGATTGCGCTTAAAAAAATGGGCAAATTTGGTACCGTTGATGCGGTGTATGAACACAAAATCAGGTCAAACGTTGGTAAGGACATATGCTGATCAAACATGTCATTTATCAAGGTAATTTTTGCATTTCCAGATGTTTTTGTTCGAGCCACATTTAACATTTCCGGCGAAACATCTAAACCTGTAATGCTAGAGCTCGGAAATAACTTGTTTAATTTAATCAAATTCACACCCGTGCCACATCCAATTTCAAGAATGGAAGTCGGATTTAACGTTCTTCCTATTTGATTAATCAAACGATTGCGACCAAACAAAAAAAATCGTCGATTGAAATCATAAATCAACGCATCTTTTTTATAATGTCTGATTAAATTTTCTTTGGTGTCAAGTGTACCCATAGATTTACAGTTATTTTACAAATAATAAATGGGTTTTATTATAAATACCAAGTCGATCTGTTGAAATATATGAATCAATATCTGTGGAAATTTCGACATGCTTTTTTACAAAATCTGGCAACCATTCAAAACCAGAAAAATATGAACGAATAAGTAATTTCGTACCGGGTTGGGAACGGGATAAGATCGCACGCCATTGATTCTCAAGTAATTTCTGATTGTGAACTAACCAATCTAAATGATCAAGTAAAGCGAAGTGGCTAAAGTATTGCTGCGTACTATTTAGATAATCTGCAACGTAAGCATTCGTAACCTTTACCTTATGATGCGCCTTTTCAAGACATTCAAAATTACATTCTTTTAAATATTCAGGTGCGCAATCACGCCTATAATTTCCAAATATGTAAAGATGATAGAAATAATTTTCCTTGGCGGGTAGTTCGGTTAACGTATATTTTATTCGATTATTTAAAAACTTCATCACCTCAGATGGTTTATGACTAATCATTCCGAGTTGCCGGCTTGGAATGCCAAGTCGAGTTGTGATATTAATCAATAACTTACTCAATACACTATTAAATACTGGCTCTAAATATTTCTCATAAACTAAAATTTGCTCCTTTTTATCTGCCAATTCAAATAATCTAGCAATATGTCTTAAATGAGTATCATTTAAAAGCTCGAAACATCGGGTAATAAAACCACAACCAGTGTGATAATGGAATCCTCGATTTGAACTATTAACCTGAAAGTTTCTTATATTTTTATCCCAATATGTTGCGCATTTTTCTGGCAATCCAGGTCGATAATTTTGAGTATAAGATGAATCAAGCGATTCGTGTAAGCCTTCACCGAACATCTTCCATAGATCTTGATGATTTCCATGCTCGATCACTTGCTTCTTCAAATTAACTAATGCGACTTGACAAGGATTAGCATCAACACAATGAACACTAGCAACATTAGAATCTAGGGCATAGTGCAATGCATTACATCCACCGCTTGCCAATACAAAAATATTACTCTCGGGGGTAGGATCAAACAAACGCATATCCGTTCGTGGATCTTCCATACATACGTTATAAACTATTTTTTTATTGAACAAATAGTTGTAGAATTTTTTTTGCAGAAAAGATTTCATGAATTGAGAATATAAATATTGTCGTAAGACAATCATTATTAAAGATTGCCATTCAATTGTCCTTCAAATAATTACTTATTCCCACCCCAAATATCCTCGTGGAGTCTTTTTTCTGCTCTTATTCTCGTAAATAATTCCTCCCCAAAGGCAATTGGAATTGATTTTCCAATTGTTTCGCCATCCCCGCATACATACACGTTTGCCCCCTCATGAATTAATTGTGTCAATTCGGTCTTATTACTTTCTATGACATCCTGAACATAGGTCTTATGCAGAACGCCATCAATGATATTTCGAGAAAATGCCCAGTAAACTTTGATTAAGCCTTCGCGTTCGGCCTCAAGCCATTCTTGGGCGTATAACTGGTCGTAGCCAGGTTTGCGACAGCCTGCAATCAAAATGCATTGACCAAGTTGCTGACCTTGAGCCTTAAGAAAGGCTCTAGATTGAATAAAGGAACGATATGGAGCAATGCCCGTTCCAGCAGCCACCCAAATCATTGGAGTCGCTGAATCTTCAGGCAGTCTAAAGTGAGAAGGAAGGATTCCAACGCGTATGAAGTCTCCTGGATTAAGTGACTCAAGATAATTCGAAGAGATCCCTCTAAAGACACCCTTGCCTGAGGAGTGTGGATTCCTTAAAACCCCTACCGTGATACTGAGCTCTCGAGGATTGACCAATGGTGATGAAGATATTGAATAATAACGACGCTTGAGAGGATGCAGAATATTTAGAGCGAGAGCAAACGGAAATTCGGGATAAGATTTAGACTGAAGAAAGTCGATCAAATTGACTTTTTTGTCCCTGATCAGGGCATTAAATTCAGACTCAGACAAACTTAAAACTTCTTTTGCATATTGCTTGAGCTGTCCATCAACATGCGACTCCATAAACTTGAAGTCGTTCCGCGTTAACGTATGAGTAAGGTCGATATAGCGCATAAACAAAAACCAATATGTAACGGGCGAGTTTATCGGCAGCCAACTTGATTGTGGATCATGCGAATCTATTGATATTAATTCCTCCGAATTCAGACCAAATGCCCTCAGAGCTTTAGAGATCTTTGGTCTTGAGTTATAAGCAAGAACATAGACATAATCTCCTGCTTCGTAACTAAAGTTCTCCGGAATTGAAAAAATAATATGCCGAGTGGATCGATCATCGGACTCAGAAAGCGTTCGCTGAATCAACTCCTTATTTTCAAGTACCTCAAAAAATTTCATATTAGAAAAAAGCGAGACTATTGACGCTTGAGGTACCGTTGAAATGTCATAAGTAAACTGATTTTGCGGTAATTCGGATACATCTACCCCAACAGACTCCCATAATTGAATCATCCAGTTATTTAGAAAAGTCTGATGATCATCATTAGAAACATCTAGCTTAAGCATGGGCAAAATTAAACTGCCACCATGATCAATCACCTTTTTCTCAACGAGACGGGGTATAGCCATATAAGAACTTTGCCACGTCACATCGCCAATACCGATGAGAGCGCAATCAATACCAGTAAAGTCCAGATCCCCTTTATTCAGAAGATCTACAAATCTTTGCGCATTGAGGGGTGGGATACTGTTGTAAGTTGATGTAATGATCACCAGCTTATTTTTCTTCTGTAAGCGATTAGGTAATTCATTTAACTCAAAAATGCTGGGAGCAAATCCATACTGCCTAGCTTGTTGCGCCAATTTTCTGGCAATTGTTTTTCCAAAACCACCGTTTGATCCATAGGCAATATCGATCTCACGCAAGTTTGACGCTGGCTGTTTAGATTGCCCAGCCGTAAATGAGAAAGGGCACTTTTGACTCTCTGGCTGCGGTTGATTAGCCGCTTCGAGCTCATGATCGTCATTGATACCAATAGCAGCTTGACTCCTGATATTTGGGCTTATTGAGCGGGCTTTAAAGGAAATTTTTAGATTTTTTGGGTGAGCACCCGAAGTCGTTGAGTCACTCACGAGCTTATATTTTGGATCCAATCTCAAGTCAAAATTACGCAAGAGACTGACAATAATCGTCATCACCTCAAGAAATGCAAAACCTCTTCCAATGCAAGACCGCTTGCCAAGGCCAAAAGGAAGATAGGACCCTGGAGTGATTTGAGCTTCTGCTTCTGGCAAGAAGCGATCAGGATCAAATTTAGAGGGATTTTTCCAGTACTTCGGATTATTGTGTATAGCATATAGCGGTAAGTAAAAAAGGGTTCCCTTTTTAACGTCTATACCATCTAGCACCTTAGTATCCTCAAGTGCATATCTCATGACAACCCCAAAAGAAGGGCTAATACGCTCAACTTCCTTAAATATACGAGGCAATAAATCTAGTTGATTGATCTTTTCATGAGTAATTTGCTCATTCGGATCAGGAAATAGGCTATCCACTTCAGCATAGGCCTGTTGAAGTAAATCTCTATCAACACATAAGTAATACAAGATCCACTCACTTGCCAAGCGCGAAGTTTCGTGAATCCCCAAAATCAGTGCAATAATTTGATTCGAAATTGTTGCGTTAGATAATTTTTTTTCTGAAATTGGATCGCGTGTTTTGAGCATGAAGCTCAGAAAATCAAAGTAATCTTCTTTTCGATCATCTGCTAGTCTATTGGCGATTTTCTCTTTGACATATGACCTCACTGTCGTCAAATTTGCATTCATTTTTCTATTACGAATGAAGCGTAACTTTTTGACAAATTCGGGTTCATTACTATATTGTATTGCCATCAGCAAACCATCTTCAAATGCTTGCATTAACTCCGAGTGCTCGCTCTTAAACAAGGCGCCAAAATTTTCACTCAAGGTTGCTACACCTGCAATATCCCATATAGCCTTATTAACTTCCTCCCCAATCAAAACATATTCATCAGATGGCTGACCGTAGCGTAATTTGGTGCACAGATTGTTCGAGACAGCATTAATACCAGAACAATACTTCTTTAGATGCTGTCCAGCGAGCCCGCTAGACACAATCCTATTACTTTGTAACCATATATCCTCGTGTGACCATGCCGAAAATAGAGAGTCGCCTAGCAGAAGCTCAAAAGAATTAAAGATATATTTATCAAACCTACTGTCATCATCTAGTTCTTTTACTAAATTAGCATTTGCCGTAAAAACGGCATTCTTCCAGGTTGTATTCGGCTGGGGAAGAATAAATGTTTGATCAGTAGCGTCATATAGCGAAATAAAACTATTGGTACTCGAAACAAGGTTAGGCGTACCTTTCATTAATGCCGATAACAGAAACTTTATTTGCGTAAATTTTGTTATTTTTGAAAATGTTTTTGTGCTCATGGGCGACTCTTATTTGTAGTAAATTTTCTTTTGAAAAATAACTTTTTTGCAATGATATAAGTGCTATAGGTAAAACAAGAAATCATAAAAGTAACAGCAATAATGAAGACATATTTTATAAATGAATTTATTTGCCAATCTGAAATTAGGACTTGTACGTACAAAATAATTGGCACATGAATCAAATAAATCCAGTAAGACGCGTTGACTAAATAATTAACAATTGCAGACGGTTTAAATTTTTCATGCGTAAAGAAACCAAATAATCCCAAGCTCAAAAAAACGGCGGCTATTGGAACGGCAATATTGCCTAATATACCCAGCATAATAAATTGCTCATCCTTGTTCACAAACAACCAATAACGAACCCAAAGTAGAAAAATTAAGGCAGCACTGCCTATTAGAAGGTTTATCTTTACAGATCTCCGCACCTGCTCAAAAAGAAAGATATTACGATACAGAAGCCAACCTATTAGAAAAAAAATGAGGTATAAGAAAATCTTATCTACTGGTTGTGTAATGGTGAACGCATACATAAATTGATCTCCAGGAAAATCGGACCAAGATAAGTAGCCTATAAATCCAAGACAAATCAAATACAAGGCATTCCATATAAGTTGATTTTTATTTGAATCAGCCTCTAAAAGGCGTTGCAGATAGTCATGTGTATTTGGAAAAAAATATTTGATCGATACGATAAAGCTCATCACTAGAACAGTAATAATTATCAAAATTTCTAAAAACCATAAATGAAAGACTGGATAGTTTTTCCAATGAAATTGATTACCTGTTTCCCATGGATTGGTCACGAAACCAACCCAGATATACTGGATGATCATTAAAGGTGTCAAAACGATCATGGATGCAATAAAAGGAAATACAATTTTTTTTGTTCTTCCGATGAGGTAATTTTTCGTACTTAATTTACGATATAACAAGGCACTAAAAAAACCAGCAAGAATAAAAAACAATGGCATCCTAAATGAATGCGTTCCCATCAATATGGTGTCATACACCCAGCTCTTACTCTCATAATGGATAATCCAAAGTGGTATTGGAATTTCAGTAAACGGGATTGACGCATGAAAAAACAAACCCAAAATTAAGGCTAATGATCTTAGGATATCTAACCCGTGGTACCTGCGATTCATGACTGTATTATTAATCATCATTTTTTGAACAACTGTCAGTTTAAGACCATTGACAAAGAAAATTTTCTTTAATAAAAATCGTATCTACTTCAACTTCAAATCACTTGAAAACGGATAGTCAGATCGTCTCAAAATAAACCGCCATAACGGCCAATTTTGTACGAACATATATCTACGTATCGGAGTTTTTATCACCACCGCTATAATCCCAATCGATAACAAACACCAAATTGCTGCGACTTCATTCATGTTGGTGGTGAGGGCCATGGACAAGCTGGGACCGATCAAAAAGTGATAGAGCGTCAAGCGCCATGACCCATAGAGCAACGGCATAAAGAACACCGCAATCTTATAGGTCGGATATCCCGTTAAGACATATCCCCAAAATGGATGGGCGGCAATAGGGTTAGTAATGCCGTTGACGGGAACTTCCCAGGCAATATGCCAATTCCCGCGGGAGGAACACAATTGATCTGAACAAAAGAAATACCCAAGAATACATTGCCCCGCCCATTCAAAGGGGTAAAGCTGCAACAACATAAAGATGGCTGAGGCAAAGCAAACGCCATAGACCCACCATTGAATTTTATGGCGCACAATAGCCGGGATGAAATACATCGCGAGCATGTTGATAAAAAACGGCTGAAACGTAATGTGCAAATACCCAAGCAGAGTCGCAATTTGGTTTGATGGCAGATTGCATTGGTCAATAACCGAATAGGTCAAGCCCTGAAGCAGTTCCATCGATGAGAAATAAACAAGCGGCAACCACAGCATGTAGGATTCTTTTTTGTAGGCCGCTATCCCTGCAAACACAAATCCACCCGCCGCCAGAGCCAACGATGCTTCACCACTCCAGCACATTTAAATATTCCTTATGGTTATTACGTGTGCAATATTCCACATTAGAGCCAATGCATGATGTTGGGGTCAAGCAATTTTTATGAACGATCCGCGACCATGGATTGATCTGTAAATTTAGCGTTCCAGGATAAAACAAGTTTCAAAAGAGAACCGGCGCCTGCAAACATATGTATGCAGAAGTGTCAATGAAGGCTGACTTTGTGGCGGAGACTCTTGCAACAAAGCAGTGATTGTTTGGCCTATAGACTTTCTCCAAGATCCGCTGCAGGACGGAAGATCTTTTAGGTTCTACAAGTGAATTGATGACTTCAATCGTGAGGTATCGGCAATCGAGACCGATCTCCCTTTGCCATCCACACGGGTGATCAGCGCGCAGACACAAGTGCTTGCTTGGAGAGGCCAGAAATCTTGCATTTCATGAAAATAAATTATATTATTTTGTGTCCCAAAAACACATCTGGTCACCATTTCTGTGAGAAATCATGTCTATTCGATTGATACTAGTGTCACTGACTTCATTGGTTTTGATGGCCTGTGGCGGTTCAACTGACAACTCGCCAGCCCCTGAAAATGTCAAGACCACGATCAAAGTTGAAAATCCCAGAAACCTGACTGTCGCCCGTGGAACAGTGGTCACGAAGAGCGATCAGGTCCTGTTTAATAGTGATGTTAATTGCGCGAGTGATGGCTGTTTTGTTTACTTACCAATAGAAGTCAATGAGCCCGTAACAGTCCGCTATATCGGTGCGGATGGTCGAATGCTTGGCGCTTTTCAGTTTCCATCTGCATTACCAAGTTACTCAACGATCAGACTAACAAGTTTAAGTACAGGGTTATACCTGATTGATCGATTATTAACCCAGCAAATGTCAAAAGATGGCATCACTTGGCATGACTTAATCACTAGACTGAACGTTTTTTTTACTAATTATGAAAGTCCAGATGGAACATCAGACCCCTTTGAAGAAGTTGGAATGTTTTACAAGGAGCAATTAAAGAATCCTGCATTAACAGAAACTAAATTTTTAGAGGACATCCGTTTACGACTGTTGAGCTGGGATGTTGCATCTGCTAACGAATTACCTACCAATACCAAACTCTCTGAACGAACACCTTTCGCAAAACTGGTTGCTTGGTTAGATGGTTTGCGTAGTGGAACTATTTCTGTCATCAAATCTGCACATGCTCAACAGGCACAAGGCTGCTCAGATGAGTTTCAGACATTCTTAGGTCAGACGCAGAATGTCGGGGGGATGTTTCCCTACATTGGAGGAGTTATTCAAGGTGTGACACAAATTTTCCAAGACGGTTGTGGAACTTCTTCTGAAGCATTTACAACCATACTTGCAAAAATGGACACCCTACAAGCTAGCATTGACTTGCTCGGCAATAATGTGGGAGCCTTAACATCATTTCTTACTAGCGCTGCAGCAAATGCGCAAACAGTTCAGTTCGAAAATTTACGTATTCGCTCAAACGCTGTTGGCAGTCAATATCAGCAATTCCTCAAGAACAATGGCGCCTCTTCATTGGTGCAGTATTTTCAAAATAAGGGCGGCTGGAATAATGGCCTAGCGGCAGGAGGGTTGGTGATTAAAGATATACTTTATTCGCCATACAGATCCTCTGCAGACCTGCAAATGCTTCAAGTGATTGCCAACGTCACAGGTAACGCAAATTTCAACACCTACCTTGATGCTCTTAAAGCTAAATGCAGCATGCTACCCAATAATTCAAACGAAAACTTTGTCACAGTTCGCGGTAATTGCAATGCGATCATTTCATCAAATTCAGCATTCTTGCTAGGCGCTCAATCGGGATTGTTACCAATATTTCAGGATATATATGCAGTCTTAAATCAATACAAGGATGTAGTGCAGCCTTCACAGGCAATCGTTGCGAACGATTTCCCATTACCTCCAGGCGTAAACTCCTACTCCAGCGCAATTGCGGATATAAAGAAAATATTTACTCAACAACAAACTCAAATGGTGGCCGACTATAAAAGCGTGGTTGGCGGTGAGGGTTTTTTCAACGTATATGACGGGCTCAATACAGCACTGTTGGCCAAAATAATAGAGCAGGATTGTATGCAAGCTGGTAGCGAAACAGTCAAATATCCAGCGATTACTGGTTGGTTTGCTCCAAACTCCAATGTAAATGATAACTATATTGTCACGGAATGTAAAAATAGTTATTTCAATGGGCAGGTTAATGCCAATAGTCGTTCTAAAGCCCGTTATTACTATAATAGTCAAGGCCTTTCAGACGCAAATGATCCGGCAAATGTCTTGGGCGTTCTAGTGCCAAGTGGCTTAGTGAGAGGTGCATGGCGCGAATACGATAACAATGTTAAAACTGATACATATAGCAGTACGGGTAGGACTTATTCGGCTAGTATGCCTTGGGTTGTAGCCTACAATAATGAAAATAGGCGCGACCAAACTATTGTTAAATTTAGTAATGGTAATGGTGGTTCCGCTGCATTTTATGCTCAATTTGATTATTATTATAATATCAATATGCCTGAATGGGGTCAAAGCGCTACAAACTTCACTTGGGTATCTTTCATCGATAAATACGGGTTTTCTTATGTCACTTATCTAATGTTCGAATACAACAGAAATGTTAATTACAACGCATGGATGGCTTGTGTCACGTATGACTGTGGACTCGCTAGTAATAACAAGGCGCTGAAGTTTAAAAATGGCCCCGAAGTTGAAATGATCTCATCGTTGAACCAGTACATCAGAGATTGAACAACACAAGAGCTAAACGTGTTTATTACTAATGATGCACCGCGTATATCTCTCTCGAATAGGTTCATATGCACATCTTTAGGCGTGATATAACATCTAAAGATTCAATCATAAGGTGGGTCGTCTCAGTAGGGTAAACTTTATGACCTATCTAAATCGCACTATTAGTCAAGCACTTAAAGAAGAGGCAATATTTAGTGATCTTTCAGAAGAGGAATTAGCTAAGCTAGCTGGTACTGGCGAGATTTGCCATGTCCAAGCACGATCGGTTATTTATAAATTTGGAGATGATGCGAATTTTTTATATGTCATTATTTCAGGCAGTATTCGGCTATCAAATGAATTTAATGAAGAACTCACCCACGAAAGTGGATTTTTTGGTGAAGAGGTGGCGACCTTAGAGAGTTATATTACCAGCGCCACCGCCGTATCTGATTTAGTGTTATTGCAACTTAACAAGCAGACATTATTGGATTTACAGTTACAAAAGCCAAAATTAGCAATAAATACAGGCGCATTGACTCTTTCTCGTCATGTGGGTTCGCGAAAGAGTAAAAAAGAGACAGTACAAAAAAAATTAACCTCTACGCTCTCAAATAAAGATAAATTAGGTTGGTTTTTATCAGCAGTACTGCCGATAGCCTTTTTTTTTATTGCTCAGTTCAATGGTTTCTCTAGTTATGCATCCATATTTATCGCTATTATTTCTGCGGTAATTCTAATGTGGGGCTTTTCAATTGTTGATGAGTTCATTCCGCCGATAGTTGCTATGGTGGCTTGTATTCTAACGGGACTAGCACCACCCAATGTTGCTCTTGCAGGATTTGCGACTCCGGCATTACTTATTTTGCTGGGTATTTATGCACTGACAGGAGCCATTACTCAATCAGGACTCAGTTACCGTTTAGTTTTGAATTTAATAAAAATTTTGCCAAGATCTGCTTATACCAACCAAATTGTGTTGTTATTTAGTGGCTTTTTATTATCTTTCGTAACCCCTTCGGGAAACAATCGAATTTCATTATTGCTTCCCGTGTTCAGAGATATGGTGACGGGGCTAAAGCTGGGAAAGCAAAGCTCTCATGCGACTGCCTTAATGGCTGCCACTTTTGGCGGTGCAATGATTTTCTCTCCCATGTTAGCTGTTAGCAAAAGTGCAAATATAACAGCTGTGTCACTTTTACCCGAGTCGTTACAGCAGCAATTTCTGGGATTTTATTGGTTGTACTGTGCATTATTTTTCATCATCGGTATTGTGGCGGTTCATCTCATATCAATACGCATAATTTTTTCTAACTCGAGCACCGTGCCAATTAATGAAGCGATTCTAACCAGCCAATTAGAATGCTTGGGCCCGATGAAACCCGCAGAAAAGTTGGTTGCTGCAATATTTTTTTCATATATTCTTTTTTGCGTATCCTACACCATCCATCAAATTAATTTATCGGTAATTTCTGGCGTACTTTTGATATCACTTCTGCTGTTTGGCGCGTACTCAAAAATTGATTTTAAAAATCTGACTGATTGGCCTATGATTTTTTTCCTGCTTGGGGTCGATAGCTTAATGAATATCATGGGCTATTTAGGACTAGATCAATCCCTCGCCAGATCTGTGCAGTATTTGTATCAATTTATCGATGGAAAGCTATGGTTGTTTTTACTGGCAGCCTGCGCAACAATCTTGATTATTAGGTTGGCCCTTCCTTTAACGGCAGGAATGCTAACTTCTTTTGCAATACTATTACCCGTTTCTTTGAGTCAGCATATTCATCCATGGATATGTTTATTTGTTTGTGCTGTTTTTAGTGATATCTGGTTTTTGCGTTATCAAAGTTCAGTATATTTACAAGCAAGATCAACCATTGGTTTGAGTATTTATTCAGAGCGTAAATTTCTAATCTATAACTGGTGTCTTAATATTGGTCGTGTATTGGTGGTCTTTGCCTCTATTCCCTGGTGGATTTACTTGGGGCTTGTATGAATAAATTAGGAAAATATTTTTGGGTAGGATTTTTCTTACTCATTTTTTTAATTTTTTTAGTGACCCTTAGGGTAACAAAACCACGCATCCTTATACTTTCTTCATATAGTCAGAACAATCAGATTTCACAATATGTCAAACAGGGTGCGGATGCATCAATCGCTGGCAACCGTATGCCTGTTTCTGTCCTGACTCACTATATGAGGATCAATACAACATCTAATTCAGAGCAAGTGATCAGGCGAGATAATGAGGCATTAAGCTTCATTAATCATTTTGATCCTAACGTACTGATTGCCGTTGGCTTTGATGCCAATAGGTTGTTAGCAAAACGTATGGAGAAATTTAGTCCGAATATGTGGATAATTCCTGTTGCAGTTGATTCAGAGCTACCTGATATTGGCTATCAAAAACACTCTAACGTAATTGGTGTGATCCGTCGCATGCCCTATCTTGGTATTGAAGAGTTTTTATCGAAAACTGGGCAACGCCAAAAAGTTTTTGTATCCATTATTGGGGCTGATACTCCCTCTAATCAAGTGCGTATTCATCAACTAGAACAATCCCACTCTCACAATATTGAGATAAAAGGTAAGCTTCTATCAAGCTGTTTTAAGGATTGGAAACAATTCATTCGCCAATTGCCACCTAAAATCGATGGCCTATTAATACTGCCTACTCAACAATTGCAAGAAGAATGCGATTCAGGTATGCCTCTTTTAAGCGGGGATCAATTTATTCCCTGGATTGAAGCCAACTCAACTCCACTACCTATTGGTTTGGATGGTTCTTTTGTAAAAAATGGGGGGGCTGTAAGTTTTTATCCCTCCTATGAAGAAGAGGGTGAATTAGCAATAACTCTTGCTCTTGATATTCTTAAATCTAATGATAGAGCAGAAATACGGCCCATTCATTCTGAAAGTTATCAAATTGCCTTAAAGAAAGAGCGATTAGATAAGCGAGGCATATCCATTCCTAACGTTTATTTGCAATACGGGGCTAAAAGCGGCCGAAATTACCGTGATTCTGATTAAGTCAAATATATAGCTGTGTATGAGCCGTGTATGTTGAGTTGTGAATGACTTCTCGCTCAGGGATGAGAAGAGGGTCTGTTGCTTCGTCACAGGTTTCATGATCAATGGTTTTCTTGCTAGCGACCGGCTCACGCACAAGGGTCTGACTAAGTGTCAAATTAGCACGAATTGTTAACGGTTAAACTTCGAAAACTCACGCAATCACAAGAGTTAGTTTTGGGCGATCGCCATCAGCAGCAAGCAGTGCCTAGGCGGTGTGCAGGTGGATTTTTAGACAAAAAAAATGACTCACTTTTACGTAAGTCATTTTTTCTAGAGCGTTTTAATGGTGGGCTGGGCGAGACTCGAACTCGCGACCAACGGATTAAAAGTCCGCTGCTCTAACCAACTGAGCTACCAGCCCCAAGCCCGACATTATGACTTTTTCAGATACGACTGTCAAACGAGCTAAGCCTTGGCTAACAAAGCCTCAATTTTTCCACCAAGGGCCAATAACTGATGGTCCTGTCCTTCGACAGCAACAAGCTGAACAGCAAGCGGGAGCCCCTGGCCACCCTTGCCAAAAGGCAAGCCCAAGCAAGGTACGCCGATCGTTGTCCAGGTTCGATTAAACATTGGTGAACCCGTACCATTTTTCTTGAGCGGCGCCTCTCCTGGAGAGGCGAGTGTCAACACCGCATCGAGACCTTTGGCCGCTTGCGTGAACATCTGACGGCATCGTTCTGCATGCTCACGCTCGGCATCAAACTGCGTAGCACTGAGCTGTAAGCCAAACTCGATCATCGCCACCGTCAAATCTCCCAGCGGCGCTTTGTTGCGGTAAAGCTTTTCGTAGAAACGACTCATCTCGTAGCTCATGATGATGCGGTTTGATTCGCCCAGAGCAATAAAATCTTTGGCTGGTAGTTCAACATCGACAAGTTCGATACCGTTCGCGCGCAACAACGCTCGAGCGCGCTCAAGCGCTTGCACTGCATCGGCATCAGCCTGCGCGGCCTCTGGGCCCGGATACCAGCCCAAACGCAGCGTACCTGATTTTTCTGCCGAATTGGATGCACCCAACAACACCGAGGCCAACAGTTTCACGTCATCGACCGACCGCCCAAACCAGCCCATCGTATCCAACGTAAACGCCAAGGGATTGACACCTTCGAGCGGAATTTTTCCACGTGTTGCTTTAAAACCCACGATGCCACAATAGGCAGCCGGACGAATCGTCGAGCCCGCAGTCTGTGTCCCTAAAGCCAAACCCACCATGCCATCGGCAACCGCGGCGGCCGAACCGCTCGATGACCCGCCGGGTGTATGCGCAAAATTGTGTGGATTGACGGTTGCACCCGCAAATTGACTCGCAAACTCAGTGGTGACCGTTTTCCCCATCATCAAAGCGCCGGCAGCCTTCAACTGTGTCACGATTGCCGCATCCTTGGCGGGACGGTTATCCACAAATGCAGCCGAGCCATACTCGGTTGGCATGTCGTCCGTATCGATGATGTCTTTGATACCAATCGCGATACCCGCGAGGGGCAATTTTTCTGAGCGCGATGACTCCGCGGCTAATTGCGCCCGAACATGATCTGCATCGTGCCATTTAAAAGCATGCACAGAAGACTCACGCGCCGCAATACGACCGAGTTGTGACTCTAGTACCTGCGCGTGCGTGACTTCACCGCGCGCGATACGTGCGGAAGTCTCTGTGACGGTTTGAGCGTAAAGTGCGTGGGAATCAGCGCTGGGGATAGTCGACATGTCTATGGGCTCCAAATGAAAACATTGAAACCCATCAGACACCAAGAAAGCGCTTATGGCAAGAGGTTAAAAAGTAAGTACTAGCGTGCGCGCGAGATGCGGACTTCGGCGCCGCGACGCTTGACCTCAAGTCCCTCAGAAGGAGAAATTTTCAAGCCTTCGAGCCCTTTGATATAACTTGATCCCTGCATTTGCATGACGCGGATTTTATTGCGCATCACGACGGGATTGTGAACGGGCATACCAAACATCCAGACCTCGTCCAGAATACGGGCTGAATTAAACTCACCAGTGTGCTTGGCAGTCGGTCCCAAGCAAAGCATGTGACCTTCGCGACCAAACACGGGCAAGGCGCCCAGGCCACAGGTGACGGTCAGCACAGAGCCGCCTTCGTAACGCCAGCCGGTGTTGAGATCCCACCAAGCTTCGCCCGCTGGCAAATACACCTGAATATCTTGGCCTGGCTGCATGGCGGGTGCCACCAGCACGGCAGGCCCGAGCAGGTATTGCGTATCCCAGCGTTGCACTTCTTTATCGGATGGAAAAGACAGTGCCATCGACCGCTGCACGGGCAAACCAGTCCGGGCGGCATCTTCGATAGCGCCCAGCACATAGGGGATCAAACGATAACGCCATTGCAACCAAGTTTGGATATGGGCGCGGGTGGCCTCGTCGAACGCCGTCGGCACAAGCTGTGGATGCGCTTGGAAAGAGAAATTACTGGAAAAAACAGCCATGCCCAACCAGCGTAAATACAGCTCTGGCGTCATGGTGTCCACGGGAGCCAAGGCGTTGCCGAGTGCGTGCATCTGAACGGGTAAGCCACTCGCACCAATCGCGAGTGCCGAGCGCAAGGTCTGCTGAAGACCTGCCCAGGTATTGGGCACACGCGGTGCGCTTTGCCATAACAATCTCTGCGCGCCGGGAAATAAATCCGAACTAAAAACAATCCCTTCGGGCGGCACTTTATGACCCGCAGCTGCGTCAAACAATGCGCGCCGAGCCAAAGCAGGATAAAGCGAACGAAGCACTGCGCCGCTCTCACCGCCGCGCGCGACGACATTGTCGGGGATGTCAAACTGAACATCACAAGCCGTCGCCCCCACACCCTCTTCGGCGAGATGACGATGACGCTCTGACCAAGTATTTAATACATCGCGATGCGTCAGATCCAGCAGTGCGAAGGATTTGCCCGCTGTTGCGGCCACACCGGGAAAAACATGGGCCTCGCCACTTTCATTGCAAAGCAGCCAACCACGGTCCTCGAGCTCAGCAAACGTTGTCGTATCGATCACCACGGCTGGCAGTGTATGCAAACCTAGGTGCGTCGCTTTTTTGACGAATGCATCAATGGATTGCTTGGGACTCGGAAAACGCTCGGCATCCCACTCGGGTAAAAGCTTGGAGTCCTGGTAGGTCCAGGCAGAAGGCGGCAACAACAGCACACCATCCACTGCGAACTGTTGCTTGCGAAATTCGGCGATCAACTCGGCCGTTTGGGCAGCGCTCAGTGTGTCGTGCTGTTCGACCCAAACACCCATCGACCACAACGAAGGCTGTCCAGCACGACCGGTCAACTGCGTGTACTGATTCAAAATTTCAGCAGGTTCGGCGGCAAACAAAAATAGATCGAGCGTTTTGTCTTCGATCGCGATCATGTAATGAGAGGGCGACTCAGCACCCAAATCATGTTCGACGCGCGAAAGCGTATTGACATAAACACCCCAACCCGAAGGACCCCAGGCCAGAGGTAGCGCACGATGCTCGGGTGCGTCAGAAATAATTGTTTCCGAGCGGCGATCGAGGTCACCAGAGGTCTCGCCTAAACCGAAAATCTTTTCTTTGGGGGCAAGCTCAAAACCGACCGTCCATAAAGCCTCTTGGAGGGCGATACCACTCGTGGCCAACGACAGGGCTTTTTTACCTAAACGCTGCACGTCGATTTTGAAGGGGTTGACTGAAATATCGAGTACGGTGTCGCCTTGAACTAAGCGCCAACCTTTTACGCCGCCAGTCAGAGGCTCCAGAATCGCCTCACCAATCGCCTCCGGACGTGCCAACAAAACCTCCGCATGCGCGCGCGCTCGAACGCCAGGCAAAATATCTGCAGCGACGGCCTCGGGAAGTCCACAGCGGATTCGAAATACACCGGGAGCATGAGGCTCAACAACAAGCTTCATCCCCGCACCCGCGTCGAATACGACCCTCGAAGGTAACGAATCGACAAGTTTTAGCGTTTCAAGGTGCATGTTCAGCGCGTAAGAAAAAGCGACTAAGGGCGCTATTTTGGATTTTGTCTAAGTTTGACTAATTTTGTCCATTATATCCCGTTCCAAGGCCAAGGGCTCGCCACTTAAGGCCCCGGCAATCAGATCCCCCGCTAAACTCGCCCAAGTCAAGCCTCGCGAAGCAAAACCCGTCGCCACCCAAAGGCCCTCTGTCTGCGCCACGGGGCCGATCGCTGGCAGGCGACCCGGCAAAACAGCCCGCCAACCTGCCCAACTTGGCATAGCCGCCAAGTCTGTCAACCCAGTCAACTCGGTCAAGCCAGCGAGCCCGAGGAGCCCTGCCGCACGGACGACGTTGCCCTGCGCACCCTCTAGGCTTGGTTCGATCCGCTCGGCGCCATGCACATAGCTGCTCCCCACGGCGCACAAACCGTCTAGAGAGGGCAACACATAGCCATCCCCGGAAACAATACAGCGAGGCCCACCGGCCAACAACTGCTCGGGCATCAGGGTAATCTCGCCTCCAAGCTGATGCATCGCGGAGATTCGCGCATGATGGTTGAGTAGCCCGCTCTTTTCCAACAGCGCTTGCGTTCCAAACGCACTCGCCAGGATCACCTGCGGTGCTTGGGCCCTGACCTCTCCCGATACATCCAGAACATGCCATTGACCGTTGACCCTCTTGACCTGATCCACCTGCGCGTCCACGCGCTCAATACCCGGTGACTGAAGCAATGCCTCAATGAGTCGCTCGGGTCTAATGCGAGCCGCGCTTGGAAAATAAAGCCCCCCGCGCGTCAATGACACACCCGCGATGTCACTTGCTTGCGCGCACGACACATAACGCACCCACTGCTCAGGCAATGCGAGCCCTTCAAGCACATGTGCCAGATCAACCACACGACCGCTCACACGCTCAAGCTGTAATGCGCCGCAACGCCACAGCACCTCTTGGCTCACGTGCGACCAACGCGCCTGCGCACGCAGGCTTCCCGCACGCGACAACCTCGCGCGTACATCGTCATCGCGCGAGACCATGGGTGTTAAAGCCGCGACTAAATGCCCACCGTGCACCTGGGCGCGACGATAACCGACATCCAGTACTTGCACTCGCCAACCTCTTAAGGCAAGAGCATGAGCCACACTCGCGCCAGCAATACCCGCTCCCACCACAAGAGCGTGTCGATCCTCATTTTTCACTTCAGGCTGATGCACCATGCGTTGCGTCGCTGCGTGGATATTTTCTGCAGAAGCTATCGACCCCGTCAGACATCCTTGCACGCTCTGTCCATCCGCAAGCACAAGCCATAAGCGCGCGGGGTCGCGCGCCAAACGCTGCAGCGAGGCCTGCCAACACGAAGCAAGCGGTCCTTGTGAGCTCTCTGCGCGGTCACTGAACAACACCGCATCCACCACCGCCGCCAATCCTGGCAATGTGCGCTCGACGGGACCCACGGCAAGTGTGAGCGTCACGGCGAGTTCCTCAAAGTCCAGACGGTGCGTCCCAGGCATGCTTAACGGCCACTGTCGCACCAACTGCTCAACCAAGTCATGCGCTTCGGGTGGTGTTTGCGCGCGTAACCGAGCGCGCAACACAGGCGCCTCGACGAGAGAGGGACTCAGGGCCACAACATGCAAGCGCGCGGGACGTGTCGACTCTTGCCTCCAACGCTCCCACAATCTAATAAACGACACCCCATCGCCAAAATCACTTTCTAATAAAGTGTATTGGGCGCGCGCGCGCCAGTTCTCTGGCAACCCCAAACGGGCGAACAACATTGTTAGGCGTCCCGGAGCGCGCGACGCAAAATTTTGCCCACCGGACTCTTGGGTAACTCATCCTTAAACTCGATGACTTTAGGACACTTATAACGGCTCAAATGCTGCTGACACCAGGTGTGAATCTTTACCTCATCCAATAGGGGGTCGCGTCGCACCACGAACAATTTCACCAGCTCACCCGAGTGCGCATCAGAGACACCCACCGCGGCGCATTCAAGCACCTCTGGCAGCTCGGTCACGACCGCTTCGATTTCACTGGGGTACACGTTAAATCCTGAAACCAAAATCATGTCTTTTTTGCGATCCAAAATATAGACATAGCCTTGCGCGTCCATCCTTCCAATATCGCCTGTTCGCAAAAAGCCCTCGGACGTCATGACTGCGGCAGTTTCCAAAGGCGCCTGCCAATAACCGCGCATCACTTGAGGGCCTCGTACCGCGATTTCTCCCTCATCACCTAAGGTAAGACGCTGTCCTTGCTCGTCCACAATACAAATCTCAGTGGAGGGCACAGGCAAGCCGACGCTACCCGAGTACGCAGTCGCGTTGGTAGGATTCGCGGCGATAACAGGAGACGTTTCCGATAAACCATAGCCCTCAATCAATGGGCGTCCTGTGACGTTGCGCCAGCGCTCGGCCACAGCGCGCTGTATGGCCATGCCTCCACCAAAAGCCAGGCGCAAGGACGAAAAATCCAGTTTGGCAAACTGCTCATCATGGGCCAGTGCGTTGAACAAAGTGTTGATGCCTGGCAGCACATGAGGCGGCTCTTTGCGGCATGCAGCAATCAAAGAGGCACGATCTCGGGGATTGATGACCAGCACGCTTTTCATTCCCGCATGGATCGCATAAAACCCGCATACTGTCATCGCGAACACGTGATAGAGGGGCAGCGCCGTCAGCATGGTCAGGGGGCCGTCCAACAAATCATGCAGCGCTGGCCTGGCCACAGCTTCGACCTGCAAGACGTTGGCGACCAAATTACCGTGTGTCAGCATCGCCCCTTTGGGCTGCCCTGTCGTCCCGCCGGTATATTGCAGCGCGGCCAAGTCATTCAGACTCAAGACCGGCCGCACCCACTGTTGCTGTTGACCGCGCTTGAGCACGGCGTCCCAGGACCAGGCACCTGGCAGTGATTTTTCTGGACCCAGCTTGCGCACATGGCGCGCACCTAGCGTGACTAAATTGCCCTTTAAAAACCCAAGCATGGCGCCGGGTGCCACCACCACTCGGTGTTTTAGCGCAGGACAGTCCGTGACTTGCTCCACTGTGCGCGCAACGCTTTCAAGCACCACAATGGTGCATGCACCGCTATCCCTCAGTTGGATGGACAACTCTCGAGGCGTACAGAGCGGATTGATATTGACGATCACATGCCCCGCACGCAGGGTTCCCAACAACGCCACGAGGTAAGGCATGACATTGGGCATCATGAGGGCGACACGCGAGCCCGGAGGCAAGGCCTGCGCATGCAACCATCCCGCAAATGCCTGGGCATGCCGGTCAAGATCTTGATAGCTCAGCGTCACACCAAAAGAGCTCGCCACGGTCCGCTGGGCATGCTTTTTACACGCGCGATCTAGTAAATCGACCAAGGAGACATAGTCATGGGTCGGAATCTCAGCAGGCACACCCGCAGGGTAGTTGTTTATCCAAGGAAATGGCATAGTCGGATTTAGGGTGAGGGTTATTCAGTCGTGACAACAATTTGGATTGATAATACTGTTAGACATACTCATTTAAAGTGATTTGCATGAAACTTCTAGAGCCCTTTCTCAATTGGCAGTCCGAAATTCAGGCAATTCGCCGCGATCTCCACGCGCATCCAGAGCTTTGCTATGAGGAAAAGCGCACCGCCGACGTTGTGGCTGAAATGCTCCAAAAATGGGGTATCCCGATTCATCGTGGCCTAGGTGGTACGGGCGTCGTCGGCATCATCCAAGGTCGTACGCCCGGCACCCGCGCGATTGGTTTACGCGCTGACCTCGATGCGCTTCCGATGCAAGAGCTCAATACCTTTGAGCACGCCAGCCAACATCCCGGCAAAATGCATGGTTGTGGCCACGACGGTCACACGGCCATGCTGCTGAGTGCGGCCCGCTACTTGGCTGAGCATAAGAATTTCGATGGCACTGTTTACGTCATTTTTCAACCTGCCGAAGAAGGCGGAGCAGGCGCCAAACGCATGATGGAAGATGGCTTGTTTGAAAAATTTCCCATGCAAGCCGTCTTTGGAATGCATAACTGGCCGGGTCTACCCGTCGGTCACTTTGGTCTCACCGCTGGCCCCATCATGGCCTCGAGTAATCAGTTTCGCATTATCGTTCGCGGCAAAGGCGCGCACGGTGGCATGCCCCACCTCGGCGTAGACCCCGTCATGACCGCAGTGCATATCGCGCAGGCCCTGCAAAGCATCGTGACACGCAACCGTCACCCGCTCGAAGCCGCAGTGTTAAGCATTACCCAGATTCACGCAGGCAGCGCGGACAACGTCATTCCAACCGAAGCCGAAATGCGTGGCACGGTTAGAACTTTTAGCGTCGAAACGTTGGATATGATTGAACAACGCATGGGTGAGGTCATCGAGCACTCTGCAGCGGCGATGGGCGCCCAAGCGGATTTCAGCTTTGTACGCAAATACCCCCCAACGATCAATCATCCTGTTGAGTCTGCGTTTTGCGCGGACGTACTGCGCGAAATCGTGGGTGCTGACCAAGTCGATGACCACGTCACACCCACCATGGGCGCCGAGGATTTTGCCTTTATGTTGCAAGAGGTTCCCGGGTGCTACGTATGGATTGGCAATGGTTTAGGAGAGCATCGGGATGCTGGACATGGCCTCGGCCCCTGCATGCTCCACAATGGCTCCTACGACTTCAACGATGCGCTATTACCTTTGGGCGCAACCTATTGGGTCAACATCGCTGAAAACTGGTTTTCCAAAGCGCGCTAAAAGGATCTCTTGGTTTGGGTCGAGTTATCGGGTTAGTATCACGATCATTCTCAACTAGTCTGCCGGATAGGTATGTCTCATCCCACCAAAGCAACCCTGTCACCTTGGCGTGACAGATTTAATGGCGTTCTGTTCGTTGGCTTGATGGCTGCGGCGGTCACGCAACTCGCTGGCATTGCTTTCGTCAAATCTCTCGGCTTTAGCCCCCTGGTTGTCGGTATCGTCTGTGGCATGCTGTATGGCAATTTCCTGCGCGGCTCCATGCCAGCGGAATGGAGTGTCGGTGTTCAATTTACGGCAAAACGCATGCTCCGCGTCGCCGTCGCCTTTTATGGATTGAACATCAGCATCCAACAAATTATCGAGGTCGGACTACCGGGACTGGTTGTTTCAGTGGGTATCGTTGGAGGTGTTTTGATTCTGGGTACGCTCATCGGCACCAAACTTCTCAAGCTCGATCGTGACACGGCGATGCTGACTTCAGCCGGCAGCGCGGTGTGTGGTGCCGCCGCGGTGCTAGCGTTCGAATCCACCCTTAAATCTGCCCCGCACAAAGCTTCAGTCGCAGTTGCGACCGTCGTGCTCTTTGGCACGATCTCAATGTTCCTCTACCCGCTTTTGTATCAGGCGGGTTGGTTTGATATGGATCCTCGCGCCTTTGGTATTTTTCTTGGCGGCTCAGTCCATGAGGTCGCTCAAGTCGTCGCCTCGGCCAGCAACATCGATGCCGCCACGACCGAGGTGGCCACGATTGTAAAAATGACACGTGTCGCCTTGCTTGTTCCAGTGCTGATCATTCTGGGCCTCTGGCTTCAACGCGTCGCCATTGCCAACGCCGAGGCGGGTGCACCACGTCCCAAACTGCCCATCCCTTGGTTCGCCATCGGCTTTTTAGTCCTCGCCCTGATCAACTCCGCAAACATCATCCCTCCAGCAGTGTTACAAGCCTTGCGCGCGCTCGATATTTTCGTTTTGACGATGGCCATGACTGCACTCGGTATCCAAACACGCTTTACACAAATCCGTGATGCGGGCCCGCGTGTCGTAGTACTGGGCGTGATCCTGTTTATACTGCTTGCATTCGGCGGCTACGCCTTAGTGAAGCTCGTCACCTGAACAACTATGGTGTATCCGCATGACGCAAACACCTGTCGATCCAGCAGCATTAGTCAGGCGCCTTGATCCCGAGGACGCTCAGCTTGCGCTTGCCAAAGTTCAGGAACTATTACATCGTCACGAGTTAGTCGAAAACCTGGTACATCGCCAAGAGGATGGCGACCACCGGGCCGAACTCGTTGAAAATCTCCTTCATCGTCAGCACGAAGCCGAGTTATCTGCGCTGGTCAATGATCTACACCCTGCAGATATCGCTTTTATCCTAGGCTCAGTTCCAAACATCGAGCGTCAGATGATCTGGCGTCTGGTGGGGGCTGAACATGACGCCGATGTGCTACTCGAAGTCGATGACTGGGTGCGTGAGTCGCTCATCAAGACCATGGATCGTCAAGATCTGGTCGCCGCCACCGAGAACATGGACGCGGACGAGCTCGCAGACCTTGCGCCTGACTTACCCCCCGATGTAGTGGCCGAGGTTCAAAAAGGCCTGACTGACGAAGAGCGCGCCCGTCTCATCGAGGCCATGGGCTATCCCGACGACAGTGTCGGCGGCATCATGGACTTTGAAATGGTCCGTGTTCGCGAAGACGTCTCACTCGAGGTGGTTCTGCGCTACCTCAGACGCCTGCCCGAGCTCCCAGACCATACGGATCAAATTTTTGTCGTCAATCGTCAAGACAAGCTTCTTGGTACGCTCAGCCTGTCATCACTGCTCGTCAACGAGCCGGACGCGCAGGTGAGTGACGTGATGAGCACGGACTACTTGTCGCTCAGCCCTCTGGATGCCGATGCAGAGGCCGCCGGCGCATTCGAACGCTATGACTTAGTGTCCGCGCCCGTGGTAGATGATCTTGGTCGTCTGATTGGTCGTGTCACGATCGCTGAGGTCGTGGACGTGATCCGCGAGGACTCGGATGAACAGGCACTTTCACGCGCGGGTATGCAAGACGAGGATATTTTCGCCCCCGTGAGCCGTGCGCTGCGCAATCGTGCGCCCTGGTTGCTATTGAATCTCTGCACGGCCGCCACAGCATCTTTTATCGCTTCGCGCTTCGAAGACACGGTCAGTACCATTGTCGTGCTCGCTTTCCTGATGTCGATCGTCGCGGGGATTGGCGGTAACTCCGGCAACCAAACCATGACCTTGATCATTCGTGCGTTGGCAGTGGGTCGAATCACGGACAACAATGTCTGGCAACTCTTTAAACGCGAATTGCTTGTGACCTTCATGGTGGGTCTTGTCGGCAGTGCGATCGCCGCGGTGTTTGCCTGGGCGATTTCTAGTTCGATCGCGATTGCGCTCGTGATGATGGCCGCCATGATCTGCAATATGCTGATTGGTGCCATGATCGGTGTTCTCGTCCCGATCGTACGAACCCGTTTTGGAAAGGACCCTGCGATGGGGTCCTCGGTGCTGCTAACCTTTGCAACGGATTCGCTGGGTTTCTTTATTTTTCTGGGGCTTGCGACGGTGTTTCTGCTCTGAGCGAGACTGTCATCATGCGGTTGACATGCGTACTCATACGCGCAGCATCAATCCCATACACATGAATCGATACAACCGTTTTATCGCCTTCGTTATGAAGGCGATGGATAAAGTCCATTCCACCATGACCACAGACACTCTGACCTGCCGCACGCTTGACGCGATTGAACAAATAAGCCTGTTCAGCAGCTCGATCGTACTCAAAATGACTTTCAGACAAGACCCCGCTCAAGACGCGATAGGCACACCACGTGAAGTGCGCATGCACCGGACTGCCCTGCGTCGGATCCCAGCGTAACGCCACGACGGTAAACATCCCCGCGGGATCGGCATACAGCAGGTGTCGCGTGTAGGTTTGAGCCGAATAAGGCATCGACATGATGGTGTTGACCAATCGGTCAGTCGACGCACGATCCAGCGCTTGATTCAGGGCCTGACGAACACGGTATGGCACGAGGTCTGCCTCGCCTAGACATGCTTGCCGAATCGACTCCGCCAAGCCTGGGACTTCAAGCTCGAGCAAGGACTCGGGTTGCGCATGCGCCCCGACTGTGATCGCTACACTGGCTAAGGGTAATGACTGGACTGTTGGCGAGGTCTGCATAACAAAAGATCCATACATGCGATCTCTCATCATAGAACCAGACCTTGAGAAATAAATTGCAATTTATCTAAATAATCATTAAAAATTAGATATTATTTTTAATAATTTACATATAAATAGAAAAATGATGCAAATAGACAAAAAAGATCGCGAAATTCTCAGGCTGATGCAAGAAGACGCCAGCATTTCTTTGGCTGACCTCGCAAGCGCTGTCAACCTCACACCGACACCCTGCTGGCGACGTCTGCAAAAGCTTCAAGAAGAAGGCATCATCAAAAAACAAGTCGCGTTATGCGACGCACGCAAGCTCAATCTCGGACTGACAACCTTTGTCACGATCCGGACCAGTCAACATAATGAAAAATGGATGAAACGCTTCGTCGATGGCGCCACAAGCATTCCCGAGATTGTTGAAATCTATCGCTTGAGCGGGGATGCGGACTATTTGCTCAAAATCGTGGTGCCTGACATCGATCGCTATGACAGCGTATACAAGCGCTTGATCCGCTCCGTGGAGCTCCTCGATGTCAGCTCTGCCTTTGCCATGGAAACAATTAAGTGCACCACGGCACTCCCGTTGGATTATGCGCCCGGCTGATCGTCTGGGACTTCCGCGACCCACGCTTGCGCGAGCGTATAGGTCACGGCCAAGGCAACAGGCCCTACAAAAATACCGATCAAGCCAAAGCTGAGCAAACCACCAATGACACCCACAAAGATCAACAAAAGTGGCAAGTCCGCGCCGCGACGAATCAACATCGGTCGTACAAAATTATCCATTATGGTGACAAAAACGCTCCAAACAAGCAAAAAGGTCGCCCAAGCATTGTTGTCGCCTTGCCAATACATCCACGCGACCGCGGGGAACAACACAAATCCCGGCCCGGCCTGAGCGATACACAACATCAACATGAGTGCGGACAATACGGCAGCAAACGGTACGCCGGCAATGACCAGACCCAGTCCACCCAAACCAGTCTGCAAAATCGCGGTGACACCCACACCAAGGGCAACGGCGCGAATCGCCTGTCCCGCCAGCACAACTGAGCCCTCGCCACGCTCACCTGCCAGACGCCTGCCCACACGGCGTGCCATGAGGGCAGCCTGCTCACCCGAACTGTAGAAAATAGCAGCGATCAATACGACTAGAAAAAACTCAACAAGCATTCCACCCAAGCCACCAAACTGGGCGAACAACCATTTACCTGTTTCGCTTGCGTAGGGAGACACATGATCAATAAAACCGCTCATCCCACCAGAGCTAAAACTCAACCAGAAAGCCGCAATTTTTTCACCAACCAAAGGAATGTCGGAGACCCACTCAGGTGGCGCTGGCATTCCTTTGCTCGCCAAGCCCTGACCAAAGGATATCAAATCATGGGAGCGCTCAGCGATCGTTCGAATCGCCCACGACAGCGGCATCACGAGCAGCAAAAGCATGCCGAGCGTCATCACCAAGACCGCTGGAGCTCTGCGGTTGCCAAAAACCCGCTCCAAGGTCTTGAGCCAAGGCCAGGTCGCCACCACAATCATTGTGGCCCAAACCATTGCAGCCAAAAAGGGCTTGAGTACCCAAAAACACAGTGCGATCAAACCAACAACCAAAATGGCCGCCAGAGTGTTGCGAGTTAGATCATGTTTCACGTGTGCTCACTCTAGGGCTGGAAGATAAGGTTAAAAATCAGGTCAATTGACCGTGGCACTGCTTGTATTGTCACGGATATAGTTTTATCTTAATTAAAACAATAGGTTGCAAAGACGAAATATATGCGTACAACATTTGTCAAACAAAGCTATTGCTGAAAACAATCAAGCTTAACAGTACTTTTAATTTGGATGTTTGGTCAACTTGGTGGTTTGGTTAAAAGACATGCTGTTTATTAAAAAGCACGCTTTTTACACTGCTTAACAGCATGCGAAAAGCATACCTTTCCATAAAACACTCTTACAACAAACAACTTGGTCTACTTGGTTGGTTTGGTGCACTTGGTCAACTTGGTCTACTTGGTCAGCTTGGTTGGTTTGGTGGTTTGGTCTGCTTGGTCTACTTGGTTGGTTTGGTGGTTTGGTCAGTTTGAGATTATGTTTTTTGAAAAGAATGGTTTTTGCATATTCAAAAATATATCAAAAGTTGTAAAAAGCGTGCTTTTCAAAAAACAGTACCTTTCTACATCTATTTCCTTGCTGACCAAGTAAACCAAGGGCTCTAAGCACCATTTTTATAATGTTCAAAAAGGCTGATAAATGCAAAAGTTGAGACCATGAAATTCGATTGGCCATGAATGAAACAAAGAGAGTTACGTTGACTAAATTTCAGTTTCATCTCTTTATGTTTAAAGCAACTGATGTTTATCACAAGTTGCGAGATCATTATAAAAGCTAGCTTAGCAGAGTTAGCGATAATAACTATGTTTTTATACGCAAGTACGACAAGCAGCAAAGGGATGACGCACTAAAGCCACTAAAGCGTAAAATTGAAGAGCTGATTTGGGACACACGATTGGTTGTGGGCAGAGATGGCGAGAAAAGAAACTTGTATTCATTGCGTATTACTGAAGTCATTAAAGGGATGCTATTTGACGAAAGCATCAATACGCTTGTATTGGAACGCAACGCACGAACAGGTGGAGAAATGATTGACAGATTTTATGCCAAATCACTAAGTGGCAAAATGAATGTTGATATGCTGCCGAGCAAACGACGCAAACAAAAAATTTAATTTGGCGATTGATAAAGGTGATGAGATTTAAAACAAAGATTAAAGTAATGCGTCATATACTCAAACAACTCGCTCAAAAAAGGATAGTGCGTCATGACTAACAATACTGAAAACGAAAAGAAAGAAAATTCAGCTAATGCGAAAAGTGGCGATCCTATGAGTGAGTCAGCATCTGTCAAAAATGACTCAAAAAATTCTGAAGCTAACGACAAGATCAATATCACAGTGCAAAAATCTGAAAACTTGATTACTAAAGCCTTTCTGCTTGGCAAGGCTGCGACGAAAGATTTTATAGATGAAGTTAAGCAAATTAATCAAATACGGAAAGATACAGTTGCAGTAGCGGCTGAAGGAGCAACGAAGAGGGATATAGCGAAAACGTTTTGGACAAATCTAGACGAAAGAAAAAAATCGTTATTAGTCGCTGTAGCATGCATAATCATTGTATTAATTTGGAAATTACAACAGGTTCAATTAATCCTATTAGTAACAGGCATTGCATTTCTTTTTTTCTATATCTATAGGTCATGGAAGGCTGGCATTGACATGACTTATCTCTGTATAGGAATTGTTTTTTTGATCCTTCCCCAAATCATATCTCGGTTGGTTATCGCTTCCGCTATGTATGGACGCGTACCATCGTTATGGCAATCACCCGATATGTTTTTTGAGATGTTTTTCAGCGCACCTTCTGAAGCAGTTGCTGGTCTCGATATTTTGATGGGAAATTCATTTTGGGGCAAGGTCTGTTTTTGGGGAGGGATAGGACTGATTGGATATCATTTTTATAAAAGAAAAATCCCCAAAGTACCCGAGCAGTTAACGCATATCAAGTGTCCACACTGCAAAGAGCTTGTATTAAAAGACGCAACGATTTGTAAACACTGTAGTAGTCGTCTATTTCCAGATGCTACAACTAAGGCTGAATGACTGAGTCTGGACTTGCTGATTTCATAAAAAAACATTGTACTACCATGCCAAAACTTCATGAAATTTAATTATTTTCTATACCTACCTTTCTCGCACCAAAATTTAACCTTTACGCCATCTTGTTTTTGAAAAAGATCTCTCGCAAGATCACAGTTTTCTTGGTTGTAAGCAGCTTTATTGTCAGTATCAAACGTTGCAATATGAACTCTCATTGTTGGATCAGTCACGCTGCTGCGATACAGAGTAAAAGTAGAGTCATCAATGAGGCTGCAGCTCGTTAGCAGAACAACAGATAGAAAAATAATTCTCATATGCTCTTCCAATACAAATCAATTTGAAATTCATATTACTTTACCCTATGTACTAATCCTACTGTATTGGCTTGGTCGCTTAAGTTACGTTGCTTGGAAGGAATGGGACTTGGAAAAGTAAATGTTGCGCTTGCAGCAATAAATGATTCTGCAAGTTTGTAGTTTCGTACAGCTTGAGCTGTCAAATTAGTGCGTATTTCATTATTGCCAGACTTATCACGCAACTTCGCGCCTCTTGCTGAAGGTAAATTCGCCAATATTCCTATGTCTGCCCAATATGTACGCTCGCCAGTCTCTTGCTCTATCTGCAAGGCTTGCTGCCTAGCAACATAAACATCGTATGCATGTTTGAGTCCTACGGGACTCCATTTGCGTCCAAGTCTGTACTTGGCATCACTGACTTTGTGCGCACGTGCACCTTTGGGCGTCTTTAGCACTAGTGCATCAATGATCTGCGCAAATCTGCGTTTGATACCCACGTTTGACCAATTTAGAGGGACAACTAGATTGATGACCTCTGCATCATCAAATGGTGCAATCTCACTAGCGTCTTTGGGAACGTACATCGTGTAGGTAGATATGGGCTCAGCGAATAAGTGTGAGTGAGAGTTCCACCAAGTCTTAAAGTCCATATTCCTCACGTCACCAAAGTCAGCAACAACTTGACGCCCTACTTTGGCACACTCCACATGGTCAGCCATTGCAGCTGAAGCTGCAGCAGAGGCAGCTGCGCGGCAACAACGTGCTGCTGCGACAGCTGCCAAGCCACGTGTGCGTCGTGCAGCAAAGCCCATTGTCAAGCCCGTAGCAAAATCCACAGCAGCAACTGCAGTCAAGCCAACTCAAGCTACTGCAGCAGAGAAGACAGCTGCAGCGATTGTGCCGCGTGGTGATACGTCTGTTCAACAACAATCACTACTGCCTCAGCCTCGTCGTGTTTATCCCTCTACCACTGCCAAGCCCAAACCCATTGCACGTTTGGGTCGTGTTTATGAAATCAACTAGTGAAATAACTTTCATCAGTTTTTTCATTTCTGTTTATTTTCTTCACTTAACTCAACAAGTCTTATTAATGCGCCCATTGATAATGCAAGCATTCTCCATATGCAGATATACATAAATCCAAAAAACATCCACTTCGTCATGTTGACAAAACCGCCTGTTATGAAAGATATTGCAACAGGAGAAAGACTTTCAACAATTGACCAAAGCCATAACATTGCCATAATCCAGAATCCAACTTTCAAAATTATTAGTGCCAAGTTGTCTAATTGTACTAACCACTCTTTTGCCTTTTTTGTATCGTAATTATTTTCATCATAAAAAAATTTATAAATTTTTTTCATTTTTTTTTCTCAATATATTTTTTAAAAGATAGAAGCTTTCACATTTCTAATTGTTATTTTTAAACAATGGATATTAAGACAGCTTTACATATTTTGTGGCGTTTGATAATAAAAACTTAAATTTATTTCTATTTCTTCAACACAGCAGCAACTGCAGTCAAGCCAACTCAAGCTAGTGCAGCAGAGAAGACAGCTGCAGCGATTGTGCAGCGAGATACTACACAAGCACAGCCACAATCGCTACAGCCGCAGCCTCGTCGTACATATCCCTCCACCACTGCCAAGCCCAAACCCATTGCATGATTGGGTAAGGTGGGCGCATCACACTCTTAGCACAAGTTAATTTTTAATATGGCTATTCTATTATTTTATTCTTATTAACTCGCACAAAGACGTATAGTATTTTTCATTTAATAAGCCACTGCTAGCACCTTCTCGCATGCATTTATTGTAGGGTGAGTTATATACCTCTACGAAATAGATTGCTCCAATAACTGCAGCTACAACCAAAATAACTTTGATTTGATTATTTTGATTTTTTCTTTTTACTACTAATTTTGGATTCGCAGTACCGCAATTCATGCATTTCTCTGCCAGCACTCCCATGTCATGGCCACATGCAACACATTTCATTAAATTTCTATTTTGAGTTTGCTTGTCGTCATTTATTTTTTTCGGCGCATTACTCTCGATTGAAGAATTTGCGAAAAGCGCACTACTATTTCTAACATCATTGCCAATGTTATTTTGATAGTTAACTAAAGCTTCCTCTATATTTTTTGCAGTAACTGTCGTCGTTTTTTCAAAACCGCTACGTAATAATTTTTTTTCGCACCACAAGTTTCCATTAATTCCAAAGACGATACTTATGAATGTGAATATAGCGTCAGCGAAATTTCCATATACGTCACCACTGAAGCCTGCATACACTAACAAGCATAATAGTCCCACAAACACGCCTCTCACCCACATTTGCTTTACCATCGCCCAAATCCATGAAAATAAGAATGCGGGCCATGACCAACCTTGCTTCACTGCAATTATTTCGCCTGTAGGATTTTTAAAAATCATAAAAGTTTTTGATGATTTTTCTTCCCAAGGTTTTTCTGTCAACAAAACATATGCGCCAGTAGATATCCATGTTATCCAAAGCATTAATTCAAGCGAGATTAAACCCAATACAACTACTGCTGTAATAGCTAATATTTTTTGTAATTGACTTAAATTTTTTATTTTTTCAAAATGTTCAGCTTGTATTATTTTTTCTAACTGCTCTTTTTTGAAAAGATTCGATAAATCATCAACAAAAATGTCAGCTATTTTTTCGTTCATACCATAGTAAGCATCTGTTTTTGTTCGCGTGCCACTTGCTTTTGCATCACTTGCAGCATCTTTGTTTTTATCGTTGTCGCTAGGGCTGGTCATGTTGGTTAGTCCTTGTTTTGGCAATGATTTAGTATAAGACAAACTTTACAATTGATGTCACTGTAAGGACGTAGATTTTTTCAATTGCTGTGCTTTCCACGTCAATTCATATGCAGTTCAATCGTCAATCAACAGACTTGTTGTTCAGTAGCGCAGCAGACACGCTGCCTTCGCCTGCAAACTTGTCAGCCATGTTCAACAAGTCTAAATGTCCCAAGTGCGTTTGCAACATTTCAATATTCATCGAACAATTCAAAACTATCCACCTAACGCAGTCGCAAGCACTAGTGGCGTTGCATCTTTTCCATAGTACTGCTCAATAATTTGCACACTTGTACCCATGTTACGTGCCACATCAAAAACACTTACCTTGCCACGCCTCAACATTTGTACTGCATAAAAGTGCCTCAAGCTGTACAGCGTGTACTCTTCTCCATATCTGTTTTTCTCAAGTGCACACAACTTTAGTATGGCTTTGAATTGGTCAATGAGTGTGATGAGTTGTCGACCATCATTCATTCTAAAAAACCAATCTGCTTTCAAATGTATCTCTGCATAGCCTTGTGTTCGCACACTGTTTTCTTTTCTTTTTGCTTTGTTTACATCACTGTCCCAAATACTTTGCCACTTTGCATTTCGTTCTAGTGTTCTTTCTACATAACGCACTGCGCTTGCACGAGGAATAACAACACGTTTTCCAGTCTTGCCTTTGACCATAAACATGTAATTTTTTCTGCCAAGTTCATCAACAAACTCGACTATGTCGCTTTCGCGCAAGTTGTTTGCTTCACCTACTCGCATGCCACTGTTTGCAAGCAGCAATACATAGTCTCTCAACAACTCTCGTGTGTAGCGCCAATTTTTATTTTTAGTCTGTGCAATCCACTTTCTCATTGTTGTGTACAACAATTTGTATTCTTGCAACGAAAAACTAGGACGCACTATTTTTCTTTCAGCTTTATAACGCCAAGTTGGCAATGCTGCCTTGCCTCTGTATCCACGCTCATGTGCAAACTTGATGACTGTTTTAGCGAATGTCGTTTCCCATTCAAGCGTTTTGTCTGCGGGATTTAGGCTGTATTTTTTAGGGCGAAGTTGCTGTGGAATTTTGTGATAATAGTCTCGTCGCCAAGCTATGTAATCACTTAACACAGCATTATCAACATTCACTACTGATGTTTTTCCACAGTACTCTTGCCAAAACTTTGACACACGAATTATTTGACGCAGCATGTAAATGCTTGTTTGCTGCTTGTAGGATGCATTGTTTTTGTACGCCATACTACGTTCGTAGTCGCGCTGCCTTAGCGTGATGTACTCATCAAGTACTTGACCAAAAGATTTGGTCTGCAAAGGCAATTCTTGCTCACGCTTAAATTCAATCTCGTAATAAAACTTGATTGCTGCTTTGCGTGCATCATCTAGCTTGCGTGTTTTTAGCGAACGATGGATGTACTGACGCTTGCCTTTGTACACGCGAGCTTGGAAAACTCCATTGCGCGAGTACAAAAGCAGCTTGCCATCTTCTAACAGCTCGCTGTAATTCGTGTCTAACTTTTGTTCAACATTCGCCACAATTGCCCCAATATGTACAACAAATGTACAACACTACTGGGGCAATTGCAACCACGCAAGTACTTGTTTTAATTGATTAAATTAGTTGTCCGTGGCACTGCTTGTACTTTTTACCGCTGCCGCAAGGACAAGGGTCGTTACGACCAACCTTAGGAGCGGCGTTGCGCAACGTACCGGGATGCTCTTGGGCAACGGCTCGACGCTGAGTCTGCGTTTCCTCCGACTTCGCCTCTTCGTAATCGGTATGCTGATACTGGACGTTTTGCATTTGAAGGGCTCGGGCGGCTTCAGCCTCTGCTTGCTCAATCTCTTCTTGTGTCTGTATACGCACCGTCATGAGGACACGTACGACATCATCACGCACGCGATCAAGCATGCCTGAAAACAACTCGAACGCCTCACGCTTGTACTCTTGCTTGGGGTTCTTTTGAGCATAGCCGCGCAAATGAATACCCTGGCGCAAATGATCCAGCGCCGAAAGATGTTCACGCCATGCCGTATCAATGACTTGCAACATGATAGAACGCTCAAAGCCGGACCACGACTCCGCACCCACGGCCTCGACCTTTTGCTGATAAGCAGCCTGAGCCGCCTGCAGGACCTGCTCGAGGATATCTTCTTCGGAAACGCTTTTGGTATCACGCAAGTAATCAGACAAGGGGACATTGAGTTGCCAGTCAGATTCCAGCGCTTTTTGCAACGTATCGATATCCCACTGCTCCTCGACCGAGCCTGCAGGTACATATTTGGCGACTAAGTCTGTAAATGCACCCTGCCGCAAATTATCAATCGTCTCGGCAACGGATTGCGCTTCGAGCACCTCGTTGCGCTGTGCGTAAAGCACCTTGCGCTGATCATTGGAGACATCATCGTACTCAAGCAATTGTTTGCGTACGTCAAAGTTGCGGCCCTCAACCTTGCGCTGTGCGGTCTCGATCGAGCGCGACACCATGCCAGCCTCGATCGGCTCGCCTTCGGGCAGTTTGAGTCGATCCATAATGGCTCGGACACGATCACCCGCAAAAATACGCATGAGCGGGTCTTCGAGTGACAAATAGAAACGCGAAGAGCCAGGATCACCTTGGCGTCCAGCACGACCACGCAACTGATTGTCGATGCGTCGCGACTCGTGACGTTCTGTACCGATGATGCGCAAGCCACCCGCAGCCTTGACTTGTTCATTGACTGGCAGCCATTGTGCACGTATCGACTCGATCTGAGCGGACTTATCTGCCTCGCTTAGCGCTTCATTTTCACGCACGGTCTCGATGATTTTCTCAATGCTACCGCCCAACACGATGTCCGTTCCACGACCCGCCATGTTGGTGGCAATCGTGATGTTGCCCGGCTTGCCAGCCTGAGCTACGATCTCAGCCTCACGCGCGTGCTGCTTGGCGTTGAGCACTTCGTGGCGCAGGCCAGCTTTAATCAGCAAACCAGAAAGCAGCTCGGAGTTTTCGATACTCGTTGTTCCCACAAGCACAGGTTGCCCGCGTTGCTGGCAGTCCCGAATATCTTCGAGAATTGCAGTAAATTTTTCACCTGCTGTTTTAAAAATCTGATCATTCTGATCGGCACGGACCATCGGGCGATTGGTCGGCACAATGACCGTTTCGAGCCCGTAAATTTCCTGGAACTCGTACGCTTCGGTGTCCGCCGTACCCGTCATACCGCCAAGCTTTTCGTACATGCGGAAATAATTCTGGAACGTAATCGACGCCATGGTCTGATTTTCGTTTTGAATTTTCGCGCCTTCTTTGGCTTCGACAGCTTGATGCAAACCATCGGACCAACGACGACCCGCCATCAGACGACCCGTGAACTCATCCACAATCACCACCTCGTCCTCTTGCACCACATAGTGCTGATCAAGATGGAAGAGATTATGCGCACGCAATGCAGCCATCAAATGATGCATCAGCGTGATATTGCGCGCCTCATATAAAGACTGTCCAGGAGGTAGCAGGCCAAGCTCGGTCAGAATTTCTTCGGACCGCACATGCCCAGACTCAGAAAGAAAAACCTGATGATTTTTTTCATCGACCCAGAAGTGTCCTTCGGGTTCTGGTTCCTGAGGTTTGGGTTCCGTGGCCATTCGTTGCAACATCGCCGGCACGACGTTCACCCGCACATACATTTCAGTATGATCTTCTGCTTGTCCTGAAATGATCAAAGGCGTGCGCGCCTCATCAATCAAAATCGAATCAACTTCGTCAACGATCGCGAACACGAGCGTGCGCTGGCGACGATCCTCCGCGCGATGTTCCATGTTGTCACGCAGATAATCAAAACCAAACTCGTTGTTCGTACCGTAGGTAATATCCGCGCGATAAGCTGCGATTTTTTCTTCGTTAGTCTGCTGAGGCACAACAACGCCCACGGACAAGCCTAGAAAGTTATAGAGGCGTCCCATCCAAGCTGCATCGCGTCGCGCCAGATAATCATTGACAGTCACGACATGAGCGCCACGCTCAGTCAGCGCATTGAGGTAGACCGGCAGCGTCGCCATCAAGGTCTTACCCTCTCCGGTTCGCATTTCCGCAATTTTTCCACTGTGCAACACCATACCGCCGATTAACTGCACATCGAAATGTCGCATCCCAAAAACGCGCACACTCGCCTCGCGCACAACTGCGAAGGCTTCGGGCAACAAAGCGTCAAGCTTGACACCGGCTTGAATACGCTCGCGGAAACTGTCCGTTTTCGCACGCAACGCCTCGTCCGATAAGGCCTGCATCTGCGGCTCAAGCTGATTGATTTGCTCAACCTGCCGTCTTAACTGTTTGAGTGTGCGATCGTTACGGCTACCGAAGATTTTTTTTAGCAAAGAGAACATGCGTGATGAACCTGTTCGAGTTCTCGCGTCAAGATACGAGAGAAACTAAGAAATTGTTAGGTTGGTGATTGCCCAATAAGGTGTTGAGTTTAACGCACCCGCGGCTGCCATGTCATTGAGGATGACCCTGTGACCGGTCGCGCGCTTGCCACCGGCGTTGTGATCGGTTGTCCGGCTAAAAAAGCTCGGGGATCGAGGGGTTTGTCATCTTTTCTGACTTCGAAGTGTAAATGGGGGCCCGTAGACAGGCCTGTCGAGCCCACGCGTGCAATCAACTGTCCCCGGGTCACGACCGCGCCCTCTTTAACTAAAATAGTCTTGGCGTGTGCATAACGCGTCATCAGCCCCTCGCCGTGATCAATTTCTACCATGTTGCCGTAACCCCGGTGCACCGTCACAGTCCTCACCACACCGCCTGCTGCCGCGCGTATCGGCGTGTCATGAGGCGCACTAAAGTCCAAACCCTCGTGCATACTCATCTGACCGTTAAACGGGTTACGTCGCCAGCCATAGGACGAGCTCAGATACGGGTAGGACTCGATGGGCATCGCTGTCGGCAAACGCGCGACAGTGGCGGCTTGTTGCGTCACCGCCAGATCCAGCATCGACAAATAATCCCCTTGCCTAGACAGATTTTTTTGTAACCAGCCCAATTCACCCTCGAGCTGCGCAAGAGGTGGAGTATTTGCCTCTGAAGCGGGGACCCAAAGGTCATCCAACACGAAAGTCGCCTCAGGCAACTCAGGCACGATCGTGACATCTTTGTGGGGCAAACCTGCGACTTTAGCCACACGCTGACCCAAACCGTCAAGACGTGCTACGGTAGCCTGTAGCTCACCCACCTTGGTCGCAAGCAAGCGCATCGCCTGCGCATCTGAAACTGGAGGAGAGGACGCGACGGGACGCACAACGTGCGTTTCAGGCTGCACCGTCCAAAGCAAGCGTTGCAAGGCGGCGCCTGCAATCAAGGCCACCACAAACAAAAGACCGCCAATTAGGATTAGACGGCTTACACTCACCGTAATGGGTGCATATTGCCCCTGCCGCGAAGGCATAATCACTAACTTCATCTCATCATCCTTTACCTATGGACGCTCCCCCACCTCGCCGATCGCACACTAATGGGCAATCTGGCAACACCCATTTAATTGGGTGGCTGGGTCACGACTCGCAATCAGCCAACGTATTGGCGACCGCACAAATGCATCTCAAAATGCGAAGTGCCGTGGTCAGTGCGCTTGCGCAAAATATGCGCAGCGCCTTCGAGGTTGTGAAACTTGAAAACCAAGTTTTGACGCTGATGGTTTCGAGTGCTGCGTTCGCTGCAAAGTTCCGTCAATTAGCGCCACGTGTTACGACGCATATGCAATCACTGGGTTGGAACGTCGCTGAAATAAAGTTAAAAGTTCAAGGAGGGCTCGGGCTACCAGAGGTCGCAAAGCCACCTAGAGAAGCTCGCGCTTTGGATCAACAAGACCTTAAGGCATTTGAGGATTTACGCGGCGCCTTGCGTCCGGGGCCTCTTGCCGATGCCGTCGCAAAACTACTCAGGCATCATCAACCTCAAGGCACGACTAAGCCAATTTCCACTCCTGCTGATACGCTGCAGGGGCCTCAGCCTGAGAACCATAAGTAACGATCTCCCAAGCATCTTTTTGGGCTAGCAAACTCAAGGCCAGTTGGTTATTGAGCGCATGACCAGATTTACACGCCACATAGCGCGCGACAAGAGGCTTACCAATAAGATAGAGGTCGCCAACGGCATCCAGAATCTTGTGTTTAACAAACTCGTCATCGTAACGAAGACCGTCAGTATTCAGGACGCGATACTCATCCATCACGATCGCGTTATCCAAACTGCCACCACGCGCCAATCCCATGGAACGTAAAGTTTCGACTTCGTTGACGAAACCAAAAGTGCGCGCGCGTGCGATCTCTTTGACATAAGACTGTGTCGCAAAATCGATCTCGGCGAAGTTGGCCGTCGAATTAATCGCAGGATGGCGAAAATCAATGGAAAACGCCAAAGCAAAGCCATCATGAGGCTCGAGGCGAGCCCATTTGGCTTGGGTGCCCTCGCCTTCGCTGACTTCGATGGTTTTGAGGACACGCAAAAATTTCTTGGGTGCGTTTTGTTCCTCGATACCCGCCGAACGAAGCAAGTAAATAAACGTCGCCGCGCTACCGTCCATGATCGGAACTTCTTCGGCGGTCAAATCAATATGAAGATTGTCGATGCCCAAGCCCGCGAGCGCCGACATCAGGTGCTCGACTGTTGACACGCGGCCCACGCCCTCTCCGAGTACGGAAGCCATCCGCGTATCTCGCACCATCGCAGCCTGCGCAGGAATATCAACAACATCGGGCAAATCGACCCGATGAAAAACAATCCCCGTATCAGGCGCGGCTGGGCGCAGCGTCAACTCGACACGGCGGCCAGAGTGAAGGCCGACCCCTGTGGTCTTGACGAGATTTTTGAGCGTACGTTGGCGAAACATAAATCGAAGCTAATTCCTTAAGATCTAACACTATTGTACCGCTTTTGATGCTTATTGCACTGCAAAAAAAGGAGCGACAAGACACCCTGCCTGGGGAAGACCGGGTGCCAAACCAAAAACCAGAAGCCCCAAAAGAGGCCTAAGGTATAGGGAGTCAGATGCTTAGTCGATCAATCCGCCTGACGACGCAAAAACGCAGGAATGTCGTAGTGTTCCATTCCCGACGTCTCAAGCGCGCGCACTTGAGCGCTTGCCTGCGAGCGAGGATTACGCAACACCGAAGGCACACCCAGATCCTGGCTGTTATGACCAACAAGCATGTTATCCGTCCCCGTGCGCTGCATTTCCATTGGCTCCGAGACGAGCACTGGACGGCTTTGCGCACGGCCCAAGCCTGTCGCCACAACCGTCACACGCAAGTTATCGCCCATCGTGTCGTCATAAGCCGTACCAAAGATCACTGTCGCTTCAGGCGCTGCAAATCCGCTGATGTGATCCATAATGGCACGCGTCTCTTTCATCTTGAGCGAGCTGCTTGCCGTAATGTTGACCAACACGCCACGCGCACCGTTCAAGTTTACGCCTTCGAGCAACGGACATGCCACGGCTTGCTCTGCGGCAACCTTGGCGCGATCCGGTCCAGCAGCCATCGCAGTACCCAGCATCGCTTGACCTTGCTCGCCCATAATGGTCTTGACGTCCTCAAAGTCGACGTTCACGTTACCTTCGACGTTAATAATTTCGGCGATACCGGCACACGCGTTATGCAAGACATCGTCAGCCGCCTTGAAACAATCCGCCTGCGTAGCATCCTCATCCATCAATTCGTACAGATTTTCATTCAACACAACGATGAGTGAATGCACGGACTTGGATAACTCATTGATGCCGTCTTCCGACATTTTCATGCGCTTGGTGCCTTCAAAGGAGAAAGGCTTGGTGACGACGCCGACCGTCAAAATACCAAGTTCCTTAGCCACCTCAGCCACCACGGGACCCGCGCCTGTACCGGTGCCACCGCCCATGCCTGCGGTAATAAACACCATATTGGCGCCGCTCAGTGCAGAGCGAATTTCCTCGCGCGCCAATTCGGCTGCTGCACGGCCCTGATCAGGCTTGGCACCCGCACCCAAACCAGTACGACCCAGACGAATCTGGACAGGCGCATTGGTTGCAGCCAATGCTTGCGCATCAGTGTTGCAGCAAATGAAATCGACGCCCTGCACACCGGAACGAATCATATGCGAGACAGCATTGCCACCCGCTCCACCAACACCGACGACTTTAATGACGGTGCCCTTATTAGCGTTATCTAACATTTCAAACATCATGATTGACTCCCTCAAGTCTTAAACTTCGAACGTTTCTAAATTCCCCAAACTACATTTTAGAAATCGTCTCAAACTCGATGCCGAACGTATCCGCAGCGGGCTTGAAACATCTCCACTTCAAGCCGAGTCGCACCATTGCTCCTCGTCTTGTTCGATGTCAGAAGACATCAAATTCATTGCGTAAACCACTCTTTCATCCGTGCCAATATAGCTTTAAAACTTCCTGACGTCTGCGTAAATTTACGACCACGCAAGCGCTGCATTCTCGCCTCGCCCAACAAGCCCATGACCGTCGCAAAACGAGGGCTGCGCATCACATCCGCCAAGCTCCCGTCATACTCAGGCACCGCCACGCGCACAGGCTTTAAAAAGACATCCTCGGCGAGTTCAACCATGCCCGGCATCATCGACGATCCACCGGTGAGCACCACGCCAGAGGACAACAAGTCTTCATAGCCAGACTCGCGGATCACTTGTTGCACCAAGCCAAACAGTTCTTCGACGCGCGGCTCTATCACCGCACCCAGCGCCTGGCGCTTGACTTGCCTAGGACCACGATCGCCGAGGCCAGGAACTTCGACCACTTCGTCTGGACTCGCGAGCACTTGCTTGGCCACGCCGAAACGTAATTTGATGTCTTCAGCATCTGGCGTTGGCGTGCGCAGCATGGCCGCGATATCGCTGGTGATCTGATCTCCGGCAATCGGCAGGACGGCTGTGTGACGAATCGCTCCACCCGTATAAATCGCGACATCGGTTGTCCCGCCCCCAATGTCGACCAACACCACGCCTAACTCTTTTTCATCTGCCGTCAAACATGCGAGACTGGAAGCAAGTGGCTGTAAGATCAAATCCTGCACTTCCAAACCGCAGCGGCGCACACATTTCACGATGTTCTGAGCCGCGCTCACAGCGCCCGTGACAATGTGCACTTTGACTTCCAGGCGCAAGCCGCTCATACCTATAGGCTCGCGGATGTCCTCTTGTCCATCCACGATGAACTCTTGGGTCAACACATGCAGGACTTGTTGATCCGTCGGGATATTCACCGCCTTAGCCGTTTCGATCACGCGCGCGACATCCGTTGCCGTGACTTCCTTGTCTTTAACGGCCACCATGCCGCTCGAATTAAAGCTACGGATATGACTACCCGCAATACCGGTATAGACATCGCGAATTTTGCAATCCGCCATCAGTTCTGCTTCTTCGAGGGCGCGCTGGATGGAGTTGACCGTAGTCTCAATGTTGACTACAACTCCTTTGCGCATGCCTCGGGACTCATGCTGGCCCAAGCCAAGCACTTCAAAACGCCCCTCGGGCAATACCTCGGCGACGACAGCAACTACTTTGCTGGTGCCGATATCGAGGGCGACGATCAGATCCTTGATGTCACGGGTCATGGCGTTATCGTTTCTTTTTGAGTTGAGGGTTTTCGGGTAAGGCTGCAAGCGTTAGTGCAAAACCGTTGGGATAGCGCAGATCGGCATGCGTCACCGCCCGATCTCCAATTTTTTGGCTTGCCATGGGCAAAGCCTGAACAAACCGTTGTATGCGCATCGCAAAAGGCAAAGCGCCCGGTATGCCACCCTGCGGATCGGGCGCGTCGGCACCTGGATCGCGACCGAGTGCCAGCGTCATACCATTTGAGAGCGTGACTTGCCAGGCTAAGCGATCGCTGAGTGAAAGCTTGCGAACGGTCACATCCAAAGGCGCGAACCAGCGCGCGAGTTCGGCGTAGCGATGGACTACGAGCAACTCTTTGCCCTCGGGACCGTCGAATTGGGGCAGCACCACATCGTCGTCCAGTTCCCCTTGGTTCGCGGTAAAGACCTGTCCCCAGGTATTGAGCATTTGACTCTCGTTCCACAACGCAAGCGGTTGTTGCTCTTCGATCGAGACCCTGATCGCGTTGGGCCAAATGCGCCTGACGGAAGCGGAACGAACCCAGGGCGCATCCTCGAATACTTTCTGCGCATCGACTAAGTTGATCGTAAAGAAATTGCCCGTCAGATTTCCCGCAATGGCGTTTTGAATACTCGCCGGCGTCACATAATGCAAAGTCGAATTGGGCGCGGGCTCGATCTCGATCGCTTGCAGTTCGAACTGTGGTCGCTGAATCAGCCAATAGATCCCCCCAGCCAACATGGCCAGCACCGCCAGCACCGCGAGGGTGTTGGCAAGACGGTTGATCGTACGGGCTTCGTTCCACACAAATAACTCCGCTTATCCTTGAACCTGATTGACGCGCCCCACTTTACAGCGCGCGTCCTTCAGTATGTGTACACACAAATCGGGATAACTCATCCCGACCGCTTTAGCCGCCATCGGCACAAGCGAATGACCCGTCATCCCGGGCGAGGTATTCATTTCAATGAGCCAAGGACGGTCTTGCGCATCCAAAATCACATCAGCGCGTCCCCAACCTTCGCAACCCAGCGAACGATAAGCCCGCACACTCAGCTCAGCGATGTACTGCGACAAGGCGGGTGCAATCGGTGCCGGACACAAATACTGGGTCTCGTCCGAAAAATATTTATTCTGGTAGTCGTAGTTACCACCTGGCGCGACTATCTCGATGGGCGGTAGCGCTCTCGCGCTCGGGCCACGACCCAACACTGCGACCGTCAACTCGCGTCCGGTAATGAACTGCTCTGCCAATACGACCTCGTCGTAGCGCGCAGCAAGCCGATAGCCGTCGACCAGCGCATCTACTTCGCTGACTTTGACGATACCAAGCGTTGAACCTTCATGCGGCGGCTTCATCATCAGAGGCAAACCCAAGGCCGCAGCCGCTGCGGACACGCCATCCTCACCCGTGAGCTCTGCATAGCCAGGCGTTGGCAAACCCGCCTGCAGCCAGACACGCTTAGTCATGACTTTGTCCATGGCAAGGCTCGAAGCCATCGGGCCACTGCCCGTGTAAGGGATCTCCAATAATTCCAAGGCTCCCTGCAAGGTGCCATCCTCACCATAACGTCCGTGCAAGGCGATAAACACACGATCAAAGCCCTGCTGTGCAAGCTCCGACAAACTGCGCGTACCGGTATCGAACAAATGCGCATCCACGCCTTGACTGCGCAGCGCGGCATGAACGCCACCACCTGACATCAGCGAAACCTCTCGTTCCGCGGATTTTCCACCATAGAGCACGCCGACCTTGCCGAAATCTTGAGAATTCATCGCTGACTCCCTAGCAGTTCGGGCACTTTACTGATTGAGCCCGCCCCCATCACGATGACCACATCACCTGCTTGTGCAAAATCCCGAATCGCTTCGTGCATCGCGCCCACATCTTCGACAAACACAGGCTCCACCTTGCCGGCGACGCGCACGCCACGCGCAAGCGCGCGTCCATCGGCTGCGACGAGTGCGGGCTCGCCTGCCGCATAGACTTCCGTCAGCAGCACAGCATCCGCAGAGCTTAGGACTTTGACGAAATCCTCAAAACAATCTCTTGTGCGCGTGTAGCGGTGGGGCTGAAACGCCAACACAATACGTCTTTCAGGCCAAGCGCCTCGTGCAGCCGCCAAGGTCGCCGCCATTTCAACGGGATGATGTCCGTAGTCATCAATCACGCTGAACATACCGCCGTTTTTAGCCTTGAAGTCACCCACCTGCGTAAATCGTCTACCCACACCACCGAAACTCGACAAAGCGCTGATGATGGCGACATCGTCCACACCCAACTCTGTTGCGACGGAGATCGCAGCCAACGCATTCAATACGTTGTGCAACCCTGGCAGGTTTAATTCAACCGACATCTTGGGCAAGGCACCCTGCCGAGTTTGACGCTCCACATCGAACATCATCCGCGTACCCGCTGCGCGCACGTTGGTCGCGCGGACTTGTGCGTCTGCGCGAACGCCATAGGTAATGACGGGTCTGGATACAAACGGCAAAATCTCACGTACATTCGCATCGTCAGAACACACGATCGCACTGCCATAAAAAGGCAAACGCTGCGTAAACTCGACAAACGCACTCTTGAGTTTTGCGACATCGTGACCATAGGTATCCATATGGTCCGCATCAATGTTGGTGATGATCGCCATCACGGGCAAAAGATTCAAAAAGGAAGCATCGGACTCGTCAGCTTCGACGACGATAAAGTCGCCCTGTCCCAAACCGGCATTCGCGCCTGCAGAATTCAACCGACCGCCGATCACAAAAGTAGGATCAAGCCCGCCTGCGGCCAGAACACTCGCCACCAAGCTCGTCGTCGTCGTTTTTCCATGCGTGCCGGCCACGGCAATCCCGCGCTTGAGTCGCATCAACTCGGCCAACATGACCGCGCGCGGCACCACAGGAATCCGAGCCTCGCGCGCCGCGATCACCTCAGGATTGTTATTGGCCACCGCCGTCGACGTCACGATCGCGTCGGCACCTCTCACGTTTTCAGCCTGATGGCCTACAGAAATCAACGCACCAAGATCGGCTAAACGTTGCGTGACTGCGGACTGTGACAAATCTGAGCCAGAGATACGATAGCCAAGATTGAGCAATACCTCGGCAATACCGCTCATGCCAGAGCCGCCAATGCCCACAAAGTGGATATGCTCGATTCGATGCTTCATTTCACCACTCCGACTAATTCTTCACAAATGTCCGCGATGCGCTCGGCGGCCATGGGTCGAGCGTGTGCTCGGGCGCGCTGCGCGACATCCGCGAGCTCCGGACGCGTGCGCTCAACAAGCCATTGCGCCAACTGCAACGCCGTCAGATTTTCTTGTTTCAGTAACCACGCGGAACCGTCTTCACTCAAAAATCTTGCATTGGCGGTTTGATGATCATCGACAGCATGCGGAAAGGGTATAAAAAGAGCCGCGACGCCGGCCGCGGCGACTTCTGCAACCGTCATCGCTCCCGCGCGACAAATCAGCAGATCGGCGTGGCCTAACGCCTGCGCCATATCGTCGACAAATGCCACGCAATCCGCCTGAACACCGACTTGTTTGTAGGCCGCTTCAAGCGCTTCCAAGTTTTTCGCGCCAGACTGATGCACTACCACTGGACGCTGCGCCTCTGGTATCAAGGCAAGTGCCTCGGGAATGACCGTATTCAATGCAGTAGCACCGAGACTACCGCCGACCACGAGCACGCGTAAAGGTCCTATGCGTTGCGCATAACGTTGCGCTGGCTCAGGCAACGCCACGACATCCTGACGCACAGGGTTGCCGACCACCTCGGCACCCGGTAAGGCACCCGGAAATCCCGCCAAGACGCGCTTAGAAATTTTAGCGAGTACTTTATTTGCCATGCCTGCGATGGCATTTTGCTCATGTAAAACCAAGGGGCGAGTACGTAACACACTCACAACACCGCCTGGAAATGAGACATAGCCGCCCATCCCTAACACCACGTTAGGACGAATCGTGGAGAAATGGCGCCAAGCTTGACACAAAGCGCGCATCAACAAAAATGGTGCGAGTAATTTGGCACGCAGACCGCGTCCGCGCAAACCTGCAAAACGCAAAGGGGCTAATTCATAACCGCGCGCAGGAACAATCTGTCCTTCCATTTTTTCAGGATGACCTAGCCAACGGACTGTCCAACCACGCGTGCGCAAAACATCGGCTACTGCCAGCCCGGGCATGATATGCCCGCCCGTACCACCGGCCATAATCAAAATCGTGGGAGAGGCGCTTGTCATGAGCGGACCCCTCGCATCAAATTTCGGTTTTCAAAGTCAACCCGCAATACAAGCGCCACCGCAATCAGGTTCATCAACAAGCCCGAACCGCCATAGCTCACGAAAGGTAAAGTCAATCCTTTTGTTGGCAATACACCCAAGCAGACACCCACATTAATAAAAGCCTGAACGCCAAACCAAATTCCAATACCCTGCGCCACCAAGCCACCAAAAACTCTTTCCATGGCAATGGCTTGTCTACCAATTTCAAAACAGCGCTGCACCACGACGGCAAAAAGCGCCAAAACCAACATGATGCCGACAAAGCCTAACTCTTCGCCGATCACCGCGACGATAAAGTCAGTGTGCGCCTCTGGCAAATAGTGCAATTTCTCGACACTACTTCCGAGTCCTACTCCGGTCCACTCTCCCCGTCCCACCGCCATCAGTGAGTGTGACAACTGATAGGCCGTAGATTGGGCGTACTCAGGATTCCAAGGATCAAGATAGGCGAACACCCGCTCACGTCTCCAAGGCGAAATCCAAATAATGAGTGCGAAAGCAGACAATAAAATGCCCGCGAGAGAGGAAAATATTTTTGCGTTGATCCCACCCACAAAGAGAATACCCATCGTGATGGCGGCAATTACGATCAATGCACCTAGGTCAGGCTGTTTGAGTAATAAAAGCGCGACAAAGCCTAAAATCAACGCGATCGGGACAAAGCCTCGAAAAAAACTTTGTAAGTGCTCTTTTTTGCGAATGACGTAATCAGCCGTCAAAAGAATGACGGCAAACTTCATCAATTCCGAAGGCTGAAACGTCACGGGCCCAACCGGTAACCAACGCATCGCATTGTTCGCTTTTTTTCCGATGCCAGGGATAATCACCAATACAAGCAAGAGCACCGTGATACAAAACAAACCAATTGTCATCCGACGCCAAGCCGTCATCGGGACGGTCAAGACCATCGTGGAGACAAAAAGTCCAATCGCCACGTAAGCACATTGGCGCAGCACAAAAGAGTAACGACCATAATTGGCGCGCGGTCCATCAGCGAGCGCAATCGCCGCCGAATACACCATCAAAATTCCGAGTCCCACTAAAATACTGGTCGCGATCACAAGCGGCAAGTCGTAATTACGCATGGTCGTTCGACCTGGGGAGACCGCATTGACGCTACCTGTCAGTTCTGCGAAGAGGCTCATACCACCTCTCCTTGATCAAGCGCGAGATCCATCACAGTGTCAACAAATACTTGGCCGCGATGAGGATAGTTGTTAAACATATCGAAACTTGCGCATGCTGGCGAGAGAACAATGGCGTCTCCCTCTTGCGCATGCTCAAACGCCTGCGCCACGGCATGCTGCATATCGTGCGCCAACACACAAGGCACAGCAGAGGGCGCCAGCACCTGCGACAACAGGGGCCCATCCTGACCGATCAAAATGACTGCGCTGACATGGCGTTTGATCACAGGCACCAACGGTTCAAAGTCCTGGCCCTTGCCTACGCCGCCTGCAATCAATACGACCCGACGACCAAGTCCCTCGATTCCGGCAGCGGTGGCACCTACATTGGTGCCCTTGCTATCGTTGAAGAAATCAATACCCCGTATGCTGCGCACAAACGCCATACGATGCGGCTCACCCTCATACTCTGAGGCCGCCCGCAGCATAGGTGCCCAGTTCGCGCCACATGCGCGACCGAGCAACAAGGCAGCCTGACAATTGAGTGCATTATGCAAGCCTTTGATACCCAAGGCGTCGACGGGCATTAAACGCAGCATACGTCCGACTTGCCGTTCCGGGGCGGGCGCATTTTTCTTGCGCCTGACCGGGGCAGGCACATCATCCTCGAACTCTGTTGCCTCAGAAGAGCATAACCACATCACATCATGACTGACCTCAATCCCGACATCACCGATCAGCATCGGTGTATCACGCCCAAAACTGCGCGTATTCTTCGCGCGTTGAGAGTCGACCAATGACATGACAGTGGCATCATCGCGATTCAAGATCAACTGATCCGCCATAGCGAAAATGCGCGCCTTCGCTTCGCGATACGCTTGCATCGTGACATGCCAGTCGAGATGGTCTTGCGTCAAATTCAATACCGTCGCAGCCGTCATCTGCAAACTACGTGTCGTTTCCAACTGAAAGCTCGAGAGCTCTAGCACCCAGACATCAGGTAAGTCTTGTTGGTCCAAGGCCTCCATCAGTGCATGCAAAGCCGCGGGGCTGATGTTACCCGCAGCTCTTGCGCGCAAACCCGAAGCCTCGAGCATACGACGCGTCAGGGCTGTGACAGTCGTCTTTCCATTGGTGCCCGTAATCCCCAGCACTTTAGGTGCGTATTGACGCTCTGTGTTGAGCGTCTTGAGTGCGCGAGCAAACAACTCGATCTCGCCAGTCATTTCAACGTCACGCACTTTTGCAGCCTCGAGCAACTCGCGCACTGGCGACATACCCGGCGCGAGTCCTGGGCTGAGGATCAGCTGTTGGACGTCATCGAGCAAGGATTCGTCAAATACATCACACCCCAGATGCCACTCGATACGCGTGGCGTCAAGCTCAGCGGTCAACGCCTCCAAGCCGGCAGGCGTCGCACGCGTATCGGCAATGCGCAGCAACGCGCCATTGCGCGCGCACCAGCGAGCGGCGGCAATACCTGTCTCACCGAGCCCTACGATCAGGACACGTGAAGGAAAGCCAGAGGACACGACTGCTTCGCTCATCGAATCTTCAAAGAGGATAAACCAATCAACACCAGCATCATGCTGATGATCCAAAACCTAATCACGACTTGTGTTTCTTTCCAACCACCCACTTCAAAGTGGTGATGTAGAGGCGCCATACGCAGCACCCGCCTACCTTCCCCGTATCTCCGCTTGGTGTATTTGAACCAAAACACTTGCACCATCACCGATACCGTTTCAGCCACAAACACACCACCCATGATGAAGAGTACGATTTCCTGCCTCACGATGATGGCCATCGTGCCAAGCATGCCGCCCAGCGCGAGAGCGCCGACATCGCCCATAAAGACTTGCGCAGGATGCGCGTTGAACCACAAAAATGCGAGGCCTGCGCCCGCCAGCGCCGCGCACAACACCATTACCTCACCTGCGCCAGGCACATAAGGGAACAAGAGGTATTTCGAGTAATCCACCCGGCCCACCACGTACGCAAAAATCCCAAGCGCTGAACCCACCATCACAGTCGGCATAATGGCCAACCCATCTAACCCGTCCGTTAAATTGACGGCATTACTTGTGCCGACAATCACAAGCCAACTCAGCGCCACAAATCCAAACACACCCAATGGGTAAGTGATCGTTTTGAAAAAAGGCACTATCAAATCCGTACGCGTGGGGAGATCGATCGTAAAACCACTCATCACCCAATCACGCATCAATGGCCAAACATTCGCAGTCGCGGGGGCCGATACTGCGAAGGTGAGATACACCGCGGCTACTAAACCGATCAATGCTTGCCAGAAAAATTTCTGCCGTGCGGGCATGCCCTCGGGATCGCGGTGAACGACTTTTCGATAATCATCAACCCAGCCGATCCAGCCGAAACCAAAGGTCACGAGTAACACGACCCAAACAAAACGGTTAGTCCAGTCGGCCCATAGCAAGGTACTCGTCCCGATCGAAATCAGAATCAGCGCACCTCCCATCGTGGGTGTTCCGGTCTTGACAAGATGCGTCTGAGGGCCGTAACTGCGAACAGCTTGCCCGATCTTGAGGGCCGTTAAACGCCGAATCACAAAGGGCCCTGCAGCCAAGCCAATGAGCAGCGAGGTCGCGCATGCGAGCACGGCCCGCAGCGTGAGGTACTCAAACACAGCAAAGCTGCGAATGTGGTTGTCTGCGATCCAACCAAACAGTTCATACAGCATGCTTCACCGCGCCCTCGGGATGAATCCCTGTTGTTTTTAGATAATCTTTTACGATGCGCTCCATCCTCATAAACCGCGAGCCCTTCACCAACACACTCCTCGCAGAAAGCGCGCGCAACATTTCGCACAACTGCTCCGACGACGTGCCCATCACGCCTGACGCGCCAAAAGCGCGGGCACTTTCACGCGTCGCCTCGCCAAGCGTCAGCAAGTGCTCAACGCCCCGTTCACGCGCATATGCGCCAACTTCACGATGCATTTCCGGACCGTTGTCACCAACCTCACCCATATCGCCAAGTACGAGCACTCGTGGCGCAGGCAAGGTGGCGAGCACATCAATGGCGGCGCGCACAGAATCAGGATTTGCGTTGTAACTGTCGTCGATTAACACTCTTTGGTTGCTCAAACGATGTATTTGCATCCGGCCCGCTACGGCCTGAAAACTTTCCAGGCCCAGAGCAATCGCCGAGCGAGGCGCGCCGGCCGAATGCGCGCAAGCCGCAGCGGCCAGAGCATTACGTACATTATGCAAACCCGGCACAGACAGTTGAATATTGCATTGACCATCAGGCAAATTCAAGACGAAAGCCGAGCCAAGCGCATCGGCTTGAATCTCGCTTGGCCACACCTCAGCTTGTTCTGTCATACCAAACCGCAACGAAGGATGCTGGATGGACAAACGACCCCATAGCGCGGAAAATTCTTCATCCTCAGGATAAATCTTGATGCCGTCCTCGCTGAGCGAACCAAAAACCGCGCCGTTTTCACGCGCGACAGCTTCTACGCTCGCCATAAACTCTTGGTGCTCTCTTTGTGCGTTGTTGACCAACGCAACCGTTGGCTCCACGATCCGAGCGAGCACCTCGATTTCGCCAGGATGGTTCATACCCAACTCAATCACAGCAGCCTGATGCACACGACGCAAACGCATTAGCGTCAACGGAACACCAAGCTCGTTATTCAAATTGCCGACCGTTGCCAAGCTTTGTTCGTGGCCAAGCCACGCGACCATGATAGAGGCGATCATTTCTTTGGTCGTCGTCTTGCCGTTGCTGCCGGTGACGGCAATCATCGGGATCGAGAATTGATGACGCCAAGCTTGACCCAGCGCGAGCAACGCTGCGCGCGTGTCACCCAGTGCAATTTGAGGCAATGCGAAGGTCGAGTCACTCTTGTCAACAATCGCCACACTAGCGCCTAATTCGGCGACTTGTTTTAAAAAATCATGTCCGTCGAAATTCTCGCCGCGCAAGGCAACAAAGACCGCACCCGCATCAAGCTTGCGTGAATCCGTCTGCACAGGACGCTCTTGCATCAATACAAAAGCCGCCTGCGCCCACTGACGGTCATCAAAGGCATGGCGGACGCCTCGCACTTCTTGATACGTCTCATGCCCCTTGCCCGCGATGAGAATCACATCGTTGGCATCAGCACTCAGCACGGCTTGAAGAATCGCTTGTGCCCGATCTTCAATAATAAGAACATTCTTTTTTGATGCACCAGGAAGATCGGCAACGATATTGGCCAAAATTGTCGCAGGCTCTTCATTTCGCGGATTATCGCTTGTCACAATCACATGATCGGCCAAGCGTTGAGCAACACTCCCCATAATGGGACGCTTACCCGCATCGCGATTCCCGCCACAACCAAAGACGCACCAGAGTTTGCCTTGTCGCGACTCGGTCAAAGGACGTAACGTCCTAAGAACGCGATCTAATGCGTCCGGCGTGTGGGCATAATCCACGACGACCACAGGCACGGCCACGTTCGACAAAAGAGAGGTCACACGTTCGAGTCGTCCATCGACCGGATTCAAATCGGCGATCGCTGTACTGATTTTTGTCAGATCCCAGCCTAACGCTTGCAGTATGCCCGAGACACATAACAAGTTCGACACATTGTGGTTACCCAGCGCACGACTTTGTACCTGCTCTTGTCTGCCCTGCGACTTGAGTATAAAAGCCTTGCCATTCGCTTGCGGCTGCAGCTCGCTCGCCGTCAGCGTCGCGCTACCCGCTTGATTCGTAATGCTGTAAGTCAACACCGCACAAGAGACTTGCTGAGCGAGTCGAACACCCACCGGATCGTCCAGATTCAAGACGGCAAACTTCAGTCTAGGCCATGCAAACAATCTGGCCTTTGCCTCTTCGTATGCCTGCATGGTCTTGTGATAATCGAGGTGATCACGCGACAAATTGGTGTAGCCGGCAATATGAATCCGGACGCCATCTAGACGCCCCTGATCCAGCCCGATCGAAGACGCCTCCATCGCAACATAGTCGGCACCGACTTCGTGCAACATCGCCAAGGTTTTATGTACCGAAATCACATCGGGCGTTGTCAACTGTCCTGGCACTAAATAGCCGTCAGGATATGTCACGCCTAGGGTGCCGATCACCCCCACCCTTTGACCATCGCCTCTGAGAGCCTGAGACAGCCAATCGACACAACTTGTTTTTCCGTTCGTGCCTGTCACCGCAATCACTGTCAGCTTTGCTGAAGGACTGCCATACCAAAGGTCCGCCAATGCGCCCAAGCGCGCCTTTAAGCCGAGCACAGTAAAAAGCGGCACCTCAGCATCGATGGACTGCCATGCCTGAGGATCATCGACCTGCATCACCACAGCAGAGGCACCACGCTCGATCGCCGCAGCAATAAAGTCACGTCCGTCGCTCAGCTTCCCAGAGATCGCGACAAATACATCACCAGGTATCACCAAACGGGAGTCGGACGTTAAGTGTGCGCCACACTCCACGGTTCGTCGCAACAATGCGATGAGATTCTCATTGGACGTGCTGTCGTCGATCAACACTGAACGCGTCATCGGGCACCTCCCTGAGTGGCAGCCACCACAGACGAAGAGAAAGGCGCATCGGGCTGCACCCCTATAATGCGCAACGTACTCCCCACGATAGAAGAAAAAACCGGCGCAGCCACTAAGCCACCGTAGTAAGCCCCCGAGCTCGGCTCGTCGATCGTCACAGCGACCACGATGCGCGGATCGGAAACTGGCGCAAAACCTACAAAAGATCCCCGATAACGGCTTGTGCTGTAACGCCCATCCACGATTTTTCGCGCGGTCCCGCTCTTTCCTGCAACACGATACCCCTGAACGGCTGCGGCTTTAGATCCCTCAGGTCCTGCAGCAGCCTCGAGCATGATGCGCACACGCTTTGCCACATCTGGCTGAAAAATACGCGTGCTCGCCATTGCATGATCTCGCTTGACGAGGGACAAGCCCACCATATCCCCATCCCGGGCGAATGCCGTATAGGCGCGTGCCATTTGCAGCAAAGACACGGACATTCCATAACCATATGACATGGTGGCTTTTTCAATCAAACGCCACCTTTCCCAAGGCCGCAGACGACCTGCGACTGCCCCAGGAAAGCCTGTCTGAGGCACCTGACCAAAGCCCAAATCATTAAAGCGCGCCCACATTTCGCGAGATTCGAGCTTTTCAGAAATCAACGTCATCCCAATATTGCTAGACTTGATCAGAACACCGCTCGCATCCAAGACACCATTGGCCTTAACATCGCTAATCGTCGCGCCTTGATACGGAAACTTACCGTTACCCGTCCTGAATTGCGAGGATGGCGTAATGCGATTGAGCTCCAAAGCCAGCGCCAACGTGAAGGGCTTCATGATCGATCCAGGCTCAAACGTATCGGTCAAAGCTTGATTGCGTAAATTTCCACTTCTGAAAGATTCGCGCTTATTAGGATCGTAGGTTGGCATATTGCCCAACGCGAGAATCTCTCCCGTTTTGACATCAATCACCACAGCCGCAGCACCTTTGGCCTTTGTGGTGGCCATCGCATCCTGCAAGGCGCGATACACCTGATATTGAATCCGCGTATCGATGGATAGTTTGATGTCGCGGCCATCCTCAGGTGAGTCGATTTCGCGAACATCATCAATATTGCGCCCCATCCTATCCTTCATGACGCGACGACTTCCTGCACGGCCGGCCAGCTGATCATTGAACGCAAGCTCTACGCCCTCTTGACCCTTATCATCGAGATTATTTAAACCAACAATGTTGCCCGTGACCGAGCCTTCAGGATAAAAACGACGATTATCCGGATGCAAACTGACTCCAGAAATACGTAGCTGTTCGATTTTTTTACCGACATCGAGCGGCACCTGCCGCTTAAGATAGATAAAGTTTCTTTTTTCATCCGCGATTCTCTTGCGCAGCTCAGCCAGAGGCATCTCAAGCAGCTCAGCAAGACTTTGCATCTTGGCGACCGAAGTCTCGCGGTGCTGACGTGGCTGAAAAGCGATTGCATTCGCGGGAATACTCGCCGCCAATACCACATCGTGACGATCTAAAATTTTTCCTCGGCTGGCATGCAAGGTCAGCGTATGCTCATAACGCTTTTCGCCCTGCTGCTGCAAAAACTCAGTTGTGATCCCTTGCAAGTAAATAGCGCGTCCGGCCAACACCAAAAAGCCCAGACCAAACAAAATCAGCAGTAACCGACCGCGCCACATCGGATAACTCATCTGCAACATGGGGTTTTTAAAGAAAGGCATGCGTTTCATCGCGCACCTCCTTGCGTACCCGAACCAGAACGTGGCTGTGCCACGTAGACCGTGCGATCGGGCACGATGCCCGTCATCTTGAGTTCTTCGCGCGCCAAGCGATCGACTTTGGCATTGTTAGACTCCGCAGCCCTGTCAAGCTGAAGTCGACGCCAGTCGATTTCAAGCTCGTGCGACTTTGCCTTGTATCGATCGAGCTGATCATAGAGCTGGCGAGATTGATAGCGCGCCGTGACCAACGACAATGCTGAACACATCAAGACCAGCGCGACGACAATGCAGACACGACCCATCAATGTCCTCCTCTCTTGTGCCGAGAGGGGACTGCGACAGGCAATACCGTTACTGTCCGTTCAGCCACGCGTAAAACAGCAGAGCGCGAGCGTGGATTCTCGCTGATTTCGCTATCCGAGGGCAACACCCGAGCTAACGCGAGCAAAACGGGCTGAGGCATTTCGCTTTCGCGAAGAGGGAGGCGGGCATACGCAGCTTCCGGACGGGATGCTGCTGCAATGAACTGCTTGACGACGCGATCTTCCAACGAGTGGAAGCTAATCACGGCCATACGTCCGCCTGTTTTCAGTAAGGTCAGAGTTGCCTGGAGGGCGCTCTCGAGCTCTTCGAGCTCACGATTGATGTAAATCCGTAAAGCTTGAAAGGTGCGTGTAGCCGGATGCTGGCTCTTTTCGCGCGTGCGGACGGTGCTTGACACGAGCTCGGCGAGGTCGAGCGTGGTAAGCAGCGGACTTGTTGCGCGGCGAGCAGCAATCGCCTTTGCAATCTGAAAAGCAAACCGTTCTTCGCCATATCGAACTATGACCTCCCGCATCTCATCAACACTTGCCAGCGCCAACCATTGCGCCACTGTCTCACCGCGCGTCGTATCCATTCTCATATCGAGCGGACCTTCACGCATAAAAGAAAAACCTCGGGCGGCGTCATCAATCTGTGGGGAGGAAACCCCCAGATCCAACATCACGCCATCCACTTCGTTCACATCTAGCGCAGACAACGCACTCAACATGTCGCCAAAACCCTCGTGAATCACCGTGACTCGGCTATCCACGCGGGCCAACTCCTGCGCCACCTCAATCGCCTGCGGATCCTTATCAAATACGTAAAGCTTTGCGTCTGGATTTAACTTTTGCAGCAACAATCTCGAATGACCACCCCGCCCAAACGTCGCATCAACAAAAACGCCGGATAGCCTCGCGGTCTGCGTATCAGTATTTGCCGAAGTCTTAGAGGCGCGCTTGCCGTAACCCGGCAAAACTAAGGCTTCGACAGTCGGCTCGAGCAGCACGGGCCGATGACTGAACACAGTCACGAATTAAAACGAAAATTGATTTAAAACATCCCCCATGCCTTGCGACAAATCCGCAGCCTCTCGGCGCGTCAATGCTGCGGCATCCCACAATTCAAAGTGCGCACCCATTCCCAACAACATCACGTCTCGAGACATGCCCGCAGCCTGTCTAAGCTCTGGCGCAACGAGCACGCGGCCTGAACCATCAATATCGACATCCTGAGCATTACCCAACAGCAAGCGTTGAAGCGCGCGTGCCGACATAGGGAAAGCAGCAATCTGCTCACGCTTTTGCTCCCATTCGGGGCGCGGATAGACTAATAAACAGCCATCAGGGTGGCGCGTAATCGTCAGACAGCCTTGCGCCCGCTCAATCAGAGCGTCGCGATGCCGGGTCGGAATATTGATCCGACCTTTAGCATCCAGCGTAAGCGCACTACTTCCTTGAAACACCGATTAACCCCACTTTGTTGCACAAATATGCACTTTTCACCACTCTAAGTGAATGATTAAGTTTGGTCAAGTCAGAAATTGGTTTTTTTCAATGACAACAAGGACTTAGAACTGTTTTTGCAGAAGTCACGGAAATGAATTGTTCAAATAAATCATGCAATTGGAAGATCTAGTAAATGTTGAATATCAACACCTGCTATAGGGATAACCCCTGCATGCACCAAATGGTCTAATTGAAAAGTGCAAGACAGATCTATAGGCCGGATTCTGTAAACCCCCTTGCGGAGGTCGGCAATCATTCCTCTGGGCATTTCATTGCTGAAATGCTCTAGCCACCTACCCGCATACTTGGACGGAGCCGCCCGTCGTGGTCGAAACCACACGCATGCCTATTTGGTGTTGCTCCGGATAGAGGTTGCCGCGTTTCACCTTGCAATGCCCGATCCGAAAGCGGACCCTACACCACGGTCACACCGTGGCGGAGTGCATCTCGCGACACACCCTCACTGCAAACTCGTCTCTGTGGCCCTAGTCCTCGTCGCCCGCACGCTTGCGCGTGGCGCGCCGGACGGTCGTTAACCGTTATCCTGCCCTATGGAGTCCGGACCTTCCTCGATGCACGAAGCACCGCGATTGCCCAATCTGCCTTGCATTCCCATTGTAAGGCCATACAGCCGAGGGCAACTCCTGCGACAATAGCGGACTTAACTTCTCACTGCAGCCGCATCAAACATGTCCAGCCAAGCTCTCATTACCCTCAATGCCGTTCACCTCGCCTATGGACACCATCCTTTGCTAGACGGTGCAGACCTTGCCATTCATGCGCACGAACGTATCGGTTTGATCGGACGCAACGGCGCAGGCAAATCCTCTTTACTCCGACTGCTCGATGGACGCACACAACCTGATGATGGCGCGATCAACATCGCAGGCCACGTCAAAGTCGCGACTGTCGAACAAGAGCCACAGCTCGATGAAACGCTGACGATCGAGCAGGCCGTGTTCGGCGAATACGATCCAGAAAGCGAAGACTGGAATCGTGCCTCGCGCGTTCGCGCACTGATAGACAAGCTTGGCCTCCCCCCCGAAGCCATTGTGGGCACGCTCTCAGGCGGCATGCGCAAACGTGTGGCACTGATCAGTGCCATGGCCAACGAGCCGAGCTTGCTCTTGCTTGACGAGCCCACCAACCATCTTGACCTCGATGGCATCCAATGGTTGGAAAGCACTCTCAAACAGTGGCCTGGCAGCGCAATCGTGATCACTCATGACCGACGCTTTCTAGATTCCATTGCCACGCGCATCGTTGAGCTTGATCGCGGTGCGCTGCTGAGTTTTCCGGGCAATTTCTCCGAGTGGCAAGTTCGCAAAGCACAGTGGCTCGAATCACAACGCCTTGAAAATGCGCGCTTCGACAAATTGCTGGCCCAAGAAGAAATCTGGATCCGCAAAGGCGTCGAAGCACGACGCACCCGTAACGAAGGCCGCGTTCGGCGACTCGAACAATTACGTCGCGAGCGTGCGGATCGCCGCGATCGCCTAGGTAATGTTCAACTCGCGCTCGACTCAGGCCAGCGCTCAGGCAAGCTCGTCGCCGAACTCGAAAACATCAATAAGTCCTTTGGGGACCTCTGCGTCGTGCACGACTACTCCACCTCCATCATGCGCGGCGATCGCATCGGTTTCATTGGTCCGAATGGTGTGGGTAAATCGACGCTTCTCAAACTGATTCTCGGTACCCTGCAACCTGATAGCGGCACAGTGAAATTAGGCACGAACCTCAGCGTGGCCTATTTCGACCAAATGCGAAGTCAACTCGATGAAAATGCCACCCTGGCAGACGTGATCAATCCGGGGAGTGAATGGATTGAAATCGGTGGCACACGTAAACACGTGATGAGCTATCTAGGTGATTTTTTATTCGCACCGGCACGCGCGCATTCACCCGTTAAAAGCCTCTCGGGCGGTGAACGTGCCCGCCTGCTTTTGGCAAGACTCTTTGCGCGCCCAGCGAATATCCTGGTGCTGGACGAACCCACGAACGATCTCGATATCGAAACACTCGAGTTGCTCGAGGAACTCCTTCAAGACTACCCAGGCACTGTTTTGCTTGTCAGCCACGATCGCACTTTCTTGGACAACGTAGTGACCCAGACCATTGCCAGTGAAGGTGACGGTCACTGGAAAGACTACGTCGGCGGCTTTGTCGACTGGGAGCGCCAGCACAAAACAACCCAGGGACCTTCCGCAATTGCCCAACTGAAATCTGCACAGCAAGTCGCGAGCAATACGCCAGATTCAGGCACTGCCAAGTCAACGCCTGCAGCGACAGCAATAACACCCCTACCTACCAAAGCACGTCCAAACAAACTCGCACCTTGGGAGCTCAAAGAACTCGAGCAACTTCCGCTTGATATTCAAAAGCTTGAGCAAGAACAGGAGGCACTTGTCGCTAAGATGGGGCAAAGCGAACTTTACAAAAATGACCCTGAAAAGCTGACTTCTATTCAATCAAGGCTGACTGAAATCGATGCCTTGTTACTCAAACACTTCGCGCGCTGGGAAGCGCTGGAGGCTCGTCAATCCTGATTAGGTGCGTACACGCCACTTGAGCGTTTCACCGGCGGCCAAGGGGACGATCGTTTCCTTGCCAAAGGGCAGCTCGGTCGGGATCGGAAAATCACCTCTTTCCAACGTGAGCGTGCCTGTATTGCGCGGCAACCCATAAAAATCCGGTCCGCGAAAGCTGGCGAAAGCCTCAAGTTTATCGATCTTGCCCACACCATCAAAAGCCGTTGCATACAACTCCATGGCGTGCAGCGCTGTATAGCAGCCCGCGCAACCACAGGCATGCTCTTTAAGCCCTTTGGAATGAGGCGCGCTATCTGTACCCAAAAAGAATCGCGGGCTGTCACTGGTCGCAGCCTCAACTAAAGCGCGCCGATGGACTTCACGTTTTAAGATTGGCAAGCAATAAAAATGCGGTCGAACCCCGCCTTGAAAAATAGCGTTGCGATTGTAAAGAAGATGTTGCGCCGTAATGGTCGCTGCGACTGGGCCCTCGGCATCGCGCACATAGTCCACACCCTCTTTGGTGGTGATGTGCTCAAACACGACCTTCAAAGTCGGAAACGCTTTGCGCAAAGGAATCATGACACGATCGATAAACAGGGCTTCGCGATCAAAAACATCGATCGCAGGATCCGTCACCTCGCCATGCACCAACAAGGGCATTCCGATCCGCTGCATCGCCTCTAGCACCGGACTGCAACGTGCCAACAGGTCCGTGACGCCCGCATCTGAGTTGGTCGTAGCGCCCGCAGGGTAAAGCTTGAACGCGACCGCTGCGCCTGTCTCAAAGGCCTCTACAGCTTCGTCGGGCTGGGTATTGTCTGTCAAATAGAGCGTCATTAACGGCTTAAAGCTTCCTGCTGGTACACCCGCGGCCACGAGTGCTTGCTCGATACGCTCGCGATACGCTACAGCCAGGGCCGCGGTCGTGACGGGTGGCTTGAGATTTGGCATCACAATGGCTCGCGCAAACTGTCGTGCCGTATCGCCAACCACGGCACGCAAAGCCTCGGCGTCGCGCAGATGGAGGTGCCAATCGTCGGGGCGTGTGATGGTGAGCGTCGTTTGAGTCATGCTGAATGATGAAAGTTAAAGTGAAAAAGATAAAGCTTTGCGCTCTAAAGAGGCATGCTGCGCTCAACCAAGGCGGCGAAGGTTGCGCTACCAACGGGAATGACGTCGTCATTAAAATCAAACTTGGGGTTGTGCAGGAATTTACCTTCCTCGGCACCACCCTGACCTAAACGAAAGTAAGCACCAGGTACTTTTTTCAACATAAAGGAAAAATCTTCAGAACCCATCGAAGGGGTCATATCCCGCACCACGCGCTCCGCACCAAAAAGGTCTGTTGCCACATCGGCGACAAAATGCGCGCAAGCCGAGGTGTTGATGGTGGCAGGATAGTTACGCAAGTAATTGAACTCAGCCTTGGCACCATAGCCCTCGGCGATCGACGCGATCAGTGTGCGCATCCGCGCCTCAACGACTTTTTGCACATCATCACTAAATGTCCGCACAGTACCGACTAGTTTGGCCTGCCCAGGAATCACGCTTGCAGCCGAAGCTGATCCCGCGTGGATATGTCCAAAAGACAGCACAGCCGCCTCGAGCGGATGTACGTTTCTTGAAACAATCGTTTGTAAAGCCGTGACCATATTGGCCGCCACCACGATCGGATCGATCGTCTGGTAGGGATGCGCACCATGGCCACCACGTCCCTGAATGGTGATGTCAAATTTATCCGAAGCGGCCATCATCGGTCCAGGATTGATCCCTACCACTCCCGCAGGCAGGCCCGGCCAGTTGTGCAGCGCATAAATCGCATCACAGGGAAATCTTTCAAACAGACCATCTTCGACCATTGCTTTCGCGCCGCCCAGCCCTTCTTCGGCCGGTTGAAAGATCAAAATCGCAGTGCCATTGAAATTTCTGTTTTGCATCAAATATTTAGCCGTGCCAAGCAGGATCGTCGTATGGCCATCATGGCCACACGCATGCATCATCCCTGGCACCTTTGAGCAGTATTGCGCCGTGCTGTCCTCGCTCATCGGCAAGGCGTCCATATCTGCGCGCAGTCCGATCATTTTGCCGGAGTCGCTGCGCTGACCTTTAATCACCCCCACGACGCCTGTTTTCCCGATCCCCCTATGCACTTCGACGCCAAGCGCGGTGAGGGCACCCGCCACAATGCCGGAGGTCCGGACTTCTTCGAAACCGAGTTCAGGATTGGCATGCAAATCCCTTCGGATCGCCATGAGCTCTTTGTGGAACATTTGAATCGCAGCAAGCGGAGATCTTGGTTGCATAGTTTTAGCGTCAGAAAATTGATCACATTTCTGATTTTACCTGTCTTGAGTTGCGCTGAATACGTCTTATTAATTTTTACAAGGAGTTCAAGCAACCCGGTCATTTGAGACAATTTTGCGACGTTCTCCATAAATTCTTTGTCTTTCACTGTGAGAAGCGTTATGCTGCGCCCGTTGTGCACATTAATCTGTTCCACTAGGAGAGCCCATATGGCCACCGCCAAGAAACCAGCCGCAAAGAAAGTTGTCGCCAAAAAAGTCGCTGCTAAGACACCAGCAGTGAAAAAAGTTGCCGCCAAAAAAGTCGCTGTCAAAACACCTGCAGTGAAAAAAGCTGCGGTAAAGAAAGCTGCCGCGAAACCCGCAGCAAAGAAAGTGGCACGCACCCCCAATGCCGCATTCATGAAAGCTTTGACGCCGAGCGCTGTGCTGGCTGCCGTGATTGGCGCTGCCGCTGTGCCCCGCACAGAAGTGACGAAAAAGATTTGGGACTACATCAAAAAGCATGACTTGCAAGATCCCAAAAATCGTCGCAATATCAATGCCGACGAAAAGCTCAAGCCTCTGTTTGGCAAGGCTCAAGTCTCAATGTTCGAACTGACAAAAATTGTCAGTGGTCATTTGAAATAAACCGTTATTTGAAATAAATCGATTTGGTTTTTTTTCAAATGATAAAAAAAGGGCGCTTTTGTTAAGCGCCCTTTTGTATGAATGGTGTTGATCAATTAGTTGGGTGCATTCCACTCTAGGAGTGCCAGCCATCCCTTGATCAGACGATACAAAATCCAAATCCCAGTCGCAACCACTCCAAGCCAACCGATATAAATATAGGTAGCGATGCCGCTAATCACCAGGGCAAGCAACCCCCACCAAAAGGTCTGCATTAGCCAATCAAAATGAGAGGCATAGACTGTTCCGGCTGCGTCTGGCCTTTTTACATAAAGTAAAACCATCGCCGCAATGGTTGCGATACCAAACATGCCACCACTGAGTAAACCAATTGCAAACAAGGCATAGGCAACTTGAGTCAGCGTGCGCAAATCAATGGGGGGTTTGCTTTCTGGACTTTGTTCATTAGACATTTGCAACGCTCCTTAAATAATCAACAAGTGTCCTGAATAGTCCACCTGTGTGCCTCACTGATGCATAGCAATTATCTTACATAATTGGCGTACGCGCACCACACAAACGTGACGTCACTGTGATCTCAAGCGCCCAAAGGACAAAACCCCACAGGCAAGGCCTGAGGGGTTTTGAGGGTAAGAGCTTGACGATGACCTACTTTCACAGACGTACGTCCACTATCATCGGCGCTAAGGTGTTTCACGGTCCTGTTCGGGATGGGAAGGGGTGGGACCACCT
>CAMDFD010000006.1 GCA_945897365.1 Bordetella parapertussis | reverse complement strand
TCTCAGTGCGCGCGAGGACTCCGCGAGTTCTGTGCGCAACTGTCGGTGCGTCTCCGCTTGCTCTGTCCTCAAGCCGCGCTCAAGTCGCTCCTGACCGGTGACAATTTGATCCAGTCTGGGGTCGGTTGGAACGTGCTGCGCACGTCCGGCACGCAGCCAAGCCAACAATGAGAAGAGGACTGCCAAAAAACTGGCTCCCGCTATAAGCGGAAGCAGCACGGCAGGATCATTGAGTGCGGTTAAATCTATCAAGCTTGACCTAGTTTTTCAGCAAAGCGTTTTTCATTAAAGCCAACCGTCACAGAATGATCGGCATACACCGTCACGGGCCGTCGGATCAAGGCGGGATAGTCTGCAATGAGGGATAGCCATTGTTTGTCGGTGGCAGGTGCTTTGAGGCTGTCATCCAGATTGCGCCACGTCATCGAGGCACGGTTAACGAGTTTTTCCCAGCCGCCAAGAGACTCAGCCCACGCTTTGAGCGTCGCAGGATCGACGGGTACGTCTCGGTAGTCTTGAAACTGATGGGCGATGCCCTTTTCATCTAGCCAAGCACGCGCTTTGAGGCAAGTACTGCATTTGGCTAATCCATAAAGTTTCAATGCCATGTCGCCTATTCCTATATTTTATAAAGTCAGTGCGTTTGGTACGTTATTTTAATTGCTCAGCGGCAAACCATACCTCTTGATAGCCTTCGATCAAGGAAAGCCAACAAGAATGATGCGCCGCTAATGATAGTTTTTTAAGCGAACGCAAAAGTCGCGAAAGGTTTTCGGCACGCTGACTTGGGGTAAGTTTGCCGAGACGTCCCCGATCAAAGTCAATCAGCCAGACTTTTCCTTGATCGTCAAATAAGACGTTAAAGACATTGAGATCGGCATGCCACACACCAAACCGATGCATCGCCGCAATAGCTGCGCCCGCGCGCTTGAAAATCTCAAGCTCCTGACTATGGGCCAGAGGCTTGGCATTCGGAATACGTTGAGTCAGCAAAGCTGCGCGATAGGTGATTCCATGTCGCCAAGCAGCCGCACCCAGGGGTCGAGGCACTGGCAAACCAGAGCGCCAGAGTGTGCGCACCAGATCAAACTCAACGCTCGCTCGTGTTTTTTCAAAGCCTGTCCACAGATAACGGTTTTGTACAAACTTGGCGATGAGACCGCCTCGCCGATAGTGTCTCAAGACCGCCTCAAAGGCACCGACTTGGACAAACCAGGCTGCAGCACGCCCTCCTGCCGTCACTGAGCGGGCCCCCAGGCCCGGCGTCTCTGGGTCGAAACAATCCCAAATCGCAGCCTCAGAGATACCATGTTCAATTAAGGCATGATCAATACGGAACCAACGATCAGGCAAGGTGAGTTGGTCCACCGTCTGCTCAAGAGCATCTTGATTCATCTCAGCCATCTCGGTTTCGCATCCAGTCCGCAACGCCGAAAAAAATCTCCAGCATCCGGTCCAGCAAAGGTTCAGGATAGTCGAGCTCCCTCATCGCGCGACCCATGCACAGTAACCATTGATCGCGCTCCGCGATTCCAATGGAAAAGGGTAGATGTCTCGCGCGCAAGCGAGGATGACCAAAACGCTCGACATAATGCTGCGGCCCACCAAAGTAACCACACAAATACCAGAATAGCTTGTCACGTGCCTGGTCTAAACTCGCCCCATGAACATCACGTAATAATTTAAGGTCAGTATCCACGTCCATCAAATCGTAAAAACGATCCACCAGACGGCGGACACCAGGCTCTCCCCCCAGCATCTCAAAGATCGAAGGTCCAGCGGGTTGGGTTTGTTGCTCAGTTTGATTCATCCGCGCGCTTTTCTCCAGTGTCCAAGGGCTTAAGTATGATGCCTCAAAATATGAAGTGGCGGCGTTCTTAATACACCGCGCAATACGACGGCCCCCGCCAACCAGGCACCCAGCATACACACCGACAATCCCAACGCCCAAGGCCAGAGCGAAAAGCGCATATCGAACTCAAAGACCCAATGCGATAAGGCCCAAGCCGCTAATGTCGCGCCACCCGCGGCCAGCAATCCCGCCAACGCGCCCACTGCAAGCAACTCGATCCGTTGAGCGCCGGCGAGTTGTCGTCGCGTCGCGCCAAAGGCTCTCAATAAGGCAGCCTCTCTGACCCGTTCGTCTCGGGTCGCCGACAAGGCCGCGGCAAGAACAATCGCGCCGGCAAAGACGGAAAACAAAAAGAGTCCTTGTACGGCAACAGACACTTTATCGAGAATGTTTTGCAACTGACTTAAGATCGCTCCGACATCGAACACAGTCAGATTAGGGAACTGTTTGACAAGCTGTTGCGTGACCGTGAGGCGGTCCGGGGGTAGATAAAAAGCGGTCATCCACGTCTGAGGTGCGTCCTTAAGGGCTGCGGGTGTCGTAATCGCAAAAAAGTTCGCGCGCATCGAATCCCAGTCTACACGTCGCAGACTGGTCACCTCAAGGCGCACTTTTTCACCCGCCACATCAAAGTCCAGCATATCGCCGACTTTCAGGCCAAGTGACTTGGCCAGACTGATCTCAAGCGACACTTCTGGGCGCGAGGCATTCAGATCACGTCCCGCCACAATTTGTCCGGGCTCGGGCAAACGATCGGCATACGAGAGGTTGAATTCGCGTTCGACCATGCGCTGGGCACGCGCGTCATCATAATCAGCGGCGGAAACCGCGCGGTCGTTCAGAGCGACAAACCGGCCACGCACCATGGGTGAAAGCCTGACCTGAGTCAGCCCAGCCTCACTCAGTGTTTTTTCAATACTGGGTACCTGATCGGTCTGAATATTGATCAAAAACCGGTTTGGCGCATCCGCAGGCAAGGTACGTTGCCAGCCAGCCAGCAAATCGGTCCGCACAATGGTCAGCAACAGAATCGCCATCATGCCCACGGCGAGCGCGCTCGTTTGCGCAATCGTCGCGCCTCGGCGACGCACGACACCTGCTAATGCAAAACGCAAAACAGGAAAGCTTTTGAGACGCCCTCTCAGCCCGGAGAGCACCCACAAGACCAACATACCCAGACCGGCAAACAGTGCGGCCGCCGCAAAGAAACCTGCCGCGAGCCCGATGCCGAGTTTGACGTCGTTGGCGACCCACCACATCAATACTGAAAATCCAGATAAGCCCAAGGCATAGCCCATGAGACTCTGTAGGGGAATACCGTCTTGCTGAACACGCAAAATTTGCGAGGGAGGTACATGCCGCAAGCCGTTCAGTGGCGGCCAAGCGAAGGCCAACAATAACCACAAGCCAGCAAACAAACCCTGCAAAGCAGGCTCGATACTGGCCTGAGGCAAATCGGCGCCGAGCAAGGCTCCGAGAGCCTGTACCATCAGAGCCTGTCCACCCCAACCTAACGCCATCCCTACAAGCGAGGCAAATAGACCCATCAAGACAAACTCGCCCAATAAAATAGTAGTGACTTTGGCTTGCGTCGCACCCAGGCAGCGCATCACCGCCACACTGTTGCGATGTCGTTGGCTAAAACGTCTTGCGCCCAAGGCCACCGCGACCGCCGCGATCAGCACCGCCAACATGGCGACCAAAGCGAGAAACTCCTGCGCTCGGTCAAGGGAGCGTCTGATTTCAGGACGACCGGCTTCGACCGTCACAATCTTTTGCCCGGCCGTCATAGAGCGGGACAACCATTCGCGAAAGACGTCGACGGCTGGGAGATCGCCTGCGACTAAAAAGTTGTAGCCAATGCGGCTACCCGGCGCAATCAAGCCCGAGCGTTTTAAATCCTCAGCCCGCAACATGACACGCGGGGCAAGGTTGACAAACTGTGCGCCACGGTCAGGCTCGTAGGTGATCACGCGTGTCACCTTGAGGCTCAAATCACCGACGTTGATGGTTTCACCAATACTTAAACCTGTCTGGCTCAAGACTTGGGCATCCACCCAAGCCTGCCCCACCTCCGGTGCGAACTCGGTGAGCTGCTCGGGTCCGCCCAAGACCTCGGTCGTGCGCAAACCTCCTCTCAGAGGATAGCCTGACTCAATACCTTTGATCGAAGCCAGTACCAACCGCCCGTCACGACCCACCATCGAAGGGAACTGCCAACCGAGCACAGTGCGCAAGCCCAGACTTTGTGCGTGCTCAACAAAAGTGGGAGCAATAGGCTTGGAAGACTCCACCACCAGATCGGCCCCCAACATCTGAGCAGCGTCACGCTCCAAAGCACGTCCCACGCGGTCAGCTAAAAAGCCCACGCTTGTCACGGCAGCCACCGCAATCACCACGGCGAGTCCTAGCAAACGCAAGTCGCCCGCACGGACATCCCGCCAAGTTTGTTTAAAAATGACCTTGAGAATGTTCATGCTCTCAACCGATCCAAGGCGTCTTGCAAACGATCAACGGCCCACACCTCGAGCCCCTCGATCGGTTGTCGCGGTGCATTGGCTTTTGGAATAATGGCGACGGAGAAGCCAAGTTTGGCGGCTTCGCGCAAACGTTCCTGACCACGCGGTGCGGGACGTACCTCACCGGCTAACCCGACCTCACCAAAAGCAAATAATCCCTTGGGCAAAGGTCGATCGCGCAACGACGACAAAATCGCCAGTAAAACGGCAAGATCCGCGGCGGGTTCGGTAATCCGCACCCCACCCACTGCGTTGACAAAGACATCCTGATCGGAGGTCGAGACCCCAGCGTGCCGATTGAGCACAGCAAGCAACATCGCCAGACGGTTGCCCTCGAGTCCCACAGAAAGACGACGTGGATTGGGTACATGCGCAGTGTCGACCAGCGCCTGGATTTCAACCAATAACGGTCGCGTGCCTTCTTGGGTCGCCATCACGCAAGAGCCGGATACTTGAGCAGAATGTTGTGACAAAAACAGCGCGGACGGATTTGCCACACCCCGCAAACCACGATCCGTCATCGCAAACACACCGAGCTCATTAACAGCACCAAAACGGTTTTTAAAGGCACGAATCAGTCGGAACGAAGAGTGTGTATCCCCTTCGAAATACAACACAGTATCCACAATATGCTCAAGCACGCGAGGCCCCGCGAGCGCGCCATCCTTGGTGACATGGCCAATCATGACGATCGGAATACCGGCCTGTTTGGCTAGACGGGTGAGTTGTGCGGCACACTCTTTAACCTGAGAGACCGAACCCGGTGCTGCGGACAGTTCGCTGGAATACATGGTCTGGATCGAATCGATCACAGCCACTGCAGGCTTTTGCTCAAGTAAAGCGGACTGAATCGCCTCAAGACGAATTTCAGCGAACAGATCCACACCCTCGCCTGACAAACCTAAACGACGCGCGCGCAAAGCAACTTGCTCGGCAGACTCTTCGCCGGTCACATACAAGACACGGCGCTCACCCGACATCGCCACCAGCGCCTGAAGCAACAGTGTGGATTTACCAATGCCAGGGTCTCCACCAATCAACACAACCGCGCCAGCCACTAGACCACCACCCAGCACACGATCAAACTCAGCAATACCCGTGGAAATCCTCGGTAATTCCAACGCCTCGACATCGGCTAGGCTGCGTAACGCGGTCGACGCAGCGAGCGGCGCATAGCGATGCTGTTCTGCCTGAGCGGCGAGTCCCGTATCGCGGGATTCCTCAAGCGTATTCCAAGCCTGGCAATGCGGGCACTGGCCCAACCATTTTGGGCTGATGCCACCGCATTCCGAACAGGTAAAGATCGTTTTTATTTTGGCCATGAAAGTCTCTGGCGCACGATGCACCGCATATCGCTAGTCTAACGCAGGGGCTTACCCTTAAAGACCTGAAATTTGTCCACTAAACCCACAAAATGCTAGGGGTGACCCACTACACTTTGGTTTTTGCGTCTGCGCATGACTCTTTAAAATACTTTTTCACATGTCTGTCGACCATTACGAGAACTTTCCTGTCGCCTCCTTTTTACTGCCCAAGCGACTGCGCCGAGCCGTGACAGACATCTATCGCTTCGCCCGCGGCGCAGACGATCTCGCCGATGAAGGCGACGCCACCTCCTCAGAGCGCAGAGCAGCTCTCCAACACTATCGGGAAGCGATTCTTAAGATTGAACGAGGCGAAAAACCTGAGGCAAGCTTTGAGCCTTTGGCGCAAACTATCAGGCAACATCACTTACCTACCTCACCATTTTTAGACCTGCTTTCCGCCTTTGATCAGGATATCGAACAAACCCGTTATGAGGACTACCCTTGCCTGCTTGACTACTGCAGACGGTCTGCCGATCCTGTCGGTACGCTGATGCTTTATCTGTATCGGACGACGGATACGCGCTCGATGACCCAATCTGCAGCCATCTGCTCTGCACTGCAGCTTGTCAATTTTTTACAAGATGTCGCGATCGACTGGCAAAAAGGGCGTATCTATTTACCCCTAGAGGATTTAAAGCACTTTGGGGTGACTGAGCAGCACATCGCGCAAGCACATGCAGACCAAGCCTGGTGTCGACTGATGCAGTTTCAAGTGGATCGCGCGCGAGGGTTGTTAAACTCTGGTTTACCCCTCGGAAGAACGCTCTCAGGCAGAATCGGTCTTGAGCTTCGTTTAATCATCCAGGGTGGACTGAGAATTCTCGAAAAAATCGAGCATGTACGTTTTGATGTTTTCCGACATCGCCCGACCTTGCGTGCCCATGACTGGGTCGTGATGTTTTGGCGTGCATTAAGAGCCTGATGCGATGACCCCTCACGAATACTGTCAAGAAAAAGCGGCCAAAAGTGGCTCAAGTTTTTATTACGCTTTTTTATTTTTGCCACCCGAGCGGCGTCAAGCCATCACGGCGCTCTATGCTTTTTGTCGTGAAGTCGACGATGTCGTGGATGAGTGTACAGACACCTCGATCGCGCGCATCAAGCTTGCCTGGTGGCGCACTCAAATTGATGCCTTGTTTCAAGGCAAACCCGAACACCCCGTCACGCAGGCGCTCGCGCCCTTTCTGGCCCCCTTTGACATCACCCAGTCTAGGCTGATCGCGATCATTGATGGGATGGAGATGGATCTGGACCAAACCCGTTATCTAGACTGGCCAGGTTTGGAAAAATACTGCTGGCATGTCGCCGGCGTGGTGGGGGAGCTGTCTGCTGGCATTTTTGGCTATCAAGATCCAGCCACACTTAAATATGCAAGTAAGTTAGGAATTGCCTTTCAGCTGACCAACATCATCCGAGACGTCGGTGACGATGCTCGCCGCGGCCGAATTTATCTACCCATCAGCGACCTGCAACAGTTTGGCGTGCGTGCCGCCGATGTTCTCAACAGCCAATACTCCGAAAATTTTTCTTCGCTGATGGCTTTTGAAGCGGCGCGCGCGCGAAAGCTCTACCGCGAAGCGATCGACGCGCTGCCAGAAAATGACCGCCGTGCGCAACGTCCCGGTCTCATGATGGCGGCTATTTACCACGCCCTACTCGATGAAATCGAAGACGAAAAGTGGCAAGTGTTGGATCAACGTATTTCGCTCACACCCATCAGAAAGTTTTGGCTTGCCTGGAAAAATTTTGTGGGCTCTGGTGGAAGCGTACTGCGACAAATCAGGCGCTCGAGCGGCTCAACGTGAATATTGCCGTCGTGGGTGCGGGCTGGGCTGGACTGGCTGCGGCCGTTCGCCTCAAGGACCTGGGCGCGACGGTGACGGTCTTTGAGGCTGCGCCCGTTCCGGGTGGACGCGCACGGGGTGTCGACGATGTCAATATGGGACGCATCGACAACGGACAGCACCTGATGCTCGGCGCTTACACCGAATCACTCAAACTCATCGAACGCCTCCAACCAAGCCCCTCTCTTGAACAGGTGCTTTTACGCACGCCCTTGCACCTTGAAAGTGCCGATGGTAGCTTTAAGCTGCAGGCATCCACGCTACCCGCGCCACTGAATACCTTGCTGGCCTTGCTATCAGCTAAAGGCCTCGGACTGTCTGAGCGCCTGCGTGCCTTGCGCATGATGCTGCAGTGTCGACTGACGGGCTGGCGCGCGCAGCCAAACGAAACCGTGCAGACATTGCTGCGACGACACCGGCAGTCGGCGATACTTTCTCAACGGCTATGGACCCCCTTGTGCTTGGCGGCCCTCAACACGCCGATCGCGCAAAGCTGCGCGCAGCTCTTTCTCAATGTCCTGCGCGATAGCTTGGACGGGCAACATGGCGCCAGCGACTTAGTGATTCCCAGCGTTGATTTATCTCAACTGTGGCCTGACGCCGCCGCCCAAACGGTGACGATGCGCTATCGCCATCTTGTGCGCAAGGTTCGTGCAACCCCCACACAAGTCCAGATTGATCAAGAGCACTTTGATGCCTGCGTCGTTGCGGTACCGCCCTATGCTGCAGCGCGAATTTTGTTCGAGCCAAGTGATGAGGGCGACGCATTACACCGCATCCTGCAAGCCTTTGAGTATCGTGCCATTGCGACGCTAACCCTAGAGCTTGAGTCGGACTGGCAACCACCGCAACCCATGCTGATGCTCGATGAAGACTTAGCGCGCGGTCATGTCGGTCAATGGGTTTTTAAGCGTGCCGCACAGCCTCGACAACTAAGTGTGGTGGTCAGTGACGCGACCGATTTTTTGAAGCAAGACAGAGCACCCTTTGTCCAAGCCATTGCCTCCCAAATTAGAGAGCAATGTGCGAAGCATCCCCTCAGCATCAATGAGATGCCTGCCGTTAAACACCAAAGACTGATCGTGGAAAAGCGGGCAACTTTCGATGCTGTTCCGGGCCTTACGCGCCCGACTAACAAAAGCCCTTGGCCCCGGATTGTTTTAGCGGGAGACTGGACTGATACAGGGTATCCGGCCGTGCTTGAGGGAGCCGTGCGCAGCGGTCTAGCTGCGGCGATGATATTAGAAAAAAAGCTTAGCTTCTTAGACTATGCGCCGTAAACCAGCCCAAGAAAGTCAGTATTAGCGAGCCCGCGAGGCTCATCCCGGCATAGGAGACCGCCATGCCAAAACGCTCTTCTTCGACAAAGGCGATGACCTCGGCGGAAAACGTGGAAAAAGTTGTGAGCGCCCCCAAAAAGCCCGTGACCAGCAGTAAACGCCAAAACTGTGGCCACTCTGGATGAGCTGCCACCAAGCCCAAAATGAGGCCCACAAAATAACCGCCAATCATGTTGGCCACGAAGGTGCCCCAAGGCAACATATCCGCATGACGATTCAGCCATAGGCCCAGCAGCCACCTCAACCAAGCCCCGGCTGTCGCGCCAAGCGCTACAGCCAGAAAATGGGATGAGGTCAGCATTTGCATGGCGCTCAGTGCCCAGCGTGTTCAATGATATAGGCGCGCACGCTTGCGACATCGCAAGGCAAGACTGTAAAGTGCTGCGGCAAGGACTCAAGATGTTCAAGCCCCTCGGGCAAGGGTGCGGGTATGCCAAGCGCCTCTTCGATCACCTCAGAAAACTTGGCTGGCAAGGCGGTCTCAAGGACCAACATCGGAATACCGGGCTCGACGAAGGAGGCAGCCACTTTAATGCCATCCGCCGTGTGGGGGTCGATCAATACGCCGGTGCGCGCGTGTACGTCACGGATCGTGGTCAAACGATTTTGATGCGTACTGCACCCGGCGACAAAACCATAACGACGCTCAAGTTCAGGCTTCATGCTAGATAGATCGAAGAAACCCTCTCGCGACAACGCACGCCAAAGTCCGGCCACTCGCTCGGCATCGCGTCCCACGAGATCGTAAACAAACCGTTCGAAATTTGAGGCGCGCGAAATGTCCATTGAGGGACTCGACGTCGCAAACGTTTGGGCCGCTCCACGCGGACGATAAATCCCCGTGCGGAAGAACTCTTCGAGGACATTGTTTTCGTTGGTCGCAAGTACCAATCGACGAATGGGTAAGCCCATCGAACGCGCGATATGACCCGCCAGGATATTGCCAAAATTTCCGGAAGGTACCGTGAACGAAACTTCTTGTCCAGAACCTGAAGTCGAGCGTAGCCAACCATGAAAGTAATACACAATCTGTGCTGCGATACGCGCCCAGTTGATCGAGTTGACCGCGCCTAGACGATATTTGGACTTGAATGGTAAATCGCCCGCGAGCGCTTTGACAACGTCTTGCGCTTCGTCAAACACGCCTTTGACCGCGATATTATGAATATTGGCATCTTGCAGCGAATACATCTGCGCACGTTGAAACGCGCTCATCCGTCCGTGCGGTGAAAGCATGAAGACCGCCACAGCCTCTTTGCCACGCATCGCGTATTCGGCGGCCGAGCCCGTATCTCCAGAGGTCGCGCCAAGAATATTGAGTGTCGACCCGCGCTGCTTGAGCACATAAGGAAACACTTGCCCTAAAAACTGCATCGCCATGTCTTTGAACGCCAGAGTGGGCCCTTCGGACAAGCGCAACAGTGACAGTCCATCATACAAAGGCTGCACTGGCACAATCGCTTCAGTTTTAAAGGATGCCTTGCAATAGGCGGATGCCGTCATCGCAGCCAATGTCGTGCGCTCGATATCCGTCACGAACAAAGACAAGACTTCGGTCGCCAGCGCGTGATAAGGCATGGCGCGCCAAGATTCGAGCGTCTGCGCAGAAACTTGAGGAATATATTCCGGTACAGCCAAGCCACCATCGGGGGCTAAACCTTCTAACAAAATATCCGAAAATTCGAGCGCCTGCATGCCTCCTCGTGTAGAAACATATTTCATGACAAGCTTTCCACTCTCAATCGGGTCACGCTGGAACGAATGAACGTCAGGGCTTCGATTCGAGCAATCGCGATATTGATATTTCGCTCTAACGCTTGATGCGTCAAAAAGATCAGATCCGCGCTGCCATCAGCGTCGGACGGCTGTTGAATCATCGAGCCAATCGAGATCCCTGCATCAGCCAACACACGGGCGATGTCCGCCAAGACGCCTGGCTGGTCCGCGACGGTCATCCGCAGATAGTATGAGGTCACGACGTCTTCGATAGACAAGATCGGGATGTCCGACATCGCATCGGGTTGGAACGCCAAATGTGGGACGCGGTGTTCAGGGTCGGCAGTGTGTAAACGTGTGACGTCGACAAGATCGGCCACGACAGCCGAAGCGGTGGGTTCCTCACCCGCGCCCTTACCGTAATAAAGTGTCTGACCCACTGCGTCACCACGCACCAAGACCGCATTCATCGCACCTTCGACGTTGGCGAGTAAAGAAGCGCTAGGCACGAGTGCCGGATGCACACGCAACTCAATCCCGTTGGGACGACGCTTTGTAATACCAAGGAGTTTGATCCGATAGCCTAACCGTTCAGCAAGCTTGATGTCCTCGGAAGCCAGCTTGGAAATACCCTCAATGTGTGCCTTATCGAACTGTACAGGAATCCCGAACGCCAACGATGCGAGCAAGGTGAGCTTGTGCGCGGCATCGACCCCTTCGATATCGAAGGTCGGATCCGCTTCGGCGTATCCCAGTTTTTGCGCCTCAGCCAGCACGGTCGCAAAAGGTAAACCACGTGAACGCATTTCCGACAAAATGAAATTGGTCGTCCCGTTGATAATGCCAGCGACCCATTCGATACGATTTGCCGTCAAGCCCTCGCGTATCGCTTTGATAATAGGAATACCGCCAGCGACGGCAGCTTCGAACGCGACCATCACGCCTTTGGCTGAGGCCGCGGCAAAAATCTCCGTCCCATGTTTGGCCAGCAAGGCTTTGTTGGCGGTCACTACATGTTTGCCATGGGCGATCGCCTCTAGCACCAATTCGCGCGCGAGGGTATCGCCACCAATCAACTCGACCACGATATCGATTGAAGGATCGCGCACGACGGCAAAAGAATCGGTGCCAAGCTCGACCGCATCGCCTAGCAACGCGCGCGCTTTGGCGATATCGCGCACCGCCACACGGGTCACTTCGATGTTGCGACCCGCGCGACGAGAGATTTCGCCTGCATTACGCGCCAACACTTTCCACGTGCCGCCACCGACGACGCCTAGCCCCAACAAACCGACCTTGATTGATTCCATTACAACAATCCATCCTTACGAAACATTTCTTTGATGCCGCGCACCGCTTGACGCGTGCGCTGCTCATTTTCTATCAAGGCGAATCGAACATACTCATCGCCATAATCACCGAAACCGATACCAGGCGACACCGCGACCTTGGCCTCTTCGAGGATACGCTTGGCGAACTCAAGAGAGCCCGCTGCACGATAGGGCTCGGGAATATGCGCCCATATATACATGGAGGCTTTGGGATTGTCCACCATCCAGCCTGCCTCGTGCAGACCTTTGACTAAAACATCTCGTCGGTTTTGGTATTTCTCCACGACCTCAGCGACGCATTCCTGCGGCCCCTCGAGCGCCGCGATGGCCGCAACCTGAATAGGTGTAAAAGTACCGTAATCGTGATAGCTCTTGATGCGCGCTAAGGCGTTGACCAGCTCGGCATTGCCCACCATGAAGCCAATCCGCCAGCCCGCCATGTTGTAACTTTTACTCATGGTAAAAAACTCAACCGCAACCTCACGGGCACCAGGCACCTGCATAATCGATGGTGCCTGATAACCATCGAAACAGATATCTGCGTAAGCAAGATCGTGCACAACGATGATGTTGTGTTCTTGGGCCAGCTTAACCACGCGTTCGAAAAAAGAGAGATCTACGCATTGTGCGGTGGGGTTACTCGGAAAGCCCAAGATCATCATTTTAGGCTTTGGAATGGATTCGCGCACCGCGCGCTCTAGTTCTTCGAAAAAATCGGTTCCCGGGGTCATACGAACGGAGCGGATGTTGGCCCCTGCGATCACGGCACCATAAATATGAATCGGATAGCTTGGATTAGGTACCAAAACGGTATCGCCCGCATCCAGGGTCGCAAGCATCAAGTGGGCCAGGCCTTCTTTAGAACCAATTGTCACGATGGCTTCGGAGTCCGGATCAAACTGCACCTGATAGCGGCGCGCATACCAGTCAGTGATCGCCTTGCGCAAACGCGGAATCCCTTTTGAGACGGAATAACCATGCGTCGTAGGGCGCTCGGAGGCCTCGACCAGCTTGCTCACAATGTGAGGGGGGGTGGCCCCATCAGGGTTGCCCATGGACATATCGATGATGTCCTCGCCACGTCGACGCGCCGCCATTTTGAGCTCTGCCGTGATGTTAAAAACGTAGGGGGGCAAACGCTCGATGCGAGAAAACTTCCTCATCCTGGGTCCTTGTATAAGAAAATCTTAATTTTGCATTATATGCAGTGCAGCAAAACACTGTAATCTAGCGCATCAGGACCGATGTCGCAAATCGCTGGCGTTCAGATCACAAAATCCATGATTTAAATCCCCCGCGAGCGCTTGCAATGACATCACAGCGTAAGATTGATTGCGCTATCATCGGGCGAACTAGCTGGAGTATTGATTGAAGTTTCATACAGATCACAATGCGGCACTCAACACCGTCACAGGATACGGCAACGGTTTCGTCGAAATCAACAAAATTAGTTTTAACCATGCGATTGCTTTTGGCCCTGAGGGTCCCGTCAATCGATGGCTTGCCGAAAGCCCTGACGAGATCACCACCGCCTTGCTCCTGCAGGCGGCCGGACTGACCCTGAAGCCTGTCGATCCCCTCGCATTTCTGGACTCCAACGAGCCTCCTCAGCCCGAGGTTGACGGAGTGAGACCCGAGGTCCTTTTGGTCGGCACGGGTTCGCGTCAACGCATGTTAGACCACAAAGTCATCACACCTCTACTGCGGGCGGGCGTCGGGGTCGAATGCATGACGACCGAGGCTGCAGCCCGGACCTACAATATTTTAATGGCCGAAGGCCGACAAGTGATCGCCGCCCTCTTACTGGAGAAAATCTAATGAGCATTGTCCTTATCGGCAAACCAGCACCTAGCTTTTCTGCGCAAAGCACCTTTGGAGAAATCTCTTTGGAGCGCTGCGTTGGGCGCGGCGTCATCATGTATTTTTACCCTAAAGACAACACGCCGGGATGCACCACAGAGACAGAAAATTTTCGGGACTTACACGATGAGTTTTTAGCCATCGGTTGCGTCGTGATTGGCGTGTCACGCGACTCCTTGAAGTCGCATGAGAATTTTTCAAAAAAACTCACGTTACCGTTTCCTCTGATCGCAGATACTGACGAAAAAGTCTGTAACGCTTACGACGTGATCAAAAACAAGCAAATGTATGGCAAACAAGTGCGCGGCATTGAACGCAGCACCTTCTTAATTGACGCGCGCGGCAAACTCATTCAAGCCTGGCGCGGACTGAAAGTCCCAGGACATGCCCAAGAGGTACTCCAGGCTGCGCGCAGCCTGACCTGATTGCTCTGCCCTTCGCTCCTTTTATCGCTCGCACCCTTCATGAGAGAACTCATTTATGCCATTGCCAAAGCTGCCCTCACGTCCTGCCGCTATTCTCGATGTCACAGATCTCAAGCTCGAACCCACGATCTCGACTGGCGCGCCTTTCAAGCAGAGTGAGCCAATGCGTGAAGCCTTGAGCACAAAAGTACTTAGTCAGAACCCTGCTGCTGCACTCTCGGCGGTTGAACCGCCAGAGACAGCAAAACCTTCGAAATCCATTACCCTAGACCTTTCTGGGCTCTCCTCGGAGCAAAGCAACAACAAAAGTCCAATAGAGAAACCCGCTCGTCAAAAGCGTTCCAAGTTGCCTGCTACAAACAACGCTGCAAACAAATCTTCGAGCCAAAGTCCACGAAAACTTTTCGTGCTCGACACCAATGTCTTGTTGCACGACCCAAGCTCGCTCTTTAGATTTGAAGAGCACGATGTCTTTCTCCCCATGATGACGCTTGAAGAGTTGGATCATCAAAAGAAAGGTATGTCTGAAGTCGCACGTAATGCGCGACAAGTGAGTCGCTCTCTTGATACCTTGGTCGGCGAGCATCGTGATCTCGATCTGGGTCTGCCCCTAGACGGGCTCGGCCACAAAGATGCGACTGGGCGATTATTTTTTCAAACCACCTTGATGGCCAGCACGCTCCCGCCGGATCTTCCGATGGGGAAAGCCGACAATCAGATTTTGGGGGTTGTCCGGGCTTTAGCTAACAAGTTCACCGATCGCGAAGTCGTACTGGTCTCCAAAGATATCAATATGCGTCTCAAAGCGCGGACGCTATCGCTTTCTGCAGAAGACTATTTCAATGATCAAGTCCTGGAGGACTCGGACTTACTCTACAGCGGCACACTTGCGCTTCCTGATAACTTTTGGAACAAACACGGCAAAGGTGTGGAGTCTTGGCAGCAAGGTGGTATCACTTTTTACCGTATTTCAGGGCCGCTCTGTCACCAATTTATGGTGAATCAATTTGTGTATTTTGAAGGTCCCATGCCCTTGTATGCGCAGGTTCGCGAAGTCAACGGTAAAAGTGCGGTACTCGCCACGCTGCGTGACTTTACCCATGGAAAAAATAATGTCTGGGGCGTCACTGCCCGTAACCGCGAACAAAATTTTGCGATGAATTTATTGATGAATCCTGACTGTGACTTTGTGTCATTGCTTGGACAAGCAGGTACGGGTAAAACACTCATGGCACTCGCCGCTGGTCTTGCGCAAGTCCTTGAAACAAAGCGCTACACCGAGATCATCATGACGCGTGTCACCGTTCCCGTTGGTGAGGACATTGGTTTTCTACCTGGCACTGAAGAAGAAAAAATGCAACCCTGGATGGGCGCGCTTGAGGACAATCTCGAAGTGCTTACGATGGGAGAAACCGATGGCGGCTCCTCCATTGCAAATGGTCAAACGCATGACTGGGGTCGCGCTGGGACGATGGATTTGATCCGCTCGCGGATCAAAATCAAATCGTTGAACTTTATGCGAGGCCGCACGTTCTTGAATAAGTATTTAATCATCGACGAGGCGCAAAACCTGACACCAAAACAAATGAAAACCTTGATCACGCGCGCGGGCCCTGGGACAAAAGTCATTTGCCTGGGCAACATCGCACAGATCGATACGCCCTACCTGACAGAAGGCAGTTCTGGACTGACTTTTGTGGTTGATCGTTTCAAAGGTTGGCCGCATGCGGGTCATGTCACGCTGCAACGCGGTGAACGTTCACGATTGGCTGACTACGCGGGCGAAGTGCTTTAACCATGCCTGTCACATCAAAAGCGGGGCTTGCACTGAACCGTATCCCGCTCGCGATGACGGTCGGCGATGCAGCCGGTATCGGCCCCGAAATTGTGGTCAAACTGCATGCTCAGGGACTCAACGCACCCTGCGTCGTTTATGGCGATGCAGGAGCATTAAGGCGTGCTTGCGCGCTGCTGAACTTGTCGCTCAAGATTGTCGAGCTCACACCTGAAGACCCGTTATCAGACGACTTTCAGCAGCCCGGTTGTATGTTTGTTCGAGCAACCTCACCTGCTTTGCCCAAAGAACTGCCCTTTGGCGTGGTCGATGCACGCGCGGGACTTGCGGCGGTTCAAGCGCTTCACGCTGCGATTGATGATGCTTTGGCTGGACGTGTTCGCGCGATTGTCACGGCGCCTCTGAATAAAGAGTCTATGCATGCCGCAGGTATTGACTTTCCAGGTCATACTGAAATTCTTGCAGAGCGCTCTAAGACGCCTCACGTCGCCATGATGTTGGTGAACGACCAACTCAGAGTGATGTTAGTCACAATCCATATTCCTCTCTCTGCCGTCCCCAGCTCCCTGAGCACCGATCTCGAGTTACGAACAATCGAACTTGCCGCTTCGGCTTGTCACGCAGTGGGCATCCCCTCGCCCCGTGTTGCGGTTGCAGGTCTTAATCCGCATGCGAGTGAACAGGGTAAATTTGGAAGAGAGGATTTAGACATTATTGCGCCAGCCATTGCGTTGGCGCGCGCCAAGGGCATCGATGCTTCGGGTCCCTGGCCTGGGGATACGGTATTTATGCGTGCTCGTCTTGGCGAGTTTGACATTTGCGTAGCGCAATATCACGACCAAGGCTTGATTCCCATCAAATACCTAGGCATTGACGAAGGTGTCAATGTGACGGTCGGCTTGCCTTTTGTGCGAACCAGTGTGGATCATGGCACCGCCTTCGACATTGCTGGGCGTGGAATTGCGGATCCAAGCTCCCTGAGAACAGCTTTTGATTTAGCGTTGAAGCTGACCGCGGCAAAGTTTGACACTTAAGTTAAAAAAAAGGATTTTAATTAAGGGTAAACCCTTCGTTTGAAAATTATTGATAAATAAACAGTTTAACTATCCAAGCTAAGTATATAATTTGCATGGTTTTTATACTTATAAGGACGCTGCGAATGCGTTTTGGTCTTTTTTTACCCCTTCGCAATGTATGTCTTTCAAGCTTAGTCTGCCTGAGCTTGGCACTTTTGAGCACCTCAACGCTCGCTCAAAATACAAGCACTTCTGACAACCAAGCATCCAAAGCGAAAGCCTCGCAAGCAAAAAAAACAACTCAAAAGTCTACGGCAAGCAAAAGTAAATCGGCAACGAGTAAAAAAACGACCGCGACAGCTCATGCAAAAAAGAAAAAAGCTGCCCCTGCAGGGACGCCTCAAGGGACGCGTGGGGCCAAACCAACCTCTAAAACAAGAAAAGCACTTGCCGCAGGCGCCACGACCGCAGCCGTCACAACTGCCGCTAGCACAAAACGTGCCCAAAGCGATCAAAAATCTGGAAACCCAGCGAGCGGCTTGCGCTCAAACGTAGTCTTCGTCCAAGATCTGAGCAGCAAGGCCGTGCTTTTTTCTCGTAATGATGAGGTCGCCCGTCCAATCGCTTCGATTACAAAATTAATGACAGCACTGATTGTCGTCGATGCAAAACAACCTCTTGATGAAATGTTGCAAATCACGCAAGAAGACGTCGATGTCGTGAAGTTCAGCCGCTCTCGCCTTGCCGTAGGTCAAAGACTCTCGCGCGGTGACATGCTGCATTTAGCGCTCATGTCTTCAGAAAACCGTGCCGCCAACGCCTTGGGGCGTCACTACCCTGGTGGCATGCCAGCTTTTGTTGCCGCCATGAACAACAAAGCGCGTGAATTAGGCATGAACAATAGTCGTTTTGTCGAACCTACTGGACTGTCTAGCGCCAATGTCGCGACGCCAAGAGATTTAGTCAAGTTGATGCAGGCAACGGCTGCCCGCTCTAGCATTCGCTATTACTCAACGAATCAACAACACGAAATCTCAGCGCGTGGACACGCGACGCTTTTTCGCAATACCAATATGCTTGTGACAAATCCTAACTGGGACATCAGAGTCTCAAAGACAGGTTTTATTAACGAGGCGGGACAGTGCCTCGTCATGGTGGCACGCATCAATAACCGTGATACCGCCATCGTGCTGTTGAATGCAGATGGCAAAGGCACGCGCATCGGTGATGCCGTCAAGATTAGACAGCTCGTTCAAAGCCGTCAAGCGGTTGCGATGAACAACCCCAGAGTGAATTAGTAGCTCGCGCCACCACCCGAAAAATTTAAGAAGCGCGTACTTGAGCCCTGGAAGGTCAATCGAACAGTCCCAATCGGACCATTTCGTTGTTTACCAATAATGATTTCTGCAGTCCCCTTATCGGGCGAGTCAGGGTTATAGACCTCGTCGCGATAAATAAACAGGATCAAGTCAGCATCTTGTTCGATTGCGCCGGATTCGCGCAAATCGCTCATCACAGGTCGTTTGTTGGGCCGCTGTTCGAGACTGCGATTGAGCTGAGACAAGGCCATCACTGGACACTCCAATTCTTTGCCAAGTGCCTTGAGAGACCGGCTGATCTCAGAAATCTCAGTCGCCCGATTCTCGCCTGCAGAACTCGCCCCCATGAGCTGTAAATAGTCGATCACGATGAGTCCAAGCTTGCCGCACTGACGCGCCAAGCGACGCGCTCGGGCACGTACTTCTACCGAACTCAGTGCGGGAGTCTCATCGATATACATTTGAGCATCCTGCATTTTCTGTACCGCATGCGTCACACGAGGCCAGTCATCCGCGAGCAACTTGCCTGTTCGCATGCGATGCTGATCCAACATGCCCACAGAACCCAACATACGCATCGCGAGTTGGACGGCCCCCATTTCCATTGAAAACACGGCGACGGGCAAGCCCTGTTCGATAGCAACATGCTCGGCAATATTCATGGCAAGCGAGGTTTTACCCATGGATGGTCGCCCCGCCACAATCACAAGATCTCCAGCCTGCATCCCTGAAGTCATACGATCTAGATCAGTGAAGCCTGTAGGTACACCTGTGACATCGGTATCACCTTCGCGGTGATAGAGTTCATCGATACGCTCTACGACTTCGGAAAGCAAAGGCTGAATTTCTCTAAAACCTGCGCTCGCTTTCGCGCCCTCTTGAGCAATCTTAAAAACCTTGGACTCAGCCTCATCCAGTAACTGTCGCGCTTCTTTACCTTGCGGATTAAACGCTGTCGCGGCAATCTCATCGGCAACGGTCACCAGTTTGCGCAACATCGAACGCTCGCGAACAATTTCTGCATAGCGACGAATATTTGCTGCCGACGGCGTATTGTGCGCAAGAGCATTCAGATAGCCCAGGCCACCGACCTCCTCGGACTTTCCGACACTCGCGATTGACTCATGAACGGTCACGACATCCGCAGGTCGGGACAGGTTAATGAGACGAGAGATATGTTGCCAAATCAACCTGTGATCGTAGCGATAGAAGTCATTTTCGTTGACCACATCCGTGATACGTTCCCACGCTCCATTATCCAGGAGTAGGCCGCCCAACACGGATTGCTCCGCTTCGACGGAGTGTGGGGGAACGCGCAAATACTCGAGTTGTGGGTCTGGCGGATTATTCATCAATGCATCATAACCTTAAGGTCTTAGACAAGTACAAAAAACTGCGTCGCGACACCTTCAATACGGAAGACAAAAAAGCCGGCATCAGCCGGCTTTTTTGTGAGGTGCGACAGGTCTTGATCAGACCAAATCACCCACCACCACAACCGTAATATTACTGACCACGTCAGGATGTAACGCGATCTGAATAGCAGTCTCACCAACGGCCTTCAGAGGACCTTCAGGCAGACGAATTTGAGCCTTTTCGATACCGGCAAAACCAGCGGCGATCAGACCCTCAGCAATATCCATATTCGTCACGGAACCGAACAAACGACCATCTACGCCAGCTTTTTGCTTGATGCTCAAGGCGAAGCTTTCGAGACGCTCGCCTAAGGCTTGGCAAGCAGCTAGTTTTTCAGCCTGCGCTTTTTCAAGCTCAGCACGGCGAACTTCGAACTCTTTGAGGGCAGCCTCGGTCGCACGACGTGCTTTTTTCTGGGGAATCAGAAAGTTACGGGCATAGCCGTCGCGCACGCGAACAACTTCACCGAGGTTTCCAACGTTAACGACTTTTTCGAGCAGAATGATTTGCATAGTGTGCCCCGGGATCAGTTGTGATTATCAGTGAAGGGCAGCAAGGCCAAGAAGCGCGCACGCTTGATCGCTGAGTCGAGCTGACGCTGATAAATTGCTTTGGTACCAGTCAAACGCGCAGGAATAATCTTGCCGTTTTCTTGGATGAAGTCACGCAGGGTATCGAGATCTTTGTAATCAATTTGATCAACATTAGTCGCGCTGAAGCGGCAGAACTTACGACGCTTGAAAAGCGGGTTCTGTTGCGTGAACTTCTTTTTTTCTTTACGTTTACCGAAAAAAGCCATGATATGCCTTGTTCAAATTTGTTGAATATGCTGCGCATGCAGCCGATATTTTTGAGAATCTTTACGAACCGGAGCCAGAAAACCCTGAAGCCGGACCTTGCAACCTAAACGCATCGTGCCAGCCATCTGGGCCAAATCTCCCATCGCCACAACCACCAAACTCAGTGCAATGCGACGCGGTTGACCAGCTTCGGTCACCTCGGACTCATGTGAAAGTAAAAACTCTAAAACTGGTACCCCTGCAGGTGTATATCTCAAAGGAGACAGTTCAGAAATTAAGCCTTGCACTTCGAACCGATTGACTGCTAAACCCTTGACCTCTGGCCGATCCACGACAACTCCGATTTACTCGATGTCGTCAGGTATTGATTCAGCGGATGCTTTACGGGCCTCTTCGCGCTCGACTTGTTTCATCATGATCGAAGGCTCTGTCTCAGCAGCTTTGGTCTTGATGACAAGATGACGAAGAACGGCGTCGTTGTAGCGGAAAGAATGCTCAAGCTCATCGAGCGTCACTTGACTGCACTCGATGTTGAAGCACAAATAGTGTGCTTTGACGAGTTTTTGTATAGGGTAAGCCAATTGACGGCGGCCCCAGTCTTCGGTGCGGTGGACTTTGCCACCCTGCGTCGCCACAAGCGCTTGGTAGCGCTCAACCATGGCGGGTACTTGCTCGCTTTGGTCTGGGTGAACAATAAAAACAACTTCGTAATGGCGCATGCAATGCACTCCTAAGGATATCCGGAGAGGAGCACAACACTCCTACCGGGGGCAGCCCGCCATCCCTAAAATAGGTCGGTCGAGCAAGAAAGCCTTGTATTTTCGCGTATTTAGCGTTTTATAGCAAATCAATTTGAGAAAAAGCGCTGGCGAATCGCATTTTCTATGCCACCTGCATCGAGGCCCACGCCCGCAAGCAACGCACCCTGCTCACCATGATCAATAAACCTATCCGGCAATCCTAAATGCAGCAAAGGGGTCACGATTGCGTGGGCTGCGAGGGTTTCAGAGACTGCCCCTCCAGCGCCACCCATCAAGCTGCCCTCTTCAACAGTGACAAGGCCAAGGGGATGCTCAGCAGCCATTGCAAGTACCAGCTCTGTATCAAGTGGTTTTACAAAACGCATGTCAACCACGGTCAGATTCAGGGCCTCGGCGGCCTTGAGGACCGCGGGCAACAGGGTTCCAAAGACAAGCACAGCCACACCAGCGCCTCTTCGGCGGATGATGCCGCGACCAACCGGAACCGTTTCAAGACCAGCCTCGACTACAACCCCGGATCCAGAACCTCTGGGATAGCGCACGGACGCGGGGCCTGGATGTTGATAACACGTGGTGAGCAGCAAACGCGTTTCATTTTCATCTGAGGGCGTGGCCACAACCATGTTGGGAATGCAGCGCAAGTATGCAATGTCATAGTTGCCCGCATGGGTCGCGCCATCCGCCCCCACCAAACCAGCACGGTCCAGCGCGAACGTCACGTCAAGATTTTGCAACGCCACATCATGAATAAGCTGATCATAGCCACGTTGGAGAAACGTTGAGTAAATGGCGAGCACCGGCTTTTGGCCCTCACAGGCGATACCCGCAGCAAACGTAACCGCGTGTTGCTCTGCGATCCCCACATCGAAATAACGTGTGGGAAAACGCCGCTCGAACTCTACCATGCCACTGCCCTCGCGCATGGCGGGCGTGATGCCATTGAGCCTAGGATCGCTCTCGGCCATGTCACAGAGCCATTGACCGAAGACCTGGGTAAAAGTGACCTTTGGGGGCGTCGATGCTTTTTGGATGCCAACCGCAGGATCGAACTTACCTGGGCCGTGATAAAGCACAGGGTCAGCCTCAGCCAACTTGTAACCCTGCCCTTTTTTCGTGACGACATGTAAGAACTGCGGCCCTTTTAGAGCGCGCATGTTTTGCAAAGTCGGAATGAGCATATCAAGATCGTGGCCATCGATCGGGCCAACGTAGTTAAAGCCCATCTCTTCAAACAAGGTTGCGGGGGTGACCATTCCCTTGGCGTGTTCCTCGAGGCGCCGAGCCAATTCCAATACCGGAGGCACATGCTGCAAAACCGCACGCCCAACGTTTTTAGCCGCAGCATAGAACTGCCCTGACAACAGTCTCGCAAAGTAATGGTTTAAAGCTCCGACTGGCGGTGAAATCGACATATCGTTGTCGTTGAGAATCACCAACAAATTGATATCGGGCGTCACACCAGCATTGTTCATCGCCTCGAAGGCCATGCCCGCCGTCATTGCACCATCTCCAATGACCGCGATATGCTGACGAGAGATCCCCGCATTGCGCGAGGCGACTGCCATCCCTAGCGCTGCTGAAATAGAGGTCGATGAATGGGCGGTACCAAAGGCGTCATATTCGGACTCGGAACGCTTTGGGAAACCCGAGATCCCACCAAAATGGCGCAGGGTACCCATCGCGTCTTTGCGTCCTGTCAAAATCTTGTGCGGGTAGGACTGATGACCGACATCCCAGATAATACGATCGTGGGGCGTATCGTAGACGTGATGAAGCGCCACAGTCAGCTCGACCGTGCCAAGATTGGAAGATAGATGTCCACCCGTGCGCGAGACCGTTTGCAGGACAAAAGAGCGCAGTTCATCAGCCAGCTTTTTTAGCTCGCGTCGATCCAGGGACCTGAGGTCCGCGGGTCGTTGTATTTGATCAAGCAAATCTTTAGACATTTTTCTCGTCAGTGATCACGAAACACAATAAAGTCCGCTAATCCGATCAAATACTGCCCGGATTCGCCCAAAGGAGCGATCGCCTCGACCGCCTCCTGATGTAATGTTTTAGCAAAGGTCTGTGCCTGCTCGAGCCCCATCAACGTGACATAGGTAGGCTTGTTGGCTGCGGCATCCTTGCCGGGCGTTTTACCCAAGGTCGAGGAATCAGCAGTCACATCCAAGACATCGTCGACAACCTGAAAAGCCAAGCCCATGGCGAGACCATAATGCCTGAGGGCCTGCTGCTGGGTCTCCGAGGCGCCAGCGACGATACCGCCAAGCATGGCACTGGTCAATAATAAAGCGCCTGTTTTGAGTTGGTGCATCTGCTGCAAAGCTTCCCGTGAAAGGCTTTGCCCGACACTTTGCAGATCAATGGCCTGACCACCTGCCATCCCTAGGCTGCCTGAAGCTTGGGCAAGGACTTGAGTCGCCTTGACAACCCGCTCTGCTTCGGTCGGCATCTGCGCTAAAAAATCAAAGGCCAACGGCTGTAAGGCGTCTCCAGCCAACAACGCGGTCGCTTCGTCGTATTGCACATGCACGGTCGGCTGCCCACGTCGAAGCGTGTCGTCATCCATACAGGGCAAATCATCATGCACGAGTGAATAGGCGTGCACAAGCTCAACCGCCGCGGCAGAGCAATCCAGCGCACGCTCCAACGCGGGCTCGACCTGCTGTCCAGTCACACATCCATAACCAGCGGCGTAGACCAAGGCGGCGCGCACCCGCTTGCCACCCCCAAGTACAGCGTAACGCATGGCCGCATGCAAGCGCGCAGGCACGACTGAAGCCTGGGGCATCTCCCGATCCAGAAGATGTTCGATATGGGCGGCGCGTGCACTCAACCAAGAGGAAAAGAAGGGCAAGACGACACTCATTCTGCTGGACGATCCACTGCATCGAAAGGACGCAGCAAACCGGCCTCCAACACGCTAATTTGTTGCTCAGCAAGAGCTAGCCGCTCTTGACAGATACGCGTCAATGCGACACCACGTCGATAGGCGATCAGCGACTCTTCGAGAGGCAAGGCGCCTGACTCCATTTTTGTAACAAGCTCCTCAAGTTGCGAGAGCGCCGTTTCAAAATCCTGCGGCAAGTCAGAGGGAGTCTGTGCGTCACTTTCCAGCGATACTGGCAGACTTGTCTGGGTCGTTGATTTGGTGGGCTTACTCAAACGAAACTCCAAAGGAGACTGCCTGGCATGCCACAAGACCCAGTGCAAGTCTAAATACAAATAATAGCAATTGTACGAGATTGGAGCGTTCTCGCTGTCATATAGCTTGGGTTACAATCAGGTCTTTATTATGGTGATCGGCCAAACCGATTTTTCTTCGCGCCAGAGCAATCTCAAAAGCACTGGCATGCTTCCATGCGGAGGGAATCATGACCGACATTGGTCGGATGGTGCATTTAGCCCCGGCTCGCACCCAGCTGCACGTCAATACCTATTTTGACGAAGCGCTTTTTGCACGCGAGCAAGCTAACATTTTTAAACAGTCCTCTTTGTATGTTGGGCATCAAAAAAACGTGCCCAACCCTGGAGACTGGCGTAGTTTGTCCCATGAAAACAATGGGAGAGTCCTCGTGCGCGGCGAAAACGGCATCGAGTTGCTTTCGAACGTCTGTCGTCACCGCCAAGCACTCATGCTCGGCGGGCTAACCGGCAATGTCGCAGGGCATGTTAATACCCAGGGAAATCTTGTGGGTACTGGTGGCAATATTGTTTGCCCCCTCCACCGATGGACGTATGACAAAACAGGTCAACTGCTCGGCGCGCCTCAGTTTGAGGAGAAGCCTTGTCTCAATCTAGAGCGCTTTCCGCTTAAAAGTTGTCACGGCTTGTTGTTCGAGGGGCCAAGAGATCCTCTAGCGGATATTGGCAGTTTATTCAAACGACCCGAATTCGACTTTTCTGACTATGTTCTCGACCATGTCGAGGTTCATCAGTGCCATTACAACTGGAAAACCTTTATTGAGGTTTATCTCGAGGACTACCATGTCGCGCCCTTCCACCCAGGCTTAGGAAACTTTGTGACGTGCGACGACTTATCCTGGGAATTTTCTAAGCAGTACAGTATGCAGCGTGTGGGCGTTCATCAAGCACTTTCACAACCTGGGTCACCTGCCTATAAAACATGGCATGAAAAGCTGATGCAATTCCGTCAAGGACGTGCACCCGATTTCGGCGCAGTTTGGGTCACGTATTTTCCAACCCATATGATCGAGCTCTACCCCCACGTCTTGGTGTTATCGACGCTGTACCCCAAATCCCCTCAGGAAACCGTCAATATTGTCGAGTTTTACTACCCCGAGGAAATCGCCTTGTTTGAGCGCGAATTTGTCCAAGCGCAACGCGAAGCCTACATGGAAACCGCGATCGAAGACGACGAAATCGCAGAACGCATGGATGCGGGACGAAGAGCGCTCCTGCAGCGTGGCGTTTCAGAAACGGGTCCTTATCAGTCTCCCATGGAAGACGGCATGCAACATTTTCATGAGTGGTACCGTCAAGCCATGGATCTCGGGCTCGAAGATCATCCCTAGCCTTCTTTCTCAGGGAACTCTTTAATTCCTTGACGGTCACAGCTACACTCACAATTGTTCGTTGCAATTCCCCATAACGTTGACAAAGAGTCCATTAAAAAACATGAAGAGAATTGTCTTATTTCTGCTGACTAACCTTGCCGTGATGCTGGTACTGAGCGTGACGCTGAGCATTTTGGGTGTCAATCGCTTTATCACCGACCAAGGCCTGAACGTTCAGATGCTGCTGATCTTTTCCTTGATTGTCGGCTTTACGGGCTCGATCATTTCCTTGCTCATCAGCAAGCCGATGGCAAAGTGGAGCACCGGCGCGCAAATCATTGATCCGCAGGCGCCAGGTGGCCCGCGCGAGGCGTGGCTCGTCGATACGGTGCATCAGCTTGCTGATCGTGCAGGGATTGGTCATCCTGAGGTGGCGATCTTCGAAGGCGAGCCCAATGCGTTTGCGACGGGTGCTTTCCGCAACAACTCGCTGGTCGCAGTCTCGACAGGCCTTCTTGATAGCATGACCGAAGAAGAAATCTCTGCGGTTCTGGCCCACGAAGTCGCCCACATCGCCAACGGCGACATGATTACGTTGACCCTAATCCAGGGCGTTGTGAACACCTTTGTGGTGTTTTTTGCCCGCATCGTTGGTTATTTTGTTGATCGTGTCCTTCTCAAAAATGACAAAGGCCTCGGCGTTGGTTATTACGTCACCGTCATTGTGTGTGAAATCGCCTTTGGCATTCTCGCTAGTGTGATCGTGGCTTGGTTTTCACGTCAAAGAGAATACCGAGCGGATGCAGGCGCAGCACAGTTGATGAGCTCACGCGAACCCATGATTCGTGCCTTGGCTCGCCTAGGTGGCTTGGAGCCCGGTGATTTGCCCAAGAGCTTTGAGGCTTCGGGGATTTCGGGTCGTAAAGGCATCAGTGCGTTATTTTCTACGCACCCCCCTATTCCTGCACGCATTCAAGCGTTGCAGCAGATGCCCGTTCGCTAAGATAGCGCTAAAGCATCAGTGGGCTTGCTCCCAGTTGGGACCAACGCCCACTTCCGCGATTAAAGGGACCCTCAACTGAGCGACCTCGCACATCAAGCGGGGTAGATTTTGCTGGATGCGTTCGATCTCTTCATCAGGCACATCCAAGACGAGTTCGTCATGGACCTGCATCACGATCTTGCTCTGCAGTTGTTGCTCATGCAGCCACCCTTGGACGGCCACCATGGCGAGCTTGATCAGGTCGGCTGCGGTGCCTTGCATCGGCGCATTGATCGCCGCGCGCTCGGCGCCCGCACGCCGTGCGCCGGCGGCATTGATATCGAGCAACCATAGTCTGCGCCCAAAAACAGTCTCAACAAAGCCCTGCGCATGCGCAAGCGTTTTGGTCTCGGCCATGTACTGCGCCACGCCAGGATAGCGCGCGAAATAGCGATCGATATAGGACTGTGCGGCATCTCTGGTAATGCCGAGGTTGCTGGCCAACCCGAAAGCACCCATGCCGTAAATCAAACCAAAATTAATCGCCTTGGCCGCCCGTCGCTGCTCACTGGTCACCTCTGGCAATGGCACGCCAAAAACCTCTGAGGCTGTCGCTCGATGGATGTCCTCACCGGCGGCAAAAGCTTTTTGTAAATTCGCATCGTTGGAGACGTGTGCCATGACGCGAAGTTCGATTTGCGAATAGTCGGCAGAGATTATTTTTCCCTTGGTCGCGATAAAGGCCTCGCGTACCCGTCGACCCGCCTCAGAGCGCACCGGAATGTTTTGTAAATTGGGTTCTGAGGATGCCAGACGTCCGGTAATCACCGAAGCTTGGGAGTAATGTGTGTGTACTCTTCCCGTTGAGGGATTCACCATTTTGGGGAGCTTGTCGGTATACGTGGATTTGAGCTTGGCAAGGCCTCGGTACTCGAGCAACACTTGAGGCAAGGGATAGTCCTCGGCGAGTTTGGACAGCACCTCCTCATCAGTCGAAGGGGCACCGCCTGCGGTTTTTCGCACAACTGGCAACTGCATCTTACCAAACAAGATTTCCCCTAATTGTTTAGGGGAGTTGAGATTAAAGGGTTGTCCTGCCAGCGCATAGGCCTTGCGCTCTAACTCCAACAATTCCTGTCCCAGCACGTGGCTTTGACGTCCTAACTCTGCAGAGTCGATCCCAACACCGGTTCGCTCGATCTCAAACAATACGCGCGAGGTTTGTATCTCAAGCGCATAGATATATTCAAGCTTTTCCTCCTGGCGGATCTTGGGGCGCAAGACCTCATGCAGACGCAAGGTAAAGTCGGCATCTTCGCACGCGTACTGGGTCGCGCGCTCAAGGTCGACCTGATCAAAACCGATTTGGTGGACACCTTTGCCACAAATTTCCTCATAGGAAACGCCCTTGATACCTAGGTATCGCTGACAGAGTTCCTCAAGACCCACACCCCGATGCGACTCCAACACATAGGCCTGCAACATGGTGTCATCCGCGACGCCGCGTAAGTCTATGCCTTCGTTGGCAAAGACATGGGTGTCGTACTTGGCGTGGTGGAGAAGTTTGGTCGCGCGCGGATCCTCAAGCCAAGGCTTCATCCGCTCGAGCACGCCTTCTTTAGAGAGTTGGCCTTGGGAGTCAGTGCTTCGATGACCGACGGGGATATAGCATGCACCCCCCGCTTCTACGGACAAGGAAATACCGACGAGACGGGCTTGCATGGCATCGAGCGACGTCGTTTCGGTATCGAGCGCCACACAGTCTGACGCATGGACGCGAGCGAGCCAGGCGTCCAACGCCGCCCAGTCCGTCACCATTTCATAGAGTTTCTGCTCAGGCGCGGCGGGCTTAGCGGCCTCGGTCGGGACACGGGTATCACCCGTCGGAACCCGCTCTTGCTCGCCTGTTAATTCGCGTAACCAAGAGCGGAAACCATACCGCTCAAATAGTTTGACGAGCGCTGCTGAGTCAGGATTTTGGGGCAACAGCGCCTCGATATTTGGGACCTCGCGACTCAAGTCACAATCAATTTTGACCGTCAACAGCTCGCGCGTCAACGCAAACTGGGGAATCGCCGTGCGTAAATTTTCACCTGCGACGCCTTTGATCTCGTCTGCGCGCTCAATCAGCGTGTCAACAGAACCGTACTCATCGATCCACTTAGCGGCTGTTTTAGGTCCGACCTTTTGCACACCCGGTACGTTGTCTACCGTATCGCCCACCAGCATCAAGTAATCCACAATCCGCTCTGGACCGACTCCAAATTTACGTATCACTCCGCTTGGATCGAGCTTTTCATTGGACATGGTGTTGACCAGCGTCACATAGGGCGTGACCAATTGGGCCAGGTCTTTATCACCCGTAGAAATAATCGTGTGCACCTCTTGATCACTCGCCCAATGCGCCAAGGTGCCAATCACGTCATCGGCTTCAACCCCTTGAATCCCCAAGACAGGCCAGCCCATGGCGCGAATCGCCTCGTGGATCGGCTCGATCTGTGCGGCGAGGTCCTCGGGCATGGGGGGGCGATGTGATTTATATTCTGGATATAAGTCTTCGCGAAAGGTTTTGCCGCGCACATCGAAGACGCATGCGGCATACTGAGCCTGATAATCATGTAGCATTTTGCGCATCATGTTGACCACGCCATAAATGGCGCCTGTCGGCTCTCCCTGCGCATTACGTAAATCAGGCATCGCATGATAGGCACGATACAGATAACTCGATCCATCTACTAGCAACAAGGTTTTTTTCATGGGCCACAAAGAAGAAAAAGTTTCGCCGGCACTCCAGCAAACAACCCAAATTATGTCAGAGATGCTGCACGCAGCCGACACTCTGGCAGAGATCGGGCCCGCAATCAGTATCTTTGGCAGCGCGCGGATTAAAAAAGACTCCCCATATTATGCGTTGAGCGAGACAATCGCGCGCGGTCTGGCGAATACGGGCTTTACGATTATCGCGGGGGGCGGCCCTGGTATTATGGAGGCCGCGAACAAAGGGGCCTTTGAGGCGGGTGGCACGAGTGTAGGTTTACATATCAAACTACCAAAAGAGTCTAAACACAACGATTTTCAGACCATTAGCCTGCCTTTTCAGCATTTTGTGTCTCGTAAAGCGACTTTTTTCATGAATAGCTTAGCCTATGTCGTGTTGCCGGGTGGTTTTGGCACGCTCGACGAGCTCTTCGAGGCGGTCACGCTCATGCAAACGGGAAAGATACCGCCTGGTCCGGTCATTTTGGTCGGTACGGAGTTTTGGGGAGGGTTGATGACCTGGCTCCGGTCTCAACTAGAACAAACCGCTCTCATCAATCCCCTGGATCGCCATACCTTAATCATCGAAGACGATCCAAATCGCGTGGTCCAACACCTTGTTGATTTTTACCGAGATCATCCAGGGATTTTGAGCAAGCAACCTAACGCCCCGGTTTAAATCTCCGAGGGTTTCGCTGGACTAGAATCAAGGTACATCACTCATCATTCAATGTTGGAGAAAAAAATGAATCGCGCTGTATTTCCCATGAAATTGAACAATCCTGACTTGCTGCGTTCGCAGTCCTACCTCAATGGTCTTTGGGTAGACGGCCAAGATGGCGCAGTATTCACTGTTGATAACCCAGCGACGGGTGCTGTCATCGCACATGTCGCCAACCTTGGCCCCGCGCAAGCGCAGAGGGCGATTGAAGCGGCTAGTGCGGCATTTCCTGCCTGGCGGGCACGGACGGCCAAAGAGCGTTCCAATATTCTGCGCAAGTGGTTTGAGCTGATCAATGCCAATACAGATGACTTGGCACGCATCATGACCATTGAACAAGGTAAGCCGTTCGCTGAGGCAAAAGGCGAAATCGCTTATGGTGCCTCATTTGTCGAGTGGTTCGCCGAACAGGCCAAACGCGTCATGGGCGATACGATCTCAGCACCGATTGCCACCAATCGTATGCTAGTTCTGCGCGAACCGATTGGTGTCTGCGCAGCGATTACGCCTTGGAATTTCCCGACGGCTATGATCACGCGCAAGGTCGCACCGGCATTAGCTGCAGGCTGTACCATCGTGCTCAAACCTGCCGAGCAAACGCCTCTGTCAGCGTTGGCCCTGGCCGTTTTAGCCGAGCAAGCGGGCATCCCTGCTGGCGTACTCAACATCATTACTGCCGATAGCGAACAATCGATCGCCATCGGTAAAGTGTTGTGTAATAGCCCGACTGTACGCAAGCTGACTTTCACGGGCTCAACACCTGTTGGTCGTATTTTGATGCAGCAGTCTGCACAGACCCTCAAGAAAATGTCACTCGAGCTTGGCGGTCATGCACCTTTTATCGTGTTTGAAGATGCCGATATCGATGCGGCCATCGAAGGCGCCATGGTGTCCAAGTATCGCAATGCTGGCCAAACATGTGTCTGCACCAATCGCTTTTATGTCCACGCAAAGGTCTATGACAGCTTTGCGGAAAAACTAGCGGCGCGCGTCTCGGGCTCATTGTCAGTCGGTGAGGGTTTTGAGGACAAGGTCACCACCGGCCCACTGATCGATGAGGCGGCAGTGGCAAAAGTCGAGGAGCACGTGCAAGATGCTGTCGCCAAAGGCGCCAAAATCTTGTGTGGTGGTGGAAAACATGCGCGCGGTGGTCGTTTTTACCAACCGACCGTCATCACGCAAGTCAGCGAAGACATGCTGTGCATGCGCGAAGAAACATTCGGGCCCCTCGCGCCGATCGTCAAGTTTACCGACGAAGCCGAAGTCATTCGCCTGGCGAACAACACCGACTACGGTTTGGCTTCCTATTTTTATAGCCGCGATATCGGTCGTATTTTCCGCGTCGCCGAAGCGCTTGAATACGGCATGGTAGGTGTCAATACAGGACTAATCTCAAACGAGATGGCACCTTTTGGTGGCGTCAAACAATCCGGTCTCGGTCGCGAAGGCTCTGTTTATGGCATGGATGATTTCATGGAAATGAAATACGTGTGCTTGGGTGGTATCTAAGTCTCCTAGGGGCTGCGGTTAAATACCGTAGCCGGATAAAAAACGCAGCCAAGGCTGCGTTTTTTTATTGACTCTGGCGTTAATTAAGCGCCGTCACGTGACATCTTACGACGCTCGTGCTCTTTGAGATAACGCTTACGCAAGCGAATGCTCTTGGGTGTGACCTCGACCAACTCATCATCGCTGATGAATTCGACAGCGTACTCAAGACTCATATCGACTGGTGGAACCAGCCGAACAGCTTCGTCAGTACCTGAGGAACGCACGTTTGTGAGCTGCTTACCCTTGATGGGGTTCACAACCAGGTCATTATCACGGCTGTGAATACCGATAATCATGCCCTCGTAAACGGGATCGTTGTGCACAACAAACATACGACCACGGTCCTGCAGCTTCCATATTGCATAAGCGACCGCAGCACCATCATCCTGACTGATCAGCACGCCGTTATTACGCTCGCCAAGCATGCCGTCCTTGACAGGGCCATAGGCATCAAAGGTGTGGCTCATCAAACCGTTGCCGCGCGTCATCGTCATAAAATCGCCTTGGAAGCCGATCAGACCACGTGCTGGCACACGGTACTCAAGACGTGTCCGCCCACGGCCATCACTGACCATGTCGAGCAACTCAGCTTTGCGTTTACCGAGCTCTTCCATCACACCACCTTGCGTATTGTCCTCAAGGTCAATACTCAGGTTTTCGTATGGCTCAAGTTTGACGCCATTTTCTTCTTTGAACACCACACGCGGACGCGAGACAGCCAACTCGTAGCCCTCGCGACGCATCGTTTCGATCAAGATCGTGAGGTGCAATTCGCCTCGTCCTGAAACCTCGAAAATGGTGTCGTCGTCAGTATCCTTTACGCGCAGGGCCATGTTGGACTTGACCTCGCGATCCAGACGCTCACGCAACTGACGGCTCGTCACAAACTTACCTTCGCGACCCGCCAGAGGGCTGGTGTTGACCATAAAGTTCATCGTGAGCGTAGGCTCGTCAATCTTGAGCAGCGGCAAACCTTCAACTTTTTCAGGCGCACACAAGGTGGTGCCGATTGAAATGTCTTCGATGCCGTTGATCAGCACGATGTCACCTGCAATCGCACTGTCCACGATCTCGCGCTCAAGGCCTTTGAATTTCAGGACCTGATTGACGCGACCTTTAAACGTCGCACCATCCGGACCATTCAAACACACCACATCCATACCTGTTTTCACACGGCCACAACGAATCCGGCCAATACCGATTTTGCCAACATAGGAGTTGTAATCGATTGAAGTAATCTGGAGCTGCAAAGGCGCTTCAGGATCATCATCGCGCATTGGCACATGCTCAAGAATGGCATTGAACAATGGGCGCATATCGCCTTCACGGACATCCTCGGTCGGTCCGGCATAGCCATTCAAACCAGAAGCGTAAATAATTGGAAAGTCCAGCTGCTCTTCTGTCGCGCCAAGCTTATCGAACAACTCAAAGGTCGCATTGATCACAAAATCACAACGTGCACCAGGACGGTCCACTTTGTTGATCACCACGATTGGCTGGAGTCCGAGTGCGAGTGCCTTTTTTGTCACAAAGCGTGTCTGAGGCATCGGTCCTTCGACTGCATCGACAAGCAACAGCACGCCGTCAACCATCGACAGCACACGCTCCACCTCACCACCAAAGTCGGCGTGTCCGGGCGTATCAACGATATTGATATGCGTACCTTCGTATTCGACAGCACAGTTCTTTGACAGAATCGTAATACCACGCTCTTTTTCAAGGTCGTTGGAGTCCATCACGCGTTCGGTCATGCGCTCGTTGGAGCGAAAAGTACCGGACTGACGCAAAAGTTGGTCTACCAGTGTCGTTTTGCCGTGGTCGACGTGGGCAATAATGGCAACGTTACGCAATGCGCGTGACATACAAATCCTTTAATGAGACTGAGCAGACACATCGTCTGCAGTTGATACATGAATGGAACCAGGTAAGACAGCACCTGGCGAAGCTGTACTTTTTTTCGCTGACACAAGCTCAGCAGGTAAATCTTCCATCGCAATTAAGACACACTCAGGTGACTCCATCGTCTGTAAGGTTTCTAATTCAATCGCTTCATCAAGCGAAAAAGGACCAACTTGAGTGCGCCGCAAAGCAGATAAATGTGCAAAACAACCCAATTCACGACCAATGTCTTGTGCCAGTGTCCGGATATATGTACCTTTTGTACATAACACCTGTATGACAGCCGTCAGGGGCGTCATGCTCAGCAACTCAAGTTGTCGGATCGTGATCTCTCTGGGCTCGCGCTCAAGCACAATCCCTTGACGTGCGTACTCGTAGAGCGGTTTTCCATCACGTTTTAACGCAGACACCATTGGAGGAGTCTGCATTTGAGTTCCCATAAACCGCTCAAGCACAGGACGCAAGGACACTTCGCTCACACCCGCAAAATCCGCTGAGGCTGAGTTGACAACGATGCCAGTCAAATCTCCAGAGTCCGTTTCACGACCAAACGCGATTGTTGCGCGATAACCCTTGTCTGCATTCAACATCGCGCCAGCTATCTTGGTGGCGCGTCCCATGCAGCACACTAACAAACCTGTTGCAAACGGATCGAGCGTACCCGTATGACCCGCCTTTTGGGCATCCATGGCATGTTTAGCGCGTTGAAGCGCGTGATTACTCGACAACCCTACAGGCTTGTCCAGCAACAACACACCATCGAGCACGCGCCCGCGTTTTTTAGCCATCGTCAGTTTTCCAAAACGACAGCCCTAAGGCTTGTCATCAGGCTCGTCAGGGAGTCCAGCGTATTGACCAGGCAAATTCGCCTGATCAATCAATGCGGACATCGCGATACCGTGCTTGAGACGCGGATCATGAAAGAAGTGCAGTGTCGGTACCGTATGGATATGCAATAACTTGTACAACTGGGAATGAAACCAGCCAGCTTTTTCATTGAGGAGCGCCTGAGCCTGCTCTGCCTCACCACCGAGCACCGTAAAGTAGACCTTGGCATGTGCATAATCAGTGGTCAGCTCGATGCCCGAGAGCGTGATTAAACCCACACGACTCATATCGATTTCGCGCTGAATGATGATGGCCAGATCTTTTTGAATCTGGTCAGCGAGCCTTAAATTACGGCCGGGCGAGGTTTTTTGTTTATGACGACTCATTAATGGGCATTAAAGCGTACGAGCCACTTCCCTAATTTCAAAAATTTCGAGTTGATCACCAACTTGCAAGTCGTTGTTACCACGCAAAGTGATACCGCAATCAAAGCCTGATTTCACTTCCTTGGCATCGTCTTTAAAACGACGCAGCGAATCAAGCCAGCCTGTCCAATGCACAACGTTGTTACGCAGTAAACGTACCTGTGAATCACGACGCACCACACCATCGGTCACCATACAACCTGCGACAGTACCGATGCGCGAGATGGTGTAGACCTCGCGAATATCGACCATACCGATGATCTCTTCACGCTTTTCAGGCGCCAGCATGCCGGACATGGCAAGTTTGATCTCATCGACAGCGTCATAAATGATGTTGTAGTAGCGGATATCCACGCCGTTGTTTTCAGCCAGCTTTTTAGAGCTCGCATCTGCGCGGACGTTAAAGCCAATCATGACCGCACCCGAAGCAATCGCCAAGTTGACATCACTTTCTGAGATGCCGCCAACCGCAGCGTGAACCACTTGCACACGGACTTCTTCGGTCGAGAGCTTAAGCAAGGAAGCCACCAAAGCTTCTTGTGAACCCTGTACGTCTGTTTTGACGATCAAGGAAAGAGTCTGTGAGCCTTCGACCACATTTTCAAACATCGACTCAAGCTTAGCGGCTTGTTGACGTGCGAGTTTGACGTCGCGGAACTTGCCTTGACGGAAAAGTGCGATCTCGCGAGCACGACGTTCATCGGCTAAGGACATCATCTCATCACCCGCGGCAGGAACCTCGGTCAATCCTTGAATTTCAACGGGAATCGAGGGTCCCGCTGATTGAATAGGTTTGCCATTTTCGTCGAGCATGGCTCGCACTCGACCATAACTGGAGCCAGCAAGCACGACATCTCCACGATGTAAGGTGCCACTTTGTATCAAAATAGTTGCCACTGGACCACGGCCCTTGTCGAGGCGTGCTTCGATCACGATGCCTTTGGCAGGTGCATCGACAGCCGCTTTCAGCTCAAGCACTTCGGCTTGTAGCAAGACGTTTTCGAGCAACTCATCAATGCCCTGACCCGTCTTGGCTGAAACTGAAATAAAGGGTACATCACCACCGTATTCTTCGGGGACCACTTCCTCAACCACCAGCTCTTGCTTGACGCGCTCAGGATTGGCATCAGGCTTGTCAATTTTGTTGACCGCGACAACAAGCGGCACACCTGCGGCTTTCGCGTGGTGAATGGCTTCTTTGGTCTGGGGCATCACGCCATCATCGGCCGCGACCACCAAAATCACAATATCAGTTGCCTTGGCACCACGGGCACGCATTGCCGTAAAAGCCTCATGTCCTGGTGTGTCTAAAAACGTCACCATGCCACGTTCGGTCTGAACATGGTAGGCACCAATGTGCTGCGTAATACCGCCGGCTTCGCCAGAAGCAACCTTCGCGCGACGAATGTAATCAAGTAACGAAGTTTTACCGTGATCAACGTGACCCATCACCGTCACAACCGGAGCACGCGAAAGCAATTGAACGTCCTCATGAGGAACGGATTCATCCAGGAAAGCCTCAGGATCATCGAGCTTGGCTGCGATGGCTTTGTGACCTAACTCCTCGACCACAATCATCGCGGTTTCTTGATCGAGCACTTGATTGATGGTGACCATCTGACCAAGCTTCATCAAATGCTTAATGACTTCACCCGCTTTCACGGACATTTTGTGCGCTAAATCTGCAACGCTAATTGTTTCAGGAACGTGAATTTCACGGGCGATAAACTCAACCGGTGCGGGCTCACGACGATCTTGTACGACGTTGTTCGCACCACGTGCGCCCTTTTTGCCACCGGATTTACTTTTGCCACCCGCACGCCAACCTTCGCGGCCAGGCGCAGCAGGCGCATCACGCTTTTCTGCAGGTTTTTTACGCGAGGCATCATCAGTCCAAGTCGAGGCAATTTCACCAGACTTCAAAACCTTTTTACCTCCGCCATCCAACGCACCGTCTTTCTTGGCACCCTTGGCTGCTCCAGGTGTGGCTGTCGGCTTATGCAAAGTCCCCAAAAGCGGTGCCGCCTCTGGCACTACTGGACGTACGACTTTGCGAGGACGATTCAACATATCACGCAGAGCAGCGGCCTCAGCTTCGGAAGCACGTCGTGCCTCATCGCGGGCTTCACCCTCGACAAGCAAGGCATGCGCAGGGGGCACGGCACGACCACGCATCGGTTTGGCGGGTTTGACGATTTCGTTTTCAGGCGTTGACGTCGCAGGAGCAACTGCAGCAGCGCTCACCGCAGGAGTTGCGTCTTTCGATTCAACAGCGGAGATCTGCGGTGACTCTGGCTCGGCTGAGACAGAAGAATGCTCTTGGACCACTGCTGTACCCTCAGCTCCAGGATCCTTGACGGTCGTTGTGGGAGGCGTTGACTCCAAAACAGCGTCCACAACAGAGTCTACATGTTCGGGCTCTACGGCCTCAGAGACCTCTGCGGTCGCTGGAGGTGTTTTGGCATCGATGGTCAGAGCGGGTTGCTCAAGCGTCGACGCATTAGCAACGGACTCAGAAACAGCAGAGTCCTCAACGATTGTTGATTCTGCAAGATGAGTTTGCGTCTTTTCAATATCATCAGCCGAAACAGAGACTGGCGTGGAAACCTGAGCGGATTCATTGACCTTGACAGGTGCAGCGATCACGTCATTTTGCTCGACTTGGGTGACACGCCCCTGCTCGGCAGGAACGGCAGCAGGGACATCACCCAATTCGGGTGTGTCACGTTTGACAAACACACGCTTTTTACGGACTTCGACTTGGATCGTTCGTGAACGACCAGAGCCGTCAGCCTGACGAATTTCGGAAGTTTGGCGTCGGGTCAAGGTAATCTTTTTACCCTCGGTCGCCCCATGCGAGCGACGCAGAGACTCGAGCAAGCGAGCCTTATCGCCATCAGTGACATTGTCTTCCACTGAGTTGAGTATGACACCCGCAGCGCGCAGCTGATCTAACAGCACGTTGGCAGGCATTTTCAGCTCGATAGCGAACTGGGCGACTGTATTACTCGACATTAGACTCTCTCTTACCTATTTACAGCGTGACAACTTCAAGTACGGGGCGACCGATGCCGCCCGACCGACTTTTAATTTTTACTGATCTTCAAACCAGTGCGCACGGGCAGCCATAATGAAACCACTCGCAGCGCTTTCATCGAGACCCGACATTTCACAGAGCTCGTCCGTCGCTAATTCAGCTAACTCATCACGCGTGGTGACTGCACCAACGGCTAACTTTGCCACAAGTTCAGGCGTCATACCCTCAAGCGTCAGCAAATCCTGAGCCGTCTCGACACGCTCTTCTTGAGCGATTGCCTCGGTCAGTAATGCATTGCGCGCGCGAGTACGCAACTCATTGATCGTGTCCTCATCGAAGGACTCAATTTCCAATAATTCTTGCATGGGCACGTAGGCGATTTCTTCGAGTCCAGTGAAACCCTCATCAATGAGGATATCGGCCACTTCTTCGTCGACATCTAGTCGTGACATAAAGGTGCTGCGCAGTTGAGTACGCTCGATCTCTTGTCTGTTATGACTTTCTTCGGGTGTCATGATGTTGATCTGCCAACCCGTCAGCTCTGAGGCGAGCCGGACGTTTTGACCTTTTGAGCCAATCGCCTTGGGGAGATTTTCCTCATCAACGACGACGTCCATGGCGTGACGATCTTCGTCCACCACGATTGACTCCACGTTTGCTGGAGCGAGCGCGCCAATCACAAACTCTGCGGGATCGTCAGACCACAAGACGATATCAACTTGCTCACCGCCGAGCTCATTACGCACCGCGGTGACACGTGAACCGCGCATTCCAACGCAAGTGCCAATAGGATCAATGCGCTTGTCGTAAGCCACCACGGCAATCTTGGCGCGAACACCTGGATCGCGAGCGGCACCTTTGATTTCCAAGAGGCCCTGCTCAATCTCGGGCACTTCATTTTCGAAAAGTTGACGAATGAAATCCGGCGCGGTGCGAGACAGGATGACTTGTTGGCCACGCGCTGTGCGGTCGACCTTCAGTACCCAAGCGCGCACGCGATCACCCACGCGCAAGTTTTCCTTGGGGATCATTTCACTACGCGGAAGCCGCGCTTCGATCTTGCCCGTCTCTACGATCACATCGCCTTTGTCCATCCTCTTGATGGAGCCCGATACGATCATTTCGCCGCGGTCTAGAAAATCACTGAGAATTTGCTCGCGTTCTGCGTCGCGAATGCGCTGCAGGATCGCCTGCTTGGCAGCCTGAGCGCCGATCCGTCCGAACTCAATAGGCTCGAGTGCTTCTTCGATGTACTCACCGACCTCAATGTCGGAGACAACTTCACGCGCATCAGAGAGCATTTCTTGCTGATCAGGCTCTTGGAGGCCAAGTTCGTCAGGAACGACCAACCAGCGACGAAATCCATCGTGCTCTCCGGTTGTCCGATTCACGGACACTCGAATGTCGGCGTCCTCTTTAAAGCGCTTTTTCATGGCCGAAGCCAAAGCACCTTCGAGTGCGTCGAACACGACGTCTCGTGTCACGTTTTTTTCACGCGCCAACGCGTCTACTAACAGAAGAATTTCGCGACTCATCGCTTTTTGCCCTTGAAATCCAGAACGGGATTAAGCTTGGCGCGCTCTACGTCCGAAAACGCAAATGCAACCTGCCGAATCTCGCCCTTTTTTGCCTCAAACTCAATACCGAAAGGCAAAAGCGCCTCGGTACCCGCAATGCCGGCGGAGCCACTTAGATCCACCAACTCACCTGAAAAAACTTTTTGATTGTCAACAGCCTCGCACAGCTTGATCTCGACACGCTCACCCACAAAGCGTTTGAAATCCGCTTCGGTTTTTAAAGGCCGATCGACACCTGGAGAACCGACCTCAAGCCTACGATAATCAATATTTTCAACCTCGAAAACACGCGACAAATGTTTTGAAACTTGTTCGCAATCTTCGATGCGAATGCCCTCTGGCCGATCAATCGTGACACGCAAAAGACCAAGCGCTGCGCGTTCAATATCGACGAACTCGACATCCATAGAGGCTAAAGCCTGCTGCGAAATTGTAAAAAGATCTGCCATACGTCCAAAAAAAAAGGGCTGAAGACAGCCCGTTTACAAAAAAAGTTACCTTGCCCGCAGGCAATCATGCATTGACCTTGTCAAACAGACCGTGTCAGTCCCGCTATATCAACTCACTATATGGGTCTAACTATGTCAATGCTCGATAGCCCTAAATTCTAGCATGATCAGGGAAAAAAGTCTTGTTGCAGCAACGATTTACGTCAAATGAATGCATAAGAAAAGACCTTGCTCCCCGATAAGGTAAAGAAATATTTAACTTGAGAGACTTAGCGATTTCCGCGAGGTGTTTTTGTAAAACCTAGGCGGGACTCATGCGCGGAAGCACCTCGAGGCTGCCAATCATCCCCTTTAGGCGCGGAACGGCCCGCACCACCGGGCGGCCCCTGCTTGGGGCGATCACTGGGTTTGCTCGGGCCACGACCGCCTTGCTTTGGAGGACGACCCTGTCCTCCCGGTGCTGCCGCAGCACCCGGCCCTCGAGGACGCCCTTGGCCAGGCTCGCGGTTGAAGTCCCGCCCCTGGTCGGGTGCCACACGCGGCACAAATTCGCGCGGTGCCGGAGAGCCTTGACCGCCAGGACGACTTGGGCGACCTGGGCGCGCTGCAGCTTTCGGCCCCTTTTTGTTGCCACCTGAACTTGTCCCTGGGCCACGCGATCCAATAGCCTGTGGTCCGGAAGGTTTGCCACGGCCTCCTCCTCGACCAACACCCTGCCCCCCTTGAGGATGACCATTGGCATAACCGCCACCCACTGTCAGCGCAGCTGGAGCACGCTCAGTCGGGTGCACAAAGGGCTCGGGTTTTCCAGAGCGACCACCTTGAACGTTGCCGCGCCGTCCCATTTTGGCGCCATGCGTCCCGTTTCTGTCCAGCGTACCAAAGCCAGGTGGCAAGGCGCTGTCATGCGAAACCGGCTGCTTGGGCTGACGGGAGCGGCCCTCGGTCGAGTCATCATCGCGCAATAACCCAACTTGGACCATCAGCGCCGACACAAGTTTGGAATCTAGCTCTTCCCAACGACCGCGACGCAGTGTGGTGGGAAGCACAATGTCGCCAAAACGCGTCCGAATCAGGCGACTCACTGTCAGACCCACGGATTCAAACATACGGCGAACTTCGCGATTGCGACCTTCATTCAAGGTCACGCGATACCATCGGTTACTGCCCTCGCCACCAATGAATTCGATCATGCCAAAGCTAGCAGGACCATCATCGAGGGTCACACCGTCCAGCAATGACTGTCGCTGCTCGGGACCGAGCTCTCCGAGCACGCGTACAGCGTACTCGCGTTCATTGCCATAACGAGGATGCAACAAGCGATTAGAGAGATCGCCGGAGGTTGTAAAAATCAACAAGCCTTCTGTATTTAGATCGAGTCGGCCAATCGAAAGCCATTTACCCACTTTCATTTTAGGGAGGCGCGAAAAGACGTTGGCGCGTCCATCAGGATCATCGTGGCTCACAATTTCACCAGCAGGCTTATGATAAAGAATCACGCGCGGTGGTTTTTTTGTGTTGGTTCGGGTGATGGGCTTTCCATTGACACGCACAGCATCATTGACGCCAACACGTTGACCGATATGAGCAGGCTCGCCATTGACGGATACGCGGCCGGCGATGATGAGTTCTTCCATTTCGCGACGCGAGCCAATACCGGCATCTGCCAACACCTTGTGAAGTTTAGGCATCAACACGTCGCTGTTCAAATACTTGTTCAGACGTTGTTCAATCCGTTCCGTCTGACGCAAATAGGAAAGCGCCTCTTCAGCTTCTTTTTCTGCCTCGACTGGGTCACCGAAATCGGCGACATCAGTTGCAACTTCGTCAAACGACACGAAATCTGCGCGTGCCGCATCGCTAGAGCCATCAGACTGCCGAGTCGCTTCGGGCGAATCATTGCGGCGTCGGCGAAACGGCGTGCGAAGTTTTCGTCCGCGAGATTTAGGTGAAGTCGAAGAACCGTCTGCAGACGCCTCGCTCTCAGCACGAGCACCTTGCTCACCTTGCTCACTCACATTGTCGGGCTCATTCGGAACGAAGGCAGCTGGAACACTTGAAACTGCAAACTCGGCAACGCTCACCGGTTGTGTAGCATCGGCGGACTGTATGTCAATTTGATGGGCTTCAGTGTTCGAGCTTTCCGTAATTTTTGCTGCGCGAGGCTGCCTTGGTTTGCGCGCAGGCTTCGCAGCAGGCTCGCTCACGGCTTGCGCCGAGGACTCAACAGATGCTGCTGCATCTTCAACTTCAACAACACGCGCAGTCTTGCGTACCGGTGTTTTGCGAGCCGGTGTTTTGCGAGCAGCCGTTGCGCTAGCGACCGTTTTGCTAGTGGCTTTTTTGCTAGCAGCAGTTTTGCGAGGGGCCTTTTTAACAACCACAACGTCGTCTTGTTGGGCGTTTAGGATGGCATCTTCGGTATTCGGTTTAGTCACTTGGACTCCAGGTTTGGATGATTTGTATTTTGTTCTGGCTCGCTTTGACTTGCGAGATCTAATGGCATGGAATCATGGTCAGTCACTTCTAACTGCTCGGCCTCGCTAGAAGCCTCTATAGAAGCCTCTTGAATTGGCATCATCGCAACAGTAGAAAGTGAAGCAGCCTCTAAGGTCAGCGATTGCAAAGCTTCTGACATTTCGGCAGCGCCGAGGGCAGGCAACTCATCGAGAGCACGTAAACCCAGATCATCCAAAAATTGCTTGGTTGTTCCCAACAAACCGGGACGACCGGGACCATCACGATGACCGATCACCTCAACCCACCCCCGATCTTCGAGCGTTTTGATGATTTGGGAGGAAACCGTCACGCCGCGAATATCCTCAATGTCGCCGCGGGTGACCGGTTGACGCCAAGCGATAATCGCTAAGGTTTCCATCACGGCGCGCGAGTACTTTGGAACGCGTTCGGGGCTCAGTCTTTCAAGATACCGCTGCATCGAAGCGCGGCTCTGAAAGCGCCAACCTGAAGCCAGCTCGACAAGCTCCATACCGCGATCAAGCCAATCTTGCTGAATCGACTCTAAAACATCGGTCAATCGCTTTGAGGATTGTGATTCTTCTTCAAAAAGTTTGCGCAACTCAGTCAGTGGCATCGGACTCGATGCACATAATAGCGCGGTCTCAAGCACGCGCTTGGCGGTTTCGATTTCGAATGCGTCATCTGAGTCGCTGTAGTCCTGAACAGTCAGCGCACCTTGTTGGTGCTCGTTGTCATCGGATTGCACCTCGCTGATCTCGGTATCGCTTTGATGATTATGCGGATCTTGTGCATCGTTCTGCATGTCTTGCGGATCGTTCATGAATACTCTTTTCCTGTACAAGCCATTAGGCAACTTGTCCCGAAACGGGAACTACGCTATACTTCATTCTTCAGACGCGGGGTGGAGCAGTCTGGCAGCTCGTCGGGCTCATAACCCGAAGGTCGTAGGTTCAAATCCTGCCCCCGCAACCAAATACAACTGGTCGATCGCTTTTGGCGCTCGGCCAGTTTTATTTTGTACTCATCTGGCATCACAGCGCATCTCGAAATAAAGAATGCATCAAAACCGCATCAAAATACAGTAGCAAGTTTATCTAGCCGTAAGCCTAACAAAGGCATGGTTAAAAAGAACCGTTGCTAATGGAACGTTACGATTTATAAGCTGGGGTAAAAACCACCGCAAACGGCACAACGCTTGGATGTGTAGTCGTAGATCACGGATACATCACATGGTTTGCGCAATCTGACCAGCACTGAGCCGGGCAATCAAAGCCTTAGGTTTCAAGGTCTTATATGTTTGTCATGCTTTCGCATGTTTATTTTGGGTGACACCCAAGGAATTTATCTCCCTTCACTTGTATTCTAACGTAATGCCCTAGATATCTTCAAGCTTTTGAGGCATCTTTTTGTCGTTTATGCCCAATACAAGCACCTTTTACAACAAATTCAAGTCTGAGACCCCGTCTGCACTGAGATAAAACACTTCTTTGTCAGGAAGCTCTTGTTTGACTTGGGCAGACCAATTGTTAAATTGCTCTGCGTTAAATTGCGACTTTGGCAGAGATAGGATCAAGATCTGCCGCGATTGATTGCTGACGGAATCGAGCTCCTTGAGACCCGCTAGGTACGCTCTCCATTCGGAGGTTTTTTGTAAAAATGCATCGAAGGGTTGCGGCGGACAAACGACCCTAAACGTCATTTGATGAAAATAACGTTGACCCAAAAAAGGAGTGTGTCTCAAGGTATGCGCCAACTGGGACAGCTGGATCGAATCAGACTCGATCAACACACGGTCTAATCGTTTGGACCGATCATTTAATGCTTGAAAAAAAATCTGACGTAAAGCGCCTCCAAGTGCTCCATGCATGCCGCAGCAAAGGCAGCTGTCTTGTGCGGTGAACTCAAAACGCGGTAACTCGATTAATCGAGTATGCCTGATTGGAGCAAGCGTATCTTGTTTGACGCCAATCACGACAGAGTCGGAAAAATCCTGCTTCGTCATCAGCACGTTGAGAAAAAGACGCGTCGCCGTCAAACACTCGCCCAAGACTAAAACAATAGGAATGCTCCCGGCTTGCCGGGATGTTTGGAACAACATCAGTCCAAGCTACCAGGCCACTGGAACGCGGAAGGTTTTTTATTTAAAAATCGCTGAACTGCATCTGTATGCCATTGGCTGGTGCGCGCAACAGCTTGTGCATCGGCTTCGATATCCATCATTGCGTCAAGTGAACTATTCATTGAGACATTCATTGCGCGCTTGGTCATGGCAAGCGCGGCAGGCGCGGCAAGTGCGAAACATCGGGCCATTTGCTGAGCCCTTTCAAGAACACGTCCTTGCGGCAATACCTCTAACACAATGCCTAATGCATGCGCCTGCTCGGCGGTGAGTTCACGCGCGGAAAAGGCAAGCTCTTTGGCGCGCTGCGTACCCACAATCCGCGGGAGAGTATAAAAAGCCGCACAATCAGGCACGAGACCTAAACGCATAAAAGACATGCAGAACCGGCTCGAAGAGTCGGCCAGCACAATGTCCGCCGTCAACGCGAGACTAAAGCCTGCGCCGTAAGCCGCTCCCTCGACCGCCGAAATCACAGGTATTTCTAGTCTAAGCAAGGTTTCAATCCACGAAAGATAGTCGTGACGCATCCGATGACGTCCATCCTCTGGTGCTAACGTACCGGCCCCCATCACGCTGATATCACCACCAGCGCAAAATGTACCGCCCGCCCCTGTAATAATCAGCGCCCGTAAATCTCGTTGTTGCGGAAGCGAAAACACGACCTCTTTGAGTTCTTCACGCATGACGGCATCAATCGCATTCTTGCGGTTGGGCCGATTCAACGTCAGCGTGCCGACACCGTCTTGCACTTCAAACTGGATTGTTTCCAAAATCTTTACTCCAAAGGGAGTGTTGACGCTTACCTTAGTCAGGAAGCCTCTACACATGTTTCACGATAATTTCTTTTTGTACCATGAATCATCAGCGACTCCTCTATGGTCTTTTTAGCGTTTTTATGAAGGGTCGTTTGTCCTCAAAATGTAATACAGTAATGGGAGTTTATTTACTCTCAAGAGAACCAGCCTAATGATTCAGAGCAACGAACAAAAAATTGTCGATCATGCGATCACCTCCCGTCATTCGATGCGGGCATTTTTACCGACCCCAGTCGCGCGCGAAGACATAGAACTCATGCTTGATGTGGCGGCGCGCGCGCCCTCCGGCTCAAACACACAACCTTGGAAGGTATATGTGCTGACAGGGGATATCAAACAACGTGTGTCGGAGGCGATCCTCGAGGTTTACAACGACAAGGCTCAGTTTGAGGCGCTCACAGAGGACTATAAATATTATCCTACTCAGTGGGACTCCCCTTATATTGAGCGTCGCCGCAAAGTCGGACTTGATCTCTACAAATTGCTGGGACTCGGTCGAGATGACAAATCCGGCATGCACGCTCAGCATGCACGCAATTACACGTTTTTCGATGCGCCCGTTGGCCTATTTTTCACCATCGACAGAACGATGAACACAGGTTCTTGGCTCGATTTCGGCTGTTTCCTGCAAAGCTTGATGGTCGCCGCGCGGGGACGCGGACTCGATACGTGCGCGCAAGCCGCGTTCAATCGATTCCACAACACGATTCGCGCCGTGACCGGCATCCCAAAAAGCGAAATAGTGATGTGCGGCTTGGCGCTTGGTTATGCGGATATGTCAAAAATAGAAAATTCGCTGATTAGCGAACGGGAGCCTGTCGCAGGATTCACCAAATTCCTCTAATTTTGCGCTCTGCTTGAGAAATCATCACTTAATCAAAGCGCTTTTCCCATGCTTCGATTTCGCTCAAGCCCAACGCCTCATTGTACTGAGCGGAAGAAAACATCTTGGCTTCATACCCGGCCATATTGCCCGCACTAAGCAAGTGTGTCAGAGCCCCCGTCATGGCATGACCGAATACTCCGCGCGCCATGGCCGGATATATGGCCAAATCCACGCCTGCTTGCTTAAGGGCGGCAGAAGGAAGGTTGCGCAGATCTTTAGCGCTATCGATGTTGACGACAACGGGTACGGATACACCCGACTTAATGGCCAGGATATCTTGCAAAATATTGGGATTCGATTTGAGTTCGACAAACACAGCATCCGCACCCGCTTGGGCAAAAGCCTGTGTGCGTCGAATCGCCTCTTGCAGGCCAAGCGCTCCAGCTGAGTCTGTGCGTGCGATCAACACAAACTCCGGATCAGAACGGGCCGCGCTCGCGGCAGCGATCTTAGCGACGGCCTCGTCAAAATCAATCACTGTCCGATCGCCTGGCATCTGTGCGCAACGTTTAGGCGAGACTTGGTCTTCCATATGGATTGCGGCAACTCCCGCGGCCTCGAACTCCATGATCGTTCGACGCACATTGACGACATTTCCGTAACCCGTATCCGCGTCACAAATTAGCGGAATATTGACGCTCGCCGCAACACGTCGCGCATGATCTGTCATCAAAGTCAGATCTACCAAACCCACATCGGGTCGCCCCAGCAAAGTCGCGGAAACGCCATTGCCCGTCATATAAACCGCGGTGAAACCGGCTTGTTCGACGAGTCGGGCTCCGTAACCGTCATAAATTCCTGGCGCACGCACCGCTTGAACGCCCTGCAATTGCTCACGTAACGAACGACGCTTCTGAGTGGCTGAAATCATAGTCATGCGAAGTTCCAGTCAGGATATTTTTGTAAAAAAGGAATCAAACCACCCATTGCAAGGATCGCGAGGATCTCTGGTGGTAAAGGGTGCGCTTCTTGGAGAATACGGCCTTCGCAGCACAACACACCTCTGGAAAGATCCAGCTCCAGAGACTGCCCCTCAACAATCGACGAAGTGTCGCATTCGAAGACTGGCAAACCGTTGTTAATGGCATTACGAAAGAACTGGCGACCAAAGGATTGAGCGACGATGGCGCGTACCTTCATCTGACGTAATACGTGCGTCGCTTGTTCGCGCGACGAGTTGATGCCAAAGTGCTCGCCAGCCACAAGGATGCCACCACTGTGATGGGCGATGCGAGAGGCGATACCCGGCGACAATTGCTCAAAGGCATGCTGAGCCACATAGGCCACGTCTTTTCCGGGGAGATACTTGTTGGAACAGTTAATGTCCGTGTTGACATCATCTCCAAGCAAAAACGACGACCCCTCGATCAACAAGCCTTTGCTCATGCTGCCGATCTCCAAGTACCACCCTCAACGAGTCTGGGGTCGGTGATGTAACCCGTCAACGCCGAGGCCGCGACAGTTGCAGCCGAGCCCAGCCAGATATCAGCATTTTTATTTGTCAGCCTGCCCTTGAAATTACGATTGGCCGTCGAAATAACGGTATCACCATTCCCGGGAACCAAGCGATTGGTGATGCCCACACAGGTACCACAGCCAGCAGACTCGAACGAAGCACCCGCTGTCGTCAGGATCTCGATCAATCCTTCTCTGAGCGCAGCCAGATAAATTTGTCTGGATGCCGGTGTCACGATCATCCTAACACCCGGAGCAAGCTTGCGCCCTTTCAAAATCGAAGCGGCTTGGCGAATATCATCTAGACGCCCGTTCGTGCACGTGCCAATTAAGGCAAACTGGATTTTCTGTTTTTCAATCTGATCGACGCCAACGATGTCATCGACCTCATGTTTACGCGCCAATTGAGGCGCCAGATTCGCCACATCGATCGTAAAGCGCTCGGCGTAATGGGCGTCAGTATCCGCAAAGGTCGGAAGAGGAGTCTTAGCCCCATGCGCGGCAAGCCATGCGAACGTTTTTTCATCCGCCTCAAGAATCGCCGCCTTGGCACCCAGCTCGGCCGCATGATTGCAAAGCGTCATGCGATCATCGATCGCCATCGCACGGACAGCGTCACCCACGTACTCGATCGCATGATAATTCAAGCCTTCGGCGCCAAACTTGCCCAACATCGCCAATGTGATGTCCTTGGCCCAGACCCCGGGCGCAAGTACGCCTTGAAGATCGATCCGCACCGTCTGAGGCACCCTGAACCAAAGCTTGCTGCTCATCATAACTGCGGAGACATCGGTGCCTTCGATGCCTGTACCAAAGGCATTGAAGGCACCGTACGTGACAGAGTGTGTGTCAGTACCCACCACCAAATCACCGCAAGTCAAGTGTCCTCCTTCGGGTAACACTTGGTGGCAAATGCCATCGCCAATGTCATACAAACCAGTTCCGCGCTTGGCCGCAAACGCCCTCATCTCGGAGTGAATATCTGCCGCTTCCTGGTTAGGAGGCGGTGAATAGTGATCGAGAACCAATGAAGTCTTTTTTGCGAACAGGAGGGGTTGATCACCGAAACGATCAATCATTTTGATAGTATTCACTGCGCGAGTGTCAGTGACCATGGCGTAATCGACTTCTGCCACGACCACCTCACCCGCCTGCACCTTCTCGCGCCCAGAATGTTGCGCGAGAATTTTTTCAACGATGGTTGAGCCCAAGATACTTCCTGCAAGAATTAAAATTTGAGGGTTTTAGCAACTTTGCCCCACGTATCGAATTCCTTCGTCACGAAGGCACGCATTTCCTCAGAAGTCGATGGATCAGGCTCCATCGCTTGTGCAGCTAAACGCTTCAACGTCGCAGGATCCCGTATTGCAGCCACAATCGCTGCATTCAGTTTTTTAACGATGGCTGGCGGCGTACTTGCAGGGGCGATAAAGCTATACCAGTTAGTCGCGAGATATCCAGGAAAACCAAGCTCTGCGATGGTTGGTACGTCAGGCAAGTCCACCGAGCGTTTCGCACCTGTCACAGCGAGGGCTCGTAATTTGCCTGCCTTGACCAAGGGGATCGCCGTTGGCGCACTGGCGAAAATAGCTTGAATTTCGCCACCTAACAAACCATTCATCGCGGGACCGCCACCTTTGTAGTTAATGTGCTGCGCGGTGGTGTTGGCGCGTTGTTTGAGCAACTCCCCGGACATATGACCCGCGCTTCCAAAGCCCGATGAGCCATAAAACAAGGGCTTATCCGTACTTTTTGCAGCCACCAGATAATCCGCAAATGTTTTGATGTTCGAATCGGCGCGCACGACAAGCACATTGCCAAAGGTCACCCCGTTTCCAAGCATCGCAAAATCTTTCAGCGGGTTGTAGGCTGTCCCATTAGGCATATGAGGATTCACAGCCAAGGAGCCGATATTGGACAAACCAATGGTGTAACCATCGCCAGGAGCTTTGGCCACGAGATCCGCGGCAATATTGCCTCCAGCCCCTGGTTTATTGTCCACCACGACAGTCTGACCCAAAATTTCGGTGAGCTTGATCGCGATCGTTCGCGCCGCCGTATCTGTACCCCCACCTGGAGAAAAACCAACAAGTAGTTTGATCGGTTTCGTCGGAAAGTTCGTCACAGCGTTTGCCTGAGCAAACGCAACACCGGAAACGCTCAAAATCGAACCGATCAAAAAAGAATGAGTAAGTATTTTTTTACATGTAGTAATGAGCATAGTGGCTCCTCAAAGAACTATTTGTCTGCGATTTGGTCGTTTTATTATGCCGTACCTTACCTAAATTAGCAGGTAACGTATAGAAATTTACTTGTTGCGACGCAACATAAGTTGCAAACCGTTATCACGCAAGAGCGAGTTCAGAGAAAAACTAAAGAACCTCTAGATGTCACCATGAAACTATTCTATAAGGAGTAAAGACTATCGATCTTTTTCATCTTTCAGAAGGTCACTTAAGCATCATGAGAAGCAAACTGTTCGTCCCCGGCTCGCGCCCCGAACTTTTCGACAAAGCCTTGGCAAGTGCGGCAGATGGTCTTTCATTCGATCTCGAAGACGCTGTCGCGGAATCTAAAAAATCAGAAGCCAGGGCTACGCTTAGCACCTGGATGGATGCGCAAAGCGTGCTCAACTCAAAGAAAACCATCATCGTTCGTGTCAATGCCATGGATACCACGCACTTTGAGCATGACATCGCTCAAGTCGTGCGGGCTGGCTTACATATGATTAATCTACCCAAACCCGACAGCCCCGAGGCCGTCCGACAGGCCGTCTCAGCCATTGAAAAAGCTGAACGCGTCAACGGGGTTAATCGCGATGGCCAACATCCAATTCGTCTTCTTTTGAATATCGAGACACCAAAAGCTTTGCGAACAGCGTTTGACTTAGCCTCTGCGCATCCACGCGTCGCGGGATTACAACTTGGTCTGGGCGATTTATTTGAACCAATTGGTATTTCCCGAAAGGAAGCCTTTGCCATCAAGTACGCCATGATGCAGGTGAAATTCGCCGCGGCACAGGCTGGCGTCGATGCCTTTGACTCCGCCTTTGCGAATATCCAGAATACGGAGGGTTTCCTCGAGGAAGCTGAACTCGCCGCTAGACTCGGTTATGTTGGCAAAAGCTGTATTCATCCAAGTCAAGTCGAGATGGCAAACCAAGCCTTTCGCCCAAGCAATGAAGCGATCTCGCATGCTTTGCGCGTTTTAGAGGCTGCCAAAGAAGCTAACGCCAAAGGGATCGGCGCCTATGTGGTCGACGGAAAAATGATCGATCCCCCTTTCTACCTCAGCGCCGTGAAGTTAGTGGAAAGTGCCAAGCGTCTAGGTATGATTTAAATTGATTCACATCGCCTTTTTTTTAAAAATAAATGAGACAAAACATCATGAAAAAAATATTTAAATTACTTTGCTTGGCCACCCTCCTCCCGGCTGCCGCGATCGCGCAAACAAACTTTCCCAACAAGCCGATCACTTTGTTAGTGGGAAGCGCACCCGGCGGATCGAACGACACCTTCGCGCGTACGATTGGCAAACACATGCAAGATGCTTTAGGCGTCTCCGTTGTTGTCGAAAACAAACCCGCTTCGGGTGGCGTGCTAGCAAATTCACTGGTCGCCAAAGCACCGGCCGACGGGTATACGCTTGTAGTTTTATCCTCCACATTTACGACTGGAGCGGTAGTCAGAAAAAATTTGCAATACGATGCCGTCAAGAGCTTTGCGCCCGTCTCGATGCTGGCGCGAGGACCTCTGCTTATTACAGTCGGTAACAATACGCCTTTTAAAACACTCCCTGAGCTCGTCACTTTCGCCAAAGCCAATCCGGGAAAACTCAATTTCGGCACCTCAGGCGTCGGGAGTATCAATCAGTTCGCCAGTGAAATTTTTTCTGATGTTGCGAAAATAAAAATGACCCATGTCCCCTACAAGGGAATGGGCCCGGCGGTCAACGATCTAATGAGCGGTCAAATCGACATGATCATCGCCAGCGCACCTTCGCTGTTGAATCACGTCAATAATGAAAAAATAAGGGGTCTCTCTGTCACAACGGCGAAGCGCTCCCCAATCGCACCAAAAATTCCATCCCTCGATGAGTATGGTTTCGGCGCCGCTGCGGTTGATTTGTGGTGGGGTGTGCTGGCCCCCGCAGGCACTCCTACCGACGTGGTGCAAAAGCTCAATACAACCATCAATAAAATTATCAGTTCGGATCAAATGAAAGCGTTTTTTCTCAAACAAGGTGCGAGCCCAGTCGCCATGACACCTGCTGAATTCAGTGCCCATATCGCCAATGAGCTTGCGCGTTGGAAGCGAGTTGCGGCGGCCGCGAACATTCAGGCGGATTAACCAAAGCATGAAAGGTCACTCCGCTACCCAAGACTCAACAGAGTCAAACGCATCAGTCTTACCTCGTCGATCGGGCCTGTCCGGTCCGCTTACGGGTGTGCGTGTCATTGACATGTCGGCCTACATTGCAGGTCCGTATGGTTGTTCTTTGCTAGCAGATCAAGGCGCCGAGATCATCAAAGTCGAACCCCCCGCAGGCGATAATCTTCGAAAATACCCCTCGAGTCTCGAGACTGAGAGTCGTGCATTTCTTGGGGTCAACCGAAGCAAGCTGGCCACGGTTCTGGATATCAAACAGCCGGAAGATCTCACAACACTGCTGACATTGATCGAAAGCGCGGATGTGCTTGTCCATAATTTCAGACCCACCGTAGCGCCACGCATTGGCATTGGCTATGAGCAGTTAAGTACACTGAATCCCAGACTGGTCTATTGCGCGGTGAGTGGCTATGGTGAGACTGGCCCGCTGAAAGACAAAGCTGGCTTCGATCAAGTGCTGCAAACGATGACAGGGATGGCCGCACAGCAGGGCAAAAAAGAAGGACCACCCGAAGTCCTATACGGCTCGGTCGTCGACTTTTATGCCTCCGCACTCGTTGCGGGCGCCGTGTCTTCCGCTTTATTTGAACGTGAACGGTCGGGTTTAGGGCAGTTCGTGGGCGTCTCGCTCTTGGATGCCGCAATGACGATGCAATCCACCCGTCTCGTTTGGGCCGAGCACGAAGGGCGAGACGTTGGGCGCGATATGCGCTCTGGAGGCATCACGGGTATTCACCCTACCAAGAACGGTTTTATTTATATTTCTGCGAATACACCCCATTTCTGGCAAGCGCTTTGCGAAAAAACGGGCATGACCGAACTTATCGGAAATGAACGCTTCGATACCGTGCGCAAGCGGGCGCAACATCACGCGGAAATCGTACCAAAACTTCACCAAGCCCTCGCAGCAAAAAGCGCGCTCGAATGGGAGGTGCTTTTCGGTGAGGAGGTGCCTTGCGCAGCAGCGCGTTCGGTCGAAGATATGTTTGATCATCCCCAGGTGTTGAGTCAAGGCCTAATCGCAACTTATCAACATCCTGTCGTGGGTCAATATCGAGGTCTGAAACGTTCGGTCCGTTTTTCTCGCACGCCAGGGCCAGAGCCTTTTGCCGCGCCTACGCTCGGGCAGCATACTGAGATCATCAAAGCAGAAGCCGCACGACTCAGGCGCAATAAAAACAAATCATGAGCGACACCTCTGCGGTTCGCCCGACCTCTGCTTCAACTTCTGCATCAGACATGATCGTCGTGCCTAACAGTGCGGGATCGCAATGTCCCGCCTTGCTCGTACCGCGCGATGCGTGTGACGCCCATTTACACATTTATGACGACCGTTTCGAGCAAGCCGTGGATGCATCAACCGGCCTCGAAAAAGCAACCGTGACAGAGTATCGCCTTTTGCAAAAAAGGCTTGGCACAAGCCGCGCTGTGATCGTGACGCCTCGCAGCTACGGCACGGACAATCGAGTGACCGTGGATGCGATCGCCCAGCTTGGACTCCAATATGCGCGCGGTGTGGCGGTTTTACGCAGCGACGCCTCAGATCAGACCATGGATGAACTCGATCGTGCGGGCATTCGAGGACTCAGATTTTCGCTTTACACACCAAAAAATGCCGCGGCTAGCTTTGAGATGGTCGAACCGCTCGCCAAACGCATCGTGCGTTTAGGTTGGCACCTGCAATTGCATTGGACGGCAGATCAGTTTGTTCAACACGCGGATATGCTTGAGCGTCTGCCCTGCCCGCTTGTGATCGATCATATGGGAAGGCTCCCACAGCCTCTTGGCATTCAACACCCCGCCGTGGTATTGATCAATCGTTTATTAGACAAAGGCGATACCTGGGTCAAGCTTTCTGGCGCATATCTAGATAGTCTAAGCGGAGAGACAGAGGGTTTTAGCGATGTCGATGCCGTCGCACGGCACTGGATCGCCCAGGCGCCAGATCGTTTAGTTTGGGGGAGTGACTGGCCCCATCCGACAGAAGCACACAAGCCTGATGATGCGAAGCTGTTGGATCTCTTAGGCCACTGGACTCGCGATCGCGCAGTGATTGAAAAAATACTCGTACACAATCCCGCTCGCTTGTACGGGTTCGACGCGCAAAACTAAGTGCGCTTCTGTGTTCAGCCCAGCACGGAACGCAGGCGACGCGCATAGTCCAAGCCTGCAACAGGATCGTGGATGGAGCAAGGCCCCACCACCACAAACCGTCGCGGATCCTCTCCTCGTAAAATTCGATTGAGCGACTCACGCCCGGCCGTAATCGTACCGGCTGCCTTTTCACTGAGTGGAATCTGTTGATGCAGTTGTTGGGGCGTTGGCATGGCAAAAATATCGGCAATATGCAGATTTTCAGTCGAAGCGTCTGAGGATAAGGTATTCATGTTGATGTTGATTAAAGTCATTGCTGCGCACGTCATGCACGCGAATTTCGATATCCTTATTTTAGAGTATTACACCTCAGCACTACTCTCAAAAACGCTTGTGTTTCAAATACACTGAAGCTATGAAGCCCGAACGCCGAATCGCTCACCTCGATATGGATGCTTTTTTTGCATCAGTCGAGTTATTGAGCTATCCCGAACTTAAAGGTCAACCTGTGGTTGTCGGTGGTCGCAGCACGGAGCAACCTACCCTCGATGCAACTGGCACGAGGCGTTTCTCTCGATTGCGCGACTACGTGGGCCGTGGCGTCATCACAACTTCGACCTATGAGGCGCGCGCCTTGGGCGTTTTTTCTGGCATGGGCTTGATGAAGTCTGCCTTGTTGGCACCCGAAGCCATTCTGTTACCCGCAAATTTTGAGGCCTACAGGCATTATTCAAGACTATTTAAGTCTGCGGTCTCCAGCATTGCTCCTCTTGTCGAAGATCGCGGCATTGATGAAATCTATATCGACTTCGCCGATCTTGACGAAGATACTGAACGTCTGGCCTTGCGTATTAAAAAAGCCGTGAGTGACGCAACCGGCCTGAGCTGCTCGATCGGCGTGAGCCCAAACAAATTGTTATCAAAAATTTGTTCGGATTTGGATAAACCTGATGGGGTCACCCTTTTAAATGCCAGCGAATTATCAACACGCATTTGGCCTTTGCTCGCGAAAAAAATTAATGGTATCGGACCCAAGGCCAACGAAAAACTTGCCGCCTTGGGCATTCACACCATCGGGGAGCTCGCAAACACCCCCCCAGAGCTGCTCGTCGCGCACTTTGGTCGCGCTACAGGTCAATGGCTTTATCAGGCTGCGCATGGCTTAGATGACAGGCCGGTGGTCACGTCCTCTGAGCCAAAGTCACTCAGTCGAGAAACAACGTTTGAACGCGACTTGCATGCGAAACAGGATCGTACGCGTTTGTCGGTAATCTTTACAGACTTATGCTATCGCTTGGCCGAAGATCTCCTGCGTAAAGGATATGCAACAAAAACGATCGGCATCAAAATTAAATATGCGGATTTTCAAGTCATCACGCGTGATCTAACCTTGCCGGTTGCAATTACAGAGGGCGCTGCCATTAGACAGGCCGCGACCGAGTGTCTGCGGCGCGTCCCCCTTGAGCAAAGGATTCGACTCCTTGGTGTTCGCGCTGGAAGTTTATCGCCGCGCGCTAAGAGCGTTCAGGAGATGCGTCATCCTCAATCCGACTTACCCTTCTAAGAATCGCCCACATAGAGGAAATAGGCTGCTCGCAGGTCAAGATTGGCGTTATGCTAAGAAAGTTGTTTAGATATGATTAAACTTAATTTGAGACGTACAACAGGAAATATTATGAGTCAGTTTGAGCAACTCGACCTCGTCGGCGCTGCAGACGGTATTGCAAAAAAAACGTTTTCGTCTGTTGAGCTGACGACTTGGTCGCTTAACCGCTTGGAAACGATAGGTCGAAGATTGAATGCCGTTTTTCGCATTGACCATGAGCAAGCATTAGCGCGTGCACGCGCACTGGATGCCCTCCAGGCAAGCGGTCTCGTGCTGGGTTCTTTGCATGGTGTGCCCCTAGCACACAAAGATTTGATTGAAGTCGCGGGCAAAGAAATGCACGTGGGTTCAAAAATCCTGCAAGGTAACATCGCTCAGAAAAACGCCTGGGTCATCGATGATTTAGATGCGGCAGGCCAAGTCAACCTAGGCGCCTTGCACATGGCCGAGTTCGCCATGAGTCCGACCGGCTTCAATGGTCATTATGGTCATGGACTCAATCCATGGAACCCTGAATATCCCTGCGGCGGCTCATCAAGCGGCTCGGGTATCGCCGTCGCCGCGCGCCTCGTTTTTGGTTCGCTTGGCAGCGACACGGGCGGCTCGATCCGTCAACCTGCGTTTATGTGCGGCGTCACTGGCATTAAACCGACGTCCAAACGCGTCAGCATCGATGGTGTCTTTCCCCTTTCTCACACCCTGGACTGCGTGGGTCCGTTGGCGCAGTCCGCACGTGACTGCGCGCGCATCTTGACACACATTAGTCGTCCTAACCCCGATGACCCTTGGTGCACAACACAACCCAACGAAGACTATGAAAGAAAACTGACTGGCGATTTAAGAGGGGTTCGAATCGGCGTTCCTCAAGACTTTTATCGTGAAAATCTTGAGCCTGAAATGGCGGCAGCCTTGGAGGCCAGCTTGCAAGTCTTGCGAGGACGCGGTGCCGAGTTCGTTGAAGTCAAGGTACCCAATATGCAGCGCATTCACGAAATGACTGCGATTGTTTTGACGGCCGAGGCTGGGCAAGTCCATCGAAAATGGTTTGAACAGCGTCCACAAGACTATAGCGATCAGGTTCGCGCCCGAATCGAACCCGGCTTTAGTCAAACGGGTATTGGGTACGTCGAAGCGCTTCGCGCCAGGGATGATTACATCAAGGAATATCTAGCGACAAGCCTTGGAAGCTGTGACGCGCTGCATATCCCCGTCGCTCGCTTGCACACGCCCACCATTGCAGCGACCACCACGGGTGATCTCAACACTGTGCTTCAGTCCATTAGTCAATTGACCTATACCAACCGCGCGATCAATTATCTCGGCTTACCCGCGATGAGCGTGCCCGCTGGTTTTTCAAGCCGACAGATGCCTCTTGCTTTTCAACTCGTCGGCAAACCCTTTGACGAGGCGATGATTCTCAAGATCGCCGATGCCTATCAACGTGACACGTCATGGCACAAGGCGAGGCCCAGTGTTTGAGAACGAATGATAGACATGGATGGAGACAAAAAATGAAATTAAACCCGATGCCTGAAACGCTCGGTGTTCGCGTTGAGGAGCTTGATCTGTCACAACCATTAAGTGCAACGCAAACCGATATGCTGTTGCTTGCGCTTGGGCGCTATGGCGTACTCGAATTTCCGAAGCAATCTTTGACGACTGCGCAACTCAAAGCCTTTAGCCAGAGCTTTGGTGAACTTTATATTAGCCCAGGAGGACGGGCGCAAGAACCGGGTTTCCCAGAGGTGATGATTCTTTCAAATATGGTTGAGAAGGGTCAACCACTCGGACTTAAAGATGCTGGGCAATCATGGCACACAGACATGTCTTATGCGCCCGTCATCGCTCTAGCCAATATTTTATACGGCACGACGATTCCTCATCGTGAGGGAAAACCTCTGGGTGCGACACAATTTAGAAATATGCACGCGGTCTATGAGGATCTCTCCGAAGACCTCAAGTCCACACTCGCCGACAAGACCATCACCCATGACTTCAACAAATTTTGGGACATGATGCGGACCCGCCCTGGCAGCACGCGTCCGCCCTTGAGTGAAAAAGAAAGAAATGCCCGACCGCCTGCGCGCCACCCTGCCTTTCTCACGCATCCGCTGACAGGAAAAAAAGTGTTGTATGCGAATCCTGGCTATGCCATCGAGATTAATGGTTTACCTCAAGCAGAAAGCGACGCAATACTCGAGGAACTCTTCGCGCGTCAGCTTGAGGAAAAATATCTCTATACCCACGCCTGGAAGAAAGACTCGGTCCTGATGTGGGACAACATCGGCACCACGCACAATGCAGTCGCCGATTATGGGCCCGATGAGCATCGCTATATGAAACGCTGCCAAGTGATGGCAGATCGCTTGTTTGGACCCGGCGGAACCCAAGAACCTCTTCTTTTTAATGCAAGGATATAAAAATGAATATGAGACATCTCCTCACCAGCCTATTGTCTTTCTTGATCCTACTGAGCCCAATCGCGAGTGCTCAAAGCAGCGCTCAATTTCCAGACAAACCCATTCGACTGATCGTCGCCTATGCTCCAGGGGGGGCAACGGATATCGTGGCGCGCATGCTTGCTCAAGAACTGACACCGCTCATGGGTCAGTCCGTGATTGTTGAAAACAGGGCGGGTGGTGGTACGCTCGTTGGCACAGACTCAATTAAACGCGCGAATCCAGATGGCTACAGTTTGCTTTTTGGCACAAATGCGTTTGTGATCACGCCACTTTTACACAATACGCCAACCTATGATCCTGTCAAAGACTTTTCTCCCGTGTCCCAGACAACGATCCAGCCGCTGGGACTCTTCGTGACGCCAGGCTTAAACATTAAAACGGTTGAACAATTGATCGACTATGCCAAGAAAAATCCTGGTAAGTTAAATTTCGCCTCCTCAGGAAACGGCTCGGCACAACACCTCGCAGGCGAGTCGTTTCGCGTTGCCTCCGGTATCGATCTTGTTCATGTGCCTTACAAAGGTGCGGGTCCAGCTCTGGTCGACCTTTTAGCAGGTCGGGTCGATATGATGTTTACCTCTCTGGTGGGTAATTCCGAACACATCAAAGAAGGCCGCCTCGTTTTGGTTGCAACCTCGGGGGTCAAGCGTGGCTCTGCAACCCCTAACGTGCCGACTGTGGCGCAAACATTACCTGGTTTTGAAGCCTATACATGGCAAGGTGTGATCGCGCCCGCTGGGACGCCTGTCGCCGTCGTTGAAAAACTCAATGCTGCCATTAAAAAGGTCGGCGCGATTCCAAAGTTTTACGAAAAATTATCGGCGCAGGGAATGGAAGTGCAAACGTCTTCACCTGCCGAGTTTAAGGCTCGCCTCGCCAGTGATGCCACTAAATACAAAGAATTGCTGCAACGCACGCAAACCTCTATTCGTTAAATCGAGGCTATAAAACCTTTTCGCCTTTTCGCCTTTTAGGTCATCGAACCTATACCGCTCCATTCACTTTTGGATCTCACATGTCATCATCAAAACAAAAAAGATTTACTCAAGTTACGCTCGAAACCTTGCCTCAAGAGTCGCGAGGACTTGCGCAAGAAATTCTCGATATTTCAAGTCTTGGCTTAGCGGGTCCTTACAACGTCATGTTGAGAAGTCCGATCTTTGCCGATCGCATGAAGCGTTTACTTGATTATTTACGCTTTAATAACTCGCTCCCGATGCGCCTGAGCGAATTTGCCATTTTGATTCAAGCACGTCTATGGAGTTCACAGGTTGAATGGGTCGCGCATTACCCCATCGCCTTACGCCATGATTTGCCCGCGCATGTTGCGGATGATCTGAAGCAAAACATTCGTCCCCGCAACATGCAACCCGATGAAGACGCGGTGTATGACGTCTGTATGAACATGAGTAAAAATCACAAGATCAGTGAAGAGCTTTTTCAACATGCCAAGAAAGTACTTGGGGAACAACAGCTGGTTGACCTTATCGCTGTCAGCGGAACTTATGTGACGATTGCCATGTTGTTAAGCTTGGGGGAGGAGCCGATTCCAGAAGGCAAAACACTCCCTTTTCCTGAAGCAGTCTAAGATCTCGCCTCAAATTCTGTCGGCGATATAGACAGACTCGGGTGGCAAACCCGCCACCCGACGTGCATGGACTTGAACATAAGCATCCTCGATCGCGCGCGCCAGACGCATGCAATCGAATAAAGGCGCATGCAAGCGGTTTTCCTCTAGGCGTATACGTAATGACTGAAGCTGCGCAGGATCAGTCGCCAACTCGATCGCTCGAACCACAAATGCCTCGCCATCCATCGTGATGAGTTCGGGCAATTCGACCGCGCGCAACAAACTCGCCGCGACACGGCTTGCAAACGCTTGGCCCATGCACGTCAACACGGGCAACCCCACCCATAAAGCATCGCTGGTCGTGGTGTGCGCGTTATAGGGTAACGAGTCCAGAAATAAATCTGCGCAACGTTGTCGTGCCAAGTATTGATCTGTTGGTACTTTAGGAGCGAAAATCAATCGTTCAGGATGCACGCCACGCGCCTGCGCCTCTCGGCGAAGGTTATTTGCCGTGTGTTCGCTTGCCTGCAAAAGCCACAAAACGCTATCAGGTACGGCACGCAAAATCGACATCCAGCAATCAAATGTTTCGGGGGTAATTTTGAAATTGTTGTTAAAGCAGCAAAAGACAAACTTTTCTTCGGGCAAGCCAAGCTCAGAACGGGTGAACGGATGCGATGATACGGTCCGTTTACGATCATTCGGTTGATAACTATGCGGTAGATAAATTACTTTTTCCGTATAAAAATGCTCAGTCTCAGGGGTGATGAGCGTTTTGTCGGCAAGGATGTAATCCATGTAAGAGGCACCCATTGTGCCGGGGTAACCCAGATAATTGATTTGTACTGGCGCGACTCTCGCCGCGAATACGTTTGGGCGGCAATCTTTCGTCAAGCCACTCAGATCAATCGCAATATCGATCTCAAGCGCTCTAGCGCGCGCGACAAGCTGAGCATCCGTCTCTTGCCTGACGTCAAAAAAGTGTTCAAAACCCGCCTCTAGACGTTGCCGCATCGTATCTCGAATGTCTGGACCCGAGGAAAAGGCATACACCTCGAATTGGGTACGATCATGCGCTTCGAACAAACCTGCAATCAGTTGCGCTACAGGATGATTGTGAAAATCAGCAGAAAAGTACCCTATCCGTAACCTTTGCTTATTAGTGCGCGTTGCAAAAGGCACTCTTTTTTGAGGGCCCGGATGCTTGTCCTGAATCCAAGTTTGCGCGGCTCGCAGTTGCACATCCGGATCCGAAGTTAGTGCAAGAAGCGGGAATGGCAGGCTCGCGGGTTCGTCATTTTTTACGGCTGACAACAAAACGGTAAGACGTTCTTGATAATGACGCCAATCACACATCTGCATGTTGACGTGCAGGCGTGTGCCAAGTAAGTAAGGAATCTGAGGCGCACATTCGATCGTGCGATCGAAACTTTTAACAGCCTCGGCGTGCCGGCCAAGCTCGTTGAAGGTATTACCTCTGTTCATCAATGCTTCTGCATAGGTTGGGACAAGATTGATCGCAGCATCAAAACTGGTGATCGCTTCTTCGAAACGTCCCACTGCGCCTAAGGCATTGCCGCGATTGAAGTGCGCTTGGGCATAGCCAGGAGCCAAAGCGATCGCACGGTCATAGCTTTTCAATGCCTCTGGCCATCGCCCCATATGCTGCAGCAGATCCCCACGGTTATTGTGCGCTTCGACATAGTCTGCATCCACCGCGATCGCACGATCGTAATGAGACAGTGAAGATTTATATTTTTTTAGATCCTGCAAAAGATTAGCGAAATTATTGAGTGCAAAGCTCGCCTCGGGATCAAGCTTAAGCGCTTTCACAAACAAAATCTCTGCACGCTCTAGCTGCCCCGTTTGGTAAGCAATCGTCGCGAGCATATGCAGCGCATCGAAATGATTGGGCTGCCACTTTAACGTGCGCTCATATAGCGCACGCGCTTCTTTGAGTTGCCCTTGCTGATGCAGTGCAAGCGCCTCTTGAAACTTATTGTGCGCTTTTAGCGCATCAGTCGGAGACACCTCTCTACCGATCGAAGCCATTGCTTTCACCACGTTTAAAACAAAAATGACGCAACAGAATTAGGATCAACGATCTTTTTGCTTAAGCTTGGTGTAAACAGTATTAACGACCGTCGAACGCACCGGTTCGCTTAACCCAGATGCGGGTTTAGGTGTCGAAGTATCTTTTTTGGGTTTTTTAGCTTCTTTGCTGGACTTTTGTTGACCTTTGGCCATGATATTTCCCCGATAAATTAACGATAAACTAGTGTACATGCCTATCGAAAAAAAACCCAATGCTCCCCCCTCTGTCTGTTTCCGAATCTGAAGTCGAAGTCTCCGCCATGCGTTCGCAAGGCGCGGGTGGGCAGAATGTCAACAAGGTTTCGAGTGCGATTCACCTGCGCTTTCATATTCCTCATTCAAGTTTGCCCGCCGACGTCAAAGTACGGCTACTCGCGCTTAAGGACTCGCGCATCACGCGGGACGGTGCCATCGTGATCAAGGCACAATCCCACCGCAGCCAAGAACTCAACCGTATGGATGCGTTCGCCCGACTCAACGAATTGGTCAACAGCGTTGCACGCCCACCCAAAACACGGCATGCCACAAAACCCAGTTTTGGTTCACGCCAGCGACGGCTCGAAACAAAACGGAAACACTCAGAAACCAAGGCACTCCGTGGGAAATCCACCCTTTAACAGGATGATGATCATGATCGCATCCAACCATGAGTCAAACAGATGAATATCCCACTTTTTCCTCTTGGGTCCACGCTTTTTCCCGAAGGACTATTAGCGCTCAAAATTTTCGAAGTGCGCTACCTCGACATGACCAAAGCATGTTTTAAGCAACAAACCCCGTTTGGCGTGATCGCGCTAACCGAGGGGCCCGAGGTTCGGATTCCAGGCAAAGAGGTTGAGTTTGCGGATATAGGCACACTGGCGCACATTATCGAGTTTGATGCGGTCCAACCAAGCTTGTATATGCTGCGCTGTCGGGGTGGACAACGTTTCAAGATTCTTGAGCGTACTCTTGCACCGAATGGCGCCTGGTCCGCCAACATTGAATTGATTGATGCGGATCCAAAGATCGATATTCCGCCAGAGCTGACACCGACATCGCAGGCGCTCGCGCGACTCATTACATCGTTTGAGGAGCAAAATATCGAAAGCGATGATCGTCCCTTTCTTGCCCCCTATCGCCTCAACGACTGCGGTTGGGTTGCCAATCGCTGGGCTGAATTACTCAACATTCCTTCTGCGCAAAAAGCGCACTTGCTCTCCATGGACAGTCCACGCTTGCGCCTGGATTTACTGCAGGAGATGCTCGAAGAAATGGGGGCTTTCAAGCCCCCACGTCAGTCATGAACAAACCTGCTTAGGCGCGTAAAGAAGCGCAGAAAGCCTTGATGCGTTCGCAAGCATCTTTCAACACATCATCCGATGTTGCATAAGAAATCCTGAAATATGGCGCGAGACCAAATGCTGAACCTGGAACGACTGCGACCAGTTTTTCATCAAGCAAAGCATTGGCAAAGTCAAAATCACTATTGATTTTGACGCCTTTGGGTGTGGTCTTACCAAGCGTGCCTGCGCAACTCGGATAGACGTAAAACGCTCCTTGCGGTTTGAGGCATGTCACGCCCTCGCAATCATTGAGCATATGAACGACCATGTCTCTGCGGCGCTCGAACACGACATTGTGATCAGCGATAAAACCTTGCGGACCGTCCAACGCCTCTAACGCAGCCGCCTGACTGATTGAGGAAGGATTAGAGGTCGACTGGGACTGAATCGCCGACATCGCACCAATCAACCAGCTCGGTCCGTGCCCATATCCAATACGCCAACCCGTCATGCAATAGGCTTTTGAAACGCCGTTGACCGTCAATACACGGTCCGCGATCTCTGGTGCCACCTGTGCCAAGGTTGCAAATTTTGCACCGTCAAACAACAGCTTTTCGTACATATCATCGACCATCACCAAGACGTTGGGATGCGCCTTGAGGACCTGGCCGAGCGCCTTGAGGTCATCCGCAGTGTAGACACAACCAGTCGGGTTTGAAGGGGAATTTAAGATTAGCCATTTTGTACGCGGCGTGATGGCTTTTTCAAGCAACGCTGGGGTCAACTTGAAACCAACAGACGCATCGCACACCACGGGAACCGCGGTCCCACCCGCTAACACGACCATATCGGGATAGCTCACCCAATACGGCGCAGGAATCAACACCTCATCGCCCTCGCCAATCGTCGCGACCAACGCATTGAATAAGACCTGTTTGCCGCCCGTACACACAATGACATCATCGGGATTGATCGTCATCGCATGGTCACGCAAAAATTTTCTGGCAATCGCACGCTTTAATTCTGCTGTCCCATTCACAGCGGTATAGCGCGTTTGTCCGCCTTGAATGGCCTTGATGGCAGCCTCGCGAATATTGGCGGGAGTATCCATATCCGGCTCGCCTTGCGCCAAAGCGATGACATCCATCCCTTTGGCTTTCAGTGCCTTGGCATTGTCGGTGATCGCCAACGTGGGCGAAGGTTTAACCAAGGACATCCGAGGCGATAGTAAGGCTGCACTCATTTATTTCTCCATAAATAGATCGGTGCATGATGCATGCATCGGTCAGGGACACGCTAATTGGAATAAATATAACCCAAGGCAAATCTCCCAAACCCTCACCTCAGCATGGTATCGTGTAAAAAAATACAGGAGGATATCCCATGACTTTCAATTTGCGACTGACTCGACGCGCCCTGCTCGGCGCTCTGGTTTTGACAACCGGCTTGGGTTTGAATACTGCGGCACAAGCCAAGTACCCAGAAAAGCCTATCAAAATCATTGTGGGCTTCGCGGCGGGCGGACCGACGGACATCGTGGCCCGTTTGATTGGAAATCGCTTAGAAAAAGCCCTCGGCCAAACCGTGATTGTCGAGAACAAGCCCGGTGGCGGTTCAAACATTGCTTCAGCAGAGGCCGCACGCGCCAAGCCTGACGGGTATACCCTCTTTTTAGGGACCGTTGCCAATGCGACCAATATGTCGATCTATAAAAAGCTGACCTATAACACCGAGCGTGACTTCATTCCTATCTCGCAGTTGGTTTCCTCTCCTAGCGTATTGGTCGTGAACAATGATCTTCCAGTCAAGAATCTCAAAGAGCTGATTGCTTATGCCAAAGCCAATCCAGGCAAGCTCTCTTACGCCTCCTCAGGCGCTGGGGGCTCACCTCACCTGGCTGGAGAGATGCTCAAGCAGCGTGCAGGCATCGACGCACTGCATGTCCCTTATAAAGGTGCTGCTCCCGCGATGAACGACGTGATGGGCGGTACTGTGTCTATGGGCTTTAAAACAGCCTCAGGCGTGACTACAACGATTCAAGCTGGACGCATTAGAGCCATCGCGATTGCCAGCAACACACGTTTACCTCAGCTGCCTGACGTTCCAACCTTGAACGAACTGGGATTCAAAGACTTTGAAGTGAGCTCTTGGAGTGGCCTGTTCGCTCCGACAGGCACTCCACAAGCCATTATCGATACGCTGGGCAAAGCAACCGTCGACATTCTTAAAAATCCAGAGGTTCGTAAGCAGCTTGAAAGCATGGGTGCGATCCCTGTCGGCAGCACACCCGAAGAATTCAAGAAGTATGTCCGATCAGAAATCGAAAAATGGGGTGTTGTCGCCAAAGCTGCAAATATTCAGCTTTGAACGTTTGACCAAAAGAACGAGTAAATCTCGCCTCAGACTCTCTTTTCAAGGTCTGAGGCGTTTTTTTTATTGAAAAAAATCTGCTTAAGGACGACTCGCATGGCAAGTCAAGACCCCCACTACAGCCCTCTCGGCAACAGCGGTTTAATGGTGCCGCGACTTTGGCTCGGCTCAATGATGTTCGGCGATCAAACCGATGAAGCCGTCGCTCGAGAAATGGTAGCTGTCACGCGCGACGCGGGACTCAATGCGATCGATAGCGCCGACAATTACGCCGGCGGCGAGTCTGAACGTATTGTCGGCAAACTCATCGCCCAAGATCGCGGACGGTGGGTATTGGCAACCAAGGTCGCGAATCCAATTGGTAAAGAACCTAACGACAAAGGTTTATCGCGTCGCTGGATCATGCAGGAAGTCGACAACAGTTTGAAACGCCTCAATACAGACTGGATCGATGTCTACTACATGCACAAAGACGATGAAACCACGCCAATCGAAGAAACTCTTTCGAGCTTTGCCCGTTTGATCGATATGGGCAAGATCCGTTACTACGGCATCTCGAACTTTCGCGGCTGGCGTGTTGCCCGCATGGTAGAGACCGCGCGACGCATGGGCATTCCTCAGCCTATTGTTTGCCAACCGCCCTACAGCGCCGTCACCCGCCTGATTGAAACCGAAGTCATTCCTGCCTGTGCGCATTACGGTGTCGGTGTGGTGGCCTACAGTCCATTGGCGCGTGGCGTACTTACTGGCAAATACGACCCTCATGTCAAGCCAGATCCAAATAGCCGAGCCGGACGCGGTGATCGCCGCATGCACCAGACCGAGTTTCGCGCTGAATCGCTTGAGGTCGCCAATGCGCTGAAATCACACGCGCAAAGCCGTGGCTTGAGTCCGACACAGTTCGCAATCGCCTGGGCACTCAACAATCGCTTGGTGAGCGGTGTGATTGGAGGTCCCCGCACGTTGGAGCAATGGCAAGATTATGTGGCGGCATTGAAGGTTGAACTGGCTCCCGAAGACGAAGCCTTGGTCGATCAATATGTGCCCCCGGGCTATGCCTCTACGCATGGCTTTGTCGACCCCCAATACCCCATCAAGGGTCGCGAACCCAGCTAAGCGCTGTTCGCTCATCGCAAGGCCCCCCATCTTACCACCGTGCGGCGGGTTTTGCGGCGATAATAAGCGCTTGGTCATCTACGTTTTAAGCACATGAACAAGCGCGACATCGTCATCAAAAGTACTACTTATTTGCGCGGTCCGAATATCTGGACTTATTGCGCCATTATCGAGGCGGTCGTCGACATTGGCGACCTTGAGGACAGCCCCTCAAATACGGTCCCAGGCCTTTACGAGCGTCTAACCACCTGGTTACCCAGTCTTGTCGAGCACCGTTGTAGTCCTGGGGTGCATGGCGGATTTCTCATGCGCCTCAAAGAAGGCACCTGGCCTTGTCACATTTTGGAGCACGTCACGCTTGCGCTGCAAGACCTCGCGGGAGTCCCTGGCTATGGCTTTGGTCGAGCCCGTGAAACCGAGGAGCGCGGGGTCTACAAAGTCATGGTCAGCGGCTGGGAAGAGAAGGTCACGCTTGCTGCGCTTTACATGGGTCGCGATTTGGTGATGGCCGCTATTGACGACCTTCCCTACGACCTCGAGGGTGAACTGGATAAATTGAAAGATCTGGCCCAGGATCTGTGCTTGGGCCCCAGTACCGCGTCGATGGTTCTGGCTGCCGATGAGCGAACGATTCCGGCAATCCGCCTGAGTGAGGGCAACCTCGTGCAGTTTGGCTACGGCGCCAAACAGCGACGGATCTGGACGGCGGAAACGGATCAGACCAGTGCGATCGCCGAGACGATCTCGCGCGACAAGGGATTAACCAAACAATTACTGGAAACCTGCGGTGTACCTATTCCAATGGGGCGCGCGGTTGAAAGCGCCGCCGACGCCTGGGAAGCGGCGCTCGATCTGGGCTTGCCCGTTGTCGTCAAGCCCGTGGATGGTAATCATGGACGGGGCGTTTTCATCAATCTCGAATCCCGCACCGAGATTGAGGCTGCCTATGACGTGGCGGTCGATGAAGGTTCGGGTGTATTGGTAGAAAAATTTATACGCGGCAATGAGCATCGTCTTCTGATTGTAGGTGGCAAGCTGGCGGCTGCGGCCAAAGGGCAGACCGCGAGCGTCGTCGGTGACGGTCAGCAAACCGTTCAAGAACTCATCACCAGCCAGATCAATTCGGACCCGCGTCGCGGACGCGGTGAGGACCAGCCTCTGAATCCAGTACGCATTGACTCGGCAGCGCGACTCGAGTTGAACCGTCAAGGTTTTAATGGCGACAGTGTCGTCCCTGCAGGCAAAGAAGTATTGATTCAACGCAACGGTAACGTCGCGTTTGATTGCACAGACGATGTCCATCCTGAAGTCATCGCGATCGCGGCACTCGCAGCACAAGCCGTTGGACTTGATATCGCGGGCATTGATCTTGTCGCCGAAGACATTTCAAAACCCTTGAGTGCTCAAGGCGGAGCCATCGTCGAAGTCAACGCAGGTCCGGGACTGCTCATGCACTTGAAGCCGGCCGAAGGACTTTCACGACCTGTAGGTCGCGCCATCATTGACCATATTTTTCCTGGCGATGAAAACGGCAGCATCCCTTTGGTTGGCGTCACGGGAAGCACAGGCACCGGCAACATCGCGCGCCTCACAGCACACTTGCTCAATGCGCATGGCTGGCGGACAGGGCTGGCCAATACAGAGGGACTTTACGTTGGCACCCGTCGGCTCTTTGCTGGCGATGCTGCAAACTGGGATCAAGCCAGACGGTTATTGCTTAACCGAGAGGTTCAAGCCGCAGTCATTGAAAATAACGGCATGGAAATCCTCACCAAAGGCTTAGCCTACGACCGTTGTTCAGTGGGGATTGTGACCAACGTGGTGTACTCAGAGACCTTTAAAAATCCCGAGGTTGCCTATCATGCCTTGGAAACTGCAGAAGATTTAATCAAGGTTTATCGCAGCCAGGTCGATGTCGTATGGCCTCATGGCGTTGGCGTCTTGAATGCGGATGACCCCCATGTCGCATCGATGGCGCAGTATTGCGATGGATCCATCATTTTTTACAGCCCTTGCTCCGACTCACCTGTGATCGCAGCTCATCTTGCCGAAGGCAAGCGCGCTGTTTTTATTGATCAAAACATCGTCATCACTGCCGATGGTGCATCGCAACAAAAATTAATCACACTGACTGAACTCAGCGCATACGCGGATTCTCAGAACACCGAGGCCAGGCGCGAACTCTTAGCCGCAGTCGCAACCACCTGGGCTTTAGGGATTTCATCAGAGACCATTCGGGACGGATTAAGATCATTTAAGTGATAAATTTTTAAGTGATAAATCGAAAAACTATCCGATCTTTTTTTACAAACCAAAATTCTTTAAGGCTCAGCCAACATGACTGCTCGCACCGCTTGCCATCGTCTTCAGGTCGCAACACCTCTTTATCAATTTATAGAGACTGAGGTCTTACCTGGCTCCGGGATCGACAGTGCAAGTTTTTGGAAAGGGTTTGACGCACTCGTTCATGACCTAAACCCTATCAATGCCGCACTCTTGGCGCAACGCGATCGTTTGCAAACGGAGATGGACACCTGGCATCGTACCCATCCCGGTCCGATTCAGGATATGAAAGCCTATCGCGCTTTTTTAACGGAAATCGGTTATCTGGCACCTGTACCAGCTCAGGCGAGTGCCACCACGACAAATGTGGATGCCGAGCTCGCGCTTCAAGCCGGTCCGCAACTGGTCGTCCCAGTGCTCAATGCTCGCTACGCGCTGAACGCCGCCAATGCGCGCTGGGGCTCCTTGTACGATGCCCTGTACGGAACCGATGCGATCGCTGAAACCGACGGCGCGACGCGCGCTGGGGGTTACAACCCAATTCGAGGAGCCAAGGTCATCGCCTTTGGTCGACAGTTTCTTGACCAAGCTGCCAAGCTCGCCACAGGCTCTCATGCGGATGCTCAAGCCTACGCCGTCAAAGACGGACAACTCGTTGTGACTTTAAAAGACGGATCTGTCACGGGTTTAGCAGGACCCGAGAAATTTGTGGGTTATCAGGGTGAGACAAATCATCCCTCCTCCATTTTGTTAGTGAATAACGGTTTGCATATTGATATTCAGATCGATCAAACCAAAGGGATCGGCAAAGACGACCCAGCGGGTGTCAATGATATTGTGCTCGAAGCCGCATTATCGACCATCCTCGACCTCGAAGACTCCGTCGCTGTTGTGGACGCCGACGACAAGGTGCTGGCCTATCGCAACTGGCTTGGCATCCTGAAAGGCACACTCGTTGAAAGCGTCACCAAAGGTGGTCAGACGTTTGAGCGAACGCTCAACCAGGATCGTCATTACACGGCGGCTGCAGGCGCCAAGCAAGCTAAAGATGGCGTGGTGACCTTGCATGGCCGCTCCTTGCTGTTTCTACGTAACGTGGGACACTTAATGACCAATCCCGCGATTCTCGATGGCAATGGTCAAGAGATTTTCGAGGGCATCCTGGATGCTGTGGTGACGGTCACCATTGCGCTGCATGATCTCAAGCGCAATCAGGCGCACAAGTACGGTAACTCACGCACGGGTTCGGTCTACATCGTCAAGCCAAAAATGCATGGTCCTGCCGAAGTCGCTTTTGCTAACCAATTGTTTGGTCGCGTAGAGGGCATGCTGGGTCTTGCGCCCAACACCGTCAAGCTTGGTATCATGGATGAGGAACGTCGCACTAGTGTGAACCTCAAAGCATGTATCAACGAAGCGCCCGCGCGCGTGGCTTTTATCAACACAGGCTTTTTGGACCGTACCGGCGACGAAATGCACACCGCGATGCATGCCGGTCCGATGATCCGCAAAGGCGATATGAAATCAAGCGCCTGGTTGTCGGCTTATGAACGCAGCAACGTCTTGACGGGCTTGGCCTGCGGACTGCGTGGACGTGCACAGATCGGTAAGGGAATGTGGGCCATGCCAGATCTGATGGCAGCGATGCTCGAACAGAAAATCGCCCACCCCAAAGCAGGTGCGAATACTGCGTGGGTTCCCTCCCCGACTGCCGCAACGCTACATGCCCTGCACTACCATCAAGTCAGTGTCGCAGACGTACAGACAGCACTTGAAAAAGTCGATGCCCCGGCAGAAATTGATCGTCTACTCGGTGAGATCCTTCAAGTCCCCGTAGCCGTCAAACCAAACTGGAGTGCAGCCGAGATTCAACAAGAGCTGGACAACAACGCTCAGGGTATTTTGGGTTATGTGGTGCGCTGGATTGATCAAGGCGTGGGATGTTCGAAAGTCCCGGATATCCATAATGTTGGACTGATGGAAGACCGGGCAACGTTGCGCATCTCGAGCCAGCATATCGCCAACTGGTTGTTGCACGGCATCGTGACCGAAGCGCAAGTGCACGAGACCTTGCAGCGCATGGCCAAAGTCGTTGATGGTCAAAATGCGGGGGATCCGCTTTATCAACCCATGGCACCGAATTTTGAAGCCTCCTACGCCTATCGCGCCGCGCGTGATTTGGTGCTCAAGGGTCTCGAGCAACCCAGCGGTTACACGGAGCCTCTGCTGCATGCGTGGCGCCTCAAGGTCAAGGCAAAATAATGAATGCTCCCGTTCCCATGCTCGATACCGCGCAGGTCCTGTCCTCGGTGAGTCAAGCCTGGGATGACGATCTGGTAGGCCAACTGAGCGACTACATCGAAATCCCGGCTAAATCTCCCGCCTTTGATGCCAACTGGGCACAAGCGGGCTATTTGGACAAAGTCATCGAACGCACTGCGGCCTGGATCGAGGCACAAAAAGTCGCAGGTCTCAAGCTAGAAATTATTCGACTGCCTGGCCGCACACCCGTTCTCTTTTTCGAGGTGGCCGCTACGTTCTCGCAAAGTGCGAATCATCAGACGGTCTTGATGTATGGACATCTGGACAAACAACCGGAGTTTGATGGCTGGCGCAATGGCCTCGGCCCTTGGACCCCCAAATATCTCGACGGCAAGCTCTATGGCCGTGGCGGTGCGGATGATGGTTATGCGGCCTATGCGGCGGTGACGGCCATTCAAGCACTCAAAGCACAACAGGTTGCGCATCCGCGTATCGTTGGCTTGATTGAAACCTGCGAAGAAAGTGGCTCGCCTGATCTACTCCCCTATATCGATGTCTTGAAAACACGTTTGGGTGATGTGGGTCTGGTGATTTGTCTGGACAGTGGCGCGGGCAATTATGACCAGCTCTGGCTGACGACAAGTTTGCGCGGTATGGCTGCGGGTGTTCTAAAAGTCGAAATTCTGACTGAAGGTGTGCATTCCGGTGATGCCTCTGGGCTCGTGCCTTCGAGCTTTCGTATCATGCGCCATGTGCTAGATCGTCTCGAAGACAGTGAGACGGGACGACTGCTACCCAAAAGCTTTCACTGCGACATCCCGGCTGAGCGTCTGGCACAAGCGCAAGCCACGGCAGGCATCTTAGGTGACGCTATCTACAAGCGCTTTCCTTGGGCACATCACGATTGTGGTGGCTCGAGTTTGGTTGCTCTGCCCACGACACTCGACCCGGTCGAAGCGCTGATTCGTCGCACCTGGAAACCCACCTTGAGCGTCACGGGCGCCGAAGGCTTTCCGGCACTCAAAGATGCCGGTAACGTGCTGCGTCCCTATACCGCCTTTAAGCTCAGTCTGAGACTGCCTCCACTGATTGATGCGGCGGCGGCTGTCGCGGAACTCAAAACATTGCTTGAGGACAATGCCCCTTATCAGGCCAAGGTCACCTTCCATTCAGAAAGCACCTCGAGTGGCTGGAATGCACCAAGCACCGCGCACTGGTTTGAACAAGCGCTCAACAGCGCCAGCCAAGCGCACTTTCAAGCGCCAGTCGGCTATATCGGCCAAGGTGGCACGATTCCGCTCATGAAGCTGCTCAGCACCGGCTTTCCAAAAGCGCAAATGATGGTGTGCGGCGTGCTTGGGCCTCAGTCCAACGCGCACGGTCCCAATGAGTTTCTGCATGTTCCCTATGCCAAGAAACTGACAGCTGCCGTAGCACAAGTCATCGCGCAAGTCCCCGAGCAATAAGTGGCAAGCTTGACACGTCTGCGTGTGGTGAGTACAACTGAGTCTTGTCTCATCACACCGCATACTGACTCTTATGGCACACACAGGTTCCCTCATTATTCGTAACGGTACGATCGTCGATGGCACAGGCGCAAAGCCTTTTGTCGGCGACATCAAAATCGTCGACGGTCTGATCAAAGAAGTCGGTCAAGTCACCGGCTCCGCTGACCAGGAAATCGGTGCCAAGGGGCTGCTCGTGACGCCTGGGTTTGTGGATATCCACACCCACTATGACGGCCAAGTGACTTGGAGCAACAAGGTTGGCTCCTCTTCGCAGCTTGGTGTGACCACCGTTGTCATGGGAAACTGCGGTGTAGGTTTCGCCCCCTGCAAACCAGAAGATCGCGAAATCACCATGAAACTCATGGAAGGTGTCGAGGACATTCCCGGTGTGGTGCTGCAAGAAGGCCTGCCTTGGAACTGGAATACATTTCCAGAGTATCTAGATGCACTAGAGGCTCGACAGTTTGATATCGATGTGGCGACGCAAGTCGGTCATGCACCTATACGCATCAATGTCATGGGCGATCGGGGTGCTAAGCGTGAGCCCTCGACCGAGGCAGATCGTGCCCGAATGACCGCACTGGCCGTCGAAGCAATCAAGGCTGGCGCATTAGGTTTCACAACCTCCAGAACCATTTTGCATCGTAGCAGTGATGGTAGTCCTACGCCTTCTCTGGGTGCCGCTGAAGGCGAACTCACTGCGATTGCAAAAGGACTCGGCGAGGCCGGTCTGGGTGTGTTGCAATTGGTGACCGACTTTGATGATGTGGATGAAGAGTTCGCCATGCTGCGTCGCATTGTCGAAACGTCTGGTCGTCCACTTTCACTCACGCTACTCCAACACGAGCATTTACCCGATCGCTGGCGTCGTGTGATGGAGCATATGCATGCCGCCACCGATGCAGGTTTAAAAATGAAGGCTCAGGTTGGTGCCCGTCCGGTCGCCTTGATTCTGAGTTTTGCGCTTTCACTTTGCCCTTTTACGCAACTGCCCAGCTTTGAAGCCTTGCGCGGTTTGAGTCCCGAGGAACGTCTGAAAAAACTACGCGATCCAGAGGTGCGCGCCAAAATTTTGTCCGAGGAACACAGCGAAGCGATGTACAAACGCCGCGTCGCAAACTTCGACAACCTCTACCCACTCGGCGATCCACCAGACTACGAGCCCAAGCCGGAGGACAGTATCGCTGCGCGTGCACAACGCGCGGGCGTGGATCCCACCGCCTTTGCGTATGACTATTTGCTGGAAAACGATGGCACGGCCATGCTTTATCGCCCGCTCTACAACTATGCGGATCGCGATCACGAAGTATTGCGTGAAATGCTGATGGATCGCGACACGGTGCCAGGCCTGAGCGATGGCGGTGCGCATTATGGCTATATCTGCGATGCAAGTTTTCCGACCTATCTGCTGACACACTGGGCGCGCGATCGTAGCCGTGGCGAGAAGATTCCACTCGAGCTCTTGGTCAAATGGCAGACGCAGGACACCGCTGCAACGGTGGGACTCAATGATCGTGGTATCTTGCGTCCCGGTTTCAAAGCAGATATCAACATCATTGATTTTGAGGGGCTCAAGCTACAAGCGCCCACCATCGTCTACGACCTGCCCGCTGGCGGAAGACGCTTGGGACAGGCTGCCGAAGGCTTTCGTGCCACCATCGTGTCGGGCGTGGTCACCTACCAGAATGGCGCGGCGACTGGAAAGCTACCAGGCAAGCTTATCCGGGGCGCACAAAAATCGCCTATTGCGGCCTAAATGTCTTTAAAACGTGCGCTTACCTGACCAAATGCACCAAAATCAGCAGTCATCGCATCACCCGCTGTAACGGGAACCGGCACTACGCAAGTGCCCGTCATCACGACCTCACCAGCTTTGAGTTGCTGCCCTTGCAATAGCAATTCATTAGCAAGCCAGGTCAAGCCTATGCGTGGATCGCCCAAAACATTCGCCCCTGTACCCGTCGCAACAATCTCGTTGCCTCGGCGTACGCTCACTGCGTGTTGACTAAGGTCAGTCTGACGCCATTGCTCAGGTGCGCGAGGTCCCAACACCACATAACAAGCACAGGCAAAATCAGCGATCAGTTGTGCCTCGCCGGCTCCAACAAAATCAACATAGCGAGAATTAGGAACCTCGATCGCGACATGTAAGCCAGAGACACAATCCATCACCTGTGACATGGTGAGGGGCTGATCTGCACGTCCCACTCCAGACGCAAGTTCTCGACCCACATCACGTCCCATTAGAAACGCGAATTCTGCTTCGATGACAGACATATAGTTATGCTTGAGAGCTAGCTCGCTGTTATCAGCCAAACAACGAGAAGCGGACAAGCGTCCTGCCAGCGGTCCACTCACGCCAATATGCTGCTGACCCGCAACACTCGTCGCAGCGATCTTCCATCCAAGCGCAGATTCACCTGAAGCCTCGAATAAGGCGCGTTGAATCTGATAGCCTTCGGTGCGACTCGTCGGGCGACACTGAGGTGCCAAGCCATCAAGACGCGCGTGTGTTTGCCAGGCAGGTAGCAGCTGGGCCACGGCCTGATTGATGTTGTCGACATTCATGGAAAATTAACCGCCCTCGATACGAGGTATAAAAAAAACTTCAGCATCCGCAGGAATAATCTGCGTATAAACCACTTCGTGGATGACACCATTGACGGCCAGTGAAGTTTCCTCCTCGAGGTGTTCACCCAGCCCGGGATAGAGACGGTCCATGGCGCTAATCACGCAACGAACCGTTCGTGCTTGGATTTCAAACTCACGTACGCCATCGGTGTAGCGTCGACTAAAACCGCCGGTCAACATGACGCGGACGGTTTGAGGGGCAACGGCTTGCGTGTCGATTTCCACGTGAGTCTAGGCTCGAACCTCGGTCTCAGACTGCATCAATCGCTGCGAGCACTTTAGGCGGTGACATCGGCAACTCCGTCAGACGCTTGCCAGTCGCACGCTGAATCGCATTGGCAATCGCAGCCATAGGAGGCACGATATTGGCCTCGCCCACACCTTTCACACCATAGGGGTGATTGGGATTAGGCACCTCGACCAAAATCGCCTCGATCATAGGCAGGTCCGAAGCTACAGGGATACGATAATCCAGGAATCCGGCATTCGACAGACGGCCCAGCTTGTCGTAGATGTATTCCTCGTTGAGTGCCCAACCAATGCCCTGCACGACGCCGCCATGAATCTGGCCTTCGCAGTACTTGGGATGAATGGCACGACCCACGTCTTGGGCAGCAACAAAACGCAAAATCTTGACGCCACCGGTTTCGGGATCGACTTCGACATCGCAAAACTGAGTCGAAAAGCCCGGTGCCTGACCGCCCGCATTGACAGCCGCTTCGGTCACGATCGGTCCACCCGTCACGGCACGCTTGGCCGCAATCGCCTTGAGTGACAACGGCTCAAACTCGCCCACGCTCTTGTCTGCAGGCTTGGCAAAACCGTCTTCCCAGACCACGCCTTTGACATCGACATCCCACATGATGGAGGCACGCTGACGCAGTTGTTCAATAATTTTGTTACAGGCTTCGACGACGGCCAGACCCGTCGCGTAGGTCACGCGCGAGCCGCCAGTGACGTGGTTATAACCAATCGATGCCGTATCAGCGACCGTCGAGCGCACAGACGCATAAGGCACGCCAAGCGTCTCGGCAGCCATCAAGGCCATCGAGGCACGTGAGCCCCCCACGTCCATGCTGCCTGTCGCCAACACGACAGAGCCGTCTTCGTTGATGTGGATCGACGCGGTCGACTCGCCACCACCGTTGAACCAGAAACCGGAAGCCACACCGCGCCCCTGGTTTTTGCCCAGAGGCTTGTTGTACTCGGGGTGATCAAGCAAAGCCTGAATCGTCTCGGCATAGCCATCATGCGAATGCTTGGGACCATAGGGCGTTGGCGAACCCGCTTTGACTGCATTTTTCAATCGTAGTCTTAATGGATCCATGCCGATTTTTTGAGCCAAAATATCGAGCACGCTTTCCACACCAAAAGCAGATATCGGTGAACCTGGCGCACGATAGGCAGCAGATTTTGGACGATTACTGACGACATCAAAGCCGACTGTGCGAACGTTAGGAATGATGTAGGGCGCAAAGGCGCACATCGCCGCATTCATCACTGGGGAGCCGGGGAAGGCACCTGCCTGAAGTTTAAACACGCCATCAGCAGCCACGAGGGTACCGTCTTTTTTAACGCCGATCTTGACAGTCATCGATCCACCAGAGGTCGGACCTGTCGCCTTGAAAACGTCTTCGCGGCTCATCATGATTTTGACGGGATGACCCGTCTTGCGAGAAAGGGCTACAGCGATGGGCTCGACATAGACCACGGTCTTACCACCGAAACCACCACCAATCTCGGCGGGGTGAACCACCAAGTTACCGATTTCCATCCCCAATATTTTGGCGGTGTAAGCACGCACCACAAAGTGACCTTGGCTGGCAGACCACAACTCACACTGGCCATCAGCGCCATAGCGCGCCAAACATGAATGCGGTTCGATGTAACCTTGGTGCACAGCCGCCGTTTTGAAACTCATTTCAACGATTTCATCTGCGTCAGCGAAGCCTGCATCCAAATCACCCACTTTAAACTCGAGACGCTTAGTGATGTTGGAAGGCTTGGTCGGTGCGGGTTCAATACCACGCGTGATCATGTCTTCGAACAGCACAGGCGCATCAGGGTGCATCGCCTCATCCACATCAATGACATGAGGCAAGACTTCATAATCAACCTCGATCAGGGCAATCGCTTCTGCAGCAATCGCTGCAGTCGTTGCAGCCACGGCAGCAATGGCATGACCTTCGTACAGCGCTTTTTCACGCGCAAGAATATTGCGGGTCATGTGCCAATAGTTCACCGCAACACGCTCGGGTCCGATGTAATCGAAATTTTGATTAGGCAGGTCCGCTGAAGTCAATACGGCCTTGACGCCAGGCAAAGCTTCGGCCTTAGAAGTATTGATCGAACGGATACGCGCATGGGCGTGCGGCGAACGCAAAATCTTGGCCCACAACATGCCAGGTAAAGAATAGTCCGCGCCATACTGGGCCATACCGGTCACTTTTGGCACACCATCAGGACGGATTGGGCTCGTACCAACAGATTTAAAGACTTGCTCAATATTTTTAGTGTTCGTCAACATAATTAGGCTCCCCGCAATTCGCGTGCGGCATCAAGCACGGCTTCGATGATTTTGTTGTAGCCCGTGCAGCGGCAAAGATTGCCAGCGAGCCAGAAACGGACTTCTTCTTCGGTAGGGTCTGGATTGCGCTCGAGCAAGGAGCGCGCCGCGACCAAGAATCCCGGTGTGCAAATACCGCATTGCAATGCGGCGTGCTCCAGAAATTTTTGCTGCAAAACATGCAGGTGCTCGCCGTTGGCCATGCCTTCGATTGTCTGGATGGTCTTGCCCTGAGCCTCGACACCCAGGACCAAACAGGAGCAGACCAGACGACCATCCAATGTCACGCTGCATGCGCCACAGTCACCTGTGCCGCAACCTTCTTTTGTACCCGTCATGTTCAGGTCATTGCGCAGTACATCGAGAAGCGATTGATTGGTGGCGCACAAAAACTCAACTGGATCACCGTTAATAACGGTTGATATGTGATGCTTTGACATTGCTTAATTCCCCTTCGCTCTGCTAAGTGCTTTCTCTGCCGCACGGCGAGCCAGTACACCTGCTAATTTGATACGAAACACCTTGGTGCCACGCTTGTCATCGATCGGACGTGCTGCAGCGCTTGCCGCAGCAGCCAGTTTGGTTAGTGCAGCTTCATCGACTTTAGTACCAATCAAGGCCGCAGCCGCTTCTGGCACCAACAAAGCACGCTCTGCAACCGCACCAAGGCTGACGCGTGCATCAGTGCAGATACCATTCGCATCAAGTGTTAAGTTGAGACCAACACCCACTACGGCAATATCCATTTCCGTACGTGGTGTAAATCGCAAATACGCATCGCCAGAATGCGGCGCGCGCTTGGGCAAGAAAAACGAAACGATGAACTCACCTTTGGTGAGCGACGTTTTTCCGGGGCTGATAGGAATGTCCTCGACTGGAACCTCGCGCCGGCCATTGGGGCCGACGATGCGGGCGATCGCACCGGCCGCGATCATCGCAGGCACGGTATCGGCAGCGGGCGAGGCATTACACAAGTTACCGGCCACCGTTGCACGACCACGGACCTGAACGGAGCCAACAAGATTGGCCCCATCAATGACGCCCGGCCAGGTTGCGGCAAACTCTTTGTTTTCCTGTAACTGCATGCAGGAAATAGCCGCCCCAAAACGATAACCGCCGTCTTCAACGGCGATTGTGTTCATTTCAGGGATGCTTTTCACATCGAGCACCAACTCTGGCTTTACATTGCCATTTCGCATGTGAATCATCAGATCTGTTCCACCTGACAACACTTTACCCAAACCTTGCGTGCCTGCCAGTAACGCAGCAGCCGCTTCGGCGGTTTTAGGCTGTTCAAAACGCATTTCACTCATCTCGCTTCCCCGGTCATTTGTCTGAACCTTTTTTCAATCATTTGATACATCATTCTATTCTATTCATGGTGATTTTAGTCAAAGCACTTACTCTTAGAACAGACTTGATGATCCTACCAAAACAATCAATACGAGTACTAAAAAAATACCCCACCTTAAATAATGAGGCGGGGTATTAATGAGAAATAAAACAATCCGGATATAAGTTATTAAACCGGGTCGATTTTGATGTTATTTTTCTTGATCACATCGACAAACTGAACACGTGAGCTTTCAAGGTAGGCCAAGAAGTCAGCCCCCTCTCTGAACTGGACCTCTAGTGAGATTCGCCCAAACAGTTCGCGCGTTTCTGGGGTGGACATAATCTCACGTATTGCTTTTTCTAAGGTAGCCAGCACATTTTTTGGCATGCCAGCGGGTCCAACCAAGCCGATCCATGCACCCAAATTAAAGCCAGGCAAATTGGCGGCTGTGGCAATCGCGGGGATGCCAGGTGTGACTGAACTTCCTTTTTCGAGAGAAACACCCAATGCTTTTAGACGACCATCACGTACAAAAGGCATTGTTGCAGCCCCTGTTTCGAGACAATAATCTACACGACCCGCTAAAACATCGGCGAGTGCAGGTGACGAACCCTTGTATGGAACGTGGACAGCTTTTAGGCCTAAAGCGGCATTAAATGCTTCGGCAACCAAGTGGGCCGTTGCGCCCGTTCCAGAGGAAGCGAATGTATATTTACCAGGATTTGCCTTGACTAAAGCGATAAATTCTTTGATGTCTTTGACAGGAAACTTAGGGTTAACCACTAATACATAAGGTGACAAGCCGGCCATTGCGATCGGCGTGAAATCTTTTTGTACGTTATAGGGTGTTTTTTGAAGAAGCGGCGAAATAGAAATTGGACCGCTCGAGCCTGCTAGCAAGGTGTAGCCATCTGGCGTTGACTTCGCCACGATGTCAGTACCGATCATGCCACCAGCACCCGCTTTGTTATCCGCAACTACGGTTTGACCCAGTAACTTGGTCAAGCCCATTGCCATCGCGCGACCCGCCAAATCCGTTGCTTGTCCTGGAGGCCAAGGAATCACAATCCTGATAGGCTTATTAGGATAGGCAGCCTGCGAGAAGGCGGCAGGCGACCAACCCAGCGAGCCACCTACTAATGAAACGCCGGCAACACCCAGCAGCGAGCGACGTGTACGATTATGTTCGTTGTTTTTCATCCCGATCCTTTAAAAAATAAGATTGATAATTTTGGATAGTAACCTTGGGTATATTGTGAACACAATCAAAATATGACAAACAGCACAGGCTTCACTGATACACATGAATTCTTTCGCCAAAATGCCAATCTCTTGGTCAAGCAGCTTACTCAATCTTGCCAACCGATTCGGCGATATGCTCGCGGCTGTAGACGGACAACAGCAGACGCTTTCATATACCGCGCTGAGTCTCCGTGCCCATGCCTTGGCCAGCGAGTTAATCGCGCGTGGTTTCCAGCCTGGAGATCCCATCGCCACACTCATCCCCAATAGCGTGGACGCTGTTTGGGTCTCTTATGGTGTGCGTTTGGCGGGATGTTGCGAGACCCCATTAAGCTGGAGCTATACCCAAGACGAGATCCAATGGTGCGCGCAGATCGCTCAATTTAAATATATCGTCGCCCTCAAGAGCCGTGAAGAAGACATCGTGTCTCTCGGCTTATCTTTGATAGACACCGCCTCGATCGCTCAACCACCGACGACTTCCACGGCTAGCCAACTACCCGCCGTGCAGAGCGAGACACCCGGCAGAATTCTCTTTACCTCAGGCACGACGGGAAAGCCCAAGGGCGTGCTCTACACGCACGGCGCGCGCTGGCAAGGAGAACAATTACTGAAAGCGTCCCTGCCCTTTGTCCCCGAACGCAGTACGAGGATTTTGCTGATGACGCCCTTTGTGCATGGCTCGTCATTGCTGGCCTTTGCCTGGCTGGATCACGGCGGCACGATTGTGCTGCACGACGGGGTCAATATTGAGCGGATTTCGCCATTACTCGAAAGCGATTCACTCGCGGCGATTTTTGCACCTCCGACTGTCTTGGCAAAAATCACCAGCGCCTTGGCGCCTCAACAGTTCCCCTCTGTGCAGTGCATTTTTACCGGAACACAACCTCTCACACCCGCTCTCTATCAAAGAGCGCATGCGATGTTTGGTCCAAAAGTACGCATCACTTTTGGAAAATCAGAGTGCGTCAATCCCATCACGATTCTTGATCGGGCGGATACACATGATTACTTTACGCAAGCTGAAGTGCCACCAGGCGCCTGCGTGGGTTGGCCCGCTTCGGGTGTCGAAATAAAAATCGAAGCGCCAACTGCCGAGGACCAGACGCATGGCGAGGTCTGGCTCCGCTCGCCGCATATGTCGTCGGGACTCATCGATGCCAACGGATTCAGGCCACACACACCGGACGGCTGGCATGACACGGGGGACCTCGGTTATATCGATACTGCGGGTCGCGTCGTGTTGACAGGACGTGTCGCCGACGTCATCAAAACCGGCGGCTATCGCGTCAATCCGGATGAGATTGAAGTGGCACTGGCGTCAAACGCACTGTGCGGGCAAATTTGTGTCACATCACTCGCCTCAGACTACTGGGGAGAAATCATCATTGCGGTGGGTGAAGGCGCACAAAAGGGCTGGCAAGAGGCATGTGAACAGCTTGTTGGCGGCATGTCCAAACACAAACGTCCCCGCCTGTTTATCGCAGTTGATGCGCTCCCTCGAAATCCCCAGGGTAAGATCAGCCGCCGCCAAGTCAGTCGACATGTGCTCGAGACGCACACACTCGCCGACGGTCAGTATCCTACCCTGCATCCAAAAGCGTACTGAGCAAACCCCGAAGATGGGCGTGCTTAAAGACCTCGCGCCCAGGTGGGTTCGGTCCAGGTCGCTTCTTGATCAATGGGAAACACAGGCCTTGGCAAACGCTTGAAGTCCACATTTTTTAAGTTGGGCGTTGTCAGTCCAGGGCTATCGACATCGAAAATCTGCGACTCGGGGAAAAACTCATCGAAACCTGCTCGGTAATGTCCCCGACTTTTAACGATGAGAATCGGCACTGTTGAAATATCAATCCCATGCATTTCCAGCATGGCTGGATCACAAAGCTGCCGACGCAGACTGCCCACCACGACACGCGTCCCAGTGCCAACCAATTCAATCAACGCAGAAGGACCAAGAGAAAACTTCTTGCCGCGCAAAATACCACGACGCCCCAATGTCTCACCATCGGTGAGCTTCAGGACACGCGCACGTGCGGTATAACGTTTAGAAAATTGACTTTCTGTGGCGTTAAAAATGGCCTCAAACTCCATACCCTCGCCTGCGGCATGGGCCTGCTGAGCCAGAGCGGGATCAATAAAAACACCCAGCAACACGCCAGGGATTTTGGCCTCGTTGAAGGCGGCCAAGAGCCATGAGGTATTGCCACGTCCGCCACCACCTGGGTTATCCGCCACGTCCGCAAACAACAAAGGAACTTTCGTTTGCCGGGCCTTTGAGATAGCTTCGGGGATTTCAAGCATATCCGGCACGTAACGACCACGATCCGCCCATGCGGCACGCGCGATCTGAATGGCACAGCGTTGAGCCGCTGCCAGATCACCACGCGAAGTCACGACAATCGTAATGCCACATTTTGGCAAATCAGAAAATACAAAACCCGCGGAGACCGAGACGTTGGCAATGGGTCCCTCTGAGGGCGACTGCATCATCGCGGTACCCATGTTGATCAAATCCGCATAGGGGCCTCGTGCAGTCAGCAAGGTCACTGAAGGTGGGGTGATCGGCATGCGGATAAATACTTTTTGCGTCTTCATGCCATTAAGCATTTCAACAAGAAGATCAGCTGCTTCAGCCGCTCTCTCCCGTTGGTCCACGTGAGGATTGGTCCGATAGCTGACCAGCGCGTCCAAGGCATCTACGGTGCGCTCAGAAACGTTACAGTGCAAATCATGCGTCGCGACCACGGGCACATCAGGCCCCACGATCGAACGAATCAGCACCATCATGTCACCTTCTGTATCATCCAAGTGCTCGGCGCTCGAAGCTCCGTGATTGGATACGTACACAGCATCGAGAGGCATGGCGGCGCGCAGACTTTTTTCAAGCTTTTGCATGAACTCTGCCCAGACTGATTCAACAACAGGTCCTCCAGGAGGCGCACCAATGACGATCGTGGGTGCAGCGACCCAAGGGCCTTTTTCATCCATGCGGGCATAAAACCCCGTCACCTCCGCAGGCAGATTGCTTGTTTGGCGAGCGAGCTCAGTGATGCGCTCACCCTCGTGCCAACAAGACTTTTCAAAGTCCTCCCGTGTAGAGACGGGCGAAAAACTATTGGCCTCAAGCGCAAAGCCTGCGATGGCGATTTTGGGGTTCTTTTTCATGTTTTAAGGGAATCGATGGGTTAGGCTTTACGCAAGGTATAGAACAAAGGCATCTGAGGCTGGAAATCAACCCATTCTTTGCGCAAGGCAGAAACAGGATATGTCGCGCCAAGCGGAATGTAGGGCACGTCTTCGAAGACCTGCATTTGTAACTCACGACAGATTCGTTTTTGCTCGTCCAAGGTTTTGGCATTGAACCAATCCAGACGGAGTTGTTCGATACGATCGCTGGTCGGCCAGCCAAACCACGCTTTCTTGCCCGTGCCTCTGATGGCGAGATGACCGGCGGGATCAAGATTATTGGGTCCTGTTGTCGCAGTAAACGCCACGTTCCATCCCCCTGCTGAAGGGGGCTCTTGACTATTTCGCCGCTGCATCAGTGTGCCCCAATTCATAGCCTGAACATCCGTTTTGATGCCGAGCTGTTTGAACAGGTCGGCCGTGACCAAGGCCGCCGTATGGAAGGCTGGATAATCAACCGGATCGAGAATGACGACAGTCTCGCCTTTGTAGCCTGCATCTTTAATCATGGCGCGCGCTTTATTGATATCGCGTTTGCCTAAAAGCTTTTCCATTCCCCCGTCGCTACTCATCGGAGAACCCGGTACAAACACGCCACACTTGTCACTCCAAAACTCCGGGAAATCGGGACCATTCATCGCCATCATGTACTCGGTCTGATTGACAACAGACAAAATAGCTTGCCTCATCAATTTGTTATTAAAAGGCGCATGTAGATGGTTAAAGCGCATCAGAGAGATCGAGGGTAAGGTCCTCTTAATCAAGGTAATGTTTTTGTCTTTCCTCAATACGGGCAAAAAGTCTGCATCAATATGCTCGACACCATCGACTTCGTTATTGCGCAGCGCGGCCACAGCGGTTGCACTATCAGGAATGATCTGCCATTTCACCTGCTCGATGTGCACGATCTTAGGTCCTGAGGTGAACTCTGGTTTCAGTTTATTGCTACTCGGCACATAGCCGGCGAAGCGCTGATAGACTGCCTGTGAGCCAGAAACCCATTGATCATGGACGAACCTAAACGGGCCAGAACCATTCATGACTTTGACCTGCACATTATCGGGCGTCAACGCAAGTTTCTCTGGCATGATGCACGCCATACTGCCTGTCGGTCGAGCAATCGCATGCAAAATCAATGGGAAGGGTTTTTTGAGCTTGAACTGCAAGGTCTTGTCGTCAAGCGCAGTCAAGGATTCGGTGGCTTCGAACAGCGACCGACCCATCAAATCTTTTTTCGACCATCTATTCAGACTGGCCACAGCATCCTGCGCACGGACCGGGGAGCCGTCGTGAAACTTCAGTCCATCGCGTAATTTGATGTTCCAGATCAGCCCCGTGCTATCGACCTCGTGGCCCGAAGCCATTTGCGGTTGAGGCTGGTACTGATTGTCCAAACCGTAAAGCGTATCAAAGATGAGTTGCGAGTGAATATTGGTGATAAATACCGTACTAAACATCGGGTCGAGAATCGTCAGATCCGCATGCGGAACCCAACGAAACAATTTGGCTGGCGCCGCGGCATGTACTTTAAACGCAGCGGGCAAACTCAAAACCGCGGCTGTGGTTGAAGACGTCACTAAGAATTTTCTGCGATCCATCTATGTTCTCCAAAGAACTAAACTCAATACATGCCGCCGACCTTATGCATCGCGACAAAATGGCCTTCTCCCACCCGTACAAGCGGTGCGATAAGGGGTTCATCACCCACGCCCCTCGCGGGACTGGGTATTTCAGAAACTTCGATTTTGTGTTGACGTCGCGCCAACGGATCCGCAATCGGCACAGCAGCCATCAGTTTTTTTGTATAAGGGTGTTGAGGATTTTCAAAGATCGCGCTGCGCGGACCGATCTCAACAATTTGTCCCAGGTACATCACCGCCACACGATGACTCACGCGCTCGACAACCGCCATATCGTGTGAGATGAATAAATAAGAAACACCCAGATCATCTTGCAAATCAATTAAAAGGTTGACGATCTGGGCACGGATTGAAACATCGAGTGCGGAAACGGCCTCATCCGCGATCAACACTTTCGGATTCACCGAAAGAGCGCGAGCGATACAAATCCGTTGCCGCTGCCCTCCGGAAAACTCATGCGGCCAACGCTGCGCCGTCGAAGGATCGAGCCCGACCCTTTCCATGAGCTCGGCCACGCGTCTGACCACCAGATCGCCACTGGCCAAACCTTGAATCACCAGGGGTTCACCAATACACTCCCCCACGCGCATTCTCGGATTGAGCGAGGCGAAGGGATCTTGAAACACAAATTGCATATTGCGACGCACGCTTCGTAAAGAACGGGCACTGGCAAGATCGACCGCTGCTCCGCCAAAGATCACATGCCCACCGGTGACCTTGGTCAAGCCCATGAGAGAACGTCCAGTGGTCGTCTTGCCGCAACCAGACTCTCCGACCAAGGACAGTGTTTCACCTTCATGCAAATCGAAAGAAACGTGTTCGACCGCATGCACGCGTCGCTGCACTCTAGAAAAAATTCCACCTCTGATATCGAAGCGGGTCACCAAGTCTTTCACGCTCAGTATCACTGGGCTGTCATGCGTACCATCCGCATCACGCGAGCTGTGCATGACTTCACGCTGGATCTGCGACCTCGCCTGATCCTGACTTTCCTGCAAAGGCAAGTCAAAACGGGTGGGCTCTCGAATACCGCGCATCGAACCCAACTTGGGCACCGCAGCTAACAATGTTTTTGTATAAATATGTTGAGGGTCTGCAAACAAACTGAATACATTATTTTCTTCGACCACTTCGCCACGTCGCATCACCATGACGCGATCCGCGATTTCAGCGACCACACCCATGTCGTGCGTGATAAAAATCACGCCCATGTCCATTTCTTTTTGAAGATCGGCGATCAGCTGCAGAATTTGCGCCTGAATCGTCACATCCAATGCCGTGGTCGGTTCGTCAGCAATCAATACTGAAGGCTTGCAAGAAAGCGCCATCGCAATCATCACACGCTGACGCATTCCACCAGACAGCTCATGTGGATAACGCTTGAGCATCGCGGCCGCATCGGGAATACGGACCTGATCTAAGATGCGGATCGCGGCCGCGGTCGCTTGTGCCATGTCGCAGGACTGATGCAGCAAGATCGCCTCAGTGATCTGCGATCCCACGGTAAAAACGGGATTGAGCGAGGTCATGGGCTCTTGAAAGATCATGCTGAGGTCAGCGCCCCGCATACTGCGCATGACTTCCTCGGGCGCGCGTCTTAAATCAACCGTTTGACCCTCAGCTTTGTGAAAATGCATCTCGCCTTGGGTAATCGTTCCCCCACCAAACTCAATCAAACGCATCAGGGCGAGAGAGGTGACGGATTTTCCTGACCCAGACTCACCGACAATCGCCAAGGTCTCGCCTCGATCGACGTGCAAGTTCAATGACTTAACGGCTTGAACCTGACCAGGCCCTGTGCCAAAGACAACCGAAAGATCTTTGACGTCCAGCACACGTCGCGACACATTGACGGAGGGTTGATGAATATTCGTCATATCAGATTCTCTTGGCCATGCGCGGATCGATGGCGTCACGCAAACCATCGCCCAACATATTGATCGCCAAAATAGTGATCGACAAAAATAACGCCGGGAATGCAATCATGTGCGGTTTGATCTGCCACAAAGCTCGACCCTCGGCCATGATATTGCCCCACGAGGGAATCGATGGAGGGATGCCGGCACCAATAAATGAAAGACTCGCCTCGGCCAAAATCGCCAAACCACAGATATACGTTGTCTGCACAGTCAGCGCAGCGATTGTGTTGGGAAAAATATGTTTAAACACCACGCGCACCGGCGAGGCGCCCGCTGCGATCGCCGCCTCGACGTAAGGTTGCTCACGCAACGATAACGCCAAACCTCTGACCAGTCTAACGACCCGTGGAACCTCGGCGATCGTGATGGCGATAATGACATTTTCCAGTGAAGCGCGTGTCAAGGCAATCAAAGCAATCGCTAACAAAATAGTTGGGATAGACATCAGACCATCCATGATGCGCATCACGATCGCATCGATCCATTTGACGAAGCCGGAAGTCAAGCCAATGATGGTACCGATCACCGCAGACAGGATGGCGACGGAGATACCAACAATCAGCGAAATACGAGCGCCATACACCACACGCGCGAATACGTCGCGACCAAGCAGGTCAGTCCCGAACCAGAAACGCTCGCTCGGCACTCGCGCCCGATGAATCGGAGAAAGCGCCATAGGATCTTTTTCAGCAATCCACGGCGCAAAAATCGCCATCAAAATGAGCAAGAAAACAATCGTTCCACCCACAAAGATAGTCGGATGACGCCTGAGGAATTTAAAGGCTTGCGACATTAGAATTTAATCCTCGGGTCAAAGACGCGATAAAGCAGATCGATGATGAGATTGACCAACACATATAAAAAACTAAAGAGCAAAATCACGCCCTGAATGATTGGATAGTCGCGCCTAAGGATAGCGTCTACCGTCAAGCGGCCCAAGCCTGGAATCGAAAAGACCGTCTCTGTGACAACAGCACCGCTAATGAGCAAGGCCACACCACTGCCTATCACGGTGATGACTGGGATCGCAGCGTTTTTGAGCGCATGACGAAATAAGATATCTTTGTTGCCGACGCCTTTCGAGCGTGCGGTCCTGATGTAATCTTGAGAAAGTGTTTCAAGCAGTGTTGCACGCGTGATCCTTGTAATCAACGCGACGTAAACGCTACTGAGCGCGAGTGTCGGAAGAATCAAGGTTTTGATGGAACTCCAGATCCCTTGTGAAAAAGGCACATACCCCTGAACTGGCAGCCAACGCATTTCAATACCGATTGCCCAAGCAAGCATGTAACCCACGACAAACGTGGGTAATGAAAAACTTAAAACGGCCACGATCATGACACCACGGTCATAACGACTGTTGTGACGCCATGCCGCCAACGCACCCAAGGGAATGGCAATCGACACAGAGACGATCAAGGTCATGACCATCAAGGTAAAGGTGGGTGGCATCCGCTGCACAATCATTTGTGAAACGGGGATTCCCGTAAAAAGGGAGCTGCCCAAATCACCCTGAAGCACGTTCAGTAACCACAAGGTGAAACGATGATAGAAAGGTTGGTCTAAGCCAAGCGTTTCTCGGATCCGAGCAATATCCTCAAGCGAGGCTTCTTCGCCCGCAAGGAACACTGCTGGATCGCCCGGCGCCAAATCAAGCAAGCCGTAGACAAAAAGCGCGACGACCAACATGACAGGCAAAGTCAACAACAAACGGCGGATAGTGTAGGCAAACATCTAAATCTCACGCCTTGAAAGCTTTCATGTGAATTGATGCTATCGACTGAAAGACTTCGCGTCAACAGATTATTTTTAACTTGGCAAGGCGAGGATGACGGCGTACATTGTTCGAGTTGTGTCTCGTCTACCAGATGACATCATTAAAAATATCAGGAGTCATGCATGGATTTAAGTCGCTTTCCCCGCCGTCAATACACAGTCGGCCCTTCACCCATCGAGTTTTTACCTAATTTCACCCAAGCCTTGGGCGGACCCAAGGTGTGGATCAAGCGTGACGACATGTTGGGTCTGGCACCCGGGGGAAATAAGACGCGCAAGCTCGAGTTTCTGATGGGCGACGCACTCGCCAAAGGCGCGGATACGCTGATCACCTGTGGTGCTCCTCAATCCAACCATTGCCGCATCACTTTAGCAGCGGCTGTTAAAGAAGGCCTCAAGTGTCGGTTCGTGATCGAAGAGCGCGTACCAGGAAGCTACGATCCGCAAGCGAGCGGCAATAACTTTATGTTTCGTTTATTGGGCGTTGAAAGCATCACCGTCGTCCCTGGCGGCTCCAATATGGCTCAAGCAATGGAGGCTGCAGCTCAAGAAGCGCGTGCGCAAGGTCGCAAACCCTACATCATCCCAGGCGGCGGCTCTAATGCCGTCGGCGGCTTGGGTTATGTTGCATGTGCACAAGAAATTCAACAACAGCTGTTTGAGATGGGCCAACCCATGGATTACCTCGTCGTGGGCTCTGGCAGCTCAGGCACGCATGGTGGTCTAGTTGCTGGCTTTTTAGGCAATAACATCAAGATCCCACTGGTGGGCGTCGGCGTCAGTCGCGACCCACAAGACCAAAACCCCTTGGTGCACAAAGAAGCACAGGCCATTATGGACTTGCTGGGTACAGGCATTCAGGTGCCAGCCGAGGCGGTTGTTTCTTATGGTGACTGGTGGAGACCGAAGTACTCGATCCCCAATCCCGCGATGGTCGAAGCGGTTCAGTTGCTTGCCCGCACTGAGGCGATTTTGCTCGACCCCGTCTATACAGGCAAGATCATGGCGGGCCTGATTGGTCTGAGTCGCAAAGGCCACTTTAAACCCTCTGACAACGTGCTGTTCTTGCACACAGGCGGTGCGACAGCACTTCATGCCTACGAGTCCGTCATTTTGGGTGATCCGGCGGATGCAAAATAGGCGATCAAGCATGTATTGCGCCAAGGCACAACGAGTAGTATTGTCATCGGCGCAAGCATGCCATTTTTAAACATATCAACAACACCAACGAAAGGTGGAGACATGAATATTCTAAAAACAGGCCTCATCGCTGCAGCGCTTGCCACGCTGTCGGTTAACGCGTTCGCTCAAAATTATCCTTCGAAACCCATTCGCTGGGTCGTACCCTACACACCAGGCGGCTACACCGACAACGTGACGCGCATGGTAACGGCAAAAGTACAGACCATTTTGGGTCAACCCATCATTATCGAAAACAAGCCTGGTGCCAACTCGATCATTGGTGTGGACTTCGTGGCTAAAGCACCGCCCGATGGCTATACGATTTTGACGGTCATCACGGCGCATGCCGCGAACGCCACGCTCTATGAAGGCAAGCTGCCCTTCGATCATAAGGCCTTGTCACCAGTATCGCTCGTTGCCATCTCTCCTTTGATTTTGACGACCAGCAAACAGTTCCCCGTGAAAAACGTGGGTGAGTTACTTGCCTACGCCAAAGCGAACCCTGGCAAAGTTGCCTATGGTTCGTCGGGTGTCGGATCTGCAGCGCACCTAACCTCGGAACTGTTGCAAAGCACCGCCGGCGTCAACATGATTCATGTCCCCTACAAAGGAACGGCCCCCGCGCTAGCTGACTTGATGTCAAACAACATTCAAATGTTGGTCGATGTCCCTAGCTCGATGATGCCGCACGTCAAAGGTGGCAAGGTCAACGCACTGGCCATGTTTTCAAATCAGCGCTTGCCGAGCTCGCCCGACGTGCCAACAATAAAAGAGTCTAATGGTCCTGCGATTGAATCCTCGAGCTGGGTGATGTTCTTTGCCCCTCCTGGCACACCTGCCGCGATTGTGGACAAACTCTCCAAAGCCGTGAACGAAGCCGTGAAATCCCCAGAGATTTCCAATCGCTTTAGCGAGCTTGGCATTGTGCCCATGGGCCTGAACCCTGCGGAAACAGCCAAGTTTCTCGCGACCGAAGTTGATAAATGGGGCAAGGTCATTAAAACAGCCAAGGTTACTGCTCAATAATTTCAATTTTTTTATGTTGTCTGTCTTTAGATGAATAAGTCTGTCGCCGCCAGCACGCAAGCCCCACTTACGGCATCAAGTTCCGTAAGTCCGCAGGCGGCGACCATGCCCATTTTGTTGTCCTTGAGTTTTTGTCATTTACTCAACGACCTGATTCAGTCACTCATCCCTGCTCTCTACCCGCTGCTCAAAGCCGAGTTCAATCTCGACTTTACGCAGATCGGCTTGATCACACTCGCGTTTCAGCTCACCGCCTCGCTCCTGCAGCCCACCGTTGGTTTGTATACAGACAAACGCCCACAGCCCTACTCTCTGGCACTTGGGATGGGCTCAACGCTCATCGGTTTACTATTGCTCTCAGTGGCTAATAGCTATACCGTTGTCCTAATCGCGGCCGCGTTAATCGGCACAGGATCGGCCATTTTCCACCCAGAGGCCTCGCGTGTCGCGCGCATGGCCTCGGGCGGTCGCTACGGCACTGCACAAGCATTATTCCAAGTCGGTGGCAACGTCGGTCAAGCGATCGGCCCCTTGCTCGCAGCCTTTATCGTGTTGCCACATGGTCAAGGCGCCATTGCCTGGGTGTCGATGGCGGCCTTGATCGCGATGGCCTTTTTAACCCGTGTCGGGATGTGGTACGGCGCCAATCTGCGTCCAACCCTTAAAACGGTTTCTGCCAACATTGAATCTCAAGTCTCAGGCCTGCCTCGCGGTCGGGTCCTTTTTCTCATCTCGATTTTGATGGTGTTGTTATTTTCAAAAAATGTCTACACCTCGAGCCTCACATCGTTTTTTACTTTTTACTTGATCGAACGTTTTGATCTACCCGTCCAGGCGGCTCAAGTTCAGCTATTTATCTTCATGGCCGCCATTGCGGTCGGCACGCTGTTGGGGGGCGCACTGACTGACCGCATTGGCCGCAGGCCCATGATCTGGATCTCAATCTTAGGCGTATTACCCTTTACGATGGCCCTACCCTACGCGGATCTGTTTTGGACGGGTGTACTCATCATCATCATTGGCTTGATCACTGCTTCTGCTTTTCCTGCAGTCCTCGTCTATGCGCACGAGATCATGCCGGGCCGCGTCGGTCTTGTTTCCGGGATGTTCTTTGGTTTCGCATTTGGACTCGGCGGACTCGGTGCGGCCATCATGGGCGGGTTAGCCGATGTTTATGGCATCGCGGTCGTCTACAAGATCTGTTCATTTTTACCGATCTTAGGTGTCGTCGCTTGGTTCTTACCGGACATGTCCAAGGAAAAAGAACGCTATCGTTAAAACTGATGACGCATCCCCACACCAAAGACAAAACTTTCAGCCGTATTAATCATCGCGAAATTTTGTGCATAGGAAGCGTAGGTGTAAAGATTCGTGCGCACTGAAAGTTGTTGTGTGAGCGCCGCACTCAAAATTTGTTGCGTTTTAAACTGCAAATCGCTCGTCAACATTCCTTGGGGTTGCATCATCTGCCAAGAAGCTAAAAGCGTGACTTGTGAGGTCAGAGGTGCCGTGACGCCCACTAGATACGAATTTGCGCGTGCGCCTGGTAAAAACAACATAGCACCAGGTGTCAAGGTAGTCGTCGTCAACACCGACCCAGTGGTCGCCCCGGTTCCTTGAGCCTGTCCGTTCGCAAAGCCATTAAGAGCTTGTCCGACTGCCAAGGAGAGCTTGAGTACTTTAAAATCATAGGAGCTCAAAACGCGAACCTGATTGAACGCCATTGGCAATCCCCAGAAATGACTGGTTGAGTGGTCCTTGGGGCAGACCTCCCGAAAATGCCTTTTGTCGCACGTGATCATATTGAAGGCCGATGTCAATGATCCCATATAGCGTGACACCATTTTGCTGCGCCGCAGCATCCACACCGAATAGCCCAAGGCATACCGTTGTTGCACGCAGCAAGCTGTGAAGCGTATTTTTAAGTAAGCATCTACGTAGCACGAGAGAGCCTTTTGCAGATGTTGCAGGGTCCGGTGAAGGGGAGTAATCTTTAGCAGATTGAATCATTTCACACATATTTTAAAGGTTAGTCATGTCTGTGCACAATCTCAAAACAAAGACTCAGGTCGATGCGATTCAGCAAGCCAAAATCCATCTCGCCGCCGCCAACCGACTTGCTGTGCTGGACGATCTGCACGAAGGGATCGACAACCACTTTACGATGACTGTTCCCGGTGCAAAAGACCGATATTTGATTTTACCGTTTGGACTCCATTGGTCTGAAGCCCGCGCAAGCGACATGCTCGTATTCAACGAAAATGGCGAGACGCTCGAAGGCGAAGGCGTCGTAGAGTTATCGGCACAATGTATTCACGCCCCTGTGCATCGCATCACCGGCGCCAACGTTGTCTTGCATACCCATCAAAATTGGGCCGTCACGCTCAATATGCTCCAAGACAATCGTCTGCTTCCCGCGAGCCAGACCGCCGCGTTTTTCCATGGCTTGATCGCTTATGACGACACCTATACCGGAACCGCCGATTTTATATCTGAGGGTGAGCGACTCGCCCATGCGATTGGCGACAAGAAAATCTTGTTCATGAAAAATCACGGAATTTTGGTGGTTGGCGACACTGTGGCTCAAGCCTACAAACGTCTCTATAAACTCGAGCGCGTCTGTCGTGCGCAAGTGCTGGCTATGAGTACGGGAAAACCTATTCAGATTTTGTCAGAAGAAGTCGTGGCTGCTGTTCAAAAACCGCCCGTTGATGACCGTCATACGCGTGCGAGTCGCGACAACCTTTATTTCGAAGCGATGATGCGCGTACTGGATCGTGAGCTTCCAGGCTACGCCGACTAAGCTTAGTATCGACTAAAGTTTGTTTCCTTAAGCAGGATTCAAGGGTGCAATCCACGAGGCGGCGGGTACCATCACCCCGCCTCGCTCACCCGGCTCAGTTGAGCCATAACGTTGGGCCCAGACAGGCGGCAGTGAACGTGCCTGAGGCGAGGACAACCACAACCTCAGCAGATGGCGCTTACGCGCAGGCTCCTGCCAGTCCTCAAACGCAGTCCGGTCATGCAGCAGCGTGTGATTGTGAACAAACTGCATATCACCCGGCTCAAGACGCATTAAAAAATTCAGTCGTGCGTCATTGGCCAGTGCATCAAAACAATCCAAGGCCTCGACATGCAAAGGCGTCAAACGCATCGCACGCTCAAACCGCTGGGCAGAGTCGATGTACTGACGCTGATAAATCGTTGACATCAGCTGCGCATGCCAGGTAAAGACGGGGATCTCGAAATACGGCAATTGCTCCGCAGCCACATCGCCCCGACGATCCGTTGCGATCGGATCGAACAGTGCTGCGGCAAGGGCGGGATGATCGCGTCGCATCACGTTATAAATCGAATTGGACGAAACGAGTGCTGAGTCTCCACCCGCCTTGGCTTGTTGTAAACACACCAGTCCCACAATATCGCTCGAATCCGTGTGAAAGGTCTGACGCTCGTGCGTCTGATAAATCCTGACGTTGGGGTCGTCGGCATTGAGCCCCATGTCCATGACATGTCCCAACACATGACCTTTGGCGTTTTGAGGACGCGGATTGCCAAGGTGACAACCCAAACCGAAAAAAGCAGCTGCAGTGATCTCACGCGACCATGACTCGACGGGTAGCGCTCGAACCAAGGCAAAACCGCAGCCATGAATCAAGATGTCGTGCAAACGCGCAAGTCGCGGGCCCAGCGTGGGCAGCACAAAATTCTCTCGTCGAATCGCAGCAATATCGGAATGCATACTCAAAGCCTGATGCGCGGCCCGCTCAAGCTCTCTCAACTCAGCATCGCTAAGATGGTGAATCCAACGTTCAGACGTTGCAACATCGGGACCTAGCCAGGCGCTTGGACTGATAATTTCCGCAGGTAAGGCATCGATACGCATGAGAGTCCTGAAAGAAATGGTGCTATCGTGAGCGAAGATTGATACTGATTATAATGACTGACTCCATTTCCTCACTGATCTTAGTCGCTTTCGTTTTCATCCTTGCCGGACTTGTCAAAGGCGTCATCGGCATGGGGCTACCAACGATTGCGATTGGCCTGCTTGGTCTGATTATTACACCCGTCGAAGCTGCGGCCATGCTCGTGGTGCCATCGCTTGTCACAAATATTTGGCAACTGATTTCCGGACCCAGTTTTATTGCGCTGCTCAAAAGATTTAAAACGCTCCTGCTCGGTATATGTGTTGGCACACCGATTGGCGTGAGTTTTATCGTCAGCGGTCAAATGGCGGTTGTCACTGCGGGATTGGGCTTTGTCCTGATGGCCTACGGTCTATACGGCCTGTCCGCAGCGCGAATTCCCGTCGCGCCTCGAGCAGAGTCATGGCTGTCGCCTTTCATAGGATTTTTCACAGGCATCGTGTCGGGCGCAACGGGGATTGCGGCGCTCCCGCTCGCACCGTACTTCACGGCACTCGAACTCAAAAGAGATGACTTGATTCAAGCGCTTGGCTTGTCTTTTACAATCGCCTCGATCGCGCTGGCCCTTGGACTCTGGGTCACAGGTGAGTTTGAAGTCGAAATTGCGACGACCTCTTTACTGGCAATGGTGCCCGCCTTTATCGGCATGTTTTTAGGGCAATTTTTAAGGAAAAAAATTCCACAAGAAAAATTTCGCCGCTATTTCTTTTTTAGTTTAGTCTTTCTCGGTGGCGCCACCGCTTTCAGGGCGATTAGCCTGATACCAGGCTAATCTTTGATGGTCGCATACCACCCTTATTTGGCGGGGGTGTACTCTTTAGGACGGATCATCTCAAACAAGGTGTTGACCTCGACATAGTCTCCCTTGTAGCCGCAACGACCTAGCGGACGCGCTGCTGCAGTGTCGAAGATTCCATCCTTGAGAAATTCGTCATTGATATGCACACCTACGACTTCGCCCAGCGTCAACCAGGTATCGATCAATTCGCCTTTGGCATTTTTCAACTGCGTTGTGCTGATGAGCTTACACTCCAATGCCGCGATCGCACGCGCAATACGGGGGGGCTTGACGAGCGTCGAGGCAGCAGCCTCCAGACCAGCGAGTTTCATTTCATCGACACCAGGCGCCACTGAGGCCGACGTGATGTTCATCTCCTGAGCGAGCTCAGCACCGCAAAAATTAGCGACGAACTCGCCTGTTTCATCAATGTTATTAACGCTATCTTTGCGGGCATGGCTCGTACAGAAACCAATCACCGGCGGTGTTTCAGCAAAGGCATTAAAAAAACTATAGGGAGCCAGATTCACACGGCCTTGTTTGTCGATGCTGGAGATCCAACCGATAGGACGAGGCGCCACAATGGCTTTAAATGGGTTGTGTGGCAGGCCATGGCCTTTGCTGGGTTCGTAAAAATAATCGCTCACGGATGAATCCTTAAAATTAAAGTCGTCATGCTGAAAAAAGGTACATGCTGTGATCTTTTAGCATAAATATTTTGCTCTACAAGCGTTAAACGACAAGACAATGCAGGCTAAATGGGTGTAAAAATAGACTCTATCCTAAGCAAGTCGATGTGAGAGCCAAGAATGACTGAACGAAAGGTAAACGATCTAGGTGGACAGCCGGCAGGACCGGTCTGTCTAGACGAGCATCCAAGCACGCTTCACGAGAAGCGCGTGGATGCATTACAAAAACTCTTGTCCGGTAAACTACAAGTCTTTACCTCGGATGCCATGCGTCGCGCCATTGAGTCCAATACCGAAAAGGACTACAAAAGCATGCTGTACTACGACAAATGGATCCGCGCGGTAGGAGATCTCGTGGTTGAGCAGCAATTACTTACCACCCGAGAAATCGAAGATCGTATCGAGGTTCTGCGCGAACGTCTCAAACAAAAGGGTACGTTATGAACGCACTCCCCCCCCGTCCCGGACAAGCACTCTCCGCTGGCACGCCCGTTGTCATCCGCCAGCAACCTCCCGAAGCACACTGCCGCACGCCTTTTTATCTTCGCGGTGTCCAAGGTGAAATCGCTGAAGTTCGAGGTCGTTTTCGCGATCCTTCGCTGCTGGCCTTTCACAAACCTGGTCTGCCGATGCGGGTGCTTTATCGGGTGCGCTTTAAACAAAAAGACGTTTGGCCCGACTACACAGGCGGCCCCAATGACACTGTTGTCGCAGATATTTTCGAGCACTGGATCGACCCAATCGCTGGAGTTAAAAAAGCATGACCAAGTCACATGGCCACCATCATCACGATCACGATCACGACCATGACCACGATCATGCACATCCGCACTCACCACCTGCGCCAGATGACGACGACGGCTACGACCGGTACGAAGTCTTACTCCAGACCGCGATTCGTGAACTGCTCGACGAAAAAGGCATCATTACCGCCGACGAACTGCATAGACAAATCGACTATCAGGACAGCTTGACGCCTGCCATCGGTGGAAAAATCGTTGCAAAAGCCTGGGTCGATCCCGAGTTCAAAAAGAAATTGCTGGCCGATCCGCTCGAGACCATCAATGCGTCCTTTGAGTTAGACATCACGACACCGCTTGATCTCGTCGTGTTGGAAAATACGCCTACGGTGCATAACGTGGTGGTCTGTACGCTCTGCTCTTGCTATCCACGGATGTTATTGGGCATTCCACCGGCTTGGTACAAGTCAATCGACTATCGCGCACGTGTCGTAAGCGAGCCACGTAAAGTGCTGGCCGAGTTTGGCACGCATCTATCTGATGACGTCGAGGTCCGCGTCTCGGACAGTACGGCAGATTTGAGATTTTTAGTGTTGCCCTATCGGCCTGCTGGCACCGAGGGGATGAGCGAAGCCGAACTGGCAGAGCTCGTGACGCGTGATTCGATGATTGGCACCTCATTGCCTCTGCAAACTCGCTTAACATCGAGTAGCCATTCATAATGACCTCATCTGCAACACCCGTCGTTCCCCGCCCGGCCGCCACCGTGATTCTTGCTAGAAATGTCAGCGATGGCATTGAAGTGTTCATGATGGAACGCACCACCGCAGTTGAGTTCGCCAAAGGCATGCATGTTTTCCCAGGTGGTGCCTTGGACCGAACCGACCATCATCCAGAAATCGCCTCCTTGTGCGTCGGTCTCGATGACAAGGCTGCAAGTGAAACACTCGGCATCGAGCAAGGCGGACTCGCCTACTGGATTGCGGCGATCCGTGAGTGCTTTGAGGAGTCAGGCTTGTTACTTGGCTACCGCGGCAATGACCAACTGCTACAACTCGCGAGTGACGAGGCCGAAAGACTGGCCGCGCTTAGACTTGAAATGGCCCAGAGCAAGCTCTCGTTTATCGACATTTTGTTAAAAGAACAGGTAAAAGCGGCGACCGATCGCATCGCGTATTACAGCCATTGGGTCACGCAGGCAGGTCGCCCCAGGCGCTATGACACGCGTTTTTTCGTGGCACAGGCTCCTGAGGGTCAGACAGCGCTCGAAGACAATCACGAGACCGTTGGTCAACTCTGGGTCCGCCCGGACCAAGCCATCGATCTACACCGCTCGGGCACTCTCAATCTGATGTTTCCGACGATCAAGACGCTTGAAAGTCTCGCACAGTTTAAATACGTCGAAGAACTCTTGGAGTACGCACGTAAGCCTCGTCCAAAGTTGGTCATGGCTCCAGTGACGGGCATGGATCGCGCAGGCATATCCCACACGCTGATTCCAGGTGATTTTGCATATGCTGAAATCAAAAAACTCGATACGGACAATCAAGGTGCCTGTTGCTCTTATATACAGCCAGGTCAGCCAGTCAGCATCGGGCAAGACGTTCTGCGCCTAACCGCAGCCAATCCGGGCATGATGACGGGACCTGGTACCAATAGCTACCTGATCGGCAATGCAGAGCACGGTGTGGCTGTCATCGATCCAGGTCCTTTACTCGAAGAACATATCGAGGCTCTGATTGCCGCCGCACCCGGTCCAATACGCTGGATTTTGTGCACCCACACGCATTTGGATCACTCACCCGCATCCACAGTGCTCAAGGAACGTACTGGTGCTGTCACCTATGGCATGCCCCCACCCCCCTTCCCCAATCAGGATCAAAGCTTTACGCCCGATCACATTGTCACGCATCACGAGCGACTCAACATCGCGGGAACGGTCATTCGCGTGGTTCATACACCTGGACACGCGTCCAATCAAGTCTGCTTTTTACTTGAGTCGCAAAACCTCATGTTCACGGGTGATCACATCATGCAAGGGTCCACGGTGGTCATCAGCCCACCAGATGGCAGCATGATTGAATACCTGGCTTCACTGGGCTTGCTACTCGAGGAAAAAATCGAATACTTCGCACCAGGCCATGGTTTCTTGATGGATAATCCAGCCGAAAATGTCGATCGAATTTTGATTCACCGACAAGAGCGCGAAAACAAAGTCATGGCAGCACTCAGAAAAGCCGGACAACCCGCAACGCTCGAGACACTCGTCAAGTTTGCCTACGATGACACGCCCGAACGCCTGCACACCGTCGCGCAAAAATCCTTACTGGCGCATTTAGAAAAATTGCGTACCGAAGCGCGAGCGCATCTGGAGGCTGAACTCTGGAGGTTGGCCCGTTAGTGCGATTTTTTTTCAACGATTTTACTAAAATATTGGTGTACACCTTGAGCACAACCCCTATGGATCGCCGCACCTTTATCACCACGACGACGAGCGCAATAGGTCTGCTCGGCACCTCCTTCAAGCTCTCTGCACAAACACCTAAGGTCACCTTTCGCTGGGTACCCTCGACAGATCTTTCAGTCTTAGATCCTGTATTCACCACTGCGACGATTACTGCATGTCATGCTCTGCAGGTGTATGACACGCTCTTCGGGCTCGATGCTCAGTATCAACCACAGCTTCAGATGCTTGATCGCCTCACGCTATCAGACAATAAGCTTCAGTGGACCTTGACCTTGCGCGAGGACCTGCGCTTTCACGACGGCCAATCCGTGACGGCTCAAGACGTGGTCGCGAGTCTCAAACGCTTTGGCAAACGCGACCTTCTCGGACAAACGCTCTTTAGTCTCGTCACCGAGATCGTCGCGACGCACGACAAGCAGGTCAATATTGCTTTGAGTAGACCCTTTTCTTTGTTGCCTTATACGCTCGCCTCTGCCTCCGCCTCCATCATGCCCACGCGTCTGGCAAACACACCAGAAAATATTGCCATTAAAGAAGTCATGGGTAGCGGGCCGTTTCGATTTTTGCCTGAGCAATGGGTGTCAGGATCAAAAGTGGAATACGCCAAAGCGACAGGCTATGTGCCACGCGTCGATGGCCTTGCGAGCAATATGGCAGGCCCCAAGATTGCGCATATCGACGCGCTTAGATGGCTCGTCATTTCCGATCGCGCCACCGCCGTCGCAGCGCTACAAAACAACGAGGTCGATGGCATCGAACAGATCGACAATGACTTTATTCCAATGCTGCGCAAGAACCCGCGTATCGCCTTGATCAAAAGTGCCTTACCGTCTATCTTTATCATGCGTTTTAATCACCTACATGCTCCTTTTAACAACGTGGCGATGCGTCGTGCCATTATGTCTGTGGTGAGTCAAACCGACTACATGATGGCGGCTAACGGGGCGGACTTTCCTGAATATTGGAATGACAAATGTGGTGTCTTTGCGCCAGGCACGCCGATGGCTTCTGATGCAGGTATGGAAAAACTCAATAGCAAACGCGACATGGCACGAGCGCGCAGACTGATCAAAGAGGCGGGCTATAAGGGCGAGACGATTGTCATCTTAGATCCCGTGGATACTGCCCCCTATCATGCTTGTGCGCTAGTGACAGAAGATTTATTTAAACAACTCGGTCTCAAAACCGAATTACGTGCCATGAACTGGGGGACCTACCTGCAGCGTCGTAATAATCAAGAGACTCCTCAAGCAGGCGGTTGGAACGTAGGCTTCACAGCCCTCACCGGCACGAGCAATCTCGATCCGGCGTCCAATTTAGGTATCCGAGGAAAAGGCACGCAAGGCTGGTTTGGCTGGCCCACCAATGCGAAACTCGAGACCCTGCGGATGGACTGGTTTTTTGCTGACACACTGGAGGAGCGAAAAAAAATATGTGAGGCAATCCAGTTAGAGGTTCTTGATCATGTGCCCTACATCCCCTTAGGCGCCAATTACAAGCTGAGTGCAATCAGAACAAACTGGCGAAATTTTCAACCACAAGGCCCTGTTTTTTACACGGTTCAACCCACGTAAAGATCAGAAGTCGGGTCAGGTGGTCTGTTCGACGACCTTGTCTCCAAACAGCTTTTTACGGGTACGTCGTAGCCACTGATCCAAATCATCAATGTAGGTAAAGACCGCTGGGATCACCAACAAACTCAGCAACGTCGACGTCATCAAGCCGCCAATCACAGCAATCGCCATCGGCGAACGAAAACTTGGATCTGAACCCCAGCCGATCGCGATAGGAATCATGCCTGCAATCATCGCGATGGTCGTCATCACAATGGGGCGTGCGCGCTTATGACAGGCATCAATGAGCGCTTCGTCGCGCAGCATCCCTTTGCGCCTGGCCGTGATCGCGTATTCGACAAGCAAGATCGAGTTTTTCGTGACAACTCCCATCAACATCAAGAGACCAATCAACGAAGGCATGGAAAAGCTTTTGCCCGTAAGAAGCAAGCCGACAAAGGCGCCGCCGATCGAGAGAGGCAATGCCCCGAGAATCGTGACTGGCTGTAAAAAATCATGAAACAACAAGACGAGAATCATGTAAATACACAATAGACCAATCATCATCGCCAAGCCAAAACTTGCAAACAATGCCTGCATTTCCTTGGTATCTCCAAGCTCCGCAAGTCGCACACCAGGCGGCAAATTATTCAGACTCGGCAAAGCCATTGCCTCGGCAAACACTTCACCAAGGGGCCGCCCACCGAGCTCCACATCTAAAATGACATTCCGGCTACGGTTGAGTCGGTCGATTTGGGCCGGACCACTATCCATTGTGAATGTCGCGACATTGCCCAGCAAGATCGGCCCGAAGCGCCCAGGAACAGTGAGTCTTTCGAGCGCCGCGATGTCGGTGCGCGTCGCGTCCGGGAGCCTGACACGAATCGGAATCTGTCTCTCTGCCAAATTGAGTTTGGCCAAGCCCACGTCGTAATCACCACTCGTGGCGATACGCAAGGTTTCGGCAATGCTTTGAGCTGTCACACCCAGATCCGCCGCACGCGCGAAATCTGGACGAACGATCAATTCTGGACGCACCAAACTTGCAGACGATGTGACGCCCCCTACGTCCTTCAGTGTGCGTAAATCTCTTTCAGCTGCTTGGGCAGCCTTACTAAGCGCGACAGGATCCTCGCTCTGCAGCACGATTTGCATTTTGACGCCGACATCTTGCGCGCCGACTGTGATGCGCACACCGGGTTCCTTGGCGAGCACATCCCGGATATCCGCTTCGACTTCCTGCTGTGTCTTGCTGCGCTCCGAACGATGGTTCAGCATAACAGTGAGCGTCGCCTTACGAACCTCGCCGGCCGACCCCCTTGCGAAGACATCGCCCGAGACGCCCGCTCCCACAGAGCTAAACACACTGCGCACCTCTGGAATACGGGAGAGCTTGTCTTTAGCCAACTCCGCCGCGCGTAGCGTGTCTTGAAGGGTACTGCCCGGGGCGCGCTCGATATTGACCATGGTCTGGCCTCGATCGGCGGGAGGAACAAATCCCTTGGGCAACAAAGGCACCAACGCGAGCGAACCCGCAAAAAAAGCAAAGGCAAAGAAAAGAGTGACTAACCGATGGCCTAAACACCACGAGACGGTCTTGAGATAATGCCGCATGACCCAACTATCCGGTCTGGGCTGCGCATGCTTACCTCCGAGCGGCTTCATCAAGTACGCAGACATCATTGGCGTCAGTAACCGCGCAACCACGAGCGAGGCCATAATTGCGAGCACAGCGGTCCAACCAAACTGCTTGAAAAACTTACCTGGCACACCATCCATAAACGCAGTCGGTAAAAAGACAGCGATCAATGCGAAGGTCGTCGCGATCACCGCCATGCCGATTTCATCGGCTGCATCCATAGCAGCCTGAAAAGGCGTTTTACCCATTTGCAAATGACGCGCGATATTTTCAACCTCGACGATCGCATCATCGACCAAAATACCGACCACCAACGCCAACGACGTCAGTGTGACCATATTGAGAGTGAAACCGAACAAATACATCCCCAAAAAAGCTGGCAAGATCGACAAGGGCAGCGCTGCCGCCGACACGATCGTCGCTCTCCAATCCCTGAGGAAATACCACACCACCAACACCGCTAAAATCGCCCCTTCGTAGAGAAGATGCATCGACGCATCAAAATTTTCCTCGGTCATCGCGACGTTATCGATTTGTTCAGAAAAAACAATATCCGGATGCGCGGCCTGAAGACCCTCGATCACTTGTCGTACATCACGCGCGACCGTCACCTCGTTGGCGCCTTTGCTGCGCATGATTTCAAAAGCGACGACCGGCTTTCCATTGACTAACGCGATTGAACGTTGCTCGGCGGTCGTATCTGAAATGGTCGCGATTTGATCCAAGCGCACGCGACGACCGTCTGCTAAAGACAAGTCGATCTTGCCTAACTCCTGAGCCGTTTCTGCCGTAGCGATCGTGCGAACGGCCTGCTCGGCGCCACCGATATCCCCGCGCCCACCAGGAGCCTCCTGCTGAATCATCCTTAAGCGACGCGAAACATCGGCCGCGGTCACACCCAAGGCCGCCATCCTTGCAGGATCAAGCTCGACGCGAATCTCTCGATTCAGTCCACCCATACGCTTAACGCGACCCACGCCATTAACAGTTAAGAGCTGTTTGGTGACGGTATTGTCGATAAACCAAGAGAGTGCCTCCTGATCCATCCGCGCAGATGTTATGACATACGTCATCAACGGACGTCCCGCTGTCGTCGCACGCAAAATCGTCGGTTCTCGTACATCAGCAGGCAAGTCGGCGCGCACGCGTGTCACTGCGTCCCTAACGTCGTTGACCGCCTCCATGGCATTTTTTTCAAGGACGAACTCGACATTGATCACCACCGCGCCTTCAAGAATCTTGGTGTACATATTCTTGATGCCCTGCAAGGTCGCGATCGAGTTTTCCAGTTTGCGCGCAACCTCTGTTTCAAGCGTCGCAGGCGCGGCGCCCGGTAGACTCGCCTCGACTGTCACAATAGGCAATTCGATGTCGGGGAAGTCCTGCACCCCAATGGCCCTGAAAGACAAAATCCCAGCGATCGAGAGCAAAATAAACAGCAGTATTGCTGGAATCGGGTGACGGATGGAAAAGGCAGAAAAGTTCATGGCTGATTAACCGAGACGAGATCGCCATTAGTCAAAAAACCTGCGCCAGACTCGACAATCGTATCCGCGGCGGAGAGACCGGAAAGGACTTCGATCCGGGCGCCCACTCGACGTCCTATTTGAACCCGCACTTGCTCGACGCGCTGGTCTGCACCCAGTTTGAAGACATAACTAAACCCATCACGCATCACCACGGACTCTTGTGGCAAGGTCAACCCTTGGCGATCACCTAGGTTGAATGTACCGGAGGCAAACATGCCAGCGCGGATGGGCGGTTCATCGCTCTGCGCGATGGGTAAATCTACATAGACAATCGCGGTACGCGCCTGGGCATCGACGGTCGGTCCAATCACACGGACTTTACCGATCACGGGTGGCTGCCCCTTGGCCAAGCTCGCAGGAAAGACATCCACAAGCATGCCGACCTTGATTCGACCTAGTTCCTCGGACACCACCTCGGCCCGCCATTCAAGACGGTTTTGTCGCAACATTTTGAAGAGCTCAGCGCCGACCGGCACGACTGCGCCCACACTCGCCATGCGGGCAGAGATCACGCCATCATCCGGCGCGAGAACTTCGGTGTATTTCAGCCGCAGCTCCTGCGACTGTCGATGCGCGCGCGCCGCCTCGACCCGCGCAGCCGCTGTTTGTTGCGCTGTCAGATACTGACTAATCTGCTGGGCAGACAATGCGCCAGAGGTCTTTAGACTACGCGCGCGTGACGCATTGGCTTCGGCCTCGGCGAGTGCCGCAACCGCTTCGGACTCTTGGGCTTTTTGCACAGCCAGATCGGCCAACACGTTATCCTGAGCAAAGACCGCTAACACTTGGCCCTTTTTGACGTGGTCCCCCACATTGACGCGCACCTCGGCAATCCGTAGCCCACCCACCTGCGCCCCAACCGACGCGTCTTGCCAAGCGGCGATATTGCCATTCGCGCGAATGGTCGAGGGGAGCGCGATCAAGCTTGGTTTTGTAACAGAAACAGTGAGCGCGGGACGCGCCGTCCCTGAAGGTGCTGTGAGAGCGGGCGTCGATAACCATAACAATGCAGCTACTAAAACTAGCGACAAGCCCAACAAAGAATGACGCATTAAAGCAAAATGTTGTTTCATTATTGGAGCTTGCCTGTCAAAATTTCACTAGGGTTTTGTTGCACAGTGCGCACGACCGCTGCCAGGTCCTTGGTATCCCAGCCACCACCAACGGCCCGGTACAAGGCGATATAGGCATTAACACGCTCACGCCGGACATTCGCCAAAATGTTATCGGCGTTGACTGACAGTCTTCTTGTTTCCTCAAGGTCGAGAATACTCGCCAGACCGAACTTGTAGCGCGCCTGCGCCGCTTGTAATGATTCACGATAGCCCTTAGAGGCTTTCAAACCCTCGCGCTCTCGCTGATTCAAACTATCGAGTCGCACCAAGGCCTCTTCGACCTCTCTGACCGCACGTCGTGCCTGCGTACGATAATTCGTCGCGGCGACCTGGTAGGCAATTTTGGCGGTTTCCACATTTGCAGCCCGACGACCGCCATCAAAAATAGGCAAACTTAATGAAGGGCCAATCGACCAGGATGTCGCGCTGATCGACCCCACAGCCGTCTCGAAACTCAACGGACCGATATTGCCAAGCAGCGATAAGCGCGGAAAACGCTCGGCTTCTCGCACCCCAATATCTGCGCTCGCTGCGGCAAGCTCGCGCTCAGCCGCCGCCACGTCGGGACGCTGCGATAAAACCTGAGCCGGCACACGCTGCACGACAGGCATAGCAGGTTGTGGGAGGACCCGAGTACCCTCGGCGAGACGACTGCGGAGTTCGGGCTCAGGCATTGCGGTGAGCGCGACCAGTGCTTTGATCAATAAGTCACAGTCCGCGCGCTGGGCCACCTCACGACCTTGGCCCTCGGCCGCACTGGCGCGCGCGAGCGCAGCATTTGCGGGCGACTGAAATCCTGTTTGTGCCAACTCCTGCGTCAAACTAGCCGTTTGCGCGCGTGACTGCGCATCTGAACGCGAAAGCTGAGCGAGTTGCTCACAGCTGCGAAAGTTGGTGTAGAGGCTCGCCGTATCCGCCGAAACAGAAATACGCGCCTCATGCCAGTTTGCGACCTGAGCGGCTAAGCGCGCGCGCGCGGCTTCACTGCCTCGCGCCAAACCGCCAAACAAATCAATCTCCCAGCCTGCTTGAAGCTGCGCTTGAGCAGTGGTGGCGATAATGACAGGCCCACCAAGCTGATATGTGCCTCTCGATAGCCCACCCGAAGCATTGAGTACCGGTAGCGCGGCACTATCTGCGGTCACCAACAATGCCCGCGCCTGAGCGATTCGCAGTGCAGCTTGCGCCATACTATTACTTTGCTTTTGGGACTGTTCGATGAGTTCGACTAAAACAGGATCTTTAAATTGCGACCACCATGCAACAAGCTCCACAGGGTCGCCCTCATGCGGCAAAGCTTGCTGCCAGGTCTCTGGCTCAGTGTTCCATTGCGTGGCTTGCTGGCGATCGTAATCAGGTCCGAGGGTGATGCACGCCGATAGCAGCAGCACCAAAGAAGCCGCTAAAATTCTTAAATAAATCATACTAGTAGATTAACAGAGAGCAACCAACTAAAGCTGTCATTGCCTCATGCTTCTTGGGCCTTAATCGGCATTCCAGGAAACGCTGGTGGCTTGGCAAACCAAAATAAAAATGTTCCGGCACCCGCAATTAAAGCCAGCACGGTAAAGCCCAAATCATAGGTACCCGTCGCATCCCCCATGATCCCAGCCAACAAGGGTCCTGACACCTGCCCCACGGCCGTCAACATGGCGGAAAGCCCAAGAATCATACCGATCGATTTTCGACCGAAATAGTCAGCACGGATGGCCTGCATGAAAGGCCCCCGAATCCCCCAGGCCAAGCCATGAAAGACGGCAAAAAGAACCAACATGACTGGTCCGATCGCATAGGTCAGCATCAGCATACCCACCATGTGCATGGTCATGCAGACAGCCGCCACACGGTTTTTTTGTAATTTGTCACCCAGCACACCACCCAGCAACACGCCAACCACCTGAAAACCCGTCATCAACGTGATGTAAAAAGCAGCTTGAGCGATGGTGTATCCCAAAGAAATACGCATGTGATTGATCGCATGCGTATTGACGGCGGTCACAATGATCAAGGCGACACCGTGGCCTGCCGATAATAACCAAAATGCCTGGGTTCTTAGCGCTTGCTTGGCCGTGAACTCAGGCTCAGCCTGTTCTGGGCTCTCGGTGCCCTTCACATCGACTGCCGTTGTGCGTTGGGCACCCAGTCCATCGACCGTTTCACCAAAATCCTCAGGACGACGTCGAAAAATACAGGCCAAGGGATAACCCACCACGATCGCCACGACGCCGCAACCGAACGACGTCTCTCTCCAGCCGATGCTTTCGATACTCCAGGCGATGATGGGAACGAACATTCCTCCGAGCGCCAGACCAAGACCCACCATCGACAACGCCCGCGCGCGTTTTTTTTCAAACCACTGGATTACGCCTACGTTCAATGGGAAATAGCCGGCCATCGAGGAACCAATCGCGATCACCACCACGGCGCCGTAAAAACTCAGCAAGGAATCGACTTGGCTCATCAACATGAAGCCGATGCCAAAGACAATGACACCAACCTTGATGACCCCCCGCGAGCCGAAACGGTCAAGAAACCATCCCAAAAGCGGACCAATCACGGCAGCTTCCATTGACATCATGGCCGACGCACCAGAGACAGAGGTTTTACTCCACTGCTTTTCCTGAATCAGCACGGCTACATACGCACCAAAAGCCTGATGCAACATCATCGACTGGATAAACTGCAGCGAGGCCGCAGCAAACACCATCTTCCAACCGTAAAAAATCTTCATTTGAATCAAAAGGTTAAGTCAATCTAGCGCGTGCATTGTCAGGTGCATTGACGGGCGTATTTCGTGCGTATGTCGCGCGTATTTAGTGCATGTCTCCGGACTTTTTTAATTCTTCATCCGTATTAGTATGAACCCTAACATAAACCACGATCATTTGCAGAGAATATAAAAGAAATGCTGTAAGCCACATCAACTCACGTCCTTGACCTTGATATAGTGTCTGTTCACCTAATTTAGGCTCCTTACACATTTAGGCTCCTTACACACATCAAAGAGGTCATCGTGGCAAAAGCATATTGGATCAGTGCCTACCGTTCAATCTCCAACCCAGAAGCGCTGGCGGCCTACGCCAAGCTTGCTGGCCCGGCCTTAACCGCGGCAGGTGGCAAGTTTTTAGCACGCAATGAGGCGGCCGCCATCAAAGAAGCGGGTGTCAAACAACGCACGGTACTGATTGAGTTTGAAAGCGTAGATGCCGCATTGGCTGCCTACAACAGCCCAGCCTACCAAGAGGCGATTCGCGCCTTGGGTACGGGTGCGGCCGAACGCGACATCCGTATTGTTGAAGGCTTGTAAAAAACTTTGGGACCTACTCAGGTTCCCTGTTCGTTGAGCGCCCCTACACCAGTAGCACATTAACCGTGCTGATTGGCGGGCGCGGACGCGCACCACATCGAACTGCGCCATTTAACCGCAATCCCGATTGTGGCTAGCAATCCTAAACCAGAATATAAAAGCGTCGTCATAACAAAGCCAACGGTGTCAATCAAGGGTCCGGCGATCAGCAAACCGACCGGTAAACCCCAAATCGCCAAAATTCGAAGTCCCATGACACGACCTCGATATTGAGGTTCAATGACGCGCAACATCACTGCCGCCAACGGCACAAGACAAATGCTTTGTACGAAGCCGGCGCAAATTAAGATCAGTACTCCAAGCAAGAAATGCGTCGTGGGCCCGAAGAGCATCAATAAAGCAAACCAAATCGCCGTGGCAACGAGGAGTGCACGCCCAGTGCCTAATGAAAAACGGTTACTCCCTAAAACGATCGAACCGAGCAGCGCTCCGAAAGCGAAACTTGCACTGAGTGTTCCAAGTCCCTCTTGCCCCACGTCGTAAATCGAGCGTGCGATGTAGGGCAATAATCCCAAAGAAAAAGGGAACGCCAAAAAATTGACGAGAAATGCCACGCTCATTGTTCCCATCAAAACGGGCTTCGCCCAAACGTACGAAAAGGCATGGTGCAAATCAGTCAATGGTGAGGGACGAGAGGTGTGAACAACAACACCATCATGCACAGGCTTACCAGCTACATTCCTGGAAAAATAAAAACTCACTAAATAAAGAAAAGTAATGCTGACATACACGGGTACCATACCGAATTGCGCAAAAATACTTGCCCCGGCTAAAGCGCCTGCGATGCGTGCAGAATCGGAGGTCATACGAGAAATACCCAACGCGGAAGTCAACTGAGCGCTCGGCTGGGTCTGACCGATCAGCGCATAGCGCATCATTAAATCTGAGGGACGAATCAAACCGACCACGGTCGCAACCGCGATCACGGTGAGTGGATTCAACAAGTCAAAAAACGCGAGCATCGCGATGGTCATGGCTGCTATAGCGTAAAGACCTCGCGTCAACATGAACAGAGTGCGATAGCCGACGCGATCGCCAGCGATACCCATAAAAGGCGAAATAAGTGCGCCCGTGTATTGCAAGGCGCCATAGATCACGAGCAACAGTACTGAGCCAGACTCAACCAACACATACCAGCCGAGTACCAGAATCTCCATCTCAAAGGCCCAGGACGTAGCCAAATCCGCAGTCCACTGATAACGAAAACTGCGCACCTTAAAAGGTGCGCGAGAGGACTTCAAGATGCTGCTTAAGGCGCCTGCCATGAAAAATCAAGATCTTTATCAAAGGGTTTTTATTCGAGCTTGATATTACGTTCTTTAGTGACATAAGTCATTTCCCTGTTTCTTTTGGGCTGCAGTGACTTTATCAACCAGCGTATTGACCTTTACCTCAGGGGAAGGAACAAAAGCGTAGCGCATTTGAACGATACGTAGCGGACGGATCAGCAAAACGATAACATAAGAGATCAACAGGAGAAAGCATGAAAATTCTAATTTTGGGTGCGGGTGGTGTCGGTGGTTATTTTGGTGCCAGACTGATGCAGGCAGGCGCTGATGTCACATATTTGCTGCGAGACAAGAGGCATGAAAAAATTCAGACCGAAGGTCTAGTGGTTGAAACCCCAACAGAAACCTTCACGCTTCGACCAAAATCCGTCACACGCGACCAACTCAAGCCCGAATATGATCTGATTGTGCTGGCTCCCAAGGCCTACGACCTTGACGATGCGCTCGACTCATTAAGCGCGGCGAGTACAAAAGGTGTGATTTTGCCAGTACTCAATGGACTGCGACACATCCAGATCTTAGATGAAAAATTTGGTCGTAGCCGAGTCATGGGAGGCGTCGCCCACATCGCCGCGACCATCACCAAGAGCGGTGCTGTCAAACAACTCACTGATCTCCACGCACTCACCATTGGACACCGCGACCCTGCGCACGAATCTCTCGCACGTAAATTTTCTGCCTTGTGCGACAAGGCCGCCTTTGACAATACTTATAGTGAAAATATCGAACAGTCACTTTGGGATAAGTGGGTCTTTCTCGCCACGCTCGCGGGCATGACGACATTGTGCCGAGGCCATGTTGGAAAAATCGCGGATGCGCCTTGGGGTAAGGAGACCATGACCAGTTTCTATGCAGAAAGCTGTGCGATCGCGCAGGCCAATGACTTTCCAACCAAAGAAAGCGCTCAACAAAAAGCCCTTGCGATGCTCACTAAAACGGGTTCAAGCTTTGCAGCCTCCATGCTTCGTGATTTGACGCAAGGCCATCAAACAGAACACGAACACATTCTGGGTGCAATGATTGAAGCCGGTGTTCAAAAAGGAGTCGCCTGCCCCTTGCTCAAGGCCGCCCACACGCATATGGTGGTGGAACAGAATAAGTCCTGAATGAGACTCTAAGCTCGGCTATGGACCAGGGCTTGGGCTTAGCGTGACAGCGCGAGCCTGAGTCCGAAGCCCACTAAACAAAGCCCCGCTATTTTTTCTAGGGCAAAAGAAATGTAGCGATTGGTGCGAAGTCGCTCAGCTAAAAAATATGTCAATAAAATCGCCACGACGGAGTACAAAAATGCCAGTGCTGCAATGGTGGCGGCTAAAAAGGCAAAGGTGACTAGCCCTTTATTTTTAACAGGATCCACAAACAAGGGGAAAAAAGCCATGTAAAACACGATGGCTTTCGGATTGAGCAAAGTAATGACAAGCGCCTGTCTGAGATAGTGATGGGGCTTAATATTGAGTACGGGGGCCGCACCAGGCTTTGCCAACAGCATCTTGGCACCGAGCCAAAAAAGATAGGCCGCACCCAGCCATTGCACGACCTCAAACGCGACGGGCGACGTCACCAGTAAGGCAGCCAAACCTGCGAGGGCCATCCAAGCCAACACCTGATCGCCCAAAATGACTCCAAGAGCTGCCGCAAAGCCGCCCCGGATGCCGCCTTTAGTCGTTGAGGTAATCAAGACGAGGTTTCCGGGACCGGGGATCAACAAAAAAATGATGAACGCCACCACAAATGCTGGATAGTCGGTGACCCCGAGCATCAAAGGCTTCTGAGCTTAGTGACGGTGCGAGCCATGTCCAGACGCGGCGCCAGGATTATAGGTAGGGGGTTTGATCTCAAAATTGACCTTTACCTCACCTGCTTTTTCAAACTTTAGCGTGACCGGCACCATGGCACCCGTTTTAAAGGGCTCGCTCAATCCTAAAAACATAATGTGAAAGCCACCCGGTGAGAGCTTGACTGAGCCGCTTGCAGGTACATCAATGCCTGTGACTTCTCGCATTTTCGCCACACCATTTTCATTAATGATTGTGTGCAACTCCACACGATTCACCCCCAAGGCACTCACAGAGACGAGACGATCCCCTTGCTTGGCTTTATTATCAATCTGGACGTAACCTGCACCGTTGACTTGACCAGGCACAGAAGCGCGAACCCAGGGCGCCATGAGTTTCAAATCCCCCGCCACCACCTCGGAGGCCATGACCCCAAACGGGGAACAGAAAGACATCACTGCCACCAAGAATGCCATGTTGATGGTCGCACGTCTTTTAAGGGAGATTGTGTTCATTAAAGACCCTAGCTTGTTTAAAACAAGATTGATTAAAACTTCGTTCCAAATTTTAGCTGAAAACCTCTAAACTACTTTATGCGCTCGACCACACCAACGCCTGAAACTCTTACAGCGATTACCGCGCCGCCCAAGCCGTTGGCCTTTCAAGCCAAATCAAGTTCGCCTTTGGGTATAACACTTCTTGTGGTTGCTTTCGTTCATGTGTTGGTGATTGTTTTGTTACTTTCGCACTTTGGCTGGTTCGGCATTTCGGATCCTGAGGCCGACTCTGATGCGACCGCAGGACAATCCGGTATTGTCATCCCCGTTACGCTAGAGACAGCGCAACGTGCTCAAGAGGCACCATCACCTGAGCCAGAGCCAGAGCCTGAGCCCGAGCCAATGTCTGAATCTGAAGTCAAGCAAGAGCCACCAGCACCTGTCTCTGTCCCGACACCTGTGGAGCCTCCCTCTGCACTCGACCCTGAAATTGCACCAACTGCTAAGCCAACCATTGAACCAGCAGTTGAGCCAGCAGTTAAACCAACAGTCTCCCAAGATCCCGCTCTAAGCTCAATGCGAGAGACTCCCGCCCAAACCCGAGTGAAAAGCGCAGCCACTGCAGACTCTGGAAAAGCTGCGGGTTCTGTGCAACAGCGCAGCGAGCCCACAACATTACCGCTCACTCCCGCACATGTCGACCCGAATTATCTACATCGACCGAACCCTGTCTACCCTACTCTATCAAAACGGCTTCGCGAAGAAGGCACCGTTCTTTTGCGGGTCAACCTTGATGCTCAGGGTATTGTTTTAGACATCAGCATCGAAAAAAGCAGCAGTTTCCAGCGTCTTGATCAAGCTGCGCTCGAGGCGGTCAAACAATGGCGTTTTGTTCCCGCCAAACGGGGCCAAGAAACCATGCCATCCACCGCGCTCGTTCCGATCGAGTTCAAACAGCAGTAGAAACCCGATCTTTCTTTTCTTACAAAGCATTGAGAGGAATCTTGACATAAGACACGCCATTAGATTCCTTGGGGGGCAACTCGCCCGCACGAATATTGATCTGCACCGCAGGCAAAATCAGCACTGGCATTTCAAGCGTCGCGTCGCGTTTGGTTCGCATGTCTACAAACTGTGCCTCGCTGATGCCATCATGGACATGAATATTATGCGCCCGTTGCTCGGCGACGGTGGTTTCAAACTTCACCGCACGGCCTGCTGGCGGATAGTCATGACACATGAACAACCGTGTCTCAGCCGGCAAACTTAAAAGTCGGCGCGTCGAGGCATACAAATTTTTAGCATCGCCGCCAGGAAAGTCGCAGCGCGCCGTTCCCACATCGGGCATAAATAATGTATCGCCCACAAACACCGCATCACCAAACTGATACGCCATGCATGCGGGAGTATGTCCCGGCACATATAACGCATGCCCCTCGAGCGCACCGACCTTGAAAGGCTCGCCCTCCTTGATCAAGACGTCAAACTGAGAGCCATCCTGACGGAACTCTGGCTCGAGATTAAAGACACCGGCAAAAACCTTTTGTACATGCGTAATGTGGTCGCCAATAGCGATCTTACCGCCGAGTTTTTCTTTTAAATAAGGCGCAGCCGACAGGTGATCCGCATGTGCATGTGTCTCCAGAATCCATTCGACCGTGAGGTTGTTGGCACGAACGAAAGCAATCACTTTGTCCGCAGAGGTAGTTTTGGTGCGACCCGATTTCGGGTCGTAATCCAGTACGGAGTCAATGATGGCGCAGGCTGAACCTGGCTTTTCATACACAACATAGGTAACCGTCCAGGTTGCGGGATCAAAAAGACCATGCACCAAAGGCTTTGTATTGGTTTGACTCATACTGACTCCAAGGCGTTTATAGCGAAAAAGTAGGATATACAAAAGACATATAAATATTATATACTTAAACAAACTGTATGTAAATATATTATAATTTGTTTAAATTCAACTCAGCACTGCGATTCCCATCATGATCACAAAAGACACCACCTCGTTCGAACTTGCCACCATGCAAGCCTCTGCAGCGAATGCCTGCCGACTCATGAAAGTCCTCACCAATCAAGACCGACTCATGATCTTGTGTCAACTCACGCAAGGCGAGCGCTGCGTGAGCGAGCTTGAAAGCTCGCTCGGCATCGTTCAACCCACGCTCTCTCAGCAACTCACCGTCCTGCGAAATGAACAACTCGTCAAGACGCGTCGCGACGGAAAAAACATTTACTACCAGTTCTCAAGTCCGCAAGCACTCGCCGTCATGGAAGTCTTGTATTCACAATTCTGCATCAAAGAAGGAGTCAGCGCATGAATATCGATTGGGCCCATTTCACGCCATGGAGCTCGCTCTCCGGCGGCATCATTCTCGGGGTCGCTTCCGCCCTCTTTATCCTCATCAATGGACGCGTACTGGGCATCAGCGGCATTGTAGGTGGACTACTACCTCCCAAAGCGGGCGATACGTTTTGGCGTCTCGCTTTCTTGGCAGGGATGTTCGCCTCGCCATGGCTCTTTAATCTACTCGCCCCCGCTGAACTCATAACGCCCCCACAAATCGATGCAGACCTCATCATGCTCGTGATTGCGGGTCTCTTGGTGGGTTTCGGTACACGTTACGGTTCAGGCTGCACTTCTGGTCACGGCGTCTGCGGTCTCTCACGCCTGTCGCCACGCTCCTTAGTCGCCACACTCTCTTTCATGGCCGCCGGCTTTTTGACGGTCTATGTTGTACGTCATCTTATTTAAAGGAGCACCAGACATGCTTCGTGTTTTCGAATTTCTCGCGGGTTTACTTTTTGGTCTGGGACTCATCCTCTCGGGCATGACCAATCCCGCCAAAGTACTCGGCTTTCTTGATCTCTTTGGACAATGGGATCCCTCTCTCGCCTTTGTGATGGGGGGTGCGATTCTAGTGGGGATTTTTGCTTTCACCTTGGCAAAAAAACGTACGACCAATTTTTTTGGTGGCGCCTTACACCTCCCAAAATCCACGCACATCGATAAGCGTCTGGTGATTGGTAGTTTGATGTTTGGTGTAGGCTGGGGCTTGGCTGGATTTTGTCCAGGCCCAGTCCTTGTCTCCATGGCGGCCGGTCACGAAAAAGCGCTGATATTCGTCGTCGCCATGCTCGTCGGCATGATGGGTTTTGAAATCGCCGAGCGCGCGCAATCCAGCAAAAAGTCTTGAGCCACTCACGGATGAAACTCCCGACTTTGCCGATCCTGCAATGGGGTGCACAGTACAACCGCGAGCTATTGGTCAGCGATCTGGTCGCGGCCTTGATTGTCACCATCATGCTCATTCCGCAAAGCTTGGCCTATGCGATGCTGGCGGGCTTGCCACCAGAGGTTGGTCTGTACGCCAGTGTTGCACCGCTGGTGATGTATACCCTGCTTGGCACGAGTCGCGTCTTGGCCGTCGGCCCTGTCGCAGTCGTCTCCTTGATGACGGCTGCCGCTGTGGGCGAGCAAGCCGCGCTTGGTGTGCACAGCTATTGGCAAATCGCGCTCACGCTAGCCTTCATCTCTGGGGGCATGCTGTTAGTGATGGGTTTTCTGCGGCTAGGCTTTCTCGCCAATTTTCTCAGTCACTCTGTTGTCTCAGGCTTTATTTCAGCCTCTGGCCTGCTGATCGCCGCAAGTCAAATCAAAACACTGATGGGCGTCCAAGCCTCAGGCGACAATTTCTTTGCTTTGGTATGGTCCCTACTGCAACAAATACCCCACTCCAATGTATTGACGCTTGTCGTTGGCGCATTGGCCACGGTGTTTCTCTTTTGGGTGAGACAACAACTCAAACCGTTGTTGATCAAGCTGGGGTTGAGCAAACTCGTCGCTGACATCGTGACCAAAGCAGGTCCGGTAATGGCGATCGCAGTCACGACGATACTCGCCTGGCAACTGGACTGGCCAAGCATGGGGCTTAAAGTCGTGGGTGCTGTTCCCCAAGGGTTGCCTCCACTGACAGCCCCTCTATTCGATGTGGAGCTTTGGAAAGCGCTCTTTATTCCAGCTTTGTTAATTAGCATCGTCGGCTTTGTGGAGTCTGTTTCAGTCGGCCAGACACTGGCTGCCAGAAGACGCGAGCGCATCGAACCCAATCAAGAACTTGTTGCCCTAGGCGCTTGCAATGTCTCTGCCTCCTTGACTGGAGGCTTTCCCGTCACCGGTGGCTTTGCCCGCTCTGTCGTCAATGCTGATAGCGGCGCTCGCACGCCCGCAGCAGGACTCTTTACAGCTGTCGGGATCACCTTGGCATCGCTCTTTCTCACCCCGGCTTTGTTTTATCTCCCCCATGCCACGCTTGCCGCAACAATCATCGTCGCGGTCCTCTCGCTGGTGGACTTCAGCATCTTTAAACATACGTGGCGTTTTGCCAAGGCAGACTTTGCTGCCGCCATCCTCACCTTATTGGCGACCTTGATATTCGGCGTCGAAATCGGACTGGTTGCGGGCGTTGCCCTCTCGCTCGCGATTCACTTATACCGAAGCAGCCAGCCGCATATCGCCACCATAGGCCTCGTTCCTGGTACAGAACACTTTCGTAACGTGTTGCGACATGAGGTTCGCACAAGCCCAACAGTCCTATGCCTGCGGATCGATGAAAGCCTCTACTTTGCCAATGCGCGAAACATCGAAGACCGACTCAATGCTGAAGTCGCAAGCAACCCTCAACTCAAACACGTCGTGCTTCAGTGCTCCGCGATCAATGATATCGATGCCAGCGCGCTGGAAAGTCTTGAGGCGATCGTAAAACGCTTGCTTGAGTCGGATATCTGCTTGCATCTCTCCGAAGTCAAAGGACCCGTCATGGATCGTCTGGAAAAATCAGACTTTCTCAAGCATCTCAGTGGCCAAGTCTTTCTCACCAATTATCGTGCAGTGCAGCATCTCTCTCCCGAAATTATCAAACCTTAGGGTGTGCTTTAATCAGCTTTATGGAAAATTCGCCGCGCTTATTTAATAAAAACTTGGTGTTACTGATTTTGTGTCAGGGCATCTTTCTCACCAACAACATTACCTTTGTCGCCATCAATGGCCTCGTCGGTCTAAGCCTGACAAACATCACCTGGATGGCTACGCTCCCTATCATGGGATATGTCGTAGGTGGTGCGCTTTCCACAGGTATCGTCGCGCGTACACAAAAAAAATACGGTCGCCAAAAATCCTTTCAACTGGGTTTACTCGTCGCCGTATTGTCCTCACTGATCTGTGGCTATGCCGCCTATTCGAAAAATTTTTGGCTGCTCACATTCGGGACATTTGTCGCCGGCTACTACAGCGCCAATGGTCAACTCTACAGATTCGCAGCGGCAGAACTCACCCACGTCAGTTTGCGCGACAAGGCGATCTCCTGGGTACTCGCAGGAGGTATTTTGGGTGCTGTTGCTGGTCCCAACTTGGCCGCACTGACCAAAGATTCTTTTGACACGCCCTTTCTCGGTGCGTACCTGACGCTGACCGTAGCAGGGATCCTCGGCTTGATCGTGATGAACTTCATTCATTTTCCGGATGAAGTTGCAGTCAAAAAAGTATTACCTCCCGGACGCAGCACCTTCGAGCTATTAAAGCAGCCTGTTTTCTTGATCGCCGCTGTCAGCTCCGCCCTGGGTTACGGCGTCATGAACTTGCTCATGGCTGCGACGCCTCTCGCGATGAAGGTCTGTGGACTGCCCTTTTCAGATGCGGCGCTGGTGCTGCAATGGCATGTCATCGGCATGTTCGCGCCCGGTTTTTTCACTGGTTCACTGATTAAAAAATTCGGCACCTACCGCATTATGATTTTGGGCATTGTCCTGAATTTTGTGTGCATTTTGATCGCGCTCTCAGGTGTTGAAGTCTATCAGTTCCTGCTCTCCTCCTTTATTCTGGGCGTAGGCTGGAACTTCCTGTTTACCGGAGCAACCAGCTTGGCGATGACCGCTTACAGACCCGAAGAAAAAGACAAGGCACAAGGCATCATCAATTTCTTTGTGTTTGCCACCATGGCGATCACCTCGTTTAGTTCTGGCGCCTTGGTCACAACCTCAGGTTGGGATATTTTGAATTTTGCCTCGCTCTTTCCCGTGGTGCTCATGGCCGTTGCGCTCATCTGGTTACGCCATAAACAACAACAGGAAAAGAAACTCCAAGCGATTTAAATCACTTGAAATTAAGCATGACGCATGCCAAGGCGGGCTCCACACAAGATGCCCACCATCGCGATCACCGAACTTAAAGCAAGCGTAGAAAGTCCAGTCAGACCCTGACCGATCGAGCACCCTAGCGCTAAAGCGCCTCCTACGCCCATCAACACACCGCCGGTGATGTAACGCAACATTTCTTTGGGCGAGCTAAAACCTTGAAGGTGTAAACGCTTGCTCAGACAAGCCACCAGAAACGATCCCAACAAGACGCCCAACACGCTCGACACGCCAAAACCCAGCTTCATCCCCGTCGCGATCATCGTATATTGAATAGTCTCCCCAATCGGGGCGATGAACGTCAAAGAGACGAGATTGACAGGCTCGAACTCATCGAAAGCCAACCAGCCGGTCGAGAGCCAACCTGCGACAATCAAAAGCCCCATCACAAAGCCGGCAAATAAATCTTTTTTATGTCTCAGCAAATGCAGCTTCCAAAAACTAAAGACAATGAGACAAAGCAAGAGCGCTCCGACAAGCAAGGCTTGCGTCACCAGGGGTAAGTCGGCAATGCTGGCTCCAGGTACTGCAGTCATTTGGCTAAGGGATTGACGCAAAGGTCCCAGCACCCCTGTCAGCGTTGCATAAGCTGAAATACCTAGGCATAACAACACGACCAAAGACCGTAAATTACCCTGCGCGCACAGGACTAAAGTGCGCGCGCCGCAACCATTGGCCAACATCATGCCATAGCCAAATAAGATACCACCAAGAGGGACGAGCAACCACGAAAACATTGGACCGTGATAGATGGATTTACTCAAATCGATCAAGCCAAACTGAGCCAATGACTGCGTACCGATCACCGCCACGCAAAGGGCCAGTGCAAAAGACTGCGCCTTATGGAGGGCACCAGACTGCCAATACTCTTTGAGCGCGCGATTTAAACAAAAACCAGAAAACTGTCCGGTCGCACCAAAAATCAATCCAATCACCAGGCCGGACCCGATCACTATGTCTTGAACATTCATAAAACCTGACATCCCTGTGCGCGCTCGCGCATTAATGAGGCACCCACGCCGCTTGGCGGGCGAGTTTACGTAATTGCGGCCATGACTTGGCCTCTTTGCGTGCAGCGGGCCACAAGCGTAACAGAAGCTCTGCCGTTGCAAAAGCATCCGCCGCAGCCTGATGCCTGACCGCACATTCAATACCAAAATATTTTAACCAATCATCGAGGGCGCGCGCCTTGGGATTGCCACCGACTAAACGGGCGATCGGCTCGACATCCATCCACTCATTGACCAAGGGTGGCAGATGGTAATGTCGAAAGACGCGCTCGATCATCGCCGCATCAAACGCGGCATGGAATGCCAATAAAGGCGCCGACCCTGCCCACGTTCTGAATTGTTCCAGCGCCAACTCTGGAGCACATCCCCCGCTCTGAGCCTGCACCCCGATGTGGTGAATCAAGATATTGTCCTTGCCCGACGGCTTATCCTGACGCAGCACCACTTCGAAACTGTCCCCGACCGACACCTCGAGCAGCCCAGTCGATGGCGTAAAGCGCAAAGCCACCGCCGCGATCGCCAACAATAGATCCGTACGGGAATCCAGACCAGTTGTTTCAACATCAAGCATGATCCAACGCTGGATTTGATCTTGATCCTCTTGGACGCGTCTCAAAAAGCTCCCGAACCACCTTGTTAGATCAGCGAACATAATCAAGCTCGAGACGTTGCTGCAAGGAGCGGATACGCGCCATCGATCCCTTTAAGATTGTTCGGTCAACTGCATTGAGCGTATCCACATCCAGCGCATTCGGATTGTCACCAATCATGCCACCATCCAATTGGATCGATAGCCGTAAAGTCTGTAGATATTGGAAGGCCGCGATCCAAGCCGAACTTTCTTTTTGGGGGACCCCCGCCAACCGCCCAAGAGCCGCCAAACGCTCCTGCGTATTGAGTGCCTCGATACGATGTGCAAGTGCGTAGATGCGAGCCACTTCCACCACGATGGCCGTTCCTTGCATCTTGAGGTCGATCACCTGTTTATTGTCGATTTTCTTGACGTCTAAACTGCCCAGCCAATTTAACGGTACGGTATTGCGCAGAGCGGCCTCGGTCATGAGCTTCAGAAAACGGGGCGTCGTCGCCGTCATTTCTGTCACCTCGGCGCGCAGGACCTTTAACAGCTGATCGTTGCCGACCAGCGACCTGAAATCAAAAAAAATTCCAGCGTTCAACACATCCTCGGGATGCCCGTGTTCGACCCAATGCACAAAACGGTTGCGCCACTCTTGCTGCGTCAGACACAGCATCGGATTGCTGGCCATGATGTTGCCTTTGCAGAGTGGATATCCACACGCGTCAAGCGCTTCATTCACCTCGCGGGCGAACGAGAGATAACGGTCCTTGAGTGCTGCGTCACCCCGATCAACGTAAATCAGCGCATTGTCTTGGTCGGTCGCGATTGTCTGCTCACTGCGTCCCTCAGAACCCAGTGCGATCCAAGCAAAGTCATCCGTATCGAGCCCGTGCTGATGCGCCAACAACATCACCAGCCGCGACGTCAGGACATCGTTGAGATGACTGATTAAAAACGTGAGTTGTCGAGCCTTGACGCCTTGTCCCAAAAGACTTCGCGCGAACTTGCGGATATTGGCCGCGCACTCCTGCAAAGCAGAGACATCCTCGGCCATCCGCACCGCAGAACTAATCGTGTCAAAAGACAAGCGTTGCAAAGAAAAAAGATCTCGCTGCGAAATACAACCCACGATGCGACCATGCTCGAGGATAGGAACATGACGAATGCGAAATCTCGACATCATGACGGCCGCTTCTTCAGCCGTATTATCGACCGTTAAGGTCTTGACGTTTTTCGACATGACCGCACTGATGGGCGTATCCAAACTCAGCCCTGCCAACGTCACGCGACTGAGCACGTCGTCTCGGGTCAAAATACCTAAAATTTCATGCCCATCCTCAGTAATGAGCACGGAGCCAACTTGCTTTTCATGAACCAGCGTCAAAGCTTCGCGCAAGGAGGTATGCGGCTGAGTCACAACTGGAGCCCGTCGAATCAAATCACCCAAACGACTTTCAAGCGACTGCTCATGCAAAGCCTTGGAGGCGACGCTATTGCGCATGGCTTGCCTGGACTGCTCAAGCAACATCCAGACACGATTATTGGCAAAATCTCGAAACGTTTGCGAGCGACTCGAGAGCGCCTGAAGCGCTAGAGTGGGCAATCGCAGGCAAAAGCAATCCGTGATCGAGGTATACGTGGCAGCCACGGGTCGCGTGGCAAGACTCGCGCTCAAGGAAAATAAATCCCCAGGCTCCATTTCAAAGACCGTTTCAACCATGTTGGGATTAACCCGTTTGCCGGAGACTCGCCCTTGCCGAATCAAATAAAGATAAGCGGGTGCCCCATCGGCGGGAGTCAGTATGATCTCGTCGGGAGCAAAGTAGACTTCAGAACAAGAGGTCAGAAAAAAATCAACATCGGTGATCGCCATTTCAGAAAATGGCAGACGTTGCATGACCTGTTGGCGAAGATTTTGAACCAGGCTAGGTGAACTCATCTCAAGCCTCCATCCAAGTCTCTAGCGTCCTAGCACTGGACCGCAAACCTCAACCGAGATCTGCGGTGTATGAGTCCATCTTACAGCTTCATGTGCTGGGGGAGCAATGTCGCGAGTTCGGGTACAAAATAAAGCACCAACACCGCAAAGACCATCAAGAAAAACAAAGGCGACGACACACGGGCAATATAAGGTAGATCGCGCTTAGTCATGCCTGCAAGCACAAATAGGTTGAATCCCACAGGGGGAGTCAGCTGCGCCATCTCAACCACAAACACAATAAAAATCCCAAACCAGATCAGATCAATGCCAGCGGCTTGAACAGTGGGCAACAACACGCCCATCGTAAGCACCACCATCGAAATCCCATCCAGAAAGCAACCCAGGATGATAAAAAAGACCATCAACACCATGATCAGCCAAAACTGAGAGAGACCAAGACTCCCGATCCACTCAGCCAAAGCACGAGGCAAGCCAATATATCCCATGGAAAGCGTCAGAAACTGAGCGCCCGCAAGAATCAGTGCAATCATGCAATAGAGACGTGTGGCTCCCTTGAGCGAACCTTTGAAATTCTCCCAATTTAATGATCCTTGAAAAGCTGAGATCACTAAAGAGCCAAGCACTCCAACCGCAGCCGCTTCAGTCGCCGTAGCGATGCCACTGTAAATAGAGCCCAAAACGCTCGCAATCAAGAGCAAGACAGGAAATAAGCTACGAGACTGGTAGACTTTTTGTCGAAAAGACATTTCCTCATCGGCGGCGGGTACTTGGGATGGATTGCGCCAAGCCCAAACCATGATGTAACCCATAAATAGTATCGCCAGAAAAATCCCTGGCAAGATACCGGCGATAAACAATTTTGCAATCGACACTTCGGCTGCGACACCATACACAATCATAATGATCGAGGGTGGAATGAGCAGACCAAGCGTCCCGGCACCGGCAAGGGTACCGATCACCATATCATCTGGATAGCCGCGCTTTTTAAGCTCAGGCAATGTCATTTTGCCAATCGTTGCACAGGTCGCCGCCGAAGAACCCGACACCGCAGCAAAAATGGCGCAGCCAATCACGTTCGTGTGAAGCAAGCGGCCAGGCAGCTTGTTAAGCCAAGGTGCGAGACCGGTAAACAAGTCTTGCGACAGACGCGTACGGAAAAGGATTTCACCCATCCATAAAAACAACGGCAACGCAGTCAGCGTCCAACTCGACGAAGCACCCCAAATCGTAATGGCCATGGCATCGCCAGCCGGACGGGTGGAAAACAACTCCATGCCAATCCAAGCGGTACCCGCAAGCGTCAAACCTACCCAAACACCCCCAGCCAAAAAGCCAAAGAGCGACACAATCAACAACGCAACGATCAAAATATCATTCATTACGCTGTGGCTCCTGCGAGTCAATCAACAAATCTTGTCCGCGAATACGAGCCACGAGTAAATCAAGGAAAGCAATCACAAACAATATATTTCCCGCTGCCATCGAAAGTTGGGGAATCCAAAGAGGGGTCGCATCATTGCTCGTTGAGATGTCATTGAACATCCGTGAGTCCCACACTAACTTTGAACTAAAAAAAGCAAGCGATACCGCAACCGTCAATCCAACCACAATCGCGCCAATATCTAGGCGTCGCTTGGCGGCTGGTGACAACACATTGAGCAGAATCGTCACCCGAATGTGTTCGCCATGACGCAACGTCGATGCCAAGGCAAAAAAACCTGCCGAAGCCATCAGATAGCCTGCGTAGGCATCCAGCCCGGCAATATGAAAGGTGAGCTGCCGAGAGGCAACACTCAGAAGTACTGTCAGCAGCACCCCAATCAAAGAAACTGCCGCCAGAAATTCGGCGGCAGTGTACAGACCATCAAGAAAACGTCGCATCGATTACTTTTTCAGAGCGTCAACAATGGCTTGGCCGTCTTTGCCAGCCTTTTTGAGATAGTCAGCCAACATCTTTTGACCGATCTCGTTCAAACCCTTGGTTAACTCTGGGCTAGGAGGAATGATCTGTCCACCGTTTTTAGTCCAAGCAGCCAAGTACTCTTTTGTTTTGGCTTCGGAAACTTTCCAACCGCGGGCTTCGGCACGAGCACCTGCTTCGAGAACAGCTTTCTTGGTGTCTGCATCGAGCGCATCAAAGGCTTTCTTGTTCATCAAGATTGCATTCTTGGGAATCCACGCTTGATTGTCATAAAACTTTTTGATGTATTCGTAGGTCTTGGTGTCCACGCCAGTTGCGCTTGAGGACATGTAGGAATCAATCACGCCAGTCGCCAACGCTTGTGAAAGCTCGGCTTGTTGAATCGTGACGGATTGTGCTCCAGACAATTCGGCAATCTTAGAAGTTGCGGGGCTGTATGCGCGCCACTTCAAGCCTTTCATATCCGCAACAGACTTCAGATCACGGTTAGTGAAAATGCCCTGTGGTGGCCATGGCACTGTAAACAACAACATCATGCCTTGAGCAGCCAATTTCTTTTCTAGATAGGGCTTCTGAATATCAGCAAGCTTGCGCGCACCAGCGTAGCTCGACACAAGGAAAGGCAAACCATCGAGCTCATAAATGGGGTCTTCATTTGCAAAGTTCACTAAAAGGATCTCGCCCAACTGCGCCTGATTGCCCTGCACAGCACGCTTGATCTCAGGTGCTTTATAAAGTGAGGCAGCAGGGTGAACAGTAATATTCAGTTTCCCCTTGGAAGCTTGCGACACATCTTTAGTGAACTCAACCAAGTTTTCGACGTGAAAGTTTGCTGCCGGGTAAGCAGAAGGCAAGTCCCACTTGGTTTGGGCCTGAGCCGAGAGAGCTGCCGTGGCAATCATTGCGCCGGCAAGCCAAGAGACAGATTTACGCATGAGGATATCCTTGAGCGAATGGGAGATCGATAGGTCGACCATGATTGTTTAATGACAAGAGTCTAGCGTCAAACTCCGCCAATGCCCAGTGAGTGTAGCGTGACTGAGAATTGTCAGAATGATGGTAGTACTCAATTGAGGGTAAATACCTAGGGAGTAACACATTTTGACTGGACAGTTGAAGAGTCTGTAAAGTGTAGTGTTCTTGCGTCAAAAAAAATCTGGAATCGCTTGTATGTCAGCACCCTTCGCCGTCTTTGTTACCGCCATTGGCGGCCCCGATGTTCTCAAGGCTCAGCCCATTGCCATGCCCGTTCCTGATGCAGACGAAGTCGTCATCGAACAAACCGCTGTCGCCGTCAACTTTGTTGACATTTATCTGCGGGCCGGGCAACCCCACTCGCACAACCCTACTCCGCCCTTTATTCCCGGAGTCAGCGGTATTGGCCGCATCAAGGCGATCGGCAGCCATGTCCGCGACCTCAAAGTCGGTGACAAAGCCACCTATACCAATGCTGGTGTTGGGAGTTACTGCACCCATGTGGCGCTTCCCTCAGAACGCGTCATTCCGGTGCCTGAGTCCCTGGATGATATCCGAGTCGCAGCTGGCCTGGTACGCACACTGACTTCGCAATATCTCCTCAAAAAAATGCGTGTTTTAGCGCCTGGCACCCGTGTTTTGGTGCATGCCGCAGCCGGAGGCGTCGGTCAAATCCTCGTTCAGTGGGCAAAACGGCTGGGACTGATTGTGATCGCAACGGCTGGCAGCGATGCCAAAATCAACACCGCGCTCGCACTTGGAGCGGACTTTGCGATTAACTATCGGACCCATGACTTCGTCGCAGAGGTCAACCATATCACTGCTGGCAAAGGGGTCAGTGTCGTATTCGATTCGGTTGGCAAAGATACGTTCGATGGTTCCGTCAAATGCCTCGAGTCCAGAGGACTCGTGGTGAACTACGGCACAGCCTCAGGCCAAGTCGAGGGATTTAAATTGCAAGATCTGCACAGCAAGTCGCTCTGGGTCTGCCGTCCGACGTTAAAAACCTATGTCGCCGACCGCGCCGAGATGCTTGAAATGAGCAAAGAAGCCTTTGAAATATTAGGCGATCCAACCGTGCGTCTAGACATAGAAAAAGTATTGCCCTTGAGTCAGGCGAGCGAAGCACATCGCCTGCTTGAAGGCCGCACGACCCAAGGCGCAATTGTCTTGATTCCGGACGAACTTTTTACTTAAAAGTGATTTGTAGCAGCAGCCGAGGATGCTATTTCAAACTCTCCTCGGTCATTTTTAATAACAATCAGGAGATCTACATGCGTTTAATCAAATCAGTCTTGGCGGGCGCTCTGGCCCTGTCGGTTTTCAGTCCGATGGCCATGGCGCAATATCCCGAAAAGCCAATTCGTATGGTTGTGGGCTACGCGCCCGGCGGTGCTGCTGACAAGCTGATCCGCCCAATTGCAGATCAACTGTCAAAGATGCTTAAGCAACCCGTCATCATTGAGTTCAAACCGGGCGCAGGTGCCTCAGTTGCAGCAGACTTTACCTCCAAAGCGGCGCCGGATGGCTATACCTTGCACATCACTGACTCCGGTCCGATGACGATTTTGCCGAACATGAAAAAGATGGGCTATGACCCACTCAAAGGTTTCACACCCATTTCGATGATTGGTGAAGGTGGCGTAGTCGTGGTTGTCCTTCCAACTTCACCCGCCAAAGATATCAAGTCTCTTGTTGCGTTGGCAAAAAAAGATCCTAAAAACTGGAGTTATGGTACGTCAGGCGTCGGTGGTGTTGGCCATTTGGCTGGAGAGCAATTCAAAGCGGCAGCCAAACTAGATATCTCTCACATTCCTTATAAAGGTGGCAATCCAGCATTAACTGAGTTGCTTGGAGGACATGTTCCATTTCTTTTCTCGTCTCTAGGTGCGGCCGCCTCTCAGATTCAGGCGGGAAAACTTGTTTCCTTGGCTGATACGGCCAGCAAGCGAAGCTCCATGTTTCCCAACGTTCCAACAATGGCTGAATCTGGCTTCCCGGGCTTTGACGCAACGATCTGGTTTGGCATAGTCGGCCCTGCCAATCTGCCCAAAAATGTCATGGACACACTCACTCCCGCACTCAGCAAGATCATGAAAGATCCCGCGGTCATTGCCGCGATCAAGCGAGAGGGCTACGAGCCGATGGACTTTACACCTCAGCAGTCCGCGGACCGCATCAAATCTGACTATGCCAAGTGGGGTAAGACCGTAAAAGATGCAAACATTAAGGCTGAATAAGCGAACCTTGAAACATACGTCTTGACCCACCGCGTATGCGGTGACAAATCAAAAGGGGCCACTCACACGTGGCCCCTTTTACTGCATTACTCTGGAACGACCCCGGCATCTTTAGCGACTTTGCTCCAGCGCGCCTGCTCCTGACTAATGTATTGGCCAAACTGTTGCGGTGTCCATTGGGTCGGAACCGCGCTGAACTGTGCAAAGCGATCAACCACCTCTTTGGATTTCAAAGCCTTGTTGATCGCCGCATTCATTTTCACAACGATGTCTTTAGGCGTACCGGCTGGCACCACGATGCCTTGCCACGAACTGACATCGTAGCCCGCAAAACCCAACTCAATCACGGTGGGTACCTGAGGGGCCACAGCAGAACGATCCGCCGTGGTAATTGCCAACGCTTTGACCTTGCCAGCGGCAACCTGTGGATGGATACTCGAAAACGGATCAAACAGCACTTGAATCTGCCCACCTAATAAATCCGTAATCGCGGGTGCGCTTCCCTTGTAGGGAATGTGATTCATTTTGATGCCAGCCAAACCCGAAAAATACTCTACCGCTAAATGGATGGAGCTTCCGGCCGTGCCGTAGTTCAATTTTCCTGGATTCTTTTTCGCAAAGGCCACCAATTCAGACAAGGTGTTAACCGGCACCGTCGGGTTCACCGCAACTAAAAGAGGCTGAACAGCCACCATCGCGACCGGCTCGAAACTGGTGGAGGGGTTGTAATTCAGCTTGGCCATCGTCCACTGGTTGATGGCGAGGGTACTAATATTACCCATTAACCAGGTATAGCCATCCGGTACGCTGCGCGCTACCGCCTCTGCACCGATCGCGCCGCTCGCCCCCGCGCGATTTTCAACGATCACGGGCTGTTTAAGCTCCTCAGTCAGTTTGACCGATAGGGTTCTCGCCACAATATCCGTCACGCCACCCGGAGGAAAGGGGACGACTAATTTGATGGGACGATCGGGAAAAGTCTGTGCGATCGCAGAAACTGCCAATACTGAGCCCGCTAATGCCACTGCGAATTTGATTGCTTTTTTCATAGTCTCTTCTCCTTGGCGCGTTGACGCGCTCGTTGCTAATGATTTATGGGTTCCTCATGTCAGCCCATTATGCATCTAAAATCGTGCCATGCTGAGATTAAAACCAGCCCACTCAACCCGTTAACCCAAAGGTTTCGACGATGTCTTTGCCCTCCTCTTTACTGACGTCCCTCCCCGAACAGCTTGCCGTCGAGCAAGAACGTCCTTTTGAGGCAATCAGACTGCAAAGTCCTCTGAAAGGACCTCGATTGATCGTGACGGCTGCCGTGCATGGTAACGAGACCTGCGGTACCTTTGCCATCGAAAGGTTGGTCAAGCAATTTGAAGCGGGCGAGCTCAAACTTAAACGCGGTGCGGTCACCTTTGTCCCCGTCACGAATCCTAAAGCCTATCGCTTGCAGCGACGCAACGGCGATCGCAACCTGAACCGTCGGCTGATTCCGACCGACACCCCCCTGCAATACGAAGACCACATCGCCAACTGGTTGTGCCCGCTGTTGGCCGAGCATGATGGGCTGCTCGATCTACACTCTTTTCAGAGCGGTACTCAACCCTTTGCACTGTTTGGTCCGAAAAACAATACAGAAGCCCTCGAACCTTTTACCCAGGCCGACATCGAAGAAGCGCTGGTCCAGAGGCTTGGCTGTTCGCGTTTCGTCTATGGCTGGCTTGATACCTACGCTAAAGGCATTGGTCGACGCGCCGCAGAGGTGAAAGCCGGTCGTTTTAACGCTAAAGAGGTCGACATCGATACACGCTATGGTATCGGCACCACTGAATTCATGCGCTCAACAGGCGGCTGGTCCATCACGCTCGAATGCAGTCAGCACGACGATGCGGGCGGTCGTGAGGTCGCGTATCAAGCCATTTTCAATACATTGATTTATCTTGAGCTCATTGATGGACCGATGCCTCAGCCTACCCAGGATGTTCAAGTCTTGGGTCTCTACGATGTCTACGATCGCTTTGATATGAGCGATACTTTTGCAAAAACTTGGAAAAGTTTTGATCCTATCGCAAAAGGGGACATCATCGGTACTCGGGCTGATGGTTCCGTTTTACGTGCCGAACAGGACTGCTTCATTGTGTTTCCCAACATGAAATCACAGCCCGGCCAGGAATGGTTTTATTTAGCTCGTGCGGGCGGTCGTTTAGGACGTTAAGCTCTGACTGACTAGCCATTGCGCCAGGACTTCTGTCGCCAGCATAAAATCCTCTGTCGCCATCGCCTCGTCTGGGTGATGGCTGCCGTTTGGATTGCGAACAAAGATAAACCCGAACGGAATACCCGCCGCACAAAACGCGGCCGAATCATGTGAGGCAGGACTCGGTAAATCACAATAGGGTAAGGACAATGCCTCGGCGCAGTCTCTCAACTGTTGCGTCAAGGCAGGATCGGCCTGCGCCACCTCGGCACTGGCACGCGGACCTAGGTCAATCGTCACACCTCGCTTTTTCTCTACCTGTTTAACAAGCGCAAGAAAAGCCGTCTCTAACTCCACGAGGTCTGGCTGGACATAGGCGCGCACATCCAGACTCATAAAGAACTCGCCGGGGACAACGGTTAAACCATGGCGCTTTGCGTTTGTATGGAACTCTCCTACGGTACAGGCCATTAAACGCCCTTGACGCTCCCACTCGGCCCAGAGAGCGTCAAGCCCGAGCGCAAGATCCGCCCCTGCAAGTGAAGCATCGTGCCGAAAGCGTCGCCCTAAACCAACATGACCATACTCGCCTTTAATACGTATTTTTGGATAGCGAAAATTACCAGGTACCCCGGTACCAATCGCGATCGGAAAGCCCGTCAGCGCAAGACTCGGCGCCTGCTCAATATGGACTTCCATAAACGTTCGCACATTCTTGGGTGACAAAAAGGCTTCGCCGCGCTTGACCGCTTCGGGATCACCTCCTGCCTCAGCCAGATGCTGCGCCAAAGTACGCCCTGTATCAATGCGCGTGGCTTGCAAGGCCTCCGCCTGCAAACGTCCTAACGCACCGCGACTGCCGATATAGGAGACCTGAAACCAGATGCTCTCCTCTGCCCGGACACCCATCACCATGACATCGCAAGGCAACCGGATACCCGCCTGCTTGAGTGCTTGAACGGCAATCAGACCCGAAACCACACCTGCCGCTCCGTCAAAATTGCCACCCCCCGGGACAGAGTCGAGATGCGAACCAATCACGATCGCAGGTAAGCTACGATCCGTACCAGGCAACACCATGTAGGTATTCTGCATGTGATCATGCCGCACTTCCAAACCAATCTCGGTCGCATGTTGCGCCAGCAACACATGCGCGAAGGCTTCACCCGCCCCATACGTATCCCGCGTGACGCCTCCGCGGACATGGTCTAGACTGCCCTGTCGCAACGCATCGAACAATGCTTGCGCCTGCATATGGAGTTGATCGACTATTCTCACGTATCACCCTAGGAAGAAACTGGTTTGAACATTTTCGCACTTTTGATTGTCGGACTTGGCGCCTCGATCGCGCCGCTCGATTTTTCCGTCAATGTTGCATTCCCTGCTATTACACAAGCCTTTGGACTCGATACGCAAGCGATTCGTTGGATACCTCTGAGCTATGTGCTGACCTATGGCGTCCTCGTCATCGGCTTTGGGGCCCTCGGGGACCGAGTCGGACACCTCCGTGTTTTTAGGTTAGGCCTCATCATGGGCGTTGTGGCCCTGACGCTCTGCGCGGTCGCGCCAAACTACCTCTGGCTGATCTTTGCACGCGTGCTGCAGGGCATCAGCATGGCTCTTACACTCTCTTGCGCACCCGCGCTCGTCACATTTTTATACGCCGAACACGATCGTACACGTGCCCTCTCTGCCTACGGCAGTATGACCTCGATCGCAAGTCTGATCGCACCGCTTGCGGGAGGACTCAGTATCGCGCTGATGGGCTGGCCTGGCGTGTATTGGTTTCGAGTGCCCCTGGCCTTGTTAGCACTTGCAGCCTTACCGCGCATTCAAGCCCGCCTGCGACATCGCCCAACCATCACGACAACCCAAAAGAACGCCTCGACATTTTGGTTGTTAATCGATATTTTCAAAACATCCCCCCCTTTCATCTGGATCAATGCCATCAGCGCGGCCGTTCAGATGGGAAGCTTTACGATTCCCCTGCTCGTTCCCTACTACTTGTCACAAGTCGCGCATTGGGGTCCCACCGAGTCGGGTGTGGTTCTGGCGACATGGGCCTTGGGGACACTTCTCGGCTCTGCGCTGGCCGCGACGATCGCTCGCCAGATAGGGACAAATCGTGCAGCGCTGATCGCGGGCTGGCTATGTGTGACGGGACTCGTGATGACAGCCTTTTGGTCTATCGATATCGCTTTACCACTGCTCTTTGGTGCCGTCTTCATCCACGGCACCGGTCTGGGTTTATTTCAAGTGTCTTACTCAGACTGGGTCGTCAGAACCTTACCCATTCAAGCCCGCGGGGTTGCGGGCGGACTGACGGTGTTTACCCGAACCATTGGGGTGGTCAGCGCGGCACTACTATGGCTATGGTCACTAGAACAAGTCCGTCTTGAGGCGCTCACCGCAGGTCTCAGCCTGGATGGCGCCTTTCTGAAAGGCTTTCAATTTATCTGCTGGCTTTCAGCCACCCTCATCGCACTCGCCTTGATTGCCAGCGGCTTTGTGCGTCATCTCTGGGTCGCTAAAACAGCCCCTTAGCCTTAGCCGCTGCAATACGTTCCTCACTAAAACCAATCGAGCGTAGTACCTCGTCGCCATGCTGATTCAACGTTGGCCCGGTCGAGCGAATTTGACCCGGTGTCCCAGAAAGTCTCGGAATGATATTGTGCATTTTGACAGTACCCAAATCGTCATCAGGCACCTCAACAATCACCTCGCGTTTCTGAACATGCTCATCGGCCAACAACTGTTCGATGTCATAGACGGGTGCCGCAGTGACGCCTGCTTGATGAAAGCGTTCCAACATGTCGTTTTGGCTAAACTTGCTGATTTCACTTTGTATCGCCTCATCCAACGCTTCAACGTTGATAATGCGTTGTTCATTGGTCTTGAAGCGGGGATCGTCAATCATCTCTGGACGACCAATCGCACGCATCGTCTTTTCAGCCATCGACTGGGTGGCCGCTGACATCGCGATCCACTTACCATCCGCACTCTGATAGGTGTTACGAGGTGCGTTGGTCGGCGCACGATTACCGCGGCGCTGTTGAATCACACCACAATGCTGATACTCGGCCGCCGCCGGACCTAGAATCGAAATCATCGACTCATAGATCGACAAATCGATCACCTGACCTCGACCGCCATGGCGTTCGCGACTAAACAGCGCAAACATGGTGGCGGACGTACCGTACAACGCAGTCGTCATGTCCGCGAGTGGAAGGGGCGGCAAAGTCGGAGGACCATCCGGCATACCCGTCATATGCGCAAAACCGCTCATTGATTCAATCAAGGTACCAAAGCCGGGGCGAGAACTATAAGGACCCGTTTGTCCCCAGCCTGAGGCGCGTACCAGCACCAGTCCTGGATTGAGTTTGAGTAAGACTTCGGGCGAGAGCCCCCAGCTTTCGAGCTTGCCAGGCACGAAGCCCTCTATCATCACATCGAAATGCGGGATCATCTCGAGCAAGATGTCCCGCCCTTCTTGAACAGACAGGTTCAAGGTCATGCTCTTTTTATTGCGAGCGTAGACCTTCCACCAAAACTCTTTTTTTTCGACTGCCCAGCCACGCAAGGGATCGCCCTTGCCGGGCGCTTCGATCTTGACCACCTCGGCGCCAAAGTCGCCAAGCAGAGTGCCGATACAGCCGCCTGCCACGAGTCTTGCACAGTCAAGCACCTTGATGCCTTCGAGGGGTAGTGGCCGAGCATTCGCCGCTGCACCTGCAGATGAAGTGTGTGTTGCTGCAGTTTGGGTATTGTTTGAATATTGTGAAGCGTCGGACATCGTCATTGTTAGTCTGCGAGTTTCAAGGCACGGGCAAGATCCAGAAGTTTCTGGGAATTTTTAACCATGGCATAGTCGATCAACTTACCCTCGACACGGATCGCACCGACACCCTCAGCTTCAGCTTTGGCAAAACTGTCTACAACCAGTCGGGCATACGCAATCTCGTCAGCCGAAGGCGAAAACACTGCATTCGCCGTCGCAATTTGATTAGGATGAATAACGGCTTTGCCCTGAAAACCCAAACCCTTGGCCTGAAGACAATCCGCCTCAAAGCCGGCGGCATCCGTCACATCAAAAAAGACCGTGTCCACAGGCGGACGAATTCCAGCCGCGCGACACGCCAACGCCGTTTGGATTTTTCCATTCACCAGATGCGGACCGATGTTAGAAGTCGGAATACCCAAGTCCCCGGTAAAGTCACCGGCGCCAAACATCAGCGTGGATAAACGCCCACCCCCAGCCGCGATCTCCTCGGCACGCAACACACCACGCGCCGTCTCTAAAATTCCGCACATCGTAATTTGACCTGGAGGCAAGCCTTCGGCGCGAGACAACTCGTCAATCATGGCGCTTGCAATCCGCACCATTTCGGCGGACTCCGCCTTGGGCAATACAATCCCAGCGAGCCCACCTGTACAGACCGCACGCAAGTCCTCAGCGGTCATGCCGGTCATGAAGTCGTTGACGCGCACATACACTTGGCGCTCCGGTGATACGGATTTGACGAGTTGATTTAACATCAGACGTGCTTTAGGCTTTTCAGACAAAGCCACAGCGTCCTCAAGATCAAGAATCAACGCATCAGCCGAGGACTGCACGGCTTTTTCGCACTTTCGTGCATCCATACCCGGGGCAAACAACCAGGATCGAATGGGCTTTAACAACGACGACATGAACGGCTCCTAAAAAACTCTCAATTATGTACTGAATTATTCGATCTTCAAGTTGTTTTCGCGAATAACTTTGCCGAAATTGACTGAAGACTCTTGCATCCACTTGGCAAGCGCTTGGGGTGTCATCGGCACGGGCTTAGCGCCTTGGGCAGAAATCCTTGCGACCACTTCAGGGTCTTTGAGGATCGCATTAATCTCTGCATTGAGCTTAGCGATAACTGGAGCCGGCGTCCCAGAAGCCACTAACACGCCCTGCCAACTGCCGCTGTCTGCCGCGGGCAATTTGAGTTCGCCATAGGTTGGAACGTTTGGCAAGGACTCAAAGCGCTTATCTCCAGTGACCGCGAGGGCAACAAGCTGATTATTTTTGACATAGGGCAAGGTTGCGGTTGAGCCATTCACGATCACATTGGCCTCACCCGCTAGGACAGCATTAATCGCTGCCGAGCCCCCTTTATAGGGTACGGTAACCCACTGGAGGCCCCAGTATTTCGCCAACTCGAGGCCGACAATTTGATTGCCTGAGCCAACACCCGCATGCGCGAATACCAACTTATCTGGATTTTTCTTACCAAAGGCAAGAAGCTCTGCAACGGTTTTCACGCCCAATTTAGGATTGACTGCCAACAAATAGGGAGAAAAACTGATCATTGAAACAGGCGCCAAGTCCTTGACTGGGTTGTAAGTCAAGGTCGTGTACAAGTGTGGAGCGACCGCGAGCGAGGAGAGATCCATCAATAAAAGCGTATGACCATCAGGTTCTGATTTGGAGACGATCGACGCACCCAAATTACCAGCGGCACCTGGGCGATTTTCAACGACGACGGTCTGTTTAAGCGTCAGCGATAACTTGGGCGCAATCATACGCGCGAGAATATCCGACGTGCCACCCGGCGCGAACGGGACGATCAGCTTGACCGGTTTGGTGAAAGTGACGCTACCTTGCGCAAAGCCCGCGCCTGCGAAGGTGGTTCCGACTAAGGCCAACATTGTGGCCAAAAGTTTGCGACGAATCATGGTTGTCTCCAATTGATTGAATAATTTTTGTCTTTATTTGAATGCTTCCCTAATATACTAGGATCCAGCTCCCTAAATAGAGAGCTATAAATATAAAGTCGTGCCCTCACGACAATCGTAGACAGGAGATGTTATGACCACTTCGCGCACCTCAGCATTGCTTTTTTCCTCTCTGATGGCCTTAGGCGCTGTGACTACCGCACACGCACAGTCAGCAGCGCCTTATCCTAGCCGACCTGTCACGGTGGTCGTGCCCTTTCCTCCCGGTGGCGGTACTGATGTCGGTGCCAGACTAGTGGCTCAAAAGCTTTCTCTGAAATGGGGACAACCTGTCATTATCGAAAACCGGGGAGGCGCAGCGGGTCGAGTCGGTGCCGAACTGGTGGCAAAAGCTAAACCTGATGGCTACACACTGCTCGTGGGTAATGTAGGAACACAGTCTGTCAATCCTGCCTTGTATAAAAAAATGTCTTATGACCCTGACAAGGCCTTCGCCCCGATTGGCATGATCGCAGAGCTTCCCTTAGTCATGTTGGTGACCCCGTCTTTACCTTGGAAAAATATCAAAGATGTTGTGGAGGCCGCAAAGAAAGAGCCCGGTAAAATCACCTTCGCCAGCTCGGGAGCAGGTGGAGCGCCTCACCTCGCGGGCGAGATTTTTCAACAAGCCTCAGGAACGAAAATGCTTCACGTGGCCTACAAAGGCGGCGGTCCAGCTGCGCTTGATCTCATGGCAGGTCATGTGAATATTTACTTTGGTACTGTGTTGGAGTCAGTCGGACACGTCAAGTCTGGCAAGCTCAAAGGCCTTGGCGTGACCAGCGCCAGCCGGTCCCCGGCCCTTCAAGAGCTACCCACCATTGCAGAAAGTGGGTACGCGGGCTTTGATACAGGCTCGTGGATTGGCATGCTTGCCCCGGCTGGTACACCGACATCCATTATCAACAAAATATCGGCTGATCTACGTGAAGTGCTTGCCCTGCCCGACACACAGAAGACACTCATTACGCAAGGTGCAACCCCTTGGCCAATGACGCCTGAGCAATTTGCACAACGTATCAAAAGTGATCAAGCCCGTTATGGTCGTATCATTAAGGAAAATAACCTCAGCGCCGAGTAATCCTTTTTACGGTTGGTATGAAAAGAATCAAGTGGATTTGCCTGTTGTTAATGGTACTTGGCACCATGCTGTACTGGGTCAGTCTGACGGATGTAGAGCGCACGCTCGCGCCTTGGGCGTTGCGCAAGTCCTTGTTGTATTACACGGGGGTGATGTCTTTCATGGCGATGAGCGTTGGCGTGATCCTCGCGCTAAGACTGCGCCTGGTCGAACGTTGTGTTGGAGGACTCGACACGCATTACCGTCTCCACAAATGGCTAGGTATCGCGGCAGCACTCTTTGCGTTGGCGCACTGGCTGAGTAAACAATACAAATGGCTCATTGAGCTAGGTATATACGACAAAAAAGACTTTGCGACTCCTGCAGGTACCCTTGGCTTTTTCCAGCATAGTAATTTTTTTAATCCCCTCGAAGATCTCGCCAAGGATTTGGGCGAATGGGCGCTTTACGTACTCCTCTTTCTAGCCGTGCTCGCACTTTGGAAAAAATTTCCTTATCGATATTTTTTTAAAACACACCGCATCCTGGCTGTGATTTACCTGATCCTGGCCTTTCACACGCTGATTCTTTTTGGAAAAATCGATTGGCTCACGCCGATTGGTCTCCTCATGGGTGCACTTTTGCTCATCGGAATACCGGCAGCGCTGATTTCGCTCTTTCAAAAAATTGGAGCCAGTCACCGCGCATCCGGAAAAATCAATCAAATTCACGTGCATGAAGACGGCAAAGTCACCGAAGTAGAGGTCTTACTCACGACCCCTTGGGAAGGACACAAAGAAGGTCAGTTTGCTTTTGTCACCTTTGATACCCGCGAGGGACATCACCCCTTTACCTTGTCCTCCAGTTGGAAAAATGACGCGACACTTACCTTTTATATCAAGCAACTGGGCGATTACACTCGCACATTGAGTCACACGCTCAAAGTGGGCGATCCTGTCACGGTCGAAGGACCCTACGGAAGATTCGATTTCGCTGCGTACCCAGGACCTCAAATCTGGATTGCTGGCGGCATCGGTATCACACCCTTTTTATCGCGCCTTGAAGCGTTGGCTCACGCACCCCATCCATCCCAGCAACCGATTTCACTCTTTTACAGTGCACGCGCATCAGATCATGCACTCATCGAACGCGTACAAACCTTGACGCATCAAGCTGGCATCCCACTACATCTCTCTGTCAGCGGTCAACATCCAGCATTAACGGCGCAGTCAATCTGTGAAAACGTTCCTGATTTCCTCAAGCACACCGTCTGGTTCTGTGGCTCGACAGGATTTGGCGAAGCGATCAGACGCGGGCTTTTAAAAGAAGGCTTGCCGAGTCGTCGCTTTCACCAAGAACTCTTTGAAATGCGCTAAAAATAAAATGCCCACCCCCTCCGCTTCAAATACCGTGGTCGCTCAGTTTCGACTGAGAATCAAATGTGGCGACGAAATCGCTCTCGGACCAGGCAAGATCGCCATCCTGGAAGCGATCGCCGAGACGGGTTCTATTTCAGCAGCCGGTCGTAAACTAGGCATGTCTTATCGACGTGCGTGGCTTTTGGTCGATCAAATGAATCAGTATTTCAAAGAGCCTGTGGTGCAAGCTGCGACGGGTGGCGCGCAGGGCGGCGGCACGGCGCTCACGGCAACGGGTGCCGAGATCATCACGCTCTATCGGATGATCGAGCAGCAGGCAAACACACAATCAGCCTCACTACTCGAAGCACTGACGGATAAGATCCGATCCACTCTATAAAAAGCTTTGCAACTAAACCCAGCGGGCTGGAGAATTAAACAGTAGGCGAATAGTTTGGAAGCGAAATCTGAAATAAGGTTTCATTTTCCGGTCCTTTTAAGAGCTTGATCGCACCCTCGTGCGAGTCCATGATGGCGCGACTCAACCAAAGACCCATGCCCATGCCTTTTTCTTTGGTTGTGTGAAACAACTCGAAAATAGTCGCGATGCGATCACTGGGTACGCCAGGTCCGTGATCACTGACCTCGAAAAAAATATTACTATCGCGCTGAAACAGACGAATAAAAACAAGCTTCTCACACGACACGCTCGACACAGCGTCCATCGCGTTATTAATCAGATTAAATACCACCATTTGTAGCTGATTCTGATCAGCGTTCACCCACAAATCTTCTTCGATTTCAGCTTGAACATTGATGCCATGCAAAAGGGCCTCAGGCAAAAGAATCCGATGCGCTTCGGTCACCAAACGACTCATATCCAGTGGCGAGTATTCGCTCGTACCTTTCACAAAGAAGTTACGTAGGCTCGACACTACAACTGCAGCGCGATCATTATCCTGCAAAATATGTTCAAGCGACGTTTGGAATCCTTCGGGATCGCCGGCGCGACGATTCAGCGTCATCAACAACTCCGTATTCAGCCGAATCGCACTCAAGGGTTGATTGATCTCATGCGCGATCGCTCCTAACATCGTCCCCATGCTGTTTGCCTTCGCCGACAGAGAAAGCATCCGCATTAATTCATTTTTTTCTTCGAGAATATCCTCTAGCGACTTGTTTTTGCTGTTTGTATCAGCGAGCTGGACATCGATGACTTTTTTAACTTCCAAAAATTTTTCAAAGCGAAGCTGGATAAAGCCAAAATTACCCAGAAAATAACCCATCAAGATGGAAAAGATTCCGATGTATTGGTCAATCCCCTTTTCAAATACCCCAGCACCACCGCGCTCACTGTGATAACCCACCATCCTGACGAGCAAGCCAACCAAAATAAAAATCGCCATCCATGCAATAAGCTTGCCACCTTTATTTTTGAGTTCGCTATAGATGGCTTGGCTAATGAATAACAGATCGAAAGACATTAACAATAGATAGGTATGCGCCCAGCCCAAGCGATAAAACTCGCTTGCTTGTGTATAAACCAATAAGGAAAAAACAAGTACATATGCTGTACTGATCACGGCATAAATCAATGCCGCGCGGGAAATATTGGTCGATATCTCAAGTCGCAGAGACAGGGAGCGAAAACTGAAGCCTATCGCGAAAAAAACGTGCGCGACATAAAAGCTCAGCACATCGGGGATGAGACCTCTGAGCCCTATCAGCAAAAAACCTAAGCTCGTCCCTAGGCCGCCGATACACCACCAATACACTTGCCGGTCACGAAACTCAGCCGTCGCCAGATAGACAGCGATAGGCAACATAAAGAAAAAGAGTGCCAAAATCAAGTAAAGCGAGGCAATATCGATATTCAAGCGTTATCCCTGATTGAGGTGATCGACTGAACCTATATCGCTACCTTAATTGAAATCCTGCTGGATCGCAGCACCTTTCAGGTGAAAATTTGAGTGTAAATTTACTACCCTCGCCCACCGTACTCGTAATCATCAGCTGTGCATGATGGCGTGTCGCGATATGCTTGACAATCGCCAAACCGAGACCCGTCCCTCCGGTGTCCCGTGAGCGACTGCCATCGACACGATAAAACCTCTCAGTGATACGCGGGAGATGAATAGCATCGATACCAGGCCCCGTATCTGTGACCGCAAAAATCCCATAGCGACTCGGGTTCATACCCCAAGAAACCTTAATTTGACCACCCTCAGGGGTATAGCGAATCGCATTCGAAATCAGATTACTAAAAGCCGAATGCAATTCCCGACGCTCACCATAGAGTCCTCGATCGGAAGCCACTTCAAAAATAACTTTGTGCCGTCCCGCAGAGAGTGCTTCAGCATCAACTTTCAAACTCGCCATTTCAGCAACCACATCAAACTCCTGCATCGGAGCAAACGACGTGTTGGCCTCGAGATTGGCGAGTGTCAGCAAATCTTCGACAAGACTTTTCATCCGTGAAGACTGGGTCATCATCAGACCAAAATAACGGTTACGTTGCTCAGGAGAGAGTTCAATCGATTGCATGGTTTCAAGAAAACCAATCAACACCGTCAAGGGCGTTCTGATCTCATGAGAGACATTGGCAACAAAATCACGCCTCATTGCCTCAGTTTTTTGTAAATCTGTGACGTCTTGCGCCAACAATAACAGCTGTTCATCACCGAAAGGAAAGACCTGAATTGCGATGGACAGCTCATGGGCAAAACCCATTTTCTGAATCACAATCGGATGCTCAAAGCGACGCAACGAAAGATAACTGACGAAATCTGGATTGCGAACCAAGAAACTGATGTTTTGACGGCTATCTTTACGAAAACTGATACCGAAAAAATTTTCAGCACTGGCATTACACCACTCGATATGGAGCTCTTCATCAAGCATCACCACCCCATTTGGGGAGGCTTGAAAGCCTTGAATAAATCGATTGTGACGCGTCTCTAATGAATGAATCTGTGCGCGTGCGTCTGTCAATAGACGATCAACTTTAGAAAAAGTATCGTCCCAGGTACTGGCTGCCCGCGGGGATGAATGGCTAAGCTCAGAGACAGACAGTCGCTGGAGTTTTTCGAGATAAGAGTATCCCTTGGCTAAGGGAAATGCCATGACAGCGATACCCACCATCAACGCGAAAGACATACCTGCGAATTGTCCCGCCAACCAGCCAAGAACAATCGCGCATGCAATCCATGCCAAAAATCTGCCGAGATAAAGCTTCATGCTTCCCTACAATATATGAGCGAATCAATGAATCATCAATGATCGTTATCAACGCTCACTGCTGTTGGATTTCTTGTAGCACGATACCCGACACCTCTGACGGTTTCAATATAAACATCACATTTGGCCACTGCCAGCGCAACGCGAAGTCTTCTGATGTGAACATCTACCGTTCTTTCTTCAATAAAAACCTCATTTCCCCAGACCTGATCAAGGAGTTGGGTTCGGGAATGAACCCGTTCAGGAGCGCCCATCAGAAATTGCAAAAGCCGGAACTCTGTGGGACCAACGATGATTTCACGGCGAGGCGACTGCGGCCACTCAGCCGTCACACGATGCGTGACGGGATCGAGCCTTAAAGCCCCTAAAGTCATCAATTCATCATTTGTTGGAACACGACTATGACGTCTAAGCAGTGCATTGACCCTAGCTACCAATTCCTTGGTTGAAAAAGGTTTGGTCATATAGTCGTCAGCACCCGCATCGAGTCCCTGTACTTTGTCAGCCTCTTCGCTTTTGGCTGTCAACATCAATATAGGAATGCTAGCAGTGCTTTCATTGGCACGAAGCTCTTTGGCATATTGAACGCCAGACTTTCCGGGCAACATCCAATCCAAAATCATCAAGTCAGGCAAGGAGTCCTTGATGAGTTGACTCGCTTCCTCTGTTTGATAGGCTTGCTGAACATCGTATCCAGCATGCGTCAAATTGACAGAGATCAGTTCAGAAATAGAAAGTTCGTCTTCAACGATCAGGATGCGATGTGTCATGGCCGCATTATTCCTCAGCGGCCCGTCTATGCAACTCGTTTTTAGGAGAGTGTCTCACATCGTAACCACCTGCGACGTAAATCACAAACTCGGCAATATTTTTGGCATGATCACCAATTCTTTCGATTGATTTAGCAATCGTCAGCATATCCAGCCCTGTGGCGATCGTTTGGGGATCCTCCGTCATATAGGAGGTGAGTTTGCGAACAAAAGCTCGGAACTCTTCATCAATCTGACGATCGTCCAATACGATCTCAACCGCTGCCTCGCGATCTAATCTTGCAAAGGCATCCAAACTCTGACGCAACTGTTTAAGCGCAAGCTGTCCGGAGATAATAATTTCTGCAACGTTGATTTTATGCTCAGCACCGCTTCGAATAATTCGACGTGTTCTCTTAGCAACTTTCTCAGCCTCATCACCGGCACGCTCAAGATTGGTGATCGCCTTTGAGACCGCCATCACCAGACGTAAATCCCGGGCCGTAGGTTGTCTTCTGGCAATAATTTCAGTACACGCCAGATCAATTTCCATTTCTTTTGTATTGATGTTTTTTTCGCGATCGATCACAACCTTGCACAACTCGATATCCATGGTTGAAAATGCTTTGGTGGCATCCAAAATCTGAGACTCGACCATCCCACCCATTTCAAGCAGATTGCTACAGAGAGCGTTGAGTTCAATATCGAATTGCGATGAAAGGTGTTTGTCAGCCATGAAATTTCCCATTAACTAAAACCGCATTTAAATAGCGATTACTACACATAACTAAAACTAATGTACAACACATTAACGACCCAATATTTCAGTTTGATGACGGGCAGACCTTAGAGCCCAATGATCCCGCCATCCTCACGCTGAATCACGATGGTCGCTGAACGTGGACGACCTGGTTGCCCATATCCTCGATGACCAGGCCAAGCGCTCTCTAGCTCGAATTGAGTAGCTTTTCCCAAAGCTGGCGTTTTTTCACCGGGATGCTGAATATTAACGAAAAGCGTTTTCCCATCTGCTGCTTCTGTCACACCAGTGACTTCCGCACCTTTTGGAGCAACTAAAAATCGTCTGAGTCGCGCCTCACCAAGCGCTGCCCCTATAAAAGTCTCTTGTATACCTTCTATCTTGTCTGCACCCGCTTGCATGACGTTGGCAATCGTGATTTTTTCACCATCCCCCACCGCTCCGGGGATCGCTGCCAGCATCATGCAATTACTTTCATCGGTCATCGCCCCATCATCGGTCTGAATCCAGCAAATACCTGTTGCCCGACTGAACCACAACCCATCGGGGGAGGAAAAGCTATTTTTAGTCGTTAATTTAGACAAATTCGAGGCAGAATCGTCCTCCTCTGCACCAAAAAGGAAAATATCCCAGGAAAAAGTGGTGTCACTCGAACGCAAATTTTTCTCACGAAAACGAATGATATGGCCATGCGGATTTCCAGATCCCTTTTTACCATCCGGGTCTTGATAGGCCCGAGGGTTGGCTGCATTCACTTTCACAGGCGTTCGATTGGCGGCATTGCTATTCGTGAGCGCGAAATAAATATCACCATTGCGATGATTGACCGCGCCCCACTCAGGACGATCCATCGGGGTCGCGCCTACAGCATCGGCGGCGAAACGAGCGTGCACGAGAACATCCGCCTGATTTGAGAAACGGTAACCTTCAAACCCACGGATTCTTGGATCTTGGAAATCAAGCGCAAGCCACTCACCCGAGCCATCCACGTTAAAACGGGCAGCGTACAGCCGTCCTTCACTCAGATACTTGTCCCCGGCTCGGATACCACCGCCGATATCCTGCGGGTCCCAGCGCGCATCGGAGACAAACTTGTAGATGTACTCGTTGCGCGAGTCACACCCCATATAAAAAGCGATAGGCTCACCTGCTTGTGGAGTTGAACATACGGCTGCCTCATGAGCAAAACGTCCCATTGCAATCCGCTTAACCGGTGTAGAGGTCGGCTCGAGAGGATCGATTTCTACATTGAAGCCAAACGTATTGGCCTCTTGGCGAAAATCGGCTTCCGCTTCTGGGCCTAACAACGCGATATTCCATCTCGTAAAACGATGGTCCGTCTCAGATACGGTATGCCAACCTTGGCTAAATGCTTTTTTCATCGCTTTGTTCAAAGGCTGCGAGACCACGCCATAGCGCTTGAGCGCTGCAACTTGCTTTAATTCTAACGATGCAGAATTAGAACTTATTTGAAAATAACGCGCCCAATTTTCTTCGCACGTTAGATAGGTACCCCAAGGCGTTTTTCCATGACCGCAATTATTCAATGTGCCACGACTGGATCGACCGGTCACATCAAAGGCCGTTTTCATTAATTGATTCACTTGACCGAGATGTGCGGAGGGCGCACTCAGTAACATCGTCGTTTCAGGTGTGACTCTTCGGTTGAGAGGAGAATCGACAAGATACTTCCAATGCGCACCCTCTCGCACCAACTCGACAATCGATACACCATGCAGATTCATTTCCTTGACCACCTCGGATTTTGGCCTATTTCCCAAATCCCAATGACCGAACTGAGAGAATTTTTTCCCACTTATATCTGCAGAAGTTTGACCCTTTGGATGCAAAAAATGTGCATCAGCAGAGCTTTCGTGATTCACGCAAAGCACCGCACGTTGCGTCGGTTTGTCAGAGTACCCACCCTTTTCATCGATATAAAACAACTCCATCCCATCGTGATGGTCGCCTATCCGCCCACTCCAATCATCGCTCTCCATTCCGCGATTCGAATAAGAAGAGACGCCCGACGCCATCGGATCACCTGTCGCATGCAAAATCGTATATTTGTATCCCTCAGGCAATAAGACATCGTCTAGTAAACTTTTTTGAACTGCTTCAAATCCAAGCGAAGGCTGAGCATTTCTTGAGACAGGTGATGCAAACGCGGTCGTCAAGGTCTCAGGAAAAACAGCAAGTAGGCTTAAGCCCAAGCCACCCTTGAGGACATTACGTCGACCCTGGCGTAAAGCTGCCTGCCCAATGATTGACTGAAAATGCAAATTCTGTTGTTTTTTACCCATCGCTCAACCCCAGACGTATTCACGAATCATACAAAACTGTCATGTGTTAATTACACACCAAATACATGACGTATGAATGACAACTTCATTACTGTCATCAATTATTCATCAAACCGTCATTGAATTGAAATTCCCATCTTTGATCATCCTAAAAACTATCGGAGATCGAAAAAGATGCAGATTCAAGTCCACACTCAACAAGACTTGCATGTATATCAACAGAAAAAATCAAAACATCAATCTCTAAGTTTCGGACTAGCACAAACAGAGCATGATATCGAAGAAGCACAAAGGCTAAGACGGCGCGTATTTACTGAAGAATATGGAGCCAAATTTCTTAATCATGCTTCTGATCTTGATGAGGATCAATATGACAAATGGTGCGATCATTTATTGGTAAGAGATCAGAGCACAAATCGCGTCATCGGAACCTACAGAGTACTCAGACCCGAACAGGCTTACCTGGCAGGGGGCTATTACTCAGAATCAGAGTTTGACCTCTCTGGATTGAAGAAAATCCGACATCAAATGATCGAATTCGGTCGCGCTTGCATTGATGAAGAATATCGCAATGGACCGACGCTGATGATGCTTTGGACTGGCTTAGCTAACATTGTCAGGGTCAACAAATATCAATATGTTTTAGGCTGTGCAAGCGTGAGCTTGCGCGATGACGGTGTGACTGCCGCGACAGTATGGCGAAATGTCCGCAGCATGACTGAACAAAATCGTGACCTCAGTGTGATTCCTCACTACCCCTATCCAACAGAGCGAGTGAACTCTGAACTTCCTGCTCAGATCCCAGCACTCATTGAGGCGTATTTAAAACTAGGCGTTAAAGTTTGTGGAGAGCCTGCTTGGGATCCCGATTTTAATACCGTGGATTTTCCAATGCTTTTAACAGTTTCTCAGATGAACCTTCGCTACAAAAAACGTCTTGGTTTCGAAGCGGAGAATTAACCACGGGAAATTCAAAGAGTGCTTGGCCCATTTTGATGTGAGCGCCGTTGCTAACACCTGGCAGGAGCTTGAAGCCCGCAGGTGCGAAAACGATCACCGTTGAACCATGCTCGAACCAACCCAGTTCTTGCCCTTTTGAGCAAGGTAAGTGGGAGTTGAATAATTGCTGTCCCTTGTAACGATTATGAAATGTGATGCCAAGTCCGTGAATACGAATGCTGGCGACCAAAATTGCAGCGACAGGAACAAGATAGATTCGATGATTTGCCGAGCCAATTGTCATTGAAATCGTCGCTCTTTCATTTTTACAAAACAGTTTTTCAATTCTGCGTAAGGCAATAGGATTGACGTTCCAAGTATCGCCAGAATGGTAGATAACTCGATCAATAATGCCTGAATACGGTGCGTGGAAATGGTGATACATCGCCGAGGTCAAGCGTAACGTCACATATGTTCCGCCCTCTAAACTCTGAGGATCTACATGTGGTCCCAATAACTCAGAGACTTGATAGGGAAATCCTTTTGCTTGAAAAACCTGACCCTTCTCAATCAGGCCGCACTCGCCCACGATGCCATCACATGGACTCACAAGAAAACGTTCATCGTCGTTAATCGGGCGAACACCCTCCCTTAATTCTCTAATAAAGCAATCATGAAGGCTCTTGAAATGAGATTTTTTAGCCTCCGAAAGATCTAAATCCGTAAAAACCCTCCAAACTGAAATAGAAAGATCTCGAATCCATCTTTGCTCAATTTTGCTAAACCACCCCATAAAAACGGTAACAGCATGCCTTGGGATGCGGTTAGTCAATAAGAAATTCATATCTTCGTTTGTAAATATTTTTCTAATAACTTGTGTGAATTTCATCATTTAGTCATGCAGGTTGTTTAAAAAGAAACATCTTGTGTATGGAATTTCAAATATGACTATCTTGCAACTATTTCAATACATTATTGTGACAGTGCTGACTTTATGGCTTGTTGCATCCTTAGTTCAGCGACTTCAACTCTCTCTGGCGAAGTCCCCTGGCCTGAATGGACACTTGCGCTGGGCAAAGCGGATCTCAGGCTGGATTAAGGGCTATTCATACAAAGAAGACGAATGGTTTACCGTCGATGGGGCTCCTGACCATATTTCCAAGAAACGAAAAATCGCTTTTCATGAGCTGTCCTTAACACTTAAAACAAAAAGTCCAAAAACATTGGCCATGACAGCACAGGCAAAACCGTTCCTGTCTGACCTTCAGCTCACCAGTCGCTATCGTGTTCCCTTCCAGTTTCGAGAGATCATTGAAAAAAATATAGTAATCGGTAGTTTTTACAAGCAAACGCAGGGCGTTTGGATCACAGACTTAGATCAACAGTCCTATATAGATGTAAGTGGTGCCTATGGCGTCAATTTATTTGGTCAAGATTTTTATAAAGAATGCATTAAAGAGGGTTCTGCAATGGTAGAAGCCTTGGGTCCTGTACTTGGTGGTTACCATCCCTGTGTGCTCGATAATGCAAGGAGAATGACTGAAATCTCAGGTCTCGACGAGGTAACCTTTCACATGTCAGGCACTGAGGCCGTCATGCAAGCAGTCAGAGTTGCACGATACCAAACACGTAAACGTAAAATCGTGAGGCTGACGAGCGCCTACCATGGCTGGTGGGATGATGTACAACCCGGACCTGGCAACCCTATGCCGCCCTCTGACGACACCTTAACACTGAGGGACATGCATGATAACACCCTGCGTGTTCTGCGACGCAGGCGAGACATCGCTTGCGTGTTGATCAATCCGATACAAGCCATGCATCCCAATCGTTCGGCACCAACAGATTCGATGTTGTTGGATGGCGGACGCACTGCGCATTATGATCGCCAAGCTTATACCGCCTGGTTAAAAGCGGTTAGAGAAATCTGCACAGAGCGCGGCATTATCTTCATCATGGATGAAGTATTTTTAGGATTTCGACTTGCGAAAGGTGGAGCACAAGAGTACTTCGGCATTAAAGCCGATTTAGTCACCTATGGAAAAACCATAGGTGGAGGCTTGCCCATCGGAATATTGTGTGGTCGTGCAGACATCATGAAGCGGTATCGCGATGACCAACCCGCCGACCTGTGCTTTTCTCGCGGAACATTCAATGCAAACCCTTATGTGATGGGTGCAATGAATAGTTTCCTTCATAAAATAGAGACCCCAGAAGTTAGCCAAATTTACGCCACGATTGATCAAACTTGGCAACAACGTTGCGAGCAAATCAATGAAGAGTTTAAAAAACTTGAGATTCCGCTTGAGATGGTTTCGATGAGTACGGTGTGGACAGTATTATTTAAAGTCCCGAGCCGCTTCAACTGGATGCTGCAGTTCTATTTAAGACGAGAGGGCATTTGCTTGAGCTGGGTCGGTACAGGACGGATGATTTTCAATCTTGGCTTTACCGACGAGGATTTTGATGCGTTTACGAAACGCTTTGTCGCCGCAGCTATGGCAATGCGCAACGATGGCTGGTGGTGGGTGGCCCCGAGTCAAACAAATAAATCCGTCCGACGCTCAGTCGCGCTCGAAATACTGCGAACGCGACTGAAATAAAAGCGACTGAAATAAATGCTTAAACCTTTGAATGCACGTGCTCCATAGGATCGATCAGTTCGCCTTTCATGAGGTAAAAAGGCGCTTTGTAATAAAGCTTTACGTCATGAAAAGGGTCGGTAATGATTTTCAAACCCCAAGCTAACGAACTGAGCAAGCTGTCTTGAATCCATAACTGCATCATTCTAAACAAAAGACCTGCCGCACCAAGATAAAGCCACCACATGGCCGTCAAGCCCACTAAGTCATGATGCTCGTTCGAAGTCACTGCCCAAACTAGCGCCGATGGGTAAAAGTAAGCAACAAAAGGCACGGCGAGCCAAATACTCATGAGAACAATTTTTCTCTGAATGTTGTAACCAACCTTGATGTCCTCTTTGTGCGCATCAGTCATCTGATTGACATGATCGTAACCTCTTGGCTCAAAGAAAAAATGGCCCGCTTGACGCGTCGTCATTGAAACTGACCATGCCACAAGAGAGGCGACTACAGGATTGATGAACAACATCGCATACGAAAATATGAATGACAACGCACTAATTAAATGCAAACTTTGATTGATCCGGCTATGGTGATAGAGACGATGATCATCCCATCGCTGAACAGCAAGCTGCTCCTTGAGTGTTTGCATATAAATCTCCACAAAGATTGAATAATTAAAAGTTTTTAAGAGCTGTCATCATTTGAGCTGTCATCATTTGACTTTGGCGATCTACACCCCTGAATGAAACCCCTAATTTTCAAGCTTGCCCTAGAGATATTAAAGTGTTGTGACAAAGGCAAAGAAAAAAATTCAAACTGTCATCAAATGGTTATAGAGAGCCAGTAAAGTAGCTCCAGATCAACTTGGATTCGCGGCCATGACAGAGAACCAACGGCAACAGGCCCTAGACCTCAATCATTCATTCTCTCCGCTCAACATCGAAGTTGTCACAGAAACATACCCGCCAGAGATTAATGGCGTCGCCCACACTATCTCCATGCTTGTTGGCGAACTAAGAAAAAATAATCACTTAGTGAATGTCATCAGACCTCAGCAACCCTCAGATCTGAAACCACATCAAATACAACATAAAAATCAAGACGTCTTAGTCAAGTCCTTCCCTATTCCACTGTATAGCGAGCTTCGAATGGGGATACCTGCGAAAAGGATGCTTTTGGATCGCTGGAGTAAAACCAAACCAGATATCGTGCACATCGCGACAGAGGGTCCTCTGGGCTGGTCCGCCGCCGGAGCCGCTCGTTCACTGAATATTCCAGTGACCTCGGATTTCAGAACAAACTTCCATGCATATAGTTCTTTTTACAGATTAGGCTTTCTCGAACCACTCATCATGGCATATATGAGATATTTTCATAATGCCACTGATTGCACGATGGTACCGACAGAAAAACTTAAACAAGAACTTGAACACGCGGGTTTACACAACTTACGCGTCATGCCCAGAGGGGTCGATACTAGCCATTTTTCTGATCAATTACGATCCAATCAGTTACGGACCTCTTGGAACGCAGAACCATTCGATGTCGTTTTACTCTCTGTGGGCCGACTTGCTGTTGAAAAAAATCTTGATCTGTTAATCAAGAGTTATCTGCATGCAAAAAATATTGAGCCAAGAACCAAACTGGTTGTCGTGGGGGATGGCCCCTTAAGAGAATCTCTACAGAAAAAATGTCCTGATGCAATATTTGTTGGAAAGAAAAGTGGCCTTGAGCTTGCTGAATATTACGCAAGCGCAGATATGTTCGTTTTTCCCAGCCTGACAGAAACTTTTGGCAACGTCACAATCGAGGCCATGGCAAGCGGACTTGCCGTCATCGCTTATCGACACGCAGCGGCGGGGGACCTGATCATTTCCGGCGACAACGGGATCACAGTCGATCCTGGTGACGAAAAGGCATTTATCCAAGCCGTGAGCAATACCCTACTTAACCAGTCTCTCATTCGCCGCTTAGGCAATGCAGCCGTCACAACAGCCGAACAACAATCCTGGGAAGAAATCGTTCGAAGAACAGAATGCCTTTGGCATGAAATTGTCCTCAAAAATAATCAAACACAAAGCTGTCACGAAAACGTCATCATCTCGACATAAAAACGTCATCATTTCTAATCACAATGGCCTCTATGAATTCAACTGAAGTATTCACTCCAGCTCAATGCCACGAAAGATACCGGTCCATTTGGATTTCGGATATTCATCTAGGTACTCCGGGCTGTAAAGCTGAATATTTGGTTGACTTTCTAAAGTACAACGATTCTGAGTACCTTTATCTAGTCGGTGACATCATCGATGGCTGGCAACTCAAACGGGGCTGGTACTGGCGACAGAGTCATAATGACGTGATTCAAAAAATATTACGCAAGTCCCGCAAAGGAACACGCGTTCTCTACATTGCGGGTAATCATGACGAGGCGTTACGTCCCTTTGCCGGCATGATGTTTGGTGATATTGCTATCGTAGATGAGGCAGTACATGATCTTTTGAATGGCAAAAAGCTTTGGGTGACGCATGGGGATCTTTTTGATGGAATCATCCAGCATGCAAAATGGCTCGCCTACCTAGGTGATTCTCTGTACACCTTTATATTGAAACTCAATAATACGTTTAATCATTTACGTCATAAGTTTGGTATGTCGTATTGGTCTTTATCACAGTACCTCAAGCATCGTGTCAAAAACGCAGTTTCTTTTATCACACAATTTGAAACTATTTTGACTGACGAAGCTAAACGTCGCGGCTATGACGGTGTGCTCTGCGGGCATATTCACAAACCCGAAATCCGTCATATCAATGGAATTTTGTATTGCAACGATGGTGATTGGGTCGAAAGTCTTTCCGCAATTGTCGAAACTTACTCTGGCGAATTAAAAATCATTCACTGGCCCTACAGAGCAATGAATGTCAAAAATGTAGAACAAGATGAAGAGGTCGTCGTATGAATGATTCCCTTCTTGATCTCACTTTTTTTTCCAAGACATTTAATATTCATAGCCTGAAAAATTCTTCAAAGTTTCTAGCTGTACACCAGCCTTTCTGCAGAGACGTGTGACATGAGCGATGCTAAACCTGAAATATCTTTTAGTATTGGCGCGCGTCACAATGTGCCATTGTTGGTCGGTAACCGACCGGTCGTGATCGTACTGCATTCCAATGCCAATCGAATACTGATCGATGAGATACGAGCAATGTTCGGTTCACGTTTAAAAGAAATCTTATATTATCCCAATGGACTCCTGACAATTGAGATTGTGGACCAACTGCGAGATCAGTTTTGGTCTGGTCATGCAGGCAGAGATCTGCCTACGCTCATTGCAATTGGTGGGGGCAGTACGCTTGACTTAGCTAAATCAATGCGTATTGCTCTTGCGCCTAATACCTCCATTGCGCAGGTATTAGATCGGACATGCAATATTGCAGACTTTATCGCTTGTCCCCTTTTGCTCATGCCAACGACGGCTGGAACGGGTAGCGAGGTTTCTTCGACCGCAACGCTTTGGGACGTAAACGGCGGATCAAAGCACTCCTTTTTTGGCAGTGCGGCAATGGCTGATTGGGCCGTCATCGATCCTGAACTTTGTCTCACCGCGCCTTGGACAGTGACACGCGATAGCGGGGTCGATGCGCTGGCGCATGCACTCGAGGCTATTTGGAATCGAAACCGCGTCCCAAAAGCCTTTGCCTTTTCGATGTCGGCTGCACAACAAATTACCCGTGTTTTACCAGGATTGATTGAGCATCCTCATGACATCACGTTGAGGGCGGAAATGAGTCAGGCCGCTCTTTGGGCAGGTCAAGCCATGGCGCTGACCGAAACTGCGCTCGTCCACGCGCTGTCCTACGAAGAAACGATTCTGCGCGGAGTTTCTCATGGTGAAGCCTGTGCCAAATGGCTGCCACGTGTTTACAAACTTGCGCGCGAGTCCTCCGAAGAGCTTGGTATTTATTTGAGAGCATCGATGGAGCCCATTATCAACGACGAATGGGAGCTTCAGGAATGGCTGATTCGACTAGGCTACCAACCTATTTTATTAAACGATAAAAATCCGGCTATTGATGCACGAATCAAAGAAGCGCTGCAATCAACCCGCGGAAAAAACTTCGTAACAGCGGAACCTTTGTATGCAATTCACTAAGTACGATGTAGTGGTCATTGGTGCTGGTATTGTTGGATTAGCGCATGCCTGGATGGCAGCAAAACGCGGCTTACGCGTTGCAGTTCTGGAGAAAAATAGTCGCTGTACGGGTGCCTCCGTTCGAAATTTCGGCTTTATTACCGTGACGGGACAACGCGCAGGAGATACTTGGCGGCGTGCCATGCGATCGAGAGATTTGTGGGCTGAAGTCGCTCCCCAAGCCGGTATTCCGATCTGTCACCAAGGTCTCATCGTCGTTGGGCAACGTAAAGAATCCATCGACATCCTTGAATCATTTAAAAAGTCCGACATGGGCGAACACTGTTCGCTTTTAACTGCCGAAACCATCCGTGAGCGATTTCCAGAAATCAGAGGCGAAAACGCTCTTGGAGGTCTTTATAGTCCTCATGAATTACGTGTGGAGTCAAAAGATGCGATTGGTCAACTAGCACAATGGCTCAATCAACACCTGAAGGTGGATTTTTTCTTTGATCATGAATTGCTTGAAATCAATCTACCGCAACTCAGAACTGCAAGCCATATTTTTCATACTGACAAATTAGTATTGTGTCCAGGCACAGAGGTCAATGGCATCTCGGAGCCGTATCTTGCGCCTCACCGCTTGACGCATACCCAACTCCAGATGCTACGCGTCAAACCGACCAAGCCGCTGACGCTTCAGGCCGCCGTGATGTCGGACCTCAGTCTGGTGCGTTATGCAGGATATACAGGATTAAATTGCCATCAACCTCTTTTAGATCGACTCAACCAAGAAGAAAAAGCTTGTCTTGAGGCCGGCATACATTTGATCGTTGTACAAAGCCAAGACGGCAGTTTGGTGGTGGGTGATTCTCATCATCCCGCTCAGGATACTGAGCCATTTGCGCAAGAGTGCGTCGATACGCTCATCCTCGAGCAACTTAAACGCACACTTTGTATCGACAATTATCAAGTGGAGCAACGCTGGATCGGAAAATACCCAGTCGGACGCTCCGATACCGACGCCTTGATCTTAGCGCCTGATACTCACACCCGCGTGGTGAGCGTCATTAGCGGAACCGGCGCCAGTACCGCCTTCGGCCTAGCCGAAGAAGTCATGAATCAATGGGGAATCTGAATTGAGTAATCACGTCTATAAAAATCCAAATATTAGCGCTGTTGTATTTGACTGGGCAGGCACGATTATCGATTTTGGTAGCCATGCTCCGATGCAGGCCTTTGTTCGCCTCTTTGCGCAGTACGGTATCGAACTGAGCATCCAAGACGCCCGTGGCCCAATGGGTTTACCTAAATGGAAACACATCAATACACTCGGAAACTTACCTCACATCCTACAGCAGTGGGAAGATAAGTTTAATCGTCCCTTTACAGACTCGGATACCGATGAGCTCTATGCAGTATTTACCCCAATGAATGCTGCAGCCGTGGTAGATCATTCACTATTGATTCCTGGTTTTTTGTCTACGCTTGAAATCTTGCGCGACCAAGGCATCAAAGTCGGCACGACGACTGGCTACAATCGTGAAATCATGAATGTCGTGTTACCTCTTGTCCAACAACAAGGTTTTATTCCAGATAATCTTGTGTGCGCCGACGATCTGCATGAGTCTCGTCCGAGCCCGCTTGGCATGTACAAATGTTTTTTGGATCTGAATGTCTGGCCTGCGACATCAGTCATTAAAGTCGATGACACCGTTCCCGGATTACTCGAGGGTTACAACAGTGGTTGCTGGACTGTCGGTGTGATTGCGAGTGGCAATGAGGCCGGACTCACGCATGCAGAATGGCTGAGCTTGGATGAAAGTGAAAAAGACATCATTCGCGCCGAGGTTTCCTTCAAACTGTCAGCTGGCAAGCCAAATTTTCTGATTGATACAGTCGCTGATTTACCTAAAGTGTTGAAGCAAATTGATGCACTCCGGATTAAATCGCATTATGAGTCCGAGGAATGAACAGGATCTAATCCTCATCCAAATCTTCAGGCGATATCCATCATTTTCTAGCCCCATAAAAAAACGCCCCGAGGGGCGTTTTTCTTAAGACATTTAGTCCTGAGCATTAATCAGGCTTGATGCTGTTTTCCTTGATCACTTTGGACCAGCGTGCCATCTCGGAAGCCGTGAACTTACCCAAGGCTTCAGGCGAGCTTGCCTTCAAGTTCATTCCAAGCGTCACGGTCAACTGCTTGTTGACATCAGGCTGCTTGGTGATCTTGACGATCTCGGCATTGAGCTTGTCGATAATGGCTTTGGGTGTGCCAGCAGGTGCGTAAATCGCCCACCAGGCTTCGGCCGAAAAACCTTTGTAGCCTAGTTCGACCATGGTCGGCACATCAGGCAAGGAGGCAGCGCGTGTCTCACCGGTCACAGCGAGCGCACGCATCTTTCCGTTACGGATATGGTTGCCCAACACAGCGACTGAACCGATGCCACCATCGATCTGGCCACCCATGATGTCAATGGACATTGGACCACCGCCCTTGTAGGGGACGTGCACAACTTTAAAGTTGCCATCTTTCTGTAACAGCGTCATCGCCAAGTGACCCAAGCTACCGCTTCCGACTGAACCGTAGCTCAAGCTGTCAGGCTTAGCTTTGGCGGCTTTAACATAATCGCCAAAGGTTTTATAGGGCTTGGAAGGCGCAGTCGCAAAAGCCATCGGCGCTGTACCCACCAACATCACTGGCGTTAGATCCTTGACCGTGTCAAAGGTCATCTTTGGCAGCAAATAAGGATTAGTCGCATGCGTATCAAACACGAATACAAAGGTATAGCCATCGGCTGGTGCCTTGGCGACATAACCTGTCCCGATCGAGCCTGAAGCGCCGGTCCGGTTCTCGACAATAAACTGCTGACCGAGTGCTTCGGATAATTTCGCCGCAAACAAACGCGCCAAAGGATCAACAGAACCGCCTGGAGGAAAGGGTGAAACAAAAGTCACGGGTTTGACAGGCCACTGCTGTGCCGAAGCAATCGGTGAGGCGGCCACTGCCAACACACCAAGTGCCAAACCGACATTACGAATGAGTTTATTCACCATGGTTTACTCCTTGCTTAAATGAATTTAAAAGCTCTACCAGCTTTTGTGATTGAACAGTCTACACCGATAAAACCACCTAATACCACCTTATAAACCCTAGGTTATTCCGGTTATTTGGGTCCACATTGATTGGGACGTTCAAACCAACTTTTCCAAACTTTTTGCAAATATAACGGTCTTGTTCACAAAAGCTTCGTGATTGTTTTCGATCTCATCAAGCTCGTAGAGATAATTCACCATGAGACTACTGGATTGCGCCACGCCCTTTTTAGACAAGTCCGCCGCCCAATTAATGTTGTAGAGCTGAGCGCCATTGGAGAGGTGAAACTTCGCCACCGCATCACCTTCGCGCGAGCATGTCTCTTGTGTGAGATAAATAAAACACAACCGCATCAATGCCGCTTTTTCCGTTTCGCTCACCGTCGCACTGAACCAGCCGGCAGTCAGCACTTTAGACCACGACTGTCCTCTCGCGCGCAGCAACTTGAATGCATCCTCAACCTTGGCACGCTTAACAGGAGTCAGATCAAACTGCTCAATCTTGACACCTGAATCCAACCATTTCGTAAAGCCCGGAATGGGCGATAAAGTACAAAACGTTTTAACCGAAGGGATCTCTTGTTGAATTTTTTCAGCCACGCGTTTAATCAAGAAATTACCTAATGACACGCCCTTCAAACCCGGCTGGCAATTGCTGATTGAATAAAATATGGCCGTCTTGAACTTCTTTGCATCAATTGCAAGCGCCTTTTTATCGAGCAAAGGTCCTACTTCCCGAGCAATGGTCGGGACGAGTGCAACCTCGACAAAAATCAATGGTTCGCCCGGAAGCTGAGGATGAAAAAAAGCAAAGCATTTTCGATCGGGCTGTAAGCGACGACGCAGATCGTCCCAACCGTCAATCGCATGGACTGACTCATGTTTGATAATCTTTTCTAAAAGAATTGCTGGCGAAGACCAGGTGATTTCATGAAGTTCCAAGAATCCGGGATTAAACCAAGAGCTAAAGACATGTTGAATATCTGAATCGACTGACTTGAGTTCTGGATGCGCTTTCAAATGCGTAAGCAAACGCTCACGCATCTGAACAATGGCATGCGTTCCTCCAGGTGCGCGATTTAAACGTCTCAATAACTCTTGTCGCGCAGGCTCTACCGTACGGAATAAACTCACTAAGCTGGCGTGGCCGGGCTGATCGGCATAGCGTTGAGCAGCCACAAGCACCGCGACTGGATCAGGACTAAAGCGCAGAGCCATGAACTCAAAAAAACTTAATTGCTCTGCACGATCGAGCGATCCAAAGGTTTCAAGCAGCTTAGTCGCGATGCTTTGCGCATTGGCCTCGCCCTTTTCAGACAACAAAGTCAAGGCTGTTTTTTTGATGGTCTCGAGTGATCGACCTCTTATAAACCTTTCAAACATAAGGGAATTCTCCATGTTGAGTCCCAATTCTGCTTGGGTTGTGCCATCAGACACGCTATTGAATATACATTTAATCTAAAATTGTCGGTTTAGAGATATTTCAGCCCATATCGCTCACATCCATAATAATGATAAAGATCTCCTTCGCCCGACAGCTCACTGCGCTTTTCTCGATGTTTGCTGTGACTTTGTCCATCAACGCGCAATCTCCTTCCGATTCAGTTGCCCCACCGGCAGCGACCCCCGCTCTATCTGCATCGCAACTTCAGGATTTAGCGACGCTTCTCACCGGCAAAGAGCCTGCTTCAGGTTTGCCAAGTGCGATTCGTGACAATCTAAAGTGGAAAATCTACACCCAAGAGGTGCAGAACAATTGGGCTGAGTACACCAAAACAATCGGCGTACCGATGGAAAACTGGGCCAAACAGCACATCAACGATAGCGCTGATACTATTTTCTACCCCTTTTCGGGCCCAGACTTCACAACCGTTTATCAGCTTTTTCCTGAAGCTAAACGTTATGTGATGGTGGCGATGCAGCATGCCGGTCGACCAATGAATCTGGCAGGGTACTCCCCCCTGATTACAGATCAAAGTCTCGAACAGCTGATTTCCGCTTGGCAGCTCTACGGTACACACGGTTTTTTTGTGACCTCCTACCTTGACCGTTACTTCTACGCCAGCCAAGGAAAGATTGGCGCCAGTACCTTCATCGCCATTTTTCTCAAACTCCAAGGCGTTGACATTGAGCGCGTGACCCCGATTAGAGTCAACGCACATAGCGAGGTCGAAGAGCTCTCACAAGACACGCCCGTTTGGAACTCCGTGCGATTTAACGCTACCAAAAACGGCAAACCCATTGTTTTAGACTACCTCAGGATGGACCTCTCCAATGAAGGTTTACAAGCGGCTCCCCAAAACATCAAGTTTGTTCAACAAATGTCAGTCAATCCCACCTTATTCAAAGCGGCCTCACATCTTCCTCAAAACGCCAATTTCAACATCATCGCACGCGCTATTTTGGAGCACTCGCCCTTAATCGTGCAGGATGAGACCGGGATCAGCTATACCCCGCTGAGCCAGCAGTTCGACACGACTATGTTTGGTAAATTTACGATCCCACATCATGCGTTTCTAAGCTATCAAGCCGACCTCATTCGCGCCTATGCACAACGTACAGACATCCAGCCCTTAAATTTTCGTGTGGGTTACTACAAAGATGGCAATTACGTGCTGATGGTGGCGCGACGCAAAAAGTGACAAGCAAATCAATTATTACCGAATAGGCTCGGACTTTATGGGGCCCTTGGAAATACCAGCGTAAAGCTGGTATTTTTTTCATTGGATACGACCGTAATAGTCCCGCCATGTGCCAGCATCAAAGACCTGGTGATCGAAAGGCCTAATCCAGTGCCACTTTGCTCGGGATGCGGACGAGACTTTTGCGTGCGATAAAAACGATCGAACAAACGCGGAATCACGGTTTCATCGATCGGGTGACCTGCGTTTTTTACAGTCAACTCAACCGCATCAGGCAAGCGCGTGACGATAACCTCGACCACGGAGTTCTTGAGGGCATGACGCAACGCATTGGAGAGTAAATTACCGATGGCACGCCGCACCATCAGTCGATCACCGACAATCGTCGCATCGCCTTGAAGCGACAAGCCGATACCGGCCTCTTCGGCGACAGCCTCATAAAAATCAAATAGAGCCTGCACCTCTATCGCCAGCGAGAGCGATTCCCGGTTGGGCAATTCAAGTCCATGCTCTGTTTTGGCCAAATACAACATATCAGACACCATGCGCGCCAAGCGCTGAAATTCCTCGGCATTCGATGCGAGGATATCCCGATACGACTCGGCATCGCGATCGCGCGTGAGTGTGACCTGTGTTTGCGTCAATAGGTTTGTGATCGGGGTACGAAGCTCGTGCGCCAAATCGCTTGAAAACACCGAGATACGCTCAAAATCCTGCTCCAGTCGCTCGAGCATGAGGTTCAATCCCTGGGCGAGTTCTACGAGTTCGGTTGAACTGTCCGCAGTGGGCATCCGGACATTTAACTGACGCGCATCGATATTGCGGGCGCGTTCGCGCATGATGCGCAGGGGCGCTAATCCGCGTCGCGCAGCCCACCAACCCAACAGACCGCTGAGCAGCGTGGCGACAAACAAATAAATCGCCAGAGTGTAATGAAGCTGTGTCATAAAGTGCGTGTGATGATGCGTATCCAAACCCAACAACAGAGACCCGCCTTGTTGTAACGGCACTTTGATGCCGCGCAATGTTAAAGGACCTGCTTGCCAGTCATAAGAAGTGTCGAGCGGGACTTTGGCGGCATTCAACGCAGAAAAATCCACACCGTTAACGATGGGCCCTGACGATGGGCCGTCACTCAGCGCAATATAAAGCCCCTCTTGACTGTCCATCTGTTGCGCCAGTAACGCGCGCACAGCACTCGGTTCAGAGGTCTGTGCTAAAACGCGCTGAACCAAACTCGCTTTGCCCTGCAAATATGCCAGATCCAAGTCAACGAAATGCGAATAGCTTGCACGTGCGACCATCACCCCGAGACCGCATAGCACCAAAGCCGAGATCAAGGCATACAAAATCGTCAAACGGGAAACAAGCGTCAAACGTATGAGCATTAAGCCGCCCTGTTCGCTTCGAGTACGTAGCCCATGCCGCGCACCGTCTGAATCAGTCGAATCTCGAAACCTTCATCGACCTTGGCGCGTAATCTACGCATCGCAACCTCGATGACATTCGTATCGCTGTCGAAATTCATGTCCCATACTAGGGAGGCGATCAACGAGCGCGGAAGGACTTCACCTTGGCGGCGCACTAGCAACTCTAATAAACCGAACTCCTTGGGCGTGAGGTCAATCCGCTTCCCAGCACGTGAAACGCGGCGTCTAAGCAGATCGACCTCGAGGTCTGCCACCTGCAAAACTACGCTCTCTATTGCGGCAGGTCCTCGCCGCAAAACGTTTCGTACTCTAGCTAACAACTCGGCAAAAGAAAAAGGTTTAACAAGGTAATCAGCCGCGCCGAGCTCAAGTCCTCGAACACGCTCTTCGACCTGATCCTTGGCCGTTAAAAATATCACAGGTGTGCTGATCCCAGCTTGAGTCAGTGCTTGTAAAACACCCCAGCCATCCATGCGAGGTAGCATCACGTCCAGAATGATCAAATCTTGATCACCTTCGATTCCGAGATGCAGACCATCAAGACCATCCTGAACGAGATCGACGGTAAAACCGGCCTCGCGCAAGCCCTGGCGTAAATAATCGCCCGTTTTAGGCTCATCCTCGACAAGCAAAATTTTCAACAGGAAGAACTCCCAAAATCAGTGTCTTGACGGATAGGCTTAGCGCTAAAACCCCAAAGAACTATACCTTAGCACTCAGCTTGCGCAAGACAGTGGGCTCAACATAACAATTTTGTAATGTTAGCGTCACGTCCGCTTGCACCATCAAGCACTACATTAGATGCATTGGATGGGGAGATTCCCTTCCGGACATCCCAACGTTTGAACGCAACACAGGCAACGATGCATTTCCAACTCGTCCACCCCGGACTCAAGCATGGGCTCACAGTCTTGCTCGCCGTGACCGCACTCAGTTTGCCCGCTCTGGCGCACGCTCAGGCCGCGCAACAGAACGATCTCAGACAATGGCGTAACGCGAACACAGACGTAGGGCGTTTCCAACGCGGTCATATTGATCTGCTCAAAGCCGAGCGGAGTCGCAGTGCGCTTACAGAACGCGACTCAAATCTGACGATAGGAGCGTTCAAGGAAGATCCCGCTGCACCCGAACTCACCGAAGAGCTCGCTCGTAAAGCTTTGCTCACGCTGCACGCCGATCTTCTGACAGGTCAGGCTATCAGTAGTATCGAACAATTCACCCGAGACGCACAACTCCTCGCACTACAGCAAGCCACCCACAAACTCTGGCTCGAAGCCGTCTCCGCCAAAGAGCGGCTCAACATCCAACAACGCATCGCAGAAGCAGCCAGTGTGTCGCTTGAACTCGCCAAGCGAATGGAAAAGGTCGGTAACTGGGGCCGTAACAGACTCATCGATGTCGAGATCGGCTACCAGTCCGCACGCAATCAACTTTTACTCGCGGATCAAGCCGCTTTTAACAGTCGTCAGAAACTCTTGGCACAGGTCGGCTCCGAGCACTGGCGCTTACCAAACGCCCTCCCCAAACCCGCCAGCCTAGGCGGCTTGTCAGAACTCCTGATGCCACTTGAGCAACAACTCGCCGACATGCTGGCCCGCCATCCACAGTTCAGCCTCTTGGAAAAAGAGGCGCAGTACTACGAGCGTATCGTCGGTCCCGCCATGCTCGAACAATGGCGAAAACAGCTCGACACGATGTTAAGCGCAAGCTCAGGTTGGACCAACGCGATTCCTGTACTGGATCGCACAAAAATCCTTTGGAACCACGATCTCGACAAAGCCATCAAAGCACGGGCCGAGACGCTGCGCTTGAGCATCAAGACGAAAAGCGATTTACAACAAGCCCGTGAACATTTGCGCGCAGCCCATACGCAAGCCTCAGATATTTTGAATAAGCTGCAAAACTTGTATAGCGGCGCCGAAGAAGAAGCGCTCATGCGCTACAACGGCATGTTTATCAGCACCTGGGACTTAATTGCCAAAGCGCAGACCAAGATGCAATCCGAACTCGCCGTCGCGCAAGCCAAACAATCCTTTTGGATCGCCTTGACGGACATAAGGGCATTGCTTGCAGGCGCGCCCTATGCGGGTCCTGGTGGCAATGTCGGCGGTCCTGACACTAACAGCTCTACTGGCAAAGGCCACTGAAATACTATGGAACGCAGAGACTTTATACACAGCGCACTCCTCGGCCTGGCCGGCACGGTCACCGCAACTGCGGTTAGCAAGCATGCCCTGGCCAATGTGCCCGAGCCGATTTATCAACCGAGCGCCGGCACAGCACCGCCATGGCGCGGTCCTGAAACAGAGGGTCCCGAGGCACGCTATCGCCCCGTCGTCACGCTCAATGGCTGGACATTGCCTTATCGTACCAATGAGGGCGTGAAAGAATTTCATCTCGTCGCTGAACCTGTTGTCCGTGAAATGTCACCAGGCTTCAAGGTCAATATGTGGGGCTATAACGGTCAAAGTCCTGGTCCCACAATTGAAGTCGTTGAAGGCGATCGCGTCCGAATTTTTGTGACCAATCGACTCCCTGAAAAAACCACCATTCACTGGCATGGTCAGAGACTCCCGAACGGCATGGATGGGGTGAGCGGACTCAACCAACCGTCTATCCCTGTCGGCAAAACCTTTGTCTATGAATTCATCGCGAAACGGCCCGGGACTTTTATGTACCACCCTCATGCCGACGAGATGACGCAGATGGCGATGGGAATGATGGGTTTTTGGGTGACCCACCCCAAGGGCAAGCACCCCAATATCAGTGAAGTCGACCGTGATTATTGTTTGCTGCTCAATGCGTTTGATGTCGAGCCAGGCAGCAAGACGCCCAAGATTATGACCATGTTGGACTTTAATATTTGGGCCTTTAACAGTCGCGTGTACCCCGGCATTTCGCCTATGGTCGCCAAGCTTGGCGATCGCGTTCGCATTCGGGTTGGCAACCTCACAATGACGAACCACCCGTTCCATGTGCATGGCATTGAGTTTGAGCTTACCGGTACGGATGGCGGGCCTGTGCCTGTTTCTGCCCGTTGGCCAGAGGTGACACAAGACATCGCAGTCGGTCAGATGCGTCAAATCGAGTTCATCGCCGATGAGCCGGGGGACTGGGCAGTGCATTGTCACAAGAGCCACCACACCATGGGTGCGATGGGACATGAGGTCCCAACCATGATTGGTATCAACCACCAAGGTTTGGTGGGTCGCATGCAAAAAATCGTTCATGAGTACATGGTGATGGGAGAGCGGGGGATGAACGACATGAAGGAAATGGAAATGGAGTTGCCCCCAAATACCATCCCCATGATGGCAGGCACGGGCCCCTATGGTCCGATTGGCATGGGCGGCATGTTCACCACGCTCAAAGTCCGCGAGAACTTAAAACCAGATGACTACTCAGATCCGGGTTGGTACAAACAACCACCCGGTACGCAAGCCTATGAATACCGAGGTAGCACCCCGAAAGTCAGTCGTCAGAATCCTGCGCCTGCGGGATCAACTGCTGACACGGGCAACGCTCAAGTGCGTAAACCAAATCAATCTAACAACAGCTCACACAAACACTAATCCCTTATGAAAAATATACTCGCTCCTTTAGTGCTGGGTCTGTCGCTTACGATCTTCACCATCCCTGCCTTTGCACATCAAGCTAAGCACACTGCCTCCAACGCTATGCCAAAGGAACAAAAGGAATGGGGCATCGGCGGTGACGCAAATGCCGTGACCCGCACGATTGAAGTCACGATGCTGGATACGATGCGCTTCGTACCTGATCAACTCACCATCAAGCAAGGCGAGGTTGTCAGACTGAGAGTTAAAAACTCAGGCAAGGTCATGCACGAACTGGTCATCGGCACCAAGCAGGAGCTGGACACGCACGCAGAGATGATGAAAAAACATCCGAACATGGAGCACGATGAGCCCTATATGGCGCACGTGTCTCCCGGAAAAAGCGCTGACATTATCTGGAATTTTAATCGCGCCGGACAGTTTGATTTTGCTTGCTTGTTACCCGGCCATTATTCCGCTGGTATGGTCGGGAAAATTAATGTGACTTCAGGGGCAAAATAATGCGTATTAAAAAATATGTGCTCGCGTTCGGGCTAACGATCAGCACCTTAGGGATGACACTCGGCCTCAACAGCAGTGCTTTGGCGCAAGCCATGGCCGAGGGTGTCGTGAGACGAATCGATTTAGACAACAATAAAATATCAATCCGTCATGGCGAAATCAAAGCGCTGGACATGCCGCCGATGACGATGGTGTTTGTCGCAAAAAAACCCGCACTTCTGAAATCTCTTTCACCCGGTGACGAAGTCGTATTTGAGGCATTCGAAGCCAACGGTCAATATTCCGTCGGAAATATTCGAAAGAAATAGGAGCGCGCTCACGCCTTGAGCATGGCGGGATCGTCGAGAAACGATTTCGTCCTGAGGGTCACGACTAAGGTGTCTCGACAGCCGTTTTCTTCTGTTGGCTGAATCGGGGTGGTTTCGTGGATGACGCGCTCATCATCTAGCAACAAGACAGACCAGGGTTGTGAAAGGGTAAAGCGCTGACCAAAAGGTGTCGTCATATCAAACACCCTCGTTTCACCGCCTTTGATGTGATGTCGACCCACTAGAAACACCGCGACCAAATGCACACCATCTCGGTGTGCGCCCTCGGGGGTTGGACGACCGATACCGCCAACAGTGTCGATGCGAAACTGGTGCGCTTCAGTAAACCATGTCTGTGGACCATGCATTTCCGTTGCGACATGCCCTAAAAATCTAAGGAGCGCTTGCCAAGCAGGAGCTTGGGAGATCTGTGTGTCAACGGGTTCGAACCAACGGTGCATGCCGCCGTGCAAAGCGTTATAGGAAAGGGGCTGCCAATGCGCACGATGGGCCACCGCAGTAACCTGCTCGGCATCAACCTTGTAGCTTCCGTGACGGCGAAAGCGATAACGCCCACCGTCCTTTAGATATTGATCGGGTGCGAGCGACATCCAGCTTTTTTCGAGCGCATTGAGCTCAGCCAAAGACGCTCCACTTAACTCGACGACGCTTTGAGCATTTAATACTGCAAAACCCTGTCGCTTAATCGTAGCGCCCAAGTCACTCGCCAAGGTTAAGGGCGGTTGCAGTGTTTGAATAGACATTTCATTCCAAAATACGCGCGTCTAGGAACTGGCGCTTGGCTCTTCGGGTGTTGGAGTCGACGTATCGAAGCACATTTTTTCGCCGTCCCAACGTTGACCACACCAGCATACCCCTTCCTCGTTGATGATGCAGGTACCTGAGCCACAACATCTTTGATCTTCTTGCATGAGAGTCCT
>CAMDFD010000005.1 GCA_945897365.1 Bordetella parapertussis | reverse complement strand
CTGGCGCTTGGCTCTTCGGGTGTTGGAGTCGACGTATCGAAGCACATTTTTTCGCCGTCCCAACGTTGACCACACCAGCATACCCCTTCCTCGTTGATGATGCAGGTACCTGAGCCACAACATCTTTGATCTTCTTGCATGAGAGTCCTTTAAACAAAACTAGCGAGGGCGAGCCGGCTGACCGAGACAAGCCGTGTGACGCGCCCCGTTGAGCATCTCGGCAGGACGCAGTCTCGCATGTTTGGTATGTCTTCCTGTCACCCGCTCTCGCCACAGTTTAAAGGAAGACGCTCTAAGTTCAGCACGCATCAGCCCAATCACTTGGGCCTCGCGCAAACCAAACTGAAGTGCAATCGCCTCAAAGGGCGTACGATCTTCCCAGGCCATCTCGATGATTCTTGAGATTTCGCTCGGTGTTCGCATAGTCTTCATCATGTTCCAGAGTGCCCAGTGCCAAGGTATCCAATACTGGTTTGAAATCGTCCGCAGTCAGCTCCCAATCTAGAGCTAAGTCAACATCGCCTGGATTGCCCAGTAACTTGAAGAGTGGGACTGCTTTCAAAAACTCGTTTTTGATATGTTCGTACTCGGCTTCTAACCACGCTGTGACATGCCCCTGATCGTTGGGCTCGGCGGGAGGCAACTCAGATCCACCAAAGATCGACACAACATCCCAAACACTTAAACTCGTCAAATCACCGTCAAAGCGATGCCCGCCGCGCGGCCCACGGTTTGACTTCAGTAGTTCTCTCGTACGCAAACCTTTCAGCAAGTTTTCCACGTAAGACACAGACAGCCCAAGGTGACGGGCGAGATCTTGTGTCGTCAACGCCTCGCCGCTTGGTAACCCGGCGAGAAGTACGACAAGGCTCAGAGCATGCTTGGATTCATTCGCGCTCATTTTTAATCCTTTGTCCTATGATGAATAGATTTAGAACATTCACTATACGTCAAATATCGATTTAATCCATTCAAAAACTATATAAATGGAGATCTCATCAACAAAAATATGATTTAATCTACTCAATACCTATTCAAACAAGATCTTTATTGAGAGACTCATGATCATAAGCACTAAAAACATCAGCTATCGAATTGGAACCATTTCCAAGTTAGCGGGTATTCCTGTACCAACACTCAGAGTCTGGGAGTCTCGTTATGCGGCCTTCACTCCTCTCAAAACCGAAGGCCAGCATCGCATGTATGGAGAAGAAGACCTCCTGCGCGCAACGCTCTTAAAGCAGTTGTGCGATGAGGGGCACGCGATTAGCAGCATTGCGAATCTGGATATCTATGCACTCAACCAACTCCACAACAAACACCGCCACAATGGTTTAGGTGAGGCTAGGCAAAAGAGCACGCAGAGCGTAAAAATAGCAGTGATTGGCTTGGCACTAGCAGGACGGATCGAGTCTAAAAATTTTTCGTCAAGTTTGCTTGGTAGCAGTATCGAAGTCACCAATATTTACGCGGATTTCGACGCCGCTCAAACCGCTCCCTTTGAACAACCCGCGGAAATCTTGCTCCTTAAAGTCAATACACTGCATGAAATTGTCATGCGCGATATTCAACGCATTACCAGTCAAAATACGGCTGCGAAAGTTATCGTGCTGTACAACTACGGTCGGGAACAAGTCGCGCAGGCGATGCGCACTGCCGGGATGCTGGTAAGACGCGAACCGCTCACCGACTACGAGTTGGCTGAACTGATTCGCTCCGTTCTCAATGTCGATGCGAACCACGCCTTAAGTGAGATCACGCCAAGCTCGATGATTCCGGCACGTAAATACTCTGACGAAACACTTGCGCGGGTCGCGGGCATTTCAACCAGTGTTTTATGCGAATGTCCAGGCCACGTGGCGGAAATCATCGCCCAACTCGCGAGCTTTGAGCAGTACAGTCAGGAATGTTTGAATAAAAGTGCTGAAGATGCGCATCTGCACGCGTATCTCACCTCGGTCTCTGGCTCAGCTAGAGCGCTCTTTGAGCATGCTTTAGAAAAAGTGGCTCAACACGAAGGAATTGAATTATGAATGTTTTAGGCACAGAACTACTGGCTTGCTCTTTTGACCCGCTGACGGGTTATTTCAGAGATGGCTGTTGCAACACCCAGGCAGATGACTTGGGATCACACGTTATCTGCGCGAAAGTGACACAAGAGTTTTTGGAGTTTTCCAAGCAGCGTGGTAATGATTTGACGACACCGCTGCCGCACTACCGCTTTCCTGGACTCAAACCCGGTGACCGTTGGTGTCTATGCGCGCTCAGATGGAAAGAGGCTTTCGAAGCGGGTGTCGCTCCACAAGTTTTCCTCGAAGCCACGCACAAGCGTGCGCTGGATTTTGTCACGCTAGCGTGGCTCCAGTCCTGCGCAGCCCCGAGCCCGCAACCCTAAGCACAATCCAAGACGGTGAACCGGCGGGCGCTATCACAAGACTGTCATGATTTTGAAATCTGTCTGTTTTATAAACGAGGCTATGAAGATTCGAGTCACGATGGAGATTTGACAATGAAAGTCGGTATTAACGGAATGGGTAGAATCGGGCGCTTGGCCCTTAGAGCCGCCTTGGGCGCAGCCCATCGCCCTGAAGAGGATCCCCGCCGTCACAATCGACTCGACGTCGTACACCTCAATGAAGTCAAAGGCGGCATCGCAGCGACCGCCCATCTGCTGACCTTTGATTCGGTGCAAGGTCGCTGGAGAGAGCGAATCGAGTTCGAAGGTGAGCATACGATCTGCGTGGGTCAACGCGCCCTCTCCTTTTCCTCGCATGCCAATCCTGGCGACATTCCCTGGGGTGAACTAGGCGTCGAAGTCGTCTTGGAGTGCACGGGCAAGTTTTTGACGCCCGAGACCATTCAAGGCCACTTTGATCGTGGCGCCAAGCGCGTGATCGTCGCCGCCCCCGTCAAGGTCGGTAATGTGCTCAACGTTGTCGTCGGCGTCAACGAACACCTTTATGACCCCGCACAACACAACATCGTGACCGCAGCCTCCTGCACCACAAATTGTCTGGCGCCCGTCGTCAAAGTCATTCATGAAAGCATCGGTATTCGCCATGGTCAGATCACCACGATTCACGATCCAACCAACACCAACCTCGTCGTTGATGCCCCACACAAGGATTTGCGACGCGCGCGCAGTGCCATGCAAAGCCTCGCCCCCACGACAACGGGCAGCGCGACGGCGATCACGCTGATCTATCCGGATTTAAAAGGCAAACTCAACGGCCACGCAGTGCGCGCGCCTGTCCTGAACGCCTCGCTGACCGACTGCGTATTTGAGCTCAAGCGCGAGACCACAGTCGAAGAGGTCAACGCCTTGTTTACCCAAGCGGCGTCTGGCGCGCTAGCAGGTATCTTGGGTGTGGAAACACGGCCACTTGTGAGTGTCGACTATGCAGGCGACACGCGCAGTTCAATTATCGATGCGCTTTCGACCATGTTGACTGACGGCACAATGCTCAAAGTCTACGCTTGGTATGACAACGAAATGGGCTACGCCTGCCGCATGATCGACCTCGCCTGCTATATGCAAGCAAAAGGTATCTAAACCTCTATGTCCACACATGCAGCACGCAACTATGCCATCGTGACCTCCGCCTATTGGGGGTTCACCCTCACCGATGGCGCGTTGCGCATGCTGATATTGCTCCACTTTTATCGACTGGGTTACTCCCCTTTCACGTTGGCCTTTCTGTTTTTGCTTTACGAAGCGGCGGGTGTGGTGGCGAACCTTGTTGGCGGTTGGCTGGCCACCCGCTTTGGTATTTCGCGCATGCTCATGGTGGGTCTGGTCACGCAGATATTGGGGTTTTTATTGCTCTCCGCACTCTCGCCAGAGTGGACTGCCACGATGTCCGTGGCCTGGGTCGTCGTAGCCCAAGGCGTTTGCGGAGTCGCCAAGGACCTCACCAAAACCGCGAGTAAATCCGCGATCAAAATCACCGCCGGACAAGCCTCGGGCCAACTATTTAAATGGGTCGCGTGGTTTACCGGCAGTAAAAACGCGATGAAAGGGGTGGGCTTCTTTTTAGGCGGTCTGTTGCTAGACAAGCTAGGTTTTCAAGGTGCGCTTTGGGCCATGGCAGGTTTACTAGGGCTGATTTTAGTGGGAGTCGTCTTCTCCTTACCTCCCATGATGGGTAAAAGCAAAGCCTCGAAATCCGCCAAAGAGCTCTTCGCTAAAAATAGCGCGATCAACCTCTTGGCGGCAGCGCGCGTCGTCCTCTTTGGTGCCCGAGATGTCTGGTTTGTGGTGGGCGTACCCGTCTTTCTGTATGCCTCGGGCTGGACCTTTACGATGGTCGGCGGCTTTCTCGCCGCTTGGACGATCGGCTATGGTTTTGTTCAGGCTATCGCCCCCTCACTCGTGCGACGCAGCGATGACGGCCTGAGCAATGAGGTCCCCGCCGCACGACACTGGTCCGCTATCCTCGCCTTGGTCACTATCATCCTTTGCGTACTCGTCTGGCTCGACGTCCGTCATCTCGAATGGGTCGTGGTGGTGGGTTTAGGCGTCTTTGGCTTTGCGTTCGCCGTCAATTCGTCCGTCCACTCTTATTTGATTCTGGCTTATGCCGGCTCAGAAAAAGCCGCCGAGGACGTTGGCTTTTATTATGCCGCCAACGCTCTGGGTCGTTTTATTGGCACCCTGCTCTCAGGATTGCTGTATCAGTGGGGCGGCCTGCTGTATGCGTTGTTGGGCTCCACACTGATGCTGGTTATTTGTTGGCTGGTGACGTTGGCGTTGCCGCTGGTAAAACCCCTGGCACCGCCGCATACGCGTCCTTCTTGAGAAACAGCGTAAAGTAGCCTTGCGCACTCAATCGCTCTAGCCCTCCCATCAGCGCAGGGGGCATACTGCCTAGATCTGAGGTCCGGATCGCCACATACGCCGGCACCTTGTCGAGTCGTTTGATCAAAGCTTCCGGCGTCTTTTCAAGCTGAGCTTTTCCCTGACTGTAAAATGCGGCGGAAAACGGACGGTATCCCAGATAAATCAAGGGTAGTCCTTTAGGGTCTCTAGAGCGATAATCCTCAAGCAAGGTCTTGGCGGCGAGATCATTGCTACGCCCTGTAAAAGGCATGCTGACATTAAAGCCGACCGCCAACACCATGGTGATGGTCAACCCCACTGCAAGATTGATGCGAACGAGATTTTGCTTAGCACGGCTGGCAAGCCAGCCCCCCACTAGTAAGGCCAGCGCGGGCATACCCGGCATAACATAGGGCCAGATAATATTACCCGACATGGTGAAAAAGACTGCGGGCATGAAAGCCCACAAAAGCAAATAATTCCGCCAGGAGGCGGAAGTTGCGTCTTGTGCATAGGAGGCCACCTCGGCACGCGCACCACGCGTCTGCCAGGCCACAATCGGAAACAGAATCGTCCAGGGTAATACATCGGCCATCATGAACAACCAAATCGTGCCGTAGGGATACTTGTGCGCCGTGCCGTAAAGATCGCCTTCCCAGCCCGGGCTCACAAAACGATGAAAATGCTCGCCCACGATAAAGTAATTAAGAAAACCAGGTGAGCGTAACTCGGCGATGACATACCAGGGCAAAGCAATCGCAAGCGTCAGCAGCACACCACGAAGCCAGGGCAAATCGCGCCAGATCGTGCGTAAGTTGCCAGACACCAAAGCCCAGACTCCGCAAGGCAGGCCTGTCAACACCACGCCCACCGGACCCTTTGCGAGCAAAGCAATCCCTAGGCCTATAAACAGCAGCCAGCGCTCCGATCCCCGCCGCGCGAGATCACCATGCAAGCCATTCCAGAAGCCCCGCATCGCCAATGTGGTTCCAACCACCAAGGCCATGTCCATCATCACCATGCCCGAAGCCAAAAAGAACATCACCGAGCCGAGCAGCAACGCGATCGCATACGTCGCTCCCGTCGAACCACTCCGGGGTCGCATCCCCCAAAGGATCCAAAGCACGATCATCCCCGCCAGCCAATGCGGAAAACGTGCGGCGAATTCATTGATACCGAAAAGCTTGAAGCTCAAGGCCGACATCCAGAACGCCAGAGGTGGCTTGCCCCAAAACGGCACGTCGTAAGTAAACCAGGGGGTCACCCAATCGTTGAGCTCCGCCATCAGACGCGAAATTTCACCATAGCGCGCTTCGGTCGTATCCATCAAAGGCGAAAAGCCCAGCAGCAACAACCGTACGAGAGCGGCAGCAAAAATAAACCAGAGTAAGTTTCGGTATGTCATAGCCAACAGAAAAGAAACGTCAAGCAAGACGTTGCCACACTCAAGTGCGGTGTTTAAGTGAATCAGATCATTTTAAGCGGATACTATGTCGCATGCGTCCTCATAGCGTTTTCGAGCTTTTATTATTGTCCTTTTTATGGGGCAGCTCTTTTCTATTGATTCAAATCGGCGTCGCCGAATTTGGACCCGCAGCCTTGATCTTTTTGAGAACCATGCTGGCCGGAATGGTTCTTCTGCTCGTGCTTTTTTTTAGAGGCGAAATCTGGATGCTGCTTCGACAATGGAAAAATTTCGTCCCGCTTGGCCTTTTAGACTCCAGCCTGCCCTACATGCTCTCGGCCTACGCCGCGCTCCATCTCCCTTCGGGCACGATCTCGGTCATTAATGCGGTGACCCCTTTGTGGGGAGCACTCGTGGCCTGGCTATGGTTGGGTATTCGTTTGACTATGACGAGCGTGTTGGGCTTGCTGATCGGACTCATCGGGATCACATTTCTAGTCTGGGAGCGGTTCGAACTGGCGCTGAGCCACTCCACCCTGGCACTCACTGCCGCCATCTTTGGACCTGTCTGCTATGCCTTGTCTGCCTGCTATGCCAAAAAACACCTCTCTTCGTTTAGCCCCTTTGTGAATGCCACGGGCTCCTCACTCACGAGCGGTGTCCTGCTCTTGCCTCTGGCGTGGTACTGGTGGCCAACCGAACCAGTGAGCGGAACAGCCTGGGGAGCAGCCTTGGTACTCGCTGTGATCTGCTCGGCCGTGGCGTATGTGCTGTACTACCGCTTGATCCAGCAGATTGGACCCGCACGCGCCATGACGGTGTCTTACCTCGTTCCGGTGGTCGGACTTTTCTGGGGTTGGACACTCATGAACGAGCACTTCGGGCTACACACATTGTTTGGAGTAGCACTCATTTTTACGGGTCTGACGCTCACCAACGGTTTATTCCCTAAACGCACAAGACGATCAAGCTAGTCGACTTCGGTTAATCAGCCACACGAGTGATAGCATCACCGGCACCTCAACTAGTACCCCCACTACCGTTGCCAAAGCTGCGCCCGAGTTCAAGCCAAACAAAGAAATCGCAACCGCAACGGCCAACTCAAAGAAATTAGAAGTCCCGATCAAACAGGCTGGTCCGGCAATATTTTTAGGCAGTTTGAGCCAACGCGCACCCAGCCAGCTCAGCGCAAAAATGCCATAAGTCTGCAAAATCAAGGGGATAGCAATCATGCCAATTACAAGCGGTTGCGCCACGATCGTATTGGCTTGAAAGCCAAATAACAGCACAACGGTCGCGATCAACCCCACAATCGACCAAGGTTTGAGCGCCGCCACAAAGCCCACGACCGCTGTAGGCGACTTGCGCATCAACAACTCGCGCGTCAGCACCCCTGCGATCAAGGGCAACACCACATACAACAGCGTCGAAAGCAACAAGGTTTCCCAGGGAACAGTCAAAGACGTAACACCCAGCAAAAACGCCGCGATTGGAGCAAACGCGAACACCATCACGAGGTCATTGACCGAAACCTGCACCAAGGTATAACTCGCATCGCCTTTGACCAACTGACTCCAGACAAACACCATTGCTGTGCAGGGCGCCACACCCAGCAAGATCATGCCGGCGATGTACTCGCTCGCGGTCTGCGGATCAACCCAGGGTGCAAAGATATACTCGAAAAACAAGACCCCGAGCGCGGCCATCGTGAAAGGCTTGATCAGCCAGTTGACCACCAAGGTCAACAACAGCCCGCGGGGCTTTTGACCGACTTGTTTGATCGACGACCAGTCGATCTGAATCATCATGGGATAAATCATGATCCAGATCAGAACCGCGACGACGAGGTTGACATGCGCAAACTCCAGCCCCGCAATCACGGTGAAAGCGTCTGGGACCCATAAACCGAGCCCCACACCTGCCAAAATACCCAAACCGACCCAAACGGTCAAAAAACGCTCAAACAAGCCCAAAACATGACCTCTTAGCGACAGACATCTCGAAGGGAGGATGCCAACATAGGAACAGAGACTATACACATCGCAGATTACATTAAATGCACTGCCTGTCCGGTCAATTCAGCGACTATCGGCGCTGCGATTACAATGCCGGGATTGAGTTTTTTTAAGCATTAAAATCGATGATCTATAGCGTCAAAGAAATTTTTTATACGCTGCAAGGCGAAGGACTGCGCGCCGGACGGCCTGCGGTTTTTTGTCGTTTCACCGGCTGTAATCTCTGGACCGGACGCGAAGAAGACCGTGCGAACGCCGTCTGCAAGTTTTGCGATACAGACTTTGTCGGCACAGACGGTACGCTTGGCGGTAAGTTTCAAGACGCACACGCGCTCGCCCAACAGATCGCCGCGCTCTGGCCTGCCGGCCACGCTCACCGCTATGTCGTACTCACTGGAGGCGAGCCCCTCCTGCAAGTCGATCTGGACTTAATCGAAGCACTGCATGCCCAAGGCTTTGAAATTGCCATCGAAACCAATGGCACACTAGAGGTCCCTAAAGGCATCGACTGGATTTGTGTGAGCCCAAAAGCCGGTGCCCCTTGGGTCCAGCGCGAAGGACATGAGCTCAAGCTGGTCTTTCCTCAACCCACACTTATGCCCGATGACTTGGGTCCCAGCCGCTTTGAATACTATCTGCTCCAGGCAATGGATGGTCCAGATCGGCTGGCCCACACACGCGCCGCGATTGCCTATTGCCAGAGCCATCCGTCCTGGCGCCTATCCGTGCAAACACACAAAGTTTTAGAGATTCGTTGATGAGCGTAACCCAGCCCCAAGACAACAACCCTAACGTAGACACCCCTAGGTACGAGCTCTCGCAGCGCTTTTATTTTGAAGCCGCACACACGCTACGCAGAACCATCGAAACTGAAGGTAGTCTGCGCATACACGGCCACACCTACGAGGCCGAGGTCACGGTCTCGGGCTATGCCGACCCCAAAACAGGCATGCTGGTAGATCTGGGCTACCTGCGACAACAAGTCGCACGCGTTAGAGAACTGCTAGATCATCGCTTTTTGGATGAGATTGAGCACCTCGGTCCGGCAACACTTGAAAATCTCTGTGGCTTTATCAGAAATCAGTTAAAGCCCACCCTGCCTCAACTGTACTCTGTCATGGTTGAACGTAAAGCGAGCGGTGATCGCTGCGTACTGAGAGAAAAATAAACTCAGCGTAACGGCAATCTCGGCGTCGTCATCGACTCCGGTTTCAAAATATCATCGAGCTTTTCAGCGGTTAGCAATCCACGCTCCAACACAATATCGTAGACACGCTTACCCGTCAGGAGCGCTTCTTGTGCGACTTCGGTCGCATGCTGATAGCCGATGTAGGGATTCAAGGCCGTGACCAAGACAATCGATCGGTCAAACAACTCTTTAATCCTCGATTCATTGGCAGTAATCCCGCGTACACACTTGTGCTCGAGAGTATGAAAAGCATTCGTTAAGTGCGTGACACTGCGAAACATCGAGTACGCGATGACAGGCTCAAAGGCATTGAGTTGCAACTGACCCGCCTCGGCTGCAAAACTGATCGTGACATCATTGCCGATCACCTCGTAGGCGACCTGATTGACCACCTCGGGGATGACGGGATTGACTTTACCCGGCATGATGCTCGAACCCGCCTGAACCGCCGGTAGATTAATTTCACCAATCCCCGCGCGTGGTCCGCTCGACAACAACCGCAGGTCATGACAGATCTTGGAAATCTTGACAGCAATCCGCTTGAGTATCCCTGACATTTGAACAAAAGCGCCACAATCTTGCGTTGCCTCGATGAGGTTGGGAGCCGTTTCAAGAGGCACTGCCGTGATGTTCACCAAATGGTCTCTCACTTTTTGAGCATACGCCGGATGTGTATTAATACCGGTTCCGATCGCCGTAGCACCCAAATTGATTTCGCAAATCAGGGGCAAGGCCTCACGCAATCTCAACACGTCCTCGCCCAACATCACCGCATAGGTCCGAAACTCTTGCCCCAAGGTCATTGGGACGGCATCCTGTAATTGTGTACGACCGACCTTGATGATATCTTTAAATTCTTCGGCTTTAAGCTCGAAGGCTTCTTGCAAGCTCAACATTCTCGTGAGTAAACGTTGACAACCTCGGTAGGTGGCGAGCTTGAGGGAAGTTGGATAGACATCATTAGTCGACTGACTCATATTGACGTCTTCATTAGGATGCAAAAACTCGTATTGTCCGCGCTGGTGTCCCAATAATTCCAAGGCGCGGTTGGCAATCACTTCGTTGGCGTTCATATTGGTCGACGTCCCTGCGCCGCCCTGAATCAAATCCACGACAAATTGCTCGTGAAGATTTCCCTGAAGGATTTCTTGGGCAGCCGCCACAATTGCCTCGCATTTTTTTGCGTCCAGCATCCCCAGTTCTTGATTCGTCAATGCTGCAGCGATTTTGATTTCAGCGAGTGCACGCACCAAATCCGGATAGTGCGAGATCGGTAAGCCTGTAATCGGGAAATTTTCAATCGCACGCAAGGTGTGCACACCGTAATACGCGTGAAAAGGTACATCACGATTGCCAAGCAAATCATGCTCTGAACGCGTATTGTCTGAGTCAAGAGTGGTGATACTCATGTGAGGGGCTCCACAAAGAGGGGCAACCGAACGACAGCGTCCGGTAACAAAGCTTATCCTACCTCAACATTACGTATTTCTCGTGACAAAATTTAGTAACAATTGACTGACTTTTTCTGGCTGTTCTTGTTGGACCCAGTGACCTGCGCCCTCTACCAGAAAGGTTCCTTGATAACGCGTGGTCAGAGAGCCCTCGACACGCTCAAGACCACCCGGGGTTTGATAGACACCCCAATCCTGAAGCCCACCGATAAACATCGAGGGCACATCGATTGTTTTTCCTGCAAAGACGGCGAGATCCTTATCGCCCGGATTGGTCCGATAACCTTGCAAGCCACCTTGAAAACCGGTGCGTGCGTACTCATCGACATAAAACTTTAACTCAGGCTCGGTGAGCCAGGCGCATGCCGCGATTTCCTGCGCCGATGGCATATCGGGTGCGACTGACTCAGCCATGCCTTGATCCAAATCCATGACGTAGTATCGTGGCAATTTTTCCCATTCGCTGGCGGTCAAGCCCGTGAGACGCACAGGTTGATTAGGCGCCCAGTCCGCGCTCTTCATGTGATAGTAGGCGCGTAAAAAATCATGCAAACCTTGTTTTGGATGCCAAATATTTTCGTTGGCAAGCTCGGTCGCGTAATACCGCATGTAATATTTTCTGGGTGGATCGAGTAGTTTGAGCTCTTCGTCGATTCGACTCGGCAAGACCGGTTTCACCACCTCGTTTGCGGTGTTAAAAGGAAGCGCTACTGGACCGCCCCGAAAAGGCGAACTCATCATCACAACCGACCTAAAGACATCCGGACGCATCAAGGCGCACCAGCCAGCAAGAGGTGAGCCTTGATCATGCCCGATCACGGCCGCAACGCTGCGATAGCCCAACGCGGCCACAAGCGCCAACACATCATGCACTTTATTTAAAGTACTAAAAGGGCGTAAATCATCGTGATAGGAGACACCCACCCCACCACTGCGTCCATAGCCACGTACATCAGGAGCGACAACGTGATAGCCCTGTTGGGCGAGCGGCAACATCACCTTTCGCCAGCTATAGGCAAGCTCGGGAAAACCATGGAGCAGGACCATCAATGGACGACCGGGTACGTCAAACCCGGCCTCCAAGATGTGCAGAGTGATGCCATTGACCTCTTGAATCAGCCTAGAGCGGATGCCATCGGGCAACATTTCAATTGCGCTCTAGATTGATCGCATCGGCTGTTTTCTTCCAAATCTCAAGTTGTGATTTGTTGAACGCTCCCATCTCTGCGGGCGTGGAGCTCTGTAATTCAAAGGCAATTTTGGCGAGTTGATCGCGCACATCTTTGCGTCCTGAAACTTCTTTCATGGCCTTGGCTACACGATCCACGACATCCTTAGGCAAACCTGCAGGTCCGAACAATCCGGCCCAAGGAATAATGGTCATACCCTTGATACCCAACTCACCGGCAGTCGGCACCTCAGGTACTAGCGGGCTGCGCTGAGGCAACAAGGCCATCAGCACTCGCAGACGCCCTTCTTGCACCATTTGTAATGCATTTCCAGGCGTCGCAAGCAAAACTTGAATACGACCCGCAATCAGATCGGCGGTCGCAGGTGCATCGCCTTTGTAAGGAACATGCACCATATTGAGCTTGGATTCCTGAGCGAATTGCGCTGTCGTCAAAATACTCGTGCCATTACCACTGCCATAGTTGAGCTTGCCTGGATTGGCTTGGGCGTAGGCGATCAACTCTTTCATGTTCTTGGCGGGAACATTCGCGTTTACAAACATGAAAAAACCAAATTTACCAACCATAGAAATCGGTGTGAACGCAGTCAGAGGATCATAAGGCGGGACTTTGCGCATGGTCGGTGCGCCATTCAAGCCGGTCGTGGTTGCGAACAACAGCGTATAGCCGTCAGGTGCAGCATTCATCGCAGCCAAGCCCGCAATTGCGCCATCCGCGCCCGCACGGTTATCGATAATGATGGTTTGACCCAAGTTTTCTGACAAGGCCTTCATCACGATACGCGCGGTCTGATCAGCGGCCCCCGCTGGAGGAAACGGCACGATCATACGAATAGGCTTGTTGGGATAGCCCTGCGCGAGCGCGCCAAAGCTCGTTCCCACAATACAGGCACCTAAAACCAACGACTTGAGAATTCTTTTCATTCTATTTACCTCATCGATTGATATGAACAACATGAAATGATGATTGAACTACTTTAAAGGCCAGGGCATCGCAACAAAGTGCTGCAATACTCCCGCCGGAAAATCAAGCACAAGAAAATGTCCGAGCATCGTCATGAACCCAATACAACACGCGGTATAGAACACACTCTTAAGCAAACCAAGTTGCGTTCTCGCGAGTAAATATGACATCATAAAAAGCGTGACCGATAAAATAAAGCCGATCAACGCGGTCGTACCAAATAGAAAAATAAACCAACGTAATGAAGGCCAGAGTGTGGAGCCATCCGAGGCGCCAGAGGCATGCGCGGCGACCTCTTGGTCATAATGCGAACTGTGGCCAGGCTTGCCCGCCCACAAAGTCCACACGAACCAAAGTGAGAACACCACCATGATGATGGATGTCGACAAGGGAAATACTGCACCCAAGAACGAGAGCTTGATCGTATCGATCAGTGCATAACTAAAGACCACCAAAATGATGATCGCAAACGCTAATTGCGGCCAACGCTCGCGGACGGTCAAGCCGCCCAGGGGTCCGGTCTTGATGACGGCTGCAACCTCTCCACTGCTCGAAGCTTGACTATTGAAGACTGCACCATCATCTGAGACTCTGTTACGCACAGCGAGCAGCAACGAGATGACAGTCAATGCTGCAAGAACCAAAACGCCTGGACGTTGTACAAAGCCCCAGCCATAAAACTGGATGGCTTGATAAAGATAGTTTTCAACTTGACCGGACAGCACAAATCCAACTAGAAAAGCAGGTCTCGGCCAGCCGAAACGACGCATATAGATACCTAAAATACCGACTACAAATAACAATAACAAATCATTCAAATCGCGGCGTGCCTGAAAGGCCGCGAAACAAATAATCATCAGCATGAACGGTGCAATCAGATTGAAAGGGATATGCGTCAATTTGGAAATCGGCGCCGCCAAGAAAAAACAGATCAAGGCACCGATAATGCTCGCTAAGGCGAGTGTCCAAGCAATCGTGTAGGTCAGGTTCAGGTCAGTGGTCACCATGCTCGGACCTGGCTGCATACCCAACAAAGCCATACCCCCTAAAAACACCGCCATACTGCCTGAACCAGGAATACCAAACAGCAAGGTAGGCATCAGCGCGCCACCCTGCAAGGCGTTGTTCGCCGACTCTGGGGCGATCACACCTCTGATATCACCTTTGCCGAACTGTGAAGTGTCTTTGGTCGACTGCACGACGTGGCCATATGCAATCCAGTCGACCACGCCTCCGCCCAAACCTGGAATCGCACCGATAATCGTGCCAAGCGTCGAGCACCTCAATACTAAAAACCAATTTTTAAACGTATCCTTCATTCCTTGAAGCCAGCCCGAACCTAAATTAGAAGAATTCGCAATAGGTTTGTCTCGACGCATCAAGTCACACAGCTCCGGGATCGCAAATAAACCTAAGCCGATAATGACAAGCGGAATACCATCCTGTAAATACTCCATCTCAAGGTCAAAGCGACTTTCACCTGTCGCGGGTGCCCCACCGATAGCACCCACCATGATGCCAAGTCCACAGGCCACCACGCCTCTGACAACACTGGCGCCGGACAAAACGCCAACCACTGACAGTCCAAGCACGGCTAGCATGAATAGCTCAGCCGTGGAAAAAGCCAAAATCACGGGTTTCGCTACGATGACAAAACCAGTCAGCAGGACTGCGCCAAACAGACCGCCAATCATTGAGGACATAAATGCCGCACTCAGTGCGCGAGCAGCCTGACCTTTTTTAGCGAAAGGATAACCATCGAGGACGGTCGCCTGACTGGCGCTAGAGCCCGGAATTCCCATCAACACAGACGTAAAGGTGTCCCCCGTCGGAATCACCGCCACCATGCCGATCAACATCGCAATCGCCGAGATCAAGTCCATGCCGTATATAAACGGCATCAGCAAAGACATGCCGGCAATGCCTCCTAGACCCGGCAAGATACCCACCGCTAAACCGACCGCGATACCCAGCATCATGAAACCAAGATGCTGCCAGGCCATCAGGCCGGTAAATGCGGTTTGCATGGCTTCCAACATAACTTTCCTTTACGCGAACAACATACACTGACTCAAATGAAAACAACCCCTCGCTCAAGTACTCAACTTGAGAGATGAGTACTCGGCAAGGGGTCAACCAAACTGACTTCTATTTAAAATTTCACGTTGTGGTTCTTAATAAGATATTCACGCACTAATTCGCGCGCATCTGGCGAAATAGTTGTGCCTTCGCGATACAACGCTTCACCTGCCTGATCCGTTAGCTGATCATAACCACCCAACGCGCTGGCGACACCCTTTTTGTAGTCGGGATCCTTCAACATTTGACGAATCGCCTGGCGATAAGCTTCAACGATTTCCTTGGAGGTGCCTTTTGGCAAGACTAACAATTTTTGTGCTGGGAAACCAGCGATCAAGAAGGCCTTGAACGCTTCCCACTCTTTACCTGAAGGCGCCTTGCCTGTGGCTATTTCAATCGCCTCACCCACATGCGGCAGTTCAGGGAAAGCCGGATCCCGAATCAGATTACCCTTAACGTCTGTGACACCCCAGCTAAACAAAGGAATGGCCTTGCCTTCTTTGACCAAAGGCAGGGAGTTTTTGAGATAGGCCGAGCTTGTCTGATAATCGATCGTCGCTTCGCCACGCTCAAACGCCAAGCGACCTTCGCCACGGCTCTTCATGCCGAACACGTGTTGGACATCCAAGCCCAATTGACGAAACGCCAGCAGCGGTACCAAGTCAAGCGAAGTTGCGCCTTGGCTCGCGTAAACAAGCTTTTGGCCCTTGAGCTTGCTGAGATCCTTGACCGATTTCACACCAAACTTAGGACTGATATAAGCGACGCCACCCGTTGGGGCCGCCATAATCATGTTCCAGTCCTTGTAGTCATAACGCACACGCTTGTCGCCCAACAAATAGGGGAACTGCGTTGAACCGGAGGTACCCAAAATCGTTAAACCGTCCGGCTTGGCGCTCGAAGCGAATTGGTTCGCACCGATGGTTGAACCACCGCCCGGCACGTTCTTGATCACGACGTTAGGATTGCCAGGCAAATATTTACTCAAAAATTGTGCATTAAAACGCGCCCAGACATCAGACCCGCCCCCCACACCAAAAGGAATCACAAATTCGATGGTCTTGCCAGCGAAATTGACGGGTTGGGCGACCGAGGTCGCAGGCAGAATCATGGCCGCAGAGGCCGCTAGCCCAGCCAAACCCTTTAGGAAAGCATTGACTGGGGTTTTATGAAGTGTTGAACGCATCGCTGACCTCTTGAAGATTAAATACACAGTAATAAGGAAGGATAAACCGAGCCACCCTGTGAGATCATCGGCATAAACCCTATGCCAACTCGGCGTTATGAGCTCTCGAAACTCATAAAATGGCGCATCAAAGACCATTCGCCTCATTTCCACTCGGACCTCGCCGCCATGCAATCATCACGCTCTATCGCAATTATCGGCGCAGGCTTGGCGGGTTTGAGTTGCGCCCAAGCCTTGGAGGCGCAAGGATGCCGCGTACAAATGTTTGAAAAAAGCCGCGGTGTAGGTGGCCGGATGAGTACGCGTCAGTTCGAGACTTGGGCCTGTGATCACGGCGCCCAATATTTCACAGCCCGCGACCCCGCCTTTAAAAATCAAGTCGACCTATGGCAAAAAACGGGTGCCGCGGCTCTTTGGGAAGCACAAATCACGAGTTTTGACGCCAAGGGCTGGCAAGCAATCACTGCCTCCACGGGTCGTTTTGTGGGCACGCCCTCAATGACGGCACCCGCCAAACAATTGGCAAAAGACTTAACGATCCAATTTTCCACCACCATCGATCAGCTGATGCGTGACGGCGCAAAATGGACGTTGCACTCCAAAGAGCACGGCCCACTTGAACCGCGCTTTGACGCCATCGTTCTGGCGATTCCCTCCAAACAGGCCGAGCCGCTGGTTCAGCCCCACTGCGCTGCACTCTACGCGCGTTGTCGGGATGCCATCATGGCGCCCTGTTGGACCTTGATGATTTACGGGTCTGCAAGACTCCCTTTCGATTTTGACGCGGCTTTTATCAATCAAGGCATGTTTAGCTGGATCGCCAGGAGCTCAAGCAAACCTCAGCGCGTGTCTGACGAAGCCTGGGTTGCCCACGCGACGACTGAATGGAGCGCCGCACATGCAAACCTGACCAAAGAAGAGGCTGCACCGCTATTAAGTGCAGGCTTTGAGACATTGACGGGCTACCGACCACAAACATACCAAACACATCTCTGGCGTTTTGCAAGACTTGACCATGCCTCGCATCATGGACAGCTTTTTGATCCTGACCTGCAATTGGGCATGTGTGGCGACTGGACGAGCACTGAAAAAGTCGAAGGCGCCTGGCTCAGCGGCCAAGCCATCGCCCGCGATATCGCTCAACACCTGGAAGCTTCTTGACCATGACTCGTTCGCAAAAGACACTCAGGGATCAGATGTACACGCTGGTCTTTACCAACGAAACAGCGGCTGGCAGGCTGTTTGACAAGACCCTCATCGCACTCATTTTGATTTCACTGATCGTGGTGATTCTAGACAGTGTCCAGCACATCGCGCGTGACTACCATGCCTTTTTGTTTGTGTTGGAATGGATTTTCACCATATTATTCAGTGTGGAATATGCCGCCCGTCTGTATTGCGCCAAAAACCGCAGAAAATACGCGACCAGTTTTTTTGGTGTGATTGACTTGCTTGCGGTGTTACCCACCTACCTCGCTCTATTTTTCCCAGAATTACATGCGCTCATTGATGTACGCGTGTTGAGACTGATCCGGATATTCCGTGTCTTTAAGCTCACTGCATATATGCAAGAGTACGCCCATCTCGCGAGCGCGCTTAACGCCAGCCGCAAAAAAATTCTTGTTTTTCTCTCGTTTGTCTTGATGATCGTACTGGTCATGGGTACCCTGATGTACGTCGTCGAAGGCCCTCAACACGGCTTCACAAGCATTCCCATTGCGACGTATTGGGCGATCACCACCATGACCACGGTCGGCTTTGGCGATATCACACCACAAACCGATATCGGTAAACTCATCGCTTCAGTCATGATGCTGATGGGTTGGGGAACCTTGGCCGTACCGACAGGCATTGTCACGGCCGAAATGTCACGCTCACGGGGGCATCGGCCTCAGAGCCAGACCTCTTGTCCTAAATGCGAGGCTAACCACCTAGACAAACAAGATCGTTTTTGCAGAGACTGTGGCGCCACGCTTTAGAGGTTTTGCGCAAAATTGCGGCAAAACCTCTCAATTGCTGTCATTTGAGCGTGAGGTTATTCAGTATTTCTGATCTTCTGGGCGATTTGCAGCAAAATAATCGCCATACCTAAATGTATTAACCCCTCGAGAATCTCAACATGATAAATAAATTGGTGTTGGCGCCTATTGCTGCAGCCATCGCATTATCTGGATGCGCCCCTACCGGATCCTCTTCATTCAGAGATATGTCTGCCGCATATCGAGACGTCTTAGAAGACTATGCGAACGATAACGTATTACTAAATATCGTTCGCGCTTCAAAACACATGCCCCTCAGCTTTCTTGATATGCCCTCCGTGATTGGTACAGGAAGTGTTGGCGTGAGTGCGAGTGTGGGCTCAACGGTCGCTAGTAGAGCTCCTAACGCTGTTACCGGCTTTTTCTCGGCCGCTGCCACCTCGGGATCTAGTTACGCACCAAGTGTCGGCCTCACCGTCAACAGCGGCTTTAACTTTACGCAATCATCCCTCGATAACGCACAGTTCATGACCTCGTTTTTGGGCGATATACGACCTGACGTTATCGCGAACTTGACTAACAATCAAACCCGGCCCCGTTCAGTTCTGTATTCACTCGTCATTGACTACATTGAGCTGCGTAGCGATAAAAATGTAGTGCTTTCAACCTATATCAATAATCCAAACTTGCCAGGTTTTGCTGACTTTCAATCCGCGCTCTATACCCTCATCCAGGCAGGCCTCAGCACTGAAGTCGTTGTGGCAAAACAAAACGTCTCCGCCCCTATGAGTGCCGAGGAACTCAATCGTAACCTCGTCGCGGTCGTAGCCTCACAGTCCCAGCCCGGAACCGTGGTGGAACAGGTCAAAGTTGGTGGCGTGACAAAATATCAAGTTGTCCGAAGCATGCCTGTGACACGGATGTGCCTGAACAAGCAGGCCGAACTCGAAACGCTCGGCCAAGCCTTTGCAGAGTCTGCATTTTGTAACTCACAGTCGACAGGTGTGACGCCAGCAAAACCTTTACTCCCCGGCACCGCTGCGGATCTGGCTAAGAAAGGCGTCAACAAAGATACTCAACTTGTCATCAAACTCAGATCCACACGCAACGTCTTTGATTTTCTTGGCACGCTTGTGAACATGCAAAACATGGACCCACCACGCCAGATTAAAGTCATGAGCTCGGATGCAATTGCCATCAATAATGAGCTTTTATTCAAACGTGACTATTCCTCAGCGATCCCTCTCATCGTGGTGGAAAAAGGGAGTGGTAGCTCTTCAAACGCCTTGACTTCAGTCAAGTATCAAGGAGAAAAGTTCACTGTGCCTGCTGCGTCAAATAGCTACTCACGGGAAGTATTAAATATCGTGTCTCAGCTCTTGACGCTCAACAAAGTGCCAGGATCGATTCCTGCCTCACCTGCTGTGCTGATCAAGTAGGAGGATTTGTTTGATTGGCTGGAGATGCTTCGCTTAATTTAGACAAGGGTCTCCAGCTTTTTAATCCCCTTGGTAAATGAAAAGAAAGGTCTCTCACGATCACTTAAAAACAGCACAAGAAAAATAGAAATCACGGGAGAAATGGCCAGCGATAGCAAGGTCACTCCCCAAAAACCTAGACGACTATTGCGCCCTACAATACCAACCAAAATAGCTAGACCAACGTAAAGAATCGCGGGATATATCATTTTTTTCTCTCTTTTTTATAGGGGCCGACCATTGGACATCAGTAAAACATGGTCTGCGCGGTCATAATAATGATCATCGTGCGTGATAGCGATGATTGTTTTACCCATATCTCGTAATTTTGGAATGATGTTCACATAAAACTCGTGTCTAAACTCAGGATCTTGATCCGCCGCCCACTCATCCAAAATGACAAAAGGACGATCCTCAAGGAGCGCCACGATCAAAGCCAAACGCTTGCGCTGGCCTGTCGAAAACTGTAAAGAAGTAAATTGACCGTTGTGAATACTGACCTTGCCTTCCATTTGAAAAAGACGCAAAAGCTCTTGTATGCGCGCATGATCTTCAACCGGCAAGCCATACAAGGTTTTAAAAAGATGGAAGTCACTAAAAACAACTGCAAAATTGTCCCGATAAGCGCCCGATGTGGGTTCTGCAATCGGTAAACCATTGACTAAAATCCGACCTTCGCTCGGTTGATACAAACCAATCAGCAACCTCATCAAAGTGGTTTTACCAGAACCATTATTGCCTCGAATGAAATAAACCTTGCCTGCCTCGAAGTGATAGTCAATGGGCCCCAATACAAAAGCGCTTTTCCGTTTGTCATCCGAGGCATGTTGATAGGTGACCTTTTCCAAGGTGATCGAATGCACCACATCAAAGACTTCTTTGCGAGAAACAGGGGTGTCTTGCGCGCTCTCATCCAACCTTCTGGCTAAGGCCTGAAGTGAACGTGCGGCCACATTGGCTTGTGAAAGATTGGGGACGCTCGTAATGATCCCGGACAGAGAGCCTGCCAAAAACAGCGCAGTCGTTGCCGCTGTCGTCACGTGTATCGAAAATTCCGCTGATAAAACCGGCACCACAAACACCATAATGCCAACAATCACATACAAAAAAACCTGCAGATTATTGAAGTAATTGGTGATAGCGACAATAAGCTTGCCCTTTTCTTCGTTCACATTTTTTGAAACTTTCACCATATTGCGCGTGATGTCATACGCGCGCTCGGAGTTCATTTTGATTTCTTTGTAGCCATTCAAAAAATCAGCATAAATCGCATTGGCGCCTGTTTCACTCACAGAAACCTTTTCGAGTTGGCCAGTGACTTTAAAAAGCTCGAGAACGCCAACCGACAAAATTAAAAGGGCCGCAATTGAAATGATGATGAATGCGGTAAAGGAAACCGTCGCCATGTAAAGTGTCAAAAATAGAAGCGTAGCGATCGCTTGGCACGCCGTGACCGTCACGCCCACAGCGAGAGATACAGCTTGCGTGTCGCGGGCCAGCACTTCTAACACATAGTTTCGGCCGATCTCATCGATCTTGCCAAGATTTGATTTAAAAACATCGCTCATGATTTTGATCTTGAAGCGATAAATCAAGGTTTGCGCGCTTCGGATGTTTTCATCGTTCGAACGACGCGTCACAATCAATAACAATATCAGTAACGCCGCGAAAGCAAAAAATTGCCAGGTCACCGATATACCCGCGGAGACGTCACTTGCCGACATATTGATCAAACCAATCAACGCCGTGTTGGTAATACCGACAAAAATAGACAACCACACCATGCGTTTTAATTCACGCGGGCTTTCTCGACTCAGAAATTCAAATAAATCGGATTTCAGCAAACTACGCATATAAGGATCACACCACGTTCAATAGGTTGAGAAGCTATATTATGCGGGCACAGCACTTTTCTTGCTAAAGAACATTTTTTTTCCTTTTTTATATTGTTCCGTCGCATAGTCTTCCATCTGCTCACTTTTAAAGTTTGACAGATTGCCTTTGGACTCGAAATGCCTCACAAAGGACGCTCCGATTGCATAGGTTGAGCCATAAGAAAGCGCTGGCTCAACGGTTAAGTTAAAAATTTGTCCCGCGATGGGAATATTTTTCATCAATACGCGCGTCATGCCTGTCGCGATCGCAGAGGTAGCCGTACCGCCGATCAAGCCAGCCGCAACCGCTATCGCGACTTTTTGTTCGAAAGGCACTTCGTAATGCTTGCAAAGTAATTGGATGAGCTTGATCTGTGCACCTGACATTGCCAGGGCATCCAATATAGGAACAGGCGTCAGTCCTGCAACGACAGCCCATTGCGACCAGGTTTTAACAATCGCCATGGCTTCACGGTGTCGCTCGCTAGTGAAGACGTCAGCCTCCCGTGTCGGCTCGACCTTTGCCGCCACGCTGGGTACATCGACTTTCAACTGCTCGGCAAATAAAGCCTCGGTTTCTTTATTTGTCCGTCGCACACGCTTTTTTACTTCGGGCGACTGCGTCGGCAAACTTTTTGCCTCTACGGCTGGTGGCGCCGCAGTTTTCTCAACGTTTTTGACCTTCTCTGCTTTCGAGGATTTCGATGATTTCAAGGGATTTGAACCAATGGTTGTCGTGCGCTTCGTAGCCATACATAACCTTTTTACTTTGTAAGTGAAAGGACTTCGCGCGCCAATGAGCGGTAATCCTCTGACGCACCGGATTTGGGACTGTATTGAAAAATACTTTTATTGAAGGAAGGCGCCTCAGCGAGTCGTATATTTTCTCTAATGTGTGTTCTTAATAGTTTTTTACCGAAACTCTCCGTCAGCGCTTGGACAACGTCTTGAGAATGTAACGTTCTCAGATTGACACGACAAGCCACCAAGCCAAGTAATTTGAGCTTAGGATTCAAGTTTTCACGCACATCATCGACGGTTTGCATCAATTGCGCGACACCAGATAAAGACAAAACCTGAGTCGTGACAGGAACTAACAACTGATGCGCAACCGTCAGGGCATTCAGGGTCAAGAGTCCTAACGTTGGAGGCGTGTCCAAAATGACAACATCCCACTGCTGCTTTCGCAGCGTAGCCAAGCGTTTTTTTAAATGCGTTTCTGGCTCATCGGCTTTCGCAAGCACCCGCTCAAGTTTCGACAAGGCCCCAGACCCTGCAATCAGTGAAACGCCCTGAACGCTTGAGTCGTGGATCAAGCTATCGAGCGTGCAGTCAGTCGTCAGTAATTCAAAACTACCCTCGCTCGGCGCTCCAATACCTAACCATTCGGTTGAGTTGCCTTGTGGGTCAAGATCAATCAGTAAAACGCGCCGACCCTCAAGAGCCAAACCAGCGGCCAAATTAACCGAGGTGGTCGTTTTGGCACAACCACCTTTCAAATTAGAAATCGCGATTATTTGCATGATTAACGTCTAAAGTCAGTTCTTTTAAATTCTTTTCTAAATTCATCCATCAAATTTGCTTCGCGGAATTTCAAGAACGTTCCACCCTGTTCGAAATGCCTCACAAAAACCTGACCGATCACTTTAGTCGCAGTTGCCCCCATTGTCGACATCGCAATAGAACCAATCACTGTACCCGCCCCCGGAAAAATCTTGGCAGTCGCGCCAACGGCGGTTTTAGTCAGGCCCAAGGGCACTAAAGAACCCAGCAACACCGAAACGACCGAAGAGGCGCGCTGTTTTTCAACTTTTTCACCATAAAGGGCAGACAAATTCATGAGTAATTTGGTTTGCACCGCGGCTAGGACGGCTGCATCTAAAACAGGGATGGGGATCAATCCAACGGCCAAGCTCCAGCGCGCTGCAGACTCTACCAAGCGATTCGCTTCTTGAAGCCGCATGAGTTGAAACTTGCTTGGATAAACCTCGATGGCCTCAACGTCAATCGTAATGGTCATTATTGATCCTGAAAACAGACTTACCCATATTGTCACCTCGCATCTTTGATAACCCTCACAATCCCTCTCAGTTCCTCGCAATCCGACAATCAACATGACGGGGTACAGGTGCTCAGGATGCGAGGATTCAAGAGCTTCATTTGTTTTTAAATCAGTAACTTGACCGATAATAGATCCTTCTTGATGCGAATATTTAGCACACTTGCTGATCGCCCTTTAATGACTCATTGGAATAATCAATATGTCGACCCAGGAAACTACCCCCATTAATGCTTACACCATTGACGGAGATCTGTTTAAAGTGATCAAAAACTCCGAGGGTCAGTATTCACTTTGGCCTGAGCAAAAAACAACACCAGACGGTTGGGTAGAGACGGGCTTTAGCGGCTCAAAAACTGAAGCCTCGGCGTATGTCGATCGCGAATGGACGGACATGCGTCCCCTCAGTCTTCAGCGCGCAATGGCTCCAAAGCAGACTCATGATTAAAAATACTTTAACGACACCTATAGCCAGTGCCGACTTTAACGCTTGTAAACGATGGATCACTCGATCATGAAACTCACAGCGCATGAAATTACCGCTTACAAGCGCGATGGGTATTTAGTTCAAGAACAGGCGCTCAGTGAAGAGGCCACTGATCTGTTGTTGGCGCGCACCATGTCTTTTCAGGCTCACACTTACCCGGGTCACGTTTTAGAAAAAGATGGCAAAACCTATCGTGCCTTTCATGGATGCCACCTTTACGATGATGCCTACAAAGAGCTGATTCGTGCACCGCAGTTTTTAGAACCTGCACAACAACTCCTCGATGATCATGTGTACATTCACCAACTGAAAGTGAATGTTAAGCAAGCCTTCTCGGGTGAAATGTGGCCCTGGCATCAAGACTATATCTACTGGCGTAACGAAGACAATATTCCCACTTCCAATATCGCTAGCGTAATGATTTTTTTAGACGATATTGATCAGTTTAATGGCCCGCTCTTCTTCATACCTGGCTCCCATGAAATTGGTTGCGTTGATGCACCCAAGGCTGAGGATGCCCCCGAAGGTTGGCAAGGAAACGTCAGCGCTGCGCTTACCTATCAGATCGATGGTCCTTTAGTGACTAAGCTGGTGGCATCCGGGGGTTTGTTTGCCGCGACAGGGAAAAAAGGGACAGCAGTCTGGTTCCACGGCAACTTGGTGCATGCATCACCGCCCAATATTTCGCCCCACAATCGTCGTATCGCAATACTCACCTACAACGCCGTGAGCAACATTGCGCTGAATCCCCCCAAAAAACTTCGTCCAGAGTTTCTGAACGGATCCGACTATCAGCCGCTAAGAGCTCGAGAATCCGCGCAACTGATCGCATCTCATTGAAATCGATGAACCATCCTCAGCAGATCTCTTCTTCAAACCCCGATACTATTGAACGCGTTTCGATCAATAGTATCTCTCCTCGCCTTTTTCATCATGAATTTCAACGTCAAAACAAACCTGTCATTTTGACGGATGCGTTCAATGACAATATCCCTGTTGATGTTGAAAAAATCACTTCTTTTGTTGGTGATATGGAAGTGTCCGTTCGCGTCTATGGCCCCGAACGTTTTTCAACACCTAAAGTTGAGTGGAAAAATTACTGCGAAATGCGCAAGATGAGTGTCAATGAGTATTGCCGCCTTCTGCGTAACGGAGAAGCCAAGCGAGACAGCATCTATCTCGCGATGGTTGATATGGGCGCCACGCCTTTTCGTCAGGTTGTCGGACCCGGGATTGACTTGATTGCAGAGAAAACAGGACTCCGTCGTCAAATGCCAAACGATGTCAATGTTTGGGTAGGCCCAGGTGGTCATGTCGAGCCATTGCACTATGATGGCCAAGACGGCACGCTGTCGCAATTTCGTGGAACAAAAAGAGTTTCTTTATTTCCACCGAGCGTTCAAGAAGGCCTATATCCCTTCGAAATGTCGCATGTCGGACTTAGACCCAACTTCAGTCAGGTTTACATCGACAATCCCGATTTCGAAAAGCACCCTCTTTTACGCACGGCACTCGCTGAACGAAGAACCGTTGAATTAACCGAAGGTGAAACGCTTTATATGCCGGTGGGCTGGTGGCATGAAATCGAAGCGCTCGGTCATGACTACATATGTTCGGTCAATCGCTTTTGGAAAGTCGATCCGATCTGGCGCTATCACAAAGCACCCCAAGCTGGTTTTCTCTATGGTCTTGCGCACCTGTACCAACTTAAAAATAAAATAAAAAATTCCTTTAGTTTCTCTGCCTCAAGCGGGTAACGTTACATCCGCGCTCCCGAAGAGCCTTTCTGAGTGCAACCCCAACGCTTGGCAAGCCGCAACAAGCTGGCGGGCATTGACAGCAGGCACCGTGTCTTCTGAAGGATCAATGCTTGTCACGTATTGCAACCAGGGCTCAGCGCCCATCGCATAGACATACACTTTTTGACTACCCAAGCTCTTGACGACCTCGATCCCGCGCACCGCATCCGAGCCGTTCAAACGTCGCGTTTGATCTTTTTTACGATCAACAGGAAAAGGCAACAGCGGTCCATAGGTCCAACTAAATGGTGCACCTTGGCACTCCTGGCCTATAAATAAGGTCTCAATCGGACCAAACATCTCTCTCAGGTGTTCGTAAATCAAAGGTTCAAGATTATTGCTATCCGCGGCAAAAAGAAAACTTTGTGAACCGGCCTTGACGAGCCATGCGGCCTTTGAACGAATATCCAGATCGCCATGCTCTCCCAAAAACGGCAGCGCCGTAATCCGTATATCACCACTCTCTACGTTACCAAGTGGATCGATTTCAACAACCTTTTTAAAACCAATCGACTGCAGCATGAGCTTGAGCGAGGGATCGGCCAACCCACCACCGGCAGTGGGTACGACGATCGTTTCAATCTTGTAACGTAACGCCAACAAGGTTTCCAACAAGACATGATCAGCATGGTTGTGGGTCAACACCACATAATCGATACGCTCGGGCAAATCTGCTAAAACAAAACGCTTAACGCCCCCACTCGTTTCGTACGCAACGATCGGGTCAACCAAGACGTTCGTCCCATCATTGGCTTGGACCAAGATACAAGCGTGACCAAAATAACGCCAACGTGTTCCGCCTTTGTGCGTGCGATCTATGTTTTGGAGTGGAGTGTCGGTTAGGAAATCCCGAAACTTTTCATTCGTCACACCCGCTTGCGACAGACGCTCTAGCACCGCGTCAAGTGGTTGGGGGGTCAACCGTAAAGACGCCAAATAATCATAAATCTCGTCCGTAAAGGGACGCTCGAGCTCCACGGCATCCTGCCGCGGCAAACGAGGCGTACTAAATGCAAAAGAACGATCATCACCCTTCGCTTGATATATCAACGCTGACTGTGAAGCGGGATTGAATGCCGGACTTCGATAAAGCATAGGCTCAATCACACGTAAATCAGGATGCCCCCCCACTGTGTAAAACAATTCGACATAGCCACGAACAGGCGCAGGCAAGGTCTGATAAAGTTTTTCAATACTGAAACCATCGGCCTGCTTTAAGACCATTCGATAGGCTTCTTTTAACGCCTCACCGAAGGCAATCTGATGCTCTTGGTGTTTCTTTGTCTGCGCGATCAAATCACGCACCTGATCGACGGCATCGACGGGCAGATCAACGAAAGGTCCTCCTCGCAGACTCGGATTTTTACAGGCGGCCGCGTGTATATCAGGCGCACTCACAAACGATTCAAGCAAAGTGAGATGGCGAAACGGCACATTCAGCGCTGCAGTCGCGGGCGAAACCAGGTGTGACCACGCATACCAGCGCTCAATCAAAGGCTCGATCACCACATCCGACTTAAGTGTCACTAAATTTGACATGCTCATTCCAAATAACTAAGTTTCAATATCAACGGGAATGCAGAGTTGATAACCAATACCCCAGACAGATTTAATGGCTACATCTGCATCAGGTTCAGAGATCGAGGCCAATTTACGCCTCAAGCGACTGACCAAGCTTTCTAAGGCATGCTTACCCATTTCTTCTTTGCTTGCACGCTGACTCAATATTTCAACAATCACATCAGTATCGAGTGTGTGATTGTGAGCCTGAATCAATCCCAACATAAACACTTTTTCACTATTCGTCAGCCTGGCACGCTGCCACTGAGCGGGACCCAAGATTGAGCGGTCTTTTAGGCAAAGCTTCCAGCGGTTATTGATCAAATTATTGCTCAGCCGTCGTGTCAAACTACGCAATCCTGCCACAAGCTCGTCTGGCGAGATCGGTTTGTAGAAATAAATATCCGCGCCTGACTCATAACCCTTGATGCGATCCGCAGTTGAACCACGTGCTGTCATCATAATGATCCCAACATTGGGGGTGCTCTTGCGAATCCGACTCGCAATGCTCAGGCCGTCTTCGCCTGACAGCGTGAGATCTAATATAAAAATATCAATCGGTTCGGTAATCAGCAGCTCATCGAGTGATTTGCCGTTCGCCACGCCAAACACCTGATATCCGCATTCTTTAAGATGAAAAAAAATTTCCTTGCGCAGCAAGGGGTCATCCTCAACCAAGGCAATACGAACGCCAACGTTAGCTTGAGCCATTGTGAACCGGACAGTGACGTATACAAGCTAGGGATTCTAATTGCCAAGGCACGCATCACAGCAAAAACCTCTCGCAGAAGCTCTCAGCGCTTCATCCTGAGCATGCAAGACTTATAGAACTACTTTGGATCACAGGCGAAGTTTTTTAAATTTTGTTCGACACTCCGAGGGTTAATCGGCTGCCATGGGCTGTAGACCTTTTCAGTTTTAACGACCTGACCGCCCGCCATACGCGCCTCATGAAAATCGATGGTGTATGTGCGCACGCGATTGTCACGACAGTTGTATTGGGCTCGAATCACGACTGAATGAAAAACCAAACCTTTTTGGTCGCGCATCTTTTGTTTGTAGTCCAACATTTCGGCGACATTCACAAAAATATCGGTCCTCACGATCTCCCCACGTTCCGTGTAGGTGACCAGAGTGGCATCTTCATGCAAATTGAGCCACTGTGCCTGGGCCGAACTGGCCAACAGACCTGCACTCAAAGAAACGGCACGCGCTAAGCGCTTTAAAAGCAAAGAATTCTTCATATGGCACCTACCCCTTGGGGCATTAATCAGACAAACCTGATTGATTTGAAGTCTTTTCATTTTAGTAGAGGGCATTAACCCCAAGCAGATAATGGCTTTAAACTACTCTAAAGTTATATTTTCAACAAGGAGACTCCTCTTATGAGCCAAAATAATAGCAATGATCAACAACGCTTTAAACGTCTCCATGTAGACGAAATGTCGGCTGACCAAAAAAAATATTTCGATGGCTTGATGTCAGGCCGGGTTTCGGGCACCGGCAGCAAGGGCGTCGTGCAAGGCGCGACGAGCCTGGGTGCGCCTTTTAATGTGCTGCTACGAAGCCCTGTACTAGCCGAACGTTTACGGATGGTTGGCGAATACTTACGGTTTGACAGCAGTATTCCAAAACATTTAAATGAATGGGCGATTTTAATTACCGCACGAACCTGGACGGCGCAATATGAGTGGTATGCGCATCTGCGTCTCGCACTCAAAGAAGGACTCAATCCAGCTCTGGCCGCCGATCTCGCTCAAGGTAAGCGTCCGAAGAACATGCAAGCTGACGAAGAGGCTGTCTACAACTTTTGTCATGAACTGCAAGAAACACATCAAGTCAGCGACCCTCACTACAAGGCTGTCGTCGACCTGTTCGGCGAGCAAGGGGCGGTCGATTTGATGGTCGTCAGTGGTTATTACGTCATGGTATCAATGGTGCTCAATGTCAATCGCACCCCAATACCTGAAGAGGCGAGCCCGATCCCAACGCTTTAATGTGCTCGTAAACCGCCATTGAGGTCATGACCATTTTGAGTTATGTTAACCATAGTCCTTGCTGACAAATGCTAGAGAAAAATATTTCGGAGAGAACCATGAAACTGTTAAAAACCCTACTAATAAGCTTTGCGGTCGTCTGCGCAGGTGCTGCCAATGCGCAAAATTATTCGATCGCCACAGGTGGTACCGGTGGTGTTTATTACCCCATGGGCGGCGGCTTGGCTGCCGTGCTTACCAAAAAAGTACCCGGAATGACCGCCACCGCTGAAGTCACTGGCGGATCCGTCGACAACCTCAAACTAATTGGCTCGGGCAAACCCTACATGGCCTTTTCGATGGCGGATGCGGCCAAAGATGCCTTGGACGGTAAGGACAAGTTTTCTGGTCGTAAAGTCGATGTCAAAACATTACTCGTCCTGTACCCCAACCGCATGCATGTTGTGACGACTGAGGCCAGCGGTATCAAAACAATGAAAGACCTGAAAGGCAAACGCGTCAGCACAGGCAGCCCAGGCAGCGCTACGGAGGTCATGGCTTTCCGCCTGATCGAAGCTGCAGGTCTGGATAAAGACAAAGACTTACGCCGTGAACGCCTCGGTGTGGCCGAGTCCGTCAACGCCGTTAAAGACCGCAAAATCGACGCCTTCTTTTGGGTGGGTGGCTTACCAACCGCCGCGGTCACTGACCTGGCTAATACCCCCGGCACCAAGATTGTCATGATCGACCATGCAGAAGCAGTCGATGCCATGAACAAGAAATACGGCAACCTGTATTTCAAAGACACCATCCCCAAGGCGACCTACTCCGGTATGGCCGGTGACAACAAAAACGCTTCGGTCTCTAACATCTTGATTGTCAATGGCAAAATGTCCGACGACGAAGCATACAAAATCACCAAGGCTGTATTCGACAACAAAGAAGAGCTCGTTCGCACGCACCGCGAATACGACAGCGTGAAACTAGAAAATCAAAAGGCCGCAGCGACACCATTGCCTTTCCATCCAGGCGCCTTGAAATACTTCAAAGAAAAAGGACAGAGCGTTCAGTAAGTACACGATTTCTTTGAATTACCGCAATATCTTCAGCAAGTTCGTCATCAGGCGCACTTGCTGAATTTTTTATATTCACATCAATATAAATAGAACTGGGTACAGCCATGAGTGAGTCGACCATCGATCGCGCTACACAACAAAAACTAGATGAACTCATCCGACAAGAAGAAGGCGATGCCAACGATTATCGTGGCTTACTCGCCATATTTCTGACACTTTGCGCGGTCGGTATGTCGGTCTTTCACTTGTATGCCGCATACGAAATCGTTCCAACGCAGGTTTTGCGTACAATTCACCTCGCGATTGTGCTGTTCCTCGTTTTTCTGATGTTTCCCATTACCGCTCGTTTCAAAAACCGCTTGATGTGGTGGGACTTGATCGTTGCGTGCTTTTCTATTTTTGTGGCCTACTACATTCTAAGTGGTGGCGATGACTTTACCGATCGTAATACCGAGCCCTTCCCGCTCGATATCGCTGTAGGTGTTGTCCTGATCTTGATGATTCTCGAGGCGTTACGCCGCACCAATGGCATGGTGTTGGTGACCGTTACGGTCCTGTTTATCATGTACGCCTTGTTTGGTAATTATCTCCCCGCCCCTTGGACGCACAAAGGGTATGAGATCGGTCGTTTTGTTGGCTTTATGTACATGACGCTCGAGGGCATCTATGGCACCGCGCTCGATGTGTCCGCCACACTGATTATCCTCTTTACGATCTTTGGCGCCTTTTTACAATTTACCGGTGCCGGTAAATTTTTTATCGACTTTTCCTTTGCGGCCATGGGCGGTAAGTCCTCAGGCGTAGGTCGCACCATCGTCTTGTCCTCGTTTCTGTTGGGTGGTCCCTCTGGCTCTGGTGTCGCCACGACCGTCACCGTTGGCTCAGTTGCCGCCCCAATGTTGGAAAAAGTGGGCTACGAAAAAAATGCCGCGGGTGGGTTACTCGCGGCTGGCGGTTTGGGCGCGATCATTTCGCCTCCCGTATTGGGTGCCGCGGCCTTTCTAATCGCGGACTTCCTGAAAATTTCCTATCTCGATGTTCTCTTGATGGCGACGATTCCGACCATCTTGTTCTACCTCGGTTTATTCATTATGGTAGAAATTGACGTGCGCAAATACGGCATGAAGAAAATGTCGTTCGAAGCCGCCGAAAGCGCTTGGTCACTGACTAAAAAATACTGGTTTCACTTTTTCTCGCTGATCTCGATCGTGGTCTTCATGATGATCGGCTTCTCGCCCATCATGTCGGTATTTTGGGCGACCATCGTTTCTGCTGGAACCAGCATGCTCAGACGCGATACCGCCATTATTTCTTATGATTGGCTACGAGGTCGCGAACCTTTTTTCAAAGGTTTTTATCAATCAAACTTGATCAAAGCGCTAGCCTCGGGCTCGACCGGCGTGCTGTCGATTGCCGTGACCTGCGCGGGTGCCGGACTGATCGTGGGCACTGTGACACTCACAGGCCTTGGTTTGAAATTCAGTTCCATCGTAATTGAGTATGCAGGCGGCTCTCTTTTGCTGACTGCGATTTTCACGGGCCTCGTCGTTTGGGTCGTGGGTCTAGCCGTACCTGTCACCGCGTCCTACATTATCTGCGCAGTGATCGCAGCCCCTGCCTTGATCAATTTAGGCGTGCCAGATTTTGCAGCACACATGTTTATCTTTTATTACGCCGTGCTTTCCGAGGTCTCCCCTCCGACCGCACTATCACCGTTTGCCGCGGCGGCAATCTGCAAAGGCGATCCGTATAAAACGACGCTTCAAACCTGGAAATACGTCGCACCCGCGATTCTCGTTCCGTTTATGTTTGTGTTGGGCGACGAGGGAACGAGCCTGTTGCTGATGGGTTCGACTAAAGCCTTGGCCAATGCCGACTGGCTACAGATCGCGTGGATCACGTTCACGGCTGCGATCGGCATTGTCTGTCTCGCTGGCGGATTGCAGGGTTGGTTCATTGAAAAAACACACCTGATCGAGCGCACCATCATGGTCATTGCTGGTGTTGCCCTCACCTACCCAGACAACTGGGCAGATCTAGTCGGCTTTACTGGGTTTATTTTGGTGTTGATCAGTCAGTTGATCAGGCGCAAGCGGAATATGGGGCTCTCAGCAGGTTAAGGCCTCAACTCAAGCCAAGTGTGCGCTCGACGCCCCGCACTAAATTTAATAGCCGGGGCGCAAATTTTTCAATGATCATTTTTTCATCCATTTCATACGTTGCCACCGTCAAATTAAAAGCCAGTGGGACGCCGTTATAGCGAACACATAGCGGCACAGCAACAGCGGCCAGCGTCGGCTGCCACTCACCAATCACTGTACAGAAACCTGACGATTTAAGCTGCTTGTATGCCTGCTCGGTCGGAGCAAGAAAGGACGCATAGTCCTCTGGATGCACGGACTTTAAACCATTATAGATATAGCCACGTTCCTGTTGGGTATGTCCATAGAGCAAGGCACGCCCCATCGCAGTTCTCAGCAAAGGTCTGGTGGAACCTATGCCGGGTTTGGTGAAATTGCTTTCACTACCCACGACAGTTTCGACATAAACAACCTGCAAACGATCCCGCATCCCCATCGAGACTGGGCCATTGGCAAGGCATGCCAGCTCCATCATCTCCGGACCCGCTACCTGCCTAATGGCCATCTGCGACAAAAGCGGGTATCCCAAAGAAAGAACCGCCGCGCCGAGCGCATACTTGCCCGAAGCTCTGTCTCGCCTCAAGTAACCAAGTCCCATCAAGGTATAGGTCAACCGCGTGACCGTCGGACGAGCGAGCAATAACCGCTCCGAAAGCTCTTTGTTTCCAAGTAGGGATTCGCCTTGTCCGAAGCACCCCAAGACGGCGAGTCCATTGGCCAAGGTCGAAGCAAACTGCGGCTGCTGTTGAAGCATTTCCATGTCCAGAAAACCTGGGTCTCGGCTCTCAAGAGCATCCTTGGGACTTCGCATTGATCGCTATACCTTTGACATTTATCTTTTCTCATTGACATTGTAGCTTTATGTAAACATAATAAATTACAACTATTCGGTTATTAATTCAACTATTCGGAATTAACAGATGCATAAAAAAAATAGGCCTGCGGGCTCCGCGCAACCCCTCTTTTCTTTCGTCGTCGTCGCAGACACGCACGTTAACGAAAGCGACAACGTTTCAAGCTCGCCTTTCGAGACTAATCACCTCGCGAACGAGCGAGCCCGTTTTGTGTTCGAAGATATCGCGCAGATGGAGCCGCAACCAAAGTTCGTGATCCATCTCGGCGATATCGTCCACCCCATGCCCGCCCTCCCGACCTTTATGCAGGCGGTCGATCAGTTCAAGCAGATCAGTAGTCAGTTGCGCTGTCCATTACACGTCCTGCCCGGCAATCACGATGTCGGCGACAAACGTATTGACTGGATGCCCGCCGATCAGATCTGCGAGCCCCATCTCGCGGCCTACCGAAAAGCATTTGGCAAAGACTATTACAGCGTCGATATGGAAAATATCCGCTGCGTGTTGATCAACTCTCTTTTGATCAACTCAGGACTGGCTGCCGAACAAGAACAAAAAACATGGCTTGAGGATCAAATCCATTCTGCGGCAGACAAAAGAGTATTCCTGTTCATGCATTACCCGCCCTTTGTTTACAGCGAAACCGAGCATGGCAGCTATGACAACCTAGATGAGCCCGGACGCTCCTGGCTCGTCAAACTGATGAAACGCCCCAATGTCGAAGCCTCTTTCGCGGGTCATGTTCACAACTTCTGGTACGAGCAGCTCGATCAGTCCGGGTTTTATATGCTCCCCTCGACCGCCTTTTTACGACATGACTATTCAGAGTTTTATCGTGTCAAACCAACAGTCGAATTCGGTCGAGGCGATGTCGCCAAATTTGGTTATTTCATTGTTGATGTTTTCGCAGACGGCCACATCGCCTACCCAATCCGTACGATGGGTGTGCGCACCAGTGCCTCGTCTCAGGAAAAGAAAAGCTCCGTCCAATACCTCACCAATCCGAAAAGCTCCGACTTCAATCAAGTTGGTGTCGAATTGCGACACACGTGGACCGAAGTCGCACAGATCCCCGCGACAGGTGGCGTGCAAGAGTTTGGCCGCAAATCCGCACGCAACGACTATCCCCTGCTTGCGCTCTGGGAAATGGGAGCCAAGCTCTCCAAGGTGACCGATCAGGATGTGCTCGATGACGCCACGAATCGCCGTATGCAACTCCTGGCAAATATGGGACATCGCTTTTTACTTACCTCTTTAGGCGCACCCAAGAACAGCCTACTGGAGGTCAACCTTGGACGCGCCGGCGTGACGGGTATTGAAACGAATCTAAGCACTGCGCGATTCCAATCGAGTCTGGAGAAGTTAACAGTATTCAAAGCGAAAACAAACTTGGGCATTTTCTGGTGCAAAATCCATACCTACGATGACTCACATTACGACGGCAAACATTTCAGCCATTTCGTCAAATCAGGTTTTACGACTGATGATCTGACTGCTCAGGCTTCGCTCATCCAGGAGGCACTTGCCACCAAAGCGATCGATGGCATCACAGTACGCGTCGAATCCGATCAAGACCTCTTGCGCGTAGCGCCTGTGCTCAATGAGTTTGCAAAGGAATACCAATGCAAGATCGTTGCTTCGCTCAAACTGAGTGGACCGAGTATCGCTCAATCAAACGATGACGAAGCGGCACTGATCGAAAAAGTCTGTGTGGCAATGCTTTACTCAAAAAGTTCAAGCGGGGTTCAGTACATTTTCGACACCTTCATGGATGTCGATAGAGGTTATTACCCGCGAGGTGCTTTCATCGACCGACAATTCAACCCCAACACTGCGGCACATGTCTTTGCCCACATCAATTCTATTTTTTCAAACACAAAAAAAATCAGCGTCGATACCGCACGCTCCAAATCCGGTTCGCATCTCGTCTTTACTGCGGATGAGCGGGAGCACCAGATTCATTTTGGAGAGGCAAAGGCTCTCGCATCAAAAACAAAGCAGTTGATCAACGTTTCAGCGGTCATCGATCTCACCGCGAACGGCAGAGAGCAAAGCAATCTCGGTTCTGACGCCTCACCTTCACTGAACGCAATCCAAACCCCTTCTGAAATCAACGCAGTGTTATTTAGCCTGAATTAATCCACCTTAGGAGCACAGCATGAAACTACGACTCTCCCTTTTATCTGCACTATTGACTGTCACGACACTCATCACTGCCCCTCAAGCAGCCGCAGCCTATCCTGACAAACCCGTCAAGCTTCTAGTCGGCTACGGTCCAGGCGGGGCGACCGATATCATTGCCCGCGTCCTGTCCAAGTATCTGTCGGAAAAATGGGGTCAGGCCGTTGTGGTTGAAAACAAACCAGGCGCCAGCGGCATGATCGCAGCAAACGACGTCGTGCGAGCCAACCCAGATGGCTACACTTTGCTACTCGGCTACACGCCAGAAGTTTCCATCAATCAACTCGTATTTACAAATATGCGATACGATCCGATCAAGGATCTCACGCCGATTTCACTGGCTGCAGACGCGCCGCTTGTTCTGGCAGTCGGTGCCAAGCTCCCTGTGAAATCCCTCAAAGAGATACTGGATAAGGGCAAGGGCGCGACTCCCTTGACCTATGGCTCGCCCGGTGTGGGAGGACAACAGCACATGGCCGGTGAAATGCTTGGTGGTGCCACAAAGACTCCACTCACCCACATCCCCTACAAGGGAACAGGCCCAGCTGTCGCAGCACTTGTTGGTGGTCAGATTGATCTATTCTTTGCGACGACCCCCCCTCTTTTAGGACAAATACGCGCCGGCAAGGTCACGCCCATCGCCGTTGCAGGCAGTCAACGTGAAAAATTACTGCCAGACGTGCCGACCTTTGTCGAATTGGGCTACCCCGCAATTCAACTCACGAACTGGTTCGGTGTGTTTGGACCCAGAAACCTCCCTGCGCCTGTTCTGAATAAAATCACAACGGATGTCACAGCCGCCCTGACAAATCCGGCTGTAGTCAAACAACTTGAGGACCAAGGTTTGACTCCACGCCCAATCTCAGGCGCAGAATTTGTAAAATTTATCGCCTCAGAGATGAGCAAGTACGCACCGATCATCAAAGGAGCGAATATTCGGGCTGAATAAGCTGCTTGAAGAATGACTGTGGGGCACCGGTTTAGTCTCAAGAACGGCTAAACTGAGAGGTGTTTCGGAAACGGCATCAATTTGCCTGTTCTAAGCCGCCCCACAGAACCAGACCTATTGCAGCCTTTTGAAGAATACAACCCTCTCCAGCACCACTGAAATCCATGCCTTGAGTGCCGTCGAACAAGACGAAGCACCTGATTCACTGGAACAAGCAGAATTTGAATTCCTGATCGAGCAGGGCAAAATGCTCTCCAGCAAACTCGAGGCGCTCAAAACACTGATCGATCAGCATCGTCGGCTTTACTTAAGCACTGTCCCCGTTCTGCAAAAAAAACAAGACAGCCTGCGGCGCGCCATGGTGCTATGGCTCGACCAGCGCCTCAAAGGCGAAGGTCTGACAGCCCGTCATGAGCGTCTGATTCGACGCTTGATTTGCAGTATCGCCATGGAATTCGCACTCGCGGGTGATCGCGTCATGCGCGCACTACACGATGTTCACAGTGAAGAAAAACTAGCTGACATCGAGCGCGCGCAAGCCGCCGAGGCGCAAGCCTATCTTAAAGAAGCGATGGGTGAGGAGTTTGGCGAGGACCAGGTGTTTGAAAATCTGGATGATGTTCTGCATGCCAAATTCGACTTTATGCGCAAAGAAGCCGAGGCGCGCGCGCGCAACAGAGAGGCACGACGCGCCAAAAAGAAAAAAATGTCGGCTGCAGATCTGCAAGCCGCTGACGATGTCGAAAGCGCTCTTCGCAGCCTTTACCGCAAACTGGCAAGCGCACTGCATCCCGACCGCGAAAGCAACGAGCAGGCGCGCGCCTACAAAACCCAATTAATGAGCGAGGCTAATACCGCCTACGAGCGACGCGATTTACTCGCACTGCTTGAGCTTCAGTCCAAGGCTCAACTCCCCGAGGCTACCTTGACTTCGGCCTTGGCCCGTAAAAAACTCGCTGCACTGACCGACCTGATGCGTGAACGCCTGACGGCCCTACATCGTGAAATTCGTGACACCGAGTTGCAGGCTACCGCGGAATTTGTATTGCCGGCCTCGATGACCATCCATGAGGCCTCGCTCAAAAATCACCTCAACAGTCGCAAACGCGAAATGCTGCTTGAGCTCAGGCGCTTGAACGAAGAGCTCACTAGCGTTAAAACAGACACTGGACTCAAACGCTGGATCAAAGAACAAACGTTAGACTCATAAAGACCAAAGGAGTAGAAATATGACGATGCGCTTTTATTACGCCCCACTGAGCTGTGCTCTGGCAACACATATTGTGCTTGAGCACATCGGTGCTGATTACGAGGCAGAGAAACTGAACCTCCGTGAAAATGACCAAAATGCACCAGGCTATCTGGCGATCAATCCCAAGGGGCGGGTACCCGCATTGGTAACAGATCAAGGTATTTTGACTGAAACGCCCGCTTTACTTTTATATTTGGCCCAGACCTTCCCTGCTGCTAGACTCGCCCCGCTTGACGACCCCTTTGCTTTAGCGCAAATGCAATCCATCAACAGTTGGTTTTGCTCAACAGTCCATGTGCATCACGCGCATGGCGCGCGCGGTCGTCGCTGGTCCGATGATCTCGACGCCCAAAAGAGCATGAAAACCAAAGTGGCCGAGAATATGACGGGGGCTGCCGAGCTCATCGAGAAAGAGATTTTGCGTGGGCCTTGGGTCATGGGTGAACAATTCACCGTCGCTGATGCTTATTTGTTTACGATGACAAGCTGGATGGCTGGTGATGGCGTCGATTTGACAAAATTTCCAAAACTTGCCGATCATTTCGCACGCATGTTGGAAATCCCAGCGGTGAAAATAATTGCACCATTGCACGGTATCAGTACTTAATAGAAGTGTCTATTGCTTGTATTTGACATAAAAATTATTAAATTCGTCAAAAACAACCTTCGATTGAAAATTATTAAGGGGTGTGGGGTAGACCGTAACCGTTTTACTGAGCAATGAATTTTGATAACTCCAACCAGCGGGCAGATTCAATCGAGACCCCAGACCGATGAGATTGTCGCGACCCAAATCCGTGGCGATTTGATTTGTGAACGTATACATAATATATCGGTCGCCATTGGGTGCGATGAGTTCATGCGCCAAGCTGCCGATGTTCCAGATATAGTGCATTTGGCTATGGAGAGTGAAGGTTGTGTAGGAACTGTTCACAACGTTGGCGATCTTCAGAGCATTGCTCCAAGCATTATTTTTGATAGCCTCAATTAAGCTGAAGCGTACATAGCCCGTTTTAGAAAAGCGTAGATTACCTACATAAAAGAATTTTTCCGTCACAGGAGATAAATTCACATCCATGGTGTAACCATAGGCTGACCCTTTCAATGTCAATAACGATTTCGTAAAGGTATTGGACTGAGCATCCATGGATGCAAGGGTTAAGTTATAAAAATAATTAGCGTCGCAGCTTTGTTCGACCTTATAGGTTGAATAAATAGAAAGCACGAAAGATAAACTGAATAACTCAAAAGAACTCTTGTAAAAGGAGCAGGTAAAGCCTGCGATATTCACAAACTGGGGCAATGTGGTTGGCGAGTTATTTTGCACAGGTGCCGCGGGTGTCTGCTGACCCAAGGAAGAGACAGAAAACGAGATCAAAAAAGATGCTAACAAAAGCTTAAGCTTTAGCATAATCACTATATAAAGGGTTTGAAGAATCGCGCGATCGTTAAGCAACGCTTTTTTAAGTGTATCCTATTTCAATTAAACGCATAAAGCTCATAGAAGCTCTCAATTTATGAGGTTTGCGCAGCCTCCCGCTGCACTTTACAAATCGCCACGCTACAGTGATCTCAATCGCCAATTGCTTTTTTTTTGACCTTGAACAACCATGACACACACGCGGTTTTTTATTTTCTTATTTGGAACGGGTTTATGGTGCGGCTCAGCTTTCGCTCAGGTTTGCGAGACGTTGGTGGTCACGGGTCCCCCAAACTCCCCCCCCTCGTCTTGGGTCATGGATCAAAAATTGGTCGGTGCTTCTGTCGAATTTGTTGAGACAATCGCCAAAGCTGCAGGCATTACAAGTGTGGAAAATAAGGTGTTTAACACTTGGACAGAGGCCCTCGATGCTGCACGGCTCGGTCACGTTGACTTAATATTTTCAGCTGCCCTCTCTGCTGAACGCGAGCGCTATCTCAACTATATTCGCCCAAGCTATGCCGGACAAAATCTATACGTGGTCGTCAGAAAAGGAGAAAGTTTTCCACTTTTAAAGTACGACGACCTACTTGGACGCAGAGGTGGGGCAGGCATTGGAGAGTCCTATGGAGGTGGAAAGTTTGACCAATTCGTCAGTAAAAAACTGAAGCTAATCCGTTCACCCAACATATCAGACTCATTAGAGCTCTTATTCAACAATAAAGTGGATTATGTGTTGGGATATGAGAATGCTATAAATAGTGAAATTTTCACGAAAAATCTGCTAGGAAAGTTGGATATTGTTCTGACGTATCCTTCTTATGCTGAAACGTTTCTTGCACTCTCCAAGCGATCAAAATGCTCTTCCCTTGTTGCGACTTTCTCGGCCGAGATTATAAAAGCAGATCAAAATAACTTGTTCTACCTACTATCAAAAAAATATATGAAAACTTTTGAACAATTTACTTCTCAATGACAAACTGAGATATAAACTCTGACTTTAATTTTCTGGATCATCTTATCGCCTCTTACAGCCACGATTTCAGACCAAGTCTCTACACCACAGCCTTACTGCGTGTTATCAAAGAGCGATGTACAGGTCGCGACATGGACAACGTCTTGGACGTGGGCGTGGGCAGCGGCATTCTTTTAGCGTACCTTTCTCGCTTGGGAGCCAAACATTTGTGGGGGGTTGATATCAACCCTGAGGCACTCCAAGCATCTAAAGATCTTTTACAAGAGGAAGTGCCCTCAGTGCCACAACGGCTTATTCTCGGAGATATGTGGCAGCCCTTTACTTTTGAACAACGTTTTGATGTGATCGCCGCAAACCTGCCCCATTTCCCCGCCAAGCTCACCCCTCTCGATCGTCCCAGCACCTGGACTGGCGGAGAAGGTAGACTCTTGATCAATCGCTTTATTCAAGGTCTGCCTGATCGACTCCAAGACAATGGCGTCGCCTTTATGACGCACCATGACTTGGTTGGACTGCAATCGACCATACAGTGCATTCAATCCTCTGGTTTGTGTTGCGAAACTGTTACTCAATGGACTGTATTTGAATCGCCCGATCGTATGTCCGCCGTTTCCGAGGAAGTCCTCTCCGAGGCGCTTGAGAGTTTCTATTATGTTGGGGGCTATGCCTTTAGCGAGGCACGTATTCTTGCCATCACAATGCATTCCCCTGGTATTTCACTTGTGAAATCATGAAGATTTGGCTGTTTCTGGCCATTAGCTTACTCTTTAGCGCTGCGCTTCCCGTCAATGCTGAGGGTAAAGACGATTTTGAAAAAGAACTACAACTTCAAATCTCGCCGACTCTCCAAGCTGGATGCAACAATCCTAAATCTGATTTAGCACGAGTTTTGTGCAATAAGCGTCTGCGGGTGGGCGTAAGAGCAAACTATCAACTATTCAGTGAATTCGATGGCACCAACTTCAAAGGCTTTGAAGTCGAACTAGCCAAAACAATCGCTCAATATCTCGGCGTCAAAGCTGATTTAATACGTGTCAACCCAGCCAACAGAATTGAAAACTTGAGACAAGGTGACATTGATACCATTATCGCCACGATGGCGCACACCGCATCACGCGACGCAAGTATTTTTTTTGTTCGTCCACATTACTATGCCTCACCCACCACCATTGTGGCCGCCAAGGAAAGAAATATTTCAGGCTGGCATGACTTACAAGGAAAGACTGTTTGTGTTCCGCTTGGAAACTTTTCAAACATCGTATTTTCTGAACATCGCGTCAAACTTCTTATTTACGATCGACCTAATCGACTGATTGATGCGCTTCAATTTGGTGCTTGCTCCGCCATCGCCCATGATCGATCTTTGTTAAAGGCTGAAGTTTTCGGCCCAAACGCCCCAAAAGATTTATCCAATAGATTTGAGGAAAAATTCTCTTTTAATAATGTCCCTTGGGGGATCGGCGTTCGGCAAGAAGCCAAGGATGATCTGGGTAAGGCTCTTTCATTCATTATGGCGCACTTGCACCAATCAGGCACCTTGGAAAAACTCGCGCAGCAGCATGGTGTTGACATTCAATTTCTGGCAGATCAACATCAATTATTTACACATTCAAACTGTTTGATTCAACACCAACTCAACCCTGCCTGCTTAGGCGCGCCAATAGATATTTCGGACAAGCCAACGCCTCTCGCGCCTCTGATCCATCGCTTTGAGAGGTGGCTCAATGAGCATACTCGGGTGTCTCTTTTATTTCCAATGTTGGTCGGAGAGAACGCCGCTCGACTTTTTGTCATCGGCGTTCTTGTATCGCTTCTTTTAGTCATAGGCTCTATTGTCGCGACAATGGGTCTCGCTCTTTTATTTTTTAGAATATTACGATCCAAACGCTTGGTTGTTCGCCTGTTCGGTCAGATCTTTATACATTTTTTTCAAAACAGTCCAATTCTATTATTGTTGATGTTGGGTTACCTGATTGTGACGTACCTGACCTCGTACTCCCCGCCTCTCGCAATATTGGTGTCCGTGATCGTGATTGGATTAAATAATGGGGCGAACGGAGGCTCGGCCATGAGCGAGTTCGCTTCGGTATCGGGAAGCGCTGCGCACACACTCGTCATCGCGAGTAAAACTCGTATTCAGCTTCGCGCCGCTGTGATCAACGCTGCCAAAGCAAGCCCTGTCGCAGGCTTTATCGGCGCACCTGAATTATTGAGCGTCTTGACTGACATCACTGCTTTTTCAGGTGAGCGCGTCACCACTTTTTTCATTCTTATCGTTTTTTACTTGATACTGATTCAAATGGTCATCACCTTGAGTGGAAGCCTCATTCAACGCATGGACAAATATGACTCAAACCCTTCTTGACCTTCTCCCTGAGTTTTTATCGGCCTTTCGTCTGAATCTTCAGGTCGGGATGTTCGCGTTGCTCGGTGGCATCCTCATCGGATTACCTTTAACTTGGCTGATCATCAGAGGAGGTTTGAGCGGGAAAGCTTCTGAATTCCTGATTGCTTTTATGAGAGCTTTTCCTGTTTTCGTCATGATGTTTGTTTTATTAAACTTTTTCTCTGATAGCTTGCACAACATGCATGCAACATTAGAAAGCCTTCATAAAACAACGCTTATCTTGGCGCTTTGTACTTATTCAGCCGCGGTCATCTCAGATGCAGCAAAAGATAGCTGGGATCACTTTTGTCGCTCAGAATATGCTGAAAGCCTGTTGATCATTCCGAATTTATTCAGGATCTTTACGATCCTTGTGATGTCATCGAGCATTGGCGCTGCGATTGGCGTCAAAGAAGCCGTTTCTTACACGCTCATTCATATTGAAATGATGCCTGATCCGTTGGACAGAATCATGACCGTTTTTTTAGTGACTATTTTTTTTATGTTGTTCTTTTCAACGTTCCGTTTTGCCCTGTACTGGCTGGTACGGCGTATATCAAATCTCAATCCTTCACGCCCGGCTTAGGCGCTGGTGGCTTGGCAGTTTGAGAAGCTACTGTTGGCTTTTGTGTCTCAACAACGGGCGCTGCGCTTGATGCGCTTGTATTTTCTACAGCATTGCCAAGAATCAATGGCAAACCTGACGGCCCAGAACCAAAAATAACTGTTTTCGCATTTGCAGACTTTGCTAATTCTTCGGTTGCCTGAATACCGCGATACTTCAAGTACCTATCAGTCATACCATCGTTGACGATATCTTGAAAACCTTTGATTCCGTTTGCTTCAATGACTTTGCGCTCAGCTTCAGAGCGGGCAGCTTGAATTTTAAATTTATAAGAATCCGCATTTTCCGCCTCAACAAGCTTGTTGACAATAGCGGCCTGCACATCGGGCGGATACTCTACAGAACTTAATTGAACAGAGCTAATGCGAATTAATCGTACATTGGTCAAGCCAGGCGGGCTAAGCTGACTCACCAAGAGTCCATCCGTCGTGATGGCAATATCATTTGCTACTTGACCGATATCCCCGGTAAACGCTACTTGAGAACTTAACTTCGCAACTTTTTCCCGAGTGATTTGGATCACCTGAGGAATAACCATTTTCTCTAAATAATTTGTACCAACAAATTTGTGAAGATATGGCAAGGTGTAGGGATTGACTGCGTACTGAAAAGACACAGTCACGTTTGTGTTGAGTTGATCTGCCGTCATCAACTTGAGCTTGAGCTCTTTAAGTTGAATTTGAATGGAGTATTGAGTGACTGTATTCCATGGCAGTTTCAGTTTCGCGCCTTCTGACATCAATTCATTTAAATCTATGCCATCATTCAAGGGACGATAAACGACACCATTGAATCCCGGCGGAATGATCACCACTAGCCTAGGCCAAAGAACAATGAACGCCGATACAAACAACAAAACAAACAAAAAAAATGGAATCATTTTGCCATCAAGCCATCGCAAAAATGCAAACTTTTTTCTTGCTAAATAGTTACGACTTATTATTGCCACTTTTTTCTCAAATCATGACTCATTAAAAATGAGATGCTTATAAAAATTAATCTTTGAAAGTTTTGGTAAATTCTTTTTTTAGCTCAGCTTGAACGGCGGAAGCTGAAAAATTACTAAAGGAACCGCCATTTTCATAGTGGCGCACAAATATTTTACCAATTGAATACGTGGCTGCAGCACCAAAAGTAGCTAAAGTGATAGCCCCAAGCGCTGTTCCATAACCCGGTAAAAATTTTGGAATGGAAGACGTAGCGAAATGTGCTGCGCCAAAGGGGGCTAAAGTGCCAAACAGGACAGAGACAACGCCTTGAACAGCGTTTCTTGTCACTTTCTCATCGTATAACTTGGTAATGTCGAGAATCATATTGACCTGAACCAAGCCAAGCGATGCCATATCCAAAAATGGAATCGGAATCAAAGAAGCTGCCACACTCCATTTTGTTGATGAAGCAATAATGACGCCTGCAGCATCAAGGCGCTTGTAGTGCGTTAATTCCTTTGCCAGCACATCAGCTTGTTCCGTATTTTCGACGATCATCTCATTTCCCATCATTTAAACCCCCTGGCTATGCGAAAACGCGACCAATAGTTAAAGGTATTGTCCTCGGGCAAGAGTATACAAAGCTCTCATTTGCTCACATTATGAGCGTCTAAATTTACTAAAAGAATGTACAAGTGTATTGATTAGGGTCGATTACCCTCCAAATCAGTACGCCTGATCCAACAAGGTCTCGTATCGATCTTGTCCGCCTTTTTACCCAAAAACTCGAGATTTAAACGCAACACATGCGGCAAGAGAGTCGCATTCAAGGTTCCATTCAGGATTTTTTTCATTTTTGTCTCCAGATTAAACAATGGTGAGCTAACGTCACTTTTCTGGACTGGATACTACTACAAGGTCCTACCCCAACACCACAGGCCGATCAGACAACTCGTTCTGGTCCCCGATACTCGCCGGAAAATGCGCCTTGAGGTGCTGTGTCACACTTTGAATTCCGCCGATCGCCCCACTGCGGAAATCCTTCCGAAGGAAAGCTTCCTCGATCTGCTGACAGATACGTACCCACTCTGCCCCGCCGACTTTTGCATGGATGCCTCGGTCGGCCACAATCTCTACTGCACGGTCGGCTAGCAATACATAAATCAACAAGCCGCAGTTGAGCTCAGTATCCCAGATCCGCAAGTTTGAGAACAGCTCGACGGCACGCGCCCTTGGAGTCTCCCCTCGAATAAGTGCGAGGGGATCAAGCGCCGTCTCCACGGCAAAGCGCACCTCACCCGAATGCTCAGCCTCACTCGCTTGAATAGCAGCCTCGATGTCATGCAACGTCGCAGCTGAAAACGCCGCGTTCATCTGACGTTGTGTCGTGACTAAATGCTTGAGTAGACGTTTGACATTCATGTTTACCATCTCCCCGAGGCACCGCCGCCACCAAAACCGCCGCCGCCTCCTGAAAAACCTCCTCCACCAAAACCGCCACCGCTAGATCCACCTCCAAAACCACCGCGGCCAGCGCTGCGGCCAGCGTTAGAGTGAGCGTTTCCCCCTCCGCCGTAATACCCTGAGGTCAATCCTCCCAAACCACCACTCAACAAGGTCACGATAAACGCGATTACGCCACCTAAAAGTGCCGTCAGTAACGCCCCAGCAATAAACCAACCGATAATCGCGACAGCTACACCCGTGGCACTTGCGCCCAACATGCGTCCGAGAATTTTTCTTAAAAAACTACCCAATACTAAGGCAATCACAAACAACACGGATAGGGATGACAAGGCACCCTCTTGATCAGCCACTAATTGCCGATTGGGCGCAGGGGTGGGCAAGATCTCACCATCAATCACACGCCCAATCTGGTCTACACCCGCAGCAATCCCGCCATAAAAGTCCTGTTGCTTAAAACGCGGAATAATCGCGCCATCAATGATCCGTTTACTCAGCGCGTCCGTGAGTGCCCCCTCAAGGCCATAGCCCACTTCGATCCGCACAGCGCGATCATTTTTAGCAATCAGCACGATGACACCATCGTCGAGTTTTTTACGACCGATCTTCCATTTGTCCGCCACGCGGATCGCGAACTGCTCGATTTCCTCAGGCTTGGTAGTCGGCACCATCAAGACCACCACTTGGCTACCCTTGCGAGCTTCGATCACTCGCAGCTTTTGATCAAGCGAGAGCAGCTGCTCTGGCGTGAGCGTTTTCGTTTGATCGATGACCCGCGCCGACAGTGCAGGTACAGCGACCTCTGCGGAAACTTGCCACGGAAAAGCATACGCGCACAGAAGCAGCCACGTACTAAAAAAACGCGCGACCCAAAGATTGCACGACACGTGATACTCCAGTGCCTGATGCATTACTTGGCAGGTGCTTTATCAAAGTTGACCGCAGGCGGCTTTGAAATTTCAGCTTCATTTTCAACCGTAAAGCTCGCCTTGGTCTTGTAGCCAAAAATCATCGCTGTGAAGTTTGAAGGGAAGGATCGCACCGCGACGTTGTATTCCTGAACAGCCTGGATAAAACGATTACGGGCGACTGTGATGCGATTTTCCGTCCCCTCGAGCTGTGCACGGAGTTCCTGAAAACTTTGATTAGATTTCAGCGCGGGATAACTTTCCACCACCACCATCAAGCGGCTCAACGCACTGGTCAACTGACCTTGCGCCGCTTGAAACTTTTGAAATGCCGCGGGATCATTGATCAGCTCAGGCGTCGCCTGAATACCCGTCGCACGGGCGCGCGCCTCCACCACCCGCGTGAGCGTGTCCTGCTCAAAGCCAGCCTCACCCTTGACCGTATTGACCAGATTTGGTACGAGATCCGCACGTCGTTGATACTGATTCAACACCTCCGCCCAAGCCGCTTTGACCTTTTCATCGGCAGTTTGAAAGGTGTTGTAGCCGCAGCCCGACAAGCTGAGCGTCGCGAACAACAACATAAGGGAGAGATATTTACGCATAAGGCACCCCGTATTTAAAAAATTATAAATACAAGTGTAGACCCTCAGTCAAAAAGGTCAATGGCATACGCGGGACACGCTGGACTCAGCTCAAACAAAGCTTGATTGGGGAAGCGGCAGATACTCCGCATCCAGATGTCCCGTTTTCACATAAATCAACGCTCCCTCGGACTGGGTAAATGGTGTGTGCGCACTGTATCGAGGACTGCGTATCCATGCGCCCGTGGGATAGCTCCCATGTTCGTCATGAAAAACGCCTTCGAGTACAAAGATTTCCTCGCCACCGGGATGAATATGACGATTGAATACTGTATCAGGTGCCCAACGCACGAGCGCAGTGTTCACACCATTGAACTCATGTAAGGGCAACACAGTCAAGCCCGGCACCATCCCCTGATACCATTGAGCAGTTCGAGTATCGATCTGCACCGACCGTTCATCACCCGGGCAAAACTGCCAGAGCTTGACCAGCAACAGACAACCCGTTTGCGAAGCCGGACTGTGCTGGCTGCCAGGCGGATGACGCAGATACGTTCCGGCCGGGTACTGGGCATGCTCGTCTGTGAACACCCCGTCTAGCACGAGGATCTCCTCTCCCCCGCCGTGCACATGCGACGCAAACGCCGCGCCCGGTTCATAGCGCACGACCGAAGAAGCTCGCGCGACTTCGTCACCCACACGATCAAGCATCTTGCGTTGCACACCGGAGGCAGGTGATCCCGCCCAGTCCATTTGGGGGGTGTGTAAGACTACACGTTGGGTGATGTCGTTGTTGATGTTCATCCTTGCTGTTTCCATATTGATCTAGACTGGCGGATACAAACTTGGAAAAATGTACTCTAGGCATTCCAACGGAAAACCTGCTCGTACCCGCCCTTTAGGCGTATCAGAGATGAGAAACTTTTCTTTTACCAAAGCCGTTAATACCTGACGGGCAGTTCTTTCTGGCATGCCTGTCACACGCCCTGCTTCCATACGATCAAACTCACCTTCTGTCATGGCATGCATAAATAATCTGACCGACTCAGGCTTTAAATCCACTCGAACAATCTGGAAATAATGCTCAACACGCTTACGAAGCGTATTAAGCCCAAAAAGTTCTGTCATAAAGCTTGCTTGATCTTTGGCTGTATTCATCGAATACATGCACCAATCCAAAAGTTTTTTTTCTGATAAGTTACCGCGTCCATCGTAATCACCTTGACGCGGGAGGTCTGCGCCAGCCAATTTGCTTTTATAGTCTACGTGTGACTTTGCAAATCCTCTGGACATCGACCAAACACTTGCTCGATTGACTCCGCATGACCGAAGCATGGCATCAAGCAATATCCGCGCCACACGGCCATTGCCATCCATGAAAGGATGAATCCAGACAAAGCGATGGTGTGCCATGAAGCAGCTTGCTATCGCATAAAGCTTGAATGAGCCACCCTTCGCCGCTTGACGAATTGTTTGGGTGTATACCTGCTCAAAACGTTCGAGAAATTCTCTGACAGCGAACGCACTGGGTGCGTGATGCAAACCAACAATCACATCTTCACCCGCACCAAGCCTAAACTCACCAGGCTTAATCATCTCGCCGTTTTGAAGTGTCAACTCAGACAATGGTAAATTTTCGCCAAAGATCCTGTGTAACGTTGACACAAATGGCAAAATGCCCATTGAAAGCAAGTCGTGACTCTGAGCCCATTGATCCGCCTCGATATGAGCGGAACTCAGTGTCTTTAGATTTTTTTGATCTCTTGCATCGTGACTTTGCATCGCCCTTGCTATGTCAATAGGTAAAGTTGGATGCCCCTCAATCAAATTAGAGTAATAACAATTCATCCCAACAACCAAGCGAGAAAGACTCTGTGCTGTTCGAGTATTGAGCTTTCCCTGCAACACAGCCGAAACCTCAGAAAGCTCGTACGCAAGCCCCAGAAGCTCATCGCTACCGGGACGTCCAGAGTCAATGAGCAGAGGCTCCATCTGGGAGGGAGAAGTAAAAGATAAGGACATTTATTGAAAAAATCAGAATATATTGCCGATATTTTAACCGGTTTTATTATAATAATTTCAATAAGTTACATATTTAACTTATTATTTGTTGCCGATTATTAAATCGTTAATATCCACGCTCACGCTGCCACGCTTCATAGCTAGGAACTTCCATCTCGAAGCGATCGCTCAAACGGGAATACAACTTACCAAACAACCTACCAATCGGGCGATAAAGTTCAGGATTGATGTGATGGGTGACAGGATCCAATAAGCCATCTCGCACGTGCATTCTGACAACCTTGCCAATCGCGATATTGCGAGTGGGACCGATTTGTAAAAGTGCGATTTTTTCGCACTCAAACGCGACGGGGGCTTCGACGATACGCTTTGGACGGACGACTCGAGAAGGGGTGAGCGTTAGGCCCGCCTGCTCAACCTCAGAAATGTTGCTTGGAAAGTCAATCGCACAGATATTCATCGCTTGAGCCATCGCCTCATCCACAAGATGAATGACAAACTGACCATTGTCTCGAATATTGATGGTTGTATCTTTCAAGGCCTGATTGTGTCTTTTGGTCTCGAGGCCCAAGACCATGACAGGTGGATCCTCGCCCATGCAGTTGAAAAAACTGTATGGTGCAGCATTGTCACCAAACTCATCCGATATCGTCGTAACTAGAGCAATAGGACGGGGCACAACCGTCGAGGCCAACAGCTTATATTGCTCGATCGGAGATAGAGCATTAATGTCGATTTCCATGATTTAAGCCTATACGTTGAGATTCAAAATTTATTCGGAAAAATAGTCTGTATTCGCGAGCAGCCACTCGGCATAATCACCCATGACATGAGGCAGCCGATACGACGCGTTGAAACCAAGATCTTGCTTGATACGCTTGGCATCCAGACTGGCCCGATCCCTCATGTCGTAATAATCAATTGTCGCAGCTCGGTCATCCTGCTGATGGGACCAAGAAAAAGAAGAAAAGCGCTTTGTCAGTGCCTCACACCAGAGCTCAGGTGTCTGTTCCCATTTAGAATTACAAGACAGGTTGTAGGTATCGTGAGCCAATGTAGGCGCGAACATTAACAAGACAATTGCTTCTGCCAGGTCACGGCTATAGATCATCTCGCGGCGAGGATAGGCGCTTGGCAGCACGACTGGCAAACCCTGCACACAGGCTCGGGCGATTTGAGCTAGAGGACTCACCAAGTCTCTCACCCCAGTGGAGATCTCCCACGGACCAAATACGGCTCCGATTCGTCCCGCCACAGCCTCGAGCTTCATCAGAGTGGCCATACGCAAGACCATTCGCTCGCCCGCATATTTAGTGATCCCATACAAGCCTTCCGGTATAGGCGGAGTTCCGGCTTCATGACAAACAATGCGATCAAACAAACTGGCACCATACACCGTCAGCGAACTTGGAAATATGACGCGCTTGACTCCGGTCCGCGCGCATGCACGTAAAACATTCAGGTTACCTAGCAAATTGACGTCGATCACAGAATGCGGATCCGCCAACTCTCGCACGGGACCAGCGGTAATCGCAGCAGCCAAAAAAACATGCGTGATTTGGTGGCGTTCGAAGAGCGCATCAACAATCGCTTGATCGCACACATCCCCAGACTCAAGGCAAACAAGACTTTGCTTCGGACCGATTGCCCGTAAAAAAGCGCCTGGAAATGGCCGACGATCCAACACGACAACATGCTCACCGCGCTTAATTAAAGCCTCGATGACATTCAAGCCAACAAAGCCTGTCCCGCCAGTGACCAAGATGCTCATGACGCTCTCAATACAGGTTAAGGTTCAGCGATGATGCCAGGAGGCAGTGACGTCACATGATCGTAAATTTCTCCAGGACGCGTGATCCAAACCTTGTCACGTTGTGGATGATTCACGATATGCTCGAGCGCTTTGCGCAAAGCATGCAATCGATAAGGCTGACCAAAAATCATCGTGTGCAAAGCGATACCCAAGACCAAAGGCTGCTTACTTGACTGATGCAGCATTTCCTCAAACTGGTGCACGATCATGGTGGCGAATTCTTCGGCCGTATGATGGCGCACAAGGATTTGTGGTGAATCATTAATCTCGAGCGAATACGGAATCGACATGAGTTTGCCCTTTCTGGTTTTCATCCAGAGTGGCTGGTCATCGCATGGCCAATCCATTTCGTAAAAGTAACCTGCTTCCTGAAGCAGATCAGGTGTCATACGGCTCTGGGACATCCAGGGGCCCATCCAGCCTCTAGGTGCGACGCCCGTTTTGTTCTTGATAAATTCACGGACATCCGACAGCATCTTGAGCTCGTCTTGCTCCCACCATTCGCCGTGTCTTTCGGCATTCGTGCGACCATGACCTACGATTTCGTCCCCACGCGCCAAAATAGGCTCAATCACGTCAGGTGCATAATCAAAAACCGAAGTATTGACCAAGTGACAAGCGGGTACCTTTAAATCGTTGAGCAAGTCATACATCCGCCAGACACCCACTCGGTTACCGTAGTCGCGCCAGGCAAAAGTCCTCGAATCAGGTGCGGGTAGCGGGTTAGAGACCGAATGTCCCATGCCGGCGCCAAAGGCAAAATGTTCTATATTTAGCGCAAAGTAAATCGCTAATCTTTTACCTTCAGGAAAAGAATAATCAGGACGCTTGATAATCGGCGAATACTTGAATCGCCCGTGATAAGGTAGTTCGATCAATTGAAGCTCCGTTCAAATTGGATATTATTCAAAAACATTAATACTTTTTTGACTGCTCGTCATTCGAAGCGCGAAAACGTGCGACCGCGTCGGCGTGGGACGCTCTTTCGCGCAGACCATAATCCTCTTGCGGGCGTGGCTCATCGTCGAAATAATTAAACGTGTCCTCGCCACGCACCAGAGCAGCAGTCACTCTTGTGCTGCTCGTGCAGCGGGCGTGTGTCGGGACAAAGCTAAAGCCCAACCCCACTCTTCGATAATCCGTATTGTTTGAGCCAGAGGAATGGACAAGAAAAGTATCGTGCATGGAAAACTGACCCGCATGCACCGCCATGAATTCTGTTTTAGAACGATCAAAAGGCACATCGACCGTCTGACCTTTGGACAACAAAATCGTATTCTTGTGATCCTCTGCGTGATGCAGCTGACCCAGCTTGTGCGAACCCGGCACCACTTCCATGCAGCCTGACTCTATCGGCGCATCTGACAGTGCGACCCAAACGGTAATTTGCGTACTCGGATCCAAACCAAAATACGTTGCATCCTGATGCCAGTCGATATACGCAGGAGAATGTGCGCCTTTAGGCCAAACAGACAGATGAAACAGTCGAATATTTGGACCAATCAGGTCTTCGACTGCATCCAGAATCTTGGGATGGCGAGCCACCTCATCGACCCATTTGAAGAGTAAGTGCGGCTTAAAATTAAAACCTTTGCCAAGCTCGACTCCATGGGCTTTTTCAAAACTCTCAAGTTGATTAAGGTATGCGGTTGCCTGTTCACGGGTAAAACAGTCCACAGGATAAACATACCCATTGTCTTCAAACTGTTTAATTTGCGTTTCACTCAGTACCTTGCCCATGAGTCTCTCCTGACTGTTTTAATTCGCCGATTAAAAACTACATCACCGTCCAGCCACCATCACAAAATAATTGACTACCTGTTGTAAAAGATGAGTCGTCAGAGGCCAGAAAAAGTGCGGCTTTCGCGACCTCCTCTGGCAAACCAAAGCGACGCATCGCATGACGATTCTCCCAACGCTCGCGCGTCGCGACACTGTCCTCATAGCGAGTCAGCGAATGACGTGACATTGGTGTATCGATCACTCCAGGCATCAACGCATTGACACGAATACCATGCTGAGCATGGTCGACAGCCATCGTTTTAGCGAGCGCAGTAATCGCGCCTTTAGAGGCAATATAGGCCGCATTATTTCCACCGCTTGAGATCACAAGTTGAGAGCCCAATAAAATTATTGAGCCTCGACCCGCCGCAATCATGTGAGGCAACGTCTCGTGCAACCAGAAATAACAGCCTTTTACGTTGACATCAAAGACTTTGTCCCACAGCGTCTCATCGATCGTGGCGACCGTCCCGCCCACCGAAATTCCGGAGCCAGGCATCAAGATATCGATGCGCCCCCATTTTGAGACAACTTCTGGCACTGTCTGCGCGACCCTGACACCATCGGTCACATCCACAAGATACGTGTCGGCGATCCCGCCAGCGTTGCGGATACTTGCGGCCGTCTGTTCAAGAGCCTCGCCGTTCTTATCCACCAATGCGACCTTGGCTCCCTCTTGTGCAAACAACTGCGCTGTCGCCGCGCCAATCCCTGAGGCTGCACCAGTAATAATCGCGACGCGTGAATCCAGTTTTCCCATGAGATTTAATCAAGCCCAAGATAAGCATTACGAATTTTTGGACTTTGCCGCAGCTCTGCAGCATCTCCCTCAGCAACCACACGACCAAGCTCGAGAATAACGGCTCGAGAGGCCAGTCCAAGCGCCCAGATCGCATTTTGCTCAGACAAAATCACTGAAATTTTTTCTTTATCTTGTACCTCTTTTAATATCTCACCAATCCGCTCGACGATGATGGGCGCAAGACCGAGCGAGGGCTCATCCAATAAAAAGAGCTTTGGAAAAGACATCAAGGCGCGACCAATCGCAAGCATTTGCTGTTCACCTCCGCTTAAACTTCCCGCATCTTGCTTGAAACGCTCCTTTAATCTAGGAAAATAACGATAGATTTGCTCGCTGCGCTGATCAAATTCTTGACTGGTTCTTGTATAGGCTCCAACACGCAAGTTATCCGACACAGAAAGTGCCGGAAAAACTCGACGTCCTTCCGGCGAGTATCCAACACCCAAACGCAAGACCTCGTGCGGCCTCAACCCCTTTAAAGGTTGTCCGTTGTAGGAAATCGATCCTGTCGGATATGAAGCCATCCCCAAAATAGCTTTGAGCGTACTACTTTTACCGGCGCCATTCGAGCCGATTAAAGCGACTGTCTCGCCTTCGCGCACCTCGAACGAAATACCATTCGTGCCCTGAATACTTCCGTAACGCACATTAAGGTTATCAACCTGCAGCAGTGGCATGGCCTTTCCCCAGATAAGCTTCAATGACGCGTTCATCCTTCAAGACTTCACTTGGCGAGCCTTGAGCGATCTTCTCACCCTGAGAGGTGACCACCAAACGATCACAGAGACCAGATATAAAACGCATATTGTGATCAATGACGACAACTGAAATACCTTGTTCCCGGACTCGTTTGATTGTATCTCTGACATGGTCAGTTTCCTCGGCACTCAAACCTGCCACGGGCTCATCGAGCAAAATCATTTTTGGTTCGGCCGCCAACGCAATGACAATCCCTAAGGTTTTTTGATGCCCATAAGGCATTTCGCTTGCATCAGTATCTGCGAACTGTTCCAAACCGAGCCACACCATCAATCGCTCCACTCTTTCAGTGGTCTGCTTTTGTAAAGCACGCGCATGACTGGTCGAGAAAAATGACGCCAACATACCAGGATAGCGGTGCAGGAATGCCCCTCGCAAGGCATTCTCTCGGACAGTCTGATTGCCATAGACCGTTGTGGACTGAAAGGTTCGAACCAGCCCTAATGCGGCACGCTTGTGGGGCGCGATCGTAGTGATGTCTTGACCATCAAAAATTACTTCACCCGAAGTCGGCATAATCATGCCTGTCACAAGATTCACCACAGTGGTCTTTCCGGCACCATTCGGTCCGATCAGGCCCAGGATCTCACCCTCGGTCACTTCAAAATCCAAATTGCGCACAGCATGCAAACCACCAAACTGTTTGCATAACTTCTTGACTTGCAGAAGATGACTCATGATGATTTACCTGACGTGAGTTTTTGTACCAGTCGACGCAACGCCTCCATCAGCCCAATAATTCCGCCTGGCAAAGCCGCCATCACGACGATCAAAATCACGCCAAAAATCACACGCTGTAGATCCACGTAGCCCCTGAGCAATTCAGGCAAAGCCGCCAAAAACGTACTGCCCAGAACAGGGCCGAGCAAGTAATACATACCGCCCAACACGTTCATCACCACTAAATTGAGGGAAGCCTCCATGTTGAATGCTGAGGGATCTATAAACTGAAGTAAATACGTTTGTAAAATTCCATATACGCCGACAAGCGTGCAAGCAATCACAAAGATCGTGATCTTGAGCTTGATGACGGGAATACCTGAACACTCAGCAAGTTTTTCAGCCTCTCGAACAGAGTCCATGGCACGGCCAATTTCAGAAGCCAGGATCCGCCAAGTGATCCCCACACAAATCACTGCGGCCCCAAGAGAAAAATAATAGAATCCGGTAGGAGTCTTCATGATCTCCAGTCCGGGCGGTATATTTTGAATACCATTGGCACCACCGGTCAAACTCTGCCATTCCACAAAAACCATACGAATAATTTCACCGACCAAAAAGGTGACCAGTACAAAATATTTACCAGTGAGTCGCAACACGATCGGTCCCAATATCAGGGCCAATAGTCCAGAGGCTAAACACCCTGCTACCAGTGCAAGACCAAAAGGCATACCCAGACGCATCTGCAGGAGCACACAGGTATAAGCGGCCACCCCCATAAAGGCAGCATGCGCTAAAGAAACATGCCCTGTCCTGATGATCAAATTCAAACTCGTGGCACCGATTGCAGACAACACTACCATCGTACCGATTGTGATGTAAAACTTGTTTTGGAATATCAGAGGCCAGATCAGTAAAATCAGAATCGCGAGTGCGGCGCACAGACACGCAAATCCCGACATTCCAAATATCAAGCCCTTGGATGGTTTCCCAGTATCGCTGCGCGACGCATTATTCAGGTTTGCCAAGAAGCCCCCACGGTCTAAAGATCAGTAAGGCGACCACAACACCGAAGGAAACAAACGAAGAAACAGCGGCGCCATAAAAGGTCGATAAAAAGCTTTCACCCATACCAAGCAACACACCACCTAAGGCCGCACCGGGTATGCTGCCCATCCCGCCAAGAATGACGACAATGAAAGCAACCATCAGCGGACGCTCGCCGACAAATGGGGAGAGCGCGTATGTTTGGGCGTAAAGTCCACCCGCAAGTGCGGTCATGAAAATCGCGACAAAAAAGGCAAGACGATAGATAAAGGTCGTATTGATGCCTTGGGCGGCGGCTATATCTACATCCTGCGAAGCCGCTCGCATCGCCAAGCCATGCCTTGTCTTGGTGACAAAAAACCAGAACACCGAAAGTACCACGATCGTGATGCCCATGATGACTAGGCGATCAGTCGGGATGGTCAGACCGCCTATACTCAGAATACCGGCAGCTGCCGCAGGGATGGTGCGTTCGTTCACATCCCAGATCATGACGCTAGTAAAGACAATCGCCATGTTCAGACCCATCAGTCCGATCATACTTTGGAACATTTTCTGGTAGAACCAGCGATAGACCAACACTTCAAAAATCAAGCCAAAACAAGCGACGGTAAAGGCTGAACCAAAAACTGCAACAGCATACGGAAGCTTGAAAGAACCGTAGGCGTAAAAAAGCGCATAACCACCCAACATCGCAAACGCCCCATGGGCAAAATTCACGACACGCATGATGCCAAACAAAAGGGTGAAACCGAGTGCAACTAAGACATAGATTGCGGACAGACTCAGGCCATTGACGACCACTTGGCTTAGTATTGGCAATGTAAACATATCTATCCTTACCAGACAAAACACACATTGGGTTAGCCGAAGATCTCGACTAACCCAACTTCCAGTCTTATCGTTTTTCTGGGGAGATCGCAGCCCGAGTCACGATCTTTCCGTCTTTGACTTCAACGATCCAGAAACGCAGCAGTAGCTGATGATCGACCCCATAGTCGCCCATACCGCCCCACTTGACGGGACCAAATAGACCCGCATCGTAACCATCAAGCTTCTTGAGCGCGTCGCGAACCTGATCGACATTAAGGGAGCCTGCACGGCGCATCGCTTCAAACAGATTTAATGCAGCGTTGTACCAACCAGGCGCCTGAGCGTTGATCACACCATCGCCATACTTGGAACGATAGGTCGCAACAAACTTTTTAGCCTCTGGCGTATTAAAGTCGAACACGTTCAGAGAAATAAAGCCCTCAGCTAACGGACCACCAATCGTCATAATCTCATCGACTGAAGGACCGCCAACCTGCCAGATTTTGCCCTTAAAGCCAGCTTGTTTCGCTTGCTTGAGGATCAAGCCAGCTTCTCCCGGAGCATTACTGTTCAGGTCAAGTAAATCGACACCTTGAGCCATCATACGTGTCAGCAAGGGCGTAAATTCTTTTGAACCTCGGTCATACAACTCTTTCCAGACCTCAAAACCATTGTCGCGGTAATACTGCTCAAGCTGAGGCACGACCGCCTGACCGACAGCATCGTTCGGCGCAATCAAAGCCACCTTTTTTGTCTTTGGAAAATGATCGCGATACCACTTGACCATCGCAGGCCCAAATTCAACCGTACTGTTCATGGCACGGAAGTTATAGGGAGACTTGGCCTCATTTTTAAGAATAGATGGCGCAAAACCATTTGATAACAACAGCACTTTTGCAGGCGATGTCACCGCAACCGCGCCCAACACCGAAGGCGAACCAACCGGACCAATAATGAATTTAATTTTTTCATTATTAATCAGTCGATCGGCTGCTAAGCGTCCACCTGCCGCAGTGTACTGATCGTCAAACATCACCAGCTTGGGTTTATAAGTCTTGTCTCCGATTTTGAGACCACCCGCAGCATTAACCTCGTCAACAGCCATTTGCACACCGCGCTGCAGAGCGATACCCCAAGCTGTACCACCGCCTGAGAGAGAGCCAATACCGCCAATCTTTAATTCTTGCTGTGCGCTGACCCCCGAACTCAGCGCGAGAGCTGCCACACAGGCGAGGACTTTCAGTTTATTGAGCATTTCAAAGTACTCCTAAAGCAATGTAAAGGAACTTAGTTTCATTGACTCACGCAGGCTGTACTGCTTTCAAGCAGACCATCCTACAACTTACGACCACTTCAACTTAGTCCAACAAAAATTAAGCGTCAACAAATTATTCGACTAGACCACTATTTGGAATTGCACGCCGACACAAGAAAGCATTGCAGAGCAGCGTCGATGACCTCTATAGTAGGGGTACAAAAGGAGTTCAACTTGGAGCTAAGACAACTACGCTACTTTTTGCGAATTGTTGATTTAGGCAGCATGGGTAAAGCCGCAATCGAGCTTGATATCGCCACTGCCGCCCTTAGTCAGCAGATCACTAAATTAGAGAGTGAACTGGGTGTCATCTTGTTGCACAGAAGCTCCTCTGGCACCAAACTCACCGAGGCTGGCTCGGTCTTTTATCGCAGTGCACAACTCGTCTTGCGCCACGCGGACGATGCCGTCAGCATCGCCCAAAGAATGCAAATCACAGGTCGTGTCAGCATAGGGTTAACACCCGCAACGATCTCGGCACTCGCCATGCCCTTTTTTGAGGCAATGAAATCTAGATACCCAGAGGTAGAGGTACACATCGTAGAGTCATTCTCTGGCTATCTCTCCAATATGCTCAACTTAAGGCAACTCGATCTCGCCGTCTTGTTCGAAATCGAGTCCGCCTACTCTTGGGAAATCACACCACTCCTCGCCGAAGGACTCTTTGCACTCTACTCTCCTTACTTTGAAATCAGTGCACCACCAGATGGTTTGAGCTTGCAACAAGTCGTTGACCTTCCCTTGATCTTGCCCAGCAGACGCCATGGGTTCAGGCGCGTGTTAGATGCGTGTTTCGCGCAAATTGGTCTGTCACCCTCAGCAATCACTGAAGTCGACTCACTGTCGTTCCTCCTCGAACTAGTCCGCTCCGGGCATGGAGTTTCTGTCCAACAAAGTGCGGTCACCGCGCGCGCGCTCTCGATAGGATTGAACGTGACCCGGCTGATTGATCCACAAGCTCATCTCCAAAATTTCCTTGTGACACTACCCGAAAAGGAAATGTCGCCGACCGCGAGTGTGGCTAAAACGGTGCTCATTGATGTCGTTAAAAAACTGGTTCGTGATGGAAAATGGAACGCCACGGTGTTAACTAAAACTTAAGGCGCAGTTGGTTTTTACTCTGGCGAAGATGCACGGCGGGCTCTACGCTCGGTCAGGAAATAATTTTTCTGCAGCATAAATTACGGTCTCACAACCAAAGCGAGCATCCCCATGAAGCAGGACGAGGACTATTTTTTAGTTGAGTCTAACAAGCTTGAACAAGTCTTTCATTCGAAGGTTAATGAAAAAAACCTTGAAATGGATCCTCCGACACTAGCATTGTTAACGCTAGCGATGGTTTCAGCCAACTTGCAATTAGATTTCGTCGCAAAGCATGTCGTGAAATGTGTGGAGGCCGGCCTGGGGCGCACAGATATCGCAGAAATGCTGGTGCAACTCTATTGCTATAGCGGTGTATATCCGTCTCTGGCTTCATTCAAAATTGCCGCACAAACCTTTAAAGAGCTCGAAGCCGAAGGCAAGCTTAACGATATGCAAAAGAACGTTGACAATTTTCAACCAGCCGCAACAACCTGCAGCGAGCGCATTGATGATGGACTCGCAATACGCCGACGTCTATTCGGCGCAGAGTCTATCGATATCGCTCTAGAAAAATGTGATGCCTTCGAAAACATCTTTAATGACCTGACGCACGAGTTTTGTTTTGGCAACGTTTGGGCTCGCCCATATTTTTCAGCACCCTTGCGCAGCCAAATTTGCCTGGCAATCGCCTCGGCTACCGCTCAGCATGGCGCGATCGGTCGTCACACTAGAAGCGCACTACTGGGTGGGGTCACTAAAAAAAGAATTGCAGAGATTTTCTTTCTCTCAGGCATCTATGGCGGACTCTATAACGCCGAAGCCAGTTTTGTCGTCGCACACAAGATTTATCACGAACTCAAAGCAGAAGGCTGGACTGACTAATCGTAATTTTTAAATCAATTTTTAAGGAAAAATTAAAATGAATGCATCACAGAACAACATCAGACGCGCTATCCTTAAGTTCAGTTATACATGCGTACTCGGCGCCTTCAGTGCGGGCGTCTACGCCGCCCCTGCTGCAACTGTGACCAGCGCACAGGCCGCGTATCCCGACCGTCCAATCACTTTAGTTGTCGCTTTTAGTGCAGGCGGTGCCGCTGATGTCGTCATGAGAAAATTTGGTGTCGGTCTAAGCGCAATTCTTGGCGTAGCAGTCGTCGTTGAAAATCGTGCAGGCGCAAATGGAAATATCGGTGCCAATTATGTCGCCAAAGCCAAACCAGACGGCTATACATTGTTAGCAGGTTTTCCGGGGCTCACGAGTAACCCAAGCATTTATCCAAACATGAGTTACGATCCTTTAAAGGATCTCACACCAATCAAGATGGTTGCAACTGCGCCAGTCTTGCTCGTCACTAACCCCAAATTCGAACCTAAAACCGTGACTGAACTGATCACGTATGCCAAAGCCAAACCCGGCGCCGTTCGATATGGCTCGGCAGGAACGGGCTCCTCAGGTCATTTGGCAGGTGAGCTTTTCAAACTCACCGCGGCAGTCAAGCTAGAACATATCCCCTATAAAGGAGGCGCCAACGCGCTTAACGATCTCATGGGCGGACAAATCGAAGTCATCTTCGATAGCGTTCCTAGTTCAAGACCATTAGTGGAGGGAGGTAAAATCCGTGCGATCGCTATTGCAGGAGAGCAGCGCTCCAAGGCTTTGCCGAACGTACCAACTTTTTCCGAAGCTGGACTGCCCTCATATTATGCTGGGACTTGGTTCGCTGTTCTAGCGCCTGCTGGCACACCGAATCCAATCGTCACGAAATTAAGCAACGCGATCAGTAAACTTTCCTCTGATCAGAACTTTCAAAACCAGCTTGCACAAAGCGGACTCGAAGCTGACAAAACCAGCACGGCTGATTTTGTAAAGTTTATGACCGAAGAAACTCAAAAATGGAAGCGTGTTGTTGATGTGGCGGGTTTGAAAGCAAATTAATTTACTCCCCACTTCATTTTCCCTCCTCCTTTAACTCCGCAAACTTCGCCGCCATCGTCGGGTTGCCTCGCGTGAGCTTTTTTATCGTCACATCCTGCGCCTTGTCGTTCGCGAGGCGCAGATTACGATCTGTGCCGAGCAAAGCCTCTTTAGTCTTTTGCAGATGATCGATCGATTTATCAATTTCGTCAATCGCCTTTTGAAACCGCTGTGACGCCAGATCGTAGTTTCTTGCAAACGCGCTCTTAAATGTCTCGAGTTCGTTTTCAAAATTCGTAATATCGACGCTTTGAGCCTTGACCAGCGCCAGTTCAGTCTTGTATTTCATCGAATTCATCGCTGCGTTGCGCAGCAGCGTAATGATTGGAATAAAAAACTGAGGGCGCACGATATACATCTTGGGGTAGCGATAAAACATATCTACGATCCCCGTGTTGTAAAACTCGTTGTCAGGCTCGAGTAAAGAAACCATCACCGCATACTCACAACCCTTTTCATTGCGATCCTTGTCGAGCTCCTTGAGAAAATCCTCATTTTTACTCTTGGTCACCGTCAAGTCGCTTTCGTTTTTCATTTCAAACATGATGGACACAATCTCTGTGCCCGCTTCATCTGCATCACGAAAAATAAAGTCGCCCTTACTACCGGAGCGAGCGTCGTTGTCTTTCTCGAAATACGCTCTTGGAAACGCCGTGGCACGAATCCGGTTGAATTCCGTCTCGCAATGCTGCTCTAGGGTCTCACCTACCATTTTTGTAGACAGACGCGCCTTCATGTCCCGCAGGCGCTCGATCGCATCGTCGCGATCCTTAAGTTGCGTTTCGTATTTATCCTTGAGAGATTTTTCTGCGAGCGCTTTCTCAAGCTGCGATCGCTCCAGACCATTCTTGAGTGCATCGCGCTCTTTTTCAACACTTGCGAGCGCCTGAGCGATCGCAAGCTGCTGAGCCATTCCACCGGCTTCGAGTTTTGATTTCAGGGCCTGAATCTCCGCATCCTTGGCCGCAGCTGCCTGCTGCGAAGCATTGGCAAGCTTGGCCTCAGCGAGTGCGACCGCATTACGTTTCTCCTGCTCCGCCAGCTCCAACCGATCGTGCAACTGCTGCTCAAACTCGCCATCGCGCACTTGTTTGAGGATGTCAGCGTATCCCGCCTCATCGATTTTGAACGCTTTACTGCAATGGGGGCAGATAATTTCATGCATGAAAGCCTAACCTTTGATTGATGTCAACAACTGCTGCTCAACAGAATAAATATTATTTTTTTGATGACTTCATTAATGTTCAAAAAGTGTACAACACTTATGTTTTATATTAATGTGCACATATCGTTACACTGGATCCTTATGAGCCACTCTTCACAATCCTCAACGTCCATGACGATGTCGGAAAAAATTTACGCCGCGCATAGTCAGGAAAAAAATATACGCTCAGGCGATATCGCCGTCATCGTGCCAGACGTCGTTCTTTTAAATGATACGAGTGGCACAATCACTGCAGCGCAGCTCAAGCTGATGGGTGTTAAAAGAGTTGCGCATCCCGATCAAGTCGTCATCGTGACGGATCACTTTTATCCGCCCAAAGACGTGACTAGCGCAAACTCTGTGAGCATGCTGAAAACGCTCTCCCGTGAAATGGGTATCAAGCACCTGTATGACTCCGGGCGTGGTGGTATCGAACATGCTCTGCTGCCAGAGATTGGCTTAATCGGACCAGGAGGACTTGTGTTTGGGGCGGACTCTCATACCTGCACAGCTGGGGCCTTAAATGCCTCAGGCATGGGTTTTGGATCCACGGATCTCGCGGCAGTCTTAGCCACTGGGGAGCTGTGGGTCAAGGTTCCTCCCTCAATCAGGATTGAACTTACCGGAAAACCTAAACCTTATGTGACGGGCAAAGACATCATTCTGTCAATCATCGGACAGATTGGCTGTGATGGCGCTCTCAACACTGCGCTTGAGTTCGGCGGGTCTGGCCTGGGCAATCTCAATATTGACGAACGCTTTGCCATCGCAAATATGACGGTTGAAGCAGGCGCGGAGACATGTGTTTTTGAGTTTGATGAACAAGTTAAAGACTTTATCGAACGTTCGGGATGGCAACTGCATTCACCGGTTTACCCAGATCCTGATGCGAAATATCAAAGCGTGATCCATATCGCGCTCGATACGTTGCAACCTGTCCTCGCAGCGCCCCCCTCTCCCGACAATTGCAAATCACTCACGGAATTACTTGGCACAAAAGTGGACCAAGTCTATATCGGCAACTGCTCAAACGGTACGATGACCGATCTCAGACAAGCTGCAAGCATCTTGCGTCATCACGATGTCAAAGCAGAGGTCAGACTGGTGATTGTTCCTGCCACCAACAAGATCTATCGACAAGCCAGTCAAGAAGGATTGCTCGATATCTTTGCCAGAGCTGGTGCGTTTGTTTCAATGCCAACCTGCGGCGCCTGTTTTGGAGGACATATGGGAATCTTGGCTGCAGGCGAGACCGCCGTTGCCACCACCAATCGAAATTTTCGAGGCAGAATGGGACATGTTGATTCGCAAGTCTTTTTAGCCAACGCCTGGGTCGCCGCAGCAGCGGCCGTAAAAGGAGAGATTTGTGATCCTGCGCTCCTCCTGCTGGAGCCACAGATATGAAAAAATCCGTATCAGTGCATCGCTATGGCCACGACATCAACACAGATTTGATTTTGCCTGGCCAATATCTCAACCTTTATAAAGCTGAAGATCTAAAACCACATTGTCTCGAAGGCATCGATCCAGAGTTCACCTCTCGCGTACAAATTGGCGATGTGGTGATTGCCGGCAAAAATTTCGGCACTGGCTCCTCTCGCGAACATGCACCCATCGCCATCAAAGCCTCTGGGATCTCCTGCGTGATTGCGACGAGCTTTGCTAGAATTTTCTATCGTAATGCCATTAATATTGGCTTACCTGTATTCGAATGTCCCGAACTTGTTGATCACGTCAAGATGGGCGACACCATCAACGTTGATACCGAAGCTGGCACATTCATTCATCATTCAACCTCATTTCAAGCTCGCCCCTTTCCCGCAATTATTCAGGAAATCCTCAAGGCAGGTGGCTTAGTGCCCTACATTAGCCGTAAAACGATGCAATAAGTTGCAACACATTTCATCATGCAACCGTAAAAAACTTATCACTTGCGTTGGGATTACCGTTACTCGTCGCAAACTCTGAACCAGACGGCTACACACAGGTATACGGTTTTGATGGCACTTCACGCCTGATGGTTTATACGGGTTATGGTGGCTCATTAAACGTCCACCATACAGTTAGGGGATATGAGTCAGCGGGCGCAGCGGCCATTCAACTTGAAGACTAAAAGTTTCCAGAAAAATGTGGCCACACGCCCGGCTGACGCTTATACGAATGCCGGCGCTAACATGCTATTTGTTGAGTCTCCAGAGTCGCTCGAGTTCAAACTTGCATCAGGAATAGTGCAACTTAAATGCCTTACTTTAGCAACAGATTGTTGTCAGATAGGTATTTTTTATACCACTCGGTCTCTTTTGCTAAAGCCTGCTTGAGCTGCGCGCTATCCTTAAAATCATAGGGAAGATTAAAACGCTTGAGAAGCTCTTGAAATGAAGCTTGTTGGACAACAGTCGTCATTGTTTGTTCAAGCTTTTTAGCGACATCAGCTGGCACGCCCGCAGGCGCCACTACAATCATGCCAAGCGCTGGATTGCTTGGTGGGCAACCGATATCCTTCATGATGGGCACATCAGGCTTAGTTGGATCACGCGTTTCACGATGGAGAACAAGCAACTCCCGGAACTCACCCTGTTGGACGAAAGGCAAGTGCGAGCCAGAGCCCGCGATAAAATCAATATGACCGCCCATCAACTGCGTGTTCGAATTCGAGCCACCCTTTTGCGGGACATGCTTAAAGGTCAGACCTTTGCACTTGGCCACGGTTTCAACACCAATCTGTTGCTGCGTATTGACGCCAGAGGATGCATAAGTCATACCGGGATTTTTCTTGGCATGCTCAACGAATTTCTCAATCGTGTCATAGGGCGCATCTTTACGTACCGTGAGAGAACCCACATACTCACTGTATTGAATCAGAGGCGTAAAACTTGAAGGTTTAAAAGCCACCTTCATCATCATCGGACGCATACTAAGCAGACCCGTAGAGGCTACCAAGAGCGTATATCCATCGGGCTTGGCTGCCGCCAACAGCGCACCGGACACCGTTCCTCCGCCACCACCCTTGTTTTCAACAGCGACAGAGACGCCGAGTATTTTCTCCATACCCTGCGCAATGGCTCGCGCCGTCAGGTCAGTCGTACCGCCAGCAGAAAATGCCACATACATCGTGATTGTTTTAGTCGGGTATTTTTGAGCCATCGCCGTGCCTGTCACAGTCAACCCCATAGCCATCGCGAGTGCGGTCAAAATCATTTTTGCTTTCATGCTGTCTCTCCTAGTGTTTATAAATGAAGGACTTCTATTGAGTCTTAAAGGTCAAACATCTTCCTCGGCTTGCGCCACGATCTTCTCTCTCTTGGAGCGAATCGAAGGAATTAAAGCGGATAAAAGTAACAATGCTGAAATCACAAGCAATGTCAAAGAAATCGGTCTAACGAAAAATATACTGACATCCCCTCCTGAAATAATCAATGATTGACGCAGTGAGATCTCAAGAATAGGCGCCAATACAAAGGCCAAAATCAATGGAGCAGGCTCATAATCAAACTTGCGCATAAAGTATCCCAAGACACCAAAGCCCAACATCAGATACAAATCAAGAATGCTGCCATTGACCACAAATGCGCCGGTCAAGGCTACGAACAAAATAATCGGAAACAACACGCTATAAGGCACCATCAACAGACGGACCCAGAGACCAATCATTGGCAAATTCAGAATGAGCAACATGATGTTGCCGATGTACATACTGGCAATTACACCCCAAAATAACTCCGGTTCATTTCTCATCAAAAGCGGACCGGGCTGAATCCCGTGAATCATCAAGGCACCAAGCAAAATGCCCATGACTGCACTCGCCGGAATGCCTAATGACAAGAGCGGTATGAAACCCGCTTGCGCTGCAGCGTTATTAGAGGCTTCAGGACCTGCAACACCTGCAATCGCACCCTTGCCAAATTTCTCTGGCTCTTTTGAGAGACGCTTTTCAACACCGTAGGAAAGAAAAGAAGACAGCACTGTGCCCCCGCCTGGCAGAATACCAACCAGATAGCCAATGGCGGTTCCCCTTGCCATCGGTGCGGCGGAGTCTTTCCAGTCCTGCAAGTTAGGTAGTAAGTTTTTAACGCGCTTAACAACCACACTGCGTTTAATCTGCCTTTCGATATTGAGCAATATTTCCGACACCCCAAAAAGACCCATCGCGAGTGGCGCAATACCGATACCATCGAGCAGTTCAGGCATGTCAGCCGTAAAACGTGGCATTCCAGTAATGCTGTCAAGGCCGATCAAACCAAGAACAACACCAACCGAGGCCATCAATAAGGCCTTGATCATCGACTTTTGAGCAAGATAAGTCAAAATGATGAGACCTAAAACCATCAGAGAAAAGTATTCAGCAGGACCGAACTTGAGCGCGAACTTGACCAACGGACCGGCCATCAACATCAGGCCCACAATCGCCACAGTACCTGCAATAAAAGAACTAAATGCCGCAATACCAAGAGCGGGGCCTGCTCGACCTTGCAGTGCCATCTGATGCCCATCCAGCGCCGTCACCACAGACGAGGCCTCCCCTGGAATCCCGACCAAAATTGACGTGGTTGAACCACCATACTGAGAACCATAATAAATACCTGCCAACATCACGATGGCAGTAACAGGTGAAATACCGTAGGTGATCGGTAATAAAATCGCCATCGCGCCGACAGGCCCCAAGCCCGGCAATACACCAATGAGCGTGCCAATCAACACACCTACAAAACAAAAGAACAGGTTTTGCCACTGAAACGCGACCGAAAAACCTAGAGTAATGTTGTCAACTAAATCCATGTTTGATTCCATTTACCATAGACCGAGCACACCGCGCGGCATGTTGGTATCTAACATCGACGTGAACAACAGGTATGTCAAGATGACGGTAATGATGGGGATCACAATCGCTTTAAACCAGTCAAGTTTTTCCAGAAACTTCATAATGATGACCAACAGCAAGATGCTCGTCACAAAAAAACCAAGTATTTCGATCAACCAAACAAAGGCAAGTGTCAAGAGAACGAGGAGGATGGTGCGCGACCAATGCGTACCGCGCCAATGGTCTGCGAATCGCGACTTTGCCATTTCCTTGTTGGTATAGGTCTGGAGGTAAATGATGATTGACATCGCACAGATGAAGCCGCCGGCAATGATAGGTAAAAACCCTGAGCCTGGCTCACCGCCACTACCCAAGCCGAGACCATAGCTCGTGTGCATCACGGCACCGCCTACGATGAGCCAAAACACGCTCACGACTCTTTCAGCATTCATAGGACGCTCCCCCTTCTGTCATGACTTCTTTTTTGTCTGTTATTGGAACCTTGGGTCCCTTTTTAACTGATGGTAGGTGTCAGAGCTGTCATTTGTCAACCGGGTATACAGAAGAAAGCGACTTTAAAACACTTGCCATGAACCATACGCTCATGTACTTTCTTGGGAGAGACAATTTTTAAAAAATTCTCATAACAAGAAAGTACAAAGATGAAAAATTCTGGTGATGCGTTGTCACGGTCAATCTACTCTGGCCCAACGATGGGTGGAATGATTGTCAACTTACTGAGCCGCTATCCGAGCCGTACCGCTTTTATTAATCCAGATGGTACGCGCCTGAGCTACGAGACGATTGCAAAACGTATCGCCTACCTGCTTCAAAAGTTCAACCAAATGGGCCTCCAGCGAGGCGATACCGTCGTACAAATGTGCGGCAATCGCGCCGACGTGTTTGTTGTCATGGCTGCCTGCTACATCAATAGCTTTCGTTCCGTCGCACTCCAGCCTCTTGGAGGCATAGAAGACCAGCTCTACATACTGAATAACTGCGAAGCGAAATTACTCGTCGTTGATGCGGACAGAATGGAAAGAGCGCGAGAGTTACACAATAGATCGACACAAAATTTTGAAATAGCTTGCCATGACTCTGTCGCTGCAGCGCCATTCCTTTGGGATGCTTTTGATCCATCCATTGATCCAGGATTGACAGACTTGAGTGAGCCAGACGATATCGTACGTTTGATATATACCGGTGGCACGACAGGGAAATCAAAAGGTGTGATGGGGACTAGCTGTTCACTTGCAACCAACGCTCTTTTCCGCATGGCTGGTCACAATTGGGTTGACTTGCGTTTGCTCTGCTCAACGCCACTTTCACATGCTTCCGGCGCAATGATCGTTCCGGTATTGTGGCATGGAGGCACAATCGTATTACACGATGGCTTTAATCCTGACAGACTCATTAATGACGTCGCGGACGGGACAGCCAATGGTCTTTACCTAGTCCCAACAATGATTTACCGTCTGCTTGATCATCCAGAGAGCGCCCGCTTGGCCAAGTCTGGCTTACGTATGCTCATGTACGGCGCAGCGCCCATCTCACCGCCGCGCCTGTTTCAAGCCAGAGAACTGCTTGGTCCCATTTTGATTCAACATTACGGACTCACAGAGGCGCCAAGTACTGTACTGAGCCTTTCGGAAATAGACCATCTCGATGACTCCCTGTTAGCCTCCGCAGGAAAGCCCTACCCAGGTGCAACAGTCAAAATTCTAGATCAAGAAGGTCAAGAAGTGCCTAGAGGTCAAGTTGGCGAGATTTGTATTCGAGGTGATCTCGTCATGCATGGCTACTTCAAAGAGCCCGAGCTCACAGCGCAAGCACTCAAAAACGGCTGGCTGTACTCCGGTGATCTTGCCTATCAAAATGAGCGTGGATACTTTTTCATTGTTGATCGCGCCAAGGATATGATCATCAGTGGTGGCTTTAATGTATATCCGAAAGAAGTTGAAGACGTCATCGCAACACACCCTGCAGTCGCCTCTGTCGCCGTGATCGGCATACCCGATCCCGACTGGGGCGAAGCAGTCAAAGCTGTTGTTGTTCTTAAAGAAGGACAAAGCGTGACGGCACAAGAGCTCACTCAACGCGTCAAGACAGCAAAAGGCGCAGTCCAAGCCCCAAAAACCGTTGATTTCGTTGATGCATTACCTCTTACCCCCCTTGGGAAGCTGGATAAAAAAGCTTTACGCGCTGTTTATTGGAACAACAAAGAACGCAGTATTAACTAAAACGAACTCACCCTCAGGCGGAGACAAGCCATGACAATTCGCAAGCTCAAAAGTATCTTACCTGTATTAGCCCTATGTATTGCGCCCTCGATCACCTCGGCGCAGACTTTCCCTGATCGCCCTCTCAAAATGGTTGTGCCTGCTCCTGCAGGCTCTTTTGCCGACATCATTGGTCGCGAGTTTGGTACTAGACTGTCCAAAAAACTCGGTCAACCCGTCATTATCGATAACCGAGGCGGAGCAAGTGGCGGTATTGCTTACTCTGCTGTCGCTAAAGCCGCCCCGGACGGATACACCATCCTCGTCACCAACACAGGTCCCTCGGCAATCAACGTCGAACTATTCCGTCAAAAAGGCTTGAGCTACAACCCGATCGCGGATCTAGAACCTATCGGACTGATTTGCCTCACGCCTGTTGCATTACTCGTCAAAGCAGACTCGCCGATTAAAACAGTTGCCAATCTCATTGATTTCGCCAATAAAAATCCAGACAAACTTTCATTTGGTACGACAGGTAGTGGACAACTCAATCACTTATCAGCCGAATATCTGAACTCCGTCGCAAAAGTACGCACCACCCACATTCCCTACACCTCGGGTCCCGCTGCGATTACGGATCTGATTGGTGGTCGTATCGATTACCTTTTTTACCCTCCCGCCAACGCAAAGCCGATGATCGAAGATGGGCGCCTCAGGGCTTTGGCTGTCACCAGCATGAGAAGGACAGTCTCCATGCCTAATGTGGCGAGCCTCTCTGAACTAGGCTACAAGGAGTTTGATCTCAGCGCATGGTTTGGTCTGGCCGTGCCAGCAGGCACACCTAACGACATTGCGCAAAAACTATGGTCAGTCACGCGAGAAATCGCCTCCGATCCTGCATACGTTGCTAGGCTCAAAGAGCTAGGTATCGACGATGTTTTGCATTGGCAGAAAATGACTCGCGCAGAACTGAAACAGTTTCACGTCAATGAAGTCAAGCGCTGGGGTGAACTGGTCAAGTTAGCCGGTGCAAGTGCAAATTAATTCAATCAGCTAACTTAACGAACAGGCATGAGCGTGAAGAGAAAAGACCAAGCATACATCGCAGGAATATTTGAGCATCCGACGCGGCATGCGCCAGAAACATCTCTTGTGCAACTGCATGCAGAGTGCGCGCTTGGCGCACTCAAAGATGCTGGACTCAGCGCCTCCGATGTAGACGGCTTCTTTGGCGGAAGAGACATACCAGGCTCTAACGCCAACTGGTTTATCGACTTTATGAATCTAAAGCTCAGGCATATAGACTCAACGGATGCTGGCGGCTGTTCACCATTGATACACATCGCACATGCGGTAGATGCCATCGCCTCCGGCAAATGTAACGTCGCACTCATCACGCTGGCGGGTAGACCTCGCAGCGAGCAGATGAAAACAGGTACAGCCCCTCGACCAGGAGAGCCCGATAGACCCGACTCCCCCTGGGAGGTTGCCTATCGTCCAACCATCTCGACAGCCTATGCCATGATGATGGCCAGGCATATGCATGAGTACGGTACCACGGCGGAACAATTGGCATGGATTCGCGTCGCAGCCTCTGAGCATGCCAAACACAATCCGCTTGCGATGTTCAATAAACCTGTCACAGTCCAAGAAGTCATGAACTCACCGCTGGTTGCCCCGCCCTTGCGCAGAATGGACTGTTGCGTGATCAGCGACGGTGGTGGCGCGATCGTGCTCGTCAGCCCAGCTATCGCAAGATCACTGAACAATCCGCTGGTCAGAGTCATCGGGACTGGCCATACCGTTTATGGTCAACATGCAGGGTATGGAAACATGACGACAAGCGGTGCCGCGGTCAGCGGGCCGATTGCCTTTCAAGAGGCAGGAGTGACCGCCCAAGATTTCAAGTACGCCTCTATTTATGACAACTTCACGATCATGGTTCTCATGCAACTCGAGGATCTGGGATTTTGTAAAAAAGGGGAAGGCGGCAAGTTTGTCTCGGATGGCAAACTCATCTCGGGACAAGGACCACTCGCGATCAATACTGATGGTGGCGGCCTCTGCAACAATCATCCAAGCAACAGAGGTGGGATCACCAAAGTGATCGAGGCGACGCGGCAACTTCGTGGCTCTGCACACCCTTCTGTACAAGTAAAAAACTGCGACCTAGCAATGGCCTGCGGACCCGGTGGTTTTATCGGCACGGGTTATGCACACGCTACTGTCGTTCTTGAGAGAGTCTAGATGAATCACGAACACATTACGCTACACACCCAGTCTTTAACGGCGCATCCTTATTTTAATTTTTTTTGGGATGCAACAAAAAAAGGGGTTCTCTTATTACCGCACTGCACCTCATGCAAAAAAGTGCATTGGTACCCACGTACATTCTGTCCGTTTTGTTATGAAACCAAGCTTGAATGGCGCGAATCCAGTGGGGATGCAAAACTTTATGCAGCTACTGCACTGACAAAAGCCTCGGAGCCTTATATTGTGGCTTACGTTGAACTTGCCGAAGGACCGTTGATGCTGACAAATATCGTCGATGCATCACTTAACAACCTAAAAATCGGTGATGCGTTAAAGCTCAGCTTTACCGCCTTGGATTCGGGGCAGCAGTTACCGGTTTTTAAACCTTCTTGATGCGACCTCTAAACTCCGATCATAGAGAGATTTCACCCAAAAGCTTGTGACGTCAAAATTCTCTAGGAGCAGCGCTTGGATTTGCATCAATTAGAGTACTTTATTGTCATCCGAGAACTCGGATCATTTTCAAAAGCATCTCTCAAGCTTTCGATGAGTCAGTCTGTACTGACTCGGCAAATCCAGTCTCTAGAAAGGGAATTAGGAATTAGTCTGTATAGACGAACGGGGCGTGGCGTTGAATTGACACAAGAGGGGATCATATTTGAAAACTATGCGAGAGAAATACTTAAAACGCATCAAACAGCGCTCGCAACAATTAGAGAAACCCGAATAACCCAAGCGCAGCCTGTGATCGTTGGTCTGCCAGCATCTATTGCATCAGTTGTCGCATTAGGCCTTGTTAAAGATTTTAAAGAAAAATATCCCTTACATCCCTTAAAAATACTTGAAGGGTTTAGCGGTCATATCTCTGAATGGCTCATAGATGGACGAATCGACGTCGCGGTCCTTTACAACACAAAATCCACAGCCTTTAGCAGCATCAAAACGGACCCCTTGCTAGAAGATCGACTCGTTTTAGTGGGCCCAGCCCACAATGCCCTTCAGTTACCAAAGGGACCAATCTCGATCACCAGCCTAGCTAGCATTCCTTTAATTCTTCCGAGTGAGGAACATGGCGTCCGCGTCTTGGTTGACCGCGCCTTGGCAGAAAAAGGCCTTAAGCCAAACATTCTCGTTGAGATTGATTCTCTCTACTCCAGTTTGGTCATGGTCGAATCCGGCTTGGGCTGTACTGTTGTCTCCTACCCTTGCGTCACGAGCTGGATTGATAGCGGACGCATTGAATATCGTCCGCTCATCGAACCTGAAATTACTAGAAAACTTGTGACTGCGATTGCACCGAATCGTCCATCAACTCGACCCGTCAGAGCCTTTGCAAGCCTGCTAAGAACCCATGTTGCTAAACATTTTAAAATGCAATCTTAAGCAAATACGTTGATATTATGCGCAGACTCGCAAATACACCTGAAATCACTATGAGGGATTCTTTTCCTCGTATTCACGGATCGCTTCTTTGGCATTTCTAAAAGAATCAACACCAGCAGGGACACCGCAATAAATCGCAACCTGAAGAAGGATCTCCTTAATTTCCTCTTTCGTGACGCCGTTGCGCAACGCACCGTGAACGTGAAGTTTCAACTCATGCGGACGATTCAAGGCGCTCAACATAGCCAGGTTGACAATACTGCGGACTTTTCTTGGCAAGCCTTCGCGCGTCCAAACCTCACCCCAACAATACTCCGTCGAGAGTTCAAACATTTCACGACTGAAATCATCTGCATTGGCGAATGATTTATTGACGAACTCATCCCCTAACACTTCCCTTCTGACCTTATCACCCTTTCGAAATTGTTCCGTATCTTTCATGCATATCTCCAGATTCTGTATTGATCATCGTGCGTTAAATCAAGTTTTTTTGATTTCAACACCTGTCCAGGACTCCATCAAGCGAGCAACATCGCTCATATCCGCTTGCTGTCCATATTTAGCAATCGTCATGACATAAAGCTCCTTGACTGCCGAGCCAATCACCATGGGGATACCAAGCGATTCACCCTCATCCACACAAAGCTTTAAGTCTTTGTGAGCCAAGACTGCCGCAAAACCAATATCAAAAGTACGAGGCAAAACTGCGCGAGGAAATTTGTCCAAGGTGGCCGTGTTTTGACCCGAACCAACATTAATCACATCCAACATGACCTTTGGATCCAGACCATTTTTGACACCCATCGCAAACACTTCGGACGTCAGCGCGAGAGCTCCAGCAGAAAGCATGTTGTTCGCGAGTTTCATCGTTTGTGCCATGCCAGGCTCGTCACCCACGTGAAATGGTTTGCCTAAAGTTCTGAGTACATCGACCACTTTATCGTAGTCACTGCGCGCGCAAGACGTCATAATTGCCAATGTCGCACGCGCTGCACCCAGTGTTCCACCACTTACGGGTGAGTCAAGATACACAATATTTCCTAGCGCAAAGATTTCACTGGCTTTGACTGCCGCTGCTGGTCCGATCGTCGAAAAATCGACAACAACCTTTGCTTTCTTTGATCCGGCAAGACCCGGTGACAAAGAAGCGACCGCATGAACGTTATCGCCTTTTGGGAGACTCAAGAAAATGATTTCCGCCATGTCCCCAAGCTCACGCAAAGAGACTCTGGGATGCATTCCAACCGTCTTTGCGCGTTCTATGACCGCGGGATTCATGTCAAATACATGAACTTCATGACCTGCCTTGACCAAATTGGATGCCATCGGAAAACCCATGTTTCCGAGGCCAATAAATCCATATTGACTCATGTCTCTACCTTTGATTTTTTGATTGTGATGTGCGATTACTTTGAAGGTAGCAAGCCAACTTCCTTAACAAGCTCGGCGACCATCTTTGTATCCTGATCGATGATGGCCTTTAGTGGACCACTACCCCGCTCAGCAGGCGTTGGGGCCAAAGCAGCCAGACTAATAAGTCTCTCCTTAAATTCAGGACTATCAATCGCGCTTGAGAGCGACTGAATCAAGCGCTTACTGACTGCTGGTGGCAAACCCTTAGGTGCCATCACGCCATTCCAGATTGCAAGATTAAATTGAGGCAGACCGCCTTCTGCAAAAGTCGGCACATCAGCCATTTGGGGGATGCGCTGCTTGGAGGAAATCGCAATTGCTCTTAATTTTTGCGTATTGTGTTGATTCATTAATGTCACGGTTTGATCAATGATGCCTTCGATCGTGCCAGCCATCACATCAACCAGGGCTGGACCAGAACCACGATATTGAATCAACTGTCCTTGTGTCTTGGATTGATGAAAAAATAAGGCTTCTGCGAGGTGTGAGGTCGTGCCTGGACCACCTGAACCGAGATTCATCTTGCCTGGATTTTTTCTCATCCAATCAAGCATCTGAGGCAGATCTTTGATTCCGCTTTTATTGCTCACTGCCAGGACCATTGGCACCGTCGCGACCTGACCGATTGCATCGAGATCCTTCGAGGGGTTCACTCCGGCGGTTGGATGCAAATGTGGAATGATGACCAAAGACATGTTGGTAAACATGAGAGTATGGCCGTCAGCTGGTGCACTCATTAAACGCTTCAGTCCAACCAAGCCGCCCGCACCAACAGTATTTTCGACAATAACCGTACGCTTTAAATCATCCGTCATCGCCTTGGCTAACAAACGTGCCAAAGTATCCAGCGTCCCTCCTGGAGCCACTCCTACAATCATAGTGATAGTTTTTGAAGGGAACGTATCGGCGTGAGCAGAACTAAGCGCGAGCAGGGCTGTTGCAGCCCCAATTACAAAGCGTCGTAACATAATGTCTCCAGTTTTATCTTAAATAAAGACCAGTCTGAATAAAGTGAACCTTTACTCTAGCCAGTCTTTGACAATCCTAGCAACATCCTTATGACACTGGTTGTTCTAATCATGCATATCTGAATTGCATTATCAGAATAGAGCTAAGGTCTCGTTCATTTAAGTTCTAGCTTCATCCAGTCAATTCAATCCCATCGTCCTCTCAACGCTACGAACAAGGTTGAGCAATCTAGGGCCCACATCATTTTCGAGTTGATTTGGACTTAAGCGAAAAGCCGGTATCCCGCAGTTAAAAGAGAAGGCTTCCTCGTTAATTTTTGCTAGAAGGGGTACGCCCACCGAGCGTGTTTCTTTGACAAGCCCTTTTTTAGCAAAACAGAAACCCCATTTATCAAATTGCTTGAGTGCGTCGGACACGTTTGTTTGCACATCTGTTTCGGAGAAATGCTCGAGCCCAGACAATTGATCCAAGAGATCTTGTCTTTCGCTAAGAGATAAGCCACAAAGAAATGCTCTACCCATCGCAGTGACGAGCAAAGGTATTCGCGCGCCGATGCCGGCTACCACTGGAGTCACGGACGTCGCACTCGCGCAGCTTTCAACAAATAGCATTTGAGCACCGTGTCTCACGCCTAGGGAAACGACCCCGCCGATCTCGTTTGCAAGCTCCTGCATCAGAGGCCTCGCGATCTGCCTGATTTTCATGTTCGCGAGAACAGGGTATGCAGCAGTCAGGACAGAGGTTCCGAGTGTGTACTTCGAGAGTGAAGCCACATATTTGATGTATCCAAACTTGGACAGCGTGTAAGTAATACGAGAAACAGCCGGCTTGGACAAACCCGTAATTTCAGCGATTTCCTTGTTTCCCATGAATTGGGAGTTTTTATGCTTTAAACACTCGAGGACTTGGAGTCCTCGAGCAAGCGTAGCAACCAAGTTCGAATCCTGAGTGACATCGAAGCCTCTCATATCCGAAAATGAATCATCAATGACACGTTTCCTGACCATTCAATCAAGACCTGTACTGTAAAGGTTGCGCAAACAACCTGGAATGGAATACAAGTCGAGAATAAAGCATTATTTTGTCAAGCCGAGCGTAGAAAGTATAGATTTTATGTTGTTGTACTCTTGATCAAGCATCACTTTTGTTTCCTTAGGCCCATAGAAAAAAGGCTTCCACTGATTGTGTTCCAGAAATGCTTGCCATTCCTTGGAGTCGTTTATTTTTTTCAATGCAGTCGCCCAAAACTCAACTTGTGCTGGCGTCATGTTTTTAGGACCAAGAACACCCTGAACAGAGGAGGTCGAGACATCAACACCCTGCTCTTTCCATGTTGGAATATTTGCGAGCGCGCCTCCCATCCTTTCGGGAGAGCCAATCGCAATGACTCTGAGTTTGTCATTTTTAAGTGCATTAATAAGATTCGGAGTTGTCGCCGCGACGACATCAATATGTCCGCCGAGTAATTGCGTCATCGATACACCTGATGACTTAAAGGGAATCACACTTAACTTATCGATTGCCACACCGGCCTTTTGTAAAGGTGAGGCGATACCGACATGAATGTGATTACCCACAGAGGTTGCAACGCCTATATGCAGTTTATTTGGACTCTCTCTCATGATGCGTATCAGGTCTGCACCATTTTTAATAGGCGAATCCGCGTGGACCACCACACCAACATATTCTCTAAACAAAAGCGCGAGAGGTGTGTAGTCATGATAACTACGGTTCAGTGAACCAAGAATGTGATTATTGATAATTGAGGTGGTCAATGTCATCAAATAGTTACCGTCTCCTGGATGCTGATCCAGCACGTTTAGCGCAACGGCAAGATTACCGCCGGGTCTATTAGTGATCACAAAGTTCTTGACGATATTTTCTTTGATCATAAGATTTTGAAGCTGACGCGCCGCTGAATCCAAGGCCGCGCCCGCACCCGCTGGCACAATGAACTCAACTGTATTTGTCGGCTGCCATGCGGACTGAGCATGAAGTGTGGTTGCAACAAACAGACTACACGCAGCAACTAGCATTTGTCGTTTCATCTTTTTCATGATGTCTCCCAATTTTGAAGGTTATGTTTCTAAGTGCGTATGTACTATTCCATGCTTCGAAAGATCTGCTATTTCTTCAATTTTCATTCCAAGTTTTCTTTGCAATACATCAGCAGTGTCTTGTCCAACGACGTGACCTGCATGCCTAATTTTTCCTGGCGTATCTGAAAGTTTCGGGACAATCCCCATCATTGTTAACTCACCTAGTTTCGGATGCGGAACCTTCACAAGCATTTCACGTTGTTCGAAGTGCGGATCTTGGAAAATATCTTCCATCGTGAAGACTTTTGAAACAGGTACTTCGGCGGCGATCAACCGCGTTTCAATTTCAGCAGCCGTAAAGTCAGCCGCCCAGTCCTCAACAATTTTGTTGACTTCCTTGACTCTCGCGGCTCTGGCACGCTGAGTCGCATAGCGCTCGTCGGTCACTAGCTCAGGCTGTTCCATCGCCTTTGCCAGACGTTGAAAAATTACGTCATTATTAGCCGCAATCAACACATAACTGCCGTCTTTTGTTGGATATAGACTGTTAGGCGCCGTAGACGGAAGGTTTGATCCCACACGCTTTGGAATGATTTTTAATCTGTCATAGGCGGGAACGTGAGGCTCCATCATGCTGAACGCCGACTCGTACAGCGTTGTATCTACGACCTGCCCTTTGCCCGTTTTTTGACGTTGCAAAATCGCCATGAGCGCGCCAAAAGCCGCAAAGACAGCGGTATGTTCGTCTGTCACGGCCAGAGCCACCCGAGCGGGTGGTCTGTCAGGATCTCCGGTCATGTGCCTGACACCGGCGACTGCCTCGCAAGTTACGCCATAGCCAGGTCTATCCTTATAAGGTCCGGTCTGACCGTAACCACTGATGCGAACCATGACAAGGCCTGGGTTGTCCGCGGATAAGGTCGCATAGTCGAGCCCGAGTCTTTCCAGTGTTCCTGGACGAAAGTTTTCGACAACGATGTCAGCTTGAGCGATCAACTGTCGAACAAGACGCTGTCCTTGCTCAGTTCTTAGATTGATGGAAACTGATTGCTTGTTCCGAAGGATGCTGGTCGCATACAAGGAGACACTACCATCATGACTCCCCATATTTCGGACTGGATCGCCCTCGGCGGGTTCAATCTTTATGACCTCCGCACCGAAATCAGCCAATAAACGCGTACAGGCAGGCCCCGCAATGGTGGAACACAGTTCTATCACCGTATACCCCGTGAGTGGCGCCTCATTTTCACTCGTATTCATTTTTCAGTATCCATTTTTTAGCGCATGGGCCGTTGTTTAGGACCAAGCTGTGTTCTGTTTAGTTCATAGGCGTCTTCAATCCAGTCACAGAGCAACGCCCGCGTCTCGGAAGGCTTGATGATGTCAACAATGCCAAACTTTTCTGCCGTTCTAAAGGGAGATGCCAGCTTGTGGTAGTGGTTTTCAAGCTCTTGTCGCTTTGCCTCTGGATCTTCAGCCGCCTCGATTTCCCTGCGATAAGCCGCTGCGACGCCCCCCTCTACTGGAATCGACCCCCAGATCGCCGAAGGCCACGCGTAGCGCAAATTCAACGACTGTCCATTCGGACCGAATTTGGGACCATGGAGTCCGCCCCCCACACCGAACGCGCGCCGGATAATGATCGAAATCCACGGAACTGTGGCCTGCTCAATCGCGCCCGCGGCGCGATAGGCAATCGGAACTGTGCCCGCACTCTCTGCCTCGAGTCCAATCATCAAACCTGGCTGATCGGTGAAGTTGACAATGGGGATATGAAACGTATCGCACAGATCCACAAAACGTTCGATCTTCATCGCTGACTTGTGCGTCATCGCTCCACCCATCACCATGGGATCATTGGCCATCACTCCAACCGGATAACCATTGAGACGAGCCAAACAGGTCAGCGTTGATCCCCCGAACAGACGACTCATTTCAAACAGAGAGTCTTTATCGACAATTTTTTCAAGTATTTTTCTGATTTGATAGGGAGTACGTTTATTTTCCGGAATAACGTCGTCGAGTTTTTCATCCATCCGCCACGGATCATCTGCACACTCCGTCACTGGAGGCGCTTGCCATACATTACGCGGCAGATATGACAGGAATTTTTGAATTTGGTCGAACGCGTCTTCTTCGGATTTGGCAATGTTATTGACCGATCCCGCCTTGGCCGCAACTTTCGCGCCACCTAGCTCATCTTTAGTGACCGTTTGATTCAGACCTTGCTTGACGACTGGTGGACCCGCTGCAAAGACCTGACCAACATTTTCAACAATGACCGAAAAATGCGCGCAAGATACCTTGACCGCCCCAAGCCCTGCGCAAGCACCCAATGCTGCACCGACAACCGGCACCGTGCTTAGTAAAGGGATGACGGGCCACGTGGGGTATCCAGGGATTTTTGTGGATTGTTGCTGTTCAATCAGTCTGACACTCCCGCCTGCCGTGTCGACCATTCGTATCAAAGGCATCCTGAATTGATACGCCATTCTCTCTGCGTACAACCATTTATCGGCTACCGTCGCCTCGCTAGAACCCGCCCCGATGGTGTAATCATCACCCGAGATCATCACTTTTCGATTGGCGATTCTGCCCGTTCCGGTGACCGCATTGGAGGCGATGAAGGAAACCAAATTTCCTTGTGGATCATATTTTCCCTTGCCGGTCGTCATTCCAAACTCACGGAATGTTCCAGGATCGAGTAGTTTCTCTACTCGTTCTCTGACGTTGAGTTTCCCAAGCTCTTTTTGTCGCGCTAATCTGTCCTCGCCACCCATTTTGCGTGCAGACTCTCTGCGCATTTCGAGTTCAGTGTATGCAGCTTCCCAACTCATTTAGACCTCCGATAATTATTTTTTCATTATCAACTCAAAAACAGTAAAATACAAATATAAGAATTAAATTCCTATATTAGGAATTTAAAATAATAAAAATGTAGAAGTTATTTTCGAATCGAATAGAAACTGGATAAAAAAGATGTTCAACAAAGTGATGGTGGCCAACCGGGGCGCAGTCGCAGCCCGCGTCTTGAGAGCCTTGAAGTCTTTAGGAGTGAAATCTGTCGCCGTCTACTCGGAGGCCGATCAAGATTTGCCATATTTAAAGCTAGCAGACGAGATCTACTGCCTCGGACCTGCGAGTCCCCGAGAGAGCTACCTCAATCAAGAGGCAATCATCAAAGTACTCCTTGAGTCAGGCGCAGATGGCGTACACCCAGGCTATGGATTTTTGGCTGAAAATGCCGAGTTCGCCAGCCGAGTCAACGAAACCGGTGCGACCTTCATCGGACCTAGCCCGCGATGGATCGATGCAATGGGTCACAAAACCCGTGCCAGAACGCTGATGGCATCGAACGGACTCTCAATGGGAGCAAGCTCAGAGTTGTTGAGTGGCGAACTCGACGAAGCATTGCGCGCGGCCGAAACGATTGGCTATCCCGTGATCGTCAAACCTGCCGCCGGTGGTGGTGGCATCGGCATGATAGCTGCGCACAATGCCGACCAATTAGCCAAAGCCCTTGAGAGCGCAATCTCTCTATCAAAGCGAAGTTTTGGCAGCGCTGAGATTTATCTTGAAAAGCTCATGATCAAACCTCGTCACATTGAGTTTCAACTGTTGGCCGATCGTGACGGCAATGTTCGTCATTTATTTGAACGTGACTGCTCCATACAACGCAGACACCAAAAAGTCATCGAGGAATCTCCTGCGCCGCAGCTACCAAGACAGATGCTCAACAAGGCTGGTGACGATATCGCTGCCGTGATGAATAAGCTCAAGTATGACAATATCGGAACCGCTGAAACACTCTACGCGGGCGGCTCTGATTTTGCTTTTCTTGAAATGAACACCCGCTTGCAAGTCGAGCATGCTGTCACAGAAGAAATCACTGGTATTGATATCGTTTGCGCACAGATTCGTCTAGCGGCTGGGGAGACCCTGTCGTCCGTTCTCCCAGAAAAAATTTCCATCTCCGGACATGCTATCGAGGCGCGTATATACGCCGAAGACCCCGTTAAATTTTTTCCGTCACCAGGTCCTTTAAAAACATTGGTTTTTCCAAAGGGCGAGGGCATCAGAGTGGAGACAGGTTATGCGCAAGGAAGTCTGATCACTCCCTATTATGATCCGCTGATCGCAAAACTCATCGTTCACGCCCCAGATCGAACGCTCGCAATCAACAAGCTCATCGATGCGCTTGACCAAACCGATATCCAAGGCGTCAAACACAACATCCCGTTTTTACGCCTAGTGCTTGATAGCGAAGAATTCAGAAAAGGAAATATTCATACGGGTCTGGGTACTGATCTCATTGCTCGTCAAAACGCCAAAAAATAATAAGGAGTCATGGTCATCATCGACCCATGTCATGAAGGTGTCATCTTTAAGCGATAAAAAAGGTAAATACGTTTTAGTCAAAAACTAAAGCTCAATATTTCTTGAGGGTAATCGTTTAATGGCTAACTTTAGAAAATTCCGGCTACCCATACGCATTTACCAACTGCGTATAGAACTCACCAAAATCGATCCCATCATTTGGCGAACCGTCTTGGTTCCTGACACCATCAAGCTTTCAAAAGTCGACCGTGTGATTCAGGAGTCTTTCGGTTGGACCAACAGTCATCTGCATGAGTTCAATATTGAAAATAAACGCTATGGCATGGTCAATGCGGTTCAAGAGCACGACTGGGATGAGGAAAATCCCTTGCTTGACGAGCGTAAATTTACCCTCGGTATGCTCTTAACCGACACCATTAACGAGTTTGAATATGACTACGATTTTGGAGATGGCTGGTGCCATATCGTAAAAGTCGAAAGACATCTGACTCCAAACCAAACTAATTATTGGCCGATGTGCATTGCGGGTGAAAACGCCTGCCCTCCCGAGGACGTTGGCGGCCCCTCTGGCTATGCCGAGTTAATCGATATCCTCAATGATCCTGCGCATGCTCAGCATGCCGAACTCTTTCACTGGGTCGGAGGCCCCTTCGATCCACGAAGCTTTGATGTGAATTCCGCTAACGCAAGAATCGGTCGTCTTCGTTAAGCATGGCCATCAAAATACTCGTCACAGGAGGAGCCGGCTACATCGGCTCTCACCTGAGGTCCCAATAACGCTCCCGCATCTTCTCAATCACCTCCTTCACCTTGTCCCGCAACCCCAATGGTGCGATCACTTCTACATCGCTCCCCTGTCGCAAAATATCCTGAATCAACTCCCAGTCCTCGCCATACGGGACCTCGAGCTGATATGAACCATCGGGCAACATAGCGCTCACCTGATCGGGATGCCAGACTTCATTGGCCACCCACTGCGCACGAAATGGTGTGAACCTAAGCGTCGCCACCTGGCGCTGTTTGCCATTGAAAATCCCATAACTCGATTCAAACACTTCGCGCAACGTCTCCGCCGTGACCTCGTGCGCGGCCTCCTCGAGCAGGTCTACCGATCGGATCGCATCCACCGCAAAGCTGCGCAGGCCCTCTCTCAAGTGACAATACGCATCGAGATACCAATTGTCTCGGTAATACACCAGATGCTGAGGCGAAATCGCACGCGCGCTGGTCGTCCCCTGTTGGCGAGAGTAATACTCAATATGCAAACGCTTGCGATTGATTAGGGCCTGTGCGAGCAGTTGAAAATGCGCATTGACGACCTTGCGTTGCCCCATCGGGATAATGCGAATCCGCGCGGCGGCTTCTTTGGCACTGCCGGTGCCTTCATTCAGCAAACCTTCGAGCCTGGATTTAAAGGGCAATACATGCGGCGCCAGCAAACCTCCCGGTTCGAGCTTAGAGATCATCTCCAGCATCGTCAGGACAGAGTGAATTTCTTGTTCGCTAAACCAGACGCCAGGCAACTCAAACGTGCGCGAATGACTTGGCTGTTGCGTCAGCGCATAGCCGCGCAAATTTGAATCCCAAGCGAACGGAATACCGAGCCGATCGCGCATGTAGGCCAGATCACGATTGAGCGTGGCGCGGGATACTTCGAGCGTCTCCAGCATCTGCCGCATCGTGACCGAGGGCTGGGCCATCAGCATCGTTTGAATCTTGTAAAAACGCTCAGTGCGATCCATTGTGCTCCAGTTTCAGTCTTATAGTTTGAAACCTAATTTACACGTTTACAGGCACTTTTTTACAGATTGGGAATCAATTAAAAAAAGAAATCGAAGTAGCATCTAGTGAGACACTAAGGTATGGGATTTACGATGATAATTTCTTGCAAAATTAATCAACGATCCAGATCATTCAGGTGACGAGGACAGGTTTATCTTGCTAGGCTTGAGTAGCAGCCTAAGAGTTGTTTTAGTTTGTCATTGCTATCGCGAAAAAGGAAATTTGATTAGGCTCATTTCCGCACGTCATGCGTCAACTTATGAATCGAAACAGTATAGATAAAGGGTGCATCATGCGTAAAGAATACGATTTCAGCAAAGCTCGTAAAAACCCCTATGCAGCCCAGCCAAAGAAACAAATCACAATCAGGCTCGATGGGGACTCTATTAATTATTTCAAAAGCATCTCAGAAAAAGTTGGCATCCCATACCAAAGCCTTATAAACCTTTACTTGCGTGACTGTGTTGCTCACAATCGTAAACTTGAGTTAAGTTGGAAGTAAGTGCATCGTAAGCTTTCAGCATCTAACTGCAGCAGATTTACCGATACTCTCAAACTGAAACCGGCAAATTTAATTGTCAAAAAAATAATCAATCATAAAAAACCTGCGCTCTGATATCCCGCTGCACCACAGGGTGCTACTTTCGGATCAATTGATGATCTTCTGGCTGACAAACCATGCCAGGTCTCTGCACATTTAACACACGCTTGACGGTCACGATCTGTCCGTTGAGCTGATACGTAGACTGATAAAACAGCCCTGCCTCATCAAAAGAGGCTCCCGTCGGAATCCGGGTGATCTTTGCCTCGGCCGGAAACAGGGGCGTGTGCGTCTTACGTACGACCGTTGAATGCGCGCGGGCTCCCACACTGATCTTAGGAAAAATCACCACCTGAGTCTTAAGTGAGGTAAACAATGACCTGAACCGTCTGCCTGTCGCTATAAAAATCTACGTCTTCCTGACTCACAAGCTCAATCGCTGCCAGAGACTTGAGCACCGTGACTATCTCTTGAGTTGCATTCGTATTCACACACACGATACACGTTGGACCAAGCTTTTTAGCACTTTCATAAATATATTTAAAAAGAACATAAAGTCGCATCCTGTGAGACACCTTGCTGCTTACTGTAGTGCCTGAAACACTCCAATCTCCACGAAACATAACAATAATTCAGGCAAAAAATGAACCTCTCCAGACTGTTATCCTTGTTTGCGATTCTCGCGACCTCCCTCGTTCTGGGCGGTTGCGCCTCCATCACCGGGGGCACTCAACAAAGTGTTTCCGTCGAAACTCGACAAGAGACCGCGCAAGTTTCAGGCGCCGCCTGTGAGCTCGTGAATGCCAAAGGAAAATGGTTTCTCACCACGCCGGGCTCCGCACAAATCCAACGCTCCAACGATGATCTGCAAGTGATCTGCAACAAGCCCGGTCTCGAAGCTGGACGCGCCTCCGTCACCTCGATCGTGAAACCCGGTATGGTCGGTAACTTTTTCTTTGGTGGCCTCATCGGGGTCGCGATCGACCATGCCTCGGGCGCAGCCTACGACTATCCCAATATGATCCAAGTCATGATGGGACAAATGACCAAGGTTGGCTATACAGAAGGACATGCCACCACGCACACCACCACAAATCCTGCAGGTGGGCCGCCCGGAGCGACGCAAACGAGCGTCACACCCGCTGGCGTGACCGAGACACGCCAAGTCAGCCCAGCTGGCACCACGACGACAGAAACTTTGACACTGACTTCGGCTGGAACAGTGAGCAGCAGCATGTCAACGGTACCGTCAACGGGAACACCCGCAGCGACTGCACCCGTTGCTGCAACTTCTGCTTCAACCACCGCTGCGCCCGTTTCACTCGACGCGGCTAAAAACGAATGTATCGCGCTTGGCATCAAACCTCAAACCGAAGCCTTTGGACAATGCGTAATGAGGATTGCGAAGTAATCCGCGAGTCAACACTTAAAGATGGGGTGAGAGGTCAAAGTTATCCATTGACCCACTGCTCAGGCGATGCAAGCAGAAACGCCTCGAGCGGCACCCCACCTGTACCCACTACCAACGCCTGACTAGACGCATAATGATGCGTGAATTTCTTTAGACCGGAGAAAGAGCCCTTGCGCCTTCCGCTTTTAACTTCGATCGCGGTCAATCTATCTCCCTGGCTCAAGATAAAGTCGACTTCGTCATTACGTTCGCGCCAATACTGCAACGCCATCCCAGATGCTTTGTAGTTAATGAGATGCGCACCTATTGCCGACTCGACCAACCTGCCCCACGTCTCTGGGTCTTTTATCACCGCATCATATGTCAGACCAAGCTGTGCACTGATAAACGCAGTATTCAACGCTTGTAGCTTAGGGCTCGAGGCACGACTCCGCGCCACATCACCAGCGAATTTATCCAACCCCGTCAACATCCAGGCAGAACTGAGCAAATTAAGATAATTAGAAAGTGTCGAAGTATTGCCTACATCTTGCAATTGGCCGACCATTTTTTGATAAGACAATATCTGACCCGAATAATGACAACCCAAGACGAACAGTCTTCTTAACAACGCAGGCTTATCAATCCGGCTCAACTGTAAAACATCCTTTGAAAGCGTCGGCTCAATAATGGAGTCAAGCACATAATCACGCCAACGCGACTCCTCCGCAATCAATGATGCTGCGCCCGGATATCCACCGAAATAGATAAACTGCTCGACGCTCCAGCCGAACGCCTCGCGCATTTCCGCAAAACACCAATGTGGCACCCGAATCAGCTCAAACCTGCCTGCAAGACTTTCACTTGCGCCGCTTTGCATTAAAAACTGGGACGACCCTAACAACACAACACGTAAGGGATAGGAGGTATTGGCTTGAAAGCTATCTTCGTCCCACAGCATTTTGACGACCTCCGACCAGCGCGGGACCTTGTGCACCTCATCCAATACGAGCAGACAAGACTGCGTACGGCTTGCCCTGCGCGCAGTTTCCCACTGCTGAGCAATCCATTGCGCATCAGGCGTACTAGGCAAGTCCGCTGAGGCGTAGATGCCCACGCCATCGAAGCTCGCGATTGCCTGTTTCGCCAGAGTCGTTTTACCTACCTGCCGAGGACCGGACAGGACTTGCATGAAACGCCTGGGCTCTTTTAAACGCGCACAAAGCTTGCCGTATTGCATACGATTGAACATGTGCAACCCTTTAAGCAATTAATTGAGTGATTTTACGCGATATATTGCGTAAAATGTCAAAAGCAGGATTACTTTAATTTGCGGTCGGTTCGACGATAAATGGTGAGTACAAGCCTGCTGTCAACGTAAATCTCATGAAAGACTGTGTAGGTATTGTCGGGCTTTACAAATTTAGAGCCGTCAATAAACCTGTAGTTCGTCAAAATATAATCCGACTCGAGATTCAGGGGGTCCAAGATCATTCTTGCGCGATCTTGGGGCTTGAGTAAAACAATCGCCTGCTGTGTAGAGGTCAAACCGAGGGGACGGATCGTGATGCGTTTTCTGTCATCATTTGCAAGAATATATTCAAGTCCCTTCACATTCGTCACACCCCAATAGTCACGCTCAAAACTATCATGAGATGAAAACAGGGTGATCAAACTATTGAAGTACAAATGTTGAAATGGATGATGACGTATCATCCAACCCACGTTAAATAAAATTTGTACGCTTAGTAGCACCGTCATTAAACCTGCTAGATTCACTCCAAGCGCTTGCTTATTATTGAGCGCCTGCAAACCGCTTAGGCTGAGCAATACGATTGCAGGATAAACAAAATAAAGCTGTCGCCAGCCATCGTAAAGCGTTGAATTTAAGACAATGGCTGCAAAGATTGGGCTTGCAGCTACTGCCAAAAAAAGAACATCCTGAAATTGATCAAAGCGTTTTAAACTTTGAAAAGGTTGTGACACAACGTTCAAAAATAATTTGACGATACCGATCGTAAAACATACCGAAATCAAGATAGGCGTAGTCAGCAGAATCCATGTCGGCACATAATGCCAAGGCAAGTTCTTTGCAGAAACATATTCGCCAAAATAAAGATTGAAATGATCCCAGCGGAATTTGGACATATTTTTTAATGCGGCTATAAAATTTTCGAAGGGGCTTTCCCACAACCACGGCCACATTCCATACGTCAATAGGACACAAGTCACGCCAAAGACCGCAGTCAGCGTCACACACTGTCGTACAGTGATTAGACGATAACTACTCAGCACAACAAACATAAAAATCGTTAACCCAACAAAAATGACTCCGGCAATACGTATATTGATGGTGATTGCAATCATGAGTGCATGAAGCAAAGCGCTTTGCCAAGTGAGGTTCAGTCTCAGGCGAGTCAAGGTATACAGACTGGCCGCGCAACAAGCCATGAAAACAATATCTTTGCTGTTGTAGAACCCCTCTCCGTATAGTCGAGGACTGGTTAACAACAAGGTGCTTGCCAACAGAGCATAGCCCCAATGATTGAAACGCAATTTCGCAGTTTGATATAGGGCAATCAAACCAAGCCAATAAACAAAAAAAGTTAATAAATGTCGCAGCAAAAATTGCTGTCGTGAGTCGTTTAGTAAAAATAAACGCTCTATAAAAAAAACAGGTAGATCAAACGCGACACCATAGTCCCGATCGTAATATTCGTGAAGTGGAATATCGAAAGTTGCCAATACGGGATCGTTTTTTAACCAAGCGATATTGAACTTCTCAGCGATATAGTTCAAGCTCATCCCGCCGGTTGTACGACTAATCAGTTCGTCCGCCGACATTCCATAATCAGTAAAGGTGACCAACCCCACTACCAAGATCAGGAGAAAATAAAACGTTGTCATGAGTGAGCGGTGACGACTCACTAACGCGTTGAGGTTATTACAGAAAATGAAAAAATGATTGATCATTAGGGTGAGTTGCCATCAAGGTGGTGTGACGAACAAAAAGAATCTTGCCTGACAACGCTCAATTTTTAATAGAACAAAACGGAAGAGGATTTTTTTTGCCCGGGCGTCTCGCCGAAGTGACTCAACATCTTTATGGATTTTTCTTAGTTTCTTTAAGTCTGTCCCAACCAGACTCGATATGTTTACGCATGGAAAAGATTGCGGCAGAAATATCCCTTGAGGTCAGCGCCTGCAAAATAGCCTCATGCTCCTTGATGGCCTCATCGCCACGATTTGACAGCCCGTTAATCACATCAAACGGGTAGCGTGCCCACAGAATCTGAACAAAATGCAGCGTCTGAGGCAAATCAGCGACGTCATACAAACGTCTGTGAAATCGATAATTCACACCACGCGCGACGGCACGATCATTAGAGGAAAAGGCAGCTGCAAACTCATCAGCCAACCCTCTCAACGCCTCCAAATCCGCAGAAGTGATCTTTTCTACTGCCGCACTGACGAGTTGAGACTCAAGGAGTAAACGCAGCGTCAAAATTTCCGCTGATGCAGAAGGGTCAAAGGGCATCACCCGAGCACCCCGATATGAGTCGCCACTGATATAGCCCTCGGCGGCCAGCAATTTCAGCGCCTCGCGGACGGGCGTAATGCTTAACCCCAACTGTTCAGCAAGATCTGCCTGCTTGAGTCGAGATCCACGTGGGAAGACACCGGAAATAATATGCTCTCGCAAATAGTCCGCGACCTGCTCTTCCTTCGTTCGATAATCCATGAGTGCCCTATCAAGTTGCTAGTCAGTCCGCGCCGGGCTACCAGATGACCTCTCTGGAGACCAGTTCGGCTTGGTGCGCAGAACTCATCCCTAACAACTGACCAAAAACATACTCTTCATCTTGTCCCAATTCGGGCGTCAATCTTCGTATACCCACATCGGAACTTGAACTGAAACATGCTGGAGAACCGACAGCCAGCCGCTCTGGAATACCTGGCGCAGAAACCCATTGTAATGCTTTGCGTTCCTGCAAGTGTCGATCTGCCGCGAGATCTTGCGTGCTCCATGAGACATGCGCAGGAATCCCCTTTGCCTGCAGACGCAAGGCAAGCTGATCGGCGTTCTGATGGCGTACCCACTCTGAAACCATCTGATCAACCTGGGCCCGGTGTATGAGTCGCCCCTCTGCGTTGCTGACTCTAGGATCCTCACAGCGTTGCCCAACGATTTTTTGAAAGTCCGCCCATTGCTGATCATCGCCAATGGCGAGAGTGATCCAGCGATCGGGCTGATCAGTCAAATACACGCCGTGGGGAGACATACGCAGATCGCTATTTCCAAGCCGCTGCGGTTCGATTCCGGCCTGAGCCTGGACAAGCGCTTCACCAATCATGGCTGAAGCAACTTCTCGGGCTGCCAAGTCGATATGCTGTGGTTGACCCGTGCGTCGCTGCTGGTGCAACCCAGCCATCGTAGCCATTGCGGCATGCAAGCCAGCAGAATGATCCATCGCGTGACGCATTTCCACGGGTGGGCCATCACTATAGCCACTCATCCAGCCTAGCCCACCCCAGGCACCAAAAAGCGGTGCATAACCAGCGAAGTGCGAGTCAGGACCACTTTGTCCACAGGAGGATAAGGACAACATGACAATGTCGGGTCTGCACTCGCGCAAGACATCGAACCCCAGTCCCAATCTGTGTGCGACCCCTGGTCTGAAACTTTCAGCAGCCACATTTGATATGGAGACGATTTTTTTGGCGATCTCGATGGCCTCGGGATGCTTCAAATTCAGCCTGACTGATAACTTGTTTGCTGTCACCTGATCAAACGTCGCGGCTGACATTCGTCCGTAAACAGGATGTGGCTTCCTAAAGGCATCCGGCCGCGTTTTACTTTCAATCTTGATGCACTCCGCACCAAACTGCGAGAGCAAATGCGTACTCAATGGGCCGGCGGCATGGATGGTGAAATCCGCGATACGTACACCCGCCAAGGGCGCTTTTAAAACCGTCATACCTTTAACTCCTTCGTCATTTCACCCAGTGCAGGTACTTTCCCGCCACCGATCAGTGGTGAGCAGAGAAACTTGAAAGGCGCTAACAACACTTCAAAAGGACTGCCATTTTCTCTGAGCGCATCAACGAAGAGGCCGCGATCTCGTTCGTGTTCACCCTGAGTCACCTCAAGAGGCGTTCTGTATTTACCAACCGGCACACCAAGTTTTTGCGCTTCACGCACAATATCTTCAGCATTGTGCAACACCATCCAAGCGCGTATATGTGCATTAATCTCATCGCCCCGACGACCTCTTTCCAGAGAATCGTTCAAAGCGGGTTCAAGAGCCCAAGCAGGATGACCTAACAACTCCACCAGAGCATTCCACTGCCGATCCTCAAGAGTCAATAACTCGATGTAGCCATCTTTTGTTTTAAAAACCCCGCCGTATCTAAACTTGCGCGTTGCGCGATGTTCAACCGAGCCATCCCCTAACCTTTGCACAGCGAAGGCGCCCACTAGAAGCATGGCATCTTGAACCGAAACATCCACATACTGTCCACCTGTTGCAGGAACGGTCCATAACGCAGTCATCGCGGCTAAAGCAGCCGTCGCACCGCCTTGATATCCCGCAAAGTGCCCATGGATTTTTAAGGGTGCACGATCGGGAAACATTTCATTCGATAAGCCGTTTGGCAACAGATAGCCTTCACCAGCGGCATGAAGCAAATTCATCTCCTCTGCAACCCAGTCTGCCTTGGGTCCCACCGCACCAAAGGGCAAAATACTGACATGCACAAGCTGCGGGAAACGCTTGCTGAGATCCTCGGGATCGAGACCCAACGGCGCGCGCTGACGGACAGGCGTATCATCGAGAAAAATATCACAATGACCTAACTGAGCCGTCATGATCTGCCGACCCTGCTCCGTGTGCAAATCCGCCACTACACTTTGTTTGCCAACCGCAAGATAAGCAAACAAAGCGCTTTCACCAGAATCGTCAAACCATGGCGGAGAAAGTCTAAGAGGACACCCTGTGGGCGACTCCAGCATGATCACCTCGGCGCCCAAGGTCGCCAGCAAACGCCCTGCGTAGGCACCGGCTACGCTTTGGCAATGCTCTAGCACGCGAATACCCGCTAAGGGCGTACTAGAGGTTTGCAGCGCATCATCAGATTGCATCAATATTCTCCGCTTCAGATTGAACTTTGGGTATGGCTAACGGATCAGCGGCAGATCAAGATTCACTCCAGAACCGTCAATAAACACGGGCAAGTTGACGTTACGCGAGGGCAACGCAACGGTCGCAAAGCTGGGGGTCGTGAGTTCTCCGCGCTGATTTTCTGCTGCGATTTCGATATCGACGAGTCCCGTGTTGTCTTTCACATATTTACGCACAACCTTGCCCTTGCAGAAGGTGGTGTCACCCATAATGTTGAAGCGACGCATTTCTGTACGCACGCGTTTGAGGACGCCCGCATCTCCCATCCAGTTTGTCACCAGCGAACACATCCACGAGGAACGCTGCGGACCATAGTCATACGTACCTGGGACACCAACGTCTTTAGCGACTGATTCGCGATGATGGCCGATGCCGGTGTACTCGACGCCCCCACCTGCTTCGGGGTTTCGGAAAAAGTGCCCTGGGTGCTTGACTGCAGCCTGCAACACGACGCCGTGCGTATGTCCTCGACCGCATCCCACCAAAAATCCCATCGTATCCATGAGAGATAAGGGTCCGCGGGCGATGGTGGGAAGCTCCTCGCCTTCTTGTACATCTTCCCAATAGCGCACATTCGCACCACGAATGTTTTTAACTTCGTCCAGAACAATCTGATCGATCCGGTCTCGCTCTTCGTTGGTGTATTCGTGCTGAATGATCTCCTTGTATTTACCCGTGTCACGTGCGGCTTTACGCTCATGGCGCGTACAGGTGCCCAAGGCACGCGCCACTAACTCGCTACGTTGGTTGTAGTAAAACGCTTCCACGTATTGCATCACTAAGCGGCCTGAAAACTTACTCTGTTTTTCCTCAACGCCCAGCACTCGCTCAACCGCAGTGATCCTGTCTCCAGGTCTGATGTGTCGCATCAACTCCCAGTCATTACCGGTATAGAAACCATGTACGCCAGGCAGTCCCCAGCGTGTGCGACCTAGCCAGCCATACGCCATGGGAAACATTGGATGGCCGAGCATCGTGCCGTACCTCGTTGCGTGACCGTATCCCACATCTCTGTAAAGAGGATTCAGATCACCGATTCCATTACACCAGTTACGCAATGTGTCCGGTGTGGCATCTTGGAGGTAAGGCCCCTCTGGTCGCAGGTGCAACCCAATCATTTTTCGTGCGTCTTCGATTGCTTTGTCAGTGATAAGACCTTCGGCGGGTGCATCACCAACACCTGCGTTCACCTGAGTTGAACCTTCACTCATCGTTAATGCTCCTATTGTGTTTGAAAGACATACTTTTAAATTTAATGCATTGTATATAATCAAACCAGTCCCATAACAGAGGGTAATTACTCATTAATTAACAATATTTGACTTCTTCTCGCTGTGTAGAATGCATTATTTGCTTTCATTACAAACAAATCATGCATCAATTACCCCTTGCAGGACGTCGCATTATTGAGTTGGGCTCAATGTTGGCAGCACCTTTTGCCACCCATATCCTTTCGCAACTCGGTGCCGAGATCATTAAGGTGGAGCCACCCGCTGGAGATCCTACCCGTAAACTTGTCCGCGGAGGTCCGAGTGGTACGTTCATTGCCTACAGTCATGGGAAAAGAAGCATTTGCCTCGACCTTTCCCTCGAAAGCGGTCGGGATGTGCTTTACCGTTTGCTCAAATCGGCAGACGGACTGGTCCACAATCTCGCCCCTAAGGCCGCCAACAAACTCGGCGTCAGTCGAGAGGCGTGTGCAGCAATCAACCCAAAGCTGATTTATTGCCACATCAGAGGATATGGTCCGGGTCCCCAGGAGAATGACTTGGCTTCCAATCCTGTCGCTGAGGCAGCAACGGGCATCATGGAAAGCAACCGTATCAATGGTCGCCCCAGTCGCCTTGGTCCGTCTTATCACGATCAGTTTGCTGGCGCTTATGCTGTCATCGGCATGCTTGGCTCCTTTTTACAGGGCGCCGAACATCGCGAGCAAGAGCGGCATGTCGAGGTCGGACTGTATGAAACGGGGCTGCACATTGCCGCCCGCGACTTGGTCGGCGTGCAACTCAAAACGCAACTACTGGGAAGAGCAGAACGCGAACCCAGTGGGGAGTTCAGTATGCCGGGCTATGGCGCTTATATGACTCGGGATGAGAGGTGGATTTACCTATTGATGCTCACTGACGCGCATTGGGCAAAATTCTGTGAAGCCTTGCAATTGCCAGAAGCCGCCACCAAAGATTTCGGTACGCTCAGGGAGAGAAAAAAAGCCCGAGAGACTGTCGAAGCGCTTGTCCGTGAAGCGATGAATCGTGTTGATTTCGATGAGGCAATGCAGAAGTTAAAAACGGCAGGCGTTGGCTCTACTGAGGTCTTGCCACTTGAACGTGTGCTTGAAGCCCCCCAAGCACATCAACCCGGAACACTGCGCGCAGTCAAGTTCCGCGAACTTGACTTTGACATTCCTGAGTTTCCACAAAAGAACGACAACAGAAGTGACCTCTCCACCCTTTCTCCGGCTGAGATCGGACAACATACACGGGAGATTTTGCATGAGCTCGGCCTTGACGATCAGGCCTGTGACACACTGATCGCAAGCGGCGCAGTGATCGAAGCGACACCTGGAAGTTTTAACTGGGCACCCGTGCGCAAGTAAATAAATCTATTTCGTTTTAAAGGACACACCGCCCCAATTTTCCCAAAGTTTCGCAATCGAGGCATAGTCCAGATTAGCCAAACCTTGCTGCATCGCGATTTCATATACGGTGTGCGAGGCCTGCATGGTGAAGACAGGGACATGCAACTCCTGTGCCATCGCAAGTGCTAATGAAGAGTCCTTTCTTGCGTTGGCAGTCGACATGCCTCCCTCATAGTGACCACGATAGGCACGCTCTTTGAGGCGATGCGTAAGCGGACGCGTGAGGCCTGAATCACTATTCATCAATTCATAGAAAACATCCAAAGGGATCTCGGATTTTGCGGCCATCGCCGCAGCCTCGAGCAACACCACCATCGTCGTATGCGCCACGGCATTGTTAATCAGCTTGATACGCATGCCGTTGCCAGCGGGCCCCATATAAAAGATCTTTTTTGACACACTCTCGAGCATCGTCTGGACGCGCGAGTAATCTCCCGGATCCGCTCCAACTAAAAACGTTGTTTTCCCCTCAGCCAGATTTTGTATGCCTCCAAGAACGGCTGCATCCATCGCACTTGCGCCTCGAGACTGCGCGAACTCAAGCAACCACGTGACATCCTTGGGATCAACCGTACTGGTTTCGATCAAGAGTTTTCCTGAGAGGCTGACCGAGGACATGCTTTGTGCAACAGCGCGAGATGCCTCCGGTGTTGGGAGAGATAAAAAAACAATCTCGCAAGTGTTGACGAGTTCCGCAACAGAGCCACAGGACTTGATGCCTAACTTTTCCGACTCCTGTATGCGTGCCGCTTTTTGGTCAAAACCATACACCTCGAACCGTCTGACTAATGCCCCCGCAAGAGCGAGACCCGCATTGCCTAATCCAACCACACCAATTGATTCGCTCATACACTCTCGTCACATTTTGAATCGGAATTGACGCATCACGAATGCTCGCCTCACGACCTCTGACCGAACTGGAGTACCAGAAACTCTGCCCCGAAATCGCCGGCCTCCAGTGACACGGGGCCTGTGCCGGGCTCAGCAAAAAGGACTGTCCATCCTTGAAAACGTTGACTGACCTCTTCATGATCAACCGTTTTGAGCTGACCTTGCAGAACAATCACATATTGACCACCGCTCTTTTCGGGGCAATGCTCCGCGTAAACCTGTCCAGGTCCCAAGCGAACAATACAGGCCCCCAAGCCATCCGCTAAGGAATAGTCCTTGTCATCAAAAAGTGACTCAACAACGGGCGCTGTCAAATGGGCAAGTACAGGCTCAGTAGATTTGATGACGGGTGTTGAGAAATGACGCTTTAAAGAGGGTCGCAACCTTTCGCGGTAACCCTCTTTATGCAAATAGATCGCACCGGGATCCTTGCGCGGACGTAACGCAAAGTAGGACAACCCTTGCTCACTCGCGGTGATAGGACCATAGCCCGTATACGCATCTGTGTAATGCACAACCGTTGGCCTGATCCCGTCATGCGTTCGACCCAGTTGGCCCTCGCCTTCGAGAAACACTTGGAACTGCTCTACCTCGTGAAAATGAGGCTGAATCACTTCCTCCGGTGTCATCTCAATCAAAAACGCCTGCGGAGACGTCTTGAACAAGTCACCGCTCATCTCTTGCGCGATCAGAAAGTCAGTTCGCCAATGCTCCTCCCCTGTCCCTGATCGAACAAGCTTTCTAGCACCAATCGCTTCTTGCTTAGTTTTGTGATGAATCATAATAAGAGAGCTCGAGATGATTACTTAACCTGAATATTGGCCTTCTTGATGATATCTTTGTACTCGGCAACCTGATCCTCAATAAACTGTATTGCCTCCTTGGGTGAGCCGGCGACAACTTCCCCACCCGTTTTTACTATCTTGTCAACAAAATCAGGGGTCATTGCGACTTTTGATATAGCCTGATTCAGCTTATCCAAGATTGGCTTCGGCGTACCTTTGGGTGCCAAGATGACGTAGAAAATTTGACTTTTATATCCGGGCAATGTCTCAGCAATGGCAGGAATATTGCTAAAGGCCTTGCTGCGCTTTGTGCCAGTGGTCCCGATCGCTTTTAGTTTGCCAGCTTGAACCAACGGCATCGCAGAGACAGCGCTAGAAAAAACCATGCTCACGTGCCCACCAATCAGGTCCGTCAAAGCAGGTCCCATTCCTTTGTAGGGAACATGACGGATGTTTGTGCCAGCCTTGAGATTAAAAAGTTCACCACTCAGATGGGGTGAGCTCGCAATGCCACTAGAGCCATACGTCAATACTCCTGGCTGCTTTTTCGCGAGGTCAATCAGCTCCTGCACAGTGTTAGCAGGAAAATTGGGCGGCACAACCAGCAAAGCTGGTGTGGTCGCAATCAGAGATACGCCTTCAAAGTCCTTGACGGCGTCAAAGGGGAGTTGGCGGATACCCGGATTAACGACGTGACTACTCGTCGCCATTACCAATGTGTAACCATCCGGAGCCGCTCTTGCCGCCTCTGAGGTACCGATGATTGTTGAACCACCTGGCTTGTTGTCCACGACCACTGGCTGGCCAAGGATCTCAGAGGCACCTGCAGCAATCTGACGTGCCACGATGTCCCCACCTCCGCCCGGTGCGAGCGGCACGATCAGCCGTATTGGCTTCACAGGATAATTCGCTTGGGCATGTACAACCGTGCCAGCGCCTAGCGCCAAGACCGTCGCAGTCAATACTCCGTAGATGCGATGTTTGAAATCACTCATTTTTTTGTCTCCTTTTATCTTTTTGAATCCTGCCGTATCAATATAATGCATTTTATATATCTATAACAGATACAAAATCACGGTTTTTTATCATCTTTATATGATTTTTGATTTTATAGAATGCATTCATTGAGGGTTGAAACTTAGTTTTAGCCTTACACTTTTTCCGTAAAATAAAAATAAACCACATCTACATCAGAGATTTGAGAGAAAAATGCAACCTGCACGTGCGATATACCTAGTGTTAGATATGCAAAACGATTTGGTTCATGCGGAAGGTCCAAATGGCAAAAGCCCGTTAGGTGAGCAGGTACGTAAACGCGAGTTGCTTACCAAGACCGCTCGCGCGATCAAAAAAGCTAGAGAAGCTGGTTTATTAGTGGGTTTTGTCCGCGTAGGCTTTAATGCAGGCTATGTAGAATGCCCACCTAATTCACCCGTGTTTTCTGCCGCACCTGCGAATGGATTGTTCAAGCTTGGCGCTTGGGGTACCGAGATTCACCCCGACCTAGAGCAGCGCGAGGGAGATATCCAAGTCACCAAACACCGCGTCAGTCCCTTTTATGCCACAGGACTTGAGGCTGCACTGCGTGCCAAAAATGTGACCAAGATTTATTGCTCAGGTGTCTCCACACAAGCCGTTGTACAAGCAACCGTGCGCGACGGCCATGATCGCGACTATGAAATGATTGTGCTCGAAGATCTCAGCTGCGCGCATAGCGATCAAGAGCATGAAAACTCAATGGGCAGCCTTGCGCGTTTTTGCAAAATCGAAAAGTCCGATACGGTGACGTTTACAAATCCCTGAGCATTGCGGTCTTGCTCACTCTTCAAGCTACATATGGAGCGATAGGACTCGAGAGATCTGTCCAATGGTGATTGCGACATTACCTAAACTTGATCTGACAAACATGCTCCTCAAACAGGAGCACTATCAGATCAAGTCGCGATCACGATAATCAATTAAATCGAATGTTTGACTGACGGATCAGATCTCGTGTTTGCTTGGTTTCTGCCTGAATAAACGCAGCATATTCAGGTCCAATCGCTTTTCCAGGAATCATTCCCATGTCAATGATTCGTTTCTGCACATCACTCATTGCGACTATTTTTGCAGTGTCGTCATAGAGTTTTTTGAGAATAGCGGGTGGAGTGGCTGCGGGGGCAGTCACTCCGATAAAGGATTGCCAAATACACCCCTTAAAACCTTGTTCTTCCATCGTGGGGATATTGGGTGCAAGCGGCACACGACTTGCCGTCGTGACGCCGAGCGGTCGCAATTTCCCAGACTGGATCTGCGGCCATGCCGAGGCGAACGTATCAAACATAAAATCAAGTCTACCCGCCAGCAACTCAACCATTGCGGGTGAGCTACCCTTGAAGGCAATGTGAAGAATATCCAAATTAGCCAAATTTTTAAATAGCTCAGCTGCCATGTTCGCAGCCGTACCGTTTCCACCCGAACCATAATTAAGCTTTCCGGGTTTAGACTTAGCAGCCTTGATGATATCTTCAATTGTTTTGTAAGGACTACCGCTTGGTACCACCAAGACACTCGGCACGGTCACAATCAAACCCACCGGCGCGAAATCACGTTGGACGTTGTATTGAATGTTCGCACTCATGGTGAGGGGCGCGATGACGGCGTCAGGAGCGGTGTTAATCAACAGCGTGTAGCCATCCGCAGGACTTTTCGCAACATAAGCCGCCGCGATCGTGGCACTTGCGCCTGGTTTGTTTTCAACCAGCACCGACTGTGAAAAAACCTCGGAGTACTTTTGAGCCATCATACGGGCCAACGCATCACCCGCCCCGCCAGTCGTATAACCAATCACGAGCTTAATCGGTCGATTTGGATAAGCCGACTGGGCCATTGCCGCTGGGGATTGCAAACCGATGGGTAAAAGCACGCTTGCAGAGAGCGCCGTCAGATACTGGCGGCGTTGCGCCGAGAAAGCCTGGCGAACTTTAGATTTCATGATTGTCTCCTCGTTGTAATTTATTTATTACTGAGTATACTCATCAAATAAAAAAATTAAAACTACTGTTTTTGATTCAACGTCAAACGTTTACCAAGAGACATACAACACGAGATGCAAGACGCAATATCCAATGTCGCGACGTATTTAGAACCCTCAAGCCCAGTCGACACTGCGGCAAGAATTGCTTTAAACGATTCGCAGGCCATCGAAACGCACGGTCCTGGCTTTATGATCCGTCGCCTACAGCAAGTGTCCGTTTCCTTTTTTCATGATGAGCTTCGTCCGCTTTCCCTGACGCCCCTGCAGACGACCGTCCTCAGAGCGCTGGGTAAAGAAGATGGTTTGGATCAGGTTTCGCTGGCATCAAAAGCTGTCGTGGACGCCTCCACCATTAAAGATGTCGTCCATCGACTCGAGCAAAATAAAGCCGTTAAACGTAAACAAAGTAGTGTTGATAAACGAATGAAAATCGTTGAATTGACCGAAACAGGACGCAAGTTATTACGGGACTCAGTCCCCTTGGCCAATATCGCTGCTGACAAGCTTTTAGCACCACTCACTGAAAGAGAGCGTCAACAGTTGTTGAAAATAATCGCAAAAATCGTGACTGCACATGACCCAGAAGCGGCTTCAGGCGTAAGAACGACTTGGCGCAGAAAAAAAACAGATCTTCTAAATACTTAACACTACAGCCCTTACAGGAGATTCAAATGGGTATGTTTAACACCAATCCAATTGGAAAAAATTTCGCTGGTGAAATCCCCGATCTAAGTTTACGGGGCGGAGTCTCTGATCAAGAGTACGAAGAAATCGAGCGCGTTCTTTCAGTCTATGGCGTTCTGGTTTTTCGGAACAAAGAGCCCATGAATGACGACGATCAAGAAGCGCTGATCAAGCGTTTCGGTCCTCCCGTCAACAGTGTGCTTAAGACGAAGGAGCCAGAACCAGGATCTGCACCTGCGCGTCCCCACTTTTTAGACATCGCCACTGTCGATGCGCAAAATAACCCCTTGGCAAAAGACAGTTTCGAACATCTTTACCATCTCGCGAATCAGCTTTGGCATACAGACGGTACGCAAATTCAACCTCCCATCCGCGTCACCATGCTTTCCGCGCGAGTGCTTCCGCCAAACCCGCCTGACACACAATATGCAGATATGCGCGCAGCCTGGGATGCACTGCCCGAAGCTGAAAAGAAAAGACTTGAAGGGCTAATGGTTGAACACAGCATCTTCGTTTCTCGCGCAAAAGTCGGATTAACAGAATTTCCTGAGGAAGCTATCAAAATGCGCCCTCCGGTCGTTCATCCACTGGTTCGCACCCATCCACGCACTGGCAGAAAATCACTGTACCTCGCCTCGCATGCCTCCCATATCATCGGATGGGATAAAGCAAAAGGCGAAGCGCTATTACAAGAATTGATTGAATTTGCTACACAGCCTCAATTTGTTTATGCACATAAATGGAAGACTGGCGACCTGCTCATGTGGGATGACAGTTTCACCATGCACCGTGCTATGCCATATGACGACCCGCATCCCAGAAAAATGCGATGGAGCGGCGCACAAGAACTCATGCCTGTTTAAATAAAAAATAAAAGGCAAGCCACTGATGCCTGCCGTTCAATTGAGGAGACAAAAATGGGGTTTAACCCGCAGGATGCTTTTAGCATTGCCGACTTGCGTGAAATCGCTAAAAGAAAGTTACCCAAAGGCCTGTTTGAGTTTGTAGACCGAGGCACTGAAGACGAGCTCGCGCTTAAACGCAACCGTGCTGGTTTTGAAAAAATTTGTCTCCGCCCAAGAGTATTAATCGATGTCTCAGGTCGTGCATTAAAAACCAAAATGGCGGGCCAAGACGTTTCGATGCCCTTTGCGGTCGCGCCGACTGGAGCCGCTGGGCTTTTGTGCTTTGACGGCGAAATCGCCATAGCGCGGGCAGCCGCCAAGCTAGGGATTCCGTTTACCTTGTCAACAGCCTCCATTACCTCGATGGAGCGGGTTGCGGCCGAAGCGGGTGGAAAGCTCTGGTTCCAATTGTATATGTGGCCAGACCGTCAAATGTCCTATCAACTCGTCGATCGCGTCAAAGCCGCAGGCTATGACGCTTTGATTGTGACGGTAGATACTGCAGTCACACCCAATCGCGAATATAACCGGCGCAATGGATTTTCTTTACCGATGCAAATCACACGAAGAAATGTGATTGATGTCGCCCGGCATCCCGAATGGTTCTTAAATGTTTTCTTGCGTTATCTCATGCGCTCGGGTATCCCCACGCTCGAAAACTATCCTGCAGAATATCGAAGGAAGCTCACGGAAAAAGCTCCGGGACAGCAAGTCGGTTTGCCAAAAAACGATTCCCTGAAATGGGACGATTTACGTGAGATTCGTAAGCGCTGGAATGGCACGTTGATGGTTAAGGGGATTCTCCATCCCGCCGATGCTCAGATCGCTCTGGACTGCGGCGTAGATGCGATCGTTGTGTCCAACCACGGTGGTCGTAATTTGGACGCATCAATCGCACCCATCGATGCACTTCCAGATATCGTCGATCAAGTAAACGGCAAAGTCGACGTTCTGCTTGATAGCGGCATTCGACGCGGCAGCGATATCTTTAAGGCACTTGCTTTGGGTGCTAAAGGTGTTTTCGCTGGTAGAGCCCCTCTGTGGGGCGTCACGGCCGGAGGAGAAGCAGGCGCTTTGCATGCGCTCGATATTTTGCGAGACGAACTTGATCGCGTGATGGGTTTTGCTGGTTGTATCACGCTAAACGACCTCAACCGCAGCTTGCTGTGGATGGATTCACCAAGGAGAGATGAGACATGAGCATGACATTCCACCAAGAAGGAAAAACCTTTGTCGCTTCAGTCACGGGCTTAGACCTTCGACAGCCTCTTACATCAGAGCAACATCGGGCTCTCGAAAATGGGTTAGCAAAATTTGGTCTACTGATTTTTAGAAATCAACCGATCAACGATGATCAACAGCAAGCGTTTATCGAAAAATTTGGCCCTCCTGTCGTCGCAAATCTAAAAGAGCTTGCAACCGGGCATCCACACTTCTACGATATCGCGACAGTGAATGCGGACGGGACACCCATTCCTGCGGATAGTGTGCGTGGTCTGTACTTGAAAGCAAATTTGTTATGGCATACCGATGGCTCGCAAAATCAACCTCCAATCCGGTTCACTGCATTACATGCGCGCGTCTTGCCACCTGTTCCACCTCCAACTGAATATGCCGACATGTGTGCGGCCTGGGATGCGCTTCCAGAGCGACATCAAAAAGAAATAGATGGCCTTGTCGTCGAACACAGCATTTTCTGGTCTAGAGAAAAAATGGGAATCAGCATGGCGGAATTTAGTGCCGACACACTCGCCACCCGTCAGCCTGTCATCCACCCGTTGGTACGCACACATCCGATCTCAGGTAGAAAATCACTGTACCTCGCATCTCATGCTTCGCATGTTATTGGATGGCCTCTTGAAAAAGGACGCGCACTCATTGAAGAGTTAACCAATTTCGCTACGCAACCTCAATTTACCTTCGCATTGCAATGGAATCCGAACGACCTTGCCATGTGGGATGACAGTTGGACCATGCATCGTTCGACGCCTTACTCTGAACCTCATCCGCGCATGATGCGGTGGTGTGCGGTCAGAGAGCTTGAAGCGGTATAGATCTTTATATTTCCTCCGAATGTTTTGATATTTCAGCAGTGCACTCTCAAGGAGCTTCAATTGAATATGAATACATTTTCTGCATTTTGCGTTCGATCGATCGGAAAAACCATCTCATTATTAATTTTTGCATTGCTCGTTCCGATCGGAATGATTGGGCAAGCACACGCCAATACGTTTCCAACTAAGCCTATCCGCTTGATCGTGCCATCGCCGGGCGCCACTGAAGTCATTTGCCGGATACTTGCAGAGAAAATGCAAGCTTCACTAGGACAGCCCGTCATTTTAGAGACGAGACCTGGTGGCGGTACAACCATCGCCTCTGCTTTTGTCGCGACATCACCACCAGACGGTCACACATTACTTTGCGGGATCTCTGCGTTTCTAACAGCACCCTTCTATTTCAACGAAAGTCGCTATTCGCCGCTGGAGGATTTCTCGCCCATTGCACTTGTTGTAAAAGTGGCGCACGTACTGATGATCAGGTCAGATTTACCCATCAATAATATTAAAGAGCTGATTGCCTATGCTCAAAGCAATCCTGACAAGCTAACCTTTGGCTCTTCTGGCATCGGTACCTCCAATTATCTGGGAGCCGCACTTTTCCAGAAAATGGCAAAAGTAAAAATGACCAACATCCCCTATAAAGGTGGGGCTCCTGCACTGCAAGACCTCATAGGTGGACGAATCGATTTGCTCTTTGATGTGCCGCAGGCAGGCGTACCCTTTATCAAAAGTGGCAAGCTGCGTCCACTTGGAGTGACCACAGAGGCGCGGTTGCCCTCATTTCCTGACTGGCCAACTATTGAACAGGCAGGCGTACCAGGTTATGCCTCATTTCCTTGGTTAGGAATCATTGCTCCCGCAAAAACTCCAACCGATATCGTCACCAAGCTAAACAAAGCAGTCAATGACGCGCTACAGTCACCCGAAGTCAAAGAACGTTACACCAGCATGGGCCTTACGATCGCGGGCGGCACTCCTGCAGATTTCAGCTCATTCATGAAGGCTGAAAGTCAAAAATGGAGCCCCGTTATCAAGGAGCTCCAAAAGCAAGGACTTTAATACCTCTAACACTCTAAGCAATATAGGTTTCAAGCGCCCCGATCTGAGTCACCTCTGCACTGACGACATCGCCAGACTGCAAATAAAAAGCCATCGGATCGGGGCGTCCGATGGCTACCCCTTCTGGTGAACCCACTGTAATCAGGTCACCACGTGCCAAGCCCATTTTCGACCAGTGCGAGACAAGCGCAGGGAATGAAAAAATCAAATCAGAACAACTTGCTTCTTGTCTAACCTCACCATTCACTGTCAATCTGACCTTGAGCACAGAAGGATCGGGCACCTCGTCTGCGGTCAAAATCCACGGGCCAAGCGGTCCCAATTCAGGATAGTTTTTACCGAGCAAAATCGACTGATTCGCCATCTCTTTACGCTGCATTTCGCGAGCGGAAAGATCATTTAAGATGGTGTAACCAAAAATCGCTTTTAAGCCCTCGGCCTCATTAACATTTGTGACTGATTGACCAATCACTGCAGTCGCCTCGACCTCATAGTCAAACCATTCGCAACCCAAGGGACGATGCACCGTCGAACGTGTTGGCACCATGGAACTGGCTAATTTGATAAATCCCATCGGGATTTCACTGTGAAGTTTTGCGCCCTGCTTCGTCCAATACTCAAGGGTCTCGGCACGGTGGGCTGCAAAATTTCGGCCACCGGCAATACAGTTCCGAACGTTGAGTGGAATCATCCACGGAACGCTTTTCTCATCCACAAACCAGTCTGAATCCCCTTGCCGCTTTGCCCATTCGATGACGTCATAAGCACTGTCTAGCGCATGAGTACCCGCATCAATAAAACTGTCCATACTGACAGGAAAAGCTTGATGTTTATTTTGTGCTGAAGCGGCTCGCGCCAGATCCAAAACCTTTAGAGTCTTTTTCTCACCAACCACAATGCCCAAGCGTTCTTCGCCGTTGGTACCCTGATAGCGTCCAATTTTCATTTTTACTCCTCCTTGTTATTGATAGCATAAGCGAAAAGTTGATCACACATTTATACTCAAGCATGCTACAAATTACATTGAATAAAATATTAAAAATAAACAATCGCATCATTGACATAATTTTTACAAAAACGTCATTTAATGGAGACACGCTTTGAAAAAGATTCATCACCTTTGTATTTCACTTGCCACTATCGCGAGCGCGGTGACAGTCACAGCACCCGCTTTTGCAGACACCTATCCTTCAAGAGCGATTAAAGTCATCGTACCTTATGCTCCTGGTGGTGGTGCAGATTCTTTTGCTCGACTTGCCGCACCTGAACTAGAAAAAATTCTTGGTGCTCAGTTATTAATTGAAAATCTTGGCGGAGCGAATACTGCAATTGGCGCTCAATCAATGGCAAGGTCCAAGCCTGATGGCTACACCTTAATGTTTACGACCGACTCCACATCCGTCGCCAATCCTCTTCTCTATAAAAATCTCACCTACAATCCTAGTGAACTCGTCCCTGTCGGCACACTCAACGAAGTCGGACTAGGCATCGTCGTTGCTAACAGCCTGCCTGTTAAAAACTTTAAAGAACTGGTCGAGTACACAAAGAATTTCAAAGGCAACTTGGCTTATGGATCGTATGGGATCGGCAGCCAAGCCCACATGATGGGTGAAGCTTATAACAAACTCACTGGCTCCAATGTCATTCACGTCCCCTACAAAGGTTCAGCTCCCGCTGTAACAGATGTGATGGCTGGTCAAGTACTGTTTACGTTTCCAGCCCTGATTACCGTTCGCGGCAATATCCAAGGCGAAAAAATCAGAATGCTTGCAGTCACCAGCAGCAGTAGATTACCGAGCTTGCCAGACGTGCCGACCTTCAAAGAATTAGGCTATGAAAAAATGTCAGTCGGTGCTTGGTACGGTTATTTTGCTCCTAAAGGCACACCTGCCCCAGTCATTAAGAAATTTAATGACGCACTCGCTACGCTTCTGAAAGACAAAAACTTTGTGAATAAGTTGGTCGAGCGGGGCGCAATCCCGTTGAGCAACACCCCCGCTCAAATGGCAGAGCTTATTGAGAGAGATAAAAAATTTATCGCTGAAGTTCTAGCGATGACTCAAATCACTGCTAACTAGTTTTAAAAATGGGATGTTTCAATGTCTAAATCAAAAGCACTTAGAGATGCCATATACAAACCAGAGATTCTTGTATTACCTGGAGTGTTTGATGGATTTAGTACTCGTCTCGTTGAACACTTCGGCTACCAAAGCGCATTCATTACAGGTAGCGGAGTCAGTGAGTCAAGACTAGGTCTTGTTGATGTTGGAATTATGGGTCTCGAAGAAAACGTAGCTGGTGCAAGAGCAATGGTTGGCTGTTCTGATTTAGCTTTACTAGCAGATGGAGACACCGGCTACGGAAATGCTATTAATGCGTTTTACACCATCCGAGGATTTGAACAAGCAGGCGTAGCAGGCGTCATGCTTGAGGATCAAGTTTGGCCAAAACGTTGTGGCCACATGCGCGGCAAGGAGGTTATTCCACAAGAAGAAATGGTCGAAAAGCTTCATGCGGCTTGTGAGGCACGTAGAGATCCAAATTTCGTCATTAAGTCTCGCACTGACACCCTCGCCACACACGGTATCGACGAAGTCATCCGTCGTTTAAATGCCTACGCAGAGGCTGGCGCTGACCTGCTTTTTGCCGATGCTCTTCTTGATGCAGAGCAAATACGTTTAGTGGCAAACAATGTGCCGAAACCCTTGTGCGTCAATATGGGATTTGGCATCAGACAGCGCTCAACAACCCCCTTGCTTTCTGCGCAGCAGTTGCAAGAACTGGGTGTTGGCGTCGTGATTTATCCCCGCTTACTGACAGCTTGTGCACTAGCTGGCATGAAACAGGGTCTGCAGCTGCTTGGTCAATCCTTGGAGAGCGGTAAAGTGGTTGATAGACCGGACGCTGCTTTTGGCTTTGAAGAACTCAACGAAGTCATGGGAATGGAATTCATTCAAACGCTTGAGTCTAGATATTTAACCGACGCACAAAAAAAGGCCAAGTATGGCAGTGAGCACGTCGCACCGGTCAATCTTAAAGGGACAAAACCATGAGTGAAGAAGCGGGAATGAAACTCCCGCTTGGCGCGGTGGATTGTCACGCGCATGTGATCAAAAAAAATGCTCCACTGATTGCAGAAAGACACTCTGCTCCAGCACGTGATTGCGATCTTAAGGAATACCTGCAAGTTTTAGACACGCATGGTGTGTCCTATGGACTATTAACGGCTCCGAGTTTCTATGGATCGAACAATGAAGTCCTGCTTGATGCACTGAAAAACGCGAATGGGCGGCTCAGAGGTACTGCCATTGTTGAACCCACTATCGCCGAAAGTGAGCTGGCAAACATGAAAGCTCAAGGCGTCTGTGGTTTGCGACTCAACTGGATTCGCCGTGAAAAAATTCCTGACATCACCTCTCAGGAATACACGTCACTTCTTGCAAAAGCCCGTAATATCGGTCTGCACATCGAGATTTACCTCGAGGGCGAGCATTTGGCTCCCGTTCTACAAGTCATCAATCGTAGTGGGGCTCAAGCGGTCATCGATCATTTTGGAAATCCCCTTGGACCCGATGCTGCACACAGCGAGGGATTCGTTGCACTGCTTGACGCTATTGATCAAGGCAATACCTGGGTGAAGTTGTCTGCACCCTATCGCTTAAGACACACAAATCCTACCGACTTAATACAAAAAATATTGCAGCACGCAAAGGGTGAACGCGCAGTTTGGGCAACTGACTGGCCTTGGGTGGGACATGAAAACAAGATTGCCTACGAGCAGTGCATCAAATGGATATTTGATTGGATTCCTGATGAAACTATCCGACACACCATTTTAGTAAAAACGCCACAATCCTTATTCGGATTTCCAATCATGACAAGTGCAAAGTCTTGACGCGCAATCCATAACACGACTATCAAAAACCACGTATCGGAGACATGATGAAGAATAAATATAAACTCTTAGGTGCATCGCTCGTTTTAGGCTTTGCACAATTTTCAGTTGCCCAAGAAGTCACCACGGTGATCATTCCGACTGGTCCAGGAGGCGGCACAGATACATTGTTTCGCGCGATTGCCCGTTATGCAGAACCCCACTTGAACTCGACCATTGTGATCAGAAATGCCGGTGGTGCCGGCGGATCGATTGGCGTCACACAGCTTAGCCGTGCCAAACCCGACGGATACACGCTGGCGGGGGTCTGGATGGGCCCCATCACAACCGCACCGCACACAATTAAAACCTCCTACTCGCTCAAAGACTACATTCCCGTCATTTACGTAGATAGCGCTCCATATGTAATGTGCGTCCGTCCAAACTTTCCAGCAAAAACAGGCAAAGAGTTTCTGGATGTCCTCAAAGCGAATCCAAACAAGTACACCTACGGTACTGATGGCGTTGCTGGACCAGCTCAACTCGCTTCAGAACTTATTTTTAGAGAATATGGCATCAAGGCGCGAGATATTCCCTATAGAGGCGCAGGAGAAACCATGCCTGCCATGCTTGGAGGTGTGGTTGATATTTATGTGGGATCCGTCCCCCCTGCTGTCACAATGGAAAAAGCCGGTACTGCAAAGTGCCTACTGCTCACCTCGGCGAAAAAGTCAGCGTCATTACCTAATGCAACCAGCTTGGGCGAGTTGAATATGGCCGATAAAGAACTCCTTCTTTGGCATGGTCTGATCGCCCCTCCAGGCACCCCGCCTGAGGTGATCCGCAAAATTCAGGATGCCTTTGAAAAAGCTGTCAACGCACCAGAAATGGACGCGTTTTTCAAGACTGCTGGTGTTGAAAAATCAATTCTCAAGGGCGATGCTTTTTCAGCACACATCAAAAATGAGTACGAAAAACTTGGGAAATTAATCAAGGAATTAGGTCTTAAACAAGACTGATAAGTTGAGTTGGGACATAAAAATACTCAGGAGATCAAAATATGAATACTTCGCCTATTGATATGAAAGCCACAACACCCATCAAACCCGGAACCATTAAAAGTCGAGTCAGTGAGGCTGAGTGGAAAACGCGTGTCGAACTGGCCGCCTGCTATCGACTCGTGTCCCTCTATGGCATGACTGACATGATCGCGAATCACATTTCTGCCATGGTCCCAGGTGAGCCCGATCATTTTTTGATCAACCCTTATGGCTTGTTATATGACGAGATCACTGCGTCCTCTTTGATCAAAATCGACATCGATGGCAATATTATTGATCGGCCGAACGATGATTACGGCATCAATCGGACCGGATTTGTGATTCATAGCGCCATTCATTCGGTGCGCCCCGATGCGGCGTGCGTGATTCATACCCATTCGCGCGCTGGCATGACCTTATCGACGCTTAAATGTGGCCTGCTCCCCTTGACGCAAACAGCGACCAGATTTGGAAAAGTCGCTTATCACCACTTTCAAGGGATATCAGTCGACCTTTCTGAGCAGAAAAGCTTGCAGGAGGATCTCGGCGATGCGGAGGTGATGGTGTTACACAATCACGGTTTACTGGCGGTCGGCCCATCAATACCCGAGGCATTCAATAATATCTATAGACTAGAGCTCGCCTGTAAAGTCCAAGTCGATGCGATGGCTTGTAATACTGAATTGATTGTTCCGCCAGCAGATGTCGTAGCCAAAGCCAATGCACAATGGAATCCCAGTGTGACAAGGCGTTACGGTATTTTGGAGTGGCCTGCCATGCTCAGACAACTTGACCGAGTCAGTCAGACGTATAAAGACTGACGAGAGTTATTTCACTCACCCTCGGCCTTCAAACCTGCGGAAAGTGGCTCATCATCTTTAAGAGCCACTTTCATTTAGGCTCTTGACCCTACACAGTACAAATAACCATCACTAAAAATAAGAGCAGCACCTTACCAACACAATTAAAACGTCAAACGTAGCAAGGTCCTTCAATCAACGGATGGGACTGGATAAAGTCCATGTCGAGCGTTAAGCCATACCCCACACCCTCTGGTGGAACCACGCAGCCGTTAGCGTCTAATTTATAAGGGACCTGACCCGCGAGATGGTCCCTAAAGGGATTCAATCCGGTCACATCACCTTCAAAATAACCGGGATTATCTACGCCGCATAACAAATGCAAACTACAAGCCATATTGATCGCCGTTGCTGACGTATGTGGATTAACAGTCAGTTTTTTTGCACCAGCCATAGCAGCTATCCGCATCGTTTCTGTGATGCCGCCCGTTTTGGACAGATCAGGCTGAAGGTAGCGAACACAATTGTCTTCGATCAATGTATCGAACTCATAGCGCGTGTAGTGGTTTTCGCCCGCAGCTAAGGGAACATTGCTCATTCTTGCCAGCGTTGCGTAGGCATGACGATCCTGAGGTGGAAAGGGCTCCTCTAGCCAAGCGACTTGAGCCTCAGCAAATGCGGGCAACACTCTGCAGGCCGCTTCCAATGTGTAATTTGTATTTGCATCAGTCAAAATTTCAATGTCATCGCCGACAGCCTTGCGCACAGCCTGCACTCGCGCAATATCTTTTTTAGGTGTGTCTCCCATGCGAAGCTTGAGTGCCCGGTATCCCTCACTGATATAACCCAAGGCCTCTTGAACCAAGCTCTCCGGATCCTGCCAACCCAAGGCAATGCCACCCGCATACGCTTTAATCGGCTTGGAAGTCCCACCCAACATTCGATAGAGCGGTTGCTTCGCTTGTTGACAGCGAATGTCCCAGAGGGCTTGATCCAGTCCGCTCAGTGCCAATACGGCCGCTGCACCCATACCGTGGCTTGCAATCTGCATTTTATAAACGCGCGCCCATACTCCATTTACGTCTGTCGCGTCCATTCCCAATACCAACTCGCTCAATGTGGTGTCGATGAGCTTGGCAATAGCCCCGGGACAACGACCATGGTGTGCTTCGCCCCAACCGGTCAATCCCTCATCAGTCTCGACGCGTATCAACACAGCGTCACGCTTGACGCTACGTCCAATACCCAGCGTGACAGATTTGTTGGCAGGCACAGGGAAAGAAATCGGCACTGCTTGTATACGTGTGATTTTCATTAGAGATTAGTCCTTAAAGACCTCAGGATTGACAACATTACTAGGACGTTCATTTTTCAACAAAGCCAGCATCGTCATCACAGCACCCTCACTCGTCACGAAGGAGCTACTTTCGGTAATCCCCGCACAATGAGGTGTCAGCATCAGGTTGGGGCAATCAAACACTTGCTCTGCGCCGGTGAGCGGCTGCTGATTAAAGACATCGAGCATGGCACCACCCAATCGTCCCTCACGCAGAGCAATCACCAGCGCATCAGTATCGACAACCGGACCGCGTGACACATTAATCAAAATCGCACGTTTTTTCATCTTGGCGATTGTGACTTGATCGACAAGATTTCTCGTTTGTTCGGTGAGTGGGCAGGCCAATACGACAGCGTCTGACTGAGCAAACAACATCTCCTTGTCTGCGGCAATCACGCCTGCAGGTAGTGTTTCAGGACGACGCGTCAGACCAAGAACCTTCATCCCAAGTCCTTGGGCCATCCTAGCGATCAAAGTACCAATTGATCCAACGCCCACGATCCCTAGCGTACTGGCGCCGAGCTCCAAATAATGATCTGCAGCAGGTCGTGCTTTGGCCCAGCCCTCTTTTCTCAATGACGCATCCATCCCTGCTAAGTTGCGTCGCAAGGCAAGCATGCCAGCAAGGCAATACTCCGCAACCGCTTGCGAATTGCAACCCGGCAAATTCGCGACGGCTATCTTTTTTTCTGTAGCAGCCTGAACGGGAATCATATCCAGACCCACGCCGTGTCGTACAACAGCTTGAGTCAGTGGTGCATCTTCAAAAATATCTGGCGGTAATTGATTTCTAACAATGACACCGTGCACATCGCGAATCAGTCGCTTATAGGTTGACACCTGAGTGTCAGGTGCCAGGATAATGTCGCACTCAGCCGCTAATAAAGCCTGCATATCCGAGTGGATTGGACTTGTCAGTAATACTCTAGGACGTGCATTAGGATGCTTCAAAGAATGGCACTCCTCTTTTGACTGGATTGACCAACTGTCCCAAGCCCTCCAAAGATACTGTCACTGTTTGTCCCGGCAGGAGCCAAGCCGGAGGTGTGTGGGTTGAAGCTCCGCCACCCGGGGTCCCCGTCGCGATCACATCGCCAGGCTCTAGGGGAAACCGGTGAGAAATCCAAGAGATGAGTTGAGGAATACGAAAAACCATATTTTCCGTTGAACCGTCTTGTAGCACGCGTCCATCTACCTCAAGTTTGATTCTAATTTGATGCGGATCCACCACCTCATCCGGAGTCGCAATCCATGGACCCAGTGGAGCGGTTGCAGGCAAATTTTTGCCACGCAAAAAATTTCCACCATCTCGCTTGAGCAAGCCTGATCCACTCACATCATTGTGAATCGTATAACCAGCAACATAGGTCATTGCCTCAGCTTCTGATACGCACAAGGCTCTGCGTCCAATAATGGCAGCGAGTTCACCTTCGTAAGCCACATCTCCCACATCAGGGGGAATAAGTATTGCCTCATCTGGACCGATGACCGTTTGCCCGGAGCGAAAGAAAACGACGGGCTCAGCCGGTGGCGCCATGCCTCTCTCCGCTAAGGCATCGCGAAAGTTAAAAGCAGCACCCATGACTTTTCCAGGTCTTAGCAAGGGTGCTAAGAGTTGAACTGACTGAAGCGGCACGAGCGCTTGCTCAGAAAACCGGTAGGCATGAATGCGCGACTGCCAAACCTGCAAGCCCTGCTCGATCATCGTCAGCAAACAAGGTCGAGTAGAACCAAGCAAATCCAAACAAGCTTCGTGACCCAGATCGAGGACCTGGTGTGAGTCAGTAAAAAGCACCCCTGCGCGAGGGGTGCTCTCACTTTTACCAATATTGCTGCTTGATTTTGAAACAAAGGTAACAAAGCGCATGAACGATATCCTTGATCCTTCAAATTTTGAAGTGAGATGCCTAAATATTTAGGCTACGCGATACTTGTCTAGTATTTCACGCTTGATCTCAATTCCGAGTCCCGGACCCGTTGGAATTTGAACAATGCCCTTTTTCTGAACGATTGGCTCGACTGACAAGTAGTCACGGAAAGGATTTTCACATTGCTCAAACTCGAGCAAAGGGGGAAAGGGACGATAGCTTGGAGGTTGATCAGGAAGTGCGCCCAAAAAGTGTAAGGTTGCCGCTAACCCAATCGCTGAGCCCCAGGCATGCGGCACACACTCGACGCCATGGGCGCTCGCCAACGTAGCAATCTTGCGGCACTCACTGATGCCGCCTGCTGCGCAGACATCCGGCTGAATAATATCCATTGCCTTTCGCACAACGATATCTCTGAAGCCCCAGCGCGTGAACTCATTTTCGCCCCCGGCTACAGCCATATCCAAAGCCCGAGTGACTTCAACATAGCCGTCAAGATCCTCTGGAGAAATAGGCTCTTCAAACCACTCTACACCCAGCTTTTCAAGCTCCCGACCGAGACGGATCGCCTGGGGAACCGTAAAACAGTGATTAGCATCTACCATGAGTCGCGCCTTATCACCGAGGGCTTTGCGAACAGCCGCCACGCGCTCGAGGTCGAGCTTCATATCGCCCAGACCGATTTTCATCTTGATCGCAGTGAAACCCTCTTCTTGGTATCCCAAGGCTTCTTCGACGGCCTCTTCAATCAATCTATTCATATCAATGAAATAGAGTCCGGTAGCATAGCAAGTCACTTCTGTTCGATATGAGCCACCGATCAGTTTGTGAATAGGTTTACCCACTGACTTACCAATAATGTCCCAAAGCGCAATATCAATGCCACTCATCGCACTGGTCACCATTCCTCGTCCACCATAGTCCTTGATACGGTTATAGAGATACTCCCAAATCACCTCAACGTCGAACGCATCCCGTCCAATAATGTGAGGTGCCAGTTGTGTCTCAATAAACGCACGTGCAACTTGTGAAGGCCCGTAACACTCACCCCAACCGACGATGCCATCGTTGGTTTCAATCTCAACAATGCAAGATCCTCTCGTCTTATAAAGCCACCCTCTTGAGGAGGTGAAAGGCCGTTGGACTGGGGCTGCCACGACATGGCAAGTCACTTTTTTAATAATGCTCATGGGTTCTATTTGATCCGAGATGGGTTCTAAGGTCTGTATGTTTTTATTTCTTTTGATTAGCGAATACTTTCTGTCCAACCTCTACCAGTGCCGCCGTCACGCCAGCAACCTCTTTATTCAGGGCTCCTCCGGTTAGGTTGTCGACAACCGCACTTCCATCAGCCGAGAGTTTTTTGAAACGATCGCTTTGGATCGCTTCGCTAAAAATCGCAATTAAACGATCTTGGACTGCCTGTGGTGTTTTTGCGGGTGCGACCAAGTAAGCCATCTGAACTAGAGGACCATAAGGAAAGACGTCATAACCCTTGGACTTGAACGTTGGAACGCCTGGCATCGCCTGCAATGGCTCGTTAGCAAATACACCCAATGCTCGCACCAACTTGCCATCAATCTGCGCCTTACTTTCCGAAGGCTTAAGCACTGCGGCATTAATCTGACCACCCGCCAAATCTGCAAGCACGCGGGATCCGCCTGTATAAGGCGCCACGATAACCTCACTGCCCGCAACACGACCTGTCATCAAGGCAAAAATATGATTCAAATTATTGCTGCCAGGCGTACCAATCGATACTTTGCCTGGATTTTTTTTCACGTAAGCGATGAACTCCTCCAGATTTTTAGCCGGACTGTTGTAAGGCACGACAAGCAGCAAGGGATCTGTTGTCACTCTTGCGATCGAAGCAAATTCAGCATTGCGCAAAGGTGTCAGATTTTGTGCAATCAACGCCAACGTCGAACTCGTGCCCATCCCAATGGTGTAGCCATCTGGTTCTGCCCTTGCGACACGCGTCATGCCGATTGAGCCTGTTGCGCCTGCAACGTTTTCCACCACAACCCTGATCCCTTTTTCACCGAGAATACTCGACAAGGCGCGTGCAGAAATGTCATTTGAACCGCCTGCATTCCATGGCACGATCAGACGAATCTCCCTGTTCGGAAAAGTTGCCTGTGCGAGCACAGGTGCCGCAACCGTCAGTGCAACCAATGATCCCAGTAGCGAACGTGCAATGCTTGAAAAAATGTTCTGTTTCATTTCAACTGTCTCCTAGTTCAATAAATGGAACTTCTATTTGTTGTTTGTTATAACATACAACATTAATACATTGAGTACAACCCACCTACAGTTAAAGCAAAAATTAGTTCTGTTGTCTGTCGATCAGCAAAGCATAGACATCTGCGCGAGCACTTTCAATGTCTGCATGAATCGCAGCCGCAGCTTTATCCGCGTCTCGCTCTTTGAGGGCATTGAGGGCGTCGACATGATGTGTGTAACGTTTTAACCCTGGCTTATATTCTGGCAGGGCAAGGTTTAATGTCGGTCCGCACCTTAGCCAAGCGCCTTCGATGACATCTTGAACGATAGGCAACTGACTCATTTTGTAAATACCAAAATGAAAGCGGTTGTGCGCCGCAAGATATTTTGCACCCTGAGCGGACTCTATCGATTTTTTCATGTCGAATATGGAGCGTTCAAGCCCTTCAATCTCTTCGGCCTTTGCCAAACGCGCCGCTGCAGCCGTCGCTAGCGGTTCCAGACTTGAACGTATCGCCATCAGTTGGTCAAACTGCTGCGCATCCAACCGAGGAACGGTTGCTCCCCCACCCTGACCGACTCCGCCACGATCCAACACCTTTTCAGCGATCAAATGATTGACCGCATCGCGAACGGGGGTCAGGCTAATCCCAAGCTCATCGGCCACATCCCGCAAAATGATCCGAGCACCGGGTGCGTATCGCCCTTCAAGAAGCGCTGCTTTGAGAGTCAGGTAGGCCTGATCCCAGAGGGTGCGTCGCTCGATAGGCTTTAGAGACTTTGGATGAATCATGCGTTAGACCAGAGATATTTGACCGAATTGTACTCAGATGCTTCAAAAACAACGCTAGATCTATTCATAAAGTTTGTTCATCGTTAACACTATTTAAATATGGAGTATAAAAATAACTATAAAATCAAATAAAAATAACACGATGCTTACATCAAGAAGTCGATCGCGTAAGCGCCCGTCATAACATCATAGGAGACCGAAATGAATCAAGTCGCTGCCTCGCGTCACAGTATAAAAATTACACCGCTAGACGGAGCGCTCGGCGCGAATGTCGAGGGTGTTGATTTTTCAACACCCTTAAATGATGCTGATCGTGAGGCTCTTGAGCAAGCTTGGACCGACCACTTGGTACTGCGCTTTCGGGGGGTTGGCAAGCTCTCAGCGGATGATTTGATTATGTTTTCTAAAAACTTTGGCAACTTGGATGTTCGACCCATCAGCACTTCAGAAACAAATCCCTATTTTGACGTTGATAAGCCAGAGATCACGATCATTTCTAATGTGTTGATGGATGGAAAGCCCATCGGTGGGCTTGGTGCGTATGAGGCGGTATGGCATTCAGATATGACCTATGTCGATCAACCGCCAAAAGGAAGCTGTCTCTATGCTGTTGAGCTTCCGCCAAGCGGAGGCGATACATACTTTACAAATATGTACGATGCCTATGAGACACTCAGTCCAGAATTAAAAGAAAAGATCAAGACTCTGTTCTGCATTCACGATGCAAGTCGCAATAGCGCTGGTGAGTTAAGAAAGGGTTTCAAAGATATCGATGACCCAACGCAAACGGTTGGTGCACGACATCCTTTAGTGCGCCTTCATCCAGTCAGTCAACGTCAAAGTTTATTTTTAGGTCGTCGGAGGGGGGCCTATATCCCAGGTTTATCTTTGTCTGAAAGTGAAGACCTGTTAAATCAATTATGGTCACACGTGACGCAGCCAAAATTCTCCTGGGGTCAAAAATGGCAACTCGGTGATATGGTGCTGTGGGATAACAGATGTACGATGCACCGAAGAGAAGCATTTGACACATCGAGCAGGAGATTAATGTTGCGTACTCAAATTTCAGGTGAAAAAGTTTTAGCTGCTTGATGCATCCAACCTTTGTACAACGGATAACTTAAATGATAAATCGTTTCAATACATCTATGATGTTGCGCGGACTGACTGCCATCGCAGTTTGTGTCGTGGCGATGTTGAGTATGACGGTTCAGGCTCAGTCCTTTCCTAATGCACCTGTGACTTTTGTTGTTCCTGGACCCGCTGGGAGTGGGACTGATCAGATTGCAAGGCTCTTAGCGGATCAGTTCACGAAAATGTGGAATCAGTCTGTGGTCGTAGAAAACCGAGCAGGTGCTTCGGGTTCGTTGGGGGTGCAAATGTTGATGCGCGCGAAACCTGACGGCTACACCTTTATGATTGGCCATGTATCGACCCACGGTATCGTCCCTGCGCTGCGCAAACCCAAACCCTACGATCCATTTACTGACTTTGCACCGATCGGTGAGATTGGTTCGTCATCAAACATCCTCGTCATTACACCTGAGAAAAATATTAATACCTTAAATGAATGGGTTGCAGTGTCCAAAAAGAAGAATACTGTTTCGTATGGTTCACCAGGGATAGGCTTGTCTCAGCATTTTGATGGTTATTCTTTCGGTAAAAAATTTGATGTTGAGGTACTGCATATTCCTTACAAAGGAACGGGGCCCGCGGTGAACGATTTGCTGGGTGGCAGGATCGATATGATGTTTGTAACCCCGCCGGCTGTGATGCCCTTGGTCAACAGTGGCAAACTTGTTGCATTAGCACAAACCTCTGAAACCCGCCAGAAGGCATTTAGCAACGTACCTACTTTTAAAGAGCTCGGTTACGGTGAATTAGTCAATAAAACTTGGTGGGGTTTGTTTGCACCGCTTGGTACCCCTAAAAATATTGTTGAAAAACTCCATGAATCACTTTTGAGTGCTCTCAAGATTGATTCCGTCCGAAAAGGGTTGGAGTTGCTTGTTGTTGATCCATCCCCGCCCAAATCATCCGCCGAGTTCGGTGATTTCGTTCGCAAGGATTACCAGCGTTGGGTGGATCTCATTCAGCAGTCAGGCATCACGGTGAACTAGCAAGTGCTTTACCCAACCTTCATCACAACGGAAAACCCGTGCGATTTCTGCAGCAGCCTCGTCATACGTTAAGCCAAACAAAGTATGTTCGGAGATCGCATTTTTAGGGTTGATTCCGTACCCTGGGCAGCCAAAGCGCCGTCGCGTAGATCCCAAACGCCACGGAAGGGTCGCCTTTCTCCATACGCATGAGCGTTGGCTCCGACACTCCGATCCGCTCAGCCCAATGCCGACGAGACTCGCCACGTCGCTTGCGTGCGATGGTCAGGTCTTCGCCGAGCTGACGCAGGTGCGCCTGCACTAGGGGCGGCATCATCAAAAGGGCTTGCGATATCTTTGGCATAAATAGATATTAGCAAATTAATCATAAAGTTAATAACTATTTATGTTTAATGGTCACTTCGCAAACTAGCTTGCAGCTTGAATCTTGTCTTGCGTTTTAGTGTCAAAGTCGCTGGCGTCGTGGCGTTCACGCAGTTGTTCTGAAGGCTCGCCCTGCATACGGTTGACCATGCGCCCGCGCTGAACGGCGGGCCGACTGTACACAGTCTCGGCCCAGCGTTGAACATGCTTGTAGTCTTGCACGCTCAAAAACTCGGCCGCTCCATACAACCAACCTTTCACCAACCCGCCGTACCAGGGAAACACCGCAATATCGGCGATCGTATATTGATCGCCACCCAAGTATTCACTAACGGCCAGGCGACGGTCAAGGACGTCAAGCTGGCGCTTGGTTTCCATCGTGAAACGATCAATGGGGTATTGAAACTTAGCGGGTGCGTAGGCGTAGAAATGACCAAACCCGCCGCCCAAATACGGCGCACTCCCCATTTGCCAGAACAGCCAATTCAAAGCCTCGGTGCGGGCGGCACCCGCTTTAGGCAGAAAAGCTTGAAATTTATCAGACAGGTAAAGTAAGATCGCGCCGGATTCAAACACGCGCACCGGCTGAGCGCCACTGCGGTCAAACAGCGCTGGGATTTTTGAGTTTGGGTTGATATCTACGAAACCCGAGCCGAACTGATCGCCTTCACGGATATTGATGAGCCAAGCATCATATTCAGCGCCTACGTGCCCCAGCGCCAGCAATTCTTCGAGCAAGATCGTGACCTTGACGCCATTAGGTGTGCCCAACGAATACAGTTGCAGAGGGTGCTTGCCAACGGGTAGTACTTTGTCGTGCGTCGGTCCGGCGATCGGCCGATTAATATGCGCAAAAGCGCCGCCGTTGGGCTGTTCCCAAGTCCAAACCTTGGGGGGGACGTAATCTTTAGAGTCTGTCATGGGTTTCTTTACTCATCCCTATATTGGATTGTCATGAGGGGAAAATCACTTTCGTCCATAGCTTGCGTCGTGATCCGCACTCACTAACAAAACGCATAAAAACTGTCCGTCTCGAAAGCCCAAACCTCGCGAAGACTTGCTTAAACGAAACGAATATATAGCATCCACACCGCGCGGAGGTGTGATGCTATATATTTTTTCCCAATGTAAACCTTTGTCTGTATAAACCTGTTGCCATGTGAGTTTGGTGATCTTTTTTAGCGTTGCACGTACTCGCTCAGCCTCGTCTGCCACCAACTCAAACCATGACTCCTGAAATGCAGGATTATTTAAATCAAGCTGAACGAACTTTACGCTTGACATCCGGCTTCCTCATTACAAGCTTATCTGGATCAGAGGCCTCTGGAGCATTTCGTGATGCCCAATCAATAGCGCGTGCCACGCGCTGCTTGATCTGTGGATTTTCAAGCCAAGCCTCGTTATCAGGAACAATCCTTGCTGTTTTGATGATCCAAACGCCTTCAGCTGGCATTTCAACTAACACCTGCCGACCGGCATATTCCTTACCTAAGGAAATCTGCCCACTAGCCCCAACGCTCTTAACCAAAGGTGGGATCGCTAAAGCGTGTGCCATATTTACTCCCTGTTATATTTTCATGCAACAATGCAATCATGCTGCATGATAGCACGACTGCATGAAATAGGGATGATTTGTTGACAGCACAAGCTAGACTTCAAACACTCAGAGAGCGGGTGCTCAAGAGATCCATCAATCCAACGTGATCTTTGCCTCTTCAATGATCTTGCCCCAGCGCACGCGCTCGTCTGCTGCATATTTTGTAAAGGCTGCTGACGACCCGCCGATCGTGATGGCACCTCTGCTCAAGAAATCTGCTTTGAATTGAGGATCGTTCAAGATTTTGACGGTTTCGGCATTGAGCTTGGCGACGATGTCTGGAGGCGTGCCTTTCGGGGCAAACAAACCGAACCAGCCGCTGACATCAAAGCCGGGCAAGCCTGCCTCGGCAAGCGTTGGCACATCAGGCAAGAGCGAGGAACGCGTAGCGGACGTGACGCCGAGAGCCGTTAACTTTCCTGACTTGATTAAGGACAAACAGACTGGCAGGTTACAGAACATCATTTCAACGCGACCGCCAATAATGTCGTTAATCACAGGCGTTGTGCCTTTGTAGGGGATGTGGACCATCTCTACACCGGCCATTTTTTTATAGATCTCACCGGACAGATGCATACTGCCGCCCGCACCGCTTGAGCCGTAACTAAAGCTTTTCTGCTTTTGGAGTGCCAGAAGCTCTTTGAGGTTCTTGGCAGGCACATGTGATCCTACGACCAGAACGTTGGGCACACTGATGAGGTTTGTAATACCGACAAAATCACGTTGCGGATCGTATTTAATATTTTTGTGCAGCAACACGTTAATCGAGCCGATACTCGTGGCACCGACTAATAAGGTATAGCCGTCTGCCGGTGCCGTCGCGACAAAGGCTGCGCCAATGTTGCCGTCTGCGCCAGTTTTGTTTTCTGCGACAACTGGCTGGCCCATGGCGATCGCGAGTTTGTTGGCGACGGTACGCGTCAAAATATCTGTGAGCGTACCTGCGGCAAAGGGCGCCACAATCGTGATGGGTTTGTTTGGGTAGTTAGAGGCTTGCGCTTGCGCAACCGAATGAGGCAGTAAAGCCAACGCGGTGAGGCTGGTTAAGCCAACAGTGCATAAAGATGCAAATAGGTTTTTTTTCATATGTATCTCCCTTTTAGCTTGTTAAAAAATTTATCCAAGCAATATACCCTTTTTGGTCAAACGGGAACGTTTTTTTACTTTTACCCATCTTTTACACCTAATATATAGATTGGGTTAACGCTAAATATGTCAATTTAATCCCAGTCCCCACACAGTCAGTTGAGGCGCTTAAATGAAGAAACTCAAGAAGAAAGGCATATTGGACAGCGGTATAGAGTCTGATTTTTCTTATGTGGATGAGCTGGGCACCCTGGCAAACGAGGTCGTTCCCGCTGTCGACCCGGTTGTCGCTACCCCGAGCATCGTTAGTCCGGCCGCAACCCTTCCGCTCTCCAGTTTAGTTATGGCGGAGCTAGGATCGTTTACGGACCAGTCACTCAGTGCAACGCTTGTGTATGCGCAGCTAGCGCCAACCACGGCCCTGATGAACCCCACCGCAAATCCCGCCGCCTTGCCTGATGGAGACCAGCCAGTCACAGCCATCGATGCTGTGGTTTACATCGAAATGTTCAGCAATGATCCCAAATACACGGACGGTGGTCTCTGGGGCATGTATGGCGACGCAACGACTATCGCTAATGCCTACGGCAGTCAGGCTGGCGAAGCTTGGGCTGCCGGTTACACCGGCTCAGTCAAAAGTGTTGTTGGCGTAATCGATACCGGTATCGATTACACCCACCCCGATCTGTATTTGAATGTCTGGCTAAATCAGGGCGAGATCTCGAAAGCCTTGCGCACGACACTCGCCGATGTAGACCTTGATGGTCTGATTACTTTTCACGATCTAAACAATGGGACAAATGCCACCTGGGTGACAGATATCAACCTTAACGGCTACATCGATGCCGGTGATTTACTCAACGACCTACGCTGGGAAAATAACATAGATGAAAATGGCAACGGGTATGTCGACGATCTACTAGGCTGGGACTTTTTCAATAACGACAATGATCCTTTTGACGACAACAGCCATGGTACTCACGTCAGTGGCACCATCGGCGCTATCGGGGGCAACGGCAACGGGGTCGCCGGAGTCAATTGGGCCGTGCAGATGGTGGGTCTGAAGTTCTTATCCGCGACCGGCTCTGGCTCCACCTCAGGCGCGATCCTAGCAATCGACTATTTTACTAATGCGGCTACTCAGGCAAGCGCGGGTGAAAACTTTATTGCCACCAATAATTCGTGGGGCGGCGGTGGCGCCTCGCAAGAGTTGACGGATGCTGTAACGCGTGCAGCGCGCGAGGATATCCTTTTTATTGCCGCCGCTGGCAACGAAACCACGAACAACGATGTGTATGCCAATTATCCGTCGAATATCTCGACCACGACGACCGCAGGTTATGAGGCCGTGATAGCCGTCGCGTCATTAACCGCTTCGGGTCGTTTGTCTTCGTTTTCGAATTTCGGTGCGACTACGGTCGATCTGGCTGCGCCGGGCTCGTCGATTTATTCGACACTTCCCGGTGGAACTTATGGCAGCTATAGTGGAACTTCTATGGCCACACCGCACGTTACCGGTGCGGCTGCCCTCTACGCCGCTCTGCATCCAACGGCAAGCGCGGCTCAAATCCAGCAAGCGTTGTTGGCGAGTGCGGCCCCCACCGCTAGCCTGACGTCGGTGACAGCCAGCGGCGGCCGACTTGATATCGGAACCCTGATGGGTCTGCCACCTTCACTTCCTCCTGTGGTAGTAGACATTGCTGGCACTACCGCTACCACCTCTACATTGACCGCCAGCACGCCGCAGACATCCCTCATCGCTGTGGCCGGCGACCAGGACTGGTTCAAAGTCGAATTGGCCAGTGGCTATCTCTACGATTTTGCACTTGATGCGGCTGCCGGTTCGGGACTCGATAGCTATCTGCGACTGATGGATAGCCGCGGCACTGAGCTCTTAGTTAACGATGATGCTGTCGGTTTAAACTCAAGATTGTCTTTCACTGCCAGCACCACGGGGACCTATTTTGTAAGCGCGCAGGGTTACTCCAGCAGCGTCGGTAGCTATGCGCTGAACATGACGGCTAAAAGTGGTTCGTTAGTGTTGGTCGGCAGCAGCAAAAATGACGTATTGGTGGGTGGAGCTGGGGCCGACCAGTTGAGTGGTTTAGGCGGAAACGATAAGCTTGACGGCGGACTCGGCGCCGACATCCTGATCGGCGGAACCGGCAACGACACCTATTACGTGGATAACATGGGCGATCTGGTCATCGAAGACACCGCAGCCGGGATCGATACCGTGGTTGCTGCCTTGTCTTATGCATTGACTGCCAATGTTGAAAAGTTGACGCTAAGCGGATCTCTGGAGATTAACGCCACTGGCAACAACCTGCAGAACACACTCATCGGCAATGCTGCGAACAATATTCTCGATGGTGGCACGGGTGCCGACACCATGGCAGGCGGCAGTGGCAACGACACCTATTACGTGGACCATACGGCAGACCTCGTCAACGAGCTAAGCGCAGCGGGAATTGATACGGTTTTGGCATCAGTGTCTTACGTGCTCTCGCGGCATGTCGAAAACCTCACGCTCAATAGCTCGGCGGCTATCAATGCGACCGGCAATGCTGAACACAACACCTTAACCGGCAACGCTGGAAATAATACGCTCAAGGGCTTGGCAGGTAACGATACCCTCCTCGGTGGTAACGGCAATGACGTACTGTACGGTGGTCTAGGCAACGATATCCTGAACGGTGGATTTGGACTAGATGTGTTCGTGTTCAACGAAAAACTCAGTTCAACCAACATCGATCAGATTATCAATTTCAGCGCAGTTGATGACACCATCTGGCTAAGCAAGAACTACTTCAAAGCATTTACGGCAAACGGCAGGATTACTGACGAGGCATTTAACTTCGGCAGTGCCGCGACCCAGAGCGACGATCGGATTATCTACAACACGCAAACTGGCGCACTGCTCTATGATGCGGACGGATTGGGTAGGGCTGTAGCGACGCAATTCGCTCAGCTCACGGGGCTAACGGACTCGCTCTCAGCGAGTGATTTTTATGTGATTTAAAACGCGCGAGATTTGTGATTCCTCGCGGCGTTGGATGGTCCTAAAATGATTAGCCCTAATGTTGTGTAAACAATCCAAGCGTAAGCGTTTGGCCTCATGTGGAATTGAAGTCGCTGCATTTCATGCTTTATATGCAGCGAAAATTACCTTTCGTAGTGAAGACGAACCTTGACTCATTGATCTTTAACGTTAGCCTGCTGAGAAATCTTTTTATATTTATCATTCTCATTAATAATGAATTGTACGTAACGCGTTGAATCCAAATGAGTCACCAAAACCCCGCGAGAATTAAAAGCCTCGATAATTTCAGGTAGTTTGGAAATACGTTCGAACTCTTTATTTAGTTTCAAAACCACCTCAGGAGGAAGTCCTGCGGGACCGGAAAAACCATACCAAAGACCACCTACAACAGCAGGGTATCCTTCTTGAGCCATAGTGGGTGTTTCAGGCAATGACCCTAAACGCTCTGGATGCAAGACAGCCAACGGCCTTGTATTGCCAGCCTTTATATTACTTAGCTGTGCAGGCAGTCCATCAAACATCACGTGAACCCTTCCTGCAATAAGATCAACAACAGCCGGCCCAGATCCCTTGTACGGTACATGTTGAAGAGAAGATCCGGTTGAAATTTTAAACATTTCTGCCCAGAAATTTAAGGGACTTCCATTCCCTGAGGATGCATAGTTGAGTTTATTAGGATTTGCTTTCGTGTATTCAATCAACTCTTTGATATTTCTAGCTGGCACATCCTTATGCACGACCGCAACTGCAGGCACTGTTGCCATCAAGCCAAGATGAGAAAAACTTTTAATCGGATCGTAAGTTAAATTGTTAAAAAAAGCAGGAGCCGTCGCGTGCGTCGTACTTGAGGAAAGCAACAAGGTATAGCCGTCGGGCTTTGAGCGAGCAACTTGAGTAGCGGCAATCGTCCCAGTGGCACCGCCAACGTTTTCAACGACAACAATTTGCTTCATACTGTCACTCATTTTTTGAGCAATGAGTCTCGCAACAAAGTCAGCAGCTCCGCCTGGAGGAACAGGAACAACAAGCTTAATTTGCGTGAGGGGGTATTCGCTTGTTTGCCCGATAGCAAGCATTGAGTGAACACTTAATACCGCTCCGACCATCAAGAATCTAAAACCATCAAAAGTCAATTTCATGCTGTTCCCCGACACTCAAGTTGTAAAAATAAAATGTAAATGGTTAAGCGACCGCTATATTAAATTAATGAATCGTGTAGCCACCATCAATGACAATATCTTGACCTTGTAAAAAAACCGGACTGTCTGTTGCAAGGTAAAGCGCTAAATCAGCAATTTCCTCAGGCTGACCTACTCGACCTAAGGGCAAATACTGCTCAACTCGCTTACGCGTCACCTCTGGATCTCGATTAAGTGTCGCCTGAGTTGCAATGGGCCCGGGGCTGATGGCATTCACAATAATATTGTCTTTGCCAAGCTCATAAGCCATCGATTTAGTTAAATGAATCAGAGCCGCTTTAGTCAATCCATACAAGGCGCGCTGCGCATACGTCACATGTCCAAGCTGACTAGCAATATGGATAATGCGCCCTCCTCCTTGTCGACGCATCAATGGAACAACAGTTTGACTTGCAAAAAAGGGAGCTGCCAAGTTAACCGCTATGGCTTGATCAAACTGACTACGCGTGTACTCACCAAATTCATATGGGGAGCGAACAGCAGCATTATTAACGAGTATATCCACGCGACCAAAAATCTTTTCAGCTTTTTCAATCATTTGTTCAGCTGCATGTAACTCACCAAGATCGATCAAGGCCGATTCAATACGACCCGCATTCGGATATCCCGAACACGCAACCGATACTGCATCCAATTGCGCTGCCGTAGCCTCAGCGACAAGAAACAAGCTGGCCCCCGCTTGGGCAAATCGTTTTGCGATTGCACAGCCAATGCCCAAGGGGGTAGAAGCGCCCGTTACGATCACTACTTTTCCAGTCAAATCCTGCATAAATCCACCGTTGAAATCTAATTAAAAATAGTGAAATGAGTACCTGGATAATCAATGCTGAAATTAAGCAATCGTCGCGCGTTGTGCTTGCTCCTCATAACTATTTCTATATCTTGCATAGGCGATCTCATGGGCCTCTTTCGCATGATCATCACTCATTTTCCTAGGGTCCGGCTCGTAGTCAAAATTTCCATAACGATCCGTGCCGCGAACCAAGGTCGCACTTGCCCGTACACCTTTCTTTGTCAAACGTGTTGGAATATAACTAATACCGACACCGATTCGTCTGTCATTACTCGTGTTTGGATCTGACGCATGAATCACGTTTGTGTGATGTAAAGAAAACTGACCCGCTCTTAAAGGCGCAGTATTGGTTCTTACCTTAGAGAAATCTTCATCAATGCCCTGTGCGACATTATTCAAACTATTTCCGCCTGAAATCGTCACGTGCTGGACAGGTCCACGCTTATGACTTCCAGGAACAAACTGCATACAACCGGCTTCTTCAGAGGCATTGGAAAATGCCACCCAAGCCGTCACGTGTTCATGAGGTTCTAGGCCGAAATATGTACCATCTTGATGCCAGTAAGTGACCGCATCAGAATTTTTTTCTTTAATGAAAAATGTACTGTTATAAATCAAAATATCAGGACCAATTAAGCTTTCAATCACATCAAGTATTCTTGGATCCTCAACTAAGTCGCGCATCCAAGGTAAGCGTACATGAAGCTTTCTTCGATTCATTCGAGAAACTGGACCGACTGGCAAAGTGGCTTCAAATTCCTCTAGCTTGGCACGATGTATCGAAGCCTCAACCTCGGTAAACGCATCGACAGGACTAAAAAATCCATCTCGGTGATAGGCCGCTACTTCTGCTGCAGACAGTGGAGAATTCATTTTATTTTGTTCCCGAAGTTTGAAGTAGATTTTTCCACTTATCCGACTCCTGCTGCACAAAGAGCTTAAACTCACTTGGCGTTTGAATCATTGCAGTAGCAGCAGATTCGACAAGTCGCTTGCGAAGTCCGGGATTATTTTGAAGTACATCCCGCGTTGCTGTATTGATTTTATCTACTACATAAGTGGGCGTTTTAGCTGGTGCAAAAATCCCATACCATGCATCAGAAACATAACCTGACACACCCGCCTCAGCAATCGTCGGCGCATTGGGCAAGATCTCAAGACGATTGCTTGAAGTCACGCCTAACGCTCTCAACCTTCCAGACTTAATATGGCCAATAGCTGGTGGGAAAGTAGAGATAATGAGGTCTATATTTCCCGCAATTAAGTCAATAATTGCCGGACCTCCTCCTTTATAAGGAACGTTAGTCATCTTAATTCCAGTCATATTAATGAGCTGCAATGTAGCCATATGATCAGAGGAACCCATCCCTGCAGATCCATAATTAAGCTTATCAGGATTTTTCTGTGCAATTTCAATCAACTCTTTCAGACTTTTCGCTGGATGTGCGGCTGGAACAACCAACACGTTGGCCACACTCGCAACTGGCGAGACTGGGATCAAATCTTTGATTGCGTCATAAGGCATTGTGTTTTGAACATGAGGAATAATCGCGATCGCTCCGCCGTTGGCGAAAGAAAGCGTGTATCCATCTGGAGCAGCTTTTGCAACCTGATCAACCCCAATCACGCCAGCAGCTCCGCCTTTGTTTTCGACAATGACTGGCGTTCCCAACTTAACTGAAAGCGCTTGAGCCAATTCGCGCCCTATGTAATCAACAACACCTCCAACTGCAAAGGGAATGACGAGTTTAATAGGCTTTTCCGGCCAAGCTTGTGCGCTGGCAGAGAGAGGATTGAGTACGAAAAATAACATCAAAAACCCACCGGTCATACTGAAAAAATTTTTCATACATTCCTCCCGGAAAACTAGTCTCGAACAAGATACGTGATGCACGATCACGACCCACTTTCTTTTTATCAGACCGATACCAAACAATCAGCCAACACTTCTTCGACTGTCAAGGCAAGTCGGTCAACAATTTCGTCTATTTGCGCTTCTGTCACGATAAAGGGAGGTGCGATCAAAATATGGTCGCCATTTTTTCCATCGATCGTGCCACCCATTGGATAGACCATCAAACCATTTTCTATGGCGAGCGATTTAATACGCGCATGAAGCTTAAGAGCCGGATCAAAGACCTCTTTGGTCTGGCGATCTCGCACAATTTCCAGTGCCATAAAAAGCCCACGACCACGGATATCGCCTATGTGTTCATGCTCACCAAACCTTGACTGCAAACGCTGACGCAAGTACTGACCTCTTGCTTGCACATTTTGCAAGAGCCCGTCACGCTTAATCACCCGCTGCACGGCCAACGCCGCCGCGCAGGCTGTTGGGTGTCCAAGATACGTATGACCATGTTGAAATAAATCCGAGTTTTTACGCATCGCCTCAACAATGCGATCACTTGCAATCAAGGCACCAATGGGTTGATACCCTCCCCCCAAGCCCTTGGCGATCGCCACAATATCCGGAACAACGCCGTCTTGTTCAAACGCAAACAAGCTTCCCGTGCGCCCCATGCCACACATCACTTCATCCAAAATTAATAAAATTCCGTATTTGTCGCAGATTTCGCGTACACCCTTAAAGTACCCAGGCGTTGGAGGCACAGCCCCAGCGGTCGCACCCACAACAGTCTCTGCACAGAAGCCAATCACATTTTGAGGACCCAACGCTAAGATTGTTTGTTCGAGCTCGTCGATCAGACGCGCTGTATATTGATCTTGCGTTTCTGTGGACCGCCTGTCTCGATATTCGAAACAAGGTGATACGCGTCCAGTATTCATCAGCAAGGGCGCGAATTGTTGTCGGCGCCATTCGTTTCCACCGACGGCTAGCGCACCGAGTGTATTTCCATGGTAGCTTTGACTGCGTCCAATAAATGTCGTTCTCTCTGGCTGTCCAATACAGACATAGTATTGACGCGCCATTTTCAGCGCGGCCTCCATGGCCTCTGAACCACCAGACACGAAATACACATTATTTAAATCACCAGGCGCATCGGCTGCGAGCTCGTCTGCTAAGGTCTCTGCGACTTCTGTCGTGAAAAATCCAGTATGCGCGTAAGCCAATTCTCTAATTTGAGCTTCCATCGCAGCAAGCACATCAGGGTGAGAATGTCCCAAACAAGAAACAGCCGCACCCCCCGAGGCATCTATATAGGTTTTCCCTTTTGTGTCTTCAATATAGATACCTTCGGAACGACGCGCGACACGAGGCGTATATTTAAAGCTACGATGAATAATATGTGACATGAGCTTTTCCTTGGTTTTTATTTGGAAGCGACTTGAACGTCCAACGAACAGATGAAAAATAGTTGCGGCAGATCGGCCCTACTGACTGACACCTCAAACATTCAGCATGCCTGAAATGCTCAATTTGTACCTTGATTATTAAAAATAATACATTTGTATCATCAATATTTCAAAATTTACTAACTTTCCTCAAATGACTGAGATCCAAAATTGTGGTGATTTACAACGCAGATTTACCGAGATAAGCACCCGAGCGAATCAAATGTTTTTCAGCCTCGTCAATAGGCTTGACAACATCGTTTTTACCTGTTGCGACCAAGGCTTCAAGCAGCGCCTCTGACGCTGCGGTTCCAGCAAGCGTCGACGGGAAAAAAGAAGGACTTGAGACCTTGAACTCAAGTGAAACATCAGCCCCGAGTGCCAAGGGCGAAGCGCTGCTATCGGACAGAGCAATGACGCTCGCCTGAGCATGGCGAGCTGCCTCGAGTACTGCAATCGACTCTTTAGAATAAGGTGCAAAACTGATAATCACTACTGCATCACGCTTTTGAATTCGACGTAACTGCAACTCTAAGCCACCGCAATGACCATCAATCAACTCTACGGAGTTTCTAAATAGTCGATAACCATAAAAAAGTGAAAATGCGATCGCGAAACTGGCCCGAAATCCAGCCACGTGAACGACTTTCGCCTTTTGCAGGATATTCGCTGCAATCTTTATCTTAGGTTCAATTTGAAGCTGAGTGGCTTCCAGATTTGAGACATAGGTCTCAAAGAGTTCATTCACCAAACCCTTTTCGGTAGACCTGTTAGCCAGTTTTTTAGCTCTTTCACTATAGCCATTCTGATTCAGCCCAAGATCATAAATAAAGGCTTTTTTTAATTCTGGCCATCCAACATAGCCAACTTGTTGCGCAAGTCTTGATAAGGCGGATGGCATGATTTTTGCTGTTTCAGCCAAGCCACGCATGGAATGCGTCACTACATCATTTGGATGGTCAACGATGAATCTAGCCGCATCGCGTAAGCGTGGCGTTAACTGCGGAAAATGACTCAGGATTTGTTCTTTCGCGTTCATGTGTGGTCGTCGAGTTTCATCTTAATAACTTTACTACGTACACAATTAAAGCACTTGAAGATCTTTCTACGAAGCATTAATAAGAAATTATCGGGAAAACCCTGATCGAAGATCAAATGTTGCTGTGATTTAATAAATGAGGCATTTGTCTCATTTTATAGACAATGATCTAGCATTCTTGGGTTTCGCGTTTTAACCGTTCTTTTACCTGGAGGTTGTCATGACAAAACTGATTTCTTTAATGAAGAAAGCTCTTTTATGGACCAGTTTAGGAATTGCCACCACTCTCTCCATGCCTCTCATGGCTCAGCAAGCAGCAAACAATCAAAATCTAATGTTAGGCATGGGTGTAGATGATATCCGCACCCTTGATCCCCAGTTTTCAACAAGCGTTGGCGAAACTCCCATTATTGAGTTCGTCTACGAAGGCCTTGCAAAATTCCCCGATGGTGTAATTGATCCAGCCAAGATTGAGCCTTCCCTCGCAGAATCGTGGAATATGTCACCGGATGGACTGAGCTGGACGTTCAAGCTGAGAAAAGGTGTCCAATTTCATGGGGGCCTCGGTGAAATGAATGCCGATGATGTGATTTACAGTTACGAAAGACTTAAATCAGATAAAACAGGCTCACCGTTCAGAAACAACCTCGCTCCCATTATAAAGATGGAGAAAATCGATCCTTACACTGTTCGTTTCCATACCAAGGTGCCCGAACCAAACCTGGCTGCTCTACTTGTAAATTCGAATAAGGGTTTTATCATGTCCCGGGCGGCCGAGCAAAAAGGGATCGACATGAAGACGCACCCTATCGGTACGGGTCCCTTTGAGTATTTAGCATATAAGCCGCGCGAATCGTTCAAACTCAAGCGCAACGATCAATACTGGAACGGCAAACCCACGCTTGAGTCAATCACAGCACAATTCATGTCAAACGCAAGTACACGTGAATTAGCATTGAGAAATGGTGATGTTCACGCGATTGAAATCGCCGCCTCTAAAGATGCGATTCTTAGGATGCGACGCGCAGGAATGAAAGTCGACTTGACTGCTCCTGCCAATGCATTTGCGATTTATCTCAATCCGTCGATCAAGCCCTTCGACAATATCCTCGTTAGAAAAGCCCTCGCGCACGCAACAGACCGTAAGTCAATGTTGCAATTTCTAGGTGATGAGGTATCGGGAGAAGAACTTAGCCCATTGCCATCGGGCTACTTGGGACATAACGCGAAGACCGTTCAATACAATTATGATCCTGCTAAAGCGAAACAACTTCTGACAGAGGCGGGATTTCCAAACGGCTTTACCGCAACAGTAATCGTCAGTAACAACAATATTTATTCACCACCGATGCAAATCATTCAAGATCAGTGGCGTAAAGTGGGTGTTGATCTCAAACTTGCCGTGGTTGATCACCCGACTTATCACAGGCAAATCCGTCAAAATCTTAATCCAGCAGTGATTTATGGTGCCTACCGCTACCCTCTGGATGGCAATCGTTATTTGAATGAATTTTTTCACTCACGCTCAGCGATTGGTAAGCCAACCGCAGCCACAAACTTTTCACATTTTGACAAGGTTGATGCGCTGTTAGATCAGGCCTTAATAGAAAAGGATCTTCAAAAGAGGATTGAGCTTTGGGAAAAGGCGCAAGAGATCATTATGCAAGATGCCATCGTGATTCCCCTTTTTACCCGCAAGTACGCCATGGCCAGAACACCAAAACTTGACCTCGGACATCCACAAATGAGCTATGCGTTCTACACCTTCAGTCCCAAGAGTCGACTGCTGAAATAACGTTTTAGCATCTCGTGCAACATTGACAGCCAAAGGAGTGGATATTGTTTTACTACGTTGTTAAACGCCTTTGTTCTGCAGTGTTCATCATGTGGGCAGTCACCACGCTGGTATTTTTTGCGATGAGACTCGTGCCGGCTGATCCGGCCGAGGTCATCTTGGGCGATAACGCTACCGAAGAGTCCTTGCAGGCGATTCGAGAGAAAACCGGTCTAAACCTTCCGGTATTGACGCAGTACCGCATTTTCATGTCGGGCCTGATGCGTGGAGACTTAGGGCGCTCTATGATCAATAACCAGTCAGTCTCTGAGCAAATTGCAGCGTTATTTCCCTATACGCTTGAACTTGCCTTAGCTTCATTGTTTGTAGGGGCTGCCATCGGTATACCTCTGGGTATTTTGACAGCCGTTCGCCGAAACTCGTGGATCGACTATTTCGGGCGCATTTTTGCATTAACAGGATTTTCGTTCCCAGCCTTTTATCTGGGCATATTGTTGTTACTCTTTTTTTCCGTCTACCTCAAGTGGTTTCCCGTTGTACACACATTCAATGTAGGAGGATTGCTGGAGAGAATCGAAAAACTTGTCCTTCCAGCGCTGAGTTTAGGCATTATTCAAGCGGCATACATCACTCGCCTGACGCGATCGTCAATGCTCGAACAATTGGAGCTTGATTACGTGCGAACCGCCAGAGCAAAGGGAATCTCCGAATCAAGTATTCAATATAAGCATGTACTACGTAATGTCATGATTCCTGTGATTACGGCGATTGGTCTTTACACTGGGGCGATTTTAGGAGGTGCTGTTTTAACCGAAACGGTTTTTAATCGACCAGGCATCGGAAAATTGCTTGTCGGAGCAATCGCTCAGCGCGACTATACGTTGATTCAGTCTGGCTTGATGGTTTTCGCATTGATCGTTGTGCTCATTAACCTTCTGGTTGATTTAAGTTACACACTATTTGATCCACGGGTGAAGTATGAGTGACTCTGGAGTAGCTACCCCGAACGCCTCAGACACTTCAGCCGTTTACCGACAAGGAATTTTTCACGTTTTTTTAAAAACCTTACGAGCAGACCCTCCTGCTCTGATTGCAGCAATCTTTATTTTGGCGCTTGTATTTGTTGCTGTGTTCGCACCATGGGTTGCGCCTTACGATCCACTTACACAAAATATCACCAATGCGTTCTCCCCCCCCAGTGCGCAACACTGGTTTGGCACGGACGAGTACGGCAGGGATCTTCTGAGTCGTCTCATTTACGGCGCACGACCCGCTTTGATTGTTGGTGTTTTTTCAGTTGTACTTGCAATGCTGATAGGTGTGCCGATCGGTATGATGGCAGGCTTATTACTCGGTCGATTTGATCGAATTGTTGGCTGGGCAGTCGATATTCTTCTGGCCTTTCCACCGCTTTTAATGGCACTGCTCATCGTCACGTTGCTCGGGACAAGTCTGCCAATGCTTGTCTTGGCTATTAGCATCTCCAGCATCCCGATGTTCATCAGACTGGCTCGCGGATCAACGCTTGTGATCAAAAATTTTGATTTCGTTCATATGGCACGATCTTATGGTGCCTCTAATGTGCGAATTATCAGCTACCACGTCCTACCCAACATCGTTGGACCGATTATTGTGATCGGCACACTGAGTATTGCTGGTGCAGTGCGCGAGGAAGCCAGTCTGAGCTTTCTAGGAATGGGCGTGTTGCCACCCGCTGCAAGTTGGGGAAATCTGATTCGCGACGGCATTAACAATCTGTTTGATGCACCAAGTCTATCTATTCTGCCTGGCGCCATTCTGACCTTAACGGTCTTAGCTTTTAATATGCTCGGCGACACCTTGCGTGACATTCTGGATCCAAGAGGGATCACAACGCGCACTACAACAAAAAAATAATCAGACTGAGTGCAACATCATGACTAATCAACGCATCCATACTGATCCAATGCTGATGCAGGTTAGCAATCTTCGGGTGGGGTTCGATACACAGCAAGGTCCCGTGACTGTTGTTGATGGGATATCCATTGATATTCATGCTGGTGAAATCGTTGCTATTGTTGGAGAGTCTGGCTGCGGCAAAAGCGTCACAGCATTGTCTTTGACACGGTTAACAGGGACGAACTCAAACATATTAACGGGCCAGGTCAATTTCCTCGGGCAAGATCTTGCTCAACTGCCTATTGAGCAACTCCGCGCCATTCGCGGACGCGACATCAGTTATATTTTTCAAGAGCCGATGACCTCGCTCAACCCGGTCTATACCGTGGGCGAACAGATCATGGAACCTCTGATGCTTCATATGAAAATGACACGAAGCCAAGCAAAAAATGAAGCAGTACGCCTGCTTGAGCTTGTCAATATTCCCTCGCCACATATGCGCGTCTCGGAGTATCCGCACCAGCTCTCAGGCGGCATGCGTCAAAGAGTCATGATTGCGATGGCAATAGCCTGTCGGCCAAAACTTTTAATTGCCGACGAACCGACAACCGCCTTGGATGTCACCGTCCAAGCTCAAATTTTGGAGCTTTTGCAAGAATTACAGCATGAATTTGGCATGGCAATTTTGCTGATTACCCATGACATGGGTGTCGTCGCCGAATTCTCACATAAAGTTGTGGTGATGTACGCAGGCAGAATCGCTGAAACCGGCAAGACAGAAGAAATCTTCAGTGATCCAAGACATCCCTATACAAAAGCCCTACTAAACAGTATTCCACCCATTGATTACGAGGTGGATCGACTCCCGACATTATCTGGAACGGTTCCTAGCCCAACAAATATGCCCAAAGGTTGTCGATTTTATGACAGGTGTGTGGATGCAAAACCTGCATGCAAAATACAGCTTGTGGATCCAATTTTCATTACCCCTGAGCATGCAGTGGCTTGCATTAAAGACTTTGATTATCAAATGCCGATGGAGTCACGTTCATGACAAAGGCCGCTGAGTCAAATCACCCAATGCTCAAGGTCGAAAATCTGGGTATGTATTTTCCTGGACCCTCAACTGGACTGTTCAAATCACGTCCACCCGTGAAAGCAGTCGATGGCGTAAGCTTTGCAATTAACAAAGGAAAAACTCTTGGGTTAGTTGGAGAAAGTGGCTGTGGAAAATCCACAACCGCTAGACTGATCATGCGTATTTTGAAACCGACCGCAGGTGTCATTGAGCTTGATGGACATGATATTTCAAGCATGTCCATGAGACAACTCAAACCCCTTAGACCGCTTTTTCAAATGGTCGCACAAGATCCCTTTAGCTCTTTGAATCCGCGCATGCGCGTTGAAAGCATTCTTCAAGAGCCTCTGATCATTGCTGGACATAAACCCTCTTACCGCCAGGAAAAGGTCTTACAAGTCCTAGATCGCGTGGGCCTGTCCGCGCAACACGCACAACGCTTTCCGCATGAATTCTCTGGCGGTCAACGTCAAAGAATCGCAATCGCACGTGCCCTTGTTCTTGACCCGCAATTAGTGATCTGTGACGAACCCGTTTCAGCGCTTGATGTTTCAGTTCAAGCGCAGATCATTAATTTAATGCAAGACTTGCAACAAGATTTTGGTCTTACTTATCTTTTTGTCAGTCACGACCTAAGTGTTGTTAAGCACATCGCAGACGATGTCGCAGTCATGTACCTTGGGAAACTCGTCGAACTGGGCCCTAAACGCCCCATGTTTGCAGCACCTCGTCATCCTTACACACAAGCACTCTTATCCGCAATTCCAAGAATCACTCAGGGTGGAAACCAACACAGGATTGTGCTGAAGGGAGACTTGCCGAGTCCAATCCATCCTCCATCAGGCTGTAGATTTCATACGCGCTGTCCTCAGGTCAAGGATATCTGTAGTCAGCTTGAGCCAAATTTGACTGCCTCGATCGTCGACGGAGTTGAGCATAAAGTCGCTTGTCATTTTCCTCTCAATTGATATTTCGTATTTTTAGCTATTTAACTTAAAACCACATTCCATAGGAAATTTTCATGAGCGAACAAGAAAAAAAACCAAAGATTGCGATTGCTGGATTTCAACTCGAGTCAGTCAGTCATCTTCCCACGCCCACAACGCTCGCTGATTTTGAAGCTGTGGCTCTGCGCGGAGATCGTATCCTGACTCAGTTACGTGGAACCAATACAGTCATGGGGGGAGTTATCAAAGTATGCGAGCAATCAAATATTGAGATGTTGCCCATCGTCCAAACTTCTCAAGGTGCAGCGGGCGCAGCAACAGATGAGGCAGTGGAGTTCTACATCAAAGAAATTTCAGCTGCGATAGAAAAACACCATGCTGAACTCGATGGCGTCCTCCTGTTTCTTCATGGTGCATGCTGGTCACCGGGCTTTCATGACCCTGAAAAAGTCATGATCGGACGCATTCGCAAAGTGATTGGTCCCAACAAGCCTTTAGTCGTTGCCTTTGATTATCACGGAAATTTGTCTAGAGACAGTATTGAAGGTGCTGACGGAGTATTTGCTTATAGAAAATCTCCGCATACGGATGCGGGTGAAACCGGAGAAAGAGCTGCTGACTGTATGTCACGCATACTGCGCGGCGAAATTAAACCAACAGTTCATCTCGTCAAACCAGGCGTCCTCGTGCCCAGCATTTTTAGCGCGACCAATCTTAAGCCCTTGGCGGACATCATTGCTCTTGGGCACACGTTGCAGCAAGAAAGTCCTCACTATCTTGACATTTCAATCATGGCTGGCTTTTCATACACCGACGCGCCAAACACCGGGTTTAGCGTGATGTGTACAGCAGATAGTCAAACTACAGATGCCTCTAAAATTATTCAACAGCTTTCTGATGCCATATACGAAAAACGACAAGCGCTGTATCGACCCGTTCCGGTTTATACCTGTACCGAGGCCTTCGAGATCGTTGAGTCATTCATCGCTAAACGACCATCAAGTTTAAAACCGATTGTGTTGCTCGAACATGCTGATCGCGTCAATGACTCTAGCTATATCCTGCAAGAATTACTCAAAAGAAATCCTAGCTACAAAGTCAGTGTCCCACTCTTATGGGATCCAGAAGCCGCATCTGTCGCGAGCAAGGCTGGCGTGGGTCAAACAGTCAGACTTCAACTCGGCGGACACAGCTCCCCAAAAGCTGGGCCACGTTTAGAAGTCAATGCCAAGGTACTCTGGGTTGGACCAAAGTCCTATCGCAACACAGGCGCTTATATGAAAGGACTCCCTGTCGACCTAGGATTGACCGCATTACTTGATGTCAATGGCATCAGTATTAGTGTCACGACAAAATCACATACTGCTGTAAACGGTGATCCGTTTTATATATTCGATCAAAAGCCAGAAGATTTTGATCTCATCGTTTTGCGCTCAAAGACTCACTTTCGAGCGTTCTATGAGGATGCGGCAGAAACGATCCTGATTGTCGATACGCCTGATTACGGTCCAGCTGACTTAACCACTGTGCCATATCAATTTTTAAATACTCAAGCTGTTTTCCCTTTTAAGGGAAATTGATTGGAATGAAAAATCCTCACGATTATAAGGATTTAGTCAAAACAATCACTTTGCATCATAAAATCCTTGCATTCATAAGGCGAAGGATGAGGCATGAACCGATGCACACCTTAAAAATCTAAGCTTTATGGTCTCTGCCCAAGGCGTTCAGCTCGCGCCTTTTTATGATCTCCTGAGCATCGCCGCCTATGAATCGATTGCGTTTGACCAAAAAGGCTGGCCAGAACAAATAGCCTAGCGCCCAATACCAAATAAAAGACGCATTACTTCAAATAACGCTCTTTGCACGAAGTCGCTCAATATCCGCTTCGCTAAATCCCAGTTCCTTCATCAGAACGTCGGTATGCGAACCAAGCGGCGGTGTAGCCGTTCGAATTTCACTTGGTGTTCGCGACAAACCCACTGGCTGACCGACCACCTGAATTTCGCCAAGCTCAGGATGCATGACGGGCGTAGCGATCCCTAAATGCACGGTTTGTGGATCTGCAAACACTTGGTCCATTGTGTAAATCGGACCACACGCCACACTCGCTACTTCAAAACGCTTAATCCATTCGGCGGTTGGCTTTTTGCGGATCACAGCGTTCAGTTCTTTGCTGAGAGCCTTTCGATTCGCCGAGCGTAGTGTGCCAGTCTTATATTCCTCACGCGCCAATAACTCCTCAGCATCAATCGCTTTACAAAGCCTTTCCCACATTTGTTGCGCACCCGCACCAATATTAATATGGCCATCCGCAGTTTCAAAAACACCTGTCGGTATAGAAGTCGGATGGTCATTACCTGCTTGCGTAGGAATCTCTTTTTTAATCAGCCAGCGCGCCGCCTGAAAATCAAGCATCGCGATCATTGACTCAAGCAGAGACGTTTTGACCCACTGCCCCTTGCCCGAGTCCGCACGTTCAACAAGCGCCGTCATGATGCCCAAGGCGCAATACAGACCTGTCGCAGAGTCGGCAACAGCGATGCCGGCACGCACAGGACCTTGTCCCGGTTCACCCGTGATTGACATCAATCCGCCCATGCCTTGCACAATCTGGTCGTAACCTGGCCGATTCGCATAAGGCCCGTCTTGTCCAAAACCGGATACGCTTGCATAAATCAGTCGTGGATTCGTTTTAGCTAGCGTTTCGTAGTCGATCCCCAAACGAAACTTGACGTCCGCTCTAAAGTTTTCAATCACGATATCCGCTTGATCTGCCATTTTTTTAAAGATGGCCAAACCCTCTGGTTCTTTGAGATTCAACGTCAGACTGCGCTTATTTCTGTGAAGATTTTGAAAGTCAGGATTCAGACGCCCATCACCCCAGCCATCGCTTACGCCTAACCCTTCTGGCGCCTCGATCTTGATGACGTCTGCACCCCAATCAGCTAACTGTCTCACCGCGGTGGGTCCTGAACGTAATCGAGTCAGGTCTAGGACCCGGAGTTTTGCCAAGGGCCCTACGCGAGTTTTGCTATCCATTCGTTGCTCCGCTTCGTTATTTATTGGCTTTTTGTCTGGCGATAACATCGCCCCAGCGCTTGTGGTCTGCGCGCATGATCGCTCCATATTCCTCAGGCGTGCCTTTTGCTACAGTCATCCCCGCTGTCGTCAGTGCCTTTTGGACATCCGGCATACCCAAGATGAGATTAATTTGCTTGTTCAATTTCTCAATAATCTCTTTGGGTGTACCTTTAGGTGCAAGGATGCCGTACCAACTATCTGCCAGAAAATCGGGATATCCGGACTCTGGGGAAGTCGGCACATTAGGGAGCGCAGGTACGCGTGTGGTACCTGTCACCGCAATCGCTTTTAACTTCCCTGCGTTCACCAAGGGAATGGATGAGGGCAAACTAGCCACCATCATATTGACATCACCACGCGCCAACTCAATCACAGCCGTACTGGCATTTTTATAAGGCACACTCAAAAATCTTGTATCTGTCAGAATGCCAAACAAGCTCCCAATCAGCTCCGTCTGTGACGAAGTCGATGCAAAAGTCGCGGGCGATGATTTCTTTTTTGCGTACTCAGAAAACTGCTTCAACGTGTTGTACGGTGAATTGACACTTGTCACCACTAAAAAAGCCTGTCTCACGCCAATTGCAACGGGTACAAAGTCGTTTAGAGGGTCATAGCCAAGATTTGCGTTTAAAAACGGGTTGATTGCGATTGAGCTCGTCAGCGAGACGGTGAGCGTATAGCCATCGGGTGCCGCTTTGGCGCCTAAGGCAGTACCAATGGCCGCCTGAGCGCCCGGCTTATTGTCGACTACAACCCGTTGATTCCATACTTCACTCAATTTCTGAGCAATGATACGTCCAAAGGTATCTGTTCCACCTCCTGGACCGTTTGGCACGATGAACGTAATTTGTCTATCAGGATAGCTCGATGCGTGTACGAGCGATGTCGCACTGAGCAAAAGACCACCCACAATAAAACCTAGCCGTTTAAGCATAACGTGTCTCCTTTGATATTTTTATTTGCGGATTTTCCGCGTATTTTTTTCATCATATACCTCAACCACTTTAAATAAAACCAAATGTCATCGTTTTAAAATGCTGACATTCAGAAACCATGGATCGAATAGATCGCTTAGTGGCTGGATTGAGAGCCGACTTTGATCGTAAATTTATCCTGTGCATGAGCATACAAATCACGACACTGTTCGCCATCGTTGGCCTGCTGTCAAAGATCGCGAATATTTTTTAGCCAAATACACTAAAGATACTTAGTGCCGGCACGTCAAATAGTTCAGCTTTCCAATACGTACATCCGCATATGTACATTTGCCGCAAAATACCTTAAGATGTACACGTACACTCATAAGGCACATCATGACAAACACCAAACTTTTTAAAAATGGGAACTCCCAAGCCGTTCGCATTCCGGCAGAACTTGCCTATAGCACGTGGGACATCGAACTTGTGATCGAACGTCTTGGTGACGAGTTGCGTATCCGCCCTGCTCAGCGCCGAATGGGTGATGTCGTGGCAAAGTTTGGCAAATTTTCACCAGACTTCATGGCCAAAGGACGTGGCGATAACATTGAAGGCGAGCGCGAAGCATTATGAGTGCGAAATACATGCTCGACACCAACATGTGCATCTACCTCATCAAACACCAGCCGCCTGAGGTCAGAGAACGCTTTGCCAAATGCTTTGTTGGGGACGTGATCATTTCCGCCGTCACCTTGGCCGAGCTCGAGTTTGGCATCGCTTGTACTAGCAAAGCCTCTCAAAAAACCAATCGTAAGGTGCTGGACAGTTTGCTCGAAGACATCTTGGTGGCATCCTTTGACGCTCAGGCAGCCAAAGCCTATGGTCCTATTCGTGCCGCCTATAAAGAGCGCAACCGCGACGCACTAGACAAACTCATTGCCTCGCACGCCATCGCCCTTGGCGTCACGCTGGTCACAAACAACGAAGCGGACTTTGTGAATTATGCAGGGCTAGTCGTCGAAAACTGGGTCAACCCACACTAGTACCAAAGTAAGCGGATTTTGCATTATTTCACTGCCCTAGTTGTAAACATCCCCAGACTCATTGATAAAACCGCCTCATCGTCCATTGGAATCGACATGAACTACAAATCAATCCTCAAGACCCTGCCCATTATTTCTTTCTACTGCCTGTCAAATGCAGCCTTAGCAGAAATACAGATTTTGAAGGCTTCAACCATTATTACGATGGACGAAAAGAATCCACGTGCTGAGGCCATTGCCTTTGATACCGTGACAAAAAAAATTACTGCGATTGGGTCGCTCCAGAATGTGCGTGCCAGTGCACCAAACGCAAAGGTACAGGATTTGGGCTCTACCGTGCTCATGCCTGGTTTTATTGATCCGCACAATCACCCGATTCTCTCGGGAGTTACGACACAAGCACCTGCCTATTGGATTGCACCCTACGTTGGCGCAAAAACCTGGGCAGACGTCCAAGCAACCATTAAAAAGGCGGATGCAGAAGCTCCAGCCGGCAGACCTTTGGTATTCAATGGCCTAGACAGATTATTGCAAGAGGCTCCCCTGCCAACACGGGACATACTGGATAAGTTAACGCCAAGCGGTCGAGCAATCATCGTGATTGATAATTCTGGGCATGCGGTTTATTTCAACACTGCAGTCGTCAAAATTTTAGGCTGGAAAGATGAGAAGCCGCCTGCCAACCCAGTGGGCGGCAGCTATGGACGATTACCAGACGGCACCTCCAACGGCGTTGCCAATGAAACGGCTGCTTTAATGGCAGTGGTTGGTCCGATCCTTCCCAAAGCAATCCCCCACATTTTACTTTCCAGTGCAAAGTGGTATGCGTATATGGCCTCTTTGGGCATCACCTCGACATCAGAGCACACGTACAACACAGGCATGTACAAGGGTTACGAGGCCTTAGCATCCGTCCCGGACAGCCCACTAAGAATGCATGTTTATCATATGGCCATTGAGAAGGATGCCGGTGCAAAAGTGTCATGGCCTGATCCCAGCATGGTCCGTAAAAATGGCATCAAGCTGTGGGCGGATGGCAGCCCATGGCTGGGTACTGTTGCACAGAGTTTTGGTTATTTAAATAACGCCCGAACCCAACAGGCCAATATTCTGCTAGGACCACTATACGAAAAAGGCATGAATTACACGCGCCAGCAGCTCGACCAGTTGCTCGATCAATACGGGCCTATGGGCTATCAGATGGCGTTTCATAACAATGGCGACGTTGGGTTTGATGTGGTGCTCGACGCCTATGAGAGAGCTTTAAATAAACTCAAGTTGATTGGCACCGACCACCGTTGGCGTGTTGAGCATTTAGGTGCTGCACGTGCAGATCAATTTCAGCGCGCAGAACGTCTTGGGGTCACTGTTTCAATGGCGCCATTTCAGTACATCTACTGGGGTGATCTATTAGACGGCACCATGTTTGCGTCTGAATACGGGTCTCAATGGCAGCGCGTGGGTGATGCGATGAAAATGAAAACGCGCACCACCTTTCATAACGATGGATCGGTATCTCCACCAGACACGTTAAGAAACATTCAGCACATGGTGACGCGCACCACTGATTCGGGCAAGGTTCACGGTCCCAATCAGGCAGTTACCTTAGATGAAGCGCTTAAAGCCTCTACTATCAATGGCGCCTATCAACTCAAACGCGATAAAGATATCGGTTCGCTTGAAGTGGGTAAATTTGCTGATTTAGTAGAGCTATCAGCCGACATTACTGCCGTGAAGCCAAGCGAGATTGTCGAGAAAGTTAAAGTCCAAGGGACATGGCTAGGTGGCAAGAAGATTGATCTTAAGAAATTTATAGAACAAATTACAGCGATTGATCCCTCAATGCATAAGGACTTGGCAAACTCAGCCATCAAGAATTTAGATCGTCATTGATTTATTTTTTACGACATACAAAACCACCTTCGGGTGGTTTTTTTATTTATGTCAAAGATCGTGAATATTTTTAGCTAAAATTTAGCTCTCTAATTGAGCTTTTATTTCAGAAATCTGAGCGTTCAAGTCACTTAAGTGTCTGTTAATTGTTACCCAGACAATTTCAAGGTCAACCTTGTGATATCCATGCTGCTAAACGGAGAGAGTCTTTGCTCATATCGTTAAGGCAGAATCAAGCACGGATTGCCTGAATTTTTCTGGCAAAGCTCTGGGTGTTAAAACGTCAACAGAGACACCCAATAGCTGTTTCAATTTATATCGAATCGCACCAATATCAAACAACGTTGTGTCTGGGGTACAGAGCCAATCAATATCTAGATTCGTAAGTAACAAGTTGTTTCTCATTGGTAAAGAGTCTTGATTTTTAGAATTAAATTTAAGTAGATGGACTTTCATCCGTTTCCGGTCAAAAGTCCTTTTCCGCCCTTTCGCCGGAAACTTTTTTACAACTTATTTTATTTAAACACCACTTAATGACAGTTTTAGTGTTAATATAAACACATGAACACTGTCACAAAGACCCCTCCCCCTTCCGGCGACTCTCCGAGTCAGTCTTTTTCCCTCGATGAGCTCTGTGCCCTCACGGACCTGAGCAAGCGGACGGTGCGCTACTACGTCCAGCTTGGGCTCGTCAATCGCCCCGAGGGAGAAACGCGTGCCGCGAAATATTCCCCCCAGCATCTCGAACAGCTCCTGCTCATCAAAAAATGGACAGCAGCTGGCGTCTCGCTTGATCGCATTCGGGAGCTCCTCCAAGGCGGCCCCGCCCCTGTGCCGGACCGTGGGCGTCGACCAGGTTCGCTTGAGGTATGCAGCCACCTGCATGTCGCCGAAGGGATCGAGCTTGTGATCGAACCGACCCGTGCCGGACTCAGTCCCGAGCAACTGCGCAGTTTTGTGCGCAGCGTCATGCAGGCGTATGAGGCCTTGCAAAACAACCCAGACAACAACGACAAATAATTAAATGGACAACATCATGAGCAGCTCTCTACAGCTAGACGAGTCTTTCCACGCGACACTTTGCTCCACGTCGGGAGAACCTTTGGTATTGCAACACGTCGCCATCACGGGCGATTTGCGGGGTGCGATCTTTGATGCGCATGTGCGTCAAACATTTATCAATCCTTCGGCGGAGCATCTTGAGGCGATTTATAGTTTTCCGCTACCTTGGGGTGCACAGTTGCTCGGGGTGGAGGTCAAGCTCAACGAGCAACTGCTGCAAGGCACGGTTGTAGAAAAGTCAGAGGCTCAAGAAAGCTACGAGGAAACGCTTGCTGACGGAAACGCAGCCATCTTGTTAGAGCGGGGCGAAGACGGTAACTATGTGCTCAATCTGGGCAACCTCGCCCCCGGTGAGCGTTGTGTGATCGACCTGCATTACGGTCAACTCTTGCAGTTCGAACAAGGCGGCCTAAGGCTCAAGATCCCCACGGTGATCGCGCCTCGCTATGGAGATTTGCTCCGAGACGGCGGACTACAACCGCATCAAGTCCCCGAGACTGATCTATTGACCGAATACGGCTTTGCCTTGAGCTTGACGTTGCATGGCGCGTTGGCGCAGGCTCGGGTGGGCTCACCGAGTCATCCTATTAACGTGTCACGCCAAAGTGCGAAGGGCTCAGTTGGTATCGAAACGCACAACGCTCAATCCGACTCCCTGACCGTCACACTGGGTCGTGACAGCTATTTGGATCGAGACTTTGTGTTGGTGATGGATCAACTCGAACAGTGCTCGATCGCCTCCGTCGCACCGGACTATGTCAAGCCGGAACACTACGTGGTCACGGCGAGTTTCTGTCCTTCGTTTACGGCCTTAAACACCGAGGGCCAGCCCGTTGTGCCTGAACAGCTCTCTCTCAAAATTCTGGTCGACTGCTCGGGCTCCATGGCGGGTGACAGCATCCAGGCGGCCCGCCGCGCGCTGCACGCCCTCGTCGATCGTCTGGGCATGCAAGATACTTTTTCTCTGTCCAAGTTCGGTGACGAGGTCGAGCACCGCTCACGCGCACAATGGCCCGTGACCGAAGCCACACAGTTATCCGCGCAACGTTGGATCAGTAGTCTCGATGGTGATATGGGCGGTACCCAACTAGAGCCCGCCCTCACCTCCACGCTCGCCTTGTCGGGCAAAGACGAAGGCGCCATCCTGTTGATCACCGATGGTCATGTCAGCGCCGTCGACGCCATCATCAAGCGTGCAAAAAGCTCTCGCCAACGCATATTTGTGATTGGCATTGGCAGTAGTGCTTCAGAAGGTCTGCTCAAACGCCTCGCGCAGGAGACCAAGGGCGCCTGTGATTTTGTCGCGCCAGGCGAAGCCGTCGAGCCCGCGATCTTGCGCATGTTTAATCGCTTGCGCACCCCTGTTGTCACCAACATCACCATTGAGTGGCCAGCGGGCAGTCAGCCACGCGACATCACCGCGCTCGACTCAGCCGCCTTTGAGGGTGACACCTTACATATTAGTGCGTGGTTTGATCACGCCCCCACCGGAACGGTTACGCTCAAAGCATTTCTTGCGGGCGACACACGCCAACAGATTCTGGGTCAAGCCGATATTCACTCGGAAGACAGTGCAGAACCGACGAAGAGCGATGCGCACACTGCAGGTCTGGTGGTTGAATCCACCACGCTCTCTCGTCTCGCAGCCGCCAAACGTCTTTCTGAGGATTTACCAACTGACGTCCACTGCAACATCGCGCTCGACTATCAATTAGTCAGCCGCAGCACCAGCTTTCTGTTGATGCATATCCGCACAGAGCAAGAACGCGCGCTCGCGATGCCTCGTCTACACAAAGTCAAACAGATGATGCCAGCAGGCTTTGCGAGTAGTGCGGATATACCGATGTTTAGCCGCTCAAATGTTTCAATGCGAATGTCCTACACAAATAGCGAGGAGATTGGCATAGCAATGCTAATGCGAAATCCTAGCAAAAATGCAGATTCTGACCTTGATGAAGAGCTCTCGGAGATGCTATATGAAACCTGGATTCCACCGTTTCTTAGACGTGGACAAAGCGATACTCAATCCACTTATCAACAAGGCGAGGCTATCAAGCTCTACCACTCGCGGATTTGGAGTCGAATAGAAATCAACGGTCAACGTGAACGGGCAATCATCAACAAAAGCCCGACAGGTGTCGGTGTGCGCGTTTGGTTCTTTAATGATCTCGACCAAACCTATGATTTTGTCGATTACAGCTTACGACGTGTGGCTGAGCGAGTGCTGATGTCGATGGGCTTTGTGAAAATGCAAAAAGAGCTGAGTACGCTGGTCCCTTGGGCGCGTATACAACTGACTTGGAAGGCCAGATTGCTTTTAGTGTGATTCATGCTCGGGATCAAACGCTCTCATCGCTGAATCGGTTTTCCTACCGAAGAGATCGTTTACCCTCGCTTTGTTCTAAAGTTCTTTTAATTTCTGAGCCGGCACTGTAACTTGGGTGAACAAAATTTAACCTGACATTGGTCCCAATTAGCTTACCATCCTAACGTCGACTACTAGAAGAATCCTGAGGCTAAAATAATGAAAGTCATTTTCTGGTTGGCCAGTGCAATTTTTGCTGCCTCGCAACTGAGTGGGTGTGGCGACGGCGGGTCGACCGCAAGCACTCCCAAAACCCCGAATATCTTATTTATAGTGATGGATGACGTCGGCATAGATCAAATGCTGTCGTTCGGCTATGGCGGCACAACGCCCCCAAGTATGCCTAATATGAATACGGTAGCTGCTGCAGGAATTCGATTTAGAAATACCTGGTCTATGCCAGAGTGCTCGCCCGGTAGAGCTGCGATGTTTGTTGGTCGCTATCCACTACGAACTCAAATCAATCAAGCAGTTGGTCCAAATGATTTAGCCAATTCACAACTGTCTCCCTTTGACATGACAGCACCCAAACTATTGCAACAAGCCAACTACGTGAGTGGCATGTTTGGAAAGTTTCATTTGGCGGGCCCAGAGAATAACCAAGCTGGTAATGGCACGCCCAAACAACTGGGTTGGGATCATTTTTATGGCTGGATAGGCGGACTTCCCGGATCGATCGATACGACTGCAGGTGGCGTTGGACCTCAGGGAACTTATTCGTGCGGATTTGTTCCTTCAACCTCCAACGGAGGTGCCAATACAGGCGCCTGCTATCAGGCCGATAATTCGTGTAGTGTGATCTCGACTGTTTCAGATGCTGGTGATCCGCCAGGCAAACAATGTTTAATGTCGGGTGGCATTTTAGTCCCCAATGCTACCTGTCAAAGTAGCCCCCCCGCGAATTTAAATTTCAATGCAGAAAATGCCTATTATGTTTCTCCTTTGGTGATCAATAGTGCTGCGGGTGTGCAATCCATCCCCTTGACCGAAAGTAGAAATCGGGGTTATCGAACGACAATCGAAACGGATGCAGCCATTAATTGGATAAAAAGTCAGTCGCCCTCGACCCCTTGGATGGCGACCGTTTCTTATAGCGCGGCCCATACACCCCTTCAGCAGTCACCCTCAGCGCTCGCACCAACATTTTCAGTTGGAATTGACAATCTAAATTGTGGCGATTCGTCAAATTATCAGACGATTCAGAATCAGATGACAGAAGCGATGGATACAGAATTCGGACGCCTGTTAGTCGCCACTGGAATAGCCACCAAGAAGCCCGATGGAACGCTTAATTACGACCCGAACGCTAGCAATACGATGATCATCATTGTCGGAGATAATGGAACAAATGGACCTTCTGTCAAATCTCCGTTCAATCCCACTTTAGCCAAAGCAACTTCATATCAAACTGGCGTTTGGGTTCCGCTGATCGTTGCCGGTAAATTAGTCAATGCGCCAAACCGAGATGTGAATTCGATGACCAATACAGTTGATATATTTCAACTGTTTGGAGAAATAGCGGGGATCAATGTGAAACAAGCCGTACCTCGAACAATTGACTCAGCACCCATGATGCCATATTTAGAAAATGCTGGCCAAGCCTCTATACGAACGATGAACTTCACTCAAGCTGGGTACAACATTCAGGCTAATGGCAGTCAAAATGGTCCGTGCATTATGTCTAATGCCGCTTGCACACAAGTGCCGGTTTCAAAAAGCGTCTGCGAAGACAACGCAGGTGTATGGTGGGGAGTGGGCTATACGGATGCTTCTGTTATCGGCCCCTCGGTTGGACCAAGTTCCAGTCAGGGCTATCAACAATGCTGGGAGGTGAATCAGGCCTTATTTAAGTCCAGTCGCCCCCAGATTTACATATTTGCTGGCGCTTCAAGCGCCATTCGAAATGCCACGCACAAGTTAGTACAAAATCAAACCCAAGCCTACAACTCTGCTGATGACTCACACTCGGTAGTCATTACAAATGAGCTCTATGCCATTAATGAGAATGCTGGATCGCCAGCCTTAGATACTCCTGGATCTGCTAACCAACTGGATCCAAACGCTTATCCGGATATTTATAACAACCTTCTCACTCAACTCAATAGCGTTTTAGCTTCCCAGCCAGATTGTCCAGGCGATGCCAATATTGACGGTCAGGTGAACCCTGAAGATTTAAATATTTGGCAACAATTTACCCGCTGGGCCTTATCCAGCGTTGCCGACTTTAACTTTGATGGTCTGACAAATAGTGCAGATGAGCAGATTATTCAAAGCAATCAAGGCAAGTGTCCAGCGTCTACCTCGGTGTATTGATGCAAAGCGTTTACTTGACTCGTCGCACCATCCTGCTTGCCGCTGCTGTTGCCGTAACATGCAGCGTATCAGCTTACTTTTATTGGCAAAATCGCAGCGTCAGTACGAAGTCACCTCACGTTGTGATTGAAAGTGATGGCAAGAATGCGCCACTTGGGATGGTATGGGTTCCTACTGGTGACTTTTTGATGGGGAGTAATTCAAAAAAAGATCAGGATAATGAGAGACCCGTCCATCGCGTCAAAGTCAAGGGCTTTTGGATGGATGCAACCCACGTCACCAACAATCAATTTGCTCAGTTTGTTAAAGAAACAAATTACAAAACGACTGCGGAGCGGACTCCAGACTGGGACACCATTAAAGTGCAATTGCCAGCGGGCATCCCCCGACCACCTGCCTCGTTATTGGTACCTGGGGCAATGGTATTTATCGGTACCAAAAATAAGGTTCGTTTAGATGATTACTCCCAATGGTGGGCCTTTGTACCCGGTGCTAATTGGCAGCATCCCACGGGACCCAAGAGCAATCTCGACAACAAGGGCAATCATCCAGTCGTGCAAGTAAGCTATGAAGATGTTCAGACATATGCAAAATGGATTGGCAAAAGATTGCCTACCGAAGCCGAGTGGGAGTTTGCCGCTCGCGGTGGCCTGAGCCAGGCAACCTATGTGCTTGGGGATCAGTTTGAACAAAATGGCAAACTACCTGCCAATATTTGGGATGTTAAAAAACGAGCATTCCCGGTTGTAAACGCTCAGTTAATTGAAGATAACGGAATCGCAGAGGCCGGAACAAGTGAAGTAAGGACCTATCCACAAAATGGCTATGGCTTATTTGATATGGCAGGTAATGCTTGGCAGTGGGTGGCCGATTGGTATCGTGCCGATTATTTCGCCATGCAAGTTAAAGAGTATGGTCATCAAGTCATTGTCAATCCACTCGGCCCGAGCAACTCATATGACCCAACAGATCCAGGCACGCCAGTCAATGCGCCCAAACGAGTGATTCGAGGAGGGTCTTTTTTATGCAACGAAGATTACTGCCTGTCTTATCGACCAAGCGCACGTCGTGGCACTGACCCCTACAATCCAATGTCTCATATCGGATTTCGCTTGGTAAAAGATTGACCGAAGAGACAGGCCATTCACAATCCCAACTGCCAAAACAAACAACAATAAGAGTATCGTATTGCAATACCTTTAAACATTAGTCGAGGACTCGCGCGATGCAACACTCAAAGGCAGTCGAATGGATTGACTCGCAGCACACAGCCATGCTGTCATTGCTCGAAGAGCTGGTAGGGATTGACTCACACAGCTATTACAAAGAAGGTGTTGCCCAAGTTTTTCGCAAACTTGAGTCTTTTTTTAAAACCTTCGGCTTAACAACCCAATCCCATTTTGTGCAGGGAGTCGAGGCGGCACTGTCCGTGACGCTCAATCCTGGCGCAAGCCTTGGTCGTCCAGTCCTGCTGATGGGTCATTGCGATACCGTCTTTCCCAAGGGAGAGGTCGCCAAACGTCCCTTCCGCATCGAGGGAAACCGCGCGTATGGTCCTGGCGTTGCTGACATGAAGGCGGGCGTCGTCATGAATGCCTTCATCATCGCCGCACTTGCCCAGTCTGGCGAAACGACCACCGAAGTATCCGCACTCTTTACGTGCGACGAAGAAATCGGCTCTCCCCTTAGCAGAGAGGTCATCGAGGCTTTTGCCCGTAAAGCTGCGTTTGTCTTCAACGGCGAACCCGGTCGCCCTTCGGGAAACGTCGTCACAGGACGCAAAGGCGGGATTTTTCTCGAGATGGATGTCCAGGGGAAAGCCGCGCACTCAGGTGCCAATTTTTCAGAGGGCATTAACGCGATTTCGGAGATCGCGAACAAAATCATTGAGCTCGACAAGCTCACAGACATTGATGAGGGCTTGACTGTCAGTGTTGGACTGATTTCAGGCGGCCAGTCTGTCAATACCTCTGCCCCTTCAGCCAAAGCCGCTATCGACGTGCGCGTCAAAGATCTGGAACAGCGCGAGCACGTCATGAGCCGAATCCAGTGCATTTGTAACAAAAACTTCATCACCGGCACCCTGGCTAAGCTCAGCGTCATTGGTGAATTTAAGCCGTTCGTTCCAACCGCAGCCTCGCAGAAACTCTTTGAGTTGTACCGGGATACGCTCAAGGATATCGGACATCAAGCAGATCAGGAATTTAGCGGCGGATGCGCGGACTCGGGAGTGACCTCCAGCCTTGGCGCGATCACCCTATGCGGGACCGGCCCAGTGGGCGGTAAATTCCATACCCCGGACGAATACACCGAAATCGATTCCTTTTTGCCGCGAGCAAAAGCAGTGTTGCTAACGATCGGCAAAGTCCACGCTGCACTGTGAGAGCGACTGAAATCTTTTTCTTTTCTTGGTGACTCACTCAAACGCCTGCGCGAAATTCCTGAGGACACACTTACCTTGCATAGCTATCAAGCAGATACTTACCTAGAAAACCTAGCAAGGTAAACATACCCCCGCAATACGCAGTCATCATCCACATAAATTTACGCTCAAAAAACTTATGTAAATCAGCGTTACTCCGGGCGATTTCTTGGCGCAGGTCAGTCTGCACAAATGCAATCTCTTTGCGCAGATCAGCCTGAAGCAATGCAATCTCATGCCGCAGATCAGCTTGAACCTGAGTCATTTGCACACGCAAGTCAGCCATTGCCTGGCAAAGATTCGACATTGACCGATCAAGACGTTCGCAGATTTTAGTGTGTTGATCGACGGTTAATTCAACGGTGAGCATGCGTTTTTCCATCCCAAAATAATAGAGATCATTATGAGCATTTTCTATTCGTGAAAGTGCTGCATCGCCATTTATTTGGTAACAGAATTGTTTCCACCACCTAACCCACAATGCCAGAGTCGTTTTCTTGTTAACTCTCTTGTTTGGAAGATGATGCACCAGACACGATCTCATCAGATGACAAAGCAAACAGACCCTACAAAGCACTCCCTGACTTACTCAGGTCGCAGACGGCGCGCTGAAACTATTTGATACAAAAAATAGTTATCTGAACAGATCGTTTTAGATATCGTTAAAACTAAAATTTCGCATGACTCAGGCACTATAGGCAGTACTCAATGCAAACTAAATTAGCCAAACTTGAAGCCATCATCCCAGCCCTTGCCACGCGCGAAGATTTGGCAAGGCAATCAACTGAAACCATGGATCGCATAGATCGCTTGGTCGCAGGATTGAGAGCCGACTTTGACCGTAAATTTATTCTATGCATGAGCATACAAATCACGACTCTGTTCGCCATCGTTGCCCTGCTATCGAAGATTGCGAATATTTTTTAGCAATGAAAAAAACTGAATCCTATAAAAGCGTTTGGGATGCCATAGCCGACACGCCAGAGCAAGCCGCAAACTTGCGTGCTCGCGCAGAATTGATGATGCAAATATCGGAGTTGGTTAAAGCAAGCGCCTGGACACAAGCAGAGGCCGCCAAGCGTTGTGGCGTTACACAGCCAAGAATGAATGATTTGCTACGCGGTCGTGTTTCAAGATTTTCTCTTGATGCGCTTGTCAATATTGCAACTGCGACAGGCAGACGCGTCCACATGGAATTGCAAGCAGCCTGAGTTTAATTGCCAGCCTTATTTCGTTTCCGACATCACAAAATGAATCGTTCGTTCAACATCGTTTATTTACGTGTATTGACTATGTATTGAACAATCTAGTAAAATCAAAGTAATACATTTAGATTTGGGTTGACGCCCATGCCAACCTGCCCTCCCGGGCAAGGTGGATCGCCGAAAGGCAATGTGACCGGACACGGTAACCAAGCGGGATGCGTCAGCCCTCTTCTAACGATGAGGGCTTTTTGTTTTGTACGGGGGATTTATATCCAACTTGCCAACCCGGGCGTCTCGCCGAAGTGGCTAAACAGGAGATCGTGATGACTGTGCACGTGCAATTATTGTCGGCGTTTATTCGCAAAGCCGATATCGCCGCCCATTACCCAGGCGGCTGTGAAACCTTTGAGCAACAACATACCCTTGGCGAGGGCGATGCGTATTTGTATCGCCTGGTGTCGATGAGCAGCGAGGGTCTAGGCGAGCTCCTCGATGAGATCGAACAAGGCGGTTTGGATATCGAGCAGTTTGTAGCCATCGCCGATATGTGGGCGGGTCCCTTTAAAGAGATCCCAAACATCTGCTTCACACGCATTGGCGAAGACTTTCCAGCAACATGGATTGCTGCTTCGATACAGGAGCAGAATCATGACTAAAGCCGCCGCCAACAAACCCATCCCCGTAAGCGCCTTGGCATACCGTCCACGTGATTATTTTGGACGTTATGACTTGCAGGCAAAACTACTGAGCACGGTCAAAGGTCGAGCACGCAGAGCCCTCATCAAGGAGGCACTCGAAACGGGCGAGGCCGATACCCTCCCCGACTTTGTCACCGCCCCCGAGCTCGAGTCGTTTGACCGACAGATGCTCGGTCGAATCCATCCCATGTTTATGGGTGGCGAATACCTCCCCAAGAGAAAACCCAAAGAAGTCGAGATCGCCCGCATCAGCATTCAGTCCACGACCTACGATGTGACGGTCCTCTATGCTCGACTCGTCGGCCAGCGCATCCACTACAGAGTCGTGGACGAGTATGAGGGCGATACGCTTGAGGAGCCCTCCACCCGCACCTCCACCAAACCACTCACCATGGGCAAGATGATTGATTTTTTCATCACAGCTTGGAACTTGATGGATTGCCTGGAGGGGAATTTTGATCAAGATGTGGAGGAGATGCTCGGCTTTTTTAATGCCGAGTCTGAGTTCTATCCTTGCTTTGATCAAATACTCAGAGAGCGGGTGCTCAAGAGATTCATCAATCCAACGTGATGTTTACCTCTTAGCCTCTTATATAGGCCTCGGATGAGCCACCTATCGTGATGGCGCCACGCGTTGTGGCGTCACACTTCCGAGAATGAATGATTTGTGATGCGACTCACTCAGTTGGTAGATGGTTCCCTGAAACCATTTGATACAAAAAATAGTTATCTGAACAGATGGTTTGAGATGTCGTTAAAACTAAAATTTCACATGATTCACGCGAGATAGGCTGTACTCAATGCAAACTAAATTAGCCAAACTTGAAGCCATCATCCCAACTCTTGCCACGCGCGAAGATTTGGCAAGGCAAACAACAGAAACCATGGATCGCATAGATCGCTTGGTCGCAGGATTAAGAACCGATCTTGACCGTAAATTTATTCTATGCATGAGCATACAAATCACGACTCTATTCGCCATCGTTGGCCTGCTGTCAAAGATTGCGAATATTTTTTAGCCATCGCTGCCTGCAGTTCAATGCACTCGCTGCGGCTGCTCGCGCCAGAGGCTTATTAAAACTGAGTTAAGCTGCTTTTAGCATGGCAGAACTCATCTTAGAAGGCAAGATATGCCATTCTGAGGCTGAACGTTAACTATTAAGAGAGAGGGAAACTCTGTGCACCAATCCCAAGCCCGTCCCGAAACTCGACAAACTCTCCCGGGAATAGACCTGAGTAAACATAACACTCGCCAATTTGCCTCAATTTAACTTTGCAAATATTTACAATTTAGTTACATTTAGTATGTCACATTGACGATCTAAGCGGATTGCAATAGGTATAAAAAAGAAACTGGAGACAAAAATGGCAATAGTAAATTTGAATGTCAACGGCAAGTCTCAGCGAGTTGAGGTCGAAGACGATACCCCTCTGCTGTATGCACTTCGTGACCATCTAGAAATCAATGGTCCTAAATATGGATGCGGACTCGGACAGTGTGGTGCTTGTACGGTCGTGGTTGACGGTCAGGCGGTCAGATCCTGTGTCACTCCCACCACCGCCTTTCAAGGCAAGGCCGTGACGACACTTGAAGGCCTTGGCAGTTCAGCAAAGCCAGGCAAGTTACAACAAGCATTCATTGATGAGCAAGCTGTGCAATGTGGCTATTGCATCAACGGCATGATCATGACTGCGAGTGCTTTTCTAGCGAACAACAAAAATCCAACAGACGCACAAATTACTGAAGCGCTCGCGGGCAACCTGTGCCGTTGTGGTACGCACCAACGGATTGTGGCAGCGGTCAAACGCTACATCGCCACTGCCTGACCTCAACCTCAATACACATTTCCACAGGTGAACTCATGAACGCACTAACACGACGCGATTTCCTCAAAGCAAGCGGCGCTGGCCTACTCGTGGTTAGCTTTTCAATGAAGATTACTGAGGCTTCAGCCAATTATGGTCTCATGCCTCCAAAAAGTGTGGCTAAAGATCAACTTGACTCCTGGCTGACGATTGACCGAACAGGAAAAATTACAGTCTTTGTTGGCAAGGTTGACTTGGGCACAGGTACAAAAACAGCACTGTCACAGATCGCAGCAGAAGAGCTTTACGTCCCTTTTGAGCGTATCGATATGATTATGGGCGATACCGCCACCACACCGGATCAATGGCTCACTGGTGGTGCCATTACCTTGTCGCAAGGTGGTAGCGAGCTACGAATCGCCGCGGCAAATGCCCGTGCCGCGCTACTCACGCGTGCCGCCGAACAGCTCAAAGTACCTCTGACCGAACTCAGTATCAAAGACGGCGTGATCTCCGCCACATCAAAACCCAACCAAACACTTGCCTTCGGCGAGTTGATCGGAGAGGGCTTTCAAATCAAGGTTGATCCAAAAGCAAAAGTTAAACCACACACCGAATACACCTTGGTGGGCAAGTCAATCCAACGCGTTGATATCCCCGACAAAGTTTCTGGCGAACACCCCTTTGTTCATGATTTTCGCCTGCCTGGAATGCTGCATGCACGCGTGATCCGACCCTTGGATATGGGCGCCACTATTGTGAGCGTAGATGACTCCGCCGCTAAGCAAATAAAAGGCTATGTGCAGACCGTTCGTAAAGACAATTTCTTGGCAGTCGTTTGCAAAGATGAATGGAGCGCAGTCAAAGCTGCCAAAGCCGTTAAAGTGACATGGTCTGCTGGTCGCGCGCTGCCACCACAAGATCAAATTTTTAACTATTGGCGACAGCTCCCCATCGCAAAGACTGAGATCACACAAAACGTGGGTAATGTCGATGCTGCCTTGTCGGCGGGTGTGAAACGCGTCAAAGCGACTTATAACTTTGCGGTTCAAACGCATGCTTCCACAGGTCCTTCCTGTGCAGTGGCGGATTTCCGCGACGGGAAGATGACCTTATGGTCAGCTTCGCAAGCGACGCACTCCATGCAAGAGGAAATCGCCAATGTCACCAAGCTACCTAAAGAATCCATTCGCTTGGTGTATTTGGATGGATCTGGCTGTTACGGACGCAATGGTCACGAAGATGCGACTGCCGATGCTGCTCTGATTGCACAAATGATCGGCAAGCCTGTCCGCGTGCAATGGACGCGACAAGATGAAACTGCTCTGGCGCCCAAGAGCCCACCACGTTCGATGGATTTCGAGGCTAGTTTTGATGCACAAGGGAATTTGACAGGCTGGAATAGCGACTTTTATATCGCACTCAATCATATTGCCGCCTTCAAACCCTTGGACTTTCCGCTGCTTGCCTCAGCAGACACGGGCAATCCTCGCCCGGGTAACTGGGTTGGATTCTTATTTCAAAACACTGCAGCGCCCTACCTTTTACCCAATATCAAGGTCACGACTAAACACATCGAGCAGGCGGTATTCCGCGCTTCGCACTTGCGGAGTCCTGGCCGCATCGAAAACAGTTTTGCTAATGAGTCCTTTATGGACGAACTCGCAGCGGCAGCGAATGCGGATCCTGCAGAATTCAGGATTAAGCACCTCTCTGATCCTCGTGCTTTGGATGTGATTAAAGCGGTACTTAAGGCCTCCAACTGGCAAACACGCCCCAGTCCAAATCCTGCGAGTGCTCAAGGTGAGATCGCGAAGGGCCGCGGTATCTCATATGTTCGCTATAACAACGCCATTACCTATGTCGCTACCGTTGCTGAAGTCGAAGTCAATCGAACGACGGGTCAGATTAAGGTGACGCGTGTTTGCGTGGCGCATGACTGCGGTCAAATCATCAACCCAGATGGTGTGATAAACCAAGTAGAGGGCGGCGTGATTCAAACAGTGAGTCGCACGCTGATGGAGGAAGTCAAGTGGAATGGCAGTACCGTCACGAGCGTGGACTGGGCGAGCTATCCGATCCTGCAGTTCCCGGACGTCCCTAAAGTAGAGACTGTGCTGATTGATCGTCCAGGTCAACCCGTCTGGGGTGCTGGCGAGCAAGCACCCACGACCGTCCCTGCCGCCATTGCCAATGCTGTCTTCGATGCAATCGGTGTGCGTTTACGCACGATCCCTTTCACTCCAGCATCCGTCAAGGTTGCGATGAGTCAAGCAAAGAAAGTTGGTTGATGGTTGTCTGACCGAAAAACAGCCCTTCAATACGAAGGGCTGTTTTTTTTTAACCGCGCCAACACGCTGCACGCTACATAGCCAAGAATGAATGATTTGTGACGCGACTCACTCAGGTTGCAGATGGTGTACTGAAACCATTTGATACAAAAAATAGTTCTTCGGACCGATAGTTACAGATGTCATTAAAACTAAAATTTCGTATGACTCACGCACGATAGGTAGTACTCAATGGAAACTAAATTAGCCAAACTTGAAGCAATCATCCCGACCCTTGCCACGCGCGAAGATTTAGCAAGGCAAACAACAGAAACCATGGATCGCATAGATCGCTTGGTCGCAGGATTGAGAGTCGACTTTGATCGTAAGTTTTCAGATATCAACAAAGCAATTCTAGAATTACGTAAAGATTTTGACCGTAAATTTATTCTATGTATGAGCATACAAATCACGACTCTGTTCGCCATCGTGGGTCTGCTGTCAAAGATTGCTAATATTTTTTAGTCATCGAGCTGCGCATTCTTTATGGACCTGACTACCTTGTTTCTTTTGAGGAGCTTTGATCATGAAGTGTCCATGCTGTGGTGCCGCTGAACTGATCCACGACACTCGCGACGTACCGTATATTTATAAAGGTGATGCGACAACAATTCCCGCGGTGAAAGGGGATTTTTGTCCTGCGTGCGGCGAAGTCGTGTTGAATAAAGAGCAGGGAGATCGTTATGGTGAATTTATCAGGCAGTTTCAACGTCAGGTCAACGCAACTTATGTTGATCCGTCTTTTATCGCAACGGTTCGCAAGAAATTAAAGCTAGATCAGCGAGAAGCAGCAGAAATGTTCGGCGGAGGTGTTAATGCTTTTTCTCGTTACGAGAAAGGTAGGGCTAAACCGCCGCTAGCATTGGTGAAATTATTCTGGGTGCTTAATCGACATCCTAATCTGTTGAAAGAGTTAAAAAGTATCGATGATTTAGGTATGGGGTCTTCTGTAACGCCGCAATGCTACACAAAAGACAAAAGGCTCTGTTAATACGCAGGTCCCTGGTTCGAGTCCAGATCAGGGAATTTGTTTTTAGGTTGACTAGTGAAGTTAAGCTGGCTTATAATTTTCAATAACACGGCCCGCTCCTCTACGTCGCAAGACGCACGAGCGGGTTTTCTTTTTTATGATTCTAGAAATGTTATCGACGTACAAAAAACCTCATCTCCCCTTTAAGCAGCAGTTAAATTTACTTAAAGCCAGAGGTCTTGAGGTTTCAAATGACAATGCAGCTTTAGCCTACTTAACTCGAATCGGCTACTACCGCCTGAGTGCTTACTGGTACCCCCTTCGTCTTCCGTTGATCACTCAGGATCCGATCACTCAAAAAATCAAAGTCAGCAGGCAAGACAAATTCTGTCCCGGAATTAAATTTGAAAACACCTTGAGCATTTACGTGTTCGATAAACGACTTCGTCTGTTACTACTCGATGCAATCGAACGCGTTGAAATTGCGATACGAGTTGATATCTCCCATATCTTGGGTGCGCGCGATACTTTTGCTCATACGAACGTATCAATGCTGCACGGCAATTTTACGAAAAAAATTAGGCAAAACGGCCTCACAGCGCACCAAGAATGGCTCACGAAATACAACAAGGTTCTTGCACGCTCAAAAGAGGACTTTTTTAAACACTATAAGAACAAGTACGGGTTGCCTCTGCCCATTTGGGTTTCCGTAGAGCTTTGGGACTTTGGCATGCTCTCGACTTTCTATAAGGGAATGCAAGTAGCCGATAAAAAAGTCATTGCAGGAAAATACGGCATTCAAGATTTTATTGTGATGGAGAGCTGGCTTCGGTCCTTGAACTATGTGCGAAATGTAGCGGCCCATCACAGTCGACTTTGGAACAAAAATCTTGTCGATCAACCAAAATTTCCAAAAACGGGTGAGATTTCAGCTTTTGACCCTATTACTAACGACCAATCATCGTCTCATGAAGTTAGTGCTCGTTTATACGGAGTGCTTTGCATCTTGCTTCATATGCTAAAAATCATTAGCCCAAATTCTTCGTGGAGAGATCGGCTACGAGAAATGATTGATCAATTCCCGCAAGTGCCGCCACTGTCGATTTCTGATATGGGGTTTCCACTTAAATGGCAACAGCACGACTTCTGGCGATGAGCACGCATTTTTCAATTTGTATCGCGGTCGTGTTTTACGATTTTCTCTTGATGCGGTTGTCAATATTGCAACTGAGACAGGCATACGCGTAAGCAAGGAATTGCAAGCAGCCTGAGGTAGGATTACAAAGCAAACAAACCGCACTCCTAAAGCCGCCACCCCGCCGTCATAAACCGCTCAATCCTACCCCCCCTACAAACCGCATACCCCCAAATCAATTGCTTTCTAAACACATTCGGCCCCACAGACTCAAACAAGTGCACAGTCTCCCCAACCCCAAGCCCCTCCCGAAACTCGACCCACACCGCATGTAAATGTCCAAAGGGAAGATTCGGCGCCGCACCCAGCGGATCCATCACCCTATTGGCCTCCTCGATCTCGGCAACCGTCATCTCCCTCACCAAAGCCTCCTCTTTCAGCACAAACACTTTAGCCTTGGCCAGTCGCTCGCTATTTGCCGCAGCCTCTTTCTGTTTAAACCTCTCAAAGAACTTAAACCCACTGGCAACGGGCCACACTAACCAAACCAAGATAAAGGCCAACCCCGGCACCACAACATCCTCTAACACGCGATACCAAAACCTTTGGCGCGAGGGGTTGAGAGACCTGGAGGCCTAGACTAAAAATTTATTCCCTCCAAAAGATCCGTAGAAGTCTGCGTACTGTTCTCTGACCACTACCTAAGAGACAAACCAATCACAATCCCTATCACCAAAACAATCAACAACGGCAGCCAAGAAGGCTTGCCTGAGCTAGCAGGCTTTACCGGTTGATCTTGCGATTGGACTTCAGCATCAGGCAAATCAATGCGCTTACGGTACGAAACGCCAGTCCCCGGCAATCCAACATTGCCGGTCAAGTTTCCGTCCCTAGAAGTGACACTTGCACCTCTGGTACCTACTGTCCAGGAAATGCCGGTCTTACTGACATTCAGTCGTAGACCAGGCAAAATCTTTATACGTTTTTGAAATCGAAATGCCATCCTGACTCACCACCTTAAATTCCAATCGTAATCATTACAAAGGTTTTAACACTGTCAACGCTAAATAGAAATGTCCGGTTCAATGGTATTTGGCAGACCACGTGAACGGACGAGTATGGAGTGCGACTAGTATGTATCACGCTATGAGTCATACTGCGTGAATAATCATGCAATACATAACCTTCCTGCACTATTCAAAAATTTCAAGGATCGACATGAAGAAAACCACTTTTACTCTTGCACTGTTAATCGCGGGATTAAGCACAAACGCGTTTGCTCAAACTTATTTGGGCAACTGGACTGCAAACCCCTATATGACACCTGCTATCCCTCAACCTGGCAATACCTTTAACAACCCCTACGGCACTTCGGCAGACAGTCCCAAACTGTACGATAGTCAAGGAAGCTTTCGCGGAAATATGAATGCAAATCCGTATGATCCTAATAGCATTGCAAATCCTTACGGGCAATATGGAAGTCAATATTCGCCAGACAGCGTCAACAATCCGTATGGTGCTGGTAATCCATATAGCCCAGACAGTCCCAGAAATCCGTACGGAACCGGATTGACTATCATCGGACGCTAAACCCTTTTCGTTTGTTGACACCGGTTGAAAATTGACCCGGTGGGGGTGCGGCTAAAAACTTGGACTGATTTACGCCGTAATTCCGAAACTTTGTCGGTATTCTAAGGGACTAAGTGATCCAAGAGATATCTTGATTCGTTTTCCGTTGTGCCAGCGAATATAAGAATCGACGATCTGAATAAATCGCTCAATGGTTGTTGGCTATATGGTCTGCTGAAAAGAAAAAGCTCAGCAGTGTGTTTAGGCGAAGTCTTTGTCCCTGAAGTTTGCTCAGGCAATTAATCATGAAGAAAAAAACATTGTTTCTTGATTTTGATGGAGTGCTACATCCTACCCTAGCACAACCCTCCGCTTTATTTATTCATGGATCCCGATTGGCTGAAGCACTGAGGTTATGCTCAGTCAATATTGTCATTTCATCCAGTTGGCGCTTCCATTTCTCTAAAGAAGACTATCTAGAAAAGCTTCCGCTAGAGCTTGCGAGTCAAGTGGTTGGTGCAACAGGAGAAGCGCACGTTGGTAAGTTCTCCCGATGGCACGAAATTCAGCAGTACGTAAAGAAGCATCGGATTGTTGATTGGCGAGCCCTAGACGATAGCACCTTCGAGTTTCCCTTGGGTTGTAGGGAATTGATTGCTTGCGATGGTAGTGTTGGTGTTACGTCCGCCCAGCTGGATTTGGTTACTGTCTGGCTCCGACAGGCTTCTAGCGGGGAAACACCACTGGGTCAGATTTAAGCGATTCTCAACAATTATCCCTACATACTGGTGACCTACCCCTGATTACGCGCTTTAGATAATGTCGTAAGTACCTTTCAGCCAAGACTCTGCCCGTTGAATAACCTCATCAAAACCCGCCTGCTCGCAACTCACGGCATCAGGTGTAGTTTTAGCCAATGATACCAAGTGTGCAATTACCTTTTCTTGTTCAAACAACGAAACAAGCTCGGCGATCAAATTTTTACCTTCGATAGGTCGCCAATAAGCCCGCGAGTGCAGAATGGCGTCATGGTGATCGAAATCTAATAATCCACTAGAGTTTGGTGAGGTCGATACGACAAATGCCTTTTCATCAACAAAGGTGCGGAATTCATAAGTTGTAGTGCACTCGGGCTTGACGCTCTCTGACGGCACTGACCAAGCAGAGGCCTCGAACGTCTTATATGAGTATTTTTCATAATCGTACTTGGTAATCTCATCCACACGTCTAAACCTAAACTCATGCTCAGCAATTTGGATACGTGCCTGCACGTCACTAGTATGGTGCTTCATGAAGGTGCGTAGTGCCACCTTTGCAACTTCAATATCCGGATCACCGTAAGGGTGGTTTTTACTTTCTTCGTTAACGACTTCAATAAACATAATTGGTATCCCATCAATACGCATCTGGATCAAAGGTATTAATAACAATAGGTTCATCTAGCGACTGATCAAATCGACGTGCTTGTTCAGCACTCATTACAGATTCAATTAAATAAAATCAGTTAACAATAATAAAGAAGATACAGAAAATTAATCACAACTTTTGAAGTTTCTTGCTTTGCACTCGTTTGCCAACAGTTGAGCTAACACTATTTGCTTGTGGGTCATATCCTTAGAAATTTCATCGATATATTCTTGTGAGTACTTGTTACCCTTGTCTACAGACAGGCGAAACCACATGTAAGCTTTTACGTTGTCTTGCGCAACACCTTGACCAAGCTCATACATGAAACCGATGTATGAAAGAGCAAGATCATCATGTTGTTCTGCAGCCTTTATGTACCAGCGCCTTGCTTCAGCGTAGTCTTTTGCAACACCTAGACCACGACTGTGCATAAAGCCGAGTTGCAATTGTGCATCAGCTAACCCTTGTGCAGCCGCAAGCTCAAACCATCGGATAGCTTCAGGGTAATTTCTTTCAATCCCCTCATTCTCTTTATACATAAGAGCCGCGAAGATTTGAGCGTAAACATCACCTTGCTTTGCTCCCAGTAAGTACCAATGCAAAGCTTTATGACTGTCTATTTTTACACCAAGACCTTCTTCATACATATGACCGAGATGTGACTGTGCACCAGCGTCTCCTTTGCCCGCTGCCGCCTCAAAGTGCACCAATGCATTTCCATAGTCTTTGCTTTCAAGTGCAGCAAGTCCTTTTTCGTAGTCACCAGCCCACGCCGAACAACTCAACAAGATCAACACTGCTGCAAGTATCTTTTTCATATTTATAGCCATCCACATTTAAACCAAATACCTTGATCAGACCGATATTTAGAGTATGTCCAAGGTGCGAAATTACCTTGTTAGACTTTAGGCGTTTCACCCACTGGCGTTACTTTAAAGCTAAATCACTCGCCACACACGCCATTGGATGCAAGTGCAAGCTTTCTAATCTCTTCCTTGCCTTCTTCATCCGTGACCAACTCAAGGTCAGCGCCTCCAACAAAGACTCCAAACTTAATATACTGACGGATGAAATAATTTTTTCCAGCGTTAAAAATCATGGACAGTTTATTTGGCGAAAACTCTGACTCAGTTGTGACCTCGTGCGTTTTATCACCACTGACCTCTGTCACAAAGAATACGCCAGGCGCAGACTCACCGATACACTTTCCATCGACACGAATGTCTTTTTTAAGTGCAGTACCTATACCAAGATTTCGATAAATGTAAAGACCAGCATTGCCTGAACTTGGAGCAGCAAATTGCTTTGCCCGATCAGAAGCTGTTTTGTCTTCCATTTTTACAGATGCGCATCCAGTAAACAATGCTGATAGAAAAATAACAAACATAATTTTTTTCATTTTTATTCTCAACTTTTTTTAAATAATCATTAAGTGCAAAAGTGGGGCGTCATGTACTCGCGGGACTAAACTCTTAAAAAAACTCGAATCGAGCAAGTCTCCATGCTAGATTTATAGTTCAAGATACGACTCTGTGTGTCTCATGGTGTGAGACATGTATTTAAAAATACATACTTTAAACTAGAGGTGTTTTCGGATAGGCACTTTTTGACTGATTAACAGGGTGACAAAAAGATTGATCTATTTTTTACGACATCCAAAATCTCCTTCGGGTAGTTTTTTATTTGAGGTTCGCGAAGTCATCCGCTAGCAGGCACAAAAATTACCTATGAACATTTATTACCTACCTGGACGAGGTGGTCGTCTTCAAACAGGACTGGGAGAGGCACTGCTCTCCCGAGGGCTGAACATCTCCGGCAGGGAGACGCTTGGTGATTTCGCGAAACTCCGTTTTCCAGAACAAATTGAACTTGTTGCGAAAGATCTAAAGACTCACTTTTGGCGCGACGACGCAATGGTCGTAGCCAACTCCTTTGGGGCCTACCTATTTCTGCACGCACAGACCTTAATGGCCCCCTTTCCTGGCAGAGTGCTTTTGCTCTCACCAATCGTAGGGGAGTTTGCAAATAGCGAATCGCAGACCTTTTTCGTACCACCCAGAGCTCGTCAACTCATGGAACTCGTTCGGGCAGGTAGATATCCTAGCCCAAAACATTGCGAAATCCATGTGGGGGAACAAGACTGGCAGAGCAATCCCGACAATGTCCAGGCTCTAGCAAAACTGATGGCATGGCACGTCACTGTTGTCCCAGAGGCGGGACACATGTTGCCTAAAACCTGTGTTGGTGCTTTGCTGGATCGATGGATCGCTATCACTTAGCCTACGATCTCAGAGCGCTTGAGCGCGCGATAGTCAATTTGCACCACCCTATCTCTCACAAAGCCTTTGAGGTTTTTGGCACGCCATACATCGCCTTGATTCCAAGTGCGTCCAATCAGATCCTCGATTGGATCCTCGACCACGACCTCACTTCCATTCTGTAGGTCTGGCGGGATTAAATATGCAGCCACCGGCACACGTTGATAGTATGGGTAGTAATACGTAAAAGGGATCACTTCTTTCATTGATCCTCTGTCAAACCTATGTCTAAAGTCCCCTGCCGACTCAATCCTTCCGGTCTGAGGGTCTTGTCCAATAGTGAGTTTCGACTGCATCGGTCCATCAATGACTTTGTTGTGTAACATCCGAGCGATAAAATCTGTCGCAGTCTCTTGGTCCTTGTATTCAACCAAGCGCACATCAGGCCAATAGCCCATGTTTGCCGCGCGATTGATGTCCTCAAGCGTGCGGGCAGTCTTGATGATCACTACGCCGGGCTTAGACAGCTGCGGCTGAGCGACAGGTGGGAGGGCCTTGAGGTCTTGTAAAAAAGTCACATTTTTTGAATCGGCGGGAATATACACACAGGGCGTATTCATACCCGACCATGACACCTCCGTCTCCTCGTCGAGGTTCACCACGCGATGACCGCAATCGCGACAGCCTCTTGAACGCTCAAGTGGATCATCCGCAATCAATTGATTCCAATGCTTTGCCTTTGGACAAAAAACCTTTTTAAGAAAAAGACCGTTTGCATCAAAAAGTGCACTCGATTCAACGTTGTAAATATATTTTTGAGTCATTGGTTTAATAACTTTCACAAAAGTGTCTCATGGCGTGAGACTCATATAAAAAATACACACTTAAAACGATGGTGCTTTACAGCTTGGCACTTTATGATTTGTTCATTGATGCAAATCTCGAGACACATGCATGTTCAAGAAATTACTCCAATCCGCTATTTTGATTTTTCTATTGATGTATGCAGTAGTCGCCATCTTTTTATACGATGCAACTGCATTTGGATGGAGTAATTTCTTTCTCTTTGTGCTCATGGGGTTTGTTTTTGTCTATCCTATTGCGGCTGCAATCATTGTGTGGAATCACAATTCCTCAATAAAACTAAAATATTTCTCTGCTTTAGCTGGGTTGATCGCATCCCTTGTGTATGCCTTGACTCTAGGAAGCATGTCCCAGTTTATTTTCCTTACGTACTTTTTTATTATCGCAACAAGCCTCAGTTCAGCATCGGCACGGTTTTCAATGCTGCTCTGGCGCTTGCTGGGCTTTCTGCGACACCACGCTATCGCCCATAAATATTAAAACCACCCGCTCCATTAGGCAGCACCTGCGTTTGCGCGTGAGTCAGGCCAATACCGAAAAATACCCCTAAAGCGCACATCATCAAAGTCAGAGTCGTTTTCATGTTGGACCTCCTGTTTGGTAGATGATGCGCCTGGCACTGTCTCACTAGATGACACAGCAAACAGACCTCGATCCTTAACGCCGCCACCCCGCAGTCATAAACCGCTCAACCCTACCCTCCTTACACACCGCATACCCCCAAATCAACTGTTTCCTAAAAGCATTCGGCCCCACAGACTCAAACAAGTGCACAGTCTCCCCAACCCCAAGCCCGTCCCGAAACTCGACCCACACCTCATGTAAATGCCCAAACGGAAGATTCGGCGCAGCATCCAGCGGATCCATCACCATATTTGCCTGCTCGATCTCGGCAACTGTCATCTCCCTCAGCAAGGCGTCCTCTTTCAGCACAAACACCGTGGCCTTGGCCAGTCGCTCGCTATTTGCCGCAGCCTCTTTCTTTTGATACGTCTCAAAGAACTTGAGACCAATGGCCACGGGCCACACTAACCACACCAAGATAAAGGCCAAGCCCGGCACCACCATATCCTCCACCACGCGATACCAAAACCTTTGGCGCGAGGGGTTGAGAGACTTTAGGGCATCCGTTAAAGCGCTCGCTTGCCGGTGTTTCATCCACACATGCGAAATCACCACCGCCGAGCACACCACCAAGCCCACACCAAAATAGATTTGCAGATACAGGAGCCAATCATTCATGTTCTGGACTCCTTAGCGGAGGACTGCTCACCATTCACACGCACTTGCGTGTCAACAATCACACCCTGCTCTACCGAGATCAATAGATCCCTTTCGTACACACTCGCAAAGCCCATGTGCACATACTCGACCAAGTCACCCTGCGGAATACTCAAGACCCCGGAATACCAATGCGCAAAGACACGACTGTCATAGCCAGGGAAAAGACTTCCTAACGTCACCACAGTGCCGTCTTTGTAAGTCGCGCGAATCCCGATCAGGTACAACCGGTCAAGCGTAATTTCCCATTTCCCGACATAACAGCGCCAACACGCTGTGGAGCGATCTTGAAAATCTGGCCATATTCCTCTCAAGGCGAAATAGTCAGATAAATGCGTGACTCGCAGTTAGTGGCTACGATTGGCAACGGGCTTGGGCTGATGCGTTACAGGGTAACTACCTTGGCACAGCCGGTGCGGCAGGGTTAGGGCCGATGGACAACAAGTAAAACAAAAGGGCAGCCATTAAAAGCTGCCCTTCTCAATACATGCGCAAAATTGTCCGTTGTGTATTTTCAAACTTTCTTAAAATAACCTATTCTGATTCCTTGTTGGTTGCATCATGGTGTCGGTGGTACAGGTGTCACTGTAGTCACGACAGTAGTTTGGGTGGTCTTCGCAATGCCAGCCATTGCTTTTATTTCCGGTGTCTTGGCTAGTTCACTGATGGCAGTTTCAAGTTCTGTTGATGCATTAACTTCATAGAGTGTTTCTGAAATTGCCATAACTAACTTTTGAAAGAATTGCTTGTCGCCTGTCAGGTGATACCAAAAGTCTTCGCCGACAAGTAGCGTGTAATTGTAACGATCCCTAATGTTCTTATAGTGGGCACTAAGTTCACTTTCAGTTCCGTATAAGACGCAAACCACAAGGTCGTTTAGTTGAATGCCGGCATTATTAGTTTTACCTCTATTTCTGATTCCTTTGAAATGATCATGAATCGTTACAACGTCATCGTAATTAATAGTGTTGGGTCCCAATTTAAGTTGTGCATATTTTTTTCGTTTGTCCATTTGGTCAATAAATTCAATGTCGATCCCCGGGGTCGTTGAACCAAATGCATCACCAAGTACTTGAGGAATGAAGTTTTGTATCTGTGTTCCAAAGGATGTAGTGATAGACGTAGACAATGCTCTGGCATAGATCAGAGCCTTGGCAATACCCTCGGCGGTAACGCTACCAGTCAAAAAAGCTGATAAATAAGCTGCGAGGAAGTGATTGATTGTAAATTCAGAGGGGTTTTTCAGCTTTTTTGTTCGTAATACATGACCTTCGGCAATATGCGTTTTGAACCAAGCTTTTGCTTTGTCTAAGATTATTTGATTTTTGCTTGTTGTCATCTTGGTTTTTCGTGCTGTCTTGTTGGTTTTAGTTTTAGCTGTTGTCGTTTTGGACATACTGGCCTCTGATTTATTTGACATAACCATGACTAAGGTTGTATAACGTGGTTATGAATAAAAAACTGATCCCACTAGCTGAAGTTGCCGACATGCTCTCCGTCTCAAAAGAGACTTTGAGGCGTTGGGATGCGGCCGGCAAACTCACATCTATCCGTCACCCAGTTAATGGATACAGGATGTACAAGCCCAACGATTTAAAAATGTTTGAGCAACTTGGGTTTCTCTTCGATAGTACGCCAGATGCCAAGAGAATTAAACCCGCTAGAAAATATAAATCTATTGAGTTATTTGCCGGTGCTGGCGGCCTTGCCTTGGGGTTGGAAAAAGCGGGGCTAAGTTGTGTCTTACTTAATGAGATAGACAAGAACGCTTGCGAGACTCTGAGGACAAACAGACCTAAGTGGAATGTCGTCGAGGGAGACGTATCTAAGATCGACTTTAAGCCGTTCGCAGGGCAGGTCGATGTGGTGACGGGTGGCTTTCCATGCCAAGCATTTAGTTATGCCGGTAAGAAACTAGGCTTTGAAGATGCCAGAGGTACGCTTTTTTATGAGTTTGCTCGGGCTGTAAAGGAGACAAAGCCTTTGATCGCTGTCGGAGAAAACGTCAGGGGTTTGCTATCCCATGAGAATGGTGAGACGGTTGCAGGGATGTCATCGATTCTTGAGGAACTTGGCTATCGCGTCATTCCCCCTCAAGTCCTTAAAGCAATCTTCTATAACGTCCCCCAAAAGAGGGAGCGGCTATTTATCGTCGCAATCAGAAAAGACCTGAAGATCAATTTTGAATTTCCCAAGCCTAATAAGAAAATTTTAATGCTGAGAGACGCTCTAAAGGCGGGTGTTCTCTATGACACGGATGTACCGGAGTCAGCGGGGCAAAAGTATCCCAAGGAAAAGGCAGCCATCATGGACATGGTGCCACCGGGCGGGTATTGGCGTGATCTGCCGCTACCTGTACAGAAAATCTATATGCAAAAGTCTTTCTTCTTGGGTGGTGGCAAGACAGGCATGGCAAGGCGTATGAGTTGGGATGAGCCATCTTTGACCCTTACATGCGCTCCTGCTCAGAAACAGACTGAGCGATGCCACCCAGATCACACTCGCCCATTTACTGTGCGTGAATATGCGCGGATACAGACTTTTCCGGACGATTGGGAATTTTCAGGATCACTCACGTCACAGTACAAGCAGATCGGTAATGCCGTGCCTGTTAATCTCGCTGAAGCGATGGGTCAATGTATCGTGGCTGCATTAAACAAACACAAGAAGAAATAAGTAACGTCACGATTCCCATCGCCCAAGAGCCACCCATCAAAAAGGTGGCTTTTTTATCTTACCGATGGTGGCAAAAACGAATCGGCAGATAATCGTCATATTTTTTCTACGAAATTATGTAAATTATTGATTCTAAAAGATTTATTACCGAGAGGGTGGGATACGAATTGTAAGTACCGCATACGAAACTGCAAGCGCAGACTCCCCAACATACACCTCCAATCCAACTTAATGTAGCTTCTCAGGCTCCCACGTATGAAACAACCGAGCCAGCGCCCTATTATGAAAATCGCTTAAAAACCTTCTCCGAGCACTTTCAGTCGCCCCCGTCTGATTAATCAATGTCTCACGCAAAGGATGATGACTAGCGATCAAAAAGTTATTTCTAGTCTCCAACCGCTCTAACAAGGGAATCGTCGGAATCCGAGCAAACTTTCCACCGACCCCAGCATTACAGTCGACGCAAGCAAGTACAAGATTCCAAACACCATCAATCAGCTCAAACGACTCCTCTCGACTCAACACGTGCGGAAAGAAGTGATCCACCTCAGTTTCGCGGCCGGTCGTGATATCAATCTCACAACGGCAGTAAAAGCATTTACCCTTCTGGTAGCCGTTCAACGCGCCTCGTGCACTTGTCACAGTTTTTCTGCGGTTGGTGCGATCAAAGGTAAACAACATGCTTTGCTCGGCATCGTGTTTGATATCGATCAGATGCTGTGCCACGCCCATCGCCCAGGCCGTTTCAACAAGATTCCATCGGGACTCGACCTCGACGCCTAGGTTGTGCGTATGGCTTCCTGACATCAAGGCAGAAAACTCATCCGTGATGCGAATCCCGTTGTTGCTGGCACGCTCGTCGATAAAGAAACGTTTTTGTGTATCCCCTGCTCCCACAAAATGGAAGGCATCGATCACATTGACAAACCCACGGCGTACGGTCTCTTCGACTAGCTTTGTCTGGTTTGGATCCTCTACCCCATACCGACGGCAAGCCTCTAAATATTGGCTCGACGCTGACACGGCTTGTTTGGGAGCTTGTTTAAGATGCGTCACGATATGCTTTGCAAAGGCAGGAGCAAGATCGGTGAGCTTGAGCAGTTGACCCGCTTGGGGGTTAAGCTCTAACAGTGACTTGGCTAACGCGAATTTGTACGAGGCGGAGTTTCTGCCGAATAAAATGATCCCACGCCAATAGTCCTCGAGTGTTGGGGCGACGGTGAGAAATGGTTGCATGAGCCTAAAGCTGTAACATTTGTAACTGAGAATATTTCAAATGTAACCAAATTCTGTCTGACTGACTAAGTTCTTGGAGTGTTTATGGCAGGCGTTCCCTACTACGATGTGCACGCTAAGCAGTTAACTGAGCAATATGAGTCCTTGGAGGCTCACGCTGTGCACCACTGGCTCATGGATTTACTACCAACGGGTGTTAATTCAAGGGCGTTGGATGTGGGTGCGGGCTCTGGTCGAGATGCGGCTTGGCTGGTGAGCCGTGGCCTTGAGGTGTGGGCGGTTGAGCCTTCTGAGGTGATGCGTCAAGAGGCGCAACTGCGCCATACTGAGGCAGCTATTACTTGGCTGGATGATCATTTACCTGAGCTTCAACGCACACGTATGGCTGCCTCACAGCAAGGTGTTTCGTTTAACTTTATTTTGATGAGCGCAGTCTGGATGCACCTGGAACCGCAACTGAGGACGACTGCATTTAAAAACCTGATGGGCTTGCTAACTGCGGGAGGAATACTGGCCGTAACCTTACGTTGCGGACCTGCACCTGCCGAGCGTCAAATGTATGAAGTAACTGAAGAGGAGATTAGGCAACTATCGACGGAGTACGGAGCGACTGTGCTGAGATGTCTCTCAGCACCTGATCAAAGCGGTCGCCCGGAGGTTAGTTGGATTCAGATTGCGTTACGGAAAAACGTATAGCATTTAATGGAAACGCTTACTTGTAATGCTTACGTGTACTAACTCAAACTTGATCTTACATACAATGTCCGATCAAGCCATAACTGAGCTCATAACAGCCGCTTTCGGCCAGAAGCGGAATTTCCTTTTGTTTCCCCGAAGCGGCCGTGGGGCCCGACATGTGTTTGGTATATTGGAGTTGTTACACTGATAGCTAGAACATTAAGTGTCTGAAATCCATGAACTTAGCGCTGCGTCAATATAATCTGCTATACGTACCCCAGTGTTCGTGTAATAACTGTTAGGTTGCGTAGCCCGGCCATGACTCAACTGACCTGCTGGATGTGTGGCTCCGAAGCAAATAGCGCCGAGCACAGATTGAAGAAGGCCGATATTGTCCGGGCCTATGGGCGCGGGCCGTATAGCGGAGCCCACAGGCCGATGCACGTTCGAACCGGCAAACTTACTGAGATTCAAGGACCGAATTCACGCACGATTAAATACGCCCCCATTTTGTGCCAGTCCTGTAACACAACATCCACCCAACCTTATGACACTGCCTACGACCAATTCATCGAGTGGGTGTTCGAGAACGAATCGACTGTCCTTCGTCGCAGATTCATCGACTTCATTGATGTATTCGGCGCTGACTTTTCGAAAAATCAACTAGACCTTTACAAATACTTTGCAAAGAGCTTCGGGTGTCGCCTAGTTGAGGCAGATCAGGTTGTACCAGACGATGTTCGCAATCTATTCCCCCAGGAGCACTTCCAGACGGCACTCCGCATAACGTTTTCTGTGAATGAAGACATTCTGGCTATGCCTCTCGCTGATCGCCAAGGCTTCATCGGCAAAGGTGATTTGACTGCAATGCTACAACGGAGCGATCCAAACCAAATAAATGGTTTCATTTTCAGCGAGCACGTATCGTGGTTTACTACACACTATTGGTATGCCCTCGCTCCTGACGGTAATCTCGGGGCTACGTGGGTAGCCGATTCGCAACATGTCTATTTGGGCAGCCACGAGCCATTAACACCAGAGTTGCGGGCTGATATGATACAAAAACTTACTACTCGCCGAGAGAGAAGTGCAACTTAACCCGTCATTAGAGCGGATCTCACGTATAAAGCCGCGCGAGGGCCCTCAATTCAGACTTTAGACATCATGCCTACGCCTTGCGCCCAATTTAAGTCGATGGAAGATGCTGTAAAGGCTCTTCTGGTAACCACGGTCGGGATTGTCAGCGAAACGCAGCACAAGTTTCTCGTAATAGGTGGATGGGTTCCCTATCTACGGAATACCTCTGCTTACCGACATCCTGGCACAAGAGATATCGACATCCTGTTCTCAGACGCAAAGGTTTCAAAGGCCCTTTCAGATGTAATAGAGAAGCTATTGAGCAATGGATTCTTGCCATCTGCAAAGCATGACTTTCAACTTCTCATGCCAGTAAAAGTGGGAACGCATGAGCTTGTGTTTAACGTCGACTTGCTCCATCCATCCGAAACGATTGAGAACCCAGAACTGCTAGTCGACCACTTCGATCTTGGGATAAATGATTCTGAGTTGGACGAGAACCGGGCAGTCCGATCAATAGTCCTGCCGTCATCAGAACTGCTCTTTAGAGATGGGTTTTTCTCCACGTATCAACTCGAAGCGCGCGCTCTTAACGGTTCGCTGGTCAACTCAACTTTCTCGCTGCTTACATTCGCCGGATCAGTTATTTCAAAGAGTGAAAGTGTGTCGTCGCCTAAGCGAACACGAGATGCCTTTGATATTTTCATGGCATTTCAAAACGACCCTAACGGTGAAATTGAATGCCTCCTGCGGCAATATACAAGGATTGATGGAGTAAGGAAGGGTGTCGAAGATCTAAAAACATTTCTATCAAAGGCTCCTGAGAAAGGCTCGAAATACAACAAGTTTGACCTGAACGTCATGAAGTATCTTCGTTCTGATTGCCCGGCAACGCTCCCATCTCAACAAATTCTTGGTCGAATTAATGATATCTAACCTTACGTTAGAGGCGACCTGCGGGGAAAACCACGCATGCACCTCAACTCCCCGTTCCTGAATGTTCGCTATTTCAGTTGACTAGGACCGCAATGGGTCGTTTCCTGCATGACAGTATTTGTCAGATCAAATCTAGATTTATACAGCTTACGTTCATCCCATCATCCAAAAATATCAAACATCCCCAGCACACTCATCCCCCCGACAAGCATCTTGATATAAAGCTTCATCTTTTGATCCATCGCCTGTTGCATGCCTGCTGCGTTGGCTTTCAGCGCCTCGACCTCGGCCGCTAGCTGCTGGATCGCTTCGGCGTGTTCGTCTTCTCTGGTGCGCGGCTCCATATAAACAGGAGGCCGCTCAACCGCTGCGGCGGTGGCGAACTTTGTTCCGGGTGAAGTCTTAGGTGCTGCCTTGGGAGTTGGGCTTGGTTTGTTACTCACTGAGTTTTGCATATCTTTTCCTGTCGTTGAATGACAGGAGATGATATGTAGAGTGGGCTTTCAAGTGTGTAACCAAACACCTGTTTATCCAACATGGAAATTACGCATAGACGAGACGCACCAGAAAAAACTTAACTTATCCTGAGAAACACGGTAATTTATGCAGTGACTGAATTTGTCAGTTTTAAGTGTTTCTCAATACGGTTTAAAGGATTGTGATGCCTGCCTCTTATGCAGAGATTTGTTTGTTGATTGATGGTGAATGGATTTCTGCCAAGGATCGGGTCTCCTCCCCCGTGGTCAATCCAGCGACGGGTGAGGAGATTGGACAGGTGCCTCACGCCACGCAAGCGGACTTGCAGCGGGCGCTCGAATCCTCGGAGCGTGGCTTCAAGGTCTGGCGCAACACGTCGGCGTTTGAGCGTGCCAAGATTTTGCGTAAAGCCTCCACCTTGTTGCGAGAGCGAGGCGAGTCGATTGCGCAAAAGCTTACGATGGAGCAAGGCAAGCCTTTGTTCGAGGCGCGCTATGAGCTCAATAGCTCCGCGGACTATTTTGAATGGTTCGCCGAAGAAGGTCGCCGCGTCTATGGTCGCTTGGTGCCCTCCAGAAATATGGCCGTGCAACAAATGGTCAAGAAAGAGCCGATCGGTCCTGTGGCAGCCTTTGCACCTTGGAATTTTCCGGCGATTACACCCTCGCGCAAGATTGGCGCAGCCTTGGCTGCGGGCTGTTCGATCATCATCAAGCCCGGTGAGGAATGCCCAGCCACCGCGGTAGAGATCGCCCGTGCGTTGCAGGACGCAGGCTTGCCCAACGGGGTGTTGAATATCTTGTTTGGTGAGCCCAGCGAAATCTCTGAGTGCTTAATTCAATCTCCCGTGATCCGCAAAGTCTCGTTTACAGGCTCGGTCCCCGTTGGACGTCACCTATCCGCCATGGCGGGTCGTGCACTCAAGCCCATCACGCTGGAGTTGGGGGGACACGCACCGGTCATCGTGTGCAAAGACGCCGACTTGGACAAGACCGCCCAGATTCTTGCGGCTGGCAAGTTCCGTGGGACAGGACAGATCTGTTTATCCCCCACGCGGTTTTTAGTGGAGCGCAGTGTGTATGAGGAGTTTCTAGCACTATTTGTCCGCTACACCCAGGAAATGAAAATCGGCAATGGTCTGGATCCTGAGACCAAGGTGGGCCCTCTTTCGAATACGCGTCGCATCAAAGCCATCGGTGAGATGGTCGCGGATGCAAAAGCCAAAGGCGCGCGGATCATGACGGGTGGCGAGAGGGTATCGGGTCCTGGCTTATTTTGGCAGCCGACGATCTTGGCTGATGTCGCCCCGGACGCGATGGTGATGCACGAGGAGCCGTTTGGTCCGATCGCGGTGGTCTTACCTTTCGACACCCTGGATGAGGCCATCGAGGAGGCCAATCGTTTGCCGTATGGCTTGGCGGCTTATGGCTTTACGGAGTCGACACGCAGTGCGATCCGCTTGGGTAACGAACTTGAAGCCGGCATGATCGGGATCAATCACACGCAGATGATCGTGTGCGAGCTGCCGTTCGGTGGCATCAAGGATAGCGGCCAAGGCTCCGAAGGTGGCGCGGAGGGGATACAGAGTTATTTAACGACCAAATTTGTCAGTCAACTATGTTAATTTGCTTTTTAAGTACATAAAAATAATCTGGAGACAACATGAATAAAACCAAACTAAACGCACTGAGTATTGTTGCCTGTGCGGCGGCGCTGAGTGTGTCGTCGCTTGCTTTTGCGCAAGCGGACTATCCAAATAGGACCATCACCTTAGTGGTGCCGTTTCCACCAGGCGGAATAACGGATATTGCCGGTCGCGAGGTGGCTAAAAATCTCACCAAATATTTAAATCAACCGGTCGTGGTAGAAAACAGAGCCGGCGCGGGTGGCAACATCGGTACTCAATATGTCGCGCGCAGCAAGCCTGATGGTTATACCTTGGGTCTTTTGACGGTGAGCGCCATGTCGATTGCGCCGCATGTCACAAAAAATCTTGGTTTCAATCCCAGCAAGGACTTCACACCGCTCACCAATGTCATCACGACAGATGGCGCGATTGTGGCCAATGTGGCGGCACCTTACAACACGGTTCAGGAGCTGATTGCTTACGCAAAAGCGAATCCCGACAAGGTGAACTATGCGAGCGTGGGCAATGGTTCGATTCCGCATCTGACGGCAGAAATGTTTTCTCAACGCGCTGGGATCAAAATGACACACGTCCCTTACAAGGGTGCGGGTCCAGCGATGCAAGACTTGCTCGCCAATCAGATCCCAATCTCTTTTGAGACTTCGTTGGCGACTGCGTTAAATAATGTTGCGAGTGGACGTTTGAAGATCCTCGCGCTCAC